>NZ_JARHTQ010000015.1 GCF_029223525.1 Streptantibioticus ferralitis | reverse complement strand
TCGCGGACGGCCCGCTCACGCAGTTCGTCGGGGTACTTCCGTGGTGCAGGCATCGGACCTGTGTTCTCCCATCTGCCGAGGCGATCATGCCTGGCTTCAGGGCCGCTACAAAATCCGGTTCAGCTCAGAGGAGACCGCGCTCGTAGGCCCTGACCAACTCTGCTGGCACTTCGCGAAGCCCCGGCTCACCCATCCGACCTGGCCGACGCTCTCGGGATCTCGCGGACCCGCCTGTCGAACCACCTAGCCTGCCTGCGCGACTGCGGCCTGGTCGTCGCGGTTCCCGTCGGTCGCCGAACCCGCTATGAGCCCTGGCCGCCTACGTGACAGCCGAAGCGATACGGGCTCTGGCGGGCGCGGCCGAGACCAGCCACTCACTCTCCGGAATCCTGCTGGCCGCCCTCTCGCTCATCGTCATGCCAGCCCTGTCCACCGCCCAACGGCGTGCCGGACGCGAACAGGGCTCGGCCTCGGCTGTCGCCGACTCCAGGCAGACCCTGTTGTGCACGTACCTGTCAGCAGTGCTCCTCGTCGGCCTGCTCGCCGACTCCCTCCTCAGCTGGTCTTGGGCCGACCCGGTCGCCGCCCTCGTCATCGCCGCCGTGGCCGTGAAGGAAGGCCGCGCCACCTGGCGCGGAGAGAGCTGCTGTGCCATCGCCGCCGCGCCCTCAACCCCGCACGCCGAAGAGCCTGCGGATGTTTGTGGGTGCGCTACGGCATGCAGTTGCTGCACCCGACCGCGCCAGACCGGCTCGACGCACCCAAGAATCGAGGACCATCTCAGACACAGACAGCACCTGGATCGCCACCCGTCCCCCCTCCAGCAGAGCTGACTAACAGCCAGCATCGACTCTGCTATCAGTACATACAGGCAAAGGTGATCTGAACCAAGGCCGCGAACAACTCGGAGGGTCGGGGTGTCGCTGTGTCCGCCGGCAGCCGCATCCCGGCCGCCGCCCGGGGCGCCTGGTCCGGCACCACTCAGCGCACCGGGCGACACACCCTCGGATCTCAGCGTCCCCGCGAAACCGGCACGGGGGTCGTCCATCAGCGCGGCCAGGATGTGCTCCGGGCCGATGTGCGAGGCGCCGGCCGCCTGGGAGCGCGCGTGGGCGGCGAGCAGGGCGCGCTTCGCCGCCGGGGTGAGCGCGGGATCCCCGTCGCCGGTGCCGGTGCCGGTGGGGAGGGTCTGCTCCAGGCTCTCGGCGAGGTGGTCGGGATCCACCCCGGCATGTTCGAGCAGTTGCCGGGAGGTCGGCAGCTGTGTGGCGGCCCACAGCAGGTGCACCGTGTCGAGATAGGCCCCGTCCTCGGCCGCGCGGCCGCCGGCCGCTGCCAGCAGCTCGTGCGAGGAATCGCTGAGGAGGCGGCCTATGGGCACGCGCTGGACGGCCGGTGGAGAAGCCGATGGGCTCATACCGAAGAGGCGGTTGAAAAGGTCGGAAAAGGGGTCGCCGAACCCGAGGGCGAGGTCGTCACAGGGACCATCCCGTCCGGCGGGCTGCACAACGGCCGCGTACAGCCTGCTGTAGTCGATTTGCCCGTAGCCGCCCATTCTTCGCCAGGTCATCGCAGCGTGCGACCGCAGGAGCCATCAGGCGGGTCAGGAGCCGCGGGCCTAGCATGCTGTGTGTGCCGACCATTTCCCGAAGGTTCGAGAGCCGTCAGCTGCAGAGCTTTCTGCAGACGGCCGAGGACGGCATCCATCTGGTCGTCGCGGCCTTCCTCATACTGCTCGCCGCGCTGCTGACCATCGGGGTCGTCGGCGATGTCGTGAGCGCCATCAGGGGCCCGTACGTCGAGAAGGCGATTGTGCTGTCCGCGCTGGACAACGGCCTGGTCCTGTTCATCGTGGCCGAACTCCTGCACACCGTCCGGCTCACCATCAGAAACCAGACGCTGGACGCCGAACCGTTCCTCGTCGTCGGTCTGATCGCGGGCATTCGCAAGGTGCTCATCGTGACGGCCGAGGCGGGCAAGACCTTCAATTGGAGCGCTCAGGGAATCGAGTTGCTCATCCTGGCGGGGCTGATTCTCGTGATGGCGGTGGCCGTGTACACCTGGCGGCGCTCGACGCGGCCCCAGGACTTCGACAGCCTCAGGGCCGCGTCGCGTAGCTGACGTACTGGTGTACCGATGCGCAAAAGTCAGCTCGGCCCGACGAGTTGGGCCGCGCCCTCCCTGTCCTCCTTCACCGCTGAGGCCGGAGCCGGAGCCGGGACTGTGCCCGTCAGCTGGGCGCGACCGAACAGCAGCGCATACCCCGGCGGCAGCCGGCGCAGCACGCGGTCGAGCAGCCCGTCACCGGCCAGGTCCGCCACGACGCTCAATACGGAACCGACGTCCCACCGGACAGTTGCCGCCGCGGCACCGTCAATCCTGCGGGCGACACCCTCGACGAACTCAGCCGCCGTCTGCGGCCGGACGGCGGGCAGTTGTCCGGTCACCACCATCGCCGCCTCGGGCGGCAGCCGGCGAGCCAGCTCCGCCCGCTCGGGCCCGGTCACATGTCCGCCGAGCGCCGACAGCACGATACGGGTGATCCGCTCGGCCTCCTTGGCGGTGGCGTACTGCCCGCGCTCGCGCACTTCGTCCACGAACTCGCTCCACCGCATGACTGTGCTGCACCTCCTCAGCGTTTCCGGTCGGCTGCTGATCCGCTAATCCACCGGTCAGCCGACGATCTCCTTCGGCACGCTGCCACCGGTGATCTGGATCTTCCGCGGCTTGGCCTCCTCGGCAACCGGGATGCGGACGGTCAGTACCCCCGCGTCGTACGAGGCGTCGATCCGTTTGGTGTCCAGGCTCTCGCCGAGGAACAGCTGGCGGCCAAAGGATCCGGACGGGCGCTCCGCCGCGAGCACCTCGGCGCCCTCGGGGGTCGGCGTGCGGCGCTCGGCGCGAACACTGAGAACGTTCCGCTCGACATCGAGATCGATCGTCTCCGGGTCGATGCCGGGAAGGTCGAAGTGGACCACGAGGTCCTCGCCCGAGCGGTAGGCGTCCATAGGCATCGCCGCGGGCTGGGCGACGGTACCGAACAGCTGCCGGGCAAGCCGGTCGAAGTCTCGCAGAGGGTCGGTTCGCATGAGCATCACGGGTCACTCCTTCCGCTCTGGACTCAATCTGAGCCCTGCCTCGTCTCAGCGAGGGGAGAAATCCCAGCTCATGGCCGCACTCCACCACCTTGAACCATGCTGGGCCAGTGCCGGTTCCCGGACCGCCAGCCCCGGCCGGAGCGCGGTCCGCCGGTGACGGTGGTGCCCGGCCGAGGCAGCGAAACGGGCGGGCAAGCCATCGGCACTCATCGCACCTTCACGGCCGTTGAGCCGAAAACTCTGCACACCGGGGCGCCCCCTCACTCAGCGCAAAAACTTGACGCTGACCACATGAGCGTCATGCACATCTGCCTGGAACGTTCGAGCAGCGGCGAACAAGATCAAGCAAGCGTGCTTCTGCAAAGTACCGCGTGGGCGCGTCTGGCCAACGGCCACTCCACCTCCTGGGAGACGACACTGGGCTGCGCGCGGCCGGAGAGGCGGGCGTCGGCCGGTGGCCGTCGCGCGATCGCCCTGCCACCACCTAGAGTGGCGTACCCGCCCTGACCTGGCTTTATCCCCTGTCGGGGCGATGATGGTCCGGGACGCGTCCGCTCCGCTTCGTTCCCTAACGGCCGCTTCGGGTTCGGACGGCTTCAGATTGTGGTGGCGGTGCGCCGTGGGGATGATCGTACTCATGGGCAGGAGCATGCCGGTCGGGGCGGGGGAGCGGCTTTGGGAGGAACTGGTGAGGACGGCACAGCTGGCCTCACCCGAGGAACTTTCCACGGTCCTGAGACGATATACCGAGGCCATGGGGGTGGGCCGGGCTGTGGTGTACCTGGTCGATATCCAGCAGCGATTCCTCGTCCCGCTTGTCGACGGCGAGCCGATATTGGAGCTTGATGCTTCCCTGGCTGGATGGGCCTACCGCACCGAGTCTCTACGGGTGGAAGAGAGCAGTGCGGGAGGGCTTGCCGTCTGGCTGCCGCTGGCCGATGGGGCGGAGCGGCTGGGCGTCCTCGAGCTGAGCATGGAGTCCTTGGACGGGCTCAAGCTGTGGCGCTGCCGGACCTTGGCGCTGTTTCTTGCCTTGATCATCACATCGAAGCGCACCTACAGCGACACTTTTGCGCAGCGCATGCGGACGCGGGTGATGCAACTACACACGGAGATGGTGAGGGCCTTTCTACCTCCTCGCTCGATTGGCACCGGACGGGTCGTCTCTACGGCGGTTGTGGAGCCTGCGTACGAGCTGGGCGGCGATGCCTTCGACCATTCATTCACCGAGGATGTGCTGCATGCCACCATCCTCGATGGCATGGGCCACGATCTGGCATCCGGGCTTGCCACGTCTGTGGCCATGGCGGGTTGCCGCAACGCCCGGCGCACGGGAGCAGAGCTGACCGAACTGGCGGACACCGTCGATCAGGCGCTTGCAAAGTGGCTTCCGGACCAGTTCTGCACGGGTATCTTCACCCAGCTCCATCTGCCCACCGGTGTGCTGCGATGGTGTAACTGCGGTCACCCGCCCCCGTTGCTCATCCGCCGCCACCGCCTACTCCAAAAGGCCCTGGAGCGCCCCCCTGAGCCCCCGCTGGGCTTGCCTGCCAGCTTGGCTGGGACCTCCCGCCAGGTGTACGACGTCAACCTCGAGCCCGGTGACCGGATATTGCTCTACTCGGATGGCGTCGTGGAATCCCGCAACGAGCAAGGCGAAGAGTTCGGCTTGGAACGCTTCACCGACTACGTCATCCGGTCGACCGCGGCGGGCCAGGGCGCCCCGGAGGTGCTGCGTCTGCTGATCCACGCCATCCTCGAGCACCGACGCAACGAGCTCACCGACGACGCAACGATCCTCATGATCGAGTGGCAGCCGCCCGAGCCGTGACCGCCAACGTGGGCGACGGGAGAGCGGGACGGCTCACGGCGCGTTGGTGAGCATGTTCCAGATGCGGGATGCCACATGCAGGTTGAGCCGGGCTTCGACATCAGTGATGTCCAGTCCGGATATCTCACGGATGCGACGGAGCCGGTAGCGAAGTGTGCTGCGGTGGATCGCGAGTGACGCCGCGGTGGCGTCATAGCTGCTGTTCTCCAGGTAGGCGGTCAAGGTTGGCACGAGTTCGCCGTGGTGTGCCGTGTCGTAGTCGATGAGCGGACCGAGCCACTCGCGTACGAAGCGCTCGGTGTGCGCGTCGTGGTCACCGGTGCGCAGCACCCGGTAGAGACCGAGCCGGTCGAATTCGCTCAGCCCGTGGGGCCTTGTCGAGTTCTGCCGGATCTCCAGGGCGCGCAAAGCCTCCTGATAGGAGTGCGGATACTCGCCCGGGGTTTCGCACCGGCCTCCAACGCCGATCGCACCGTCCGCGGCGCCGAGTTCCCTGGACACCCCGTCGTAGAAGGTGTCCCCGACCACCGGGCCACCGACCACGAGTACCGTCGCGCCCGCACAACTCCCCAGCAGGTAGTCGAGCCGGCCTACCGAGGCCGCCCGACCGACCGCCTCGGTGACCGTCCCCTCGCTCCAGGGCCCGGTCCACTTCACGACCACCACCCGGTGTGGTCCGTGCAGATCGTGGCCCAGGGACTCCGACCGAGCGAAGGCGCGCTTTTCGTCCGTCCCGGTCACCAGGTCCTCCACCAGTTCGCTTCCCATGCGCAGCTCCGCGTCCGCCAGATGGCGTTCCCGCGAGAGCTCCAGAGCAAGCGCCGTTCCAGCCTGGTCCAGGGCGAACGTCTCGGTCTCTCCGGCTCGGCGGTGAGGATCGGCCACCATGAGGAGGCCGAGTAGTTCTCCATGTGGGCGCGCCACGCTGACCAGCAGGTCCTGCTCGCGCACCGGACCGCGTTCGTGTTCGGCGCGGCGGAGTACCGCGGCTCTGCGCGCGGGGTCCAGGCCGTGGGGCGGGGCGGAGCCCTTGGGCCCGGCCCACGCCCGCAGGCGGCCGAACCGGTCCTCGGCGAGCGTTGGGAAGCCCGTCAGTTCGTGCAGCACGCGCAGGATGCCCTGCTCGCCCTGTCCGGAGAACGCGACCCGGTTCAGTGCTTCGTGGATCGCCATCCGGCGCTGGAGTTCGGCCACGACGGTCCGAAGGCTCGCGTTGACCTCGGTCACGCTGCGGTTGAGTCGCCGCAGTTGCCCTGCGCGCTCACGTTGGTTCCGACGCGCCCGTACGTGTTCCAGCGCCGCGGCCGTCTGGCGTGCCAGAACCGTGGCCATGTATTGGTCGTCGGCCGAGAGAGGCACGGGCGCACTCAGTACGAGGTAGCCATGGCATGTGCCGCGGTGCCTCAGTGCCAGAGCACGGCCGAACCCCGGCACGTCGAGTGCGGCGTCCTCGCCGCTCAGCGCCCGTACCTTGGAGTCCACCGTTCGGTCGTCCGTCGCGGGCTTGCGAGCTCCGGTTCGAACCAGCAGCCCGTCGCGCTTGAGGTATCCCACCGCGGTCAGCGAACTTCCCAGCGAGGCGATCCAGGCGGCGGCCAGCTTCAGGACGCCCTTCTCGTCACGGGCGTCGAACATCATCGTCGCCAGCTCGCAGAGGCTGGCCATCCGGCCAAGGCGGGATGAGGGTTCCGGCAGCGACGGCTTGAGCGGAATGGTGTCCATACCGTCTCCTTCCGAGACCGCCGTGCTCACCGCACCGGGCGGTGCCGGAAAGGCACAGATCAGTGCCCGGCCTCGGCCCACTGGGGTGATTCGGTGTGGCCAATTCGTCCCACCGGGCCCATGTTCTTTGCTACCCGTCCCGGGCAAGCTGACACCAGGGACGGGATTCCATAACAACGCGCGGTCGGCCGCGCCGCATGCCGTCAAGCGTGGAGGCCACCATCCGCAGCCCCGGCAGCCCGAGCCGCCGTCCGACTCGGCCGCCGCGGTGACCTGAACACCGTCCGGCCGCACTCCGGAGGCAGAGCCACGGACCAGCACACCCGCGCGGAACGAGCGCTCGCCTGGCCGTCTGAGTGGTCCAGGAAGGGTTGCGCCGCGTGGTGGCAGGCGGTGGACCGCCTGGTGGCGTCCGACCCGGGGCTCATCCGACTCCTGAAGGCCGTCCGCATCGTCGTGGCGCTCCTCGTCTGCGTCGCGGTGCTGGTCGGGTTGGGCCTTCCCGCCCCCGCGGTGGTCGCCGGCGGGACGGCGGCGGAGGTGTTCTCCTTCGCGGTCTCCGACGCGCACGGCAGGGAGCAGGCCCTGACGCTGGCCGTCGGTCTGCCCGTCGGCCTGGCCGCCGCGACGATCGCCACCCTGCTCCCGTCGAACCGCGCACTGGGCGATGTGACGTGTGTGTTGGTGGTGTTCCTGGCCGTCTACGCCAGACGTTTCGGCAAGCGTGGCAGCGACCTCGGTGTCATCGCCTTCCAGATGTTCTTCATCTCCTTCTTCGTACACGCGGGGCCGAAGGCACTGCCGCTGGTGAGCGCCGTGGTGGTGGTCGGGTGGGTTGTCAGTGCGCTGGTCCGGTTCGTGGTGGTGCGCACTTCTCCGGAACGCACTCTGCTCCGCTTGCGCGAGTCCTTCCGCGCCCGGCTGTTGCAGCTGATCGACTCGCTCATCGAGGTGGCCGGGCAGCCGCCCGGTGCGGCCCCACGAGAAACCGTGCTGCGAAGGCTGCGGCGCCGCACGGAACGTCTGCACCAAGCCGCGCTGATGGTCCAGGACCACCTGGACGAAGGCACCAACGACACCGCCGTCGCGGCCGACGTGCGGCGGCGCATCGCCGACGCCGAGGTCGCCGCGGAGCGGCTGGGGGTCGTCCTGCTGGGCTCGCTGGGGCTACCGGGCGTCAATCCGGTGGCCCATGACCTCACCGATCGTCTGGGGCAGGCCCGACCGTCGGAGCGGGTACCACTCGAAGCGGCCCCGCCGGAGGTCGTGCGGCGCCTCAAGGCCGAGCTCAGGGCCCTACGGGTGATCGCCAGCAGGACCGCTTGTAACGACCGGGGCGTCGGCCTGAAGATCGTCAGGGACCGGCTCCTCGGCTACCAGGAACCCGAACGGCTCCCCGAGGCTCCGGACGCGGTACGGGAAGTCTTCAGGACCATCGGGGAGCTGAGCCGGGCCCTGCTGGGCATCCGCATCGCACTCGCCGGACCCGACGAAAGCCCGGACGACGCGGTGGAGGCCGTGCGCTCGCGGGAGGCGCTGCAGGCGGAGGAAGCCGTGCTCGCGGCGGAGGACGCCGCCCAACAGGTGCGGAGTCGGCAGACCGAGCCGACGAGCCTGCGCCGTGGCACCAGACGCGTGGCCGTCCAGGCGGCGGTGGCCTCGGCACTTGCCATCCTCGGCGGCGAACTGCTGTCTCCGCAGCGTTGGATCTGGGCGGTGCTCACCTGCTGGGTGGTGTTCGTGAACACGTCGTCCAGCGGAGAGATCCTGGTCAAGGGCTACCGTCGGGTCGCTGGCACGCTGCTGGGGGTGCTGACCGGGATCGGTCTCGCGGACTTGGTCGGCCATCACCCCCCGACGGCGTTCGCACTGCTCATCCTGTGTGTCTTCGGCACGTTCTATGCGACGGCGACCACCTACGCGCTGGTGTCCTTCTTCGTCACCACCGCTGTCTGCATGCTGTACACGTTGCTGCACAGTCTCACCCCCGGCTTGCTGGAGCTGAGGCTGGAGGAATCCGTGATCGGTGCCGTCTGCGCCATGCTCGCGGGAACGCTCGTACTGCCCGTGCCCACCCATCAACGCACCGAGGAGCAGATCCGCGAGGTGCTGGACCGGCTGCGCGAGGTGACCGGGAAGGGCGTGGCGGAGCTCAGCGGTGGACGACAGGTTGACTTGCTGGAACGGTCCCGGACGCTGGACGCCGCGGTGGACGGTCTAAGGAGCATTACACAGCCGCTGCGCCACCCCATCACGCCGTTGCGCAACCGCAGGAGGGTCACCCGCTACGTCCTGGGACTGCTTGAGACCGCGGCGTATCACGCGCGCAGTCTGGCGGCCATGGCTCAGCAGGCTTCGGGTCGCCGCACCATCAGGTCCGACGCGCGGCTACGGAAGGCCGCGGACCGCGTGGACCACAACCTCGGCACGCTCATCGACCGCCTGGAGACCTCCGGCACGAAGACGTCGGCACCTGAGCGACGTGCGGTGCGGGCCGTCGAAGCACCGTCCGCGTACCCGCGGCAGGCGGAGGAGCCGGACGGCACCGCGGCCGAGGCACTGCGACACATCCAGCGGGTCGATGAGGAGATCTCGGGTCTGGCCCGCCCACTCGGTGTACGCCTCGGCGCCGACTCCGAGGAGCCATCCAACCCCCGTCGGGAGTCGGACGTCACCGCCGTCTGAGGCAACCGGACCGCCCGCCCGCCATGCCGTGGACGTATCGGCCCCCGACGGCCCGGGTGATCGTCGTGAGAGGGGCACCACGCCGGACGCCCAGCGCCGTTGAAGCCGCCTTCGGCGCACCCAACGTCGAGTGAAGGAGTCACCGCCATGAAGTTCGGGATCTCGACCTTTATCACCGATCAGGGCATCAGACCGCGCGTGCTGGGACGAGCCGTCGAGGAACGTGCGTTCGACTCACTGTTCATCGCCGAACATTCGCACATCCCGGTGGAGCGCCGAACCCCGTACCCGTTCGGCGGGGAGATTCCACAGAAGTACTACCGCACCCTCGACCCGTTCGTCTCGCTGAGCGTCATCGCGGCGGTCACCGACTCACTGCTGCTGGGAACGGGCATCGCCCTGGTGGTGCAGCGGGATCCCATCATCACGGCCAAGGAGGTCGCCTCGCTCGACCTCGTCTCGGGGGGTCGGGTGGTCTTCGGCGTGGGAGCGGGCTGGCTGCGCGAGGAGATCGCCAACCACGGCACCAATCCGGCCACCAGAGGCCGACTGGTCAATGAGCGGCTCCGCGCCATCATCGAGCTGTGGACCAAGGAGAAGGCCGAGTACCACGGGGAGTTCGTCGACTTTGCCCCGGTGTACTGCTGGCCCAAGCCGGTACGAAAACCCCATCCGCCCATCTACGTCGGTGGCGGGGAGGCCGCGTTCCCACGGATCGCGGAGTTCGGCGACGCCTGGATCGCCAACGCCTTGCCTCCCCAGGAACTCCGGCAGCGCATGGAGCAACTGCGCGACACGGCGGGCCGTGAGGTACCGGTGACGGTGGCCTACACCCCCGCCGACCCCGAGTTGGTCGACGGCTACCGCGAGGTGGGGGTCGACCGGGTGCTGCTCAACCTGGAGACCAGGCCGGAGCGCGAGTCGCTGGAGGAACTGGACCGGCTGTCGCAGCTGGCCGGTCGTTTCCGCTAGCCGCGCCGGGGAGGCGCACCGTCTCGACCCGCCGGGTCGGTACGGGACGCCGAATTCGTCCCCCCGGGTCCATGCCTGCGGCTCTGCGAGCTGTGCACGCTGGGTACAAGGTGCGGTGGATCCCATCGGTCGCGCCGTCCACGAGGGGGGAGTACCGAGCTAGGAGTGCCAGATGGCCAAGGCAGTCGGGATCGATCTGGGTACCACGAATTCGGTGATCGCCGCGTGGGAAGGCGGAGAGGCGTCGGTCATCCCCAATTCCGAAGGCTCGCGCACGACGCCCTCCGTGGTCGCTTTCACGGACACCGGGGAACGCCTCGTCGGGCAGTTGGCCCGTCGGCAGGCGATCCTCAATCCCAAGGGCACGGTCTACTCGGCGAAGAGGTTCATCGGCCGTCGCTTCGACGAGGTGTCGGACGAGGCCAAGGCGGTGGGCTTCGACGTCGTGGAGGGGCCGGGCGGGGTGGCCCGCTTCGAGGTGCGCGGCAAGCAGTACGCGCCCGAGGAGATCAGTGCCCTGGTGCTGCGCAAGCTCGCCGAGGACGCTGGCAAGAGCCTGGGCGAACGGGTCACGGAGGCGGTCATCACCGTGCCGGCGTACTTCAACGACGCGCAGCGCACGGCCACGAAGGACGCGGGGAAGATCGCCGGGCTCGAGGTGCTGCGCATCATCAACGAGCCGACCGCGGCAGCGCTGGCGTACGGGTTGGACAAGAAGGGTCATGAGACGGTCCTGGTCTTCGACCTCGGCGGCGGCACGTTCGACGTCAGCCTGCTCGACGTGGGCGACGGTGTGGTGGAGGTCCGGTCGACGGCCGGCGACACGCACCTGGGTGGCGATGACTTCGACCGGCGGTTGGTGGACCATCTGGCCGACGCGTTCCAGAAGGAGAACGGGATAGACCTGCGCAAGGATCCGCAGGCCCTGCAGCGGCTGTTCGAGGCGGCGGAGAAGGCCAAGACCGAGCTCAGTTCGGTCACCCAGACCCAGGTCAACCTGCCGTTCATCACGGCCGACGCGTCGGGTCCGAAGCACCTCACCGAGACGGTCCGCCGCTCGACGTTCGAGCAGCTCACCGCCGACCTGGTGGAACGGTGCCTGGAGCCGGTACGGCAGGCGATGAGCGACGCCAAGGTGACCGAGAACGACATCGACGAGGTCATCCTGGTCGGCGGCTCAACCCGGATGCCGGCGGTGCAGGCGCTGGTGCGCAGGCTGACCGGCGGCACCGAACCCAACATGAGCGTCAACCCGGACGAGGTGGTGGCGATCGGCGCCGCCATCCAGGCCGGGGTGCTCAAGGGCGAGGTCAAGGACGTGCTGCTGCTCGACGTGACGCCGCTGTCGCTCGGTGTGGAGACCCGCGGTGGTGTCATGACGAAGATCATCGAACGCAACACCACCATCCCGGTGCGGCGCTCGGAGACCTTCTCCACAGCGGAGGACAACCAGCCCGCGGTGGACATCGTGGTGCTGCAGGGCGAGCGCGAACTCGCCGCGGACAACAGGGTGTTGGGCCGCTTCCGGCTGGAGAACATCCGCCCCGCGCCACGCGGTGAGCCGCAGATCGAGGTGACCTTCGACATCGACGCCAACGGCATCCTCAACGTCAGTGCCAAGGACAGGGACACCGGTGCCGAGCAGAGCATCACCATCAGCGAGAGCTCCAACCTCGACCGGGGCGAGGTGGAACGCATGGTCGCCGAGGCCGAACGCAACCGGGCCGAGGACCAGTCGCTGCGCCAGACGGTGGACGCCCGCAACGAACTCGACGCGGTCGCCTACCAGGTGGAGCGGCGCCTTGGTGAACTGGGTGACGCGGTACCCCAACACGAGAAGGCACGCGCCGACATGCTGGTCTCCGACGCCCGTCAGGCGGTCAAGGAGGAGGCACCGCTGGACCGCGTCCGCAACCTCACCTCCGAGTTGCAGCAGCTCTACCACAGCCTGATGGCCCACCAGCCCGGCGCCGCGGCAACCGGCGGGGCCGCGGGCGAGGAGGGCGGACCAGCCACGGGCGGCGGGGGCGACGACGTGATCGACGCCGAGTTCGACCGAGGATGAGGCGGTTTGATGTCCGACGACAGGAACCAGTGCCCGCCAACCGAGCCGACCTCGGACCAGTCGACCGAGCATGGCGACGACCGGGCTCGCACCGACGCGGCTGACACCGCGACGGCTGATGAACTGTCCGCTGCGGTGGAGGAGTTGGACGACCGCTGGCGGCGGGCCATGGCGGAGCTGGACAACCAACGCAAGCGCCACGCCCGCGAGTTGCGGCACGCCCGGGAAGTCGAACGCGCCCACGTCGCCACGGCCTGGCTGCCGGTGGTGGACAACCTGGAACTGGCCATCTCGCACGCCGAGTCCGACCCCAACTCCGTTGTGGAGGGGGTACGGGCGGTGCGCGACCAGGCGGTGCAGATCCTCCGAGACCTCGGCTATCCGCGCCATGACGAGACGGGCGTTCCGTTCGATCCCACTCGGCACGAGGTGGTCAGCGTGGTGGACGACACGGATACCGCGCCGGGCACGGTGGTACAGGTGCTCCGGCCCGGCTACGGCGAGCCCGAGCGGCAGCTTCGCCCCGCCGCCGTGGTGGTGAGCCGGAAGCAGGAGTGACGGCATGGCACGCGACTACTACGAGGTGCTGGGCGTGTCCCGCGGCGCGAGCGCCGAGGAGATCCAGCAAGCCTTCCGCAAGCTCGCCCGCCGCCACCACCCGGACATCAACCGCGATCCGGCCGCCGAGGAGCGGTTCAAGGAGATCAACGAGGCGTACCAGGTGCTGTCCGATCCGAAGACCCGCGCACGCTATGACCGCTACGGCCATGACTTCCGGCAGATACCGGAGGACTTCGACGAGCGGGTGGCCGCGGGGGCGGGATTCGGTGGCGGTGGCGGGCCGGGTGGACGGGTCCGCTGGTCCACCTCCGGCGGACGGGGGCCAGCAGGTGCCCGGGTGTGGACCGGGGGCGAAGGCTTCGAGGGTGCCGGGATCGACATCGAGGACCTGCTCGGCGGCATCTTCGGGGGCCGCGGCGCCCCGGGCCCGATGCCGGGAGCCGACCAGGAGGCGGAGCTGAGGCTCACCGTGGAGGAGGCGTACCGCGGCGGCAAACGCAAGGTGACCCTCGGTGGCCCGGACAAACCGCGCAGCTACGAGGTGAACATTCCGCCCGGCGTGGTCGACGGCCAGCGCATCCGTCTCGTAGGGGAGGGCGGGCGGGGCATGGGCGACGGTTCCGCCGGCGACCTGTACCTGAGGGTGCGGATCCTCCCGCACGAGCAGTACCGGCTCTCCGGCCGCGACATCCACGTCGACCTGCCGGTCACGCCCTGGGAAGCGGCCCTGGGCGCGACCGTGCCGCTGGCGACACCGGGCGGTACCGCCAAGGTCACCGTCCCGCCCGGCTCGTCCACCGGCCGCAAGCTGCGGCTGCGCGGGGAGGGGATGCCCAGCCGGAGGGGTGCTCCAGGCGATCTGTACGCGCACATCCGCGTGATGGTCCCGCCCTCGCCGACCCCGAAGGAGAAGGAGCTGCTGGAGCAACTCGCCACCGTATCGACCTTCGATCCGAGGAGGCAGTGAGATGGGCCACCGCCCCGCGTCAACCGCCGCGCAGCGCGCGTCGGAGTCGGTCGCGGTCCGCTATCCGCTGACCCGCCCGTACCGGCTCAGCCTGGCCGCCGTCGCCCGCCGCTGCGGACTGCACCCCGACCTCGTCCGCAAGTTCGTCGCGCTGGGCCTGGTGGACTCCGCCCGGGACTCCGCCGGAAAGCTGTGGTTCCCCGCGAGCGCGCCCGCCGCGATCGCCCGCGTCCAACGGCTGCGGACCGGACTGTGCCTCAACTACGCCTCGGTCGGAGTGGTCCTGGACCTGCTGGACCGCATCGAGGCGTTGGAGGCCGCGTTGCGCCGCGCGAACGCCGCCCTACCGCAGGCAGGGGCACCCATCGGACAGCCAAGGAGTGGACCGTCGTGGACATGAACCGACTCACCCAGAAGTCCCAGGAGGCGCTGCAGGAGGCACAGAACACGGCGACGCGGATGGGCCACACCGAGGTTGACGGCGAACATCTGCTGCTCGCGCTACTCGACCAGGCCGACGGCCTCGTGCCGCGTCTGTTGAAGCAGTCCGGCGCCGACACCGACGGGCTACGGGCCGATGTGGAAGGCGACCTGGAGCGGCGTCCCAAGGTCACCGGACCGGGCGCCACGCCCGGGCAGGTCTACGTCACCCAGCGGCTGGCCCGACTGCTGGACGCCGCCGACCAGGAGGCCCGACGGCTGAAGGACGAATACGTCTCGGTCGAGCACCTGGTCCTCGCACTGGTCGACGAGGGCAGCGCCTCAGCGGCCGGGCGGCGGCTGAAGGAGCACGGTGTCACCCGGGAGTCCTTCCTCGCCGCGCTCACCCAGATACGCGGCCATCAACGCGTGACCTCGGCGAGCCCGGAGGGCACCTACGAGGCGCTGGAGAAGTACGGCCGGGACCTGGTCGCCGAGGGCCAGGCCGGAAAACTCGATCCGGTGATCGGCCGGGACGCGGAGATCCGCCGCGTGATCCAGATCCTCAGCCGCAAGACGAAGAACAACCCGGTGCTCATCGGCGATCCCGGAGTCGGCAAGACAGCCATCGTCGAAGGGCTCGCACAGCGCATCGTCCGCGGCGACGTGCCCGAGGGCCTGCGTGACAAGACCGTGTTCGCCCTCGACATGGGCTCGCTGGTGGCGGGTGCGAAGTACCGGGGGGAGTTCGAGGAACGCCTCAAGGCGGTACTGGCGGAGGTCAAGGCCGCCGAGGGCCGGATCCTGCTGTTCGTCGACGAACTGCACACCGTGGTGGGCGCGGGCGCGGCGGAAGGCGCCATGGACGCGGGCAACATGCTCAAACCGATGCTGGCCCGCGGCGAGTTGCACATGATCGGCGCCACCACGCTGGACGAGTACCGCAAGCACGTGGAAACCGACGCGGCGCTGGAGCGGCGATTCCAGCCGGTCATGGTGGACGAGCCCAGCGTCGAGGACACCATCTCCATCCTGCGTGGACTGCGTGAACGCCTTGAGGTGTTCCACGGAGTCAAGATCCAGGACACCGCCCTGGTCGCAGCGGCCACCCTCAGCCACCGCTACATCACCGACCGGTTCCTCCCCGACAAGGCCATCGACCTGGTGGACGAGGCGTGCGCCCGGCTGCGCACCGAAATCGACTCCCTGCCCTCCGAGTTGGACGAACTCACCCGGCGGGTCACCCGACTGGAGATCGAGGAAGCCGCGCTGGCGAAGGAGGAAGACCCTGCCAGCAAGGCCCGGCTCGAGGAACTCCGCCGTGAACTGGCCGACCTACGGGCCGAGGCGGACTCCAAACACGCTCAGTGGGACGCCGAGCGGCAGGCCATCCGGCGTGTCCAGGGCCTGCGCCAGGAACTGGAACAGGCCCGCCACGAGGCCGAAGAGGCGGAGCGCAACTACGACTTGAACCGGGCCGCCGAACTCCGGTACGGGAAGATCACCGAACTGGAACGCAAACTCGCAGCCGAGGAACAGCAACTCAGCAGCAAGCAGGGCGAACAGCGGCTACTGCCGGAAGTGGTCACCGAGGACGAGATCGCCGAGATCGTGGCCGCGTGGACCGGCATCCCGGTGTCCCGTCTGCAAGAGGGCGAGCGGGAGAAGCTGTTGCGCCTCGACGAGATACTGCGCGAGCGCGTCATCGGCCAGGACGAGGCCGTACAGCTCGTCGCCGATGCCGTGATCCGGGCCAGGTCCGGGATCCGCGACCCGCGCCGTCCCATCGGCTCGTTCATCTTCCTGGGCCCGACCGGCGTGGGCAAGACAGAGCTGGCCAAGACGCTGGCCGCCGCGCTGTTCGACAGCGAGGAGAACATGGTCCGTCTCGACATGAGCGAGTACCAGGAGAAGCACACGGTCAGCCGCCTGATGGGCGCTCCTCCCGGATACGTCGGATACGAGGAGGGCGGTCAACTGACCGAGGCCGTACGGCGCAAGCCGTACTCGGTGGTGCTCTTCGACGAGATCGAGAAGGCACACGCCGACGTCTTCAACACGTTGCTACAGGTGTTGGACGACGGCCGGATCACCGACGCCCAGGGCCACACCGTCGACTTCCGCAACACGGTCATCATCATGACCTCCAACCTCGGTTCCCAGCACCTGCTCCAGGACGCCACCGCGGAGGGCGAGATCAAGCCTGAGGTCAGGGAGTTGGTCATGGCCGAGCTGCATGCCCACTTCCGCCCCGAGTTCCTCAACCGGGTGGACGACGTGGTGATCTTCCGGCCGCTCGGCCTGGCCCAGATCGAACGGATCGTGGACCTGCTCTTCGACGAGCTGCGGCGGCGGCTGGCCGAGCAGCGCATCACCCTGGAGCTGACCGAGGAAGGACGCCGCCTGATCGCCCAGGAAGGCTTCGACCCCGTCTTCGGGGCCCGGCCGCTGCGCCGCTTCATCTCGCACGAGGTGGAGACCAAGATCGGGCGCGCGCTGATCCGCGGCGAGATCCGGGAGGGCATCACGGTGGTCGTGACCGCTCGCGACGACGAGCTGGCCGTCGACGTCGCCGGCGCTCCTCCGCAACAAGCCAGGGCCGCCTGATCGCGGTCGTCGGGAGACGCCATGAGCGACAACAACGGGCCAGCGGCAACGCGAACCGTGAGATGCGCCAACTGCGGCAGGACCAACCGCATCCCGGCCGCCGCCCAGGGCAGCCCCAAGTGCGGCAACTGCCACCAGCCGCTGCCGTGGATCGCTGACGCCGGGGACCGGGACTTCGCCGAGATCGCCGAACAGGCGACGCTGCCGGTCCTGGTGGACCTGTGGGCGAGCTGGTGCGGGCCGTGCCGCATGGTCAGCCCGGCACTCGAACAGGTCGCACGGGAGATGGCCGGCCGGATCAAGCTGGTCAAGGTCGACGTGGACAAGTCCCCGCGACTGCAACAGCGGTTCGAGGTGCAGGCCGTGCCCACCCTGCTGATCCTCGATCGGGGCACGGAGATCGCGCGACAGGCGGGGGCCGCACCGCCACACGTACTGCGGGACTGGGTGGAGAAAACCCTGGCCAGCCGCGCACAACCCGCATGACGCCCCGGAGGCAGCCATGACCGTCGGTTACGATCCCCATCTGAGCCTGGTGCGCCAGGTCAGCCCCAGGACCCCGGACGGCTGCGAGGAGTGCCTGAGACTCGGCATGGGGTGGGTGCATCTACGCCTGTGCCTCACCTGCGGACACGTGGGCTGCTGCGACTCCTCGCCGGGTCAGCACGCCAGGGCGCACGCCGCCGCCGTCGCACACCCCATCGTCCGTTCGTTCCAGCCGGGAGAGGACTGGCGCTGGTGCTATGCGCACGAGGCGTTCGTATGAGCCGCGGCGGGGATGAGCCGCCAATCAATGCCGCGAGGAGCCGCCATGGGCAGCAGCGACACCGTCCCTACCAATGAGACGCCCGACGCTCACGGCGCGTACCCGCGGCTTTCGGACCAGCAGATCGAGATACTGGCCGAGTGCGGCGAGCGGCGTCAGGTGCGGTCGGGTGAGGTCCTCTTCCGCGAGGGTCATCCGTGCTCTCAGTTCTTCGTCGTGCTCAGCGGCAAGGTGGCGATCATCGAGGGATACGAGGTCGACGAACACGTCCTGCGGGTGCACGGCCCGCGACGCTTCCTCGGCGAACTGGCGCTCCTGGAGGGCCAGAACGCGTTCTTCACTGCCGTGGTCGTCGAGGACGGCGAGGTGCTCGTGGTCGAAGTGAGCGAGTTGCGCGGCATACTGGCGCGCGAACCCAGCCTCGGCGACCTCATCCTCCGCGCATATCTGCTGCGCCGCTCCGAGTTGGTGGGGCAGGGCACCGGCTTCCGGATCATCGGCTCGGGCTTCTCCCCGGACACCCGCCGACTGCTGGAGTTCGCCGCCCGCAACCGGCTTCCCCACCGGTGGATCGATCTGGAGCGGGACAGGAACGCGGAGGCGTTGCTGAAACGACTGGGCGTGCCAACGTCCGACACCCCGATCGTGGTGCTCAACAGCATCCAGGTGCTGCGCAATCCGGACAACGCGCAGTTGGCCCGCGCCATCGGCATGCGCTCCGCCGTACCCAACTCCCGAGTGTGTGACCTGTTGGTCATCGGCGCCGGACCGGCCGGGCTCGCCGCCGCGGTCTACGGCGCGTCCGAAGGGCTGAGCACAGGTGTGCTGGAGGAGGTGGCCACCGGAGGTCAGGCGGCCACGTCCTCCAGGATCGAAAATTACCTCGGCTTTCCCACCGGTGTCAGCGGTGCGGAACTCGCCGAACGGGCCGTGGTCCAGGCGGCCCGGTTCGGTGCGGGTATCACCGTTCCGGCGCGTGCCATGGCACTGGAACGAAAGGACGACCACTACGTCGTCTCCCTCGACGAGGACAGTGCCCGGGGCCGGACGATCGTGCTCGCCACCGGTGCCCGATACCGACGGCTGAATGTTCCCGGCATCACCGAGTTGGAGGGCCTGGGCGTGTACTACGCCGCCACGGTGGTGGAAGCCCGCCGATGCCGAGCCGATCCGGTCGCGGTGGTGGGCGGCGGTAACTCGGCCGGGCAGGCCGCACTGTTCCTCACCCGCCAGGTACCGCGGGTCTACCTCCTCGTACGCGGCGACGATCTCAGTGCCAACATGTCCCGGTACCTGGTCGACCGCATCGAGCAGCACCCGGGGATCGAAGTCCTGCCGCGCACAGAGGTCCGCGAGGTGACAGGTACCCGTTCGGTGGAGTCGGTGACCGTGGAGAACAACCACACCGGGGATGTTCACCGCCTTCCGGTGCACGCGCTGTTCATCTTCATCGGCGCCGTACCCTGCACGCGATGGCTGGAGGACACCGTCGCCCTGGATTCGCACGGCTTCGTGTCGACCGGCCAGGAAACCATCGCCAACGCCCATGAGAACGAATGGAATTACCTGGACCGAACCCCCATGGCGCTGGAGACCAACCGGCCGGGTGTATTCGCCGTGGGCGACGTACGCAGCGGCTCCATCAAACGGGTTGCCTCCGCCATCGGCGAGGGCGCGATGGCGGTACGCCTGATCCACGAGCGGCTGAGGGAGGTGGGAGCAGCCAACAGCTGACCGGTCCACACCCACCTTGGGAGGTGATCCGCATGCCCGTCACGGATGCCACCAAGTTCGAGCGGTTCAGCACCTGGCCTCGCTCGTGAGCGGCCTGCTGCGGGAGGGCCAAGGCCCTTGGGACGCGTTCAGCATGCTCTTCCCCGCAGTGACGGCGACGGGCGCACCGAAGCGGGAGGCACTGGCGGCGCTGTCCCGGTACGAGGAGACGCCGCAAGGCTTGTACGGCGGGCAGTGATCACGGCGGACACGGAAGGGGCCCTGGACGCGGCGCTGGTCCTGCGGACGGTTTTCCACCACGACGGCCGAACGTGGCGCAGAGCCGGTGCGGGGATCATGCCAGGGTCGGCACCGGACAGGCAGTTCGAGGAAACACGAGAGAAGCTCCGCAGCATAGCTCCCCACATCCGCCACCAGCGATAGGTCCGCCGTACGTCCGCCCCGGGGCGGCCCCGTCCGCACCACTGCACTTCCCGGACTGGATGCCGGGCCCGCTTCGGCGAGGCCCACGGCGACGATGGGGCTCCGCTGCATCCACTGGCTCTCGGCCGCGGAGAAGCTGACTCGCATGCGCCGCACTCCGACCGGCGGGACGACGAAAAGTACATCGCAGAGCGCGACGAGGTGCTAGCTCCAGTTGCCCCCTATGACTCGAACCTGCGGCGGTTGCAGAAGGGCGGATTTACTGCTGCCGCGCGGGCTCACCTGCGGTAATGCACTCCAAGACGGACTGATCTTCCAATCGCACCATGCGGTTCATCGCGCCCATCGGTAGGGGCACCGGTAGCACTGATGGCTGCCCTGACCTGCGAAAACACGGTCAGTGACCGAAGTGCCCCCGGCGGGACTACACGCAGAAGGATGCAGGGCTGACCAGCAGTTTCCTCCTGGACAACTCATCGTGGAGGGACAGTTCCGCCCCACGACGAAGGACGGGGCCCTGTGATGGCGGGTGTGAGGAGGCCGCCGACTACTGCTTGTGACGTTGGCGCTGACGTCGAGCAGGTGACCACTCTCCGCGTGGTCACGGCGATCATGGGTGCGGTTGTCGGGCTCACGTTTTTGTTCGGGTTCGGGAACGTGTGGCTGTTGGCGCTGCGGTTGGGGGTGCCCACTGTGGTCGCTCCGTTGGTGGCCCCAGCCGTGGACCTGTCGGTTCTGGGACTGTTGCTGGGAACGCGATACTTGGCGCTGCACGGAGCGAGTCGCGAGCAACTGCGCCCTGCGCGGCGACTCCTGGTCTTCTCCAGCGTGATGACGCTGGCGCTGAACGTGGCGGATCCGGTGATCACCGACCAGGTGGGTAAGGCCGCGTTCGATGCGGTTGGGCCGCTGCTGCTGATCGGATGGGCTGAGGTAGGCCCCGGCTTGCTGCAAGCCATCAATGGAGTCCACGCGGCGGCGCCGATTCCGCTCACCTCTCCAGCCGTTGAGCAGGACCGGGCCAACAAGGCGCCGAGCCCGGCCGAAGCGAGCGACCCGAACGCCGAGGACTCCAACTCGCCTCCTCAACAAGCCTGTGAGCCGCTCGACGGGGAACGTTCCCTGGAAGATGATCTCCTTGACTCGGCCCGTCGAGAAGACGCATGGCACTGGGAGACGCACAAGCGCCCCATCTCGGCCGAGACGCTGCGCAAGCGACTCCACGTCGGGGCTGCCAGATCCCGGATGTTGGTGGCCATGATGCGCGCGGACAGCAGTTCTCGCCGATCGAACTCAGGTGGAGCATGAGCTTCCCAAGCTCAGAGCGCGAGTTCGATTCTCGTCGCCCGCTCTTGATGAAAGGCCCAGGTCAGCGACCTGGGCCTTTTTCGTTACCCAGACCAGTTTGGGGCACCGCACCACTCGCGCACCACAAGAGGCGTTCGGCGGGCCGAAGTTGAGCAGTGCGGGCCCCGCAGTCCGGGAACAGCGTCGCGGCGGTCTCGAACACCGAGATCGCATTGCGTGACCTGCGCCACGCCGTAAGCGGCGTCCTCCTCGACTCGGCGACGTCGCCCATCCCGCCTGGCGGGACCGCACGGTCGGCGTCTACCAGCTGTGGCGCGACGGCGGCTTCGCAGTAGGAGCCGCCCTGCTCGTCGAAGCCTTCGCCGACGCCTACGGCCTGACGACCGCGATCTGGGCCGTCACTGCCCTCATCGCCGCCTCCGGTCTCGTCGTCGCTCTGCGCATGTACGAGAACCGCCTGCGGGAGTGAGCCGAGTTCGGAACGGCTGCGGGCCGGCCTTGGGGGGGCCGGACGACGAAACGTAGTCGGCGCTCGTGGTGCCCGCCGGCGAGGTCGACCGCGCCGCAGTGGTGCACAGCGGGCGGTTCCATGGCCTCCAATCCGAACCGCTCACCGCCCCACAGGGATACCCAGGGGGGTATTTGACGGCAGCGGCTCTGAGGCGTTACGTTCGAAAACAAGATACCCGGGGGGGTATATGGAAGGAGGAATGACGTGACCCGTGAAATCGACCTCGACACCTTCGCCGGGTCCTGGGCCGAGGGCGGCTTCGTCCTCCTGGACGTGCACGAGCCGGATGAGTACCGCGCGGGACACGTGCCCGGCGCACTGCTCGTGCCGCTCGCGAAGCTGCCCGCCTGGGGCGACGCCCCCACGGATCGGCCGGCATATGCGATCTGCGCGAGCGGTATCCCCAGCCTGGGGGCCGCCGACTGGATGTGCGCCCGCGGCATCGACGAGCGCTCAGTCAACGGCGGCGCCCGCGGCTGGGCCCAGGCCGGACACCCCCTCGCCACCGTCCCGCATCCGCGCTGACCTACCCGAAGCCGCGGCCTGTCACCGACCGGCCATGGCCCCACCCTGCCCGTTTTAATACCCCACCGGGTATATCGAGCCCGGTGTAGATCCTGGATCGGAAAGGTTGTTCCCCGTGTTCTTCGCCCAGTACTACCTCGACTGCCTCTCCCAGGCGTCGTACATGATCGCCGACGAGTCCACCGGCAAGGCGGTGGTCGTCGACCCGCGCCGGGACATCTCCGAGTACCTGTCCGACGCCCAGGCACACGGCTTCACCGTCGAGGCCGTCATCAACACCCACTTCCACGCCGACTTCATCGCAGGCCACCTGGAGATGGCCGCCCGCACCGGCGCTTGGATCGGCTACGGGCAGCGCGCCGAGACCGAGTACCCGATCCGCAAGCTCGCCGACGGCGAGCGGATCAGCCTCGGCGACGTCACCCTGCAGATCATGGAGACCCCCGGCCACACCCCGGAGTCGATCAGCGTCCTGGTCTACGAACACGCCGTCGACGAGGTCCCCTACGGAGTGCTGACCGGAGACGCGCTGTTCATCGGCGATGTCGGCCGTCCCGACCTGCTCGCCTCGGTGGGCGTCACCGCCGAGGAACTCGGCCGGATGCTCCACCACAGCGTGCAGCACAAGCTGATGGGCCTGCCCGACGAGGTGCGGGTCTTCCCCGCCCACGGCGCCGGCTCGGCCTGCGGCAAGAACCTCTCCACCGAGAAGCAGTCCACCATCGGCGCCCAGCGCGCCACCAACTACGCCTGCCGGCCGATGAGCGAGGACGAGTTCGCCGCCATCGTCACCGCCGGACAGTCCGCCGCACCCGGCTACTTCGCCTACGACGCCACCCTCAACCGCCAGGAGCGCGACCTGTTCGACCCGGCTGCCGCGCCCCGGCCGCTGTCGGTGGAAGAGTTCCGCACCGAGCGCGCGGCCGGAGCGGTGGTGGTCGATGCCCGCAACCCGCAGGAGTTCGGCACCGGCCATGTGCGCGGCGCGATCAACATCCCCGCCGACGGCCGCTTCGCCGAGCAGGCCGGCACCGTCCTGACCCCCGACAGCCGCATCCTGGTCATCGCGCCGCAGAACCGCGAGGGAGAGATCACCACCCGCCTCGCCCGCATCGGCTTCGACCACGTGGCCGGCTACCTGCGCAGCCCCGACGACGCCCTCGCGGCGATGCCCGACGAGGTCGCCCCGGCCAGCCGCCTGACCGCCGACCAGCTGCGCACCGCCCTCGCCGGTGACCAGCCGCCGGTGGTCCTGGACGTCCGCAACTGCTCCGAGCGCACGGGCGGCTCCATCGACGGCTCACTGCACATCGCACTGGGCGAACTGCCCCACCGCCTGGACGAGATCCCTGCCGGCCGCCCCCTGGTACTGCACTGCGCCGGCGGACACCGCTCCTCCATCGCCGCCAGCCTGCTGCGCCACCACGGCTTCGAGGACGTCTCCGACGTACTCGGCGGCTACGGCGCCTGGGCGCTGCTCACCGAACCCGCCGCCACCTGACCGCACCCCTCGGGCGCCGGGATCCGGCGCGGAGGCCGACCGTCATCAGCCCTCCGCACCACCGGACACCCATCCCCCGCCACATCCTGGTCCATACCCGGGCGGGTATCCCGCCCGGCCCTTGCAGAACCGACAACGGAGTCCCCATGACCACCCCCACCCGCACCCCCGCCAGACTCGACGTCGCCGCCCTGAGGGAACTCACCAAGGACGGCAGCGGCCCGCGCCTGCTGGACGTGCGTACTCCCGGCGAGTTCCACACCGTCCACATCCCCGGCGCCTACAACGTGCCCCTGGACACGCTGCGCGAGCACCGCGCCGAGCTGCGCCACCACCTCGACGAGGACACCGTCCTGATATGCCGCTCCGGCGCCCGCGCCGCCCAGGCCGAGCAGGCACTCGCCGACGCCGGACTGCCCAACCTGCGCGTCCTGGACGGCGGCATGGTTGCCTGGGAGGCGACCGGCGGCCCGGTGACCCGCGGGTCGGCCCGCTGGGAACTGGAACGCCAGGTCCGGCTGATCGCCGGTTCGATCGTGCTCGTCTCCGGGCTGATCGGCCTCGCGGTGCCCGGCGTTGGTCTGGTCGCCACTGCGGTCGGAGCCGGCCTCACCTTCGCCGCGGTCACCAACACCTGCGCCATGGGCATGCTGCTCGCCAAGCTGCCCTACAACCGCGGCGCGCGCACCGACATCGGCTCGGTGATCGCCGCCCTCAGGAGCCGGCCGTGACCGCTCTCGCCATCGCAGCCTCGCTGCTGATCGGGGTCCTCCTCGGGATCCTGGGCGGTGGCGGGTCCATGCTCACCGTCCCGATCCTGGTCTACCTGGCCGGCCAGGACACCAAGCAGGCGATCACCACCTCGCTGTTCGTCGTCGGCGTCACCAGTCTCGCGGGCCTGGTCTCCCATGCCCGCGCGGGCCGGGTGCGCTGGCGCACCGGGACGCTCTTCGGCCTGGCGGGCATGGCCGGCGCCTACGCGGGCGGACGGCTGGCCGCCTACATCCCGGACACCGTGCTGCTGGTCGCGTTCGCGCTGATGATGCTCGCCACGGCGGCCGCGATGCTCCGCGGCCCACGCAAGCCTCCCCGGCAGGCACACCGCGAACTCCCGCTCCACCGCCTGCTGTTGCAGGGCCTTGTCGTGGGCGTGGTCACCGGCGTCCTCGGCGCCGGTGGCGGCTTCCTCATCGTGCCCGCGCTGGCGCTGCTGGCCGGCCTGCCGATGGGCATCGCGGTCGGCACCTCGCTGCTGGTCATCGCCATGAACTCGTTCGCCGGACTGGCCGGACACTTCTCCGGCGCGCACCTCGACTGGAGCCTGGCCCTGGCCGTCACCGCGGCCGCCGTCCTCGGCAGCCTTATCGGCGGGCGCTTCGCCGGACGCATCCCCCAGCACACCCTGCGCACCGGCTTCGGCTGGTTCGTCGTCGCCATGGGCCTCTTCGTCCTCAGCCGGCAGACCGGCCCCTTTGTCCTGGCCGCGGTCCCCGCGATCGGGGCAGGGCTGCTGCTCCGGCGCAGGCGCGCCCACCGCGCCGAAAACCCGCCCGGGGCGGCGGCGCCCGCTCCGGAACCCGCCGGTCGCCACTGACCCGGCATATACCCACCGGGGTACCCTGAACAGCGCAGTCGACACCAGCCAGGAGGAGTCCAGTGAAGGTCGAAGAAGAAGCGATGAGCGCGGTCCTCAACCGGCTGCGCCGCGCCCAGGGACAGCTCAACGGCGTCATCGCCATGATCGAAGCCGGCCGCGACTGCAAGGACGTCGTCACCCAGCTCGCCGCCGTCTCCCGAGCCCTCGACCGGGCCGGCTTCAAGATCGTGGCCAGCGGAATGCGCCAGTGCCTCACCGCCGAGCAACAGGCCGACGCCGCCCCGATGACCGAGGAGGAACTCGAAAAGCTCTTCCTCGCCCTCGCCTGACACATATCCCCAGGATGAGGCGAGGCAGCCGTTCGCGCACAGCGAGGCAGTTTCCGATGTTTGCACCTGCGGAGTCGTCCTCAGGGCGCAGCAAACGGTATGGCTGCTGACCTTGCGGGTGGCAGGAGGCAAACAAGCTCCTGACACCCGCCCATCGCCGTGCCCCATCCGTGCCCTTCAAGGCGGTCAACAAAGGTCAGGAAGGGTCACAGGCGGCTCACGAAATCGGGACTGAACCTTGGCGTAATCGCAGGTCAGACCCCATAAGCACCCCCGGGCGCCAGTGATTCCCAAGCTCAGAGCGCGGGTTCGATTCCCGTCACCCGCTCCATAAAGACACCCCCGGCCAGCTGGCCTGGGGCTTTTTGTCTAGACCAGCTGAGGGCACCGTGCCTCCCCGCGCTCCAACCGCAGAGCGGCTCTGGCGAGAAGGAGATGGGGACACAGTTTGGCGCGCCCACGAAGAGGGCAGCCCTGTCCTTTGCGGTTCACGGGCTGCCCATCGACCGCAATGCTTGAGTGATTACCGCCAAGTGGTGAGACGTCGCCCACGCGCGCCATTCACTGGGGCCACCGCCCTTCGGGCGTTCACGCCGGGCGCACCTCGCTATCTGCTCGTCGCCCCACGACACCGTCTCACCATGAGCGGGCCATCGGTCGGAGCACACCAACTCGCGACAGATCGCAAAGAAGCCGTCATTGCCGGGGTGCCGTCGAGATGCAACGTAGACGTCCCAGACTTCGCCGTTGGTGTAGCGAAGGTTGGGGATGCTCCCTCGACCACCCATCGGCATCGCCGGATGACTGACGCCATAGTCACCGAAGTGCGGTGGCTTCCCCTCAGTACTTCGCGCGACCTTGTGCCACAGCGAGGCATCCCAGCGGTGCACGCGGTTGAGGCGCCCTCGTACCATGCGCGCCAAGGAACGAGGAAAGGCGCCGGACGCCACCACGACGTTGCGCCAGGGCACCGACTGAGCCCAGTTCAGCGCGTGCAGCATCGCGGGCAGCGCTTCGGCCACGGCCGCGTCTCCCGAGAGATAGCCGGCGTCGAGCAATAGATCCACTTGTTCCGGGACGAGCTTCACCGCCCGCAGTGCGTCGCGGCACGTACGAGAGATTGCTGATGCGTCGCTGGACAGTTCGAGGACGAGGAGCCGAAGGGTGGCTCCACGATGATGCGCACGATGCACATCACGCGTTTCCGCCAGCGCTCCAAGCGGATCGTGTGGGCGGAAGACAGGAATGAGCGGAAGCAGCCATGCCCCGAAGGCTTCGCTGAGCCAGTTCATCGGGTGGCCGGACCAAACCCCTCCGACCGGGCCAGTCCGCCAGAGGTCACTGCAGTCAACGGCGACATCCAACCCCGGTGGCAGCTGGTTCCAGGCGTGTTCGCGGAAGGTCTCCATGACGTCCCGTAGCAGCTGATCGTTCACGACTTCCAGGACCGGATGAACATCGGCCTGGACAGCGGGCGCCATCTCCCCTAACGCTCTGAACTCACCACGCTTGCCCTTCAAGATCGGCACATACGCCATCGCCGCCCCCAACGAGCCCTGCACGCCCCCGCCCGAGGAGGGCTCCCATGACCAGGATGACGCTCCACATTGGTGCCGAAAACCTTGAAATTCGGACGTGTAGCCAGAATGGAAGCGAGCCATTGCGAGGCTGCCCGGGGCGCGTCTCAACGCGTCCCGCTGAGCCGGATGTCACGGTTCCAGGCGTCGCTCCTGCCTGAGGGCCCCGTCTTGCAGACAGCGTCGTAGCAGCGCCAGAACCAGTTGCCGTTCTTGCGGCGCCGGATCTCGATGCTCGTGCCTCCGCATCTGCCGCACTTGGGCGGTCGGGAGAACACCTCGGCGTTCAGGTGCGCCATCAGCTTGCGAGCGAAATACGCACCGCGCATGGTCAGCATCACCTCCCGGGTCCAGCTCTGGGAGAGCGTGTTGAGGCTCCCGAGCATCACCGTTCGCTCGTCGATCACCACGACCTTCTGGTGCATGACGTTGATGGGAACGACCGTGTGCACCACGGCTCTCAGGTCCGCGATGAGGTCCTGATTCGCGGGCTTGCCCTGGATCTGGTCGGTGTCGTCACGGATGAAGACCGTGACCCGCACTCCGCGCCGCACCGCATCCCGCAACAGGGGAAGGATGCCGCGGACCCTGTTCGCCACCCACGGCGCCCACAGCCACAAGGATGCCCTGGCCGCACGGATCTGGTCCTCGAAGGTGCTGTAGAAGGCCAACTCGTCTTGGACGTCAGTGACTTCCACGTGCCGACTGAGCACCTCAGCGAGGGCGGAGCCGAACTCGCCGAGGTGGGGGCCGTGCGCCTGAGGCGGAGTGATCAGCTGTTTGGCCTGGAGGCGTCGTACCCCAGGTGTACCGACCATCGCGGCCAGATGGGCGAGCGCCGTACCGCGCTTCGCCCCTTCGATGCGCTGCCAGCTGCCGATGACGTACAGACGCGTCTGAACTCGGGTGACCGCGACGTTGAAAAGCCGGACTCCGTTGCGCTCCCACTCGTTGGCGTTCGGCTGACGGTGGGCGCGGGCCATCCACAGCTCGCGGCTGTCCGCTCCCTCCACCGTGTCGAAGATGACGACGGGGAACTCACGTCCCTGGAACCGGTGCGCCGTGCCGACCTCGGCCAGTGGCCTGCCTTCGGGCTCAACGTCCCGGAGGGCTTCAAGGGTGGCTTCGGTCTGCACCCCGTACGGCGTGACGATTCCAGCCTCCTCACCGCCCTCGCGGTGCAGTTCGACCAGTGCCCTGGAGATCAGCGAACCCGCCGCCCACCAGCCTTTGCGGCTGCCGGTCAGATGGGCTCGCGCCAGTTCGTGCAGCCCGTCGGTGTCGACGAGAACGATCTCGGGGTCGTTAGGCGGTCTCGGCGCCAGAACCTGGCTGCTGCCCTGCAGCACGCCTCCGTAGGCCAGTTCGTTGGCCAGCCGCATGACGGCTGGGCCGAACCGGTGCTGCTCGACCAGTGTGACGCAGGCCGGATGCCGCCCCGCGTCCTCCGGGTCCGTGATCCCGCAGTGCTGGAAGACGTCGGGGAGTAGCCAGCGCTTGACGTCCGGCCGGTCGAGGTCCTTGAGCGCCTGCGGGATCACGGCCCCGAGCTGCATGAAGTCCCCAAGCAGCACGGCGGCGCGAGCTGCCTTCCCGGTGGCGAGGATCACCTCGGGCAGCGTTGCCGCCCCTGCCTCGTCGACCAGGACGACGTCGTAGGGGCCTTCGAAGACCGCCTTGTTCGTACGGAACCTGGCCAGTGTGGTGGCAACCAGCCTGGCGCTCTTGATGATCTCACCCTGAGCGTTGCGAGCGAGCCGCTCGTACTCCTCCTGGACCTGCTGGAACTGCTTCTCCAGGTCGCTGTGCCGTTTGCTGTCGGCCGTCGCGAGTGGCCGTAGCCGCTCCGCCTTCGCGTGAAGGGCTGGCCAGCCCCTCTGCTCCGCGTGCGCTGCAACGGCGTGCGCCTCCCGGGCACGCCGTGCCGCCTGTTCACGGCTCTCGGCCTCACGTCGTACCGCGGACACCTGGCGCTCGGCGGCTTCCTTGGCGGCTCGTGCCGATGCGAGCGCCGAATCGAGTTCGCTGATCTGCTCGCGTGTATAGGGGATGTCCGCGATCAGGTCCACCAACCGCGTTTCGAGCGTGGTGTAGTGGGCGTTGGCCGTGGAGCGAGCGCTTCTTGCTTCACCGCGTTCGAGGATTGCCTGTTGTTCAGCTTCGTACAGCCGCTGGCGGAGCCCTTCGATGCCCCCTCGCGCGCGCCATCTGGCCAGGGCGCCCTTGCCTTCCAACTCCTGTAACTGCTCTCGCAGCTCCAGGCATTGGCCTTCGCTGAGCAGAGCCGCTGCGTCCTTGCCCTCTGCCGCTTTGAGGACCTGGGTCTGTTGCTTCCGGATCCCGTCGGCCTCGTCCCACCGACGACGTGCAGGATCGGCGGCTGTGACACGCGAGCGCGCCTCGTGCACGGCTGTCTCCGCCTGCTGCAGGGCCTGTATTGCACCTGCCAACAGGGCGCTCCCGTCAGCCGCCCGCGCGGTGGTGGATTCCAGGTCTTGGCCGGGAATCCGCAGGAGCTTCAGCGCCGCGAAGTATGCATCGGGGTCGAAGCCGACGAGTTCCGTGCCCAGCGCTGCTAGTTCCGCGGTGCGGGCGCGGATCGCCATCAGTTCGCCCTCGATCCCGCGGCGCCGCGCTTCGACCTCCATGAGGCGTTCACGCACCATGGCCGGGAGGGACACCTCGGGGTTGTCGGCTACCTCCCTCAGTTGTGGGGGACCGACGCGGACGATGTCACCGGGGCGGTGCCGCTTCTCCTTGACTACTCCCAGCAGTGCGTTGTCGACGGCGATGTTGGTGGCAGAGACCAGCAGCACACGGTCACCAGCTGCGATGAGGTCGCCGATGGCGCGTTTGAGGACAGTGGTCTTGCCGGTGCCCGGCGGCCCCCACACCAACTGGACGCCCTTGCCGAGACATGCCCGGTAGGCATCGCCCTGAGCAGGGTGAAAGCCGGGCGGTACGGGCATCGCCGACGACTCGCCGCCAATCATCCCCGCGGCCAGCGCACTGGCCAGTGGGGCTTCGCCCAGCCCTGCGACACCGTCACGAAGCGCCTCGATCAGGAAGGTCGGCGGCTGCTTCAGCAGCCACAGATACGGGTCCGGGATGTCGGCGAACTCGGGGACCTTCATCGTGAGCAGTGAGCCGTTCTGAACGATCTCAGAAACGGAGAACCCGCTCGCCTGGATGCTGTCCGACTCTGGCCCCGCGAGTTTCAGGCCATCGAGCTGGTCAGGACCGATGTCGAAGCCGCGCAGGTCGACCGCGTAACTACCAGGTCCACCCGAGCGGACCGCTCTCCCCAAGCGCTGCCAGCGCGCCGGCTTTCCCGCGCCCCCCTCGTTCGCGATCCATTCACCCAGCCCCGCAACGATCTCCTCACGCCATCCCAACTGCCGCCGCCCCCTGCCCGCAAACTGGTCGCTGGCTCGCACCCTACCCATCGGGCACCGTTTGGCATCCGCAGAGCGCTGTTCGGGACTGCGACCCCAGCCGCAGTTCACCGATTCCTGCCCAAGGCTCTTGGTACGAGCGCTAAAGTCCCCCCGGGGACACTTAACAGACGGACAAGATCAGCCTGTAACGGCACTGGCATCGCGGCGGGCACGTCGTGGGGACCGAACTCGCGTTTTCAGTAGGCCCATTGAGCGGTGTGCATCGTGAAGTCGCAGGTCACGGGTCTGGTGTGAATGACGAGTTGGGTACTCGTGCCGGTCGGTGCCGATGACCATGGCGTAGATCATCGGGTGGGTCCGGCTCCGGCGGGATGCCGGGTTCGGCTGCGCCCACGACCGGCCCCCGCCTACGTTCCGTCAGTAGGTCGGCACGCGGTGAGAACGCGGGAGGGCGCGGGGGATGCAGGAGCGGCAGTGGATTACCGCCTGCCGGAGCGAACTGGATGCCCTCGCCGAGGAGTTGGCCAAGAAACTCCTGGAGGTCCAGGCCGAGCGGGATGAACTGGCGGTCGCGGAGCGGGTGTTGAATCGCCTGGCCGAGCAGGCCCGGGCCGACGCCGGGGCTGTCGCTCCGGTAATCGAGAGCCTGCAGACCGAGCGCGGCGGGCCGATACCGAGTAGCGGCCGAGAGGATACTCAGAACACCTAGCGGGGGCTCAGTCGGTATGGGTGACTGGCTCGGGATCGGCGTCGATCGCATCGAGCACTGCGTCGCCGTTCGCCCTCGCCCACTCGGTCAGCATGTGGATCGGATCGATCAGCGTCGCCCCGAGCGGGGTGAGCTCGTACTCGACGCGGGGCGGCACCTCGGCGTAGGCGTGGCGGCGGACGAGTCCGTGTGCCTCGAGCCGTCGGAGCGTCTGGGTGAGCATCTTGCGGGAGATGCCGCCGATCAGCTCGATCAGCTCGCCATGGCGCACCGGGCCCTTGCTGAGGCCGTAGAGCACGACCACCGTCCACTTGTCGGCGATGAGCTCGACCGCCAGACGCGCCGGACAGTCCGCGAGAAAGGGATCACCGGGACCGAAACCGCTCATGGCGCCAAAGGTACCTGCTGGTTCCTATCGGAAACCTAGCCTGGGTTCTCTCCCCCCTTCAAAGCCAGGAGAGTCATGCGAGTCATCACCCAGCAGACGCTCGGCGGTCCCGAGGTGCTCACCATCGTGGACGCGCCCGAGCCCCAGCCCCTCCCGACCGAGGTTGTCGTCCGCGTCAAGGCGATCGGGCTGAACCCGCTGGAGGCGCGCCTGCGTTCCGGCGAGTTCCCGCTGATCGGCCGGCCGCCGTTCGTCCTCGGCTGGGACATCAGCGGCGTGGTCGAAGAGGCGCCGCAGACGTGGCGGTTCAGGCACGGCGACGAGGTGTTCGGGATGCCGCTGTTCCCTCGGGCGGCGAGCGCGTACGCCGAGGTCGTGTCGGCGCCGGCTTTGCACCTGGCACGCAAGCCGGCGTCGCTCTCGCACGTCGAGGCGTCGGCGCTGCCGATCGTCGGGCTGACGGCGTGGCAGGGCCTCGTCGACCTCGGCGGCGTGACCGAGGGCGACCGCGTCCTGGTCCACGGCGGTGGTGGCGGGGTCGGCCACGTCGCGATCCAGATCGCGAAATCGCTCGGCGCGCACGTGATCGCGACCGCCAGCGGGAGCAAGCGGAAGTTCGTCGAGGGGTTCGGCGCCGACGAGGTGATCGACTACACGGCGGCCGACTTCACCGAGGCAGTCCGCGACATCGACGTCGTGCTCGACACCATCGGCGGCGACACCGTCGAGCGGTCGCTCGAAGTGCTCCGCCCAGGCGGTCACCTGGTGACGGCGGTCGCCGAGGAGGATGCGGAGCTCACCGCCAAGTACGAGGCGGCCGGCATGCGCTTCAGCGGCATCGCGGTCGACCCCGATCCAGTCGCACTGCGAGGTCTCGTCGAACTTGTCGAACAGGGCAGGCTCCGGGTTCACGTGCAGGAGACGTTCCCGTTCGAGCGCGTCGCCGACGCGCACCGGCTGCTCGACGCCGGTCACCTCCAGGGCAAGCTCGTCCTCACCGTCTGATCCCGTCGTGGGACCTCGCGTGAGCGAGGCCCCAATGAGACCCGTGCGTAATGAAAACTGCACGTCAGACGGCTTGGTGTGGGTAGGCGTCAGGAAGCTCGGGCAGGTCCGGAGCGGTAGTCCACCGACTCGATCATTCGTCAGCGGGCCACCTGCCGGTTCGTAAGCACCAGCAGGGCCCGCACCAGCGTGGTCGCCCACCTCGGATCCGTGCGGACCTTGCCGAGAACTCTCCAGTTCTTCAGATGGGCGAAGCCGTGCTCAACCGGGGCCCGCACCGCGGCCAGTGCCTTGTTGGACAGCTTCTGGCCGCGGGTCAGGGGTCGGTTCCGGGCCGCCTTGTAGCCGGTGATCACCGCTGGGTCGGCGTCAGGAGGACCGTCGTCGAGGCCGATGAACCCCAGGTCGGCGATGGCGCCGAGCCCGGCGGCCCGCAGGTGGGCGGTGAGCTTGTCGTGTCGGCAGGCGGTGATCTCGGATGTGCGTCCGGGCCGAACCGCGGAGATCCATACCAGTCGACCGCGGTCGTCGGTGAGCGCGATCACGAGCAGGCCATGGCATTTGTGTTTGCCCGAGTAGTTCGGCCGGTTGTCCGCTCCGGTGGACGGCGGGTGCGTATGAGGGAGCCGTCCAGCAGGACCACGCCGCCGCCCTTTCGGGTGATCTTCCCCAACGCGCGGTCCAGGCGCGGGGCTCGGGTGGCCAGCAGGCCGACGACTTCGCGCACCCACCGGCTCACGGTGGTGCGGTGCACCCCGTTCCCGTCGGCCAGATCGCCGGGCCGCTGGTCGCAGCGCAGCACCGTCAGCACGATGCGGGCGATCTTCCCCGCGGGCAGCGCCCGCCACCGCGAGCCGATCTTCTTCAGGCGACCGCGCATCAGGTCCGCAATATAGTTCAAGGTCGCGCTCGACAGCGGCAGGCGGGCAGTGTAAACAAGGCCGTCAGGGCCCTCGGCGAGACCGTTGTTTTCCTTCACACCCCAACTCAACTGCCGTCGGAGGACCGTCAGTTACGGGCACAGCCCGCGCGACTACGGGCGTGCCGTGAACCGCCCGTCGCCCCGCTTGTGCAGCCAGCCGCGGTCGGCGAGCTTGGTTATCTTCGCCCGCAAAGGTTCCAGCTTGCCGCGCACCGAGGCGTCCAGACCCGGCCGCTCGCCGACCGCCCTGACCCGCACCGGGCCCTCGGCCTCCCGCACGATCGCCTGGATCTTGCGGTAGTCGCCGGGCAGCGCGCCCTCGTCATCCGCGTCGCTGCGGTGGAAGTTCCTTCGGCGTCGCCTCGCAGCGGTTCAGCTGCGGCGCGCGGCGCCAGTGACCAAGCGAGAAGGCTGCCTTTGGCAAGAGGTCCTCACCTTCAGTTGACTGGTCGGGGGGTATCAGCTCCGTGGGGGGATGATGTCTCTCTCGCCGGGGCCAGATCTTTACGCAGGCATCAACCGGGATGACCTTACAAGCCCAGCCAGTTCCTCACCTTCAGGCTGGGCCACCCAGATGGTCAGATCGCCCGCTGCTGCTCACTGTTGGCGCGCCTACGGCAGGCGAACTTTGGAAGGGCGTCGCCACGCCCTGGAGTGGCTGACCGACGAGAAGCTCCCGGCTGGCCATCACCGTCGGTCACGTCACCCGGTGTACCAGCGTGACCGATGACCTCACCGATGGGTTCTGGGTCATCCGTATGTGTCGCCTGCGCCTTGATTTCCAGTAGGGGGGTGGCTCTTGCGAGAGCCTGTGGTACGTGGGTACTGAACACGTCGCCAGCGAATCCGAGGACGTTGCGGCCGATGCTTCCGGAAGGCGTCCGCTGGCCTTCAGATTTGAGATCTGCGTGATCGAGGCTCAGAAAGATAGGGCAGAAGCGGAGGCGTTGGCTCTGCAGCAGGCCGCTGCGATGCGCGATGTGCTGACCTGGGTCGCCGAGCATTCGGGGCGGGCGGCTGTGCCAGAGCCGAGCGCCGGGAACGAGGCCAGTCCGGCATCCGGAGAAGCTGACTCACACGGGTCGGACCCCCATCCGCGGGACGACGAACCCGTATGAGCAGGGTTGACCGCAGAGCGTGACGAGGCGCTAGCTCCAGTTACCCCCTATGACTCGAACCTGCGGCGGTGGCAGAAGGGCGGATCCACCGTTGCTGCGCGCGCTCACCTGCGGTAATGCACCCCAAGGCGGATTGATCTTCAAATCGCACCATGCGGTTCATCGCACCTGTCGGTAAGGGCACCGGTAGGGCAGATGGCCGCCCTGACCTGCGAAAACACGGTCAGTGATCGGAGTGCCCCCGGCGGGACTACATGCAGAAGGATGCGGGGCTGACCTGCGCTTTCCTCCCGGGCGGCTCGTTGTTGAGGGGCAGTTCCACCCCGCGGCACGGGATGGGGGCCTGTGATGCCAGCTTCCAGGAAGGATACGGCCACTATCCGTGACACTGGTGCGGCGTTCGAGCAGACAATCACTCTACGCATCGTTACAGCGATCATGGGCGCGGTGGTAGGGCTCACGTTCTTGTTCGGGTTTGGGAATGTGTGGCTGCTTGCGCTGCGGCTAGGGGTGCCCACTCTGGTCGCTCCGTTGGTGGCCCCGGCCGTGGACCTGTCGGTTCTTGGGCTGTTGTTGGGGACTCGATACATGGCGCTTCACGGAGCGAGCCGCGAGCAACTCCGTCCCGCGCGTCGGCTCCTGGTCTTCTCCAGCGTGATGACGTTGGCGTTGAACGTGGCGGATCCGCTGATCACCGACCAGGTAGGCAAGGCCGCCTTCGATGCGGTTGGGCCCCTGCTGCTGATCGGATGGGCCGAGGTAGGCCCCGGCCTGCTGCAAGCCATCGGTGGGGTCCATGCAGTGGCGCCGACTCTGCCTCCCGATCCAGCCGTTAAGCAAGACCCGGCTAACGAAGCGCCGAGCCCAGCCGAGGAAAGCGGCCCGAACGCCAACGGCTCTGGCTCGCCTCCTCAACAAGACCGCGAGTCCCTCGATAGGAAACGTGTCCCGGAAGGTGATCTCCTTGAGTCGGCCCGTAGAGAAGACGCTTGGCACTGGGAGGCCTATCAACGCCCCATCTCGGCCGAGACGCTGCGCAAACGACTCCACATCGGAGCTGCTAGGTCCCGGATGCTGGTGGCCATGATGCGCGCGGACAGCCGTTCTCGCCGATCGCGCTCGGGTGGAGCATGAGATTCAGGCGTTCACACAGGTCAGATCACGGGGCCGGATTGCGTCCGGTCGCAGACACACTGCACCTCCGTGTCCAGCACGCAGCGCAGGTGCTCGAGCTGTTAGGTGGTCGCCGGGCCGCCTTCGACGAGCACCACGTCGCGCCATATGTCGTGTGTCATGCGTCCTGAGCTCACACTTGGGCTGTCACCGGGTAGGCGCGAACGGTCCAGATCGGAACAAATGGCCGAATGTCGAACACCAGGACGTACACGCACGAGCGTCATGCCGGATATGCCCGGGGCTAGCTTCATCCAGAAGTAAAACAACTGAGGGGACGTCACCTGCGTCGCTAGCATCACGCCTGTGTCCCCGGGCTCAATCAGCCCATCCGCATCATGCCTTCAGGACGACCGTGAAGATCAGCCGAGTACGTATCGAGAACTTCTGCTGCCTGCACCAGGTGGACATTGCATTCGAGGAGATAACCTCCTTCATCGGCCCCACTGGCGTCGGTAAGTCCACCGTGCTACGAGCACTGGACTGGTTCTTCAACGGTGAAAAAGAGGTCGGGCTGAGCACGGACGATGTCCATTCGGCCGCGGACGGCGAGCGCATCACCGTGGAGGTGGAGTTCGACGGGATCACCTCTCACGACCGCGAGGTACTGGGGCGTTATGCACCGGAGGGAGCGGAGACTGTCAGCATCTGGCGGACATGGGAGTACGGCGCCGACAAGATCACTGGCAAGGCCCTCGCTTACGCGCCGTTCGAGGAGGTACGTCGCCACACCAAGGCGATGGACAAGCGGAGGGCCTACAACGCCCTTCGGGAATGTGACCCTGGTCTTGGTCTCCCGACGGTAGGCTCTGCGGACGCCGTGGATGAGGCAATGCGGACCTGGGAGCTAGCCAACCGCGACAAGCTCACCGAGTCGCAAGTTGACGACACTCACTTCTTCGGCTTCGCCGGACAGAGTCAGCTGGCCAAACTGATCGACTTCGTCTTCATATCCGCCGATCTGCGCGCGTACGAGGAGGCCGACGACCGCAAGGCCACTGCCATCGGCCGGATTCTCGACCACGCTGTGGACCGGTCCCAAGCGAACGAGCACCTCGGGGAGATCGAGGAGAACGCTCACCAGGCGCGCCAGGACGTGCATACCAAGGTATACGGGCCCATGCTCGACGACATCTCGGCTGCGCTATCGAACGAGGTTGCCAAGTTCACTACCGGACGCCAGGTGGTTGTGACGCCCGTGGTTCAGGCACCGAAGCCCTCCCGGACGATGTTTCAGGTGAGTATTAGAGATGGGGCCGCCGAAACCTCAGTGTATCGACAGGGCCACGGCTTCCAACGCGCGTTAATCATTGCGGCGTTGAAGCTCCTTGCGGAGCGCAGAAGGCCGCAAGGTGGCACCCGGACGCTCTGCCTCGCCATTGAGGAGCCCGAGCTGTTCCAGCATCCTCCGCAGGCGAGGACATTCGCTGAGGTGCTCCGCAGCCTCGTGGCTTCGTCGTCTCAAGGGCGAACCCAGGTGATGTACGCAACGCACAACCCGGTTTTCATTGATCCGCGGAACTACCACCAGATCCGTCGGCTTAGCCGCGAGGGGGGCGAGGAGCACCCCGTCACCCGTGTCCTACAGGTGTCCGAGATCGAGCTGTGCCAGTCGCTCTCCGGTCTGGTGAAGGAGGAGTCGGTACAGCGATACGCGGGCGCGCGATGTTCCGGTCCGCTTGCAGAGGGCTTTTTCTCTCATGCCGTCGTGCTGGTCGAGGGTTTCACTGAGGAGGCAGTTCTGCTCGGCAGTGCGGAGCGGCAGCGCATCAGCCTTGGCGCGCAGGGTATCTCGGTGATCAACGCGGAGGGCAAAGACAACATCCTGCTCTGCCATGCCATCCTCACTGCGCTCGGTGTGCCCTGTTACGTCGTCTTCGATGGGGATGCCGAGATGGAGGAGCGGAAGCGGGAATCGGTGCGGAACATGGCGCAGGAAGACCGGCATAAGAAGGAACTGGAGTTTGAGCGCCAAGCCGGGAAGAACGCGGAGAAGAACGCCGACCTGCTGGGATATCTCGGCGCCTCGGTAAATCCATGGCCCCCAACCGTCGCCGAAGCCACGTACGCCGTCTTCCACGACAACTTGGAGACCTACCTCGGCGCCAAGTGGCCGGCCTGGAGTCAACGACGCCAAGAGCTGATCGCCTCGGGAGACGGTTTCGCCAAGAAGGACTCGTCGACCTATCGAGAGGCAACCGTGACAGCAGCTTCCGAGCCACCGTTTCACCTGCTGGCCATCCTGGAAAACGTGCAGAAGCTGGTCAGATGAGCTCTGCGGAGCCGGCCGAAGGCGAGGCTCTCGGGTTGGCCATCGCCAATTGTCGGTGTGAGGTCTCAGGACTTCCCTGACGGTTTGTCGTCAGGAGATCCTTGACGGTCCTTCTGGGGGCCCATGCCTTTGACGTAGAGCCTGGTGATCGGCCCGAGGTTCTTGCGGGGCCTGACAGCGAGTTCGTCCTCCCCGTGCAGGATCCGGTAGTGGGTGTCCTCGATGACGACGGTGACGATCTTTCCCGCATGCCGCGGGCCGAGCTTGCTCCAAGCCATCAACGGACTTCAAGCGGGAGAGCCGAATCCGGCCGTACGTCCCGTTGTTGAGCAACGAACTGACCGAGGCGGCACCGCGCCATGCGATCGGAGGCGACCCAGGGGCCAGCCATTCGGGCTCGTCTTCCGAGGAGCCCGCCGACCAGCCCAAGGAAGACGATCTCCTTGGGCACGCCCGTCGAGAAGATGCTTGGCACTGGGAGACCTATCAGCGGCCCATCTCGGCTGAGACGCTGCGCAAGCGACTCCTCATCGGGGGGGGCTGTCCGATCTCGGGATTTGGTGGCCATCGTGCATGCGGAGGGCAGTGCTCGCCGACCCCTTCGGTAGGATCGAGCCTGCGCACACAGCTCCGGAAGCCGTCGGTGTCTCCGCTGTTCTAGTAGTTCACAGGCCTTCCAACTGCCGCGGGCGCCTTGCTTGTTCACGGATGGTCCGCGTCGCCCTGCAATGAGCCTGACGCCAGCCGCTCCGGTGCGTTCGGGTCGGTGACCCGCGCACTCGGATGCCCGGGATGGACCCCTGGACGCTTCCCGCTCGTCGTGCGCTGCGAGCGTGGCGGACGGCTTACGGAACAGGAAGGCTGAGGAAGGCGGCCTCGACAAGTTCGAGGAGTCCTACGCCAGACGTCGCTCAACTCCGCGTAATTATTGGTAACTTGACCATCACACGATATGCAGGAGGGGCGACGCCGCGCGCACGGCGTCTGGGGGCAGGAGAGGCATGGCAGCGTCGAGCCTGGTGGCTCTGAGGAACGTGTGTGTCCCGCGGCGGGACGTGCTCGAAGGCGGGTTGGCGGACAATCACTTCGCAGCACAACTGGACAAGGTGGTCCGCGACGCGGAGCACTATCCGGTGTATGGCGACGCGGAAGCATTCTTCGCGCAGACCTACCCCACGAGCGGCCTGAAGAAGCTGCTCACCAAGACATTCGGCCGCCTGAGCGGAGCGAAGGGTGTCGCGGGGGAGAACGGCGTGCTTCGCCCGACGACCTCGTTCGGTGGCGGTAAGACCCACGGCCTGACTGCTGTCTACCACCTCGCCAAGGGTGCCCGGCCATCCACCATCCCCGAGTTCCTTGACCCAAGCCTGCTTCCTGACGGCCCGGTCCAGGTTGCGGCCTTGGTCGGCGACGTCCTTGACCCCGCTGTGGGCATCGAAACCAACGGCCGTCGCACCTACACGATATGGGGTGAGATGGCCGCCCAAATCGGCGATGACGCGTTCGCAGCCATGGAGGCGAACGACACCCAACGCACCGTTCCGGGCACCGCCACAATCAAGGCCGCCTTCCGTGGCAACCCGACGGTCGTGATCGTCGACGAGATCTCCAAACATCTGCGTGTACTGACCTCCTCCGGCAGCGAGGACATACGCCGCATGGCCGGCGCGATACCCGCCTTCCTCGGCAACCTCTTCGAGGTTGCCTCCGACCCGACCAACAGGGTCTCGGTCATCATCACCCTGGCCGCGACCACCAACGCGTTTGGTGCAGAGACCACCGAGATCAGCGAGCTGATCGGTGAGGAGAAGGAGAAGGTCGACGCCGCCAACGCCGCCTTGGTCAAAGCCGCCCAGGAGACCGGCGAGGTCCTGACCCGCGCCGTGCGGCCGAGCGCGGTGATCACGCCGGCCGATGACAACGAGATCGGAGAAATCCTTAAGAAGCGCCTTTTCGCCTCAGTCGACGAGGATGCCGCCAGGGCGGCCGGGGAGGCATACAGGGACTTCTACGAACAGCTCGCCAAGACCGAGCAGCTCGCTGGCGGCGCCGAGCACCCGGCTTCCTATGGCGACTTGGTCACTAAGACCTACCCGTTCCACCCCGAGCTGGTCCGCGTCCTCGACAAGCGTCTGGGCAACATAACCGATTTCCAGCGCGCCCGCGGCGCCTTGAAGCTCCTGGCTGAGGTCGTGGCCAACATCTACGCCACCAACGCGGATACAGCAATCATCAACGTCGGTGACATCGACTACTCCAACGAGCCGGTCCTCAATCACCTCACCGACGGCCTCGGCCGTGCCGAGTACGCGAGCGTGGCCAAGGGCGACTTTGCCTCCAAGGCTTCCCATGCGGCTGTCGTCGACGCCGATGTCTTCCCTGGCAAGCCTGCCTATGTCACCCGCGTGGCCCGCACCGTGTTTACCCACTCCTTGGAAATGGTCTCCACGGCAGGGGCGGGCCGCAACGACTGGCTGGTCGGCACCCTGCGCCCCGGCGAGGACGCCACCATCTTCGAGAAGGCGCTCACCGAGTCGGAGAAGGTCTTCTGGCACCTGTCGTACGACGGAGCTCGCTGGCGCTTCAACATCGAGCCCAACGTCAACGCCATCATCGAGACCGAGAAGCGCAACGTCGCCAACACCGCGGTTGCCGCGGAAGTCGACAGTCTCATACAGAAGGCATTTGCCAACGACGGCGGCGTCACCGCGATCCATTTCCCGTCAGGCCCTGCCGAGATCCCAGACAAGGACGCGCTGCGCGTGGTCGTGCTCGACCACGATGTCGTGACAGTTGACCAGGGCCACGCCGACCAGCCGCCGGCACAGATCGTGGAGATGCTCGACAAGGTCGGCTCGGCCGGCGCGCCGCGCAAGTACCGCAACTCCCTGGTTTTCGCCCTGTCCGACGCCGAGCAGGTCCACGTGCTTAAGGACCGCGCACGTGCCCTGATCGCCTCCAGCAACCTCGCCGCCGACACTCACCGGCTGGGTCAGTTCAGCGAGGAGGTCCGCAAGAAGGTCGAGGCCTACGACAAGGAGGCCCGCCTCCAGGCACGCATCGCGGTCACCCGGTGCTTCAAGCATATCTACTACCCGGCTGACGAGAAGGCCACCGGCTACCTGCGCCACCGCGAGCTTCCCGCCCAGGCCCAGGGCGATCCGAAGAATGCCACCTCTGCAGTCATCACGCTGCTGACCGACGAGGAGAAGATCCGTACCAGCCCGTTCACCGCATCCTTCCTGCGTAACCGAACTTGGGCCAACAAGGAGGCCACGAGCACTGCCGCGATCGCCGCCTACTTCTGGTCCGATCACAAGGTCTCCATCGTCCGCAACACCTCCCTGCTGCGTGACGCGATCGTCAACGGCGTCAACCACGACGGCTGGGTCTACTACGACTCGGCCAGCGGCAAGGCCTACACGGCCAACAACCAGGCCGGCATGTCGATCACCTTCAGCGCCGACACCGAGGTCATGACCATGGCCGAGGCACAGAAGCGCGGCCTGCTGGCCCGCAAACCCACCCAGACCGACCTCCGCTCGGTGCTCACCAGCGACCGGTTCACTGGTGCCGACCTCCGCGCCCGCCTTGAGGCAGCCTCTGGCGGCGAGCCCTCCAAGACCGATGTCCTCGACCTGCTGGCCACCGCCGTCCAGTCCAGCGAGTACAGCTGGTTCATCGTCACCGACACCGAGCCTGCCGCTGGCGTCCGGGCGCTCTCACCCTCGGCGATAAAGGACAAGGGCCTCGACACTCTTCACATCCTGCCTCGCGAGATCGCCGATGAGATCGGCGTCGAGGTCCCCACTCGCACGGCCACCTCCAAGACCTTCACGGCGAACGGCCCCGGCGGCGCAGCCATGCAGACCCTGCTCGATGCCGTATCCGACTACGCGATCCGCGCCATCTCGACCCTCACTTTGAAGGTGAGCGCGGATGCCGCGTCAGGCACGAGCGACATCGACCTCGCCGTCGCCTCACTCGGCATGCTGCAGAAGCAGACCATCATGGTCCGCTCCACCATCCGCGCCGAATACAAGGGCCTCACCGGAGGCGGCATCCAGTTCCAGGGCACCGCCGAGCGCGCCGACTTCCAGATGGCCTACGGCCACGCTAAGAAAGCACTCACCGCCGCCACCAAGGTCGTTGGCGACGTCACCCTTACCTTCCGGTTTGAACCGGCACTCGACGTCGACGACCCACAGTTCGCCCAGATCCATGACGTCATCAAGAAGCTCGGCATGAAGAGCACGACGATGACCGCCGAGGTGACCAAGTGACCAGTCCCCAGCGCGCGATGACCGTTCAGAGCCGACGGCTTGCTGCCGTCAACGGCGTCCGCGGTTTCCGTCTCATCGTGAAGCCTGGCCGCGGCGAGACGTACGGCCTCACCATCGAGGAGACGTACGGCGAGGTCGGCTCTGTCCTTGCTACCGCGGTCGTCACCGTCACCCCACAGCAGACAGGCCGCGTCATCGACGCCCTCTTCGCCGCCATTCGGCGATCGGGCTACCAGCCCAGCGTGCTGACCTTCACCCGCAAGGCACCCATCCGGCTTGCCGAACCCGACGGCGTACGCCTGACTCTGATCCTGCTCGCCACCCAGCCCATCGCCAAGCGCGAGCGCGTCCGCGCACTCGTCGCTGGCATCAACGCCATGAGCACCGAGGAGACCTACTACTGGTACTCCAAGTGCATTGGTGTCGACGCCAATCGCGCCCGCAAGGCCCTCCGCACCCTCCTTTCTGACGACTGAAAGAGCCACCCATGAGCACCAAACCACGTGTCCTCATCGAGGACTGGCTCCCCGTCGCTGAGCTCGGCATCGAATCCCGTCGGGAACGCGGCGCCGCCTCCGCGCTCCCACCGCTCTCCTTCCTCCACATCTGGTGGGCCCGCCGTCCCCTCGTTGCCTCCGCGGCCGTCGCCCTCGCCGGCGTCCTGCCTGCCTGGACCGAGGAGCTCGCAAAGGCGTATCCCGACGCCGTCGAACTCCAAGACGAGGCCACCTACCACCGCTGGCTCCTTCGCCTCATCGGCATCTGGGGTGACCCGATCATCGCCCGTCGCATGTACGACGTTGCGGTCGCGACAGGCCAGCGGATCCCCAACCCTTACACCTACAAGCAAGCCTTCCGGAACGCGATCCCGCGCGCGGACATCGACTTGCTCCATGCAGTGCTGACGCACACATGGGGCGAGCTGCCAGTAATCGCAGACCCGACAGCGGGTGGCGGTTCAATTCCGTGGGCCGCCAGCCGACTCGGGCTTCCGGTTATTGCCAACGACCTCAACGGTGTGGCCGCGAGCGTGCTCAAAGCAGGCGTCGAGATCCCTGCGACCCACGGACTCGACCTCCTTCCGGAACTTAAGAAGTGGGGTGGCATCCTCGTCAAGCGCATCGAGGAGCGCCTCAAGGAGTACTTTCCAAGCCGCAAGGCTGAGACAGTCGCAACTTACCTGTACGCCAACGCCATCCCCTGCCCTCGTACCGGCCGCCTCGTACCGCTCCTGACCGACAAGTGGCTCCGCAAGACCGCAGGAAAAGAAGCCGCCGTCCGGATGCTTACCGAGTTCGATGGCGTCGAGCTCTCAGAGCCGATCTTCGAGGTCGCTCTCGGCGAGGACGTCGACAACATCGATGCTTCCACCGGTACCACCGCCCGGGGCAAGGCCATCTCGCCCTACGACAACCTCGTCATCGACGGCAACTACGTTAAGCAGGCCGCCCAGGCCGGCCAGATGAAGCAGGTCCTCTACGCCGTCGCCATCCGAAAGCCCTCGGGCGAACGCACCTTCCGCGCCCCCACCCCGACCGACCTCGACGCTATCGCCGCCGCTGAGGCGAAGCTTGAGGAGATGAAGGCGCTGTGGCAGGCGAAGGACATTTTGCCTTCCGAAGAGATCCCGGTAGAGGCCAACTATGACCGCGGTCACCGTATGTACGGCATCAACACCTGGCTCGACTTCTTCACGCCGCGCCAAGCCTTGACACACGGGACCTTCGGCGAAGAGTTTGCACGCATCGTGCCTGAGGTCCAGGAAGCGCTCGGAGAGTCGGCGGACGCCGCCCTCTTCCAGCTTGCCCTGATGCAGGGCAAGGCACTCAACTGGAACTCCCGGGCCTCGACCTGGGACGTATCGCGCCAGAAGATGCGTAGCGTCTTCGAGAAGCACAACTTCTCCTTCAAGTGGACGTTCGCCGAGTTCGAAGGTGCCACCGCGCTCTACTCCTGGGCACTGGACCAACTGCTAGACGCCTACGGCGGCATCGCCCGGTTGCTCGACGAGACCGGCGCATCTGACAGCGACCTTGAAGACCGGCTGAGGAGGAAAGTATCCATCCTGCAGGGAAGCGCCGCGAGCCTCGACCTTGAGGACGGCTCAGTAGTCCACATTTGCATGGACCCGCCGTACTACGACAACGTCATGTACGCCGAGTTGGCCGACTACTTCTACGTCTGGGAGAAGCGTACCCTTGGGCGCCTCATCCCCGGCTATTTCCGCGACGACCTGACCGACAAGCAGAACGAGGCCGTGGCCAACCCGGCGCGCTTCGCGGCGATGGGAAAGCGCCGGAAGGAACTTGCTGACCTCGATTACGAGACGAAGATGACCAGCATCTTCGAGGAGTCGCGTCGTGTGCTCTCCGATGACGGCATCCTCTCGGTGATGTTTACCCACAAGCGAGCTGAGGCGTGGGACACCCTTGGGATGGGCCTGATGCAGGCTGGCTTCACGATCGAAACATCCTGGCCAGTCAACACCGAGTCAGAGGTTTCATTGCACCAGGCCAATGTGAACTCCGCGGCGTCCACAATCATGCTGGTCTGTCGCAAGCGCGACGATCGAGACGGCGACATCAAAGTCTATCTCGATGACATCGAACAGGATATTCGACGTGCAGCCCGCGATGCGGCAACCCGGTTCCAGCATGCCGGTATCGAGGGCGTCGACCTGATGCTGTCGACGTACGGCCCGACGCTCTCGATGATCTCGCAGAGCTGGCCCGTCTATTCCTCGACCCCGGACAAGGATGGCCGCGACAAGTTGCTACGACCCGAGGAGGCCCTCGCCCTGGCACGCGAGGAGATCGTGGACCTGCGCCGCTCCCGACTGGTCGGGAAGGCGGCGAAGGTCGACACACTAACCGACTTCGTGCTGCTGGCCTGGGACACCTTCGCTGCCCGCGAGTTCCCCTTCGACACTGCCCGCCTCTTGGCACTCGCCGTCGGCGGGCTCGACGTCGACGAGCTCGAGGGGGCCAAAGTGGTCTCCAAGTCCTCGGGCAAGGTCATCCTGCTCATTCCGAGCGAGCGGGTGCGGCGCGGTGGCGACTCCCACGCCCCCGGCGTACGGCCCGAGGCTGCCTCGTTCGACTACATCATCGACGCGGTCGACACGACCCTGTACATCGCCGAGCACGATGGAATGCCGGCGGCGAAGCGATTCCTCGACAAGCACGGCTACATCAACGACGCTGGGTTCATCTCCACCCTGCAGGGCCTGGTGAACGCGATGCCGCGCACCAAGGTCAAGGGAGAGTGGGTCGTGCCCGAGGCCGGGCGCCTTGACACCCTGTGCACGCTCTACTTCCCCGATGTGACCCTGCCGGAGGCCACCGACGTGGCCACGCTGGTCGAGGACAAGCCCGACGCGCTCTTCGAAATGGAGTGAGGTTGGCCGAGCACGACGATGCTTTGTTTCCCGGTGCCTCCGCCAAGCCAGCGGCACCGGCGCAGGATGGTCTCTTCGACCACGACCCTGCCACGGCCGAGGACGCGTTCCGCAGCGTGAAGCTGAAGGCGATGTACTCGCCCGACGATGCACCGTTCGAGACGTTCTACGAGCCGCTGCTCTCACGCGCGGTTGCCTACGACCGCGCGGTCGGGTACTGGTCAGGTGCCGAGTTGCAGTTCGCCGCGCAGGGCACGGCGTACTTCATCGCCGGTGGCGGCGTGATGAGACTTATCGTCGGCGCCCAGCTCGGCAAGAAGGACGTCGACGCGGTGCTCTCCGGTACTCCACTCGACGATGTGGTCGCCGAACGTCTGCTGGCTGACCCTGGCCTGGAGGGCACGAAGATCGTGCAGAGCGAGCACCTCAGCGTGCTGGCCTGGATGGTCGCCAACGACCGGCTCCACATCCGGGTCGGCATCCCGGTCGACAAACACGGCCACCTGCTCACCCACCAGGAGTCGGGCCGCTACTTCCACACCAAGTACGGCATCTTCACGGACCGCTACGGCCATAGGGTCGCGTTCAGCGGGTCCAACAACGCCTCGGTCACCGCATGGGTGAAGAACCATGAGACCTTCGACGCCTACCGCTCCTGGCGTACCGAGTCCTGGGAGGACTATGGCGAGCCCAAGGAGCGAGCCTTCGAACGGCACTGGCGTGCCAACCCTGACGAGGGGTGGGCGATCATCGACCTGCCCACCGCCGTCCGGGAACACCTGATAGAGCACGCTCCCGCCGCTCCGCCGCTCCCCTTCGACACGCTCGTGCCGCAACCGAGGCGCGAGGAGGCCGATCACGAGGCACCGTCTGTCGATGCGGCCATCGATATCCAGGCAGCCTGGGATGAGCTGGTCGCTCTCCGGGATGCGCCAAAGGCGTCCGCGTGGACTGGCGTGGGTACAGCGTGGGTTCAGCCGCTGCCGCACCAGGCGGAGCTGATCCACCGGGTGGTGTCGACGTACCCGCGCGGCTATCTCTTCGCCGACGAGGTCGGTCTCGGCAAGACTGTCGAAGCAGGCATGGTGATACGTGAGCTCTTTACCTCCGGCCGGGCGAAGAAGGCGCTGTTGTTGGTGCCTGCTTCGGTGATGAAGCAGTGGCAGGAAGAGCTCCACGAGAAGATGAACCTCGATGTCGCCCGGTACGACAAGGGCGGCTTCATGGACCGGTTCGACCAGCCCATCGCGACAAATCCGAAGGCGAACCCGTGGTCGGCCTTCCCGATTGTTCTCGCATCCTCCCATCTCGCTCGCCGCCGCAGTCGCCGTACCCAGATTCTTGACGCTGGACCGTGGGATGTCGTCCTCGTCGATGAGGCCCATCACGCTCGCCGTCGCGGCTCCAAGGCGACCGACACTCCCAACTCCCTGCTCGCGCTGCTCCAGGAGATGAAGAGGCGCGACCTGTGGCGTGCGCTCTACCTCGCTTCGGCGACCCCGATGCAGATGCACGCCCATGAGGCCTGGGATCTCATCGAGCTCCTCGGGTTGCCGGGCAAGTGGGGTGAGCAGGCGTTCTTCTTCACGCAATACTTCACCTACCTCGGCGATCAGCCTGAGAAGCGCGGCTGGAAACTCATCTGCGACATGCTGGAGGACTATTTCTCCGACCCGCTCGCCGAACACGACTACGAGCTGGAGCAACAGGTCAACGACGCACTCGGATGGGCCGACGCGTTGACGGTGACCGGGATGGCTGACAATCCCCCCTCGCCTGACCTCAGGGCACAGTTCCCCAATGCCATCTCCGAGTGGATGGATAAGTGGGCTCGGCGCCACACCCCGATACGCGATCGGGTCTTCCGTAACACCCGCAAGACCATGCGGGCCTACCAGGCGGCTGGCATCATCCCGGCTTCTATCGTCATCCCGTATCGGCACGTCACCGATGAGTTCATCCCCCTGGCGCCGAACGAGCGCAAGCTGTATGACCGCATCGAGGAATACATCCGACGCCACTACAACGCCTACAAGTCTGACAAGGCCACCAAGGCCCTCGGTTTCATCATGACCGTCTACCGGCGCCGACTGACCTCCTCCTTCGAAGCGATCAAGCAGTCCCTGCAACGCCGCCTCGAGGTACTTGAGCAGGGCAAGAGCCTCGCTGATCTCCTCACCGACGACGACGGCGTCGACTTGGAGAACTCCCTCTTCGACCCCGAGGCCTTCGACGTCCGCGCCGACCGCCTCAAGAAGGAGATCGGCGAGCTCCGCTCCTTCCTCAACGACCTCGGCGATATTACCGGCGAGGACACCAAGGCCAAGAAGCTCGTCGAGGACCTGGCCGAGTCCTTCAAAACGTACGACTCCGCAGTGGTCTTCACTCAGTATGCCGACACCATGGACTACGTCCGCGTGCGCCTCTTGGCCGCCGGCTACTACAGACTTGGCTGCTACTCCGGCCGCGGCGGAGAGATGTACGATCCCGTGGCAGGGAAGTGGAACCCGGTCACCAAGGCCGAGATCAAGACCCGATTCCGCAACGGCGAAATCGAGATCTTGGTCGGCACCGACTCGATGAGCGAGGGCCTCAACCTGCAGACGTCGGGCCGCCTCATCAACTACGACATGCCTTGGAACCTGATGCGTGTCGAGCAGCGCATCGGCCGTATCGACCGCATCGGCGCTGCCTACGAGCGCCTCCAGATCAGCAACTATTTCTACGAAGACACCGTCGAGGAGCAGGTCTACAAGGGCATCAAGGAGGACTACGATGACTTCACCAACATCCTCGGCGGCGCCGCCCCCGTCCTCGGCACCGTCGAGAAGGTCATCGAAGACCTCGTCCTCGCCGCAAACCTCAGCGACGAAGTCATCGCCAGCGAGATCGCCGGCATCCGAACCCAAATCGACGACATCAACAACCAGCCTGTCAACACCGGCGACCTCGGCACTTCCGACGACGACCTCACCATCCAGACCCCGCCCGACCTGGTCGGAGGTGTCACTCCGTCAGGCCTTGCCATCAAGCTCACGAACAACCTCCTCTCAGGCCGCTGCTTATCCCCAGACGATGCGCGCCCCGGTATCTACCACCTTGTCCTTCCACGTGACCACGCCCGCGTGTCCTTCGGACGTTCCGACGGCGTGTCGTCAGTCGAGTGCTACTTGGGTCAGCTGTCCACGGCCTCAGTCCCCGTGACATTCGACCGCGACATCTGGGACACCAGCAGCGATAGCGACCTCGTCTTCCTGACCTACGGGTCGCCCGAGTTGGGCTCCCTCCTACCCGCCGAACCCGGTGAGTGACTGAGGAGAGTTGCACGCCCACGCCCAAATGTAGCGGCGCGTATCCGTCGCTACGGGCCGGGGATTGTCACCAGGCGGAGGGCGGAGTCGCGCGTGAGGGGGCGGACGTGTCGCCTCGGCTGATCGATGACGTGGGCTGCGCGGTGTGGTAGGCGACTGTTCCTTTGGCAAGCAGCGGAAGTAGGGCACATGTTGCTGTCACCGGGGCTAGGGCGAGGAGAGTGCCTTGTTGGCCGAGGACGTTGGTCGCCGTACCAGCGAGGAGGTAGCCGAGCGGCATACAGCCGAGCCCGACCGAGGTGTCAACTGCAGCCACGCGCCCGAGAAGGTGGGCGGGAACCTGCTCTTGGACCGCGGTGGTCCACAAGACCCCGAAAGCGGAGTATCCCGCACCGCACACCGCCATCGCGGACAGGGCGCACGGGAGCGGTGCCGAGGTCCCGAGAGTGAGCATCGCGACCGCGGTGGTCGCCAATCCGGCTTGGCCCACGACTCCCCGGTGTGTCCTTCTGACCCGGGTGGACAAGGACGTACCCAGGATGGAACCAGCACCGAACGCGGCCAGGAGCATGGAGTAGGGCAAGGTGGAGGTGGCGTGGCTTTTGGCCAGCCAGGGCAGCAGCAGAAGGAGGGGGCCGAGGCCGAACAGGATATGGCTGGCGGAACCGGCGACCGTTGCAGCCAGCCATGGACGGGACCGCATTTCAGTCAGCCCTGCCAAGACCTCCGCGCAAGTGATCCTTCCCGTGTGGTCGGACGGCGCTGCTGGCAAGCGGCGGGTCAGGACGGCGAGGGTGGCGATACTCGCGGTGAAGGTGAACGCATCGACACCGAGGGCGGTTTGTGGTCGCCAAGCCGCCACGATGCCGCCTGCGGTCACGGGGCCCGCTACCTGTGCCGTTCTTTGGGCGATCGAAGTCCATGCGTTGGCCGATCGCAAAGCCGCAGGCGGGGCGACCAGGGGGATCAGGGCCATGTAGGCGGGCAGGAAAACTGCTTCGCCCACCCCGGTGGCGAACGTCAGAGCCGCGATGGCGGCCACCGGCATGACGGACCCTGCCAGCGCTAAGACGGCCAGCACCGCGGCGCGGGCGATGTCGGCGGCGAGCATGGCGCGCCCTGGTGTGATGCGGTCGGCGAGGACACCTCCAAGGGCGGCTGTGGCAGTTGTGCCGATGGCACGTGCCGCCATGATCACCGCGAGAGCGGTCGGCGAAGCGCCACGCTGGAGGACCAGTGTCGCGATGGCGACGGCGTACAGGCAGTCACCCAGGGAGCTGAAGGCCTGGCCGCCCCATAACAGGGCGAACGGCTTGTGCCTAAGCGCCGACGTCATCAGATGCTTCAGGTTTGAGCTGGAAGAAGACGGTGGTGGCGCTCACTGGCAATGTGCCCGGCGTGCCAGCTGGGCGTTTGCCGTCGACGAGCGCGCGAGTGGCTCCGGCCAGTGCGGTGCGAGCCTGGTTGATGGCTTCTTCGGTTGCCCACAGTTCGGTGTCGGATACCAACGACGGCGCGTCTGTGTCGGCGGAGGCGGCGCGGCGGCGGATTTCGGTGGCGACGGCTTCCAGGAACAGCGCGAGGTCATCGCCGGCGAACACCAAGGGGCGTTCCTGGGCGGAAGCCAGCTCGTAGACCTTCTCGGTGGCGCCCCGGTTGCTGCGGGTGTGCTGTACCACGACGAGCCCGGCGTCGAGGAGCTTTCGCAGGTGGTAGCTGGCGAGTGCTTGGGTGATGCCGATCGCGCGGGCCGCTTCGGCTGCGGACAGGGTCTGTGTGCCGAGCAGGTTGAGCAGGCGCAGCCGCAACGGGTCGGAGAGTGCCCTGAGCGTGGTGCGGTCGGTGGCCACAACTGTCCTCCAAGCATGCGCTTGGAGGCAATGATGGAGCACAACGGAGCTAGGCCGCAATGGCCCACGCCACAATAGGTGATCTTGCCGGAGTTACAACTCCCAAGCGGCGCCGCTGCGTTCGTCGGTGCACCCTCGTCAAGTGCCGGCCTCTGAAGCCTCGTCGGGCCTGGGTGGAAGGGTGTTAGCGCAGGTGAGGGATTGGCAGGGAATCAAATCCCTTGCAGATCTGGATAGTTAGACCTCCAAGTGATCGCTTAAAACTTCCAAGCGACTACTTGACACCCTTGCTTGAGTGACCCATACCATCGGTTCTCGGGTCGAGGCTTCGAGCACAACCTGCCTCGTACCTAAGCCACTACACATATGCGAAAGGAGGTCGAACCATGTCGACGCTGACTACTACCACGACCAAGCAGGCTGAGGCTGACGTGATCGTCAACGGCTCCTGCTGAGGCTCGCACCTAGTTGAAGAGTGCACGGCCGCCCGCTCCTAACAGGCGGCCGTGCACCGCACCGAAGGAGGGCCGCGCGTTGAGCGAGCGAGTGAGCAAGTACGCGATCCTCAGTGACCAGGTTTACCACGGTATCGAAGGCCCGGTAAGGCTGTTGTACCAGACCACCACAGCCACACTTCACGCCTTACCCGCTGCAGTCGGCAACGCCTTAGCGGACCACGCTCCCGACCGGCTGACCGAAACAGAGCGCGCCTACCTCGTCGACGCGGGTGTCCTCACCACTACCAGTGAGGACATTCCTGCAAGGCAACAGGCAGCGAGCAGCGCGAAGACGTTACGGAAGTTCACGCTGCTGCCGACCTCGTACTGCAACATGGGCTGCGCCTACTGCGGTCAGGAGCACACCAAAGGAATCCTCGCACCGCACCACCGCGGCGCCATAGCCGCCAGGATCGATGCCGCCATGGCCGACCCCGGCGTATGCGAGGTGCTGGTGAACTGGTTCGGGGCCGAACCCATGATGGGCTTCGCCGTCATCCGCGCCCTGTCAACGGCGTTCGCCGCCTCGGCCGAGCGACACGGCAAACACTACTCGGCACGCATGGTCACCAACGGATCCCTGCTCACCATAAGGAAATTGAGGACGCTGCACAGTCATTGCCGCGTCCAGCACTGTGAGATCACGATCGATGGACCTGCGCCCGTGCATGACGCGCACCGACCGCTGAAGGGTGGCGGTGGCTCATACGACAAGATCGTGGAAACGATCGCCAGGGCGTTAGGTGACGGGAGCCTGGGCGGCTTGTCGTTCAGCATCCGCACAAACATCGACGCCAACAACTGCGACTACCTGGACGGGTTCTTCGAAGACCTCGCCCACCGTGGCCTGGCCCACCCCAGAGTACGGTTCAGCCTCAAACCCATCCACCCATGGGGCAACGACATCTCCCAGCTCCAGGTCAGCAGGCAGCACTACGCCGAGCTGGAGACCATGCTGCTGGAACGGCTCCTGGACTTGGGGTTGAACATCGAACTGCTCCCCACGGCTCCAGCCGGACCTGTGTGCTCGGCGGTCACCAGATCCGCCGAAGTGATCTCCAGCGACGGACAGGTGTTCTCCTGCACGGAGCAGCCGCTGGTACCGAAGGAGGTCGCGTCGGCGGTCGGGCACCTCACCGAGTTGCCCATCCTCAACTTACGTCCCGCCGGGGCGTTCGATGACTGGCACAACCGCGTCAGCCGCGGTGACGTGCCGTGCTCCGGTTGCGTCTTCCTGCCGGTGTGTGGTGGAGCGTGCCCCAAGGCATGGGTGGACGGAAACGTGCCGTGTCCCAGCTACAAGCTCAACCATCAGGCCCGGATGCGCCTGTCCGCGCAGATCAACGGGCTGACCGAGATAACCGGGAGTGTCCTTTGAGCGTTTACGACCAGATGGGCCGGGCATGGGCGGACGTCTACGACCAGACCTACCCGGCTCTACCCCCGGACGACCCCATGTTGGGCTTCCTTGTGCGGGTGTTGCCCAAGGACGGTGAAATCTTAGAGGTCGGGGTCGGGACCGGGCGTGTAGCTTTTCCCCTAGCTGATGCGGGGTACCGCATTGCCGGCCTCGACGCCAGCAAAGAGATGCTGGATATCCTCGCATCCAAGGACACCAGAAGTAAAATCACTGGAAAACATCTGGCCTCGATGACGGACTTCGACCTGGGCGTCAAGAGGTTCACCGGTATCTTCTCCGTCTTCAACACCATCAACTTCGTTCTCAGCGAAGAAGAACAAATAGCTACGTTCGACCGCTGTGCCCGCCACCTAGAACCCGACGGGGTACTGGTGGTGGAGGTGGTAAATCCCGCTCAAGCCACCCTCGGCTACTCATTCGGTCGCTCCTGGCAGCCCCAGGAACTCAACGACGAGGAGGTGACCGTCATCGCCGGTCGCCATGACGCTACTGGCCAGGTCATCCGACTCAAGCACCTCTTGTTGACCGGTAGCGGCACGCGGATCCTCCCCGCCGACTTGCGCTACCTATGGCCCGCCGAACTGCGCCACATCATCCGCTACGTAGGGCTCGAAATGACCGGCATGTGGGGGGACTGGGACCAAAGTCCCTTGACGGACAGGTCGCCGAGACTGGTACTGGTAGCGCATAAGTCGGCCTGAGTAGTTCTTTCAGGCTGCTTGACGGCCCGCTGGTTGGTTACCTACACCAGCGGGCCGTTTGGCGTGCCAACTAGCAGGCAGCTCAGCGGCGTTCAGGAAACGTTTATCTGCCTGTGCTGGGATCATGTCCTGACGGGGGCATGCCGATAAAATGATGGAGGGTCTTGTGACCGCGTCGGATGACCGCGTTTGTGAATGGACCGTAGGGACCCTGCGCACGTACTTACAATCGCTGGGCCTGCCCGATGACGCTCCTGTAAGCATCGTGGTCCCCGCCAATCCGGGAGACTTCTCCTCTTACGAAACACACGGCCTTGCCGACGCCTCGATAGACGGGGCCCTGCCCGGAGCATCGGACCGCACTCGAGCCGGGCTGGTGCTCTTCGCCGACCGGCAGCAGTGCAGTTCCTGATCTGTCCGGGGTCGATGCGATTCAGGGATGGCTTGCAGGAGTGCTGACTGATTCATCGCTTGATGGGACCTATGCAGAAGTCGCAGACTCGCGATCAGCGATCATGCCCGGGACATAGGGATGCACAAACCCGCTGATCAGACACGCTGCGCCAGTAAAGACACCCCTCAGGCTGCTCAGGCAGTTCCTGCTACTCAGTCCTCACACTGTATTGGTGTCGATGCGATAGACGACCTTTCCGTCGAACTCGGCGAATCCGAGCGACTGGTAGAAGGACCGTGCGTCTGGGTTGTCGTGGTCTGTCATCCACTCGACACGGCTGCAGCCGGGGCGTGCGGCGGCGAGGGCGCGGAGTTCGTTCATGAGTTGGGCGCCGATGCCTTGTCGGCGGAGGGTGTCGCGGACGTAGAGCTCTTTGAGGAAGAGGGAGTGGGAGGAGCCTGCTGCTGGCCAGAGGAAGGAGTAGGCGGCGAGGCCGACGAGGTCGCCGGCGTCGTCTTCGACTAGGAGGGCGGATGCGAGCGGCGGTGATCCGAAGAGGGCTTCCTCCACTTGGGACCGGCGTTCTTCGAGCGGCTGGATTTCGGTCGCCCCGTAGAACCGTTCGATCTCCTCGATCAGTTCGGCCACGGCGAGGATGTCCCGCTTGTCGGCGGGGCGGATCGTCACGGTCATCGGCGTCTCCTGTTGTTCTTCAGTCGCTGCACTCGCTTGGTCCAACGCGTGATCCCCTGTGGGGGTGCGGCGTGGCTAAGGGGAGGGGGCGGTTGGTGCGTGTGGGTCCCAGCCCTGCTGCTGTAGGGAGTTGTGGACGTGGCGTATGAGGTGCTCGAGGTCTGCGCAGTAGACGGATGGATTCCGGTAGCCGCGGGTGGCGCTGAAGCGATGCGGGAGGTAGCCGCCGCCGCACACGTCCACCAGCGGGCAGCTCTGGCATTTGTCGGCCAGCGCGGTAATGCCGTATTCCCGGTGCTGAAGCTTCGGATGGCGAAGAGCACCGTCGAAGGTGTGGTGGGCGAGGTTGAGCCCTAGCCAGGAGGCACCTTCCTCGACGGATCGCAGGGTGTCCACGCCTTCGATCGTGCCGTCGGACTCGATTACGACGCTGGTCGGCGGGGCGAGGCCGAGGGTTTCCACTGAGCCGTGTACGCCGGAGGTGAGCGCGACGATGTCTTCCAGCATCCGGACGCTGTGCCGGTGGTCGGGCCGGGCGAGCCAGGCGTCGTAGACACGGCTCATCCACAGCCCGTATTCGGGCACGGTCGGGTCGTTGCGGTGGGGCGGCTGGTCGTGCGTTCCGTGCGGGAGGTTGAAGTCGATTACTGGGGGATCGAACGATGCCAGGTAGTCGTGGACCTCCACCGGGTCGTTGGCCAGGTCCACGACGGCGAGCAGTCCGGCGAACAGGTGCGGTCGGGACCGCAGGAGTTCGATGCCGCGTACGGCCGAGGCGGCGCTCGATCGCGAGGCATGAGTCAGCCGATGCCGGTCGTTCGCGGCTGGCGGCCCGTCGAGGCTGACGCCCACGGCCACCTCATACTGCTCGAAGAGATTCAGCCACACCGTCGTGAGGAGCGTCCCGTTGGTCTGGAGCTCGAAGCGGACCGCCGTATCCGCCGGTATCCCATCCCGGACAACGCTGAGCACGTCGGCCATGTGACGAGGACCGGCGAGCAGCGGTTCGCCACCGTGCAGCACGACATGCACCGTACGCAGCCCGTGAGCCGTGACGTGCTCACCAATCCGTCGACCCGCAACTCGGGCCACGTCCAGGCTCATCCGGGCGGGAAGGTGCCGCCAGGCTTGGTCCGTGGAGTTGAAGACGTAGCAGTAGTCGCAGTCGATGTTGCAGCGGTTCGCGACCTTGAGGATGAACGTCTGAAAGGGTGCGGTGGCTTCCCGGGGTGTCATCGAGCGGTAGCGCTCACAGTGGCCAGGGCCAGATGATCGAGGCTGCGTGGGAGCCGTCGCCGACGCGGTTCGTCGCGGCCTGCTCGGCCGCTAGCCGCTGCCGGATACGGGCGGCGACACGGTCCAAGACCGCCGTGCCTTGTGCCGCCTGCGCGGGCTCGGGGCCGACGGGAGCCGAGGCGTGTGGCGCGGGAGCAGACGTGGGTGACGGCATTCAGCGCTCCTCGTGATGGGCACACCGTGGCAGACCGGCACAGTGCGACGGCGGTGGAGACGACAGATGAGCTGGCAACGTAACAGCCGTACCGCTCGCGGCGGCATACCGAAACCGGTCACATGCCTGGCTATCCGGGCTGCGATGTCAGCAGTCGCTCGATGTCGTCAGCCGCCGGGTCCGCGCCCAACTTCCTGTATATGGCCAGTGCTTGACGCAGCGAGCCTGCGGCCTGAACGGGCCTGTCGACCGCCCAGTCGCAGCGGCCGATGCCTTCCAGTGCCCGTGCTTCCTCCAGCGGGCAGCGGATGTCACGGGCCACAGTCAGCGCTCGCTCGAAGCGTTCGCGGGCGGCGGCCTGGTCACCGCAGGTGCGCAGCAGCGATCCCCAGTGGTTCAACACCTCAGCTTCGCCGCACCGGTCACCCAGCTCGCTCAGGATCTCCAGGCTGCGTTGGAACGCCTCCACAGCGCCGTCTCGGTTCCCGATGTTCCCGAGAGCCGCTCCAAGCTCGCTCAGCGAGGCGGCCTCGCCCCCGCGACTGCCCAGATCGCGATAGGCGTCCAGGGCTTCTTCCAGCAGCCGGATCGCCTCCGTGGCGTTCCCAGAAACGCGCTCCAGTACCCCGAGGTGACGGATGCTGTTCGCGCGCCCGAACCGGTCGCCGAACTCGGTGAAGAGCTCCAGCGCCTGGGCGTGAGCGTCCCGGGCACCGGCGAGATCACCGCTCAGCCGACACACCACGCCCAACTCGTTGAGGGCGTAGGCCTGGTGGTGCCGGTCGTCGAGCTCTCGGTAGATGTCGAGCGCTTCGCGGTGTTGTCGGGCGGCTCGTTCGTACTCGCCCATGAGGCAGTGCACGACGCCAAGGTCCCGCAGTGAGTTGGCCTCCCCATAGCGGTCGTTCAGCTCACGGTAGATCAACAGGGCTTCGCTTTGCGCCTCCACGGCCGCGTCGAACTGGCTCGTCTGCCGGCGCACCATGCCCAGGTCCGCGAGCGCGTTGGCTTGGCCGAGCCGGTCGCCGAGCTCCCGGTAGAGGGCGAGAGCCTCGCTCTGGGCTCGGGCCGCGGCTTCGTTGTCCGCGGTCAGGTACCAGACAATGCCCGCCTGGTTCAGGGCATCCGCCTTTCCGCGCCGGTCGCCGACCGTCTCGTATTGCCGCACTGCCTCGTTTAGGGCTTCGGTCGCTTCGGGGTAGGCGGCCATGCAGCGTCGTACGACTCCGAGTTCGGCCAGCGCGCCGGCGAGGGCCCGCCGGTCGCCGGTGTGCCGAGCGGCCTCGGCTGCCGTCCGGTGCAGGCCCACGGCCTGGTCCCAGGGGCCGGCCTGCCGCAGGAAGGGAGCCATGGCCGCGGCCAGGCGGATCACCAGGTCATGCAGGGCGAGGCTGTTCGCCCGCCGGATGCAGGCCAAAATGTTGGGCCGCTCGTTCTCCAGCCAACTCAGAGCCGCAGGACGCGTCTGCATGGGCGGGGGCTCCACCCGGAAGGCGATGTCCAGCGCGGACGCTGCGACCGCGTCGCCGCGGACGATGTGGGTGTTCGCGGCGGCGAGCGCAGCCAGATAGTAGGTGCACACACGCTGGACAGCCTGAACGTGGTCCATGCTGGCTCCCTCGTCGGCGAAACCGCGGGCGTAGTCGCGTAAGAGATCATGAAGCCGGTAGCGGCTCCCTGGGTGTTCGTCGATCAGATGGGCGTCGTAGAGCGCGTCGAGGTGGCTACGGGCCGCTGCCACCGAAACCAAGCCGAGCGCGGCCCCGACGTACGCGTCGAGGTCCGTACCAGGGTAGAAGCCGAGAGACTGGAAGAAACGTTGACGCTCTGGCGTGAGATCCCGAAAGGACAGATCGAACGTCGCGGTAACCGCGCGCTCCCCGGCGCGCAGTTCCCCCAGCCGGTCCCGGGCCGCCACCAGCCGCTCCCGTAGGTCCTCGGCACTCCAGGACGGATGGTGCCGCAGTCGTGCCGCGAGCAGCGACACCCCCAGCGGCAGGTATCCGCACAGCCGCACCAACTCTTCCAGCACGCCCCGGTCGAGGGTGTCGGCAGACCGCCCGCTGAGCCGTACGAACAGGTTGACCGCGTCGTCCGGCGGCAGCGCATCCACCGGCAGGACTACCTCCTCGTGCGCCGCAAGACGCTTACGACTGGTCACCAGCACCAGACAGCCACCACTACCTGGAAGCAGGGGCTCCAGCTGCCGGTAGCTGGCCGCGTTGTCGAGGATGAGCAGCGCCTTCTTGTCCGCGAGCCGGCTCCGCCATATGGCGGCCCGCGCCTCCGTGACCGCGTCCACGTCATCGCCGACCGGGATCTGCTGCGTCGGCACACCGGCAGCCGCCAGCAGCGAGGCCAGCGCTTCGACAGCCTGCACCGGGCTCCGCCCCGGCGTGTGCCCGTTGAGGTTCACAAAGAGCTGACCATCTGGAAACCGCTCCGAGAGCACATGCCCGGCGTGGACCGCGAAGCTGGTCTTCCCAACCCCTGCCATCCCGTCGATCACATGAACGGGCAGCGCCTCGCCCCTCTCCTGCGACGCCCGCACCGACACCTCCAGCCGCTCCAGCTCGGCGGACCGATCAGTGAACGCCGCAGAGTCGCGCGGCAGCGACCGCAGCACCAGCGCGGCACCCGGCGGGCCCGCGTCATCTTTCGGCCGAGGCGGCGGCTCAGCACTCAGCGTGGGCCCGCGGCTCTCGGACAGCGCGGCGAGCAACGCGGTTAACCCGACTGTCGCCACGCCCAGCATGACGAACGAGAGCCAAGGGTGCCGCTGTATCCATCCCAGCCATCCGGGCCAACGCGACTGGCTGGACACCGCGTTCGTGACGAGCCCCACGAGCATTGTCGTCAGCGCGCCACCACCGGCGACGACGGCGATAGTGATGCCCTGGCGGAGCCTCATGCGCGCGCCTCCGCGTTGGTCACGAGCCTGTCCGTGTCCGCCTGGCCGCGGTCCACCCAAAGCAGCGCACACAGCTCCGATCTGACCACGAAGGCCCACCCCCAGTACGACACCTCGTCCTCCAAGCGGACCAGCCTTCGCGGGGCTTGGTCAAGGCCGACGCCGAGGCGGGCCGCCCGTCGACACACCCATCCCGCATGAAGGACAACGAAGCCAACCACAGGACGTCGCGCCGGAGCAGTAGATCTTCAGCCTTGCTTTTCGCTTGTGGGACGAAGATGGCGCATGAGCTGTTGCAGCGCTGCCCAACTGGAGGCAGACGGGCTCTCGCCGAGGGGGTAGTACAAACCAGGCACTCCGTGGGGCCGGGCGGCTTTGGGGGAGTAGTGGGCAGGGGCGGGCGGCGTGCGTGGTCGAGGCCGATTTCCTGCACTGCTTGGGCGCCGAGCGCGAAGGCGAGGGGGATGGGGAGGTCTTCGAGGCGTGCGGGGATGGTGAGGTCACGGCGGGCTGCGCGGCGTCGGGCCAGCAGGGAGTGCAGGTTGTGCTCGGTGGCGACTACCGCTGTTAGGTCTGGCAGTTGTTCGATGGGCGGCTCTGGCGATATGCGGCTGTCGGGACACGCCGACCAGGACAGCGGCGTCAATAGATCGTCAATGAGACACCGCACAAGCCGAGTCCCGCGGCGGCAGCCTGCCGCCACTGCCGAAGCGGTCCGTCCAGCACGCTCTCTTCGTCTGGACCATCATCCAGCCATATCCGGCTCGCCGCCGCCGCCCGTTCCTCATCGGTGAAGGTCAGGGCGCGCTCCACCTGCGGCAGGCTGTCGCGTACCTCGGCCGACGTGAGCAGAAAGTTCCCGCACCAGCCCGGAAGCAGCGCCGCGCGATTCGGCCCGATAGCGTGGAAGAAGGCGGACAGCGCATGAGTTTTGGACTGTACGGACAGGAACATCCGCTCCGCGTCCTCGCTCACCCCCCAGACGTCCTCGATCAGCCAGAACTCGTCACAGCCACCGCCGTCATACATCTCCTGGATGTACTGGCCGGAGGCGGTCAACTTCAGGAAGGAGCCGATAGCTTCTGCTATGGGCGACCCCGACTCGACGTCCCGCCAAGTACGGTAATCCGGCAATGGCTCGGCCTGCCAGCGCCGCCAGCGCTCGCATGCCACCGGATCGCTGCACTCGGCCTCTATCAGCGGCTGTATTCGCGGCGCCAGGCCTTCGATGAACGCATCGTTATGGGCGCTGATCGCCCATGCCGTGGTGATCCCCATGAGACCACGCTAAACACTGCCACCGACAACACCGCCGCTGTCTGTCGGCCGCTGCATCCACCGATGCGCTATCCGGCCAGCCGAAGCGGGGTAGGCGCGTGGGGCTTTGAGCTTGCGTCGCGCTCCTACGCGAGGTCGACCCACCGAACAGCCCACTTCGACACTGAGGGCCAAGCGGCCCTGACGAACCTCATGCCATCCGGAGCAACAGTGCCGAAATGTAAGACGCTCAGTACCGATTCGGGCACTGCCGGGTCAACGCGATGTAATGACCTGCCTCTTGACGCACGAAGGAGCGAGATAGCCTCAGCAGACGTATCGGAGCAGCAGGACCGCCGGGTCTCTGGGGAGGAACACGGTCGATGAGGGTGTCAGTGACTGTGGTCCAGCAAGGTGTGGAACCACAGGACGTCCTTCTGAATGTGGAGGAGGACGCGAGCGTCGCCGAGGTGGCCAAGGCACTGTCGCCGCCGACTACCGACTCTGCCGTGGTTACGGCGCTGCCGGGTGTTCCCTACGATCCGCGATTCGCCGGTCGCGCCGACGCCCCGGTTCTGTGGGCGGACGGGCGCCGTTGTGACCCTGATGCGCGCGTGAGCGACGTGCTGCGGGACGGTATGCGGATATCCGTCGATGACGCCATCGGCCCGTACCTGCGCGCAGGTGAGCCGTCCGGGCATTACGAACTCAAGGTCGTCGGTGGGCCCGGCGCCGGCCGAGTTGCACGCCTGGCTGTCGGCGTCACGACCGTCGGCTCTGCAGATAGGTGCACCATCACTGTCCCGGATACACGCCTGCCCCACGAAGCGCTCTGCGTGAGTATCGCTGCCGACGGCCAGGTGAAGCTTGCCCGACGAGGCATGAGCGTGCCGGTACTGCTCGACAACGAGCCTGTTGAGGGTGAGCGCGAATGGCCCCGGGGTGCTCTGGTCAAGTGCGGGGCGTCTCTGTTCGTCCTCGACGCCCCCGCAGAGCCTGACGCGCACCTCATGCCCATGGGCGAGGGCGGTCTCGCCTACAACCGGCCGCCGAGGCTGAACTCCCTTCCCCAGCGTTCCCGACTTGTGGTCCCGCGGGCCCCTGGCAAGGCGGAGCGCACACCGTTCCGGCTCATCGCCATGATTGCGCCAGCGGTGTTCGGGCTGCTGATGTACCTGACGTCCAAACAGCTGTACTCGCTGCTGTTCTGCGCGATGACCCCTGCCTTGATGATCGGTGAGTGGTTCAGCCATAACCGCGAAGGCAAGAAGAAGCACCGGACGTCGCTGAAGCAGTACAAAGAGGAGAAGGACAAGTACGATTCTGAGCTGGTCCGCCTGACGCGTGTCGACCAGCAGGCTCGCCGCACCGCACACCCTGACGCCGCCTCCCTCCTGCTGTTCGCGACCGGGCCTCGTCGTCGCCTTTGGGAGCGCCGCATCACCGATCCGGACGCCCTACTGCTCCGCATCGGCGTCGCAGACCTCCCCGCGGACATTGAGCTTGTCCCCGCGCCTGGAACGGGATCTGACGAGCCGCCCCCCGAGGTACCCGCCGTACATGACGTGCCGGTTCTTCTTCCGTTCACCAAGCTTGGTGTAGTGGGACTCGCCGGGGCACGGCCTCAGGCGCTCGTCACGGCACGGTGGCTTGCCGCCCAGGCCGTTGTCCTCCACAGTCCTCGTGATCTGTCTGTCGTGGTTCTCTCATCGGTTCGCGACTCCAGTGGAGTCTGGGATTGGGCGCGCTGGCTGCCCCACGCGAGCCCTCAGCAAGGGCAGGACTGTGTCGCCCTGGTGGGGAGCGACTCGGAGACCATCGGCCGCCGGGTTAACGAGCTGCTGGGTGAACTCAACCGTCGCAAGGACGCCAGCTCCCAGATGGCAGGTCCGGCACGGCTGCGCCCGGACCCGTACATCCTGGTCGTCCTCGACGGGGCGCGCCTGCTGCGCCGAGCCCCGGGCGTTCCGCAGCTCCTCCAGGAAGGCCCGCTGCACGGGATTTTCGCGCTCTGCATCGACGAGGACGAACGCCTTCTGCCTGAGGAGTGCCAGGCCGCGATCTGCTGGCCTCCCGGCGCAACGGACCGCCTCCACCTGCGCGGTGCAGGGCTCGAAGCGCTCGGGGACGTCCTCGCTGACCAGGTCTCCGGCCCCTGGTGCGACCTTCTCGCACGCTCACTCGCTCCGATCCGCGATGTGAGCCGCGACGATGCCGACAGCGCCTTGCCGTCAGCTGCGCGCCTGCTGACCCTGCTCGGCATGCCCGACCCGACCGGCACCGACATCGAACGGCTGTGGCGTGCCGGAGGCGCCACCACCCGTGCCCCCATCGGCGTGGGTGCGGACGGCACCTTCTTCCTTGACGTTCACGGCGACGGACCGCACGCACTCGTCGCCGGAACCACCGGAGCGGGAAAGTCCGAGCTCCTTCAGACGATCATCACCTCACTTGCCGCCCACAACCGGCCCGACGCCCTCAACTACGTCCTCATCGACTACAAAGGCGGCAGCGCCTTCCAGGACTGTGCTCGGCTACCGCACACCGTCGGCATGGTCAGCGACCTCGACGCTCACCTCACCGAGCGCGCTCTCGCCTCGCTCGCCGCAGAACTCAGGCGCCGCGAGGAAATCCTCTTCGAGGCGCGTGCGAAGGACATCGAGGACTATGCCGACACCCGTCGGCTGCGCCCCGAACTCGAGCCGATGCCCCGCCTCGTCCTGATCATCGACGAGTTCGCTTCCCTCGTCGCTGAACTCCCTGATTTCGTCGAGGGCTTGGTGGATATCGCCCGCCGCGGTCGCTCGCTCGGTGTGCACCTGGTCCTCGCCACTCAGCGCCCCGCCGGTGTGGTCAGTGCGGACATCCGTGCCAACACCAACTTGCGGATCGCGCTGCGTGTGACAGACGCTGGCGAGTCCTCGGACGTCATCGATGCGCCTGACGCTGGCGCCATCTCGAAGTCGACCCCGGGTCGGATGTACGTACGTTCCGGAGCACAGGCGCTGGTCGCGGTGCAGTCTGCGCGCATCGGAGGGCGACGTCCGGGACAGTCTTCGAAGCCGACTGCCAGCGTCGTCCCCTTGCCCTGGCCCTCCGTCGGGCGATCTCTGCCCAGGACCGCGGACGATGGTGACGACGGTACGATGCAGACCGACTTGGCGGTCCTGGTCGACGCCATCCGCGCCGGATCCCAGCAGATGGGCTTCGGCAAGCCCCGCAGCCCGTGGTTGCCGCCGCTGCCCAAGCAGATTACCGTCGCCGAGCTCTATGAATCGAAGGAGCCTGCACACGGGGATGTGCCTGCGGCCATCTTCGGGGTGGTCGACGTGCCAGCCCGTCAGGCCCGTGCCCCGTTGTCGCTCGACCTGGTCGACGGCGAACACCTGCTGATCATCGGCGGCCCACGCTCCGGCCGGTCCACCGCTCTGCGGACGATCGCCGCATCGCTGGCCATGACAGCCTCTCCCTCCGACATACACATCTACGGGGTGGATTGCGGCGCCAACGTCCTGCTGCCGCTCACGCGGCTGCCACACTGCGGAGGCATCGTCACCCGAGACGAGACGGAGCGGCTGGTACGGCTGCTCGGTCGCCTACAAGGCGAAGTGACGCGTCGCCAGCAACTCCTCGCCGACCTCGGCGTATCGAGCGTTGCAGAACAACGAGCCTCAGAGAAGGGGGAAGACCGGCTGCCCTGGATGGTGCTGCTGCTCGACGGCTGGGAAGGCTACGTCTCCACCTTCGAGAATTACGACTATGGCAGGCTCCTCGACGCCATGACCCGCCTGTTCCGAGAAGGCCCTGCCGTGGGACTGCGCGTGGTGATGACCGCTGACCGAAGCGGCATGACCGGCTCCATGACCTCCTCCTTCGGCGACCGACTGATCCTTCGCCTTACCGACCCCAACGACTACGGGATAGCAGGTATCAACCAGCGGGCCATCCCCAAGGACATGCCACAGGGACGAGCCCTTAGGCTCACCGACGACGGCGTGCAGGAGTGCCAGATCGCACTGCTCGACCCGGACCCCGCGGGCAAAGCCCAGGTCAGTACAGTCCAGCAGATCGCCAAGGAAGCGAGGGACCTGTACCCCCGGCCTTCGCGTCGGCTCCGGCCGATGCGCGTGGACGCGCTCCCGCCCCGCGCCACGGCCAGCGAAGCCCTCGCACTCGACCCGGAATTCCAGCGCCCCTCCAACCTGTGGGCACTTGTCGGAGTCGGAGGCGACGAACTCGCACCGCACGGCGTCGACCTATCTGAATCCGGACCCGGCTTCGTCATCGCTGGCCCTCCCAAGTCCGGCCGCTCCACCACGCTCATCGCCATGACACGCTCGCTGACCTGCGGTGGCTTGCCCGTCATCCTCATCACGCCGAAGCGGTCCCCGCTGAAGGAACTGGAAGGCGAGCCCGCTGTCCTCGGCGTGCTGAGCAGTGAAGCCACCCAGCAGGACCTGAACGACCTGATCGCGAAGGCGCATGGTGGTCGGTACGCGGTCGTAGTGGACGACGCGGAACTCCTCTACGACACACCGTTGGACTCGGCCTTGGAAGAAGTCATACGCGCTGGCCTCGATGGCGACCATGCCGTCATCGCGGCGGGAGCCGCCGAAGCCCTTTCCACTCAGTACCGCGGATTCGTAGTAGAAGCCCGCCGCAGCCGCAACGGCTTCCTCCTTGCGCCCACCCCGGACGCCGGGGAACAGCTCTTCGGCGTGCGCCTGGCACGTACCGCGTCAGCCGGGTCTGCTGGCCGAGGAGTCCTGATCTCGGCGGGCGCGGCCATGCCACTGCAGGCTGTCGTCGACCGTTGGTGACGGCAGTGGGATGAAAACAAACGGTCGGCGCGGTCCGCCTGATGGCGGACCGCGCCGACCGCACTGGTGTCAGGACCCGGGTGGCTCAGTGGCCGCCGGCACCCACGGCAGCAGAGATGTTCGCGTGCTGGGTCTTCGTTGCCTTGTGCGCGCTGTCCACCAGGTTGACGATGTTCTGGAAGTGGCTCCTCAGACCGTTCCACTCGCTACGGAACTTCTCGGCGTTCGGCCCACTCCAGTATTCGTGGCTGTTCGCTGACATGGTGTCCAGCGCCTTGAAGATACGGTCAAGGTCACCCCGGTGCGTGAGGAAATCGTTGACCATCTTCTGCAGCCGGTCGAGATCGGCACCAACCATGTTGCCACTCATGAAGCCCTCCCCGTATGACGAAGCGACGGACACCTTGCCCGCCGTACGGACGCTACCTTACGACCCGAGCGGGATGCACGGCTTCGGGGACTCGGTAGAACTCACCTCTGTCGCCGCACAGTTGGCCCTCACCGGCACACTTCACCTGACTTGCCGAGACCTTCACACTCCCAACGGCGCGTCGCCCAACCGGACACACGCAACGACCACCGGCAGCTACTGACTTTCCGAGCTGATGGCGAGAGGAACCGAGCCGAGGTGCCCGTGGTGTCCCCCGAGGAGCAGTACACGACTGCCGCTCTGAACGACGTACCACGGAAGGGCACAGGGAATGTGGTCCAGTGAGTACTCCTGTCCCGGACTACATGAGTCGCTCACCCCGGTGAACGCCGCCTTCAGCAGCAACTGCACCTTCCCATCTCTTACGTGAAGGACATAGCCAGTGCTGTGCCCAGTCGTGAAGTCGCTTGCGGCCAGGACATAGACGCCGCCGTCCTGTGATTGTGCCAAGCTCACCGGCGTGAGAGAGGACAGACCCACTGACGTTCCCGGCACGTTCCCACTTAGGCCCCATCGGTGTGGGCCCTGACCCTGTGGGATGACGACGACGTCCGGTAGATATCGGCCGACTGCGGCGTAGACCGTCCCCGAGGAGTCGGCAACGCCTCGAATAGCACCGCGATCCGTTGCGATACCACGTGCTTCGTCCGGGTCTCCCTTGTAAAGCAGGCTCGTCTTTCCGTTCGCGACTGACCAGAGGCTGCCCTCATGCGCAACGACTATCGAACCGTCAGCGCGGACTCCGAGCGGATTGGGATGGGGTACGTCGGTCTCGATGACTGCTTTGACCCTGCCGTTGGAGGAAAGACGATAGATGTTTTTGTCTCTGCCGATCAGGAGGTCACCGTCGGGGGTCGTTGTCATTCCAGCGACCGGAAAAGAGCTCGACGGGTCTGAGAGGCCTGGCACTGCGAATGAGGTTGCCGCGCCATCTGGCGACAGACGAACGATGTCACCAGCGATGTTGGCTATGCCGTCCACAGTAGTGTTCGCCGCCATGTAGATGTTCCCAGAGCGATCGGCGGTGAGCTGCCCGAAGGGGTTGGCGACTTGCTCGGCGTGGTGCTCCGCAGTGAGGTTAAAGGCGACGGCTCGACCTGGCTTTGGAGTGGGGATCCCCGCCGGCTCGTTCCTCTTCACGGGACTGCCTGAGCAGGCGCTGAGCGTCAGCACCAGGGCGCCGGCGCAGAAGACTGCGGTTCGCACCAGAGGCGTCCAGCGGATTCGATCACTTACCATCGACTGACCCTTCGGAATTATCGAAGCCGCCCTGGAAGCTGGCAATATATTGCTGCTTTTCGTTCACTGTGTTCCACCAGCCGTCGAAGTCGCTATGGTTACGGGGGTCCACGGAGACGGTTCCGGTTGTCGGGTCGTACCAGGACCGGTCCGCCGGGGGCGGGATCTTGCCGGAACGGATCAGCCCTTGCGCGATCGACGGAGCGAAGGTCTTGAACTGGTCCCTTGCTTGTGCCTGGTTGAGTGCCTCCTGCTTGGCGGCGTTGTTCGTTGAGAAAGGATCCGTGTTGGGGGCAACAATCGATCTACCCATGGTGACAAGATTTTGAGAGTACTTGAGACCTTTCTCGACGACCTTCGCCATGCCTGTGAGCGTCTCCCCATTCGCTGCTTTCGGCCCGGGGATATAGCCGAACAGGCTTCCGGCGGTGTTTAGAAGGGCCAGGTTGAACTTGTGATCTTCATCAACTTGCTGCGCCTGGGTGTAGCTGATTCCTACCTTCGCCTTGGTGAACAGCCCCGCCGCGTTCCCCAGCCTTGTGAGCTGCTCGGAGGGAGAAGAATTGCTGAGCGCATCTGAGACCTGCTGATGCAGCGTCGTGTCGAACATGACTGCAGCATCCGTGTCATCTTTAGCGAACAGCTGCATCACCTTGACCACGTCGGAATCTTTCGAGACAAGATCGTGGTCATTGGAGTCGTAGGAAGGCAAGCCGCCGGTCGCCGACGCGCTGGTGCCGCCTAGGTCGTCAGCCCAAGTGGCGGTGATACCGGCCAAGGCTATGGCAGTGCCCTTCGGGTACGTTTTGTACTCGTCCTTCTCGAAGCCATTGCGTCCATCAAAGACATCCTTCTGCTGCGCAGCGGCGGCAAGGATGTTGGCGGCGGCCAGCCCCGACTGGTCTCGGTTGGCGGCGCTCCGGTCGGTGGCAGCTAGAGTGAGGACGCGGCGGACGGCATCCGAGTCATCCTGCGTTGTTTCGCCTGGTGTCTGCCACTTAAAGTCGACCAACTCCTTGGCGAAGCGCTTGCTGGCGTCGTCGTCGTTGCCGAGCAGGTCACGGGACGCTTGGGCGTTCTCCCCAAGACGCGAGATGACTGCGAGCGCTGGGTCGTTGGCGCGGATCCCCGCGGCGATCCTGTCGTTTTCGTCGGCACCGTGCGTGAGGTAGTCGGGATCAAGTCCGAGAGAGTGATACCAGCCACCGTCGTCCTTGCCGACGTAGCCGCCAGCCGAATAGGGGAAGTCCGGCGACGAGTAGCTTGGGCGCATGGCCTTCTGCCGGGCACGCCAGTCCAACATCGCGCCGCCGACGTCCGACAGCACCTTCGGGTCCCACTGGTCGCCCCCGGGCCCGTATTTGAAGAGCATGCCAACGGACCACATGTCGCCACCAGGCGGGCTGGTGAGTGCCGCAAGGTAATCAGGCGCCGGATGAGGGTAGTTGCCCTTGACCGCGAGGCCACTCATGATCTGGGTGGCTTGCCCGAACTGGCCTAGGATCCTTTCGGAGTCCTTACTTAGGACGACCCCGTCGTGTGTGCCGTCTTCGTCGTGGAGGGCTGTCGCCACCTTTGCCGCGTCGGTGAGGCCGCCAGAGAGCAAGAACGCGGTCATGTAGGCCGAATCGCCCTGGTGGTCGGACAGGGACTGCGCAATCTCGGTAATCGTGTTGCGGGACTTGGGATCCTTCGGGTTGTCCAATGCCTTCTTGAGGGTGGCGGCCTCCTGCTGAGCCTCCTTCGTAGTGTCGATGTCCTTGACGTTCCACGGAATGGAGACCCAGTCTCCGCTGGGGGTGCACAGAACGACCCCCTGCGACTGACTCAGTAGGTTCTGAGCTTCGTCCGCCCGCAAGGACATATCGCGGGCGTCATCGCCGACTTGGGCTGACTGGCTGGCGAGTTGGCCGAGGTTGAGCGAGCCACCCCACTCGGAGAAATTACTGCGAATGGTGGCGCCGTTCTTGTTCAAGGCCTCCGCGAGATCTTTCAACGCATTCGCCAAGAGTCGTACGCGATGTGGATCCACTCCGGCAAAGTCGGCCATTTTCCCCCCATGAGTGTCAACGGACAGTCAGCTTGTCACCCGCTGCCGCAGCCAGCGATCGACTTACGCTAGCAAGGGGGATCTCTGCCCGCGCTCGTTGCACGCGGATCATCCAGTCCAGGCAGCCGAGTTGGCCCTCGCGGCGATAGTTGTCGCCTAGTCGCGGCATCCCCGTCGCACATGGCTGGCCGACTCCTCGGTCGGGCCCCTAGCCGGAAGGGGATGTAGCTGCCGGTGGTGGAGTGGTGCGTCTGGTGGTCCAGCGTCGAAGCCTGGCGCGACCTCCGGCGGTCCGCGCGTAGACGTTCAATGGTAAAATACTAGGACAAATGCGACGACGGCGGTTACTGTGGTAGCAAGGAATACCCACATGTCGGAGTTATCTCCGCGGCCGTCGTCTCCGCCGCTCCCGGTGTCGGAGCTGTCGCTGTAGTGATGATGATGACTGCCTCCGTCATCCCCGCCGTGCATGTGGCTCACCCCGCTCCTGCGGCCCAACGCCGATGTATACATGATGATGTCACTGGCACCCTGGGTGGTTCCATCCCGCCCTCGTGTGGCGCGACCCGGGGCGTTGCGGTCAAGTTGCCTACCGAGGCGGTTCCGTAGACATTTGGGGGATTACGTTGATACCAACCGAAGATCGGCTCGACACTCAGTGTCGAAGTGATATGGCGGCGATCGAGACCGCGGTCGGTAATATTAGAGATGCGCTTAAAAAAGTCAACCAGCTCATGACCAAGACTTGGGTTGGATCGGCTGCCGATAAGTGGGCTACTGATTTTAACGGCCGCATGGGCTCGTTGAGTCGACTTTTCGACTCGTTCCCTGACGAGGAACAGAAGTTGATTGCGAAGGCGCAGAAGGACCAGGCGAACCTGGATAGTAAGTATCACGGGCATAGCTAGTCACCGCTTCGCGGAGTGGACGACTCTGCTCGCCGTTGTTGTGAAAGAGCGTTGAGCGAGGTTGCAGAGCGGGCGACGGGCCCCCGATTCTGGTCAACGGGATCGGGGGCTCAGTCAAAAGTGATGCAATCCTTATCGAACGACCGTTTGGATCTCCTTGACGGTGACGTCCTGCTGATATGTGGACAACCCATCGGGGAGGGGAGGCTGCTGCGCCGGGCCGTCCGGGTTCGCGGAAGCGGTCCAGGTGACCTTCCAGGTGATCTGGGCCTTGAGCGGGTATGTGCTTGATCCCGAGGACTTGCGGTAGGTGATGTTGCACGGGGCCTGGGAAGAGTCCACCTGGTAGCCCCCGGACGACTTCTCCAGGTCGTATGCGCAGGTCTGGGGGTCAGCGTCCGTTGTGCCGGCGTCGATCTTCAAAGCGACAGGTGTTGCCACAGTCGTTGCTGCGATGCTGACGCCCTGGGCGTCTAGCGATGCTGTTACCCAGACTCGATCCAGTGGGGCGGTGAACTTCACGTAGGTCGGAAGGTTCACCACTTGCTTGTCGGCAGTTGGACTCAACTGCACGGGCGGTGAAGGCAACTTGGTGGCAGAGTACGCAATCTTGGACAGTTCCTCGGGAGTCAGGACACCGGCTGGAGGGCTGGGGTCACCCTTCGGAACCCAGGCGAACGGGTCGCTGACGCTGCAGTTACCTAGCGCTTTCTCGGGAGGAATGTTCTCGTTGTACACGAGCTCCCACCACAGGCCGTCCTTGCCTTGGTTGTACTTCTCCTGCTCAAGCTTCTGGTACTCGGGCCAGATGAACTGCTTTCCCGTATCCCATCCTTTTAGTGAGTTTCTGTAGTAGTCCTGGTACTGTGTCGGGGTGTACCGCGGCTCGTACCAGCAAGGCGGCGGTGACCAGGATGTATCTGACGGAGCCACTGGCGAGCCGGGACCTTTGTAATTGCTGGAGACCTTCACCTGGGATTGGGCCGTCGCCGAGATTGTCGATGGTGACTGGGTATTGCCGCTCGGGCTGCTGCTCCCCGAACTTCCGTTGCCGTTCCCCCCATCTCCCGCGTTAGCGGTGCCTGGTGCGACGAAGACACATAGGCACGCAACGCCTATGACGAGCGTCTTGGCGCCGTGTCGTATCAACCGCGAACGCATGAGCTGTCCCCCTTCTTCCAGCTGGCTTCGGCGACCTTCCAGACCCCCTGGTCCTTCGTCAGCTTCACCGTGTTGAGGAAGAAGTCGTCGTTGCTGGGCGTTGTCTTGTAGACCTTCCCCGTCTTGATGTCTTTCGCAAAGGCCTGACGTTGGTCTTCGCAGTAACTTCCGGCTGCTGTCGAGCCGCTGGTCAGCTTGACCTTCATGCTGTAGTAGCGGTAGGTGCCGGTGATGGTCTTGTCCTGGTCCCTGAACTTCTTGATCAGCTGGGACCAGTAGATACCGGCATCAGGGCCATACGCGTAGAGCATCGAGGGCACCTGGCCGTTGCCTTGTGCGTAGCCTTCACGGAGAGCGCGGATCGCATACTGGAGGTCTGCTGATGGCTCAGCCGTAGCCGGATCCCCGCTGGGGTCTTCGATCTCGACCTTCACGTCGGACGGAAGCTTGATCTCAGGTGCTCCCTTTGGAGCGGCTGATGACGGGGAGGCTGCAGTAGGCGAGTTGCTTTGTGCACCCGCGATCTTGCCGGACGGCTTGGATGGTGAGCCTCCGCCGCAAGCGCTGAGAAGCAGAGCCGCAGCCGTGGACAGAGCGACGGCGATGGGCAGCGTGCTACGGGTCACGATGAGGCTCCCCCAAGTGATAACGGTCATGAGCGCTAACGGGTGAGAGGCTATCGCGGAGAGACATCGGCCAGCAGGGATACGCCTCTCTGCAAAACAGGCCGCTACGCGGGAACGAGGAGAAGCAGCGTCAATTGCGCATATGGCACATTGATGGTGGTGCTTGCTCAAGTGCCTGTCTGCAGCCGCGCCTTGAGGCTGCTTTGGCCTCGCTGATACGGTGCCAGGGCTTGGCAGTCTGACCAGGCTGTGGGGGCGGGGATGCGGCAGCGCCGGCGGTTGTGACCGCGAGGCGCCGGGCTGGCTCGCTCCAGTTCATCGGCAACCGCGGGGATGTGGCGTTGAAGACGAAGGAAGGAACCGCTGCTGGCGGGGGCGCCAACAGGGCTGTACCGCCAGCTGTGTCGGTAGGGGAGCGGCTCCCGGTAGCCCCGCGTGAGCGCAAGCCTGCCTTGGCCGCTCTCGCGGTATTGCTCATTCTTGTGGGCGCGTTGGGCGCGACGGTGCTCGTGTTGCGGGCTGGGAACAAGACCGAGGCCATCAAGGTCACGGAGCGGGTGGCTGCCGGGCAGACCATACCCGCCTCGGCGATGACCGAGGTTGATGTCGCCTCTGGCACCGGGGTCAACTATGTGCAGTGGGCGCAGCGCAACGCGCTCAGCAACTACCGGGCCGCTACGGACATTCTCCCCAACACCCCTATCGTCGGAGAGATGCTCACCCAGGACAAGGGCCTCGCCAATGGAAAGGTCATTGTCGGTCTGTCCCTGAAGGACGGTCAGTACCCTTCCGGTCTTTCGGCCGGAGACACCGTAGCGGCCTACCGGGTGGGCACAGACAGCAGCAAGGCATCCAGCGCCAACTCTGGGACCGCGGCGGGAACTGGCAGCACCAGCACCAGCGGTGGTGGCAACAACCTGATCACGGCCAACGCGAGAGTGCAGTCCGCTACTCCGCCGTCCGGCAACACCATCGGTAGCGGCGACTTGCCCGTGACGCTCGTCGTTAACCAGAGCGACGCTGCCGCACTCACTCAGGCGGCATCCGCCGGGCAGGTGGCACTCGTTGTCGTGCCCGGCAATGCCTCCGGCAACTGATGGCAGTAGACCTATGGCATTGATCGCTATCGCTGCTGACAAGGGCTCGCCGGGCGTCACCACCACAGCCGTCGCGCTGGCTGCGGTGTGGCCGCGCCGGGCACTGCTGGCAGAGGTGGATCCCGCTGGCGGGGACTTGGTCTACCGCAGTGCTGCCGCACACGGTGGCGCGCTTGATCCGAATACGGGGATGCTCTCGCTTGCCGCGACGGCCCGACGTGGCTTGGCCGCCGAGCAACTGTGGGATCACGCGCAGCCGATAGCCGGCGGTCTCGACGTACTGGTAGGGCTGGCCGGATCCGAGCAGGCAGCTGGCCTTACGGGGCTGTGGCCCATCCTTGGCAGGTCGTTCGCGACCCTCGCCGACTCCCCGCAGGGTGCCGCCGATGTCATAGCCGACTGCGGTCGGATCGGAGCGGACAGCCCCGTACTTGAACTGCTTTCCCATACCTCTCTCGTACTGCTCCTGGCGAGTACCGAACCGGAGCAATTGGCACGGGTACGGGACCGAGCCGCCGCTTTGTCAGCGAAGCTGCACGGCGGCCACCGCGCAGCTTCCCAGTTGGGCTTCCCACCCATCGGCGTATTGCTCCTCACCGAGCCGGGCGGCGGTGACCGGATCGCGCGCCAGGTCAACGACATGCTGATCGCCGCGCAGACCGGTGCCCAGGTTGTCGGCACGATTGCACACGACCCCGCAGGCGCGGAGCAGCTGGCGGGCCGTCGTCGTGGCCGTCTGGACAAGTCGCTCATCATCCGCTCGGTGCGTCAGGTAGCCGGGGACGTCTTCCACCGGTTCAATCTCGCAGCCTCCTACAACGCGGCTTACAGCAACGGGGCTCCGCAGTGAGCGCAGTCGACCACCAGCTGGTCAAACGGTTCCGGCAGGAGGCGGGCGACCGCATCTCCGAGCAGCGCCGCCTCGATCAGGCATCCGGTTACCAGCCGATGTCCACCGAGGATGAGCGTCAGTTCGCTCGGGCCGTGATCGCTCAGATTCTTGAGGAGTATGCGCGCGCGGAGATCGCAGCCGGCCGTACCCCGCCCAACGCGGAGGTGGAGGAGGCGTACGCGGCTGCCGTACACGCCGCCCTTTTCGGTGTCGGTCGCCTGCAGCCGCTGCTCGATGACCCCGACGTCGAGAACATCGACATCAACGGGTGCGATCACGTCTTCGTCGGCTATGCGGACGGGCGCGAGGTGCGCGGCGAACCCGTAGCCGAAACCGATGAGGAGCTCATCGAGCTGATACAGATACTGGGCGCCTACTCCGGCCTGTCTTCCCGGCCCTTCGACACAGCGAACCCGCAGCTCGACCTGCGGCTGCCGGACGGTTCACGGCTCTCCGCGGTCATGGACGTCACCCGGCGCCCAGCGCTGTCCATCCGTCGCGCTCGACTGGGTAAGGTCTTCCTCTCCGACCTGGTGGGCAACGCCACGCTCACCCAGGAAATCGGCCGCTTCCTATCCGCCGCTGTCTCAGCCCGCAAGAACATCATGATCGCCGGCGCTACCAACGCAGGAAAGACCACGCTGCTGCGAGCACTTGCCAATGAGATCAGCCCGCATGAGCGGCTGATCACTGTCGAGCGCGCGTTGGAGCTCGGGCTCGATCAGTTCCCCGAACTGCATCCCAACGTGGTGGCATTCGAGGAGCGTTTGCCCAACTCCGAGGGGCAGGGAGCCATTTCGATGGCCGAACTGGTCCGACGCAGCCTGCGTATGAACCCGTCGCGCGTCATCGTCGGTGAGGTCCTCGGCGATGAGATCGTCACCATGCTCAATGCCATGTCGCAGGGCAACGACGGCTCTCTTTCGACCATCCACGCCAACAGCTCCGCCGAAGTCTTCAACCGCATCTCCACCTACGCCCTCCAGGCACAGGAGCGCCTGCCGATCGAGGCATCCCAGATGCTGGTCGCGGGAGCCATCGACTTCGTCGTCTTCATCGAGCGCCGCAACGACTACGTCCGCGGTGGCACTCTGCGCCGCCTCGTGACCTCCATACGCGAGGTCAACGGCGTCGACGGCAGAGTCCTTTCCAGCGAGGTGTTCGCCGAGGGCCCCGGTGGACAGCCTCGCCCACACGCTCCCATCTCCTGCCTCGACGAACTCCTCGCGCACGGCTACCAACCGGCCGGGGCGTGGTGACCGCCTGATGAACCTGACCGGAGTCTTCTCGCTTCCCGTCCTGTACGGGCTTCTGTGCGGCGCCGCCATCGGTGGCGGGATCGCGCTGCTCATCGTGGCCATCCGCGGTCTGCCCGCCAAACCTGGCGCCCGCCGCCGAGACCCGTCCGAACTGCTGCGGCTGCTATCCCGCCGCGTATCACTGGCTATCGGCGCGGGCCTGGTCGTACTCCTCCTCACCCGCTGGCCCATCCTGGGAATCGCAGCCGGTGTTCTGGTGTTCGCCTGGGACCGGCTCTTTGGCGGGGCAGCGGAGGAACGGGCCGCAATGCGCCGAGTCGAGGCGCTGGCCGCATGGACCGAATCGCTGCGTGACACCATCGCGGGCGCCGTTGGCCTGGAGCAGGCCATCCCTGCCTCCGCGCGCGCCGCCGCCCCGGCGCTGCGCCCGCACCTGGACGCGCTAGTGGACCGGCTCCGCTCGCGCACGCCTTTGCCCGACGCCTTGCATCATCTGGCCGACGACCTTGATGACCCGTCCGCCGACATCGTGGTGGCGGCTCTCATCCTCAATGCCCGGCTGCGCGGCCCCGGCTTGCGCGAGGTGCTAGGCGCCCTCGCCAAGTCGGCCCGAGAGGAGGTGGACATGCGTCAGCGCGTCATGGCGCAGCGCGCCAGTACCCGACGCAGCGTCCAGATCGTCATCGGAGTGTCGGTGGCGTTCGTCCTCGGGCTTGCCGTCTTCAACCGGGACTTCGTCAAGCCATACGGGACACCGGTAGGCCAGCTGGTGCTGGCGTGTGTGTGCGGACTGTTCGCGGCCGGGTTCTGGTGGCTGCGCAAGCTGTCCCGGATCGAAACGCCGGATCGTTTCTTGCAGCGGGACGAGCCGCTTGCCGGATCTCCTGGTGTTCCGGCTGAGCAACGGTGGGAGGCGCCGACCCGATGACCCTTGCTGTACTCTTCGGCGCTGTTCTCGGACTGGGCATCTATGCGCTCGTGCGGGTGCTGATGCCTACCCGGCGCGGCCCGGTCGCCCAGGTCGCACGGATCGACGCGCTACGAGCTTCACGGCGCACGACCAGCGGAACGCCAGTGGCCAACACCACGGGTCTACGGGCCCGCATCGGCCAGCGGGTCGCGGACTTCTACGTTCAGCAGGGCTGGCAGCAGCGGTCGCTGCGTGCGGATCTGGCTGTGCTGGACCGTAGCTGGGAAGCGTTTCTCGCGACGAAGGTGATGCTGTCCGCAGCGGGCCTTTTCTTCGGCCCGTTCCTCTTCGCTGTCGCCTGGACCATCGGAATGGGCAGCAGCCCGGTCATCCCGATTTGGCTTGCTCTGCTGTTCGCCGCCGTCTTCTTCATGCTGCCGGACCTTGAGGTACGGCGGGATGCGGCAGCCAAGCGGCGTGACCTGCGCAGGGTAGTCGGTGCGTACCTGGACCTGGTGGCCATGAACCTGGCGGGCGGGCGCGGACTGCCCGAGGCACTGATGGCCGCAGCCGAAGTGAGCGACGGATGGGCGCTACGGCGAATCCGCGCCTGCTTGGCAGACGCCCGCATCACGGGAACGAGCCAGTGGGTGGCGCTCGGGCAGCTCGGCGAGGAACTGGGCATCGAGGAGTTGAAGGACCTGTCGGCATCCTTGGCACTGGTTGCGGATGACGGTGCGAAGGTCCGTGAGTCCTTGGGTTCGCGAGCGGAGACGATGCGACATCGCGAACTGGCCGAGATCGAGAGCAGCGCGGGCGAGAAGTCGCAGTCGATGCTCGTCGCCCAGCTCCTGCTGTGCGCTGGTTTCCTTGTGTTCCTGATCTATCCGGCCGCAATGCGTGTCTTCAAAGTCTGACCGTAGGGGGCTCGACGTGTGCTCCTGGCAATTAGCTTGAGTTTGAAGGGATTGGAACCATGAATCGGTTCAAGGACCGCACTGAGTACGGTCACCCGGCCGTCACCTTTCTGGTGACCTTTCTGCAAGGCCGCCTGCAGCGCGTGCGTAACGGCGAGCTCGACCGCGGTGCGTCAGCCGTCGAGTGGGTCATCATCTCCGCGGTCGTCGTCGCGATCGTCGGCGTGGTGGCGGCGATTATCAACAGCGCCCTGAGCGACGGCGCGAAGAAGGTTGGCAACTGCATTCAGGGCGCCACGGCCAGCAAGACCTGCTGATCCTTCCGCCTACTGATCCGATCGTGAGACGACGCCTGATCGACCTCGTACGCCGCCGACTGCAAGTCGCCCGCGGCGACGCAGGCATTGGTTCGGACGCCGGGATGACCGCTATCGAGTTCGTGTTCCTCACCCCCGTCCTGTTCTTCATGATCTTCGCGACCGTGCAGTTCGGGCTGTACTTCTTCGCGGACCATGTCGCTCAGGCTGCCGCTCAGGCAGGGGCTCGAAAAGCACGTGCCGAGGCGGATGCCAACCCGGGTGGGTGGCAAGGCGAAGCCCGGGGGACCGCCAACGGCTACATCCAGCAGCTCGGTCCACAACTGCTCGAGGGCGTTGACGTATCGACCGTCGAACCGGCTGCGAACGAGGTCGGAGTGCACGTCACCGCGCACGTCCCCGTCATCTTCCCCGGGCTCAACCTGACCGTGGACGCCCGCTCGCAGGGACCCGTCGAGCGATTCGTGCCGGACGGGAGGTGAGCTGACGATGATCCCGGCTCAGCGCGAGTGCGTACGCGGTCACCTACACGGTATGCGTCAGCGGCTCCTCCGACTCACCAAAGACGACGCTGGCCTATCGACTATCGAAGTGGTCATCCTCGCCCCGGTGATGATGCTGTTCATCCTGGTCCTCGTTGCATTCGGGCTGCTGGTCGACGGGCGCGGGGCGGTCGACAGTGCCGCGCGCGATGCCGCCCGCGCGGGCTCCTTGCAGCGCGACGAGGCCAGCGCGATGAGTCAGGCGCAGTCAGCCGCGCAGGCGGACCTGAGCGGCACGTGCAGCGGGTCGGTCACCGTACGCAAGGTGAGTTCCGGATTCCAAGCAGGCGGACTGTTCACCGTCGAGGTCAGCTGCCAGGTACGCGGGCTGACGATGCTCGGCCTTGACGTCGGCACCGAGCTGACCGGACGCTCCACCGCACCTTTGGACCCGTACCGGAGGGCCGCATGAAGGCTCTGCGAGCTTGGTTGAGCCCACGTCTGCGCAACAACGATCGAGGATCTGGCGCCGCTGCCGTCATCATCTTCGCGGCGCTGTTCATGGTGCTCGCCGCCTTTGTCATCGACGGCGGACTGTCGATCTCCCAACGCGAGCGCGCGGCCGATATCGCAGAGCAGGCAGCCCGCTACGCCGCTGAAGACATCGACCAGGGCGCGCTGCGGAACAACGGTACGGTCGCCATCAAATACGGTGACTGCACCAGCAGGGTAAGGGAGTTCGCGCAGCAGTCCGGCCTATCGGGACCCGACGTGGCCGCTTCTGGGTGCACCGATGCGGCGGCCGACCTCGTCCAAGTCGAGATCAGGCTGACTTACCACCCTGTGCTGACCGGACTGTTCTACACCGGCGCACTGGAGGTCCACGGCACCGCGAAGGCCGTACCCCTCACGGGCTGACCATCCCACCGGCATCACTACTCAAGGCACCAGGCAGAAGGCTGAGGAACGACCATGGCACGCGGCACCGCCACTGGACGACCCGGACAACCATCCCGACCCGTGCGCACCGCGGGCGACTTCCTGCGCGCCGGTGCCGCTTTTCTTGCCTTGGCGGTACTCGTCGTTGGTGTACCCGGTGCGCTCGCGTACTTCATCGGTTGGCCGCTGCCGCACTCGATGCCATCTGCCAGCACGCTGAAGGACCCGATCACGGCATCGACCTTCGTCCGAGTCCTCGCTATCGTGGTCTGGCTGGCCTGGGCCCAGTTCACTGCGTGTGTACTGGTCGAGGCCAAAGCCGCGATCTCAGGCGTCGGCATGCCGACCCGCATCCCCGGCGCAGGCCCCAGCCAACTGCTGGCCCGCCAGTTGATCGCAGCGCTACTCCTCGTCGGCGCGACCGCCGCCAGCCTCACCCCAGGCCTGTCCTCCCTCGGCGGCAAATACGACGGCCAACCCGCCCGGCACGGCTCCGTCGCCACTGCCCAGCACCAGCCTGGCCAGCAGCACCGACAGACGTTGCCTGGCCAACCCGTCGCCCAAGTACAACACCACGGACAGCAGACCGGTCACGGGAGCAGTACTCAAGCCGACAAGCCCACCAAATTCTACCGAATCACCCCCCCAGAGGGCCGCCACCACGACTCCCTGTGGGAAGTCGCCCAACGCCACCTGGGAGACGGCCGCCGCTACAAGGAGATCTACGAACTCAACAAGGACCGCGTACAGCCGGACGGCTCACGCCTGTCCGAAGCGAGCCTCATCCGTCCCGGGTGGATCATGGAAATGCCAGGCGACGCGCGCGGCGGCGACCTGGTCGAGGTGCCGGACCCGACGCCTCACGTCTCACCCGAGGAGCAGCACCAAGTCCAGCAGTACGACAAGTCGGGCACCCACCACCAACACGCGCAGCAGCAACACCAGCAACCAGCCCACCACGAACAGGCCAAACCGGCACCCGAGCACCCAGCCGAACAGCCGCACACCACCACATCCACAGGCGATTCCCAGGACACGGGCCTACCCGAAGCGCTCATCGCCTCCCCGCTGCTCGCGGCAGGCCTGCTCGCCGCCCTCGGGCGCCGTCGCCGCACCGCGCTGCTCCAGGCGGCAGCCGCCGGAATACGTACCTCACTGCGCCAACCACGGACCGGTGCGGAAGCCGACACCCAGGACGCGCTGCGCATCGGGGCCGACCCGGACGGCGTTGCCTTCCTCGACCGCGCCCTGCGCGCCCTGTCCGCGGCGCTCGCCGATGCGGGCCGCCCGCTGCCCATCGTGCACGCAGCGTGGACGACCGAGGAAGCCCTCCACATCCAACTGGCCTCGTCGACCAGCGAACCGCCGCCCACCCCCTGGCACCTCGGCCACGACCAGAGTGTCTGGAGCCTGGACCGCACCGAGCTCGCCCCTGACGCGGAGCAGAGCCCGATCGCCCCCTACCCGGGCCTCGCCTCCCTCGGGACACTCGACGGTTCCCGCCTGCTCCTCAACCTCGAAGCCGCCCCCGGCATCCTCACCCTCACCGGCGCTCCCACCGACCGCGAAGCGGTCCTCGCATCCATCGCCACTGAACTCGCCACCAACGGCTGGTCGGACCGTATGACGGTCACGCTCGTCGGCTTCGGCGAACAGCTGGACGCGCTCGCACCCACCCGGGCACGCCACCTGCCCAACCTCGACGAACTACTCGAGGCCATGGAGGCCGAGACAGCACAGCGCCGCGCCGCACTCGCCACGGCCGGATACGACACGGTACTCACCGGACGCACCGGTCTGCCGCAACACACGCAGTGGGCGCCCCACTTGGTGCTTCTGGTGTCCGACCTCACACCCCAGCAGGCAGAGCGGCTCGCCCGACTAGCCTCTCGGTCCAGCTCCTTGGGTATCGGCTACCTGGTGGCCACCGAGCAGAAAGACCTGCCGGGTACCGCCTGGCAGTTCGACATCACTCCCGACGGTCGACTCCTGGCCCCCCTCCTCGGCCTGGAACTCCAAGCACAACGCCTGCCCCGCGCGCAGTACGAAGCAGTCCTGCAGCTCTTCAAGGCCGCCGACAGCCCGGACCGGCCGGATCCAGACCCCACCGCCCCGCCAGTGCTGGTGGACCTCAGCGACCAGGGACGGCCAGCTGTTTACGCCCGCCTGATGGGTCCGTTCGAAGTCAACGGCTTGGAACCGCTGGATGCTGACCGGAGCGTGCTGGCACACGAAGCCCTGGCGTTGCTGCTCCTGCACCGCGAAGGGCTTCACCCACGCGTACTGGCCTCGGCTTTGTGGCCCCGCGGAGCCACCGAAGACGTACGGGACGCAGTGATCGAACGCCTCCGCACCTGGCTCGGCACCGACTCTGACGGCGCCCCGCGGCTGCGCACAGCGGGCGACGGCCGCCTGTCCCTCTCCGCTTCGGTCGTCTCCGACTGGGACGTGCTGCAAACCCTGCGCCACGAGGCCGAACGCGGCCGAGGTCGCCGCGACCGCGGAATCCGGCGCCGCCTGCTCAAGGACGCCCTCGCCCTCGCACGAGGCCCACTCCTCGCCGGACGCCCCGAAGGGCGTTACAGCTGGCTGACTCACGAGATCGCCGAGGCCCAATTGCCCTTGATGGTCACGGAGATTGCTCTCGCCCTGTCGGAGGAATACGCGGAGCTCGACAAGCCCGAATCCTCGATCAACGCCATCCACGCCGGAATGCGCGTCGCCCCCAACGACGAACGGTCGTGGAACGCCCTCCTGCGCGCCGTGCACGCCACTGGCGACGAAGCTCGCCTGCGCGCCACTGCCGAAGACCTGTCCGTGCGCGCCGCCGATCACCATGGAGCGAGGGGACTGCCACCGCGCACGCAAGCGCTCCTCGACGAACTCCTTCCCACATGGCGCGGCGGCCAAATCGCCAACTGAGAATGGACGGCGGCGCGTGCCAACGAGCGAACCGCGTGCCTGGACGGCGACGTACGCATGCCTGGCGCAGCCAGGCGTACGAGAGCCACTGAACGCTGTCCGACCTGGCTATGAGGGTTCCGCATGATGCGGTCTCCGGACACGTCCTCGTTACCCTTCCTGCCACACGCATCCGGGCATGACGAAGCCCCCTGGAATCCGCCGACGGGGGCCGGGGGACTACTGATCTTTTCGTAAGTTCGGTGGGTGTGGTGGTCTTGTGGGTGGGAGGCTGTTGGGGTGTCCTATCGACCTTCGTCCTCTGCGTCTGGCTCTTCTGTTCCTCCTTTGTCGCGGCCGCAGTTGGCGGAAGCGCGTCGTGTTCGGGCGGTCGAGTTGTTCGAGGAGGGTGGGTCGAATGTGGAGATCGCGCGGGCGGTGGGAGTTTGCGCGGAGAGCGTGCGGCGGTGGAGGCGGGTGTGGGAAGAAGGCGGTGCTGCGGCCTTGCGCCGGCGTTCGGCCACCGGTCGCCCGCCCAAGTTGGACGACGGTCAGGTGACGGAAGTGCGGGCGGCATTGGAGCGGGGCGCTCAGGCCCATGGGTTCGAGGCCGATCTGTGGACGTTGGAGCGAGTCGGCCTGGTCATCGAGCGGGTGACGGGGGTGTCGTTGTCGCGGGCGTCGGTATGGCGTGTGCTGACCGGTCGGCTGGGGTGGAGTCTGCAGCGGCCTGAGCGTCGGGCGGTCGAGCGGGACGAGTCCGAGATCGCCCGCTGGATCGCGCACGAGTGGCCGCGCATCAAAAAGGGGCGGTGAACACACGTGCCTGGATCGTGTTCCTCGACGAATCAGGCGTCTCGCTGCTGCCGCAGGTCCGCCGCACCTACGCACCGCGTGGCCGCACTCCGCTCCTGCGGCACCGGCTGAACTGGAAACGTGCATCGATGGCCGCGGCTCTCGGCTACCACTCCAGCGACCCCAACCGCGGTCCTCGTCTGTGCTTCCATCTCAAGCCCGGCAGCTACGACACCACCGCCCTGATCGAGGTGCTGGAACAGGTCAAGGCGTTCTACCGCGGGGATAGGGTGATTGTGGTGTGGGACGGCTTGTCCGCCCACTGGAGCCGGGCGATGCGAGCATGGGTTGCAGCACAGGACTGGCTGACTCTGGAACGATTACCCGCCTACGCACCTGAGCTGAATCCGGTGGAGCTGCTGTGGTCGTCGCTCAAGAAACGTGAACTGGCCAACCTCGCCGGTGACCACCTCGCGGATGTCGCCGACGCCACCGAACAAGGCGTCCACCGCATCAACCGCAACCAGCAGTTGCCATGGTCCTTCCTCACCCACACCGGACTCACCATCCACCCACCACACCCACCGAACTTACGAAAAGATCAGTAAGGGTGGTGCTCAGATGTCCTGGGTCTTGGCGAACTCGATGAATGAGGACCAGGCATCGGCGGTGAACATCAGCGCGCCGCCCTCTCGATCCTTCGTGTCACGTACCGCATGCGTCCCGTTGGGCAGTCGTCCGTGCTCGACGCAGTTGTTACCGCTTCCGCTGTACGAGCTGACGTGCCACTGTGCGCCAGCCAGCCCCTCGTTGCTCCCCTGGCTGCGCTTCTTGCTCATCCTTGGTACTCCTTGATCAGTTCGCGGATGTGCTCTCGGGACTCGGCCGCGGAGAGTGCCGTAGCGGTGTGATCGTCCCACGCTCGGCGATAGCGAACCAGGTCTTCCTCTTTTTCGAGCAGCGTACTGCCGGTCAAATGTTCCAGCCACACGTAATCGGCCCGAGGCGGTTGGCGCATTGTGAAGATTGTGTACGGCGCGTACTGATCAGGAGGCAGCGCCGTCTTGAGCGGTAGCACCTGGACATCGACGTTCGGAGCGTCCGTCATGTCCAGAAGGTGCTTGAGCTGTTTGACCATGAGGTCGGGCGAGCCTACGACGCGGTTGAGCGCCGTCACGTCCACCACGGTGCGCAGGTGGACGCCATTGTTGGTCTCAAGGATGCCCTGGCGCTGCTGCCGTGTCTCCAGCATCAATTGGGCCTCGTCGGAGGCCCGCTGATGGCGGAAGATCTCCGCCATGTATTCCTTGGTCTGGAGCAGGCCGGGCAGCAGCTGGGTCTCGTAGGTCCGGATTAGGGACGAGTCCGACTCCAGTGTCAAGTAGTCCTTGAGGTCGTCGTGTAGAAGCGTGCCTTGGCCAGACCACCAGTCCTGCTGGTGAATCTCGCGCGCCAGGCGCTTCATCGCCTCACGGAGATCGGCCTGCTCGGTGCGGTCGATCTCGTAGAGGTCCATGAGGACATCCAGGTCCAACGGACGGATGCCGCGCAAACCGCCTTCGATTCGGCTGATCTTGGGCTGGCCGCACTGGAGCGCCTCGGCTGCGTCACCCATGGTGAGGCCCTTGGCCTCGCGCATCTTGCGCAGCTCGCCTCCAAGGCGTCGGCTCCTCATCGTCGGCATCTCGCTCTGCGACATGGACAACATCATGGCCCGCTTGGGTACTTGGCATCAATGCCCAGGAGTGGCATATGCCAACTCTGATGGATTCCTGAGGAATAGTTGCCTATGGCACTCCGTCGGGTCCAGTCTAGTTAGGCAACCACCCAGAGTTGCTCGCCAACTCCGGGGCGCTGTCATAGCGTTGGCGCCCCGCATCGCCCGAAGAAGGTCCAGCCCATGGGGACGAGCGAAGCGCCGGAGAAGGGCGCGGTCATGTGGGATACGGCGCGGGATCGCGTCGGCAGGGTCGTGGATGTGGACGGGCCAATCGTCCGCCTACGACCGGGCGACGATGGGAGTCCGTGGCGGGCTCGCGCGGCTGATCTCCGTCTCGCCAGCCCGGCTGAGGAACTGCGTCTAAAGGTCGCGGAGATCAACAGCCGGCACTCGCAGTACGGGCTTCGGCGGTGAGCGCGCTGGAGGGCTTCGACGGCGCGGTCCTGGCGCAGATGGGACGAGAGCTGAAGGAATCGGCGGCCGAGCACGGGTACGTCTGCGAGACCCCGGCCGCTCCGGACCAGGGACATAGCGAATGGCAATCCCAACGGCCGGACATCGTGCGAAAGATCATCGATGGGCTGGAACGGAAGTGGCATGAACACTCATGAGCGCAGGGCGCTGCCACCGTACGGGACTGTGGTCAAGGACAAGCTGACCGGCAAGGCCGGCGTCTTCATGGGCGTCGAGCTCTACTCACCCGCCAAATCCAAACGGGCGGAGCTCATGGCTTTCCTCCGTCCGCAGGGCGGCGGCAAGGAGTGGACGACACGGCCCGTGAACGTCGAGCCGGTGACGGAGGGAGAACTGCCGGATGCGCAGCAACCTCATGCAGCTTGAGCAGTTCACCACGCTCACCGTGCGGGTGGGGGATTTCATCATCCACACCGGTCAAGGTCGGCACCGCCGCGTCGTCGACCTCCGTTGCACGGGGAATCTTGGGAAGACCCTCATATTCGACGACGGCTCCACCTACCACCTCGCTGCTGGGGATTCGATTTCAGGCTACCGCCTGAACCGCGTCGGGCCCCGCTAAGCCCCCGCCTGCTGCCGGTTGACCCGTACGGCTCGCGTCTCCACCACCGCGCGAGCAGCCCCGGCAGCGGGCGGGCCTCCACACTCCCGTCCTGGGGACTGAGGGTTGCCCAGGACGGGCCCGAGTCTGCCCTGCCGGAGCACTCCGGCCGCGAATTCCCCCATCCCGGGCTGGCAGGTCCCGGCAGGGCGGCCACCCCACCGTCACGATCAAGGAAACGGACGCACCGTGCACACAGACACGGATCTCTCCAACCCGCCCGGCCGCCGGATCGGCGCTCTCGCGCTCATTCGCAACCCGGCCGGGAACGTGCTCATGGTCAAGCCGACGTACAAGGAGGGGTGGATCCTGCCAGGCGGCGGCGCCCACCCGGACGAGCACGCGTACGAAGCCTGCGCGCGCGAAGTGCGGGAGGAGACCGGGCTCCCCCTCACACCGGGACGCCTGCTCGTTGTGGACTACATCCCGCGCAATCCTCACACGAAGGCGGCGGAAGGCTATAGCTTCGTCTACGACGGCGGAACGGCCCCGGAGGGGATCGCCATCACGCTGTCTAGACCCGGCTCGGGCGAGGAGCCGGAGTTGAGCGCGTATGAGTTCGTGCCGGTCTACGACCTCCACGCGTACGCGATGCCCTATCAAGAGCGGCGGGTTCGGGCAGCCGTGACGGCCTTGGACAGCGGGGTGCTGACCTATTTGGTGGAAGGCCGACAGGTAAAGGATGTCGCCGCGGATGAGTAGTGAGCCGGGCAGCGAGTCGAAGATGGCCGAGGCGGAACTGACGGACCTGTGCCGACTGGAAGTGACGCTGAGTCAGTGGCAGTCGAGACCGTGGCCGGAAGTAACACTAGCCGCGTGGAGCGCCGGCACGATGTTGAAGAGTCGTCTGGTGCGCCGTGACCTGTGGGACAAGGTGCGACACGCTGACCAAGCGGCTGTCCACTGGGTGATGGCCACGGGGTGGAGGCTGAAGGACCGGGCCGAGGCCCGGGAGGGTGACGACGAGATCTTCAGGGAAATGGCCGACGTGGTGAGCCATGTCGCCTTCCTCTGCCGCGAGCGCCACTACAGCAGTCGTCGACATCGAGACGTCGACCAGGCCCAAGAGGTCTGGAGTCGGCTGAACCGCCTGCCGTATGGGTGGCGCGCCGAGGTGGTGCGTAGAGCACTGCCAAGCCTGACTTCGCTCGTTGAGGACGCTCAGCTCTGCCTCAACATCCTGGAGAACGTCCAAGGAGTAGACGTCCGACAGGGATAGAAGCCCCGGCCGCCACTGGCATCCCCCGAACTCGCGTCGCACGGGGCGCGCGAGTTGTTGGTGGCGGACGGGCTAGGCCCGTCCCGGCCCGGACTTGTCTGTCACGACACGAGGTCGGCCGGGACGGGCTCTTGATCTTCAGCCAGGAGGAGAGACAAATGACTCGGGAGGCCCGGGAGATCCCGAAGGACGCGGTGATGACCCGGTACATGGAGGGCGAGTCCCTGAACTCCCTCGCCCAGAGCCTTGGCGTAGGGAAGGCGCGCCTGCGCACGCAGCCCGAGGAGTGGGGAGTCCCGATCCGCGGTCGCGCCGAACTTCCCAAGCTGCGCGGTCCCGTCGGCTGGAGGCATTGAATGGCGACCTTGATCGTGCCCAGCGGGTGGGCACCGTCGACCGAGGCATGGATCGCGGTTCGCTCTATGCACGCCTACCAACGAAGCCCGTTGGTACCACCCGTCTCACGAACACCTCGCTGAGGAAACGGAATTCGCGATGCCTGATCTTCTCGCCACGCTGGCTGAGCAGGACTCAATGGGCAAGAGCCGACAGAGTAACTCACGTACTTGTGTGGGTCAGTGGGAGTTGAGCCTGGCTGTCGAACCGCGGAGCATCGAGCACGTGCGTCGCATACTTCGCGCCCAACTCCATTACTGGGGCCGGACGGACGTCGAGTTCGTCGCGCTGCTCGGCACGACCGAGCTCCTGACCAACGTGCTCAAGCACACGGAGGATAGGCAAGCTGTCGTTCGTGTGAGGGTAACGGCCGACGCGGTGGTCGTCACTGTGCGCGACTTTGACGACCGCCTCCCGCAGATCAGGGCGGTCGAGTCCCTCGCTGAGGACGGGCGTGGGCTGCCCCTGCTCAGGAGTCTGGCCGATGCCATGGGAATGGCAGCCAGCACGACAGGCAAGGACGTGTGGTTTCGCCTCGACTGCGCCGGACTGCCGCAGGATGCCGCTGATGAATCGGAGTAGCCGTACCGCAATGCGTCCATGCTTGATGAGTCGCCCCATGACTCAGGACGCGGCGGGGAGACGTAATTACATCTACGCCCGATCAATTCCGCCCGTACCTGGCAGCAATCGATCGCTTGTACCCAGCGGGCATGAGCAAAGCGTGCACCTCGTCGGCGGTGATCCGGTCGGCTTCCTTGTGCTCATGGCTGATCACGGGTTTCCGCTCCGTTACGGTGCAGTCGTAGATGGCGATCAAGACCCGTCGTCCGGGGATGGGCTCGTAGATCCATACTCCGCCGTCGATGAGCGCGTAGGCCTTGACAGGTTCGTGGCCGCCCGTGAACTGCGCATCGAGGTCTCGGATGGAAACCCCTCTCCGGCCCGGCCTCGGCCCACAGGCATTACGGATGAGTCGGGCCGTGGTCTGCTCCTCGTCGACGCCCTGGCACAGGACTGGGGGCAGCCCAGATGGCAGGACGACATGGTGCTCCCTCCCGATCTCCGAGCGGGGCCGTGATGGCCGCCATGACGGGTGACGTCGACAACGTACGTGTGCGTTGGTCTCCGTACCGCGACACCTGCCACATGGTCGAGTGGGGCGACACGCCACCCCTGTGGGACGACGCCGCCCGCGGCAGGTTCTACGGCTACAGCGACACCGCCATCACCGCGTTCCTCCAGGAAGGCATGCCCCAAGCCTCCCCAAGTCCGCTGGGCTCTTCCTCTGACGGCGTGAGAGCGCGCCCGTAGCGCCACACGCGTTCGCGCCCATTCACTCGGTTCTGGCGTGGTGGCGGAAACCGCCGACGTGGGTGGCCATTCCGTAGTGGCCGCCACGTCTACCCGCCGGTCCACCTCTCCGGCTCTTCCTCACTCGAATGAACACACTGATCCCCGCCACCGACCCCGCCGAACTGCGCGAGGCGGTTGTGACCCGCCTCATCGGTAGCGGGCATCTGCGCACCCCCGCCGTCATCGCCCCTGCCGGGAAACCGAGCGCCACCGGTTCCTTCCCGACGTCACCATTGGATGTCAGTGGTAGGCGCTCAGAATGATTTCGATGAATGCGCCGGAGATGAGGAAGGGTCCCAATGGCACCCCGGCATCGGGGGGTGTGCGTGCGGTACGGAGGACGAGGACGTAGCCAGCTGCGAGCGCCCAGCCGAGAAGCATACCGGTGAGGGCCGCGGTCCAGGACCACCAGCCAAGAGCCAGTGCGAGTACGCCGGCCAGCTTCAGGTCTCCGCCTCCCAACTGCCCTGGCAGGAGTATGTAGAGGAGGCCGAAGAGGATGAGGCCGATGGGCAGCGCGACTAGGGCGCGTAGCAAGGGGCCATGGGTCTGCGATGTAAGCGCGGCGATGATCAGGAAGCCGACCGTTACGAGGTAGGCGGTTGCCACGAGTGAGTTCGGGAGCCGTCGTACGGCTACGTCGAGCGCGGCGAGGCTCACGCCGACTGCGGCTAGTGAGCCGTAGGCCATGAGTACCGGGACTGAGCTGATCCGCCAGGCAAGCACAGCGAAGATGGCCGCCGTAGCGCCCTCCAGCATCAGTGGCGGCGCGACGCGTATATAGCTGACGTCTCTTCTTATTGATCGTGCTGCCGCTCGTCGCGCGCCGAAGCCCAGCGCTGCTCCCATCACGAGCCAGACGATCACGGACAGTGCATCCATGAATCACCGTCAATCTGGCGAAACCGCAAACTCCGCCTGCCGGTTGTGACTGGTTGGCACGTTGGGCGGGGCGATGCGGTACTCGGGCTCTTGACGCTACCGCGCAGCCAGAGGTGGCGGCCCTATACATCCTGCGTCACTTCTGTAAGCACCGCCCCAAGTCGCGTCCGGTTTGCTCGTATACATCCGCTTGCGCTTTGGTGTTAGCCCCTTGGCATATGCGTACACACCTTGCAGTAGGAGCGGGAGTAGGGGGTAAACGTGGGTATGCCTGCAGTCTGGGTGCGTACGTCAAGTCTCGTTCTTGGGGTGATGTGAGCGTGGCGTTAGAGACAGGGAGGCCCGGGGGACGGGGAGTGGGGTGGGCGGTCTATGGGGTCGCCGCGGCTTTGGCTGTGGTGGCGTGCGGTTCATCCGGAACAGGTAATTCCGCTCCTGGGGCGAGCGGAGCGCCGAGTGCGTCTGCCTCGGACCCGTCGTCTGGTTCGGCGGTGGATGTGGCGCGCAGTCAAGCCACAGTCGCGTACCTGGGGATGTGGCGGGACATGGCGCAGGCCGGGACCACTTCAGATTGGCAGTCTCCGATCTTGGCGCAGTACGCGATGGGCGACGCGCTGTCGGTGATCTCTCGTGGTCTGTACGCGGACCATCTCAACGGCCTGGTGACCAAGGGCACGCCGAAGAACAGTCCAACCGTGACATCGGCGTCTCCGCCTACGAATCCGACGACCGTGGTGATCTCCGACTGCGGCGACTCCACGCACTGGCTGAAGTACCGCGCTTCCACGGATCAACGCTACGGCGGCGCGGGCGGCCACCGCGCGATCACCGCCGAGGTCCAGAAGCAGTCCGATGGCGCGTGGAAGGTCACGAGCTTCGCGGTCCGGGGGCTGGGGACATGCGGAAACTGAAGCGCGCGATAGTGGTGCCAGGCGTGGCCGTGGCAGCGATAGTGGTCGGCGCGGGTTCCGCCTTCGCCGATGGAGGCCCGAGCGGCGACGGCTGGGGCTCGGTGGACTGTTCCCAGATACCGTCGCCTGCATGTCAGTTGGGCGCGGGCAATGGGGCTCACCCCAGCGCGCCTAGCCACGGAGGTGGCAGTGGTTCCTCCGGAGGGGGAAACGTTGGCGGTGGCGGTGGCGGTGGCGGTGGCGGTGGCGGTGGCGGTGGCGGTGGCGGCGGTGATGCCGCCCCGTACAACCCGAACCCCAACCTGAACTGCTCGTACCAGCCCAGCGACTACAAGCCGCCACCGGGGGTTGCGACTACGGCGTACATCCAGCCTCCGGCCAACCGGACTCCGGTCGTCGTGGCTGCCGTCTTCCACCCTGGCTCACAGTTGGCGCCGGTGACGCAGGTGGCTGATCCGAATTCGGGCCAGTCGGGGGCGTGGTACGTGTACAAGTGCACCGGCCAGGGCGTGCATGATGCTGTTTACCGGCCACCGGTGTGGATTCAGAACGGTCCGCAGGGCGGTGGACCCGCCCGGCCATCTCCGGCGCAGCTGGCGCAGGTCGCGCGCAACCAGTTGGGGTTGCCGTCGCCGCGGATCGAGGCGAACCCGGCCGGCGAGCAGCTGGTGAACCTTCCGACCTGGTTGTGGCTGGACCGTGGCAGCTGGGGGCCGGTGTCGGCGACGGCGTCGGTGCCGGGGGTTTCGGTGACCGCGACGGCCCGGCCGACTTCGGTCACGTGGACGATGGGCGATGGCCGCACCGTGACGTGCAAGGGCCCCGGAACGCCATTCAGCGCGAGTGGGAGTCCGAAGAGTTCGTCTCCGACTTGTGGTTACACCTATCGCTCGTCGTCGGCGGGGCAGCCGGGCCAGGCGTACGCGGTCTCGGCCACGGTGCACTGGACGGTGACCTGGTCCGGCGCGGGTCAGGCCGGAGCGTTCCCCGACATGACGACCACATCGAATGCGGCTTTCCGCGTGGCTGAGAGCCAGGCTCTGAACTCCGGAAGCTGACGGCCGTGTTCCATCCCGCCATGTGAGGGCGGGATGGGGACGGCGACAACCACACAAAGACGATCATGTTCGCCGCGTCGAGGGCGCGGTGCTGAGCACTCCTGTGCCCGGGAGGTGGCAGTAGTGAGTACCCGTGTGCCCGCGCACCCGGATCCGGTGACGCCGTCCGGCGCCTTGCCGCCGAGCGGTTGGGTCGCGCGAGGTAAGGATGGCCGGGCTCCGGCGCGGATGACCGGTGTACCCCGGCACCGTCGGGTGCCCTACCTGTTGGTGGGCGTGCTGCTGGTGCTCGGCTGTGCGACCGGCGGCGTGGTGGCGGGAACGCAGCTGGGTCAGCGCGAGGCGGTGTTGGCGCTCGCGCGTCCCGTCACGGTTGGCCAGGTGCTGACCGCGCAGGATGTGCGCGAGGTGAGCATGTCGGCGCACAGTGGTCTGGAGGTGATCCCGGCCCGGTCGCTGTCGTCGGTGGAGGGGCGCCCGCTCGCCTACAGCCTGCCGGCCGGGGCACTGCTGACGCGCGACGTGCTGGGAGCGGCACAGGTTCCTCCTGCGGGGCAGGCGGTGGCCGCTGTGGGGTTGAAGGCCGGTCAGTTTCCGCCCGGCCTGCAGCCGGGGAACCGGGTGACGGTTGTGATGTCCTCGAACGGCAACGCGGCCACAGGTGCATCCTCGTCTTCAACGTCGTCGACTTCGTCGTGGAGCGCGACGGTCACCGCGGTCCAGACCGACACGACGGCGCAGACCACGGTGGTCGCGCTGCAGATGGCCTCCAGTGACGCCCGCCAGTTGGCTGCGGCGCCGACGGGGCAGATCAGCGTGGTCGAAGTGAACGGGAGCGGGCAATGACGCTGGTCGCGCTGTGCAGCTTGAAGGGCTCGCCAGGGGTGACAACCACGGCCTTGGGACTGGCGGCTCGCTGGCCGTCGGGGGAGCAGCCGGTGGTCGTGGAGTGTGACCCTGCCGGAGGTGACCTGTTGGCTCGGTTCCGTCTGGAGACCTCGCCAGGGCTGGTGAGCATGGCGGCTGCCGCGCGCAGGTCTACGGAGCCGGGACTGGTGTGGCAGCACACTCAGCGGCTGCCCGGCGGCCTGCCCGTAGTGATCGGCCCGGCTGGTGCGGTGCAGGCGTGCGCGGCGCTGGGGGAGATCACCGGGCGACAGGCGTCTGTGCTGCGCCGGGCCGCGGATCGGGCGGGCACCGTGGTGATCGCGGATTGCGGCCGGATCGACACCGATTCCCTGGCTATGGCCGTCCTACGGGTGGCCGATGTGATGGTGCTGCTGTCCCGTGCCCGTGATGATGCCCTGTCCCACGTAGCCACCCGGCTGTCGGCCGCGGCGCGGTGGTCGCCCAGGCCATGCTTCGTCCTGGTCGGCGACGGCTACCCGACCACCGAGGTGTCTCAGACCTTGGGTATTCCGGTGATCGGGCGCCTCCCGTACGACCCGAGGGGCGCAGCTGTCCTCGGCGGGGAGACCAGTAGGCGGTCTGCTCCTGCGCGCTCGCTGCTCGGGCGAGCCATGGTCGACCTCGCCGCAGCCATCGCCTACCACGCACAGGCCGAAGCCCTCGTATCGAACAACCGCGGGGCGCCCGGCTATGCACCCCCACCAAGCCCGCTCGGACATCAACAGTTCTGGGCCAGCGCGCCCGCCGCGTCGCCGAACGGGGTCCCGCGATGAACCAGCCGAGCAACAACCGTGCCCTGCCACAGGGCGGTGTGATCAAGGTCCAGGACTCCGGCTGGCGCCGTCAGGAGGGGGTCCGATTGCCGGGACCGGATGACCTGGCTGGTGCCGGGCTCCCGGTGGACTCGCCCGCGGAACTGCTGCGGAGGCACCTGCGCCAGCAGTTGTCCGTGCGGCTGTCGCAGCGGATCCGGGCGGAGGAGGACGCCGGCCGCCCGCCGATGACACCTCAGCAACGGCGCGTCGAAGCAGAGGCGATCTTGGCGGATGCCGCCGAATCCCATGCTCATCAGCAGCTGACCCGCGGTGGAGGCGTGGTGACGCCGGAGGTCGAGCAGCAGGTGATCGCCTCAGTGCTGGACGAGGTCTTCGGCTTGGCCGGACTGGAGCCCCTGCTGCGTAACCCGGAGATCGAGAACATCAACATCAACGGCGAACGGGTCTTCGTCCGCTACGCCGACGGCCACCGCGAACAGCTACCCCCGGTGGTCGGCTCGGATACCGAGCTCATCCAACTGATCCGGGACCTGGCCGCGCACGCGGGCGTTGAGGAGCGCCGCTTCGACCGCGGCAGCCCCGGCGTGAACTTCCAACTCCCCTCCGGGGAACGCGTCTTCGCAGTCATGGCGGTCACCACGCGCCCGTCGGTGTCGATCCGCCGCCACCGCTACACCAAGATCACCCTCGCCCAGTTGCGACAGATGGGCACCATCGACCCCGTCTTGGAATCCCTGCTCGGCGCGATCGTCCGCGCACGCAAGAACGTGCTCGTCACCGGGGGAACCGCGATCGGCAAGACCACGATGCTGCGCGCCCTGGCCGCCGAGATCCCGCCCTGGGAGCGGCTGGTCACCATCGAGGACACCTTCGAACTCGGTCTGGACGCCGACGGCGACGCCCACCCGGATGTGGTCGCGATGCAGGCCCGCGAGGCGAACATCGAAGGCCAAGGAGCCGTGAGCCAGTCCGAGTTGGTGCGCTGGGCGCTGCGGATGTCCCCGGACCGGGTCATCGTCGGCGAGGTCCGCGGACCGGAAGTGATTCCGATGTGCAACGCGATGACCCAGGGCAACGACGGCTCCATGGCCACCTTGCACGCCTCGACCAGCCACGGCGCGTTCACCAAGCTGGCCGCCTACGCCGTCCAAGGCCCCGAACGGCTCCCGCTGGAGGCCACCAACCTGCTGGTCGCAGCCGCCCTCGACTTCGTGATCCACCTCGACAAACCACGTAGCCAGACGAGCAAACGCGTGGTGTCCTCGATCCGGGAAGTGGTCGACGCGGACGACAAGCAGATCGTCTCCAACGAGGTCTTCCGGCCGGGACCTGACCTACGCGCCGTACCGGGTGTGCCACTGCGCTCCGAGACCGTCCAGGAATTGATGGCTGCCGGCTTCGACGCCGACCTGGTGCAGCGCCCGGAGTGGTGGTGGCGCGGATGAACGGCTTCGTCGCCCTACTGGGCCTGTGCGGACTGGGAGTTGGTGTCGGTCTGCTGGTGTTGTTCCGCGCCTGGCGTACCAGCTCAAACGCTGACCAACCTGCGATACGCCGCTGGCCAGGCGTGAGGGAAGTTCGTGGGCGGCGGCATCTGGGGCGCTGGCTGGCCTTGGCGGGAGCCGTTGGGCTCCTGATCGGTGCAGTCACCGGATGGGTGGTCGGAGGGTTGCTGGCGGCCATGGCCGCCTGGAGCCTTCCGCGCATCCTCGGATCGACTTCCGGCGAGCAGGAACGCACCGCCCGGATCGAGGGCATCGCCGGGTGGACGGAGATGCTGCGCGACACCCTGGCTGCCGCGGCGGGCTTGGAGCAGACGATCCTGGCTACCGCGCGCACCGCACCAAAGGCGATTCGCCCGCAGATCGAGGAGTTGGCCGAGCGGCTGGAGCGCGGCGAGCGCCTGGCCCCGTCCCTGCGTCACCTCGCGGACGATCTGGCCGACCCGAGCGCCGACCTGGTAATTGCCGCGCTGATCCTCGCTTCCGAGCACCAAGCCCGCCAACTGGCCTCCCTTCTCGGTGAGCTGGCGGCTACCGCTCGTGCTCAGGTCGAGATGCGCCAGCGCGTGGAGGCCAGCCGCGCCCGCACCCGCACCACCATGCGCGTCGTGGTCATCACCACCTTGTCGTTCGCCAGCGGCCTGATCCTGCTCAACCCCACCTTCCTACGCCCCTACGACTCGGCGACGGGCCAACTCGTCCTGCTGGTCATCGGGGCCCTGTTCACCGTGGCGTTCATCTGGCTGCGCCGGATGGCCCGCCTGGAGGAACCCGACCGGTTCCTGACCGGATGGGACGCCATCTCCAGCACCGCTGGGCGAGGCGACGCCGCCGGTCAGGAGGTGTCCCCGTGATCGTGTTGATGCTGCTGGCCGCAGGTATCGGCTTGGGCCTGTGGGCGCTGGCCGTCTGGCTCATGCCGCCCCGGCCGCACCTGTCCACGCTGATGTCCCGGCTGAACACCACCCCCGCACCCCCGCCGCTGCTGACCATCAGTCAGGGCGGTTGGGCAGTGCGGACGGGCGCGCCCTTCACCGGGTGGCTGCGCGCTTTGGGGCTGCCCACCCGGAGCGTGCGCCAGGACCTGGCCGTCGCTGAACGCTCTGCGGACACGCACCTGGCGGAGAAAGCGGCGCTCGCGCTCACCGGACTCCTGCTGCCTGCCGCGCTCGCCCTGGTCCTCGTCCTGGGAGGTCGACCGCTGCCGTGGGCGGTGCCGCTCGGTGGATCGCTGGCCTGCGCGGTCGGCGGTTTCCTGCTGCCGGATGCCACCGTGCGAGCCGAGGCCGACCGGCGACGGACTGCCTTCCGCCACGCTCTGAGCGCCTACCTGGGCCTGATCCACATCCTGCTCGCCGGAGGCTCCGGAGTCGACGGCGCCCTCTCCGACGCCGTCGAGGTAGGACAGGGCTGGTCGTTCCAGCAACTGCGGCGGGCGCTGAGCACCGCCCGCCTGACCCGCACCTCCCCATGGACCACCCTGGGACAGCTCGGCGACGAGCTGGACGTCAGCGAGCTGTCCGAACTGGCCGCCGCACTCTCCCTGGCGGGCACCGAAGGCGCCAAGGTCCGTGCCTCACTGGCGGCGAAGGCCGCCGCGATGCGCAGCCGCAGCAGCACCGAAGCTGAAGGCAAGGCCAACGCCGCCACCGAGCGGATGGCCCTGCCCGGCATGCTCATGGCCTTCGGCTTCATCATCTTCGTCTTCTATCCCGCCCTCACCCAGATCACCACCTCCCTGTGATCGAAAGGAAGCCGATCGTGTCCAGGTTGATTTCGCTTTGGGCCCGGATCGAGTCCGCCCTGCGCGGCCTCGCGGACGACGAGCGTGGCGTGACCACCGAGCACGTCATCTGGATCGCGTTCCTCGCCGCCCTCGCCCTGGCCATCACCGCCCTGTTCGGCCCCAAGATCCTCGCCGCCGCCAAGAGCGTCACCTTCCAATAAGCAGCATGCCGTCATGCCGCCCATCGAGACCAGCGCGCATCAGCACGGTCGCACTGCCGCGCGTGTCCTGGCCGAACTGCGCCGGGACGAGCGGGGAGAAGTCACCGCCGAGTTGGTAATAATCATGCCGCTCGTGCTCACGTTGGTGCTGCTGCTCGCTCAGGCCGCCCTGTGGTTCCACGCCAGCCACATCGCCCAGGCCACCGCTGCCAACGCGTTGTCCGCCACCCGCGTCCAAGGCGGCACCACCGCGGCGGGCCAGCAGGAGGCTCAGCGCACCCTCGACCAGCTCGGCCACGGACCCCTGCACACCACCCATATCGACATCACCCGGAACACACACCGAGCGGAGGTCCGAATCTCCGGGACGGCCAGCAGCGTCGTGCCCTTTCTGCACCTTCCGGTCCACGCCCAAGCCGCAGGCCCCACAGAGAAGTTCAAGCCCGGCCAGGCGGCGTCATGACCCGACCCGACAGCACCACCCGCGACCTACACCGGGCTGAGCTGCCGCGGTGGCGCCAGGCCCTGCGCAGTTGGGCCGAGCTGCGCGGTGACACTCGCGGGTCGGCAACGGTCGAACTCGTCCTCAGCATCGGCATCCTGATCCTGCTGCTGTGGTTCTTGGTGTACTGCGGCCGCCTGTCGGACACCCGCTTGCGGATCGAGGACGTCGCTCACCAGGCAGCCCGCGCTGCCAGTTCGGACCGCAACCCCGCCGACGCTGCGGCAGACGCACGCTCCACCGCCACTACTGCCCTCAGCGACGCCGGCGTGACCTGCCAGTCCCTGAACGTCGCCACCAGCGGCACCCTCCAGCCCGGCTCGACCGTGACGGTCAGCGTCTCCTGCACGGCCAACCTGCATGACCTGGCACTGCTGCAGGTCCCAGGCGCCATGACACTGAGCGCCCACTTCGCCTCGCCAGTTGATCTATACCGCGGCACCACTGTGACGGCGAACGCCGCGGGAGGTGAGAGTCCGTGACATACCCGCGCGGTCTCAGTGCTCGCTTGCGCACACTGCCCGCTGATGACGGCGGCCAGGTGACCGCCTTCCTTGTCATCATCGTGGTCGCCGTGATCATGTTCGCTGGCCTCGTCCTGGACGGTGGCCTGGCACTGGCCGCAAAGGTCCGCGCCATCGGCGAAGCCCAAGAGGCGGCCCGAGCCGGAGCCCAAGCCCTCGATCTTGCAGCCTACCGGGCGCACGGCACCGTCCGCTTGGTACCCCATCAGGCCCGGGCGCTGGCCTCCCGCTTCCTGGCCTCCACCGGCGACACCGGCACGGTCACCGCCACCGCCAACACCGTGACCGTGACGGTCACCGCCCACCAACACCCCCAACTCCTCGGCCTGCTCGGCATCGGCTCCCTGACCGTCACCGGGTCCGGAACCGCCCACCCCGTCCACGGAATCGATGCGCCCCAGCCCTGAAGAAGGTGTCCGGCCATGCCCGCACCCCACCACCCCGACCGCACCCGCCGCGACCGGCCCAAGCCCCAGCGAGCTCGCCGGACCGCGCGCCGAGCCGGACTGCTGATCCGCGGCATCCTCGCCGCCACCGTGCTCGCCGCCCTGCTGGCCGGGATCCCCTGGGGGCTGTGGCACTACGTAGGATGGCCGCTCCCGCACCACATCCCGACCGGGACCGAAGCGGAAGCCACGCTGCTCAGCCCCATGAGCACCACCTTCCTGCTGAACACAATGGCCTGCATCCTCTGGCCCACTTGGTGCATGTTCGCCCTCGACGTCGTCCGCGTCGCCGGACAGGCAGCCAGAACAACGGAATGGCCCACAGTCCACCCCGGAGGACCGCTGCGTTGCCTGGCCGCGATACTCGTCGGAACGATCGTCTTCTCCCTACTCTCCCAACGTTCCACCCCCGCCGCCGGGCAGTCCCCGGCCGTCGCTGTCCCGACCGTCCGGCTCCCCCTGGCGACCGCCACCACAACCGGTCCGACTCCGGCAGCGATGGCGGCTTTCATCGAGCCCGCTCCGCCCCACGGAGACACGCAAAGCGTGCACACGGACCGGGAGGGCACCGTCGTCGTACAACCGCCTCACGAAGGCATCTACGACAGCCTGTGGCGCATCGCCCAGCGCACCCTGGGCGACGGCAGCCACTGGCCGCAGATCTACGCCCTCAACCAGGGCCGACCCCAACCCGACGGGCACACCCTGACCAACCCCAACCTGATCCGCCCCGGCTGGACCCTCCTCCTGCCCAACCAACCACCGCCTACCACAGGAGGTGACCACCACCCGACGACACCCCCCGACACGAAGCCCCACCCGACCCCGTCACGCCCGAGCGCTCCCATCACCGCCCCGAACCGCAGCCAACCCGCCGCGCCCACGCCCTCGGTGGCACCCACCACGGGGCCCGCCCTCTCTCCACCCGCGACCGCCCCGCATCACCCGCACGCTGGCGAGGGCACGTCTCATCTGAGTCCTGGCGTCACCCTGCACACCGGAGCGTTCGTCGGCCTCGGCCTTGCCGGACTGATCACCGCCGCCCTCCTGACCGTGCGGCTGCGGCGCCGGATCCGTTACCGGCCCGGCAGCGGAGAGCGCGCAGACCTGACCATCGCCCCGGTCGTACGTGCCCTGCGCTTCGCCCACGACCAGACCAGCCCAGACGAAGAACTGAACCAACCCAGCAGCGCAGAAACGGCAGTTGTCATCCAGCCCGAACCGGAGGCCGACGCGGAGACCGCCGCAAAGCTGGTAACAGTCGGCGGGCGCGTCATCGGCGTCAAAGACGGCCAAGCCCTCGCCTGGAACCTCGCCCGCGCTCGCGGACTCGGGCTGGTCGGCCCCGGCGCCCTCGACGCCATCCGCGCCCTGCTCATCTCCTTGCTCGCCGAACAGCAGCAGCCGCCACACCGCCGCGTCGATATCCTCATCCCCGCGGTCGACGCCCGCCTGCTCCTCGACGAGCAACCCGCCCGTACGCCGCACACCCGGCTGCGCATCGTCCCCGACCTGGACAGCGCGCTCGAAGCCATGGAAAGCGAACTCTTCACCCGCACCCGCGCAGCGACCGACCAACACACACAAGTCCACAGCGAGTTGGTGCTCGTCGCTACGCCGGCGGAACACTCCGACCGGCGCCTGCAAGCCATCCTCGACAACGGCTCCACCCTCGGCATGGTCGGCATCCTCATCGGGCAGTGGCGCCCCGGAGGAACCGCCCGCATCCGCCCCGACGGAACCGTGGCAGCCGCCGACCCCACCCTCGCCGAAACTCTGACCGGAGCCCGCCTGTTCACCCTGCCCACCCATGACGCCAACGACCTTCTCGACCTCCTTCGCGATGCCGAACCCACCGAACCACCCCGCACACCCGACGACACCACGACGGCCACGCCCACCGCGCCACCTCCTGCACCCGAACCCCCTCTGGCGCGCCGGCCTGCGCCACCGCCCGTCGAGGCCCCGCCCACACTGCTGACCGCCGCCCAGCCACAGCCCGTCAGCGACCCCGCTGACCCCGATGCGTATGAATTCGGCCCGGCCGATGGCCCAGAGGCTGTACCCGACACCGAGCCAGCAACGCAGCTGCGCTCACGCAGCGACGCGATCGCTAGTACCCGGACCATCGATGAGCCCGAGAGCGACGGGCAGCGAGCAGCCTCGGCCGAGCCACACGGCGGACCAGAATCAACCGCGCCCACGACGACCACGCCCACCGCGCCACCTCCTGCACCCGAACCCTCATTGCACCTGGCCGTCCTCGGTCGCATGCGCCTGACCCATCACCAAGACGATGGCGGCCAGCACGCTGATCTCACCGACGTCCTGGCACCGAAACAGCGCGAAGTCCTCGCCTACCTCGCGCTGCACCCGGACGGGACACGCCGCGAAGCCCTCACCACGGCCATCTGGCCCGACGCCCCGGCGGACCGGCCCTACAACAGCTTCCACGCCACCTTGAGCCAACTGCGCCGCGCCCTGCGCACCGCCACCCGCGACGCCCTCAGTGACATCACCGTCCATCACGACGGCCACTACACCCTCGACCACGAGCTCGTCGCCGTCGACCTGTGGAACCTGCGCGACGCCCTCCAGGCCAGCCGTGGTGAAGCTGACGGGCAGCAGCGCCGCGCCGCGCTGGAGCGCGTCGTGGACCTGTACACCGGCGACTTCGCCGACGGACTGATGGCCGAATGGCTCGAAGCACCCCGCGAGGCACTGCGCCGAGATGTCCTCGATGCGGTCAGCGCCCTCGTCCGGCTGCTGCGCGATGCCGAGCCCGAACAGGCCCTGGCTCTGCTGGAGCGGGCTCGCACGTTCGACCGCTACAACGAGGCCATCTACCGCGACATCGCCCGCTTCCAAGCCCACCTCGGCCAGCGCGACGCCATCCCCCGCACCCTCGCCCTGCTCACCACCATCCTGGCCGAACTCGACGACCAACCCAGTCGCGAGACCGTGGCCTTGTGTGAATTCCTCCAACGCCCCCGGCCAGCCAACCCTCCCACCCGCGACCGAGCCGCGAGCTAACGATCGCAGGCAAGGACAGGGGCGCGCGGTGCAGGACCTACGTCGTCTCGGCCCTGGACGGGCGGCCGCGGATGGTCACTCGATCCCGGACGCTTCATCATGTCGGCGCTGTTGGGCGCGACTGAGCAGGTCCGCATGCGACTCGGCCCACTCGATGACCGGCACGATCACCACCAGCAGTTCTCGCGCGGCCGACGTCAACTCGTACGTCACGTGGTAGGGAAACTCATCCTCGCGGCACCGTTGCACGAGTTCCCCCTGCTCCAGGCGCCGAAGCGTCCGGTTCAGCGTACTGTCCTGGATGTGCTGGTGTTGCTTACCCGGCCAGCTATTACGCGAAGACTTCTCGCGGATTGCGTTGAGCAAATTCGTGTACCGCATGGGTCCGTTGTGTAGTGCGACCAGAACGTCCCAAGCCCATTCGCCGTTCAGTAATTGACGGAAGTCGTAGATCCGCTGTAGATACTTCTCATCGTCCGGTGCCGTCGGATTGCGCTCTTTTCGTCCACGACGCCACCGCCTACCCTTTAAAAGCCACCCTTGGCGGGCGGCGTCATTCTGCTTCACGCTGCAGTCGGTGCGATCGGACAACCGCGTCTCCCTCCCCGCTGATGGAAACGCAACGTAGACGGGCCACCTTACGACGCCGTGCCGCTGCGGTAAAGCGATTTTTTCCAGATACACCCTCACGGGGGCTACATGTGGCTACGCACACATGATCACGGTTGCACGGAGTCGTCGCCAATCGGGCTACCGATCTCACTGCGAACCGGGGTTCCCATCGGGCTACGCGCTAGAGAGGTAGCCCTCTCACTTGGCCTTGTCGCAGGTCACAGCCGCCTTGGCCCTTCCTGCGTGGCCCGCAACTGGCTAGCCGGTAGGCGGGTGAACAGTCAGCGGGGCGGGCTGGCGGGCAGGAGGAGTGACGGGATGGAGGTTTGGTTGACTTATTTTGTTGTCCGAACGACATTCTGGCTAATTTCTGGTCCGGAATTCTTTTTTCCTTGACGTTAGCCGCGAATTCCTGCCCTCGGCTTCGCGGGCGATTTTGAAGTAGCAGTGAATGTCGGATTGGATCTCGCCCTACGGCTTTCGGTAAAGAATATGGAAAGTGAATGTCAGGGTCTTGATGTGAGTCTGGATTTTGGGAGAATGGAATTACCGAGACGCAGTACACAGTGTACGCGTCGCGATCGATCGGAGAGCGATCGTGTCGAATTCCAACCCGGTAAAGGGAGCCTCGCAAAATGGCTCCAACGTCACGGCGGATGACATGGCCCGCGTGGCCCCGGGAGACTTCACGGATCTACAGCGGATGGCCCGCGGCTACTGCCGCGCTGTCGACTCCACGCGATCCCGTAAGCGGATGAACGGGAGCGCCACCGTAGTCCGCAGCGGACGCGCCCTGTATGGGACGGATGACGTCAGCGACGATGTGACCCAGGACGCCGTTTTGATCTTCGCGAAGCGGCTGCGTGAAATCGTCACCTCGTACGAGGTTGCCGCCCTTTGGGTCGAGACGCGGGAACCGTCGGCATGGCAGTACATCCGCCGGGATGGCGAAACGATCATCGTCACCCGCAAAACGCTCCAGTACTGGGCAGTTCGGGACGCTGCCGCACGCAACGGGTACCGACTGGACGTCAAGCCCGACGAGATCGACGCCGTACCGTCCGCCCAGCTCATGCGCGGGATCCCGCACGCCGACAAGCTCTCCACGCTCGCCGTGACCCCGTACCTGTCGGGCAACAGCGCCACGATCTTCCGGCAGGCATGGGGGGACGGCAGCGAGTATCCGACCCTTAAGCGCCTCCTGCGTCACGCCAGCCAAGCGGAAGATCTCGGCCGGGCAGGGGTGATCGGGAAAACCGCACAAGACCTGTACGGGGGGCCTCGCAATTCGTCGTCTAAGGTGCAGCGTACCCGTGACACAGGCGTCAAGGAATGGCGGACCCTCACCGCGCGCCTTGATGAGGTGCGCGAAAACCTGATCTACCGCAGCACGCGAACGGGCGACAACAGCTAGACCCGAGGAAACGTAAGAGTGGATGCCGTGAGCTGTAACGGCTCACGGCATCCACTCTTGTTTCATGCGGGAAAAGAATCTCGACTTTCCCCTGTCATGATCGGTATTCGGAGTGTCCAGCCCGCCGTATATAGGTGACAGTCCGATGCGGCACCACCCCGAACGGTGCACGGGTACCTTGGCATGGTCTGCCCGACGGTTCTACGTGGCTGGACCGGCCCGGGGTAGTGGCGTCTCGGGGCGACATGTACGCCCTGAGTGGCACTCACCGAGGTGCACTCCGATTCGGAAAAGATCTTGAAAATTCTTTTCCCGTGATCGGTATTCGGGTGGTCCCGGGAACCGTATTTAAGTGAGACGCAATGCCGCGCCGAACGGCGCGCAAGCCTCCGTTTCCGAGTGTCAGAAAAATCTTCGACACTTTCCCGGCGTGATCGGGAATTGGGTAGGTTCGTGCGCCGTATATAGGTGAGGTTGCATTGCGTAGACAGGATTTCCGCGGAAAGCCGTCGGAGTTCTGGAATGCGAAGAAGGGCCGCCCCGGAACTGAGCTGTTCAACAGTGCGTGGCACGTCCTGTGCGCCCAGAACTGCTGACCAGATGTCGCCCGGTGCCCGACTCGCACGGGCCAGACCGTAAGGGGTCTGCGGATTGATCACCCGCGGGCCCCTTCCGCTTCCACGTGCTGCCGCTGGACGGCGGCGGTATTGATCTTCGATGAGAGGGAAGATCATGCAGATCACCGGAGTCGCACTCGGCGACTTCTACGAGATCACTGCCCACATTTCCCAAGTCAGTTACGGCGGCAACGTGATGGTGTCGTCGGACGCGCACGTGATCAGCCGCAACCGGATCGCGGCACGTCTGCGGGTGGCGGACAGCAGGGGTGCGGGGGCGCGTACGGCAGCGTCCGGACGGCACGGGCCCTACGCGTGCTGGCACGCGTATCGGGACGTCCTGAGCGAACTGTTCCGCGAACACCCCCGCGCCATCGTGTCGACCGCCCTGGAGCGCTACCGGGGCGCTGACGGCTTCGAGAGCGCGTATCCGGCCACGGCATACCGCAACGTCGGATCGCAGCTGTACCCGGCGTATATGCCCGACCTGTGCGTCACGGCCGGCTGCGGGGAGGAGCGTGCGGGGGCGACACCTGTGATCATTCCGGCGCCGCGACAGCACGAACCGGAAGACATCCTCGTACGGATCCGTCAGGCGCTGCAGGAGGCCGAACGCTCGCGCCCGGAGACGTACTTCACCGGCCCGGACAGCCTGCTGGGCGTTCCGGACCTCGCCTACAGCGACCGCTGAGCGGTCCCTCGTTGACTCCCTGCCTGCCCCTGGCCACGGACGTCACACCGTGACAGTCCGTCCGCAGACGCCCTCACCCCTCCATCGCGGACTGCGGTCGGCCGGGGGCAGGCAGGGGCCATCCCTTGAACCCCACATGGGAGTGGAGCATGGCTTTCACGATCGAGATCACGCGGCATGTCGTGAGCTACCGCACCCCCGAACGCGTCACGCCCCCGGGCGGCCGTTACGGCGGCGAATGGATGGACGGCGACAGCCGGACGATCGAGCGTCCGCGGACCGAACGCGTGGTGTACGACGCCGACGACGCCGACTGGTGGGACGGCAACGTGATCGCCTGGGCGGTCGAGCAGATCGGCAAGACCGACGTCACCGAAGCGTCCCAGGACCTGATCCCCGATGCCGTCGGCGAACACACCTGGCTCAGCGGTTCCTACGCCGACCCGTACCGGAGTGATCAGCGCGTCACGGAAACCTCGGTCTACCTGCGCGGGGAGTGGACCGGCGAGCAGCGCGCGGAGGTCTTCCGCCGCGCTACCAGCCACTAGCCGCACTGTCGGACCAAGGGACCGGACGCCCCACCTGCCTGGGGGCGTCCGGTCCCTTGGTCTTGCACGAGGCAGGGCCCGACAGAGAGGGGAAGGTCATGGCAGGTGCGATCACCATGCTGTGCATTGCCGTATTCATCTATGCCCTTGGCCACACCAACGGGCGCAAGGCTGGGCGGGCCGACAACCTCGCCCGCGCCGTTGCCTCTCTCCTCACCAAGCACCGCTGACGCGCCTGTAAGGGCCGTCGGGCGCCGGTCGTGCACCGGCGCCCCCTCGGCCCCGCAGGGGGGTCGGCAACCCAGGGAGAGAGGAATCGTCATGGAGGTCGGTACCGCGATCACTCTGGTCAACGGCTTGATCTACAAGCCTGGTTGGACGTTCACCGCGACCGATCACACCAGCCGCTTCGAGGGCACGATCAAGGTCCGGGTCGAGTACCCGGCGCGCAACTCCAATCGGGACCAGGCAGCCGACGGGTACCCCGAGGAGATCACCACGTACGCGGAGTTCCCGCTGCTGGTGGGCGACTGCCCGGACGACCTGCGGCTGTATCAGCGGATCTTGGCCGCCATCGCACAGATCGAGATCCACGAGGCGCGTGAGTTTCTGCGCGTCCCGCCCACGTCCTGGGCACCGTTTCACCCGCACCGGATCGATGGCATGAAGAACTGGAACACCTACGGCGACACCGACCCCATGGTCGGGCTCTACGGCGATCTCCAGTTCGGCATCGCCTGACGACCTGCGTTCGGCCGGCTGCCACGCCGCACCCGGCCGCGACCGCGGCCACGCTCCTCTGGCTGACCGAGCGGCGGTCCGAAGATCAGGACCGTGTCGGCCCAAGTCGCTGGGCACCCCACTTTCCACCACCCGGTGGGGTGCCCGGTCCCCTGGGCCTCCATTCATCGCGTCGATGAGACGCGCTACTTGAGCGAACGGTGCATCGAACCCGTGGGCAGCACCGTGAACTTCTCCCCGCCCCCGCCCTGTGGCTCGGCATCGGGTGTCCCCAGGAGCGCAGTCGGCGGGTGATCAACCACCCACGGAAACACAGGTAAGGAGGTGGCTATGGCACGACGTTACTGGGTGGACTGGTCGGACCACGCATATCCGGCAATCCGTCCCGAGCGGGAGGCGAGCGGGTACGCGGATCTTGTGACGCTGACTGAGGCGAAGCGGGAGATCTACAACCGCGCTGACTCGATTATCGATCACTGGACGACGATCAAGCAGCGGATCCGTGCGCTTCGGGCAGACGACATCAAGTCCGAGAGCGAGGGGGAACGATGAGCCCCCTTGAGCTGCGCTACGAGATCTACAAGCCCTTGGTCCGACTGAGCAGGGACGTGCGGATCACGGACGCATACCTGATCAGCCCAGTGCCCGGCGAGCCAGTCAAGATCAAGGTCATCGCCCTGGACCCCTGGGGCAAGCCCAGGACTTACACCATCGCGATCACCGAAGAGTGATCAAGCGCCGGGCCCGCGCCTGCTGTTGAGGCGGATCACCTCCGCAGGAACTCAACCGCTGCCCTCGACGCAGCTTCGCCGACAAGCGAGTCAGCAGCCATCGCATTTGCCGACCGCCGCGCCATGCGGGCGGTCGCTCCGTCATGCGCTGACGCTCCATTCACCCCAAGCCGCCGGATACCCCCGCCTCCCCCCCTCGCGGGGGTATCCGGCCCCTTCGCCTTGCACATGCAGGGATCACAGCCTGAAGGAGAAGCCGATCATGCACATCCATGTCGGGCACAACGTGCCCGGGTACCTGCCCGAATCGGACCTGGTCTGCTTCGACGATCCCGGCGGCGCGCTGTCCATGCTGCGGGACGAGATCAAGAGTCAGCAGGACGACTACGGCGAGATCTGCGGCCACTTCGGCACCAAAGAAGGTTGTCCCTGGTGCGACGTGGTCAACGACTGCGAGGCCGCCATCGCAGCCATCGCCGACGGCGACACCGCATACACCCTGCAGCACCCGGACAGCCACGGTCTGATCACGCACATCTTCCGGCCCCCCGAAGGCCCGGACATGGCGCACTGGGCGCAACTCGTCACAGGTAACCGCGAATCCTGCGAGATCGCGCAGGAGCAAGAGCAATTCGCCTGAACCGCACCACCGACCGATCTTCCAGAAAGGGGAAGATCATGGCCGTCTCCGTTCCCGTCCGGCTGCGCACCTTCACTCACGCCGACACCAACACCATGGTGTCCAACATCCTCGCCGTGTGGCACCGCGCAACGGACGACCAACGCGAACGCGGTAGGCACTGGTACCGCATTGCACATGACCTGGCCAAGACCATGGCCTGCGGCGATGCCCGCAAGGGGGCGGGCGTGATCGCTGCCTTGTCAGCCCAAACACCATGGCTCCGCAACATCCGACAGGCCAGCGCCTTGTGCGCAGGCGAGCCAGTGGTCAACGTGCGCGACCGGCTGGACAAAGCCCGCCGGATCCTGGTTGGTGAGGATCCGCTCCGCGTCTTACCCGCGGGCTTGAAGACGATGCACTTCTACCAGTGCATCGCAGATCCCGATGACCACCGGTCGGTCGTGATCGACCGCCATGCGCACGACATCGCCGTCGGCGCGCGCTACGGCAACACCGACCGCGGACTGTCCTACCGGCCCCGGTACGAACTGTTCGCGCAGGCATACCGCCTCGCTGCGCTGCGCGTTCACGTCCTGCCCTCTGTGATCCAGGCGACGACCTGGCTCGTGTGGACCGAAGAACGCGCCGCGAGCGACCCCACGCGGAAGACCCACCTCCGCGACCCCCGGCCGACGACATCCGCGACCCGCACCGCGTGACCACCTTGGAGAGGAGGCGAGCATGCCCGACCTCACTCCGGGCGACGTGCTCGACTGCGGGCACCCGCCCACCCCGAAGGGGATAGGCACCGGCCGCGCCATCTATCGAGGGCGCTCGATGTGCTACGCCTGCGCCGACGAACAGCAGCGGGAGGACATCAAGAAGGCCGACGCCTTCGCCGCATACGTAACGCCCGATCACGTGGCGCTGACCACCTGGTCGGGTGGAGAACTCGCCAAGATCACCAGCTACAAGGTACGCGACCACATCGCGCCAGGCGGACGCCCCTACCGCATGCAGTACGTCTGGGCCACCACACCGGACGGAACTCGATGGCACGGCCGGGGAACCACGGCCCACGACCTGATAGCCATGCACCGCGAGGGCAGTCGGTGACCGCAGCGCCCACCGGTTAACAGCGCGAGCGCATGCCCGTTCCTCCGGTGCGCGACATGTGCGCCAACCGCCAAACCAGGCTCGTAGCGCGGCCCGTCTCACTCACCCCGCCGCCTCCTGCGGGGACCCAACGCAGCAGGACCGAGCAGCGGCCATCGGCGCGAGATCCACGATCACGACCGCCGTACCGCGATCAGACGGTGATCCCTACCCGCTGACTTCTAACGCACCGGCCCCACAGTCGAATCCGTGGGGCCCTCGTCTTGCCCGGAGGAGGCAAGCTCCTATGTCCACGGAATTCATCCGGCTCCCGGAAGTCCACCGCGACCTGCGCGGGCACGAGTTCTACCCGCCCGCCGGCCAGATGGCCAAGATCCCTCCGTTGTACGCCACGGAGGACGTGCCGTCGAAGGACAAGATCATGCACGTGCGCTACTTCGCCAGCTGGGGCGAGTGGTACGTGGCCGAACTGGACCCGAACACCGGCCTGGCCTACGGCTGGGCCGTCCTCGGCAACTACATGACGCAAGGCGAATGGGGCTACTTCGACCTGCCCGCCCTGGAATCCATCGGTGCCGACTACCGGCCGCCACAGATCGTTCAGAGGGATCTGTGGCACACCCCACAGCCCGCCCACGACTGCCTGCCGAAAGGCAGGTTCAGGTACAGCTGACTCACCGGCTCACCCGTCGCCACTATTGCGGGATGACGGGCGGCCGGGCCCGGAATCACTTCCCCAAGATCGGTATTTGGGCGTGTCTTCTCGCCGTATCTAAGTGAGCCCCGACACAAACAGTCGCTGCCAACGGCCAAGAGAGGAGGAGCGATGGCGGACCGTGAATTTTTCCAGTTCCTAGCCTTTCGCTGGGATGTGACCGAAGCGAAGAAGCTAGCAGCCGATCTACCGGTCCACCGGATGAACCCGAAAGGCTGGTACGGCTGGCTGGGCGCTATTCGACTAGACGAAGATTACGTACCCCACGCCGACCTCGACCGCCCTCTTATCGCAGTGCGAATCCGGGAGGCTGATGGCGCGGCTTTCATCATCGACGGATGGCATCGGCTGGCCCGTGCCCGCAACGAGGGGCGCAGTGAACTCCCTGTCGTCCTCTTGAACGAGGACCAGGAATACCAAGTCCGGGTCTACGGCGGCGCCAAGAACCCGCGAGATACCCGCTGACGCCACGCAAGAGTAGGTCAAAGCCACCGGTCGACCGTGCAGTTCGGCGCCACGGGAGCCAACCATGAAAGGAACGATGTGATCGCTCAGCGCGAGATCGAGAACCTGCTCATCTGCGAAGTCGACGAGCACTTCACCCGCTGCGGAGAGGACCAAGAGTCGTACGCCGGACTCGTCATCGAAGAGGTCTGGCAACGCCAAGGATCAGTCAGGATCGAGGGCTACGACAAGGAGTCCGGAACTGCCTTCACGGCGATCGTTCGCGTCCAAGTCACCATCGCCGACGAGGACGTCGAAACTGAAAATTCCCAGGGTGACTGAAAGGATAGGTCGTTGGCACGCTCACCTCGTGTCACCAGACCGGGCACGTGCTCGGAATGCCATCAAAAGTTCACTGATGGCGATCTAGTCGTCCTCACCCGCACCGGCGACATCCTCTGCGAGAGACACCGGGACTTGTTCGTAACCGAGGCCGTGGTCGCATCTGGCCCGTACGCCGAAGTCCGCACCCGACGGCGTGCCCTCTTCGGGGCGTAGGCGGCACGCAGCGCCCTGGGTTGAGGAATCTCCCCGCGTAAGTCAGGTGCTGCCCGCGCCCCGTTCACGGCCTTCTATTTCCCCCAGGCCGTGAACCTTGCACACCGCGCCGGAGTACCACTGCGTGCCATTTCCGAGATCCGAACGGAGAAGTAATCGTGTCCAATGCGACGTCAAATACCTCTGGAGCGGACCGCCCAGGCCCCAGCACAAGTGTCGACGATCTCGTCGGTGAGCTGTCGGGCACGGTGATGAGCCGCCATCCGGGTGCTGCCTGGATCGTTGTCGATGATTCCTTCTGGATCGAGGATCCGGAGGCATCGCCGGTCGACCTCGTCGCTGTGCTCGCGGCTGACTGCACGGTGCTGTACGCGCACGATGCCGCTGACGGGGGGCCGTACGACGAGCCGTGGGCAGCGGCCACCGTGCGGCTGTTGTCCCGTATCGCTGACCAGGCCGAGCACGGCTTGGCCCGCGCGGTTCGAGGCCAGGATCGAGGGCAGATCTTCGTTCCTCTGACCCCGTGGGCCGAACGGCACCTCGATGAGGCCATCTACGAAGAGCCCCAGGGCTCGGCCGCTTCCGCTGACGGTGGCCCGGTCGATGCCATCGACAGCTTGCGCAACGAGGCCCCCAGCTTTGTCGCGCTGGTGGCAGACGGCGGGGACTTCGCCGCCATGCAGCGGTACGCCACTTTCGCCTTCCCCTCCTACGGCGCCTACGTTCGCCGGATGCAGGACGTGCTGCGGTCCCTGTCGGCCGAAGGCCCGGTCTACGTGGCCCTCTTCGACCCCGATGAGTACGCCGTCTACTGCGCCGACGCCGGGCTGGATCCGGATGCGCCGACCAGCCGTTCCCGCTATACCGCGGCAGTGGCAGCCACCGGCACCACCCTGCTCTATGCCGGTCAGCGTGTCGACCACCTCGTCACTGACCTGGTAGCCGCCGTCGAGATGCGTCTGACATGGGAGCGCGCCAGCGAACTGATCAGGCGGGCCACCGCGAGCGAAACGGAAGGTGGTCAGAGCAGCGACGAGGTCATCGCACGCGCCTCCCACGCTGTTGCAGGCCTGCTCGAATCCCTCGGTGCGGGCAGACACCACCTCGTCCTGAGCGTCCCCGACGGGAACGACGCCCCGCTCGTCGCCGTGCTGCACGTCGACCAGGACGCTGAGGACAACGTCAGGCTCGGCGAAACCGATGCCCTGGTCTTCTACACGCTTATGGCGGCGGGCATCGCCACCGGCAGCCCTGCGGGCCTCGTCGCCCGCACGGACGGCTCCGCCCACGGAACCGATCGTGTCCGCGGCTGGACGATGCGTAACGCTTGGTTGCAACCGCTGACGGCAGCGGAAGTGTTCAACGCCTACTGCACTGACGCACAGACCGGCGATCTGATCCCGCCCGAACCCGGCGTCGTCTACTGCGCAGGAACGGACATCTCGCCACCCGGCGACTAACCCAACTCCCAACCTTCGCCCGGCCGTTCACTCACGCTGGCCGCCCTCGGCAACCTGCCACGAGCCGACCACAGCGGGCGCGAATGGACGGCCGGGCAACGCACTGCTCCCCAGCCTCCCACCCCCCTTGCCGCAGCCATGGCGGCCCGGAACGGAGTGAGCATGTCCAAAGAAACCCTGCAATGGCTGAACAACAACACCCTCATCGGATTCACCGATCAGCGCGGCACAGCGTGGCACCACCGCGCCAGCCTGCAAGGGGATGAGCCCAACCACTACCCCGGCCCCATCCCAGTCGACGATGTCAAACGAAGGTTGTTCAACTGGCAAGCCGTCTCCACCCCCGTCTACGTCAAGAGCCCCGTCACCGGCCAGCTGGTCCAGGCACCGAACCGGCAGGCATTCGTCCGCAGCGACACCGGCCACGTCATGGGGATCTTCAGTGACGGCTACGAGCCGCACCCCTATGCGGAATGGCTGATCCACAAGATCGCCACCCTGCTGGACGCCGATCTCAAGATCGGCTCGGCCGGCCTGCTCCGCCAGGGCGCGGTCGCCTGGGTCAGCGTCGAAGTCCCCGACAACATCACCACCCCGGAAGGGGTGGAATTCCGGCCGCACCTGTTCGGCGCAGCGTGCTACGACGGATCATTCCAAACCACCTTCAAGCGCGCGATCACCAACATCGTGTGCGACAACACCATGAGCGCCGGCTTGGCTGAGGCCGGGCAGGAGATGAAGTTCTCCCATCGCCGCAACTCCGCCCTGCGGGTCGTGGAGGCCCGACAGGCGCTGAACCTCGTCTACGAAAGCGCGGACGACTTCACCGCCGCAGTCCGGCGACTGTGCCAGACCACCGTGACCAACCAGGAATGGAACGCGTTCCTGAACGCGCACACTCCGCTGCCCGAGGAACACGGCCGTAGCCGGACGCTGGCCGAGCGCAAGCGTGAGGCCCTGACCGACCTGTGGAAGAACGACCCGCGGGTGGCTCCCTGGCAGAACACCGCCTACGGCGTGGTGCAGGCGGTCAACACCTACACCCACCACCAGCAGACAGTCCGTGGAGCCGAGCGTGTGGAGCGCAACATGCTCCGGGCCGTCACCGGCGGCGTTGACGATCTCGACCAGGCCACTCTCCAGACGCTCAACGCCGTCCTCACAGTGCCCACCCACGCCCGCGCGGCCTGAGTGCAGGCATCAGGCAGCGAGACTCTGGCTCCCGCTTCCCGCCCAAGATCGCGAGGGAGATCGTGCGGGGGCGCTCGCACGCTCCTCACCGCTGACCGAACCGGTCCCCCGGCCCGGCCGGCGGTGTGCGCGCCAGGCTCGACGCGCTGTCCTGAGCCGTTCCACCACCCGACGACGCCAACGCACACAGAAAGTGATCGTTTATGGACTCGTTCACGATGAACGATGACCTGGCGCGCGACTGGCTGACCAACCTGATCGTGGCCTACGAGATCGGGGAGGACTTCGGCGCCAGCAGCCCCATGGTCTCCGCACACACCCCACCGCTGAAGATGGCGTGGACACCCCAAGATCCCGGAGAGGAGGACTCCGTTCACCTGCTGATCCGAGCAGCCCAGACGGACGGCGTAGTCACCGGCCCACAGGCGGTGAACCTGAAGTTCGAGTACGTGGACGACGGGGACGAGGGGTACTACCGCTTCCTCCTCCACATCACCACGCCCACCTCGCTGACGCTGGCCACGCTCTCGGAAGGAATAGCGATGCTCGGCGAGCCCGACACCTCGGGGATCGAGGCGGCGCTGAGCATCCTGCGTGAAGCTGTCCAAGCGGCTAACCTGCTCCTCCAGCAGCTGTCGGAGTTCGTCGCGGCCAGCATTTCTCGCGGCGGCTGACCTGCCGTACCGGGCTCCGGAGGCTCCCCGGATGCGGGAGACTACCGGTGAGTCCGGAGGTGGCATACGTGGAGATCGACCTGAGCCAAGCGCGGCAGACCGTGCAGCAGCTGCTCGACGCGCTGGAAGAGCTGGACGGCACCGAGGTGGACGAGGCGCCGACCCGAGCGGCCCGCCGACAGCAAAGCCAAGTGACCCGGACCCTGCTATATCTGGCTCACCTCGGCGATCGCGCCAAGGTAGAGGTCATGGATGCCTACCACGCCTTCAAGATGCGCGACGGATCCGCAGGGGAGTGATCCATCGGTGACCCCAGACACCGAGAGCCTGCTCCGGGACGCCGTCGAACGGGTCGAGCGCGCCATCCGGGCCAGAGACTGCCCAGCAGTTGTCGTCCTTGAAGGCGATCGCAAAGTTGTCCTATCGGACTACGACTACCTACGCGACGACGCCACCGCCGCGGCCTTCGAGCAACGCGCCGCGGATCAGGCCCGACAGATCCATGCCGCCCGCTGGGTCCTGGCGGTTCCCCAGGTCTGGCTTGAGATGTCGGACGGCGGGATCGCAGCCCGCGCAGTATCGAACCTCCCGCTACGCGAAGGCGAGCAGGAGGCCATCACTTGGATGAGCTTCGACGCCACGGACGGCGTCGACTACGGCCTCGTACCGTACGTCCGCCGCCCCAACGGCGAACCAATCTTCGACGAGCCCGAACGGATCACCGCTGCGGTCCAGCCCGACGAGTACCCCGGCTGCACTCTGCTGCGCAGCCTGATGGGCGACAACGCACATCCAACCAGCGACTGAGGGCCAGCCCTTGGCGAGCGCCGCCGCCGCAGCGGGAACGCGAGGCTCTACGCGCCCTCGACGCCTCAGTCCGGTGGGCCCCCGCACCATCGTGGAATTCCTAGAAGGGGCGGCCCAGTCAGCAGTACCGATGGCTCGGCGGTGGAAAGGCTGCTGCGACCCTGCGGTACCCACCACGCGCCGGATCGCTGCGACGTACCGCCACGCTCCGGAACGCGATAGCGTCCCGCCGCCGATGCCGCTGCGCTCATCCGCGTCCTCGACATGCGCCATCACGATCCCCTCCGTGCGCCGCCGGAAGAGGAACATGGCCATTCCGGGATAGAGCGCCTGACTCAACCGCTCGAAAGCCCGTCCTCGTCCATCCAGATCTCGGCGAGGCCGGACTGCTGGATGACTGCCTGGAGGTCGTCCTCGCTGATCCCGTCCGGGAAGCAGTCCTACTCGGGGCCTTCCTCGTAGGGCCAGCCCTTGAGGTGCCACAGCTCGTTGCGGAAGCAGAAGCGATCGGTACCGTCCGGCTCCGTCTGGCCCGACGGCTCCTTCGCGAAGGTGAGTCCGCCGAGGACTTCGCGCGCGCTGCTCACAGCCCTGCCTTCCATTGGTTCAGCCGTTACGGGTGGAAACGAGCCGCCCGACTTGGCCGTTCCTGGCACCCCTGGCGCCTATCCGCCGGCTATTTTAGTTGGCGATCCGGTAGCCGCCGAGGACATCAAGGATGGCGATCGGGTCCACCGTGGCCTGGATCGCCGCGTACAGTTCCTCGGCGGCATGGTAAAGATCGAAGGTGTCACCAATTCGTAGCTGACGATCAGCTGGTCCTTTGCCGATGCTGAGGGCGATGCCACCGCGGCCTGCTCGGGCCGGGGTACGGTGACGAGCCCGCCTGTACCGTGTCGGCTCAAAGGGGTGGTCGATGGCCAGCGCCGAACTCATCACCTGCGTGCTCTGCGGACGCCACAGGCCCGGGAGCCTTGAGCACGTCATCCCGCGCTGGGTCCGGAAGAAACTGGACATCTCCTCGCCCGTCACGACCACCGCCCACCCGAGCGGCAAGCAGCGTGAGAACCCCGTCCTCAACGCTCTGCTGCGTCGGACAGTGTGCGACGACTGTAACCGTGGGTGGATGCATGTCCTTGAGGACAAGGTGCGACCGTTCCTCGCGCCGATGCTGGTCAACGCGGGCCCCGCCCTTCTTGATGCTGGGCAACAGCGCGATCTCGCCCGGTGGGCGGTGATGAAGGCGCTGCTCCTGGAGTTCTCGATGCGGCAGCGTCTACCGGGCTGGAGGGCGATGGACGGCTACACGGCCAGTACCTCCGAACTGGCGTGGCTGTCTACGAAGGATGAGCCGCCGCCCCGGTCGCGCGTCTGGCTCGGTGCCCTGGACGCCGAGCATCAGCGCGCCACGAGCACACAGGCGAAGCTCTTCAAGGTGGATGCCTCGGAGGGGGGCGCCGAACTGGACGCGCACCTGACGACGTTGACGGTCGGGTACGTTCTGTTCCAGGTGTTCAGCATCGACTTCGCCGTGGCGACGAGCCGGGGTGTCCCGGAATTTGATGGGCAGCCGCCCCGAGGGTTCAGGACGGCTCTCACCCGTATCTGGCCGCAGGAGCGTCCCTTGGTTAATTGGCCGCCCGAGAATTACGTCCCGCTAAGCCTGCTCGACAACGTCACCAAATGGGAGTAGGAAGCGGCGTCAGCTCAGCCAGGCCGGCGGCTGCTCCGGGTCGATGGTGACCGGCTGGGGCGGCGCGTCCTCCAGGCGACCACGCAGGCCGACGCCGGGTCGGTGGAACTCCACCACGAGATCGGTGTACCGCTCCGCACTGAAGGGGGACGGTTGTCGCACATATGGCATGTCGAAGACGTAGCCGCTCCCGCCAGGATCTGGATCGAGGATGACTGTCAGCTCGGGAACGAAGGTCAGGGGGACCGCCCCCGTCAGGGGCACCTTGTGGATTCCCTTGAGCCGGTTCAGCTGGGCCCAGCAGGTCCCTTTCGCTCCGGCTGTCGAGGGCCTGATCTTCGGCCGCATCTACCAGGCGGAGGACGGCGTGTACGAACGCCTCCTGTTCATCAGCCGCGAGCGGCCGGAGCCTTCCACCTCCGCTGTTCTTGCCAACAAGGGCATCCGACCCATCCACCCAGACTGTCTGGTGCACCAGGCTGTGGCGTAGCAGTGCCGTCCCGTCATAACTGAGCGCGACGGCCTTCCATACCACGGCCGGTAGGAACGCCGGATGTCCGACGATTTATGCCGTTTCGCGGGCGTCGATGAGTTCGTCCAGGTTTGCCTCTGCCCAGGCGCGTGCTGCATCCAGCAGGGCTGCACCCGCTCTCCCGATTAACCTGATTGACTTTCAGGTGCCCGTGTGGATGTGGGCAGCCCAGCGTGTAGGGGCTGTGGGGTAGCGGTCTCGGTGTTGTCGCGTGGTGTGGTGAAGAGCGTGGGCAGCGAGGGCTGTATCCGGTGGCCTCGTGCCGGAGTGCGTGAGGTAGGCGTACACGTCGTGGGTGATGACGGTGGCTACGCGGTCGTTGACGGGCCAGAGCGTTCCGATGACGCTGCGGTATCCGGCGAGGTGGAATGCGGCGGTGATGTGGGTTGCCTCGTCGGCATGGTCGGGGTTGGTGTCGGTCGTGCTGCATGCGGACAGATACGCCATGTCCGCGTGGGTGAGGCGGAGCCGGGCGATGCCGGCGACGGTGAGGGGTTGGTCGAGGTGGTCGTGCAGGAGGAGTCGGCTATTGGCGGGAGTGGCCCAGTCGGCGACGCCGTGGCAGGCGAAGTGCGCAATCTGATGGCTCGGTAGTGCTGCGGTGACGTTGTCATGGGTGGTCGGCGTGCCTGGAGGCGGCAGCATGGTTGTGGTGGGGACCAGGCGGCGGAGGATTTCGACTTCCTCGAGCACGCTGTGCAGTGGTCGGCTGGCGGGGGCGTCGGGCACGGCCACGATCAGCATTGCCGGTGTGGAGGCGCTTGAGGGTTGTGGCTGGCGGCGAGGGGTGCGGGTGTGTGCGAGGGCGCGGATGGTGGGGGTGTAGGAGGAGATCACCCGGTCCATCACGGTGTCGGCACGGGTAGTGGAGGTGTGGTGTCCGGCGGCATGTAGGGGCAGGTAGGTGCAGATTCCCACGGGGCACCACCAGATCCGGGGCCACGGGTCGTCGTCGGGCGAGGTGGTATAGCCGAGATGCCGCAGGACAGGTTCAGTGATGGTGTCCCACAGCCAGCTCAGAACGTCCAGGATCTGCCGTTGTGCTGCGCTGCGTTCGCGTGCGGGGCGTGTCCCGTCCAAGGCGGTCTGTTGGGCGGTACGAAGCTGGTCAATGTGCTCGGCTGCGGCGTACTCGCTCAGGTTCGGCAGGTCAACGACGCGGACAGGCTGGACGGGATCGTCGGCGACGATCAACGCGTGGCCGTGCTCGTCGTGGACGGTGACGTACACAATGGGGTTGTCATCGGTCTGCCGGCGGAGTTGGTCGATCGGTGGTGGCCGCAGAAAACCGTCGAATCCGGGGCGTTCGCGGATGCGTCCCAGCAGGTCGGTCCAGCGTTGGTGTAGACCGGCCCGCCGCGCAGCCAGGTTTCGGTAGTCCGGTCTGCCTACTCCACCTGGACGACCCGGAGCCTCGATGGTGGGGATGCCGAGCCTGTCGTGGGCATGGTCGGCGTCCTCGATCGCCTCTCGGATGTCTTCAAATTCGGTGGCGAGGTCGGGTTCCCGGTCCCACAGGTCCGTGAGGTCGCTGCGGGTGTCGAGGGTGTCGGCGAGCAGCACACCCCGAGTCTGCTCCAGCAGTTCCACAGCCCGTTCGGGACGGCCCGCAGCGATGGCCGCTGTCGCGGCTGCCGAGGCCAATCCGGCAATGCTGACGATCCGGTGTTCTCGATCGGCTCGGGCGAGCGCGCGGGGAGCCAGCCGGGGGAGCAACTCCACGGCCAGCTCCGCCATTTCCACCGCGTGATCGTGCTCGCCTGCGAGGAGGTCCAAGCTGGCGGCGAGCCGTGCTGCGGACACCCGCGTAGCCACCGATGCCGACGCGATGCCGGCGGCAGTGGCGCAACAATTCCTCCCCTCTTCCAGTACTGCTGGGCCCCCACCCCACTCGAACAGACTCTGCAGGCTGATGCCGAGGTTGTTCAGGTACATGGCGCGATTGGGGTGGTCGGGCGGTGTGGCGCTGACCGCGTCGCGGCCGACCTGGACAGCCTCCTCCAACACAGCCTGATCCCCACCCTGATCAACGAGCTTCCGTAGTGCGTTGCCGAGGGTGGACAGGCGAGGGGCTAGGTTAGGGTGGTCGGGTGCGGTGGCGCGCACCGCCTCGCGAGCGATCTGCACGGCCTGTTCTCCTACCGCCTGATCGCCACCCCGCCAGAACAAGCTCTGCAGGCTGCTGCCGAGGTTGTTCAGGTACATGGCTTGGTCGGGGTGGTCGGGCGGGGTGGCGCGCACCGCGTCGCGGGCGACCTGCACGGCCTCTTGTCCCACAGCCTGATCGCCGGCCCGCTCGAACAGTCCCAGCAGAGCGAGGCCGAGGGTGGAAAGGGGCATGGCTCGGTCGGGACGGTCGTGCGGTGTGGCGCGCACCGCCTCCCGGGCGACCTGCACGGCCTCTGCCAGTACTGCCTGATCGCCGCTCTGCTGGAACAGGCTCTCCAGGCTGCTGCCGAGGTTGTTCAGGTACATGGCTTGGTCGGGGTGGTCGGGCGGGGTGGCGCGCACCGCTTCCCGGCCGGCCTGGACCGCCTCCTCCAACACCGCCTGATCCCCGCCCCGCTCGAACAGTCTCAGCAGAGCGCGGCCGAGGTTGGACAGGCGAGCGGCTTGGTCGGGGTGGTCCGGCGGGGTGGCGTGCACGGCGTCGCGGCCGACCTGAACGGCCTCCTCCAGCACGAGCCGGTCCCCGCTCCGCTCGAATAGTTTCTGCAGGGCAAGACCGAGGTTGTTCAGGTACGTGGCTCGGTTGGGGTGGTCGGGCGGGGTGGCGCGCACCGCTTCCCGGCCGGCCTGGACCGCCTCCTCCAACACCGCCTGATCCCCGCCCCGATCAAACAACACCCGCAGGACGTTGCCGAGGTTGTTCAAGCAGATGGCTTGGTCGGGGTGGTCCGGCGGGATGGCGTGCACGGCGTCGCGGCCGACCTGAACGGCCTCCTCCAGCACGAGCCGGTCCCCGCTCCGCTCGAATAGCTTATGCAGGGCAAGACCGAGCGTGTTCAGGAACGTGGCTCGGTTGGGGTGGTCAGGCGCGGTGGCGCTGACCGCCTCCCGGCCGACCTGCACCGCCTTCTCCAACGCTGCCTGATCGCCATCCCGCTCAAACACCTTCCGCAGGGCGATGCCAAGGTTGTTCAGGAACATGGCACGGTGGGGGTGGTCGCCTGGGGCGGTGCTGACGGCCTCCCGGAGGACCTGCACTCCTTCTTCCAGCACGGCCCGGTCTCCGCCCCATTGATACAGGTTCTGCAGGGCGGTGCCGAGGGTGTTCAGGAGCGTGGCTCGGTTGGGGTGGTCGAGTGGGGTGGCGCTGACCGCCTCCCGGCCGACCTGCACCGCCTCTGCCAGTACCGCCTGGTCCCCACTCCGCTCAAAGATCACCTGCAGAGCGATGCCCAAGTCATTCAGCACTGAGGCTCTGTCGGAGGCATCTGGTGAGGTCGCGGCGGCTATGTGACGTAAGCGGACAACGGCGCGCTGAAGGCCGTTGACGTCCCCGGTGCGCTCGTAGCGCTCCACTGAGGCGCTGGCGCGGGCCCAATCGTGCTTCCTGCGCAGTGCCGTGAACCAACGGACTCTGCGGTCACCGTCCCTGACCATGGGTCCCCTCCCATACAGTCGCGTGCGCTGGTGTCTCGTTGGCGGATTCCTTCCCGCCCCGAGCTGTCACTGACCACAGCGTCATGACCAGGCTGACTCGACGGCTACCTCCCAGCGCCGCAGTACCTGCGACAGGGCGACTTGTAGCGAGGCAGCCACGCCGCGGGCATGATAGGCAACCATCCGTGCGGGCAGGGGAGGAACTCATGGCGCTAGAACGCGTCGAACAGCTATGTCTGAGCATGGCCAGCGACCCGAGTTTGCAAGCGGCTTTGCACGACGCCGGGTTTAACCGCACGCAGTGGGAGTTGCTCGTCGGCGCGGTCCGCCACGGCAGCGACCCTGAGGCGCTGACACCGTTGCTTGACGCGATAGAGGAGGCCGCCGCTGCCCTCGGAGTGGACGGGCTCACCACCACGGACCGCCAGTTTCAGCCCCTGCCGGACGCGACCGCTGGTGTACGCACCACCCACAGATGGCGATGCCCCCACCCACGCCCATGCAGCCGCGTCGAACCCGGCAGCAGCACAACCCCGGTGTGCCCACTGACCCAGGACCCGCTAACACCCGTCACGGTGGTCAGCGGATGAACGCGTTCCTCGGCGAACTCGGCAAGAAGATCGCCGAACGCTGGGTCACTGTCCTGGTCCTTCCCGGCCTGTTGTGGGCGGCCACCGCCCTGCTGGCCACCCAACTCGGGTGGAGCCACGCTCTGAGCCCCCACACCCTGGCCGACCAGATCACCCCATGGGCCAAAGAAACTCACCCCGTGGGGGTGATCGTAGTCGTCCTCGCGGGGCTCCTGCTGGCCAGCATCGCCGCCGGACTAGCAGCGACCGTGTTGGGCGTGATGGCACGCCATCTCTGGATCACCCGCGGCCGGTGGCCACCCGCCCACTGGCTCACCACCTGGCGGCAACACCGATGGCGCACGGCCGACAACCATGTCAACACCCTGGTGGCCGAGGCCATCCGCGCCAGCGGACCATCTCCTCCCGACCCGGCCACCGACGTCACCACCGCATCGCCAGTAGTGGTTGCCGGACCTGGGATGGCCGAAGCGCTGGCCCGCAGAGACGCCATCAGCCTGGAATTCCCCGAGCGACCCCTGTGGATCAGCGACCGATGGCGAGGCAACGCCATCCGCATCCGCCGTGCATACGGAGTGGACATCACCCTTGTATGGCCCCGGCTGTGGACCGTGCTCCCCGAATCACTACGCACCGACCTCACCGCCGCCCAGACCGCCTATGCCGCCGCCAGCAGCCTCATGGGGTGGGCCGCCCTCTACGGCGTACTCGGCATCTGCTGGTGGCCCGCCCTGCTCATCAGCGTCGCCGTGATCATCACCGGCACACTCCGAGCCCGCACAGCCACCACCGTCCTTTGCCAGCTCATCGAGACCGCCGCAGACCTCCACTGCCACACTCTCGCCGAACAACTCCAGCTGCGATGCCCAGGCCCGCTAACCATTGACGTCGGCAACCAGATCAACACTCTGCTCCGCAAAGACCCACCGCCCACTTACTCTCCCTGACCTGCCCGAGTTGTGGCCGCCGAAAGCGACCGTTACAGGTACAGCGAGAACCAGGCCAGAGAAATGAGATCAAACCCCACGAACGAGGCAAGCGCCTCCGCTCAGTGCGCGACGCAGCGCGAATCCGCCACCACGATTGAGAACGAGCGAGAATCCGACAGCTTCAATGCGACAGGACCATGTGCTGTGCGAGAGGCCGCTGAAGCGGAGCTGTGAGTACCCGCGAATGATACCTCCAAACTGACAAGTTGCCGACAGAATGCTCAGACAGTGACAACTTAAGTCGGAAAACCTACAATTAATGATTAACTGGCCTGGTAGCGCCAGCGTAATCGTCGCCCGAGTAACGATACGGCTCGATCCTGATGGGCACGTGCGGCCTTGGAGCGTCGATCATTTGTCCGTTTCCGACGTAGAGGCCGACGTGATGGATGCCGCCGTCGGGGTTGCCGTAGAAGACGAGATCGCCCGGTTCGAGAGGCTGGCCTGCCGGGACGTGGGGTCCTGCATTGAACTGGTCCTGGGCGGTGCGTGGCAGGGTGACGCCAGCGGCTTGGTAGGCGGCTTGCGTCAAGCCGGAGCAGTCGAAACCGGCGTCTCCGGCTGAAGGGCCGTTACCTCCCCATTCGTAAGGCAGGCCCAATTGCCCTTGGGCGTAGTTGATCGCTTCGAGGGCGACGGCGTTGGGTGCGGTGTTGGTACCGAAGCCCTGGCTGCTGGCGTAGATCTGGGCTTGGGCGAGGACTTCAGAGACGTACCAATTGGCGTGGTTGTAGGCGTAGATGGCGTCGGCGAGTTTGCGGCCGTCGCGTGCGCCGGAGTCGCACAGATACGCCGCGGCGGCGTAGATGGCGTCGTGCGGGTTGTACGGGGAGGGCGGGGTGGCCCCGCCCTCGGGTGGTGGGTGTTCGGCGATGACACTGGCGAAGGTGGAGGGGAGAAACTGCATTGGTCCTTCCGCGCCAGCGGAGTTGGCCCCCGACCGGACACCGACCAGGTCGGATCGGCCGTGGTCGGTCTCGACCTTGCCGATCGCGGCGAGGACCGTCCAGTCCAGTCCGCGACAGGTGTGAGCGGCTTGCATGTAGAGCAAGAGGTAGTCGGGAGGGATGTCGGAGACCGCGCTCGCACTGGGCTGGCTTCCTGCGCCTGTGAAGATGGACATGAGACCGGCGGCACCGGCTGCGGCCAGGAGCATGACCAGGAGGACGGCCCCGCCGACCGCGCCGGCAATTTTGCCCATCGGCGGATCACCACACGGGACCGCTGCAGCTTGCGTCCGGAGGGAGGGGGGCAGGCGGCGGCAACGGCCCGGCAGGGTCGGAGCTACTTGCAGCAGTGGTCGGCGAGGCCGTGGAGACCGGGGCGAGCTGCGGCCATGCCCGGCTCAGCTGAGCAAGACGCTGCCGCTTCCTGGCCAGGCCGGCAGCGGTGTCGAGCGGGAGCCAGTGGGCGCCTGCGGGGCCTTCGTGTTCTGGATCGCCGATCAACTCGGCGCTGGAGGTGGCGACGGGAACGAGTGACGGGTCATGCAGCGACGACAACGCTGCGGCGAGCGCGCGGCGAACTTGGGCTTCGCGGTCCGTGGTGGGCAGCCAGAGCAGGACGGGGGTGGTGATGCCGGTGGTGGCGGCGAGCCGGGCATATCCGGCCAACTTGGCGCCTACCCGGTCGGCCGGGCGCTCGGTGCCGAAGTCGTATTCCAAGAACCACTCGAACTCGATGTGCCCTTCGTGCCAGCGGCCGTAGGCGTCGGGGCGGACCATGTCGCCGAAGTGCCGGTAGCAGCGGTATTCGGACCACCAGGCGGTGAGCCGACCGGTGGCCTCGGGGCGTCGGGAGTGGTGTGTGAGCGCGGCGAAGAAGCTGTTGGTGCCCACGGTGTGGGCCAGGCGCAGGGAGTAGGCCATGCCCATGGCCCGGTCGTGTCGGTAGTCCAGCTCCCGGACTTCCACGCCGTGCCCGCGGGCGAGCGCGGCTGCTCCGGCCAGGTCGAGGATGTAGTGCATGGGGGCGGAGCCGCTGTTTACGAACGGCTGGAACCGGTCGATGACGCGCCACTTATACAGCTGGAGCAGACGCAGGTTGGCGGCCCTGGCGGACGGCCAGCCGATTTGGGCGATCTGGTTGGTGGTAAGGACCTTGTGCTCGTAGAGCATGTGGGCCAGCCACCGGTCGCGGTCGGTCAGGCGGGGGGCGAGCCAGGCAACGTACTCGCCGCTGACGGCGGCACGGGCCTGCGTGCGCCGGGGTTTGTGGCCCCGCAGGGCACGTTGGGGCGTGGGGTTGGTTATCACAGGGGGACACCTCCGAGGTGACTGGTGACCGACGGATGCGCGCCATCGGCGCGGGTGAGGTCAGGTGGTGCGGCGTGGGTCGCCTGCGAGATTCCGGCGCTGGTCTTTGGACATCGCGACGGGCGCGGGCTTCGGCCGGGCGTTGTGGTGGGCGGCGGCGCGGATCAGCCGGGCGCGGCCAGGAATTGGCGACGGCAGTTTCTCGGTGACGGCCGTGAAGGCGGGGGCTTCGGCTCCGCCGAGGACCGGTCGGATGACGGCGTGGAAGGCGTCGAGGTTGGACAGGTCGTGCGCCGTCAGGCGCGGTTCGGTGTGACGGGCCAGGTGGCGGGCGTCTTCGGGGGAAGCATTGAAGAAGATCTTGGTGCGGGCGTTGGCGCTGATGCCTTCCTCCAGCTCCTTGGGGAGCTGCCGCAGGTACTGGTGGGCCAGTGTCATCGACAGCCGGTAGCCGCGGGCCTCGGCGAGCATGTCCTCAAGGGCATAGGGCAAATTGAGGAAATTGTGTGCTTCGTCGACGTACAGTGCGGCGTCCTGCCGTTGGCTTTGGGGGATGCGGGCGCGGCGGGTGGCGGCCTGCCAGGTGCGGGCCACCACGATGGAGCCGATGAGGTGAGCGGTCTCGGAACCGAGAGCATCCTTGGCGATGCGGACGAGGCAGATCCCGCCGTCCAGCACTTGGTCCATGTCGACGGTGGAGGTGCCTGCGGCCAGCGCCGCCCGGACGAAGGGACGCAGCAGGAACCCGCGGAGCTTGTTCATCAAAGGCGCAGTCACCTGCGCGCGGGCCGGCTCGGACAGGGCGTCGTACCAGGACCAAAAGCCACGCAGCACCTCGTCATGAATCTGGGCCACGGCCCGGTGCCGGAACGCCGGATCTGACAGCAGCTTGGGCAGGTCGACCAGGGTGGGGATGCCGGGCAGGGCGCGCAGGGTGAGCAGTCCGGCGCGCAGGATGTCGTCGGTACGCGGTCCCCAGGAGGAGGCGTAGACGCGGGAGAAGATCGAGACCAGGTTGTCCACGGTCCGCTCGGCGTCGGCGCCTTCGAGGGGGTTGATGATCGGCGGGCGGGATCGGTCGTCCGCATCGAACAACAGCACTTTCTCGCCGAGGTCTTCGGGCAGGCGCATGAGGATGTCGGTGATCAGGTCGCCCTTGGGGTCGACGACCACCAGGCCGCGGCCGGCCTCGGCGTCGGCGAGGATCATCCGCGCCATCAGCTCGGACTTGCCCGATCCGGTAGCGCCGAGGATGTGCACGTGGTGGCGGGCATCGGCCGCGCGCAGACCAACCGGGCGGGGGTGGCCGGTGTCGGTCAACCCGATCGGCTTGACCGCAGGGCCTGCGGTGGCGACGCCGGGCGGGGGTGGCACCGCCCTGGCACCGGCACGCTGGAGCGCAGGGATGGCCTCGTCCCAGGGCAGGTGCGCGATCGCGGCGAGCTCAGGGATCGAGAGCAGGTCGCCTGTGTCGAGGCGGCGTTCGGCCAGCCGGGGCAGCGGGTGGCGGAGCCGGGTGCGGCGGTAGTAGTTGTGCTCGGTGAAGGTGGCGAACGCGGAGGCGATGGCATGGCCACGGCCGCGCAACCGGTCGATCACTCGGGTGCGTTCCTCTGTACTGGCGGTGGTGGGAAGCATGGTGGCGATGGCGTAGCGGATGCGTGTCTCGTACTGCGCGCCGCGCTGCTTGGCCACGATCACCCGGTCCTCGGCAGAGACCTCCAGGGCTGTTTGCCGGTCGAGCACCGGGCTGCTGCTTCGGGACCGGGCCTTCGGGCTCGGGCCGGGGGTGATCAGATCGAGCAGGCGGCTGACCGGGCGTGCGGAGCGCCCGGCCCGAAGATGCCGTGCGGCGCGGCGGGCCTTCTTCACCCGGTGGCCGGTCACAGGGCGGGCCAGGACTTGGACCACGGCCTGTTCATGGGGTCCGAGGCCGACTGGTGCGCCGAGCAAAGCGCGTATCGGGTCGGCCGGGAAGTCGCCGCGGATTGGCAGCGCTTCGCTGCGGGCCAGTCGCAGTTCGCCCCCGGCCACGTGGGCGGTCTCCCCACTGGGTGCCTCGGTCGGGAGCGGGGGCGTGGCCGGTCGCGTGCGGGTGTGGGCGCCGGGCCAGGCAGCTTCGATGGCTCGTTCCACCATGCCCGGCGGGATGGCGCCGGGCACCCACAGTTGGATGCGGATGGCCTCGCGGTCGAAGAGGTATTCCCAGGCCAGGTGCGGCTGACCGGTCAGGCGGCGGCGCCAGGCCGGGCGCAGCAGGCCCACGAGGTTCGCCCAGGCAGCGGCTGCTCCCGCCGGGTCCGCGGTGGGCGGTGGCAGCACGCTGACGATCCGGGCGTCGACGGTCAGGGCTCGGCGGCAGCGGCGACGCCACCACCACCGCGCCCAAGCCAGCGCGGCAGCGATGACCAGCAGCACCGGCCCGGCGACCGGGCCCCAGGAGATCGCCCAGTCCTTCGCGGCGACGAGCAGGGCGTGAACGGCGCCCCACGGATTGATCAGGTACCGCTGCAGCGGTGAGCCCGAACTGGCCGCGGAAGCAAGGGGGGTCTGCCCAGGCGGCGTGACAGCCGGGACCGGTATGCGGGCAGATGGCATCGATCGAGCGTCCTTTCCAGAGTGGGGATTTCTCAGCGAGAAAGCGGTCACGCGGCGCGGTCGTGCCGGTCGGCGGCCGGTGGACGGCGGGCGGCGGGTGAAGGGCGGCCAGCGCCGGTGACGAGCCGCAGGCCGCCGCGCCCATCTGCTCGGGAGCGCTCGGTGTGACGTTCGGCGTCGACCTCGGCTTGCCAAGAGCGGAAGGTTCGCCCACCCAGCCGTTTGAGGAAGTTCGGGATGCGGTTGGCCGGGATGCCGACCAAATGTGGGCCCAGCACGGCGAGAAGATCGCTGGCTTCCTGGGAGTACCACCCGGCCGCGGCGATCGCCTCCTCGTCGGGGAACACGTCCGCCACCCGATCGGTCTCTACGTTGAGTTCGGCGTCTTGGCTGCCGCCGAAGCTGTACACCCACAGGAAATTGGGCGGTGGATCAGGCTCTACGAGGCTGCGGAAGCGGATGACCTCTTTGGTGTAGGCGTAGAAATTGGTCTCCGGACGGGCGCGCATGATCCGAAGCCAGGCGAGCAGGTAGGCGTCGGAGAAGAAGTCGCCGCTGTCGTGGATCCGCACCCAGGTGCCGCGGAACTTGGTCGCACCGAGTTCTTCGGCCATGGCCTGTTCCCAACCGGGTAGGTCATCGAGGACGAACCGGAGATTCGCCTGGTGCTTGGCCTTCACGGTCGGCCACAGGTAGGTGCCGTGCCGGGCGTAGCACACGTGGCGGCAAATTCCAGCAGAAGGGCAGGTGTTGTAGGTTCGGCCATCGGGAAGGCGTCCAGCCCACGCGGGCAGGGTCCAATTCCACACGCCGATCGCGCGCATCTCCCGGTTCTGGGTCAGCAATCGCGAAGGTCGCCGTGGGAGTGGTGCCAGAGTCGATTCGGAAGGAGACATGGACCGCCCTTCGACGCAAAGAGCAGAAGAGTTCGGTGCCCCCTGTGAGACAGGGGCATGACGTACGTGGCGGGTGTATCAGGCCGCTTCGAGGTCGATCTGACCGTCCGGCTCGGAGTCGAAGTCATCTCCGGCCCACCCATCGCTCCCGAGGTCCACGAAGGAGTCCTCGGGGTCTGCCGTGGGATGGGATTCGGCGTAGGCGGCGAGTTCGGCGGGATTCGTGGTGACCAAGTAATGCTCGGCGGGGGACGCGATGCTCTGGAAAGCCACCCGTTGCGTGCCCGTGGACAGCAGCCCCTGGCCGCGGTCGGCTGAGAGCAGGAATTGCCGTTCACCCTCGGACAGGTTGAAGGTGCGGGTGATTTCGTCGATGGCTTGCGGTGCCTGGCGCAACAGGATTTGGGTTGCGGCATTGGCCACCACAGCTTTGCCCAAATCCGTGCCGAGAACATCGGCTGTGTCCTGGGTGGCGACGGTGAGGCCGGCCCAGTGTTTCCGGCTGGCTTTGGCCATGCGGAACAGGAAGTCGGCCCCGGCGCTCTGCTGCATCAGCAGCCACGCCTCGTCGACCGTGACCAGACGGGGCTTGCGCACCGCCGGATTGGAGACCCGCCGCCACACCGCGTCCAAGGTCAACAGCGTGCCGATGCCTTTGAGTTCGTCGGGCAGGTCGCGCAGGGAGTAGACCACCAGGTGGCCCTCGGGCCGAGTGCTGGTGGGACCTGCGAACAGGCCGGCGAACGCGCCGTGGACGAAGGGGTGCAGCCGGGCCGCGACCTGTTGAGCCGTGGCATCGGCGCAGGTCTCCAGCGCCTCGGCGAGGTCGGCGAGCAAGGGCGCGGGGCGGGTCCACGTGCGCGGGTCGGAGGTGATCCCGACGCGTTGGTAGGTAGCGGCGATCGCGCGGTCCAGCGCTGCGCGTTCCGCCGGGGCGAGCGGGGAGCCGAGCAGGACACCGATGACCGTGTGCAAGAACAGCGAGCGGCGGACCAGGGCGTCCTTCGGGGCGGTGCGGCGCCCATCGGGGCGGGTGTGGACGGGCAGGTCGAACGGGTTGAGACGGACGTCCTCGGCGCCGAGGTGGACGTAGGTGCCGCCGACGGCTGCGACCAGGCGGGCGTACTCGTCCTCCGGGTCGATGACGTGGTTCTCGATCCCGCGGTACAGCGAGCGCAGCAACTCCAGCTTGACCAGGTAGGACTTGCCGGCCCCGGAGCGGCCGAGGATGACCGCGTTGTGGTTGTCCAGGGCGAACCGGTCCCAATGCACGAGACCTTGGCTGCCGACGTTGTACCCGTACAGCACCCCGCTCGGGGCGGCGACCGACGTGGGGTCGGCCGGAGGGAGGTCGGGGCTGGTGAAGGGGAACGCGGCGGACAGGGCGGCGGTGTCGAAGGTGCGCCGCATCTTGATCAGGTCCAGGCCCATCGGCAGGCAGGTGACCCAGCCTTGCAGGCTGCGGTAGGTGGTCGGCTTGGCGTCCAGCAGCAAGCTCGCGGCCAGCGAGCGGACGGCGGCTACCTCGTCGGCCAACTCCTCGGTGCTGGAGGCGTGCACGGTCAGGTACAGGCCGAGGCGGAACAGCTTGCCCTCGCCGCGGGCCACCCGGGCGGACAGGTCGTAGGCGTCCTCGGTCGCGGCCTCCACCTGCGGATCGATCAGCCGGCCCTTCTCGTCGGCGTATCGGCGTCCGGACTCCAGCTTGGCCAGCTGCCGCTTGAGCCGGTTGGCCGCGGTGACCGGGTCGATCGGCTCGACGTGCAGCGCGACGTCCACCCGTCCCGGGTAGGTCAGCAACGGTTGCAGCCAGCCTGCACTGACCTCCCGGGGGAAGCCGGTGATCGCGAAGGAGGCTACGTGTTCGCCGCCGACTTCCAGATGCCGGGGCGCGACGGCGAGCGCATCGGGAGTGAATGCCCCGGCCCCGCCCACCGACGGCGCGGCCAGGCTCGGAGGCTGATCAGGAAGCGAGGATCGTGTGCGGCGGGGGCGTTTCACGTCGTGCGCCTCCTTCCGTGGGTGTCGTTCCAGGGCTCATCCGCCCAGCCTTGTTCGTCTCCCTGCTCGGCCCACGGCTCCTCGGATGCCGCTGTGGTGATCACCTCGTCGGCTCCGGCGAGGCGGGAGGACGGGGGGATGAGGCTGTCGGGGTTGCACGCCGCGGCGAGTACAGCGGTGGCCTGGCCGGGGTCCAGGGGGGTGACGATGATGTCCGCCGGGGACAGCAGTTCGCTGGCTTCGGCGAGTCGGCGGACCAGGCGTGCTTCGGCCGCCCGGCGGGTGGCGTGGTCGACGGGTTCGCCCTGCTGGTTGGCGGCGCGGCGCCGGGTGAGCGCGGAGAGGGGGGAGGCGCCACCGAGCCCGTCGACCGGGCCGGTGGCGTGGACGGGTTCGCGCAGGACGAGCAGGACTTGGCGGCGCAACAGGTCGGTGGTGCCGGTGAGCTGGTGCAGGTAGTCGGCGTGCTCGCCAGCCGCATGCTCCAGCGCGGGGTGTGGCAGGCCGGGAGCACACTGCCGCAGTTCGGCGATCTGCCCGGACAGATCGAGGCGTTCGGCCCTGATCAGGATCTGGACCGGTGCGGTGAGCGAGTGCAGGTACCGGCCGAACGCCGCTACCAGCCCTTCCTGTTCGGCGGGGGTGCGCAGCGCGAAGTTGACCGTGCTGCACACCGCCACGACGGCCAGTCCATCGCTGCCCAGGTCGATCACCCCGGCCTCGCTGATCTGCTCGGCCGGCAGCCGCAACGCCGCTGGCGAGATGGCCGCGTGCTCGCTCTGTTGGCCTGCGGTGACTCGGTTGACAAGCCACCCGGGGGCGGGGTGGATGCCTTCGGGAGCGGCCACCCGGTAGCGGGGGGCCACGCGTTGCCGGAGCGCGGCGAGCGCGAGCCGGTCCAGGGAGAGGCCGTCCCGCTGCCCCAGGGCCAGGACGGCGGCTGTGGCGCCGATGGGCAGTGCCACCACCGCGAAGACGGGCAGCGGCAGGAAGGCACGGGTGACCGACCAGCCCCCGTACAGCACGAGGCCGGTGACCGCCAGGATCAGCAGTTGTCGGGCGGTGAGGCTGGCCAGGACCCGGTCTTCCCGGTCGACGTCCGCGGGGATCCGCACCATCTGGCTCATCGCCGGTCACCTCCTTGCGAGTTCTGACCGCTCCGGGACGGTGGTGGTGGAGGCGTGCGCCTCCTGGGCGGGGTGCTGGCCGGTGGGGGTGAGCTGAAAGTTGTGGGAGCCGGTGGGTAGGTGCGGCGCACCGGCCGCGGGGTGCTGGTCGCCGCCGGAGGCTGGAAAGTGGCGGGAGCGGGAGGCTGGTTGGCCCGGCTCGGGTGGGGTGTCGGTTGCGGATTCGGCTGCCGGAACGTCGGCGGTCCGGGCGGCGTGGTGCGCCGCGGGGCTCGGGGCGGAGGCTGGGTGGTGCCGGGCGCCCGGAAGACCGGCTGCCCGGGTGGGCCACTCGGCCTGGGCGGTGGGGAGGCCGGCGGGACGCTGGGTCCGTTAGCCGGTGCTCCGGGGGCCTGGAAGACGGGCATGGGCGGCGGTCCGGCTGCCCGCCCGGTCGCTCGGTGGGCCGTGGGCGAGGGCGGGTTGGGCGAGATGAACAGCGGGGAGCCTGGCGGGCGCAGCGGCGTACGCGGTGTCCTCGGCGAGCCAGGTCGGGGCCCAGGCCGGGGACCCCTCCCGCCGCGCTGCGGTGGAGGCGGTCCCGAGGGTCGCGGGTTTCGGGAGGGTCGCGGGCGGGAGCCCTTGCCCGCCGCGCTGCGCAGGAGGCCGAACGTCTTGGCCATCACGACCGTGCGCACGAGGCTCCCGGCGAGCGAGCGCCTATTGCTGAGCCGGGTCGCGCTAAGGATCCAGAAGGGGATCTTGAACAGGATGTACATCAGCCCGAGCGCGACGAGGATGTTGACCAGCCCGTCCGGGGTGGGGCCGAGCAGGGTGAACCCGCCCGGCGCCAGGAACACCCGCAACGCGGTGATCAGCGCGACGGATTGGACGATCTGGATGGCCAGGACGCCGCCGAAGGACTTCCACCACCACCGCGCGATGCCGTCGGTCTGTGGCAGGGCGTGGCACATCAGCGCGATCGGTGCTCCGGCGATCAGCATGACGGTCAGGGCGACTCGTACGGCGTAGGTGACCAGGACCGCGACCAGCATCCCGGCCAACACGGCTCCGAGCAGGACCAGGTAGAAGCTGTTGTCGAGGGCGTTGAGCGGGTTGAGCACGATGTTCCGCAGCGTGATGGCGGCGCTGTTCTCGTCGACTCCGGGGCCCATGAGGGCCTGGGAGAGGGCGTTGGCGATCGTGATGGCCTGGCCCGCCAGGAACAGCGACATCGCAGCAGCGATGAAGCCCAAGGGGATCCGTGCGGCCATCTCCTTGATCGAGTAGCGGGTCTGAGCCGTCTCGTGCGCCATGACCACCACACCGGCGACCGTCACCAGAAGCGCGTAGCAGGCCATCGCGATGGCCCAGGAGTTGTTCCACAACTCCCCGATCCGCGGCAACGAGGCGGGTGTTGGGGTGGTCAGCAGCGTCTTGCCCAGCAGGTTCAGCAGAGGGTTGAGGGCAGCGACGACCACGCCCTTGAAGAAGGAGTTGATGGCCCCGGTGATCGCACCCGTGATCCATCCGGTGATCCCGCCGGCCCCGCTACCGGTGTTCGACGCGCTCGGCGAAGGCAGCGCGGTCGGCGACGGCGGCGATGAGGGCTTGGACGGGGCCGACGCTCCAGGGCGCGGATGGCAGGCCGAAGACGCACACGGGGACGCCGTGGTCGACGGCGCCGGTGTCGCCGGCGCGGACGCCGTCGGTGCGGGCCCCGGTGCGGGGGAAGGACGCGGGTCGGCCTGCGCGAGCACGACGGACGCCACGACGAGCACCAACCCGCCGAGGACGGCGATCGTGCGCCAGCGACGCCGCCCGCTGCCCCTCTGGGAGCGGCGAGCCCGCCGACCGGCTCCCCGCATCCCCGCGCCGTCCGCCATCGTGGGACGGGGCGGAGCCGGGTCAGGAAGCGAACGAGTGAAAACCGCGGTCGACATCAGGCCCCCACGATCCCCTTGAGGATCTGGACCACCAGCGGCGCCAGCGCAGCCAGCGCGTAACCCAAACCTGCGCTCTTGAACGCCGTCTTGGCCTTCTCGACCTCGCTGGGGTCGCCGCCCGCCATGACGTACCGGACCCCGCCAATGGACAAGAAGACGGTGGCCAGGCCCGCCAGGATGCCCATGATCCAGTTGCGGACGTTGTTGAGGACGTCATTGACCGAACCAGCCAGCGCCAGGGCCTGCACCGCTTCGGCGTGTGCCGCCGAAGCGGCGAACAGCGGCGCCAGGAGAGCAAGCCCGGCCAGCAGCAGCGACCGGCGCAGCCAGGGGACCGGTCGCCACCCGGTGACCGTCGCCCGGACGGTGGCGCGGCTGAGGCGGTGGGAGAGAGGTATCAGGCGCATCGGCGCACCTCCGAGGGCGGCGTGGACGTCGAGGCGGGCGTGGTGCTCCCGCACCTCAAAAGGCCGGATTCAAGCCCCTTTTTGGACACGCCGATCGAAGATTTCTCGGCCCGGTCCGACACGTCGCCGGCCGAAGGGGGCGTTACGGACTGTGACGGGGCGGGGTGCGTTGGACCGCTGGCGCGGTCGGAAGCGGGCCCGGCGTTCGACAGGCCGTCGATCGCGGAGGCGGCGACCGGGTCATCGGGGTCGACGTCGCGGGCCTCGTCGCGGAGGAAGGCGACGAGCCGGGCCTCGGCCCGTTGACGGACCTTGTAGGCGGCCCCCGGTGTGGTCTGGTGCCGGTCCGCCCAGTCGGCGATCGCCATGTCGTCGAGTCGGGTTGCGCCGATCAGGTCGGCCTCGGTCCGGGTCAGGACCAAGGAGCGGACCGCCTTGGCCAACACCAAGTCGGGGTGGCCCCACGGCGGTCGGGGCGCAGCGGAGCGGAATCCGGGTGCGACCGGAGTGGGAGCGTCCAGCGCTTCCGACAGCGCCGCGAACCCTTGGCGGTAGGCCGCCCACCGCAGCCGCACCAACACCCGCGGTCGGCCGAGATCGATGGTCGACAGCGCGCTCAGGAAGCCCGACAGGACCTCGGCGTGGACATCGAACGGATCACCAGGGAAGCGGGACGAGAGCCAGCGCGCCACACCGCTCAGCGCGGGCACCGCCATGCCCGCACACGCCAGCGTCCACGTCGCGCCCTCCTGGTGCGAACGGCGCACCAGGTGCGCCCACACGGTATCGCGCGTGGCACGCGGGCAGCGCCGCCGCAGCATCCGGTCCCGCAACTCATCGAGCGGGATCAGCCGGTTCGGCAGGCCGCGGAACTCGCGGCCGTCCAGGGACAGTGGGTTCGGCCCGGTCACCAGCAAGGTGAAGCACTCCCGCGCAACATCCAAAGGAAGTTCGCGTTCTGAGCCGTGGTCGTCGCTGCCGTTTGCGATGCGATGAACAACCATGATGTGGCGCCTCCTCGAACGGGGAAGAGATGGCGCCTCAAGCGAGCCAGGCCCACGACAAGAAAAGGCCAGGAAAAGAACAAGAGTTCTGCCTTGGTCGTTGGTCACCGCTACTAAAACACGCTTAAAAGTGTTGCTGCACAGTCGAGTTGGGTGATCGTTCCGTGGGTGTCGACCGGCGGTACGCGACCGGGCTTTAGTGGCGGCTTAGTAGCGTGTGACCTGCGCTTTTAGTTGTGATCTAGGTGAGTCTTAGTAGCCGCGCGTGCTGGTCGGCCGCATGCGGATGCTGCCTACCCCATGCCTTCCTGGTGCGTTCTCCATCTGGGTTCCGGAGTAGCCGGACGAAATCCAGCCGCCGTCTTTGGGGGGCGTTCCGGTTGTGGCATCTGGCGATTCAGAAATCCGGCGAGGTTTGGCCATGGGGATGGTGATCTGCCTTCTCCTGACTCTCGGTATATGCGCGGCAGGTTGCCCGGTCGGTAGGGGCGGCGTCTGAATCGCCGACCGTGCCATCGGGGGGCAGGCCATAAAAGATCTTGGCTTCGTCGTGTCCAAAACGGCGCCGAATCCCGGCCTTTTGAGGTGTCAGCTCGCGCAAGCGACAGCGCCTCGAAGGAGAACACGGTGTCCCTACCGCGCCACGCTCACCGCGCCGCCGAACCCGCCACGCCGAGCCCGCTGGCAGCCCGTCGCCCCGCGCTCAGCCACCCGCGCCGATCCGCCCGTCGGCGTACTGGCCAGCGTCCCAGCCGCCCGGCATCCGTCTGGCCGGTGGCACAAGACCATCATCCGGAGGTGAAGGCCCTGGCCTGGTTGCCGAACACCATCGACAAGATCGTCACCACCTACACCGCGCCGGGGGACAGTGTGCTGCTGCTCGCCGCCCCGACCCCCGACGGGGAGCCCGACGGCGAGTGCGGGCAAGCGACGACCGCCGGGCGATGCCAGTCGGTAAGCGGAATGCCGCCCGGACTGATCGACGCCGCTGAGACCGCAGCCCGACTCGGTCGGCCGACCGAGGTGCGCACTGCCGACCATGTCGCCGACGCCCGGCCGGCCGCCGCCCAGCCACCGGCCGCCCCTGAGTCGGCCGACCGACCCGCACGCCGGTCAGCCGACTCGCCACCGACCGCCCACCGACTCGCCACGCCCCCCGACCGGCCGACGGGGTCGGGCACCGACCCCGTCGAGGCGGTGATCGCGATCGTCGATCCACATGCCACCGACTGGATCCTCACCCTCCCCTGGCACGCACTTGTGACCCCGACCGGGATCCTCGCCTTCATCACCCACGGTGACCACGTCGACGGGCGGTGGACGGACCCCAGCAGTCTGCTGGCGCACACCGCGCGCCATGCCGGGCTGGCCGAAATCGATCGCATCGCGCTGCTCGAAGTCCCCATCCGCGACGGCGCACTGGCCAGCCCAGCCGCCAGTTGGGCCGCCATGACGCTGACGGCGCCCACCGGTGAACCGCGTCATGCCCGGGTCCACTCCGACCTGTTGATCTTCGCCCACCCCCAGCCCGAGGAACACGGCACGAAGGAAGGCAGCCGATGAGCCGCCCCGTGCAACCGAGGCCCCTGCCGCGCCCCGCTGCTTCGGTCTGGGCCACCGGCCAGCAGGACACCCAGACCCAGCTCGCCGAGGGCCACTACCTGCCCGACACCACGCGCGACGCCGCAGGTATGCCTCCGGCCATTGCCACCCACGCAGTCGCCGTGTACACCCGCCCCGGCGACACCGTCCTCGACCCGAACTGCGGGGCCGGGACGGTCCTGGTCGAAGCCCTCCGCGCAGGCCGCCACGCGGTCGGCATCACCAGCCACCGCCGGTGGTGGCCCATAGCCCGCGGCAACGTCACCACCGCCAAACGCGACGGCGCTACCACCGACGGCATGGTCCTCGACGGTCCGCCCACTCCCGCCGCCGCACGGCTGGCTGGGTTGACCGGCCACGTCGACCTGCTTCTCACCGCCTTGCGCTCTCCCTGTCCCGACCGCGCCGATCAGCCGCGCCCACCGGCAGACCCCGCAGACCGGTCGGTGACAGATCTGCGAGCAATCTTGCTCCAGTGCCGGCCGCTGCTACGCCCCGGCGGCCACGTCATCGTCACCGTCCACCACCAGCGCCACCGCGGCTACCTCCTCGACCTGGTCGGCGACGTTCTAGCCACCGGAAAAGCAGCCGGACTTCTGCCCACCGAGCGCTGCATAGCCCTCCTGGCCGAGCTGCGTGCCGACCGTCTCATCACGCACACCTCCTTGGCACAGCGCCGAGCCGCCGCCCGCAACCAACGCACCACCGGCCACCCGATCAGCCTGACCGCCCACCACGAGGCACTGATCTTCCGAGCCCCGGCCGAAGCCGCCCAAGCCGCCGCCCTCCACTGCCCGCCGCTGGCCCCACTGCCGCGCTACGAACGTGCCCACACCACTGCCGCGCAGAGGTGTGCCGCATGATCACGCCGTACTTCTCCTGCAAGGACGTCACCCTCTACACCGGCGACGCACGCGACGTCCTGAGTCAACTCCCCGACCGCAGCGTCGATTGCGTGGTCACCTCGCCCCCCTACTGGGGACTGCGCGACTACGGCACCGGGCGATGGATCGGCGGCAACCCGTCCTGCGCCCATTCGGCCGGTCGCGGCACCAACACCGCGCAGACCAAACACCCCAGCCTCGGATATCCGGCCTCGGCCGCCCACCGGGGAGGAAATCCGCGAACGTGCCAGCGCTGCGGAGCCATCCGCGAAGACCGGCAATACGGGCTGGAAGCCACCCCTGAGGAATACGTCGAAACCCTGCGCGTCGTCTTCACCGAACTCCACCGGATTCTCGTGGACACCGGCACGGTATGGCTGAACCTCGGCGACTCCTACAGCTCAACCCCACCCGGACACACCAACAATCCGATGCGCACCAGCACACTCACCAGTCGTGCCGCCGTCGCGCGCCTGCGGGATTCCGTCCAGCGCGCGGATGTGGACCGCACCAAGGCACTGCCCAGGAAGAACTTGATCGGCATGCCCTGGCGGGTGGCTTTCGCCCTCCAAAGCGACGGCTGGATCCTGCGGAACGCCATCGTGTGGCACAAGCCCAACGCCATGCCCGAATCAGTCCGGGACCGCCTATCCAGCCGCCACGAATTGCTGTTCCTCTTCGTCAAACAGCAACGCTACTTCTTCAACCTCGACCCCATCCGCGAACCCCTGGCACGCCCTGAAGTACTCACCGAAGGCCTCGTCATCGGCGGAGCGAACAAAGGCCGCCACGCCGGAATCGGCGCAACGGCCCGCCGCCGCGGCAACAGCATCTACGGAAACGGCAAGTACAGCAGCATCGCACCCTTCCTCGCGAAACTTCCCGGCGAAGCTCTGCGCCCCACCGGCGAACGCCACTCCGCAGCCAACGCCAACGGCAAGAACCCCGGCGACGTTTGGTCGCTTTCGACCCGCCCCCTCAAGGCCGCGCATTTCGCGACCTTCCCTGTGGACATCCCACTGCGGTGTATTGCGGCAGGGTGCCCGCCCAAGGGCGTCGTCCTCGATCCGTTCAGCGGCGCCGCAACCACCGGACTCGCCGCACGCCAATTGGAACGCTCCTACATCGGGGTCGACTTGAATTCCGCATTCCACGACATCGCCCTGAACCGCCTCGGCTTGCTTCCGAAGGAGAAAGCCCCCGGATACGGTCGGCCGCGCCGTAATGCAACGGGCAGGGTGGCATGAAGCAGCACCACACCAGGCCCATGGAGCCGGGACCGGCCACCGCCAATTCCATGCCCGCTACTCACAGCGGGGCCAGCCGCCAGCCGTTCTCGAACGACAGCAGCACAGTGAACCTGTTGACCGGCGACGCCGAGCAGGTCCTGGCGACCCTGCCGGCCAACTCGGCGGACTGCGTGGTCACCTCACCGCCGTACTGGCGCCTGCGGGATTACGCCACCGGAACCTGGAGCGGCGGGAGCCCCGACTGTCCGCACCCAGCGAACGCCGTCGTGAAAATCGCCGTCCAGACCGCGAACACTCCACGCTGTTGCACGAGTTGCGGAGCATCCTGGACCGACGGTCAGTATGGTCTCGAATCCACCGCGGACGCCTACGTCACCCAGCTGCGGAAAGTCTTCGCCGAGCTGAGACGCGTTCTGTCACCGACCGGGACCGCCTGGCTCAACCTCGGCGACAGCTACGCCACCAACAGCGACGGCTACTGGTGCACCCGCCCTGGCCAGTACCGCCAGCCCCGCTACCGGCCCGCAGCCGACGTCCCCCACAAGAACCTGCTGGGGATGCCCTGGCGCGTCGCCCTCGCCCTCCAAAGCGACGGCTGGATCCTGCGCAACGCCATCGTGTGGCACAAGGCCAACGCCGCGCCCTTCCCCGTCCGCGACCGGCTGAGCTGCCACTACGAGACGATCTTCCTGCTCGTTCAGCAGCCGTACTACTACTTCGACCTCGACCCGATCCGACAGCCCTACACCGGAGACCGGTCCCCGTCCCGCCGAGCCCACCGCGGCGGCAACAAGCCCCACACCGCCCGCGGCATCTGGCCGCCACCCGCAGACGACGACCGAGCCGTACGGACAGCGAGAGGCCGCAATCCCGGCGACGTGTGGTCCGTCCCTGTGACCCCTCGGCGGCACCAGGCACACCCGGCGGCGTTCCCCATCGAGATCCCCCGGCGCTGCATCGCCGCCGGGTGCCCACCGGGCGGGGTAGTCCTCGACCCATTCAGCGGCACCGGCACGACCGGCCTGGCAGCCCGCCAACTCGGCCGTTCCTACATCGGAATCGACCTCAACGCGGCTTTTCAGGCGGGCGCGACCGCCCGACTGGCGCGTCAAGTCTGCTGCCCCGGCGCGGCGACCCCCGTAGGGAAGGAGGAGACAGCGTGAAGCCCGCAGCTGCAAAGCAGCAACCCGCAGGATCTCCACCTCCACTGACGGAACTGGAACTGTATCGGGGCCTCCTTTTTCGCCTGTTCGGTGCTAGGCTCCCGGGCCCTCAAGAGGGCCTGACCAGCTGCTTTAGCTGCGGGGGGCGGCCCCTCGACGGACGTGTCCCGGTGCCAGCAGGGCGAGGCAACGGAGTCATGCGCGTGGGGGCACGCCCGTGCTGGACGGCTCCTGGCCCTCAGATGGTTACCCGAATACCGAGCGGGAGGGGCATAAGCCATGGCTGATAGCCCGGAGCGCCGGGACGAACACACTGGGCACCTCCTGCCGGACGAACCTCCCCGACTGTTGTTCGAGGTGAAGATCCTCGGAGGTGCCGAGGGCGAGCGGCTGCGCATAGAGCAAACTCGCGTCATTCGAGAGGTCATGGAATGGGTGATAGCCCAGAGGCGATCCGAGCTTGGGCAGAGCAACGCCGCATAGGCGGATCACGCAGGCGGTACGGCTCGGCAGAGCCAGAGGTGAACCCCGAGGACCAGTTGATCCTCGTCGCGTTTGCGGGGCGCACCTCCACAGACGACCAGCAGGACCCAACCCTGTCCTTGCCGCGCCAACTGCGCAACAGCCAGAAGGTGCTCCCCGACAATGCCGTGATCGTCGCACACTTCTACGACATCGAATCCGGCCGCATGGACCTGGCCGCCCGAGGCCGTGGCCATGCGCACGAGCAATTCCAGATCCCGATCCCGCGGGACGGAGGCATCCAGGACCTGCTGAACGAGGCAGCTCGCCCGGACCGCCGCTTCAATGTGGTGATCTGCGAGTCCATCGAGCGGATCTCCCGGCGCACCTACTTCTCCACCGAGATCGAGCACCGCCTTGAGCAGGCCGGGGTGCTCCTCCTCGCCTCCGACGAGCCGATCAACCTCGACGCCGGCGCGCGCAAGGCCCGCACGGCAACGCAAATCCTGACGCGACGGGTTAAGCAGGGTGTGGCCGAGTGGTACGTCACGGAGATGCTGGAGAAGTCCTGGGCGGGCTTCGAAGTCCACACCGAGCACGGCTACAACATCGGTAAGGCATGCTACGGCTACCGCGCCAAGCCTGTGCCTCACCCTGTACCGGCCAAGCGAGCGAAGGGCGTCAAGAAGACACTGCTCGAAGTCCACCCGGTCGAGGGCCTCGTGGTGCGCAAGTTGTTCGGCTGGCGAGTCGTCGAGCGTCTGGGTTACCAGGCGATCGCGGACCGCCTGAACCTCGACCTGATCATCAACCCGCCACCCACGCCTATCCGGGCTGAGATGACCGTGGGGCGCTGGACCTACTCCAATGTCCGCGACATCATCACCAACCCGAAGTACACCGGTCATATGGTCTGGAACCGGAGGGCCCGCAAGGGCAACGGCAGGAACCGTCCCAATCCGGTCGAAGAGTGGATCTGGTCTCCCGAGCCTGTCCACGAGGCATTGGTCGACCTAGAGACATTCGTACAAGCCCAGCAGGTCAGCGAACTGAGGGAGCGCTCCCGAAGCGCCGCCGTAACGAACAGGCACCCCCAGACCAAGCGGACGTACCGGCTGCGCAGCTACCTGTTCTGCACGCTGTGCGGCCGTCGCTTCTACGGCAAGACCAGCAAGAAGGTCAGCTACTACGTCTGCGCCCCGAAGAAGAGCTACCGACCTGATGGACACCCCGCGAGCGTTTGGGTGCCCGAGGCAGGCATGGTCGAAGGGCTGAACGACTTCCTGGCAACCCGCGTCTTCGGCGAGTACCGCCAAGAACTACTCGACACCAACCTCGAGACCCTTGACACGGTCCAGCGACAGGAACGGGCGGAGCGCATCGCCTCCCTGCATCGGGCCATCGCAGAGGACAACACCAAGAGCAAGCGCCTCGTCCGAAACCTGGAGCTGGTGGAGCAGCCTGACCAAGAGTTCATCCGCGACATCAACGAGCGTCGGGCCGAGCTGCGCAAGCACCGCATCGGTCTGGAGCAGCAGCTCGCCAGGCTCGAAGATGAGGTGCAGCAGGCTCCGAACCCCGACTTGCTGAGCCGCTTGCCGATCACTCCTGTCGACCTGACGAAGATGCCGGACGAGCTGTGCCGCCAGCTGTTCGAAGCGCTCCGGCTGGAGATCCACTACGACAGGACCACAAACCTGGCCACCTGCCGCATCACCCTGACTGGCGAAACAATTCCGGCCGTGAGCCAGACCACGAGCGAGGCGGTGGTCGTCCCCTTCCAGCGAGGTCGTACGTCCCACGAGCACAAGGAGAGCAAGATGACGACGGAGCGTTACCGACCGACGGCATCCTTCTGTGTAGTGCCCCCGGCAGGACTCGAACCTGCGGCCAAGCGCTTAGAAGGCGCCTGCTCTATCCACTGAGCTACGGGGGCCGGGTTGCGGCCGCGGCTGTGTCCGTCCCCGGTGTGCCTGCGGTTCCGACCGTGCTGGCCGTGGTCTGGCGGGCTCGGTGGTTCCGTGACCTTGCCGGGGACAAGGATAGAGGGCTGCGGACCTCATACCGGTTGCTTCACGTCCGAGACACGTTGTGTAGGTTCGGTGAAGCGATCTGATAATCGCAGGCTAGTCCGAATCTTGCAGCGTTTTTTACGCCACGCGTGGCGGGTGTTGTGCACTCGTTATCCCGGCGCCCCAGGTGTCACTTGCGTGTCGGGGCTCGGCTGGGTGGGTCGAAGAAGGCGGACAGGGGCAAGATACGCTTCAAAAAGCGACCAAAATTGGGCATTCTTCGCATGTGGCGATCCTCGACGTACAGCCTGGACTGATCGAAGCGCTGTCGGTAATGCGCGACCACGTCGACGCCGCGCGTTTTCCGTTGCCGCTGCCAGGGGCGCCGCGTGCCCGGCGTACTCGGCAGGAACTGCTGGCCCAGTTGGACGACTACCTGATGCCGCGGCTTCGCGCGCCTGAGGCGCCGTTGCTTGCCGTTGTCGGAGGGTCGACCGGGGCTGGGAAGTCGACGCTGGTCAATTCACTTGTGGGGCGACGGGTGAGTGAGGCGGGGGTGTTGCGGCCTACTACCCGCACTCCCGTCCTCGTATGCCATCCCCGGGACCGCGCATGGTTCGCTGATCCGCGGATTCTGCCGGGGTTCGCGCGGGAGAGTGTCGCCGGCCTGCCTCGGCAGGACTGCTGGGAGCTGGACGCGGGGCGGCCCGCGAGACCTCGCCATGGCGCGGGCCACCGCGAAGGACGGTTCGAGGACGCCACGGGCGGAACGCACCGTGGTTCCCTGGCGGACGACGCCGAGTTGCCGTGTCTTCGGCTGGAGGTCGCCGACGCTCTGCCGCCGGGCCTCGCGCTGCTTGACGCGCCCGACGTCGACTCGCTCGTCGCCGCCAACCGCGAACTGGCCGCCCAACTGCTCTGCGCCGCCGACATCTGGATCCTCGTCACCACCGCCGCCCGCTACGCGGACGCGGTTCCCTGGCATCTGCTGCGTTCGGCCAAGGAGTACGACGTGGCGCTGGGCACCGTGCTGGACCGGGTGCCGCACCAGATCGCGGACGAGGTCTCCCGGCACTACGCCGCGCTGTTGACCAAGGCCGGACTCGGCGACGTACCCCGGTTCACGGTTCCCGAACTCCCCGAATCGGCTGACGGCGGCGGGCTGCTGCCGCGTACCGCCGTACACGAACTGCGCGAATGGCTGCGGCACTGTGCGGATGATGCCGCCACCCGCGGTGCGGCGGCGCGCCGCACCGCCACCGGCGTCCTGACCTCGCTGCGCAAACGGATGCCCGCGCTCGCCGGGGCGTCCGCGGCGCAACACGCCGCCGTCGTACGGCTCACCGGCCATGTGGCCGGAGCGTACCGCTGCGCCGCGGAGCGGGTCACCGAAGCCGTGGAGCGCGGTGAGGTGCTCTGCGGAGCGGCACTCGCGCGCTGGCGCGGGTATCCGGCCAGCGGGCCCGAGGCGTTGCAGTCCGCGTTGGCTGACGGGTGCGCCGCCCTGCTGCGTACGGCGGTCGACCTGGCCGATGAGACCGCGGCGGAGCGGTGGCGGCTCGACCCGGCGGATGTGGTCTTCCCCAGGCCGCAGGACGGGTCCGCGGGCGGAGGCGATATGGCGGAACGTATCGCCGGGGCGGTGCGGCGTTGGCGCACCGCGCTCACCGACCTCGCGTACGAGGAAGTGCGTTTCGCCCGCGATGGCGAGCGAGCGCCCGCCGACCCCGAGGACATCGCCGCGTTGCTCGGTGTCGCGCTACTGGGCGGACGGCGCGGCCGGGGTGCGGGAGAGCAACTGGCCGAGCGGCTCGGCGCGCTCGCCGCCTTGCGGATGCGCGACCGCGCGGCGGACGAACTCAGCGCCATGGTCGACGAGTTGCTGCGGGCCGAACGTGAACTCCGACTCGCCCCGCTCGACGCCCTGGATGTGTCGCCGCGCCAGCAGGCAACCCTCATCGCCACGTTCTCCGTACTGCAGAAGGTGAGCTGACCATCGTGCGAGCGGCTGTTGGAAACTCCGGCGACCTGCTGCAACAGCGGGTCGACGCACTGGGCGAGCTGCTGGGTCTGTCCCGTACCCGGGTCGAGGCGGACGCGCTGGCCGACGCGGGCGCGGTCCTGGACCGGGCGGCGGAACGGCGCAGGCTCTCCCTGAGCCATACGGTCGTCGCGCTCGCCGGGGCCACCGGCAGCGGTAAGTCATCGCTGTTCAACGCCCTGACCGGGCTGGATCTCGCCGAGGTCGGGGTACGGCGGCCGACCACCGCTTCACCGCTTGCGTATGTTTGGGATTCGCATGGCGCAGAACCGCTGCTCGACCGCCTGGGGATCCCGCACAACTCCCGCTTCGCACGCCGCAGTCTGCTCGACGGTGTCCATACGCGGCTGGGGATGGACGGGGCGCGCGACGACGCGGTGGAGGGCCTGGTGCTTCTCGACCTGCCCGACCACGACTCGGCCGCGTTTGGCCACCGCAACCAGGTGGACCGGCTGTTGGAACTGGTCGACGTCGTGGTGTGGGTGCTCGATCCGGAGAAGTACGCGGACGCCGTGCTGCACGAGCGCTATCTGCGGCCGATGGCCGGGCACGCCGACGTCACACTTGTCGTGCTGAACCAGGTGGACCGGCTCCCGGCGTACGCCGCCGAGCAGGTGTTGGACGACCTGCGCAGGCTGTTGGACGAGGACGGCATCGCGGTGGGCGAGCATGGCGAGGCGGGGGCGGTCGTGCTGGCCGCCTCGGCGCTCACCGGTGAGGGCGTCGGCGAGGTACGGGCGGTGATCGGGCAGCTGGTCGCCGAACGCGGTGCCGCCAACCGCCGGTTGGCGGCGGATGTCGAGCAGGCTGCGGAGCGGCTGCGGCCGATGTACATCGGTGATGGCACGGCCGGATTGACGGATCGGGCATGTGAGGCGTTCGCGGACCAGCTGGCGGACGCGGTGGGCGCCGCCGCGGTGGGGCAGGCGGCGGAACGGCAGTGGAGCACGGCCGCCGGGCGCGCTTGCGGGCTGCCGTGGCCGCGGGCACGTCGACGCGGGCAGGTGGCGCAGGGGGCCGCCGGGTGGCGTGAGGAGCCACCGCTGGCGGCGCGACCGGTGGTGGCGGAGGCGGTACGAGCCGTCGCCGACGCGGCGGCGGAAGGACTGCCGGAGCCCTGGGCACAGGCGGTACGCGAGGCCGCGCGACGGGGGGCGCGGGGCTTGTCCGAAGCGCTGGATGAGGCGGCGGCCCGGGCGGAGGAAGCGGAATGGGAACGTCCGAAGTGGTGGTCCATCGCCGCGGCGGTGCAGCGGATGCTGCTGGTCCTCGCGGTGACCGGGGCGCTGGGGCTGGTGACGAGCGCGTCGTGGGCGCGTGGGGTTCCGGTGTGGATTCCCCTGCTGGTCTTGGCGGTTGGCGCGTTCGGCGGGCCGGTGCTGACGTGGATGTGCCGGGTCGGGGGGCGGGGGCCCGCGCGGCGGTTCGGGCGGTGTACGGAAGCCCGGCTGCGGGACGCCGCGGCCGACTGCGGCCGGGCGCTGGTACTTGAGCCGCTGGCCGCCGAGTTGCTGCGGTACCGCGAGGTACGGGAGCGGTATGGGGTGGTGGCGGGGCGCTGACGAGGGGGGCGGCGCGGTCGCTTCCGGTGCGTGGGAAGCGGTGAACCACACGTTCGGGTGGGCGAGTTATCCACAATCGGCGGGGGGTCCACAGATTTCACGCCGCCGCGGCACACCCCTTCCGGCCGGGTGCACGCTGTCCTCAACGACTCGGCAGATGAAGGGGAGGGCAGGACCATGAACATGGGCGAGACGCTGGTGACGGTGGTCGGCAACGCCGCGACGCGGCCGGAGTTGAAGGTGACGGCGACCGGGGCGTCGGTGACACGGTTCCGGCTGGCGACGACGGAGCGGCGCTACGACCGCGCGGGGGAGCGCTGGACCGACGGCCATTCGAGCTTCTACACCGTCTGGGCGTGGCGGTCGTTGGCCGAGAACGTGGCGGCGTCGGTGGGGGTCGGTGAACCCCTGGTCGTGCGGGGGCGGCTACGGGTGCGGGAGCGGGAGGACAAGGGGCGCAGCTTCGTTTCGGCGGACATTGACGCGGTGACGGTCGGTCATGACCTCAGTCGGGGGACGTCGGCATTCCGACGGGTGGTCAAGGCCCGCCCGGAGTCGGCGGAACAGCGGCCGGAATCCGCTACGGAGCCAGCGGCGGCGGCCCAGGAACAAGCCCCAGCCGAAGCCGCGCAGGCCGGAGCCGCGCAGGCCGAAGCCGTGCAGGCCGGAGCGGCGCAGCTTGAGCTCGCACCGTTCTGAACGTCCGGATCAGCGGCTTCGGTATGGTTCGCACCTTTCACTGCCAGATAAAGCAGTGAAGGCGGGAGCGTGGAATTTTGCAGCTATTCGCCATAATTCTAGGGAAATAGCTGTAGTGAAGTCGGCTGGCCGATTTATCGATAATTCCAGGAGCATGCGTGATTTGGATAACGATTCAGATTCGGATCGGTTATCGAATGGGATTAGCGGTGGTGCCGGTGCGCTTGGTTCCTAGGATCCGTCGAGTAGCCACGGGGGATCGGATCTGGCTGGCGAGACGGGCCCCTTGACACTTCTGTCTCGCCCGGAGGGGAAATCCATGTTCACTGTAGGGAGGCGGCGTGCTGCCCGCCTTGCCGCCGCTGTGCTGGCATCCGGCCTGGTAGCAGCGGGTTCGATCGTCGGCGCGGGGTCGGCGGTCGCGGATGGTTCCGACCCGGCTGCCGGCGGCGCCACCGCCACGCTTGGCAATCTCAAGACCTACGACTCGGCCACCATCCACGAGAACGGCCACGACCAGCAGGTCGGCGCCGGCCTGTTCGAGATGTCGGTCAACGACGGCGGCTCCATCCAGACGTACTGCATCGACATCCACAACCCCACGCAGGACAGCGCCAAATACCAGGAGGTCTCCTGGGGTGCCTCCTCGCTGGGCGCCAACCCGGGCGCGGGCAAGATCAAGTGGATCCTGCAGAACTCCTACCCGCAGGTGAACGACCTCACCGCGCTGGCGAAGAAGGCGGGCGCCGGGTCGCTCTCGCCGCAGCTCGCCGCCGCCGGTACGCAGGTCGCCATCTGGCGGTACTCGGACCACATGAACACCGCGTCGTCGTCGGTCACCGCGAACAACCCCGACGCGGAGAAGCTGGCCGACTACCTCTACAACAGCGCGCAGAGCAGCGCCGAGCCGCAGGCGTCGCTGACCCTGACGCCGCCCGCCGTCTCCGGTAAGTCCGGCAACCGCATCGGCCCGGTCACCGTGCACACCGACGCCAGCACCGCGCAGGTCAGCCTGGCCCCGCAGGGTGCGGCCACCGGCGTGAAGGTGGTCGACAAGAACGGCAAGTCGGTCACCACCGCGACCGACGGCTCGCAGCTGTACTTCAACGTTCCGGCCGGTACGGCGGACGGCAACGCCGCACTGACCGTGCAGGCGACCACCAAGGTCCCGGTCGGCCGCGTCTTCACCGGCGTGGGCCAGTACAAGGTGAGCCAGGTCCAGATCCTGGCCGGTTCCAGCGACAGCACGGTTACCGCGCAGGCCACCGCCACCTGGGCCAAGCAGGGCGCGATCCCGGCGCTGTCCGCCATGGTCGACTGCGCCAAGGGCGGCGTGGACGTCACCGCCACCAACAAGGGCGACGAGGCCTTCACCTTCCAGCTCGCGGGCAAGGAGTACACGGTCGGCGCGGGCAAGGCGCAGACCATCACCGTGCCGGTGAAGGAGGGCCAGAGCTACAAGATCAGCATTAGCGGCCCGAAGGGCTTCTCGAAGACCTTCAGCGGCATCCTCAACTGCAAGACCGCCGGTAGCGGCGGCGGCTCCTCGCCATCTCCGGCGCCCAGCTCGTCCTCGACGGGCGGCACGTCGACCGGTGGCAGCAACCTCGCCGAGACCGGTAGCAGCAACGCCACCCCGTACATCGCGGGTGCGGCTGTCGCGCTCGTCGTGATCGGCGGCGGCACCGTCTTCTTCCTCCGCAAGCGGAAGTCGACTCCGGCCGGCCAGTGAGTATTGACCGGTAACCCGGTCCCGTAAGCCGGGCCCCGGCACACGAAAGGTGTGCCGGGGCTTTCGGCGTTCAGCCCCCGGATACCGCGGGCCTCGCGGCGGCGGCCACCCCGCCGCCCGGATCGGGTTTCCGTCGTCCGGGCCGCGTACGGCAAGATGGGGTGTATCTGCCCACTCCCAGATCTGCCGGACGGTTTCTGTTGGCTGAGTACATCTACACCATGCGCAAGGCGCGTAAGGCGCACGGCGACAAGGTGATCCTCGACGATGTGACCCTGAGCTTCCTGCCCGGAGCGAAGATCGGCGTCGTGGGCCCGAACGGGGCCGGTAAGTCGACCGTGCTCAAGATCATGGCCGGTCTTGAGCAGCCCTCCAACGGCGATGCGTTCCTCTCGCCCGGGTACTCGGTCGGCATGCTGCTCCAGGAGCCGCCGCTGGACGAGTCCAAGACCGTGCTGGAGAACGTCCAGGACGGCGTGGCCGAGACCAAGGCCAAGCTCGACCGGTTCAACGAGATCGCCGAGCTGATGGCCACCGACTACTCCGACGAGCTGCTGGAGGAGATGGGCAAGCTCCAGGAGCAGCTCGACCACTCGAACGCCTGGGACCTCGACGCCCAGCTTGAGCAGGCCATGGACGCGCTGGGCTGCCCGCCCGGTGACTGGCCGGTCACCAACCTCTCCGGTGGTGAGAAGCGCCGGGTCGCGCTCTGCAAGCTGCTGCTGGAGGCGCCCGACCTGCTGCTGCTCGACGAGCCCACCAACCACCTGGACGCCGAGTCCGTGCAGTGGCTGGAGCAGCACCTGGCCAAGTACGCCGGCACCGTCGTCGCCGTCACCCACGACCGGTACTTCCTGGACAACGTCGCCGAGTGGATCCTTGAGCTCGACCGCGGCCGTGCCCACCCGTACGAGGGCAACTACTCCACGTACCTGGAGAAGAAGGCGTCCCGCCTCAAGGTCGAGGGCCAGAAGGACGCCAAGCGGCAGAAGCGCCTCAAGGAGGAGCTGGAGTGGGTCCGCTCCAACGCCAAGGGGCGGCAGGCCAAGTCCAAGGCGCGTCTGGCGCGTTACGAGGAGATGGCCGCCGAGGCCGACAAGATGCGGAAGCTGGACTTCGAGGAGATCCAGATCCCGCCGGGCCCGCGACTGGGCAGTGTCGTGGTCGAGGTGAACAACCTCTCCAAGGCGTTCGGTGACAAGGTCCTCATCGACGATCTGTCGTTCACACTGCCGCGCAACGGCATCGTCGGCATCATCGGTCCGAACGGCGCGGGCAAGACCACCCTGTTCAAGATGATCCAGGGCCTGGAGACCCCCGACTCCGGTGAGATCAAGGTCGGTGAGACGGTCAAGATCTCCTACGTCGACCAGAGCCGCGCCAACATCGACCCGAAGAAGACGCTGTGGGCCGTCGTCTCCGACGAGCTGGACTACATCAACGTCGGCCAGGTCGAGATGCCGTCTCGCGCCTATGTGTCCGCGTTCGGCTTCAAGGGCCCGGACCAGCAGAAGCCCGCGGGCGTGCTCTCCGGCGGTGAGCGCAACCGCCTCAACCTCGCGCTCACCCTCAAGCAGGGCGGCAACCTGCTGCTGCTCGACGAGCCGACCAACGACCTCGACGTCGAGACGCTCTCCTCGCTGGAGAACGCGCTGCTGGAGTTCCCGGGCGCCGCGGTGGTCGTCTCCCACGACCGCTGGTTCCTGGACCGGATCGCCACCCACATCCTCGCCTACGAGGGCAACTCCAGGTGGTTCTGGTTCGAGGGCAACTTCGAGTCGTACGAGAAGAACAAGATCGAGCGGCTCGGCGCGGAGGCGGCTCGTCCGCACCGTGCCACCTACAAGAAGCTCACCCGGGGCTGAGGGACGGACTGGGGGATGGCCCGCCATATCTACCGCTGTCCACTGCGTTGGTCGGACATGGACGCCTTCGGCCATGTCAACAACGCGGTCTTCCTCCGCTACCTGGAGGAGGCACGGATCGACCTCACGTTCCGACTGGCACCCGGAGAAGGCAGTGACTCCTTCTCCGGGGGGTCCGTGGTCGCCCGCCATGAGATCGACTACCTGCGCCCGTTGGTCCACCGGTACGAGCCGGTGACCGTCGAGACCTGGGTGACGAAGATCAGCGCGGCTTCGGTCCGCTACTCGTACGAGGTCAAGGACGACGAGCAGGTGTACGTGCGGGCGATGACCGTCGTGGTGCCCTACGACCTCGCCGCGGGGCGGCCACGCCGCATCACGGCCGAGGAGCGTGGGTTCCTGGAGGCGTTCCTCGAGGACGACCAGGCTGAGGAGGCCGTCGCCGTATGACGGCGCTCCCCGGCCAGGTGCGGCTGGCTGACCTCGGGGAGGCGGCGGATCTCGCCGCCTTCCTCGTCCGGCTGGTCCGCTGGGACAAGTCGGCGGTGGTACGGCTGCAGGCGGCGGGCCCGGCGCTCGCGGTCTTCGGCCAGCCGCCGTTCGGCGGCGTGCTGGCGGTACGCACCGGTGCGCTCGCCGAGTCGTACGCCTTCGACGTGACGGTCTCGGCGGGCCAACTCCTGGACGGTGTCGATGAATCGGCGGTGGTGGCCGCCGTTCCGCCGGGGGTGACCGGGCCGTCCTGGGCCGGTGTGCTGCCTCCGCGAGGCGGCTGGCAGCGGATCGCCGAGTTCGACGCTGAGCAGTTGAGGGCCGCCGCGGCTCGCGTCATCGCCGAATTCCGCGCCCGTACCGAGGCGTTGGAACCGGACCGGCGCACCCGCGGTGAACTCGACGCGCTCGCTGAGGAGATCTGGTCTCGGCACCTCGGCGACACCCCTTTGCCGCTGCGCGCGGTGCATGCCGCGAACGCGCTGGGGTTCCTTCGGCCGGTACGGGTTTCGGCCGGGACCGGCGGTTCAGCGGGTGCGGAGGGCGGTGCGCTGTTCGCGTCCGGTCCCTGGCTGCGGCTGGGCACGCCGTACGGTTCGATCGCGGTGCGCCGTTCGACCGGGCCGGGGCTGGCGGTCACCCCGCTTTAGTGCCCTTCCGGCGGATTTTTGGATTCGGCGGTCAGCCCGGCGGTCTTGGTGCGTGCGCCGGGCCCTTGGCGGGTTTTTTGGGGGGTTGCGGTGGGTTTGGCGCCGCTGAGCCACGCCGTTGTGGTTGCTCGCCGTTGCGACGGGAAAGTGTTGCCGACTCGGCCGGGTCCGGGGGCCTCCCGAAAATTCGCCGTTCCCCGGGGAAGCGCGGTTGGCCGACACCGAGAAGCGGGGCCCGAAGGCCCCGGAAAGCCACCCGGAAAGCCGTTGCCCCCGGAAAAGGGGCAACGTTCGTCAGCCGACGTCAGCCGGTGGTGTTGATCATGGAGTTGGCGGCGTACACCAGGTAGTCCCACAGCTGGCGCTCGTGCTCGGGGGCCAGCTGCAGTTCGTCGACGGCGTCGCGCATGTGGGCGAGCCACGCGTCATGGGCGGCGCGGTCGACCTGGAACGGCACGTGCCGCATCCGCAGCCGGGGATGTCCGCGGTTCTCGCTGTAGGTGCGCGGACCGCCCCAGTACTGCATGAGGAACAGCGTGAGGCGCTTCTCTGCCGGGCCCAGGTCTTCCTCGGGATACATCGGGCGCAGGATCGGGTCGCCCGCCACCCCTTCGTAGAAGCGGTGCACCAGACGACGGAAGGTCGGCTCACCGCCGACGGCGTCGAAGAACGTCTGCTGCTGTACCGTTCCGCGCGGGATCTCGGTCACTGAAACCTTCCTTGCCATGCTTTCCGATTCGCGGCGTCCCTCCATGGTCGCAGATGGCCCGGCGGACGACTTGGGTCGTAGGTCCGCGGGTACCACAGTGGAAGCGTGGAATCGGACCGTTGGGCGCACACCGCGCAGCTGCTCCGTACGCGGTTGGTACGGCGGATCATGGACGCCGGGATGCTGCGGGACCCGGCATGGCGAGCGGCGTTCGAGCAGGTGCCGCGGCATGTCTTCGTGCCCTACTACTACCGCCCGTACCCTGGCGGCCGGGGCTGGGATCGGCTGTCCGAGGACGACCCCGACCCACGCCGCCGGGTCCGCTGGCTGTCCGGGGCCTACGACGACATCCCGCTGGTCACCAAGGTCCACGAGGGCGTGCTGGTCTCGTCCAGCAGTCAGCCCTCGCTGATGGCGGCGATGCTGGAGGCACTGGATATGCGGGAGGGGCAGACGGTACTGGAGATCGGTACCGGGACCGGTTACAACGCGGCACTGCTCGCCCACCGCCTCGGCGGTCACGCCGTCAGCACCGTCGATCTCGATGAGGAGATCACCGAGGCGGCCCGGGAGCATCTGGCGACCGCCGGATTCGGTGCGTGGGCCGAGGGGCCCGGGCGGGTCACGGTGCTCACCGGGGACGGCGCGCTGGGCTGTCATGAACGCGCTCCGTTCGACCGGATCATGGCCACCTGCGAGCTGTCCTCGGTACCCGGTGCATGGCTGCGGCAATGCCAACCGGGCGGCATGGTGCTGGCACCGATCGCGGACGGTCTGGTCGCACTGCGCGTCGCCGACGCCACGTACGCCGAGGGCCGCTTCCTGAGCACACCCGCGTACTTCGTCTCGCTGCGGGGGCAAGGCGCCCCGCAGCGCCCGGCGCCGGCTCCGGAGCCAGTGGGTGCGGGCGGGGCGAACGAGCGGGTGCGCGGCACCCACACCCCGCCGTGGGTGCTGGATGACGACGTCTTCCGGTTCGTCCTCGCCCTGGCGGCAGGCGAGCTGGACGTCAACTGGGCGTTCGGCGGGCGCGGCGTGGCGCTCACCGCGCCCGACGGCTGCGCGGCCCGCGCGCAGCGCGACGGCACGGTACTGGTCATCGGGCCCCGTGATCTGTGGGCGCTGGTCGAGGAGACCTATGACCTCTGGCGGCGCGAGCGCTATCCGGAACGGGAACGCTTCGGCGTCACCATCGCGGGCTCGCGCCAATGGGCCTGGCTGGACACACCCGACGGCCCGCACACGTGGCCGCTGCGCTAGCCTGCCCGGCGTGCCTTCGAGGGGGTGCGCCGGTTGAGCACCGCCGGGCCGCGTCGTCGTGGTTGCTCGCCGTTGCGGCGGGAGTCTTCTTGGGGGCACCCCCCAAACCCCCTGCGGCGAGCCTCCCAACGCCCTTGGGGCAAACCCCGAACCGCCTAGCCGCGCCGCAGGGTGATCGTCGTCCACGCGCCGACGTGCACCCGGTCGCCGTCGGCCAGGTCGACCGGCTGGAACGGGGCGATGGGATCGGCGCCGCCGTTGACCGTGGTGCCGTTGGTCGAGTCCTGGTCGATCACCGACCAGCCGCCGTCCGGTTTGCGGACCAGTACGGCGTGTTTGTGGGAGACGCCGGGGTCCTCCGGCGGACGGGACAGGTCGATGTCCGGGGCCTCACCGGTGCTGTGCCTGCGGCGGCCGACGGTGACCTGTGCGCCGGTGAGCGGAACGTACTGCTCGGGCGAGTACGTGGGGAAGTACAGCCCCGCGCCATCGGATTCGCTGCGCGCCATCATCGCCGTGAAGTACTCGCGGTCGGCGGCCACGATCGCCGTCCAGTTGCCGGTCGCCGGATCCGCTGATTCCGTGGCCGTGGCGCCCGGCCGCTCGGACTCCTCGTGCCGTACCAGCGGTTCGGGCGTCGCGGAGGCTTCCGATGTGGCGGACCTGCCGCCGCTCGGCGGGGACAGCAGGAAGTCACCGCCGTCGCCACCTCCCTCGGCCACGCCGGAGACCGTGGCGCCCGGCAGCAGCGGTTCGGCGGGGCGGTTCATCTGCGAGGGGCGTGAGCTCGTCCGCTCGTACGGCGGGGGGTAGTTCGGCCGGGAGTACGGCGGCGGGGGCGGCGGCGGGAACGACGACACGGTGTGGTTCAGGAAGTTGTAGCGGCACTCCTCGCAGAACGCCGCCTGGCCCTCGCGCAGCGTGCCGCAGCTCGGGCAGGGCTCGGCGGCCACGGTCGCGTCCGGGTCGACCGCGGCGGGCGAGAAGGCGGACGGTGGGGGAGGGGGAGCCGCCGGCAGGCCAGGGCCGGACGCGGGCGCGGACATGCGCAGCCCGCACACCTCGCACCAGTCGTCGCTTTGCGACTGGTGGCCGTTAGGACAGGTCGGCATGTCGGTAAGTCCCCCTCCCATCGCACCCAAGTGTGCCCAGGTGCCTACTTCTTCACTCGGACGGTCTTTGTGGAACGCGTCTCCAGAGTCATCTCGTCGGCGTCCGCGACCTTCTGCTTCAGCCGCACAGTACCTGTCGCCACGTCGACCACGTCCACCACCTTGGCCAGCAGCTTCGCGGTGTCCTCATTGCCGGACTCCGCTGCGAGTTGCACCGCACGCCCCAGCTTGGCGGTAGCCGAGTCCAGATCGCCCGCCTTGCGGGCTTCCAGGCCCTGTTGGATCACCTGGGCCAGCTCGGCCTGGCCCGTGTAGTGCGCGACCTGGGCGTTGATCTTGGTGGAGGCGGCCATGTCGTCGGTCCACACGGCGCGTACCAGGCCCTGGCTCAACACCTGTGGTGCGCCGCCGTCGCCGGACGGCAGCACCAGCGAGACCCGTGCGGCCAGCATCTCCTGGCCGACACCGGCGGGCGGCACCTCCACACACACGTGGTAGTCGCGCGACTCGTCGCCCCAGGAACCGGTCGGATAGTCACCGGCCCGCGGCCCGGCCTCGACGCGGCGGTCGGTGAGGTCCTCCACGGTGGGCGCGACCTGCTTCACGTACTTGATCCGCGTGCCCTGCGGGGTCCACAGCCGCAGGCCCACATCCGCGACCTCCTTGCCCATCGCGGTCTCCATCATCTGGCGGAAGTCCGCTTCGAGACCGGCGGGGTCGGCGACGATGTCGGCGGTACCGAGCAGCGCCGAAGCGATCCCGGTGACCTCCTTGACCTCCCAGTCGGTGCCGACACCACGGCAGTCACAGGTGAACCGGCCGGCGCACGCGTCCAGGGCGGCTCGCAACTCCTCCGGCTTCTCATGCTCGTTGCGGCCGTCGGTCAGCAGGATCCCGTGGCGTATCGCGACATCAGCCGATGACAGCAGCCGGTCGGCGAGCCGCAGCCAGGTGCCGATCGCGGTGCCGCCGCTCGGCTTGAGCTTGCGCAGCGCCTGCTTGGCCTGCTCGCGGGTGGCGGGGTCGGCGGTCGCCACCCGGCCGTTGCCGGGGTAGACCTCCTCGGCCTTGTGGGTGCCCGCGACCACCGCGAACGCCACACCGTCGCGGATGGTGTCGATCGCGGCGGCCGTCGCGTCCCGGGCGTTGCGCATCTTGGTCGGCGGATAGTCCATCGACCCGGAACAGTCCACCATGATCACCACAGCGGCGTTCGACCCGCTGGGTCCCGGCTGCCTGCCCGTGGTGCCGCCGCCGGTGGAGGTCACCGTGACGATCGCGTTGACCTCACTGGCGCCTTCCGGCAGGTATTCGTTCTGGTAGACCTCCGCGGTGAACTGCGGGACCTGCGACTTCGAGAAATTGGCCATCGACGGGCTCCTTGACGCCTTTTGTCGGCATGTGGCTCATCAGCGTGCGGCGGTGTACGAACGGTTGCGCGCGCACGGCGCGGTCAGCTCGGCTCCGGCACCGGGAACGGCAGCACCGCGACCGTCACGTTGTCGTGGCCGCCTCCGTCGAGCGCCACCCCGACCAGCGTCCGTGCGCAGCGCAACGGCTGGCTGCGGGCGTCGGCGGGCACCACCGCCGCCAACTCGGCGGCTGACTCGGCGTAGTTCCACAGCCCGTCGGTGCACACCACCACCACACCCGGCCGGTCGGGCTGGAAGGAAGCGGTGTGCGGATCGAGTTCCACGGCGTCCGCGCCGAGCCAGCCGGTGATCGCGTGGGCCCGTGCGTCCGCGTACGCCTCGGCCTCGGACATCAGCCCCGCCTCGACCATCCGGGCCGCCCAGGAGTCGTCCTCGGTGAGCCGGGCGGGCTGCTCGGCGGTGCGGTCGTCCGGGATCCAGTACGCCCGGCTGTCACCGATCCAGCCGACGGTGAGCAGATCACCGGCGGTGATGGCACTCACACAGGTGCACGCCGGTGCGTTGTGGCCCGGGTCCGACTCATGGCCCTGGGCAAGGGAGTTGACCGACTCGGCGGCGATGAGCAGCGCCTCGTGCATCGCGTCGCGCGGCGCGACGCCGTCCGCGAGCGCGGCACGCAGCGACGCGTCCGCCGACTGGGACGCGGCGGCGGATGCCTCGTCGGGGCGGGCCGCCGAGGACACACCGTCGCAGACCACCGCGATGACCGCGGGGGTGCCGTCCGGCAGCGCGATCTCGGAGACCGCGAAGGCGTCCTCGTTGCGGTGGTGCCGCAGACCCCGGTCGGTCACCGCGGCCACCCCGGCCAGTTCCTGCTCCATGTGGTCGCGTTCGCGCGGCTGCGCGTGGCCGCAGTGCTCGCAGTAGCCGTCGGCGTCAACGGCGCCGGTGCCGCACGCCACGCAGATCCGGGCCGCGGGGTCCGCTTCGGCGAGCAGCACCTCACGCGGGTCCGCGGCCCCGGCCCGCGGCACCACACCGGCGGCCGAGTGGTCCGGCTGCGGCGTGCGGTACGGGGTGGCGGACCCGGACCGCTCGGGCGGCGCGAGCCCGTAGTCACCTGCCGCCGGTTCCTGGCGGGGTGGCGGCGGGCTGTATCCCGTCGCCGGCCGCTCGGGTTGGTGGCCGTACGGGTCGCGGGCGGCCGTCTCGTCAGCCGGCTCCCCGGCCCGCGGTGCGAAGAGCGCGCCGTCCGGGCCGGACGGCGGCTGCCACGGTTTGCGTGCCGGTTCGGGTTCGGGCGTGACGGGCGCGCTCGCCGCGGCGGCGAGATTCGTGCCGCAGTTGCCGCAGAACTTGTCCTCGGGTTCCAGCCGTTCGGCGCAGGACGGGCAGACGGTCAGTTGCGGCATTGGCTACACCCACGTCCGGGGGCGGAAGCGGTTGGCCCGCTCCACCAGTTCGATCCTTTCCTCGCCACGCTGGGCGAGCCGGGCCAGGACGCGGTACGAGCGCTCCAGCCCGAAGCGCAACTCCTGTTCCTGGGCGGCATTGCCCAGCAGGGCGACCTGCACCGTACCGCTCGGCGTACCGTGCCGCCCCGCCAACACCCAGTCGAGGGCGCTCCCCAACACCTCGGTGGCCAACTCCTCGCGGCGGACCGCGTCCAGCCCCAGCGCGCCCAGCTTCTCCACCTGCGCGGAGGCGGCCGTCAGGTCGTCGAGCAGCGGGTCCTGGGCGGAGCGGGCGCGCAGCCGGGCGCGGACCGTGGCCACCCGGGCCGCGGTGTAGTGGATCGAGGACTCGGGGACCGACTCCAGGGCCCGTACGGCGGCGGGCCGGTCGCCCGCCGCGAGCCGCACCCGGGCGAGGCCGAACGCCGCGCTGACGTACGCCTGGTCGGTCGTCCACACCAGCCCGTAGTACTCGGCGGCGTTGTCCAACTGGCCCAGCACCTCGGCGCAGATGCCGAGCGCCAGCTTCGGCGCGGACTCGCCGGGGAACGCGTCGTAGATCGCGTCGAAGGCGAGCGCCGCGGACTCGTGGTCGCCCTCGGTGAGCGCCCACAGCCCGCGGTACCAGACCACCCGCCAGTCGTCCGGGTGCTGCTCCTGCAGCGCCGTCAGGGCGTGTGCGGCGTTGCTCCGGTCGCCCATCTCCAGCCGGGCACGCAACTCGCGCAGCCGCTTCTCCACCGAATCGGTGGGCGCCGCGGCCAGCGCCGCGATCAACTCGGCGGGCGCGGCGGCGAGCAGCCCGGCCAGGAAACCGGCGTTCGGATCGCCCGGATCCACCAGCGGCACCGGCAGCGCGAGCGCCGCCGCATGTGCGTCGAGTCCGGCGACGATCCCGCCCGGGCCCTGGGCCGAAAGGCCGGTTCCGCCGCGTGCGGTCACCATGTGCGGGGAGTCGGGGCCGAAGCTCTCCGCCTCGGCCGTGGACGGCAGTTGACCTGGTGCGGTCGATCCCTGCGCGGCCGGGCCGGTACCGCCCGGCGCGGCGCCGCCCGCGGACGTGGGGGCGCCGACCCCTACGGTGGTGGGGAGTCGGCCCGGTGCGGAAGCGCCGTTCGCGCCCGCCGCCGGGCGGCGCTGGCGCGGTACGCGGAGCAGCCCGCCGCGCCCGGCGGGCAGCGGCCGCGCACCCAGCGAGGACACCTCGCCCTCGCGCGGAGCGACCAACCCGGTGTCGACCACCCGCAGTTCCGGCCCGAACAGCGTCGACAGCGACGGGCGCGGCTTGCCCGTACGCAGTGCCACGACCTCGCGCAGCACACCCGTCAGCTGTTCACCCATCTCGTCCGCGGAGGCGAACCGCCGCCCGGGATCGGGGTCGGTGGCACGCACCAGCAGCCGGTAGAAGGACTCGTACCGGGAGAAGACCTCGATGTGCTCCGGATCGGGCAGGCTGTCCGCGAAGACGTTGGTGTAGCCCTGGAAGTCGAAGGTGAGCACGGCGAGGGTACGGGCGACCGTGTAGAGGTCGGAGGCGACGGATGGACCGACCTCGGCGACCTCGGGCGCCTGGTAGCCGATGGTGCCGTAGATCGGGCTGTCCATATCGTCCATCCGGCGGACCGCGCCCATGTCGATGAGCTTGAGCCGGTCCTCCTGCTGGATCGCGTTGTCCACCTTGAAGTCGCAGTACAGCAGGTTGCGGCTGTGCAGATGGCCGAGCGCCTCAAGCGCCTCGATGCCGTAGGCGATCGCCTGGTCGACCGGCAGCGGCTCGCGGCGACCGTCGGCGGCCCGCCGGTCGTTGGCGATCTCCTTCAGCGACTTGCCACCCACGTACTCCATGACGATGTAGCCGTCGAGGGTGCCGGTGCGCTGGTCGAGGTGCTCGACGAAGTTGTAGATGCGGACGATGTTGGGGTGCTCGATCTCGGCGAGGAACCGCCGCTCGGAGACGGCCGCCGCCAGCGCGTCCTCGTCCCCGGTGTCCAACAGGCCCTTGAGCACCACCCAGCGGTCGCTGACCGCCCGGTCCACGGCCAGGTAGATCCAGCCCAGACCGCCGTGTGCGAGACAGCCGACCACCTCGTACTGCCCGTGCACCACATCGCCCGCGCGCAGCTTGGGGCTGAACGAGTACGGGTTGCCGCACTTCGTGCAGAACCCCTCGGTGCGGCCGGGCCGGTCGCCGCGTGAACGGCCCACCTGCGCCTCGCACTTGCTGCAGTACCGCTTGCGCTCCGGGACCTCCGGGTTCGCCAGTACCGCGGCCCGCGGATCGGGCGGCGGAATCGTCGGTACCGACACCAGCCCCGCGCCGAGCTTGCCGCGCGCCGAACCACTGCTGCCGGACCGCGAGCTGCGCACCGACACCGAGCGGCCGGAGGTAACTCCCGACAACCGTCCGGAAACCGAACGCCGGGAGGACGACGAACGCGACGAGGTGGCCCCCGAGGTACGCGACGAGGGCACGCTCGCGCCGCTGCTGGGGGCGGAATGGACAGCCGCGGCGGAGCTTCCGGTTCCGCCAGCGCCAGCGCCGTTACCGGCCACCGGGGCCAGTCCGCAGGTATCGCAGTACAGCTCGCCGCCGCCGACGTCTTCCAACGTCCCGTCGCAGCCCGGCCGTCCACACTTCATCGGGATTCTCCTCCACGGTCCGAGGGACCGCCTTGTCCAGGCACCAGCACTTCCGCGACCGCCTGCTGGTAGCGCCGCACCGCGTGCTCCGCCGCCCGCAGGTCGCACGGCGCGCTCCACAGCAGCCGCCGTGCCTGGTCGTACCGCTCCACGAGCAGCGGATCCTCCGCCATCCCGTGCCGCGCCGCCTTCGCCTTGTACGCGTCCAACCGCCCGCGTAGCTCGGCCCGGACCGCTAGCGGCGCGGTCACCGCGGTCAACGAGGCGCGAGCCCGATCGAGTTCCTCGTCCGCGCTCTGCTCCAGGCCGTCGAGCAGCGGCGACAGCCGGTGCCACTGGCCCGCCCGGTGGTATTCGGCGGCGGCCGCCAACTGCTCGCGCAGCACATTGGCCGGGCCGTTGACCGCGGGGACCTCGGACGCGGCGATCTTGGCCAGCACCTCGCCGCGCGCGGCGCGGGCCTCGGTGAGGGTGCGGTCGGCGCGCGAGAGCACATCGCGCAGTCGCAGCAGCCGGTGCTCGGCGTCGTCCCGTACGTGCAGCACCGCTTCGACCTCGCGGCGGATGTCCTCCAGCTCGTGCTCGGCGCGGTCGTAACGGCGGGTGTCGGGGCGGCCGCCGGCGACGCCCCTGGGCGTCAGCCAGAAGGCCAGCGGATCGGCCACCACCTCGGCGCGCAGCGCGGCGAGATCGGCGATCAACCGCTCCAGATCGTCCCCCGCCGGGTGCTCGCCGGGCATCACACCGACCGATCGGGCCAGCGACCGGACCCTCTGAGCCTCGGCGGACAGCAGATCGATGCGGGCGGGGAGCGCGGACCAGACCGCGTCGGAGGCCGAGACGACCTCGATGACCTGCTGGTACCAGCCGTTCATCCGCTCCACGAGCTGTTCCAGGCTGATCTGCTCGCTCAGTCTGGCCGGGCCGGTCAGCGTGCGCGCCAGATCCGGCAGCGCGCCGCCGGAGACCGTGACACCGGACCCGCGCAGCAGATCCGTCAGCTCCGCCAGATCGCCGGGGGAGGGCCAACGGCGGCGGCCGCGCAGCTCACGGGCGGCGTGCAGCGCGGTGCCATAGGCGTCGAAGTGCGCCCACAGCAGCGGGATGGCGGGCTCGGCGGCGGCCCACCGCTCCTTCGTCTCACCGGTCAACTCGGCCCCTTCGAGCAGCCTGCGGCCCGCATGGTCCTGGAGGGCGAGCAGCGAGGACTCGATGGCCTCGTACTCCGAGCCGAGCCGCGCGATCGCGCGGTCCACCTCCTCCCGGCTCATCACCGGACCACTAGGCCCCGCTGCCGCCATCGAACTCCCCTCTTGGTCTTGTGCCGCGCACCGCTGCCACCTCTCGCCCAGGTCCTCGTGGAGTCCCGTCCTTGTGGAGCATCAGTCCCTGTCGAGCTCGGTCCTTGCAGAGCTCAGTCCTTGTAGACCGGCGCCGGAGGGCCGGTCACGCCCGGCAGATTGTGCGCCAGCCACTTGTTGTACGACTGCATCCACGGGCTGTTGGCACCGCCCGCGCGGTAGTCGTCCAGCACCTTGTTCACCCGGCGTACCAGGTCCGTGTCGCCCAGGTTCATCGCCACGCCGTACGTCTCCTGGGTGAGCGGCTGGCCGATCAGGTGTACGGCGGGGTCCTGGGCGGCCTGACCGGCGGCGAGCGCGTTGTCTGTCAACACCGCGTCGACCTGTCCGAGTTGCAGTCGCACCAGGCAGTCCAGCTGGTTGGGCACCCGGAGCAGCTGCGCACCGTGCGACTGGCTCTCCAGCAGCGCCTCCGCGGTCGAACCGGAGGCCGCGCAGACCGGCTTGGCGTTCAGGCTGTCGTTGAAACCGGTGACGCTGGTGCCGGTCTTGGGCACCAGCAACTGCTGGCCGACCTCGAAGTAGGCGGTGGAGAAGGCCACTTGCTTGATCCGGGCGCAGGTGATGGACATGGTGCGTACCACCATGTCGACCGAGTGCTGCTGGAGGGCGGTGATGCGCTGGTCGGTCGGGATCGTCCTGTAGACGATCTTCGCGTCGCCGCCGAGGACGTCCTTGGCGATCGCCTTCACCAGGTCGATGTCGAAGCCGACGATCTGGCCGGTCTCGGGGTCCCGGTATCCCCACAGATAGCTGTTCTGGTCGACGCCGACGGCCAGATAACCGCGCTGCTGTATCCGCCGCACCGCGTCCCCGGACGCCGACGACGGGCGCAGGCTCGCCTCCGGATGGGCACACGAGTCATCCACCGAGACCTGCTGGGCCCGCGCCAGACCGGGGCCCTGCGACGGCTGGGCGCCCTGGGACGCCGCGTCGCACGGCAGCAGGGGCAGCACCGTCGCGGTGAGCGCGACGGCACACGCACCCGCCATGGCCGCGACGCCGCCCCAGCCGCGCAGCCGCGGGCGCCGGTGGGGAAGGCGCCGCCAGGACCTCCCGGTACCGCTCGATCCGTTCATCGGCTCTCTCCCTTCTCCGCTTCGCTGCCCTCGTCCGCTCACCGGTACTCCGAGAGTCGTCGGCCGATGCCCAGGACCGCGCCCGCCGCGGCCAGCACCGCCAGCACCGCGGCGCCCTCCGGCAGCCCGGTCAGTGCGTCCCGGGCGTCGCCCGCGGTCTGCTGGAACTCGCCCGTCTCATGGTCGACGGCCTGCTGTAGACCCTTGTCCACGGCGTCGAAGGACTGTCCGGTGGTCTGCGTGATCTCCTTGCCGGAGGAGTCCTTGCCGCCGATGACGTACGCCAGCGCGGAGTCGTAATCGCCGTTCGTGTCATCACCGTTGGCGACGGCGTGCCGGGACCGCCACTCGGCCACCCCGTCGACCGCCTGCTGGACCGGTGTGCGGCCGCCGGAGTCGTCGGCGAGCGAGAGCGCCTCGGACAGCAGGCCGCCCGCGCCCTTCTGCCCGCGCGGCCCGTCCAGCGTGGTCATGCCCTTCTCGTACGCGTCCTCGTACGCGGCGCCCGCGCCGCGCGCCACCAGCGTCAGGTTCTCGTTGCCCCGGGCCTGCAGGGAGCCGATCCGCGCCTGGTTGAGGACCTGGAGGGACTTGCCGCCGTGGTCCCAGGAGTCGCCGAGGTCCACCCGGGCCCACGTGTGGCCGACCACCAGCCACACCAGCGCCAGACCCGCTGCCGCCGTGCCCGCCAGCATCCCCGGGTTGAACACCCGGTTGGTGCGCAGGTACGTACGCCGCTGCGCCCACACCAGGCCCGCCAGGGCGATGACGCCGAGCCCCCAGGCGGCCCAGGGCAGCGACTCGGCCGCGGCGTAGTCATCGTGCAGGCGGCCGGTCTCGACCTGGTAGAGCTTCTTCGCGGTCGGCAGCAGGGTGCCGTTCATCTGGTCGTTGGCGTACCGCAGATAGGCGCCGCCCAACGGCAGCCCCTGCCGGTTGTTGGCGCGGGCGGTCTCCACCAGACCGGTGTACACCGGAAGTTGCTCGTTGAGCAGCGTCACCTGGTTCTGGGTGTCGGCCGACCCCTGGCTGTTCGCCGCCGCGTTGGCTATCAGCTGGGCCGCGGTGTGCACATCGTTCTGGTAGCGCCGCAGCACCGCCGCCGGCTCCTGGCCGCTGACCAGGAAGCCGCCCGCCGCCGTGGTGTTGGCGTCCGCCAGTGAACGGTAGATCTCGGCGGCGTCGGCGCTCAGCGGCTCGCTGCGGGTGGCCACATCCCGGGCAGCCGTGGACCGCGCGCTGATCTGCCATGCCGTAACAGCGCCGAACACCAGCACCAGCAGGGCCAGTACCGCGCCGATGATCCGCAGTCGTCCCGGTTCGGTGGTCGCCGCGTCCCTCAGCCGGTCGACGCTCTCGGCCCATGCGGCCCGGCGAGGTCCGGGCAGCCATGCGGGCCCCGACACCGTGCTACCGCTGGTCGGCGTATGTGTCACCCTGACCCTCCCCCATGGGCGCTGACCGCGCATCGCCCCCTCTCGGCCCTGAGGGAACAACTCTTCTCAGCCAGCCAGTATGGACACCAGGACTGACATCTACCTAGTGATTCTTACGATCTTGCCCTGACCGCAACCCGGACGCGCCTCCTCCGTGCTATCACGCCGGGTTGCTCCTCATTGGTTCCCGGTGCGGTACCGCAAGCAAACGAGCTACACCAGGTGGGTTTCTGTCCGCATTTCGACCGACTTGGGTCAGTTTTCTGTCAACTGGTTGACGTCCACCGCGTAGTGTTCCCGCAATCGGGCGTGGGCTTGCGCCGGCGCCGCGACGTGGTCCAGGCCCAGCAGGGCCGCGCCCAGCACCGGGGGCGCGGTGACCACCTGTGGTACGGCCTTCGGCGCGGCGGCGGTGAGACGGTGGACGATGCCGTCCATCAACAGCGGATGGCGGGCCGCCAGCACTCCGCCGCCCAGCACGACCACCGCCTCCTCGGCCAGCAGCCCCAGCCGGTCGAGCGCGACCGTCGCCAGGGCGACGACCTCCTCGGCCTGCCGCGCCACGATCCGCGCCGCGACCGCATCGCCCTCGGCCGCCACCTGGAACAGCAGCGGCGCCAACTCGTGTTTGCGGGACGCGGCGACCTCCTTCAGATGGAGCGCCTCGATCAGCGCGTACATCGACCCGAGACCGAAGTGCGCGGGCAGCGCCGCGGCCAGCGCGGTCGGCTCACCGCGCCCGTCCTCGGCCCGCGCCGCCCACCACAGCGCCTCCTCCGCCAGATGCCCGCCACCGCCCCAGTCGCCGGAAATCCGGCCGATCGCCGGAAAGCGGGCGGTCCGCCCGTCCGGCAGCATCCCCACGCAGTTGATGCCCGCCCCGCACACCACCGCGACCCCCCGCGGCTCGACCGCCCCCGCCCGCAGGATCGCGAAGGTGTCGTTGGCCACCCGGGTGCGGCTGCCCCATCCGTAGCCGTGCAGGGCCACTTCGAGCTGCTGCTCCTCCACGGGGAAGTCGGCGTTGGCCAGGCACGCGGAGACCTGCGTGACCAGCGGGCGCTCGTCCAGGGGCAGTCCGGCCTCGTGGGCCGCCAGGGCGACCAGCGGGGCGAGTCCCGCGACGGCCCTGGCGACGCCGACGTCCGGCGGGTGGAAGCCTGCGCCGCGCGCGGTGCCGAGCACCGAGCCGTCAGCGGTGACGATCGCCACGTCGGTCTTGCTGTTGCCCGCGTCGATGGCGAGCACGCCGCCCGGCAGGGACGGCTCGGAGGTGGTCAGGCCCACGCCAGGTGCTCCCGGTTGTGCGCGATCAGGCGGTCGGTCAGCCCGTCCGCGTGCTCGTACTGTCCGATCAGGGGGTGTGCCAGCAGCGCTTTGAACACCCGGTCACGGCCGCCGCGCAGCGCCGCTTCCAGCGCCAGCTCCTCGTACGCCGTGACGCCCGCGATCAGCCCGGCGTACAGCGGATCGAGGGCGGGCACGGGGAGCGGGCGCACGCCGGCGGGGCCGACCGCCGCGGGTACCTCGATCACCGCGTGGTCGGGGAGGAACGGCAGCGTGCCGTTGTTGTACGCGTTGACCACCTGGACGTCGCCGCCCGGTTGGACGGACACGGTGCGCAGCAGCGAGGAGGCGAGGGCCACCGCCGCCTCCGAGTAGAAGGCGCCGCCGCGCCTGGCGAGCAGTTCCGGCTTCTCGTCCAGCGCCGGGTCGGCGTACAGCGCCAGCAACTTCCTTTCCATCGCGGCCACTTCGGCGGCGCGTGACGGCCTGCCGCCCAGCTCCCGTACCACCTCGTCGTGCGCGTAGTAGTACCGCAGGTAGTACGAGGGGACCACACCGAGGCGGTCGAGTACGGCGCGCGGCAGGCGCAGGTCGTCGGCGATGGTGTCGGCGTGCTCGGCGAGCAGCTTGGGCAGGACGTCCTCGCCGTCCGGGCCGCCGAGGCGGGCGCCCAGCTCCCAGGTGAGGTGGTTGAGGCCCACGTGGTCGAGGTGGATCCGCTCGGGCGGTACCTCCAGCAGCGCGGCGAACTTCCGCTGGAGCCCGATCGCCACGTTGCACAGCCCGACGGCCTTGTGACCGGCCTGGAGCAGGGCACGGGTGACGATGCCGACCGGGTTGGTGAAGTCGATGATCCATGCGTCGGGCGCGGCCCGCCGCACCCGTTCGGCGATGTCGAGCACCACGGGTACCGTACGCAGCGCCTTGGCGAGGCCGCCCGCGCCGGTGGTCTCCTGTCCGACGCAGCCGCACTCCAGCGGCCAGGTCTCGTCCTGGTTGCGGGCGGCCTGGCCGCCGACGCGCAGTTGCAGCAGTACGGCGTCGGCGCCCTCGACCCCGGTGTCCAGGTCGTCGGTGGTGCTGACCTGGGCCGGGTGGCCCTGTTTGGCGAGGATCCGGCGGGCGAGGCCGCCGACGAGTTCCAGACGCTCGGCCGCCGGGTCGATCAGCACCAGTTCGCTGACCGGCAGGGTGTCGCGCAACCGGGCGAATCCATCGATGAGTTCGGGGGTGTAGGTGGAACCGCCCCCCACGACTGCGAGCTTCATGTTCGTGGTCAGCCCTTCACTCCTGTCAGCGTGACGCCTTCGACGAACGCCTTCTGCGCGAAGAAGAAGACGATGATCACCGGAGCCATGACGAGCATCGTGGCCGCCATGGTGAGGTTCCAACTGGTCTGGTGAGCGCCTTTGAAGGACTCCAATCCATAACTGAGCGTCCAGGCGGCCGGATTCTCGCTGGCGTAGATCTGCGGGCCGAAGTAGTCGTTCCAGCAGTAGAAGAACTGGAACAGGGCGACCGCGGCAACGGCCGGTTTCGCCATGGGCAGCACGACCCGCAGCAGGGTGCGCAACTCGCCGCAGCCGTCGACGCGTGCGGCGTCCACGTACTCGTTGGGAATGGTGACCAGGAACTGCCGCAGCAGGAAGATGGTGAACGCGTCGCCGAACGCCATCGGGATGATCAGCGGCCACAGTGTGCCGGTCAGGTGCAGTTGATTGGCCCAGAACAGGTACATCGGCACCACGATGACCTGCGGTGGCAGCATCATCGTCGCGACCACCATCATCAGCGACAGGTTCCGGCCGCGGAAGCGGAACTTGGCGAGCGCGTACGCCACCGGAATGCTGGAAACCACCGTGAGGGCGGTACCCGCGCCCGCGTAGATCAGGCTGTTCTTCCACCAGGTCAGGAATCCCGGGGTGCGGAACACGGTGACGTAGTTGTGCCACACGAACGGGTGCGGCCACAGCGCCCTGGTCAGCGCCTGGTTGTCGCTCATCAGCGACGTGAACAGAACGAAGACGAACGGCAGCACGAAGAAAAGTGCCGCCGCGACACCGAGGGCATGTACCGCGATCCACCGCAGAACCGCCTTGCGGCGCACTGCTCGTGCCGGATCGGAAAGGGACGGGGAAACCGTCGCGGGCGGGGTGAGGACATCGGTCATCGCGGGTCAGTCTCCCGCCTGGATCAGGCCGCCACGGCGGCGCATCAGCAAAGCGGTGAAAGCCATGGCGAGCGCGAACAGAATGAGCGCGATAACACAGGCGGAGCCGGTGTCGAAGCGCTGGAAGCCGAGGTTGTAGACGAGTTGCGGCAGCGTCAACGTCGATTTCTCGGGGTAGCCGGGCTCGAACTGCTGCCCGGCGTTGCCGATGATGCCGCTGGCGACCTTTCCGGCGACGATGGGCTGTGTGTAGTACTGCATCGTCTGGATGACACCGGTGACCACCGCGAACATCACGATCGGCGAGATGTTCGGCAGGGTCACGAAGCGGAACCGCTGCCAGGGACCCGCGCCGTCCAACTCGGCGGCCTCGTACTGCTCCTTGGGCACATCGAGCAGCGCGGCCATGAAGATGACCATCAGGTCGCCGATGCCCCACAGCGCGAGGAGCGTGAGCGCCGGCTTCGACCAGGACGGGTCGTTGAACCAGCCGGGCTGCGGCAGACCGATGTCACCCAGCAGATGGTTGACCGGACCGGTGCCCGGGTTGAGCAGGAAGGCGAAGGCCATGGTCGCGGCGACCGGCGGGGCGAGGTACGGCAGGTAGAACGCGGTGCGGAACAGCCCGGTACCGGTTTTGATCTTGGTGATGAGCAGCCCGATGCCCAGTCCGAAGACCACGCGGGTGGTGACCATCACCAGGACCAGCCACATCGTGTTGCGCAACGCCGGCCAGAAGAACGGGTACTGGGTGAAGACGTAACTCCAGTTCCTGGTGCCGTTCCAGGTCGGCGGCCGGAATCCGTCGTAGTGCATGAACGAGAAGTAGACGGTGGAGATCAGCGGATACGCGAAGAACACGCTGAAACCGATGATCCACGGGGCGAGGAAACCGAGGGTCACAAGCGCCGACCGGCGGCGCTTGGCCCGTAGCGTCAGGGGGGTCATGGGCTGTCCGCCCGTTCCTACTTCGTCTGGGCGATGTCGCGGTCCACCTGCTGGTCGACACCTCGTAGACCGGTCGGTAGATCGGTGGCCTTCCCCGCCTCGTAGGAGTACGCGAAGTCCTGCAGCGTGACCTGGTACTGGCCGCCGTTGGGGCTGGCCGGGGTGGTGTTGCTGTTCGGGTTCTGCGCGATGTCCAGGAACGTCTTGAAGTTCGGGTCGCTCACCAGTTTCGGTGACTTGAGCGCGTCCAGGGTGGACGGCACGTTGTGGATGGCGTTCGAGAAGTCGACCACCGCGTTGGTGTCGGTGGTCAGGAACTTCACCAGTTCCCAGGCCGCGTTCTGCTTGGCGCTGTGCGCGGCGACGCCGACGATGGTTCCGGTGATGTAGCCCTTTCCGTAGGTGTTCGCCTGGTCGTCCGGCACGGGCATCGGCGCCACGCCGATCGGGAACTTCACCCCGGCGTCCCTGGCCATGCCGAGCCGCCATTCGCCGTCTGTGGCCATCGCGACCTGGCCGGTGTGGAACGGGTTCTTGGCGCCGAACTCATCACCGAAGGTGTTGCGGTACTTCTCCAACTTCGTGAAGCCGCCCAGCGAGTTCACCAGATCCTTCTGGAAGGCGAACATCTTCGTGAACGCGGGGTCCTTCGCCGTCTGCGACCTGCCCTGTGCGTCGAAGTACGTCGGGCTCCACTGGGCGACGTAGTGGGCGGGCGTGGACTCGTATCCGTGGAAGTCCGGCATGAAGCCGAGCTGCGCGTACGAATCACCCTGCGACCTGGTCAACTTGACGGCGTCGGCCTTGAATTCCGACATCGTCCTGGGCGGTGCGGAGATCCCGGCCGCCTTGAAGGCGTCCTTGTTGTAGTACAGCCCGTACGCGTCGCCGAGGAGCGGCAGGGTGCACCGGGTGCCCTGGTACGCGGTGTAGTCCAGCATCGGCTTGGGAAAGGTCTTCGCCGGATCGATACCGGACTTCTTCAGGAGCGGACCGAGATCGGCCAGCGCTCCGGAAGAGCAGAACTTGCCCACGTTGTCGGTGGTGAACGACGAGACGACGTCGGGGGAGTCCGAACCGCCGGTGCGCAGCGCCTGATTGATCTTGTCGTCGTTGACGTTGGGCACTACATGCACATGGATGTTGGGGTGGACCTTCTCGAAGGCGGCGATATCGCTGTTGATCGCCTTCAGCTCGTTCGGCTGGCTCCATGCGTGCCAGAAGTTGACGGTGACGTCCTTGGTGGGGTCGTCATCGGCCTGCCCACCGCTCTGGCCGGTGCAGGCACCGGCCAGCAGCGATATCGAGGCGGCGGCCGCGACGAAGGAGCATAGCCTGGTAAGTCTGGACATATCGCCCTCCAGGGAGGCAGACGGAGGCTAAGGGGGTAGGGGGAGACGCTTTTTGGGCCTCGCCGCAGATGCCGGGGCTGGGGGCTTGCCCCGGAAGAACGGTCAGCCGGTCGTGGTGTCGAAAACCTCGTCGCGGGCCGCGGAAAGCGCCCGCGACACCGCGCCCACCAGCACCGGATTGCCCTCCAGTGTGGAGAGCAGCAACCGGGGCTGTGGGATGGCCAGTTGGCGGAGCTGGTCCTCGATACGGGAGCGCAGTACCTCGCCGCCCGCGGTCGCCACACCGCCGGAGAGCACGACGAGCTGCGGGTCGAGCACGGCGACGATCGAGGCGAGACCGGTGGCGAAGCGCACCGCCAACTCGTCCAGTACCGCCAGCGCGTCCTGGTTCTCCGGGTTGTCGGCGACCTCCGCGACCGCTCTGGCGACCGCCTCCTGCGGGGTGCGGGCCTTGAGGCCGTTGAGGCGGGCCAGCTTGACGACGGCCTCACCGCCCGCCAGCTCCTGGAAGCCGCCGGTGTTGGCGCGGCTGACGTTGTGCAGTACGGGCGCCCCGGGCAGCGGCATGTAGCCAACCTCGCCCGCGCCGCCGGTGGCGCCGCGGTGCAGCCGACCGCCGAGCACGATGGCCGCGCCGATCCCCTCCTCCGCCCAGAACAGCACGAAGTCCTCGCAGCCGACCGCGGCGCCGATCCGCTGCTCGGCCACTGCGGCGAGGTTGACGTCGTTCTCCACCGCGAGCGGCACGCCGAGCGCCTCGCGCAGTTCGTCGAGCAGGGTGGGGGAGTGCCACCCGGGCACATGACCCGCGTACCGCAGCTTGCCGGAGACCGGGTCGAACGCACCGGGGATGCCGATGACCACGCGGTTGAGCCGTGACCGGACGGTGCCGGCCGCCCTGGCCGCCGCGTCGACCGCCTCGGTGACCTGGCTGACGGTCCTGGAGGCGCGTCGCCCCTTGGTCACGATGGTGTGCTGCCCGCGCAGCTCACCGCCGATGTCGGCGACGGCCGCGAGGATGCGGTCCGGGGTGACGTCGAGCGCGGCCACGTATCCGGCGTCCGGGTTCACCCGGTAGAGCTGGGCGCTCGGGCCGGGCCGGCCGGCGGTCGTGCCGGTGGCGACGACCAGGCCCGCCGCCTCCAGCCGGGCGAGCAGCTGGGAGGCGGTGGGCTTGGACAGGCCGGTGAGCTCGCCGATCCGGGTGCGGGAGAGGGGGCCGTGCTCCAGCAGCAGATCGAGCGCTGCCCGGTCGTTCATGGCGCGCAGCACGCGCGGTGTTCCCGGAGTCCCGGCCACGGTCCTGATCCCCTCCCTCGCGGGTCCTTGGTGATCGTAGGCGAACGCAACGGTACGGCCACTGCGGGTTGAGGTGGACGCACTATTAGGAAACTTTCCTATCGGTGACTGGAAAGTTAAGCCCCGCCGATTGCCCCGTCAAGAGGTGCGCACCGGGCAACCCGAAGCGTTACGGAAAGACATGTGGCGCCCGGCATCGCGCCGGGCGCCACAAAGGAAGACCTGGGTCACTTCTCCAGATGCGTCCCCGCCGACGGCTCCTGTGGCAGCGGTGCGCTGGCCGTCGACTGCGGTGAGTTCGGGTTGGACAGCGCCGAGGGGGCGGAGACCGCGGCGGCCGGGTCGGTGGCCGCCTCCTCGGTGAGGGCGATCGGCGCGCCGCCGATGATCACGATGCCCGCCTCGTCGAACGCCTTCTTGATGCGCCAGCGCAACTCGCGCGCGACGGTGGTGGCCTTCCCCGGCATGGTCTTCGCCTGGGTCTGGATCACCACCGAGTCCGCGGAGACCGACTCAAGGCCGAGCACCTCCACCGGCTCCCAGAGCGTCTCGTCCCACGGCGCTTCCCTGCTCATCTCCTCCGCGGCCCGGGCGATCACCTCACGTGCCCGGTCCAGGTTCTCGCGGTAGCCGACCTGGACGTCCACCACGGCCGTCGCCCAGCCCTGGCTGAGGTTGCCGATCCGCTTGACCTCGCCGTTGCGCACGTACCAGATCTCACCGTTGTCCCCGCGCAGCTTCGTCACCCGCAGGCCGACCTCGATCACCGTGCCCTGGGCGACGCCCGCGTCGATCACGTCGCCGACGCCGTACTGGTCCTCCAGGATCATGAACACGCCGGAGAGGAAGTCGGTGACCAGGTTGCGCGCGCCGAAGCCGACCGCCACCCCCGCGACACTGACGCTGGCCAGCACCGGCGCGAGGTCGATCTTCATCAGGGAGAGCACCATCAGCGCCGCGGTACCCATGATCAGGAACGAGGCGACGCTGCGCAGCACCGAGCCGATCGCCTCGCTGCGCTGCCGCCGGCGCTCGGTGTTGACCAGCAGCCCGCCCAGCGCGCCGATCTGGCGGTGCTCGGTGTGCTTGTTCATCCGGGCTATCAGCTGGGTGATCATGCGGCGGACCGCGGCGCGCAGCACCATCGCGATGACCACGATGAGCACGATCTGCAGTCCGGTGGTGAGCCAGCTTGCCCAGTTGTTCTCCACCCAGGTCGCGGCGTTGGTGGCCGACTTCTGGGCATGGTCGAAGCTTGCGGTGCCGGGAGTCGAGTCGGCAGCCGCGATCACGGACCAGGGGCGGAGCACAGCAGACACCTTCCGTATGGGACACACCCGACTGCGGGAGGCGGGCCGGTCCGCCACGCTGAGGTGGACCGGACAACCACCCTAACGGGGGAATGCTGTCATCCTGCCGCGTTGATCGTGCCTGATCAGCGCTGGTCGCTTGGCGCGCTGTCCGTAATGCTCGGATGTAAGGAAGTGTGCGGGAAAACACCCTGAGGTCGTTACCCGGTCATGGTGGCGCCATGACCAGGCTTGCGGCGACACTGGGAGAGATCGTCCCGGCGCGAGCCACGCGCCGCCGGCGTATAAGGGAGGCATCCGTGCCGCATGTCCTTGTCCTCAACGCGTCGTACGAGCCGCTCGGCGTCGTACCGCTCCGCCGCGCGCTCATCCTCGTACTCAACAACAAGGCCGTATGCCTCGAGGAGTCCGGCGCCCTGATGCACAGCGCGACCCGCGTCCTTCCGGCGCCCAGCGTCGTCAAACTCACCAAGTTCGTGCGCGTCCCCTTTCGGGGGCCGGTTCCTCTCACCCGTCGGGCGCTCTTCGCGCGGGACGGCGGCAAATGCGCCTATTGCGGATGCGCCGCAACCAGCGTCGACCACGTCATTCCGCGCAGCCGCGGTGGTCAGCACTCCTGGGACAACGTGGTCGCGGCCTGCCGCCGCTGCAACCACGTCAAGGCCGACCGCCATGTCGCCGAACTCGGTTGGCGGCTTCGCCACCAACCGGCGCCGCCGTCCGGCCTGGCCTGGCGGATCATCGGCACGGGCCATAGGGACCCGCGCTGGCTGCCATATCTGCAGCCATACGGCGCGGACGACGCCATGGCCCGGATCGACGGCATCTCTGCCTGATATCCGGGCCTTCGTGTGTCCGGAAGGCCACGGGCCCCAGACCGCAGCCGAGCGCGGTCTGGGGTTTTGTCGTGCGTGCGGTGAACCCCGCCGAGGTGCACCTTCGCGCGCACGGTACGGGTATGCGCCCGTACCCGTTGTGCGTACCAGGAAATTGGACCCGTCTCCCGGGAACGGCATTGCGTGCCCCCGGTCGCATCGAGAACGATGGCGGCGTCGCGCGGAAGTTGTAGGGGGAAGGGGATGTGTGTCACTAGAGGTCACCACCGGTGAAGACGGCATGATCTACATCCGTGAGACCGAGGAGCCGGACGTCGTTGCCGTGACCACGCCCGCCAAGTGGGACGCCTTCGTCCTGGGGGTCAAGGCGGGGGAGTTCGATCACTTCGTGGAGGGTGTGGAGGACCCGGCGGATGAGGAATAGGACACGGCAGATCCGGCTCGGCGCGGTTGGGTGAGCACGTCACAACCGCCACCGACAGGAACGTCGGCGTGGTCAGATAGCAGCCGACAGAAACGTCGCCGCCGGACGCCAACGCGGCGGCGGCGCGGGCCACTTGGCGCGCCAGCCGGGCCGGATCCCGGTCGTGCTCCGAGGCGAACCGGGGCGCCTGCTCCCGCAGCACCCCGCCCAGCCAGGCGGCTGCCGCCGCCGGGTCGTCCCAGGTGCCCCGGATCAGGGATGGGGACTTCATCAGCCAGTGCGCCGTTTCCAGCGGCGGCACCTCGGACCGGATGAATGCCTCCGTCCACGCCCGGTACGCGGCCTGGCGCCGTACCGTCTCCTCCGGGTCGTCCGCCGGCCACGGCGCCACCGGCATCCGCCGCAGGCCGTCGTCATCGAAGACGGCCTTGTCGCCGACCCAGAGATAGCCGTGGTGGTGCACGCTGTCCGATGGTGCACACCGCGGGCGGCGCCAATCGCCGACGCGCCCGGGTGCGTCCGGCGAATGGCCCAGGTGGCAGCGCTACCGGGCGCCCTCGACCGCGTACGCCTCCAGCTCCCACAGCGAGATTCCGTACCGCGTCGCCCGCTGGTCGCACTGGATGCGGATGAAGCGGGTGTCCGCCTCATCCATCCGCACCGTCTCCGTGCCGCCCTGGCCGTTGGTGATCGCCGCCGGCGTGCGCCACGACCGGCCGTCGGACGACACCAGTACCCGGTAGGCGCTGGCGTAGGCGTCCTGCCAGCGCAGGACGACACGACCGATCCGTGCCGGGCGGGACAGCTCCACCTGGACCCACTGGCCGTCCTGCGCCGGGGAGGACCAGCGGGTGTCCGGGCGGCCGTCGGCCACCGCCGACGCCGGGAACCGCGCCGTCTCATCGCCGGACGAGCTGGCCTGCGCGCCGCGCACCAGGTCAGGGCCGCTGGTGCGCGGGTACGCGTGCACGGTCACCGGCTGCGTCACCGTGCCGCCGTCGGCGGTGTACGACACCAGGATCTGGTAGGGACCGGCCTTGGCGTCCGCGTTGACGGACACGCTCAGCGGCACCGTCTGCGACTCCCCGCGCCGCAGCACCACCTGCCCGGGCGCCCGCACGCTGACCCCCTTCGAGGCCTTCACCTCGACCGTGCCGTGGACGTCCGTCGGGCGCAGCGAGGACAGTTGCGCGTCCACGGTGATCTGGCCGCCGCCGATGTCCGCGTCGGCGGTGGGCTGGTCGACGGTCAGCCGTGCGGCGGGGGCGTCGGTGAACCACGGGACCATCGCGTAGACGGCGGGCGGCGTCGCACCGGACGCCCAGCTGATCCGTACCGCGTCCGCGCGTATCCCGTGGCTGGCCAACTCGGTCCAGCCGTCGCCGAGTTGTCCTATGCGCTGCCAGCCGCGACCGTCGACCTCCGCCTCCACAGTGCCCTGCGCGCCGCTGCCGGGCGCGGTCAGCACGGTGAGGCCGTCCAGCGCGCGGGCCGATCCGAAGGCCATGGTCAGCGCGCCGCCGTCGGTGCCGGCTGCCTGGTACGGGACCGTCGGATTGCCGCTGGCCACGGCGGACGGCGGTGTTCCGTCGGTGGCGGCGGGTCCGTCGACCTTCGGCTGGAACGCGCCGACGGCGGTGACGTCGAAGCTGCGCACCGCCACCGCGTTCGGCTGTGCGGATGCGGCCCGCAGCCGCACATAGCGGGCGGTCGCGCCGTGCGGCAGCGCGGCCGTGATGGTCTGCTGGTTCTGGTACGAACCGGCGGACTGCCACGTCCCGCCGTCCGCCGAGTACTCCAGCACCGCGTCCCGCAGGTAGTCCTCAGCCGCGGGGGAGTCGTCGCCGGAGCCCATCGAGATCCTCACCTGGCTCACCCGGCGGGCCGAGCCGAGGTCCACGCCGAAGGTGTCGCCCGGCTGCGGCGGGCGGTCGCTCCACCAGTACGTCGCGTCGCTGCCGTCGGTCATCAGCGATGGATCGGTGGAGCGCGCGGAGCCCAGCGAGGTCACCGCCTGAGGGCGGTCGGCACGCACCCCCGTCCAGGCGTTGGCGGTGTCCACCGCCTTCGTCAGGAACGGGCCCAGCACGCCGCTGCCCACGGTGGCGGTGGACTGCGCGATGGCGTTCTGCGCGCGCTGTACGACGAGTTGCTGCCGCCAGCCCTGCACGCCGTCACCACGCCGTTGCGCCAGCAGCATGTCGACGGCGGCCGCGCCCGCCTGGCCGTACCGGCCCAACTGCTGTAGCCAGGGCCGCACCTCGGTGCCGAAGGCGCCTCCGGCGAGGCCGCCCAACCGCTGCGGGGCCTGGTGCATCGTGTCGAAGGCGGAACGCAGCCGGTTCGCCGCCGTCTGCAACGCGGAGTCGTCCGTACCCGCGTAGGCCTTCCAGAAGGCGTCGATCAACGGCCGCAGATAGGCGGACTCGCCGCCTGAGTCCAGTGGGGACGACGCGTCGTTCCCGGCCAGCGCGCTCAACGCCGCGCGGGTGGCCGGGTCCTGGCCCGCGAGCTCGTCGATGGCCGCCTGCCAGGACTGCTGGGGCTGGTAGCCATTGGGGTTCCAGGCGTAGTCGGCGGCGGTGAACAACGGGATGCGGCCGGCTGACGGCTGCTGCATGGCGTTGGCGAGCAGCCCCGCCGAGGTGGCGGCCACGGCTGGGTCACGACCCGCGTAGGGACCGAGGAAGATACGGTCCTGCGCATAGTCGTTCACCGGATAGTTGTCCATGGTGAGCAGCGGATGCCGGAACGCGGCCTGGGCGTCGGCGAATTGGCCGCCGGTGATCTTCGCGGGCACCACTCCGACACCGGTCCACGCGACCTCGACGCTCGGCGCGAGCGCGTTGGCCAGTGCGCTGCGGTAGGAGGTCGAGCCGTCCTGGTAGTACTCGGTGGGCAGTACGGACAGCGGCGGTGCGCCGGTGCCGTAGCGCGAGGACAGGTGCTGGGCCAGTGCGTTCGCCACCTTGGCCTGGGCGCGGGCGGCGGCGCCCGGGCCGTTGCCGAACGCGGCGGCGTCCGACGAGCAGTGCCACTCGGTGTAACTCACGTCCTGGAACTGCAGTTGGAAGGCGCGCACCCCCAGCGCCCACATCGCGTCCACCTTGCGGGCGAGCGCCTTCAGGTCGTCATCGGAGGAGAAACACAGCGACTGGCCGGGGGCGATCGCCCAGCCCAGGGTGACATGGTTGCGCTGGGCGCGGGCCGCCAGCGCACGCCAGTCGTCCCGCGCCGCGGCGGGGTAGGGCTCACGCCACTGCGTCGTACGGTACGGATCGTCGCCGGGCGCGTAGAGGTAGAAGTCCTGCTTGGTGCGGCCCATGAAGTCCAGCTGGGCGAGCCGCTGGTCGTTCGTCCACGGCTGACCGTAGAAGCCCTCGGTGATACCGCGCACCGCGGTGGACGGCCAGTCGCGGATGACCACGCCCGCGAAGCCGTGTTGCGAACCGCTGGTCCGGGTGAGCTGGCGCAGGGTCTGCGCGGCGTGGAAGAGGCCGTCGGGGCCGACGCCGGAGAGCGCCACGGTGTCGCGGTCGTCGGCTCGGCCGACGGCGAGCCGGTAGCCGCCGGAAGGCAGATCCCCGCGGTCGGGCGCGCCGAGGGTGCGCAGCGCGGAGTCCGCGCCCGGGCCGTCGGCGTAGACGACCAGGCTGTGCGCGGGGAGCGGCCCGCCAGGGGCGATGTCGCGGATGTCACCCGCACCCGCCGCGCGCAGGGCCTCCCGCAGGCAGTCGAGCGCATAACCGTCGGCATGGGCGTCGGCGACCAGCGCGACGGTGGAGGTGACCGGTGCGAACTGGCCCTGTGCGCGCAGCGACTGTGGCTTCGGCCACACCGAGGGCGGCTGCCCCGTGGCGGTTTCGCCGTCCGGCGTGGTCAGCGGTGTGAGACCGGTCGCCGGTGCGGCGACCGCGCAGGGCGCACCTGAGAGCACACTGCCGATGACGGCGGCGATGAACGTCGCCACGGCAGGCTTCAAGCGCCGGGGATGCACGGTTCCTCCAAGCGGAGAGCGGGGGGTGAGGAGGGCAGCGCGTTGCGGGACGCGTGAGGGAGGGGGGACGGTTTCACACGATGGCGTCGAGCCCATCACCGGCTCGGCGGGCTGTCAACGCGCCTGATCATTATGTCGGTTACGTCCCTTCGTCCTGATCCGGGGTGGCAATGCCCCGAACTGACCCAGGGTGTTCGGGGGTGAAACCCGCGGGATCATCTGGTTGGTACGCGTAACGTCAAACGCATGGCCGCGGGGTCCGGGGGCGAAACCCCCGGAATCCTCCGGGTAAGAGGCGTAACGTCAAGCCCATGGCGCAACCGCATGAGTTGACGATGCTGGAGCAGGCCCGGGCCATCCGGGACGGGGAACTCTCCCCGGTCGAGCTGGCGCAGCACTACCTCACCCGCATCGACCGGCTGAACGACGCCGTAGGCGCATACCTCACCGTCACTCCGGAGCGGGCGCTCGACGACGCCCGGCGCGCCGAGCGGCGGTTGGCCGCCGGTGGCGAGCTTCCGCCGCTGCTGGGGGTGCCGGTGCCGGTGAAGGACCTCACGCCGGTTTCCGGGCTGCGGTTCACCGCGGGCTCGGCCGTCTTCGCGGACCAGGTGGCGACCACGTCCACCCGGCTCGGCGAACTGCTCCAGGAAGCCGGGACCGTACTGCTGGGCAAGACCAACACACCCGAGTTCGGGCTGCCCGCCTACACCGAGAGCCGGGTCGGGCCGCCCGCTCGTACCCCGTACGACCTCACCCGGGGCGCGGGCGGATCGAGTGGCGGCGCGGCGGCCGCGGTCGCCGCGGGGCTCGCCGCCGCCGCGCAGGGCTCGGACGGCGGCGGTTCCATTCGGATCCCGGCGAGCTGCTGCGGCATCGTCGGCCTCAAGCCCAGCCGGGGCCGGGTCAGCCCGGCGCCGCTCGGTGATGTCAGCGGGCTCGGGGTGGCCGGGCCACTGGCCCGTACCGTACGGGACACCGCCGCGCTGCTCGATGTCATGTCCGCGCACATCCCGGGTGACCCGGCTCCCCTCGCGCCGCCGCGGCGCCCGTTCCTCGACTGGTGCGACGCGCTGGACCGCGCCCCGCGCCGCCTGCGGATCGCCCGCTGGGCGCAGCCGGACGTCCCCGGTGTGACCGTTGACCCGCGGATCCTCGATGCTTACGAGAAGACCTCCGTGCTGCTCGCCGAACTCGGCCATGAGGTGCTGGACGTGCCGCAGCCGCTCGCCCCCGGGGACCGGGACGCCTTCACCCCGGTGTGGGCCGTACTGGCCGCGCTGCCGCCGGTGCCCGCCGAGCGGGAGGCGGAACTGATGCCCATGACGCGCTGGCTGCGCGCGCAGGGGCAGGCCGCGAGCGGGCTCGACTACGCACGGGCGCTGATGGCGATGCAGTCGATCGGCCGGAAGTTCGCGACCGCCGTCGAGACGTACGACGCGGTACTCACTCCGACGCTGGCCCAACTACCGCAGCCGGTCGGCGCGTTGCGCGACGACGCCGACCCGGCCGCCGACTTCGCGGCGCAGATCGCCTTCACGCCGTTCACCGGGCCGTGGAACATCTCCGGTCTGCCCGCTCTCTCGCTGCCGCTGGGATGGTCGGAGTCGGGCCTGCCGATCGGCATGATGCTCGGCGCGGCGCACGGCGCCGAGGGGCCGCTGCTGGCGCTCGCCGCGCAGGTGGAGGCGGCCGCCCCATGGCGCGGGCGGGGAGTGGTCGAATTCGGGACGGATGGCACCGCGTGCAGTGGGTAGGGCTGACGTGTCCACCCCTACCGACGGCCGGAGGATTTCCGGCTGTCCCTACCGACCGCCGGAGGATCTCCGTGGCCGTTCCCGCCGATCTGCTCCTGTCCGCCTTCTCCGAGTGCGACTGTGGCTGCCCTGAGCAGCCGCTCACCTCGGAGCCCGCGATGGCCGAGGACGTGCCGCTGACCAGCGAGCCGCCGCTGCCCGCCGAGCCCGCGCTGACCAGTGAGCCGGTGGCCGCGGTGACCACCGGCGCGAGCCTGGGGTCGATGGAGATCTGATGGGCGGACCGAACGGGGAAGCGCGGGACGCCGACTGTCATCCGCTGGCGCGGCTCGCCGCGCTGTGTGGCGTCGACACCAGCTACGAGCCCGCGCCGGGCCGGGTGCTCCGCGTTCCCGAGGCGACGGTGGTCGCGGTACTAGCCGCGCTCGGCGTCGACGCCGCCACCCCGCAGGCGGTGCACCAGGCACTCGCCGCCCATGAGCAGCGGCTGCGCACCCGCCTGCTGCCGCCCTGCCTGGTGCTACGGGCAGGCTCGGCGCCGCGCTCCCGGCTGCCGGAGCTGCCGGAGCTGCCGGACGGCACGCTGTACACGGTGGAGCTGGAGACGGGGGAGCAGCTCTCCGGCGAGACGGACACGCTGCCGCTCGGCTACCACACACTGCGGGTGCGGGTGCCGGAGGGACGTTCCGCCGTCGCCCCGCTGATCGTCGTACCGGAGCGGATTCCCGGACCCGAGGCCCGTGGCTACGGGTTCCTGGTGCAGCTCTACTCACTGCTCTCCGACCGTTCCTGGGGCATGGGGGACCTCGGTGACCTCGCCGACCTCGCGGCCTGGGCCGGGCGGGCGCTCGGCGCCGGATTCATCACCGTCAACCCGCTGCACTCCGCGGTCCCCGGCGCGGATCCCTCGCCGTACCGGCCGTCCTCGCGCCGCTTTCCGGATCCCGTCTATCTGCGGGTCGAGGACGTCCCCGAGTACGCCTACCTGCCACCGGCCGCGCGGGAGCGGGCCGCCGAACTGCTCGCCCGCGCCGCCGAACTCCGCGAAACCGTGCTGGAAGAGCGCGAACCGATCGACCGCGACGCGGTGTGGCGGCTCAAGAGCGCCGCGCTCGAACTCGTCAGAACGGTGCCGCTCACCCCCGGTAGGCGCGCCGCGTACTGCGACTTCCTGGCCGAGCGCGGCCAGGCCCTCGACGATCACGCCACCTGGAGCGCGCTCGCCGAACTCCACGGCCCCGACTGGCGTTCCTGGCCCGCGGGGCTGCGTGATCCGCGCTCACCGCAGACCGCGCGAGCCCGCACCGAGGTGCTCGACCGGGTCGATTTCCACTGCTGGCTGGCGTGGTTGACGGACGGTCAGCTGGAGCTGGCGCAGACCGCCGCCGCCGACGCCGGGATGCGGCCGGGGATCGTCCATGATCTCGCGGTCGGCGTCCACCCCTGCGGCGCGGACGCCTGGGCGCTGCGGGACGCGCTCGCACCCGGCATGTCGATCGGCGCGCCGCCGGACGCGTTCAATCCGTACGGTCAGGACTGGGCACTGCCGCCGTGGCGCCCGGACGCACTGGCCGCCACCGGATACGCGCCGTACCGCGATCTGCTGCGTGGCGTGCTGCGCCGCGCGGGCGGACTGCGCATCGACCACATCATGGGCCTGTTCCGGCTGTGGTGGGTGCCTCAGGGCCGCCCGCCGACGGAGGGCGCCTATGTCCGCTACGACGCCGAGGCCATGCTCGGCGTTCTCGCCCTGGAGGCGCACCGCGCCGGAACCGTGGTGATCGGCGAGGACCTTGGCACGGTCGAGCCGGGGGTACGGGAGGCGCTCGCCGAACGCGGGGTCCTGGGCACCTCGGTGCTCTGGTTCGAACGCGACCACGAGGGCGACGGTCAGCCGCTGCCCCCCGAACAGTGGCGCTCCGCCTGTCTGGCCACCGTCACCACCCACGACCTGCCCAGCACCGCCGCCCGCCTCACCGGTGAGCACGTCGACCTGCGCCACCGGCTCGGCCTGCTGACCCGGCCACTCGCCGTCGAGCAGGCCGAGGACGCCGCCGAGATCGCGCAGTGGCTGGCCCTGCTGCGCAGGCTCGGGCTGCTGCCGGAGGGGACCGGGGACGAGGAGGGCGCGGTCAAGGCCGTGCACCGGTTCCTGCTGCGCACGCCAGCCCGGATGGTCGGGATCTGGCTTCCGGACGCGGTCGGCGACCGCCGCCCGCAGAATCTGCCGGGGACGTCCGACCAGTACCCGAACTGGCGGCTGCCGATGGCGGACGCGGCGGGCCGCCCGGTCAGCCTGGACCAGCTGGCGGCCTCGGCGCGGCTGTACGCCCTGGTGGACGAGGTACGGGACGGGCTGAACCGTTAGGGCACCCCGGCCGCGCGGCGCTCAGGAACCTTCGCTACGTTGGGAACGTGGTCAACAAGAACGCCCTGCGCGCCGGTGCGATAGCCGCCGGTACGACGCTGATGCTGCTGATGTCGTCCCCTGCCTTCGCGCTCATCCACGACGATGGCGAGGACCCGGGTCCCGGCCTGAGCATCGGCCAGACCCTCGGGCTCTACGTGGGTGTCCCCGTGCTGCTGTTCGTGGTGATCGCGGGCCTGGTGATCGTCACGGACAAGAGCCGCAAGAAGGCCAAGAGCTAGCACCCTCGGCAGACGGAAAGGGGTGCGGGGGCTGACCCCCGCACCCCTTTCGGCTATCCCTGCGCGGCAGCGCCCGCCGCGCGGTCCGCCGCCTGCGCCCGCAGCGCCCGCTCGACGCCCGCGCGCGACTCGACGACCAGCCGCCGCAGCGCGGCGTTCGGCTCGGCGGAGGCCAGCCAGGCGTCGGTGGCGTCCAGCGTCTCCTGGGACACCTGGAGCGTCGGGTACAGGCCGACGACGATCTGCTGCGCCATCTCGTGCGAGCGGGTCTCCCAGGCGTGCTTGACCGCCGCGAAGTACTTCTCCGTGTACGGCGCCAGCAGCTCCCGCTGGTCGGTCTGCACGAACCCGCCGATCACGGCCTCCTGGACGGCGTTCGGCAGCCCCGCCTTTGCATCAGACGCAGTCGACTCCACGACCGACGCCCACGCGGCGGCCTTCGCCTCCGGCGTGGGCCGGGCCGCCCGGGCCGTGGCCGCGTGCCGCTCGCCCGCCGCCGTGGCATCCCGGGCCAGCTCGGCGTCGATCGCCGCCTCGTCCGCGCGACCGGTCGCCGCCAGCCGCTCAAGCAGCGCCCAGCGCAGCTCGTCGTCGACCACCAGGCCGTCGATCACCTGCGAACCGTCCAGCAGCCCGGCCAGCAGGTCCAGCTGCTCGTCGGTGCGCGCGGTGGCCGCGAACGCCCGTGCCCAGGCGAGTTGGCGGTCGCTGCCCGGCTCGGCCGCCCGCAGCTGCTCCAAGGTGGCCTCGGTCCAGCGGGCCAGCCCCGTCGGCCGCCACTCGGGGGCCGCGTACAGGTCGAGCGCCAGCTTGACCTGCCGGTGCAGCGACTGCACCACGCCGATGTCGGACTCCTTCGCGGCGCCCTGCAGCACCAGCTCCAGGTAGTCGCGGGTGGCGAGCTCCCCGTCGCGGGTCATGTCCCACGCCGAGGCCCAGCTCAGTGCGCGCGGCAGCGACTCGCTGAAGTCCGCGATGTGCCGGGTGACCACGGCGAGCGAGTCCGGGTCCAGCCGGACCTTGGCGTACGACAGGTCGTCGTCGTTGAGCAGGACGACCGCCGGGCGGTGGCGGCCCACCATCTGCGGCACCTCGGTCAGCTCACCGGTGACGTCCAGCTCGATCCGCTCGGTGCGCTCCAGCTTGCCGTCCCGCATCTCGTACACACCGATCGCGATCCGGTGCGGCCGGAGCACCGGCTCACCCTTGGCACCCGCAGGCAGCGCCGGGGCCTCCTGCTTGATGTGGAAGGCGGCGATGACGTCGTGCGCGTCCAGTTCGATCTGCGGGCGCAGCACGTTGATCCCCGCGGTCTCCAGCCACGCCTTCGACCAGGCCTTCAGATCGCGGCCGCTGGTCTCCTCCAGCGCGCCCAGCAGATCGGTCAGCCGGGTGTTGCCCCAGGCGTGCCGCTTGAAGTACGCCCGTACGCCCTCGAAGAACTCCTCCATCCCCACGTAGGCCACCAGCTGCTTCAGCACGCTGGCGCCCTTGGCGTAGGTGATGCCGTCGAAGTTGACCAGGACGTCGTCCAGGTCGCGGATCTCCGCCATGATCGGGTGGGTGGACGGCAGCTGGTCCTGCCGGTAGGCCCAGGTCTTCATCGAGTTGGCGAACGTCGTCCAGGCGTGCGGCCAGCGGCTGTTCGGCGCGTACGCCTGGCAGGCGATCGAGGTGTAGGTGGCGAACGACTCGTTCAGCCACAGGTCGTTCCACCACTCCATGGTGACCAGGTCGCCGAACCACATGTGGGCCAGCTCGTGCAGGATCGTCTCGGCCCGCGACTCGTACGCCGCGTCCGTCACCTTGGAGCGGAAGACGTACTGGTCGCGAATGGTGACCGCGCCCGCGTTCTCCATCGCGCCCGCGTTGAACTCCGGCACGAACAGCTGGTCGTACTTGGCGAACGGGTACGGGAAGTCGAACTTCTCCTGGAACCAGTCGAAGCCCTGCCGGGTGACCTCGAAGATCGCGTCCGCGTCGAGGTGTTCGGCGAGCGAGGGACGGCAGTAGATGCCCAGCGGCACGCTGCGCCGCTCGCCCTCCCGTCGCCCGCCACCGCCCTCGACCGACCGCGCTTCGCGCAGGCCGCCCTTGTCTTCCCAGCTGCTGTGCACGCTGTGGTACGGGCCCGCGATCAGCGCGGTGATGTACGAGGAGATGCGCGGCGTCGGCTCGAAGACGTGCTGGGCGGTGTCGCTGTCCGGCCCGGTGGCGGTGGCCTTCACCGGCGCGTTGCTGATCACCTCCCAGCCCTTGGGGGCGGTGACCGAGAACGCGAAAGTCGCCTTCAGGTCCGGCTGCTCGAAGTTGGCGAACACCCGGCGGGCGTCCGGCACCTCGAACTGGGTGTAGAGGTAGGCCCGCTGGTCGACCGGGTCGACGAAGCGGTGCAGGCCCTCACCGGTGTTGGTGTAGGCGCAGTCGGCGACGACCTTCAGTTCGTTGCGCCCGGCGGCCAGTGACGGCAGGGCGATTCGGCTGTCGTGGAAGACCTCGGCCGGATTCAGCTCCTTACCGTTCAGTACGACCTGGTGCAGCTTCGGTGCGATCAGGTCGATGAACGAGTCCGCGCCCTCCTCGGCGGAGTCGAAGCGCACGACGGTCTCCGACCGGAACGTGCCTCCCTCCTGTGCCCCGCGGAGGTCCAAGTCGATCTCGTAGGAGTCGACAGCGATCAGGCGCGCGCGCTGCTGCGCCTCGTCGCGGGTGAGGTTGGTGCCCGGCACGTGAGCTCCTTATGGGGTGCGATGCGCGGTCTTGTAAGACTGACGCCATCCTGCCACGCGCATGTAACGTGCCAACAGCATGACGTGATCACCGTGGGAGGACCGCCACGTAGGCGTGCGGATTGCGGTCGTCGGCGCCCAGCAGCGCGGTCCTGACCACGGCCGCCTGCTGCTCCAGTGACTCGCGCAGCTTCTTCGGGGTCGTGATGATCACGTCGATGCCCAGCCGTTCCAGTTGCTCGCGGGCGCGGGCGTGCTGCCGCCACAGCGCCTCGTCGTCCTGCCGGGGCGCCCGCGCGTCCAGCTCAAGGGCGACGGCGTGGTCCGGCCAGTAGGCGTCCACGCTGCCCAGGTGCGGGCCGCCGGGCAGCCGTAGGTCGACGTTCCACAGCGGGTCCGGCAGACCGTACTGGCGGACCATCTTGTAGAGCCGGCTCTCCGCGATGGCCCGGCCCTCGGCGAGCAGCGCGTCCACCGCGCGCACCACGTGTGGCCGGCAGAGCAGCCGTGCGTTGTTCAACTCCCGTACGACGGAGGCGGCTTCGCAGCCTCTGGCGCGCACCGACTCGGTGAGCAGTGCCCGTACGGTCTCCGGGTCGCCCAGTCCCGCGACGGCGTCGGCGACCGCCCGGGGCACCGGTGCGCAGGGCAGGCCGAGGATCGACACCGGCCGGGGCAGGGAGTTGGCGCGGCGGATCCGTAGATCGCCGACCGCGCGCAGTCGGCGCTGGCGGGGGATGAGGACGTCGATCTGGTCGAGGGCGCACAGTGGGGGGACGGCACGGAAGCCGTGCAGCGCGAGCGCCGCGAGCCCGGTGACCATGGCCTGCGTTGCCCGGCGGTCCAGGCCGGGCGTCGGCTGGCCGGCGTACAGCAGTGCGGCGTGCAGCCGCTCCTCGCCGGTGGCGGGGCCGGAGTGCAGCAGGAACACCTGCGGGAGCACCTGCTGCCAGGGGCCGCCGGGGCGGCAGCGCTCGGCGAGCACGTTCGCGGGTACGCCGTGGGCGCGGAGTTCGCGTGCGGTCATCACGCGGCGCTGGGTGCGTTCGAGATGGACGAGGGGGCGGGGGCCGAGGGGGGTGGTGTCGTGGTTCATGACCACCGAATTCCCGCTTGCCGCAGGGCACTTAACCCCTGTTACGGTCTCGTCGACAAATCGGGACACGGTGGGGCTAAAGTATGCATGTTCGACGTCCGAGACGTTGTTCTACCCCCCGCCCCCCCCCCGCGGGGGGGCGCCGCCGCCCCCCCCGGGGGGGGGGGCGCGCCGGCCCCCCGCGCGGCGCGGGAGCGCGCTCACCGGGGAGGGGCGCCGCCCGCCACCCGCGGGGGGGGGCGGCCGCGGCCCCGCGCGGGCGGGGGGGCCCCCCGACGCCCTCGGG
>NZ_JARHTQ010000014.1 GCF_029223525.1 Streptantibioticus ferralitis | reverse complement strand
ACATCAGCTGCGAATGCTTCCAACTCGCCACGGATGGCTGCGATTTCTTCCGGCGTCACACACCTTCAACGCATGCAGCGGCCGAAGGACACGCACCGCCAAGATCAACATGACCAAGCCCTACTAGCAGCCCAGCAAGCCGCAAAGGGGGCTGCAGAAACGACACCACCAGCCTCATCAAGCTCACCGTGGCAGAAATCCGGCGACTGCTGGCGCTATGCCTTCCCCACCGAAGACAACACCAGAATCCCACCATCCACGCACTGACCTGGTCCCACTGGCGACGACGCCACCAAGCCACCGCCCAACGCAGCCACTACCGAAGAAGACACAGCTCAGGACACGAACCGCTGCTGGAGTACTAAACGTCCTCTCGAGGCGCCGCCGAAGCGATGTCCGCCGCGATCGCCCCTATCGCTGCCAGCAGCTCCGGTGGCTCAGCTGCCAGTGGAACCGCGTGCTGGATCAGCTCAATGCCAGCGTTGCGGATGACATGCCGAATCGCGGGAGTTTCTCCGGCAGCGTAGACGAGGTGCCCTCGGTCGAGTCCGAGTCCGAGACAGTACGAGCTCATCTGGTACAGGTCGACGTTCGGGTAGCCGCTGACCTTCTCCAGCTTGTACTTGGCGTCGGCGACCCCGGCTGGGCGCCCATCGTTGCGGCACCAGACGACGTCTGGCAGGAGCTGGATCCTGTTCCTCTGGTCGAGGAAGTGGCGCCGGTCTTGGATGTGCGTCGTTCCGCCGAAAGGACGTAGAGCCTCAGTGAGGGCTCCCGCGACGAAGTCCTCGAAGACCTTCTCCATGTTCAGCAGTAGTCCGTCCACACGCATGGGCCCCCTGCTGTCCAGGTCGTAGGAGGCACCACGCAGCACCAGCTCCCCCAGTCGAACAGCACTGTGGAACTGCACATTGTGAACACCGGGAACCCATGGCGGCGGGGTGGCTCCGATGTCTGCCTCTGTCACGTCCGCGAGGGTGGTCACAATCCGGCGCAATCCGCGACGGCAGGCGACGGGCACGTCCGGCAAAGCGAGGAGCCCCCGGGCCGCCGCCAATAGGATCCGGTTCTCGGGGATGTCCTCGGTGAACTCTTCAAAGCTGACCTCGACCGGGAAGGTCTGTCCGAAGTGCCGCCGCACCTGGTCGGATGGCCTGATCCGGCCGCGTATCAGCGGAAGAGTGTCCTCCACCGAGCGGTAGCCCTGCAGTGGGCCATACCGCATGGCGCGCTCCGTCGCTCGGACGAAGGCGTAGGCGACGGCCGCCAGCAGTCCTTCCCTCTCGGCCGCGTCCACAGCCTCGGGCCACCACCGACCCGGGGCGGCAGCGTAGCCCAACAAGAACAGCAGTCGGGAGATAGGGGTCTTCGGCGCGATTCGAACTTCCATACCGTGGATGCGAGCGGCCCCGACCAGGCGTCGTCCGCTGACCCTCCACAGTCCGGCGCGACGTCCCTGCTCGACCCGAACCACCTGCGACGAAGTGAGCGCCGCGGCCTGCTCTGGACTGAGCTCCGCCAGGACCGCGCCCCCGCTCTCTGCTAGATCTAGGCGGGTCACGCGCTGGTCTCATCCACGACAGGCGGTTCCCTGAGCAGCGCCGACTCGTCGAGCCCCAGCTCGGCGAGCAGCGCCGGAAGTCCGAACCGCTCAGCCGCATCGCCCTCGTCCTGGTGCTGGTCCTCCAGGAGGGGGAGGATCGAGGTGCGCCAGGCGCGGGCGAGCGCCCCGGGCTGCTCATAGAGGCCGAGGCGCATGAGGTAGGAGGGACCGAGGCGGAAGTCCCGGTCGAGGATTCGGCTGTTCAGTTCGTCCAGTAGTTCCGCGGCTGCCTCGGGCAGTTGGTGACTGTGCAACCAGGCGCGAAGCATGGAGGCGGTGGGCTCCGCCGAGGGGTGGAGTTCGATGAAGGAGAATCGGCGTCGCATGGCCGCGTCCACACGGGCGACCGAGCGGTCAACCGTGTTCATCGTGCCGAGAATGACGACATTGCGTGGGAGAGTGAAGCCGTTGCCCTCGTCCGTGCCGTACTGAAGGTGCACGGTCTCGCCACGGTACTCCAGCAGAAAGTACAACTCGCCGAAAACTCGGGCCAGGTTGGCACGGTTGATCTCGTCGATGATCAGGACGTACGGGCTGGAGGGGTCCTTGCGGGCGTTCTCCACCGTGCGCCGGAAGGGGCCAGGTACCAGTTCGAAGCCGGGCTGGCCGTCCTTCCCCTGGCGAGGACGGAACCCCTCGAAGAAGTCCTCGTAGGCGTAGGAGGGGTGAAACTGGACGAGCGTCACCCGGTCACGTCGGCCTGCAGTCAAATGCAGCGCCAGTTGCCGGGCCAAATAGGTCTTTCCGGTCCCTGGCGGCCCATAGAAAACGATCTGAGGCCGGTCTCGGAGCAGATGTAGCCAATCATCCAGGTCTTCGAAGCGGACGAAGAGCTCCTCGCTGAGCTTCTGGGTGGCGTCCGGCAGGTGCAGGGTTCGCAGCGGAGGGGGTGGCGGGGCTCCGGCAACTGCGGGCAGCAGCGCCCCGAGGTCCTCCACGAGGTCGGTGAGGTCGACAACCCTGAGCTGAACCCCGAGCTTGCCGCTCAGGCCGTCGGGGGTCTCGTCGTCGAAGGGGTCAACCGGTTGCTCGGTGTTGAGCCAGCGGACGCTCCGGCGCAGGGAGGTGGTGCGGTCCGTCGTGAAGCGGGGAGCGGAGATCACCTCACCGAGGTAGAGCTGGTCGCCCTCCTTGCTCAAGGAGGCGACAAGATCCCCCGGGGATACGCGGTTGAGGAACAAGTGGACTTCGACAGTCTTGTCCTTGATCGCGACCTGCGCGAGGTGACCGTAGTCCTCCCCCACGGCACGACGAACCTCTTCCTCACTGATTCCCGAATCGAGCTGGCGCAGCCGTGCAGCCTCGACTCCGCAGTAGCCGCCGCTGAGCCAGTCATCAAGGAGGTCGGCTGCCTCGGTGTCGGGCGCTCGAATCAACCAGGCTCGACGGGGCGGACTGGCATCACCGGGGCGGATCGGCTGCCGGGAGATCGGTTCACGGGTCCCGGCAGTGGTGCGGTCGGATGCCTGCACATCGTTCCTTTGTATCTGGCGGACGGGGGAGGCGGGCCGCTCGGTGCTACTCGCCCAGCACCTGCCGGAAACGGTCAAAGGCAGTCTTGGCATGGTCGTGCATCGTCTGGGCGTAGACGGTCTGGGCGAAGTCCTTGCGGGCGTCACTGAACGCCTTCGCCCGGTCGTAGTCGCCGGCGTCGCCCTGGGCGGCCCGGCGGCTCAGTACTGGGGACAGCTTGGTGACGTACGGCAGGATTGGCTCCAGTACCCGTTCCCAGTGCCTGACCGTGGTGGCGATCTGTGGCCTCCGCGGGAATTCCAAGGCGAAAGGGTCGGCGACGCTGCGGTCGAGTATGATCTCCATGCAGTCTGCGACCGCGGATATCACCAGCGGGATAGACCCTCTGGTCTGGAAGAAGTCGTGCACGTTCCGGACCGGACCGGAAAGCTTGGGGTCCTTGGCGCATTTGCCTGCGAAGTCCGCCTTGGCGTGCTCGACGGCCCGCTGCAAGCTGTAGCAGAAGAGGATGTGCCTGGCTGTGGTGTGCTCTCCGAAGAGCCGTGCGTAGAGCGGCTGTTCCGAAGACCAGATCCGCCCAGCGTCACTGTGCGCCACGAAAGGCTCGCCGTGGAAAGCCGCCAGCGCCTTGGCGGCGGTGACAGCGAAGACCCGATTGGTAGGCGTCGCCTTGGTTATCTCACTCGGGGCCGTTCGCCGCCCCCCGTCGTAGATCATCCCGCCCAGTTCTTCGCGGAAATCACGGACCAGGCGCAGCTGCGTACGGTCGTTGCTACGGAAGTCGGCTGGCTGGGTGGCCAACTGGCGGTTCGTCGTGCGGATGACTTCCTCAACGAGAGAGGGCTCGTCGCATACCACGAAGCGAATCATGACCTGAGCGGACTCGGTCTGCCCACGCAGGGTCTCGTCACTCACCGCGCCCGTGGTCTGCGCGCCGTTGACGATACAGAGACCCTCCAACTTGATCCGGCGTCGGCCATCGGAGTCGGGCTCCTCGGCCACCTCCACATTGCGGGTGAGCGCGGTGATGCCGTTGTTCAGTACGAAGAGGTTGTCCGGCTGCTCTTGGACCGTCTTCCTGATGGCACTGTTGATCGCACCCTTGCGACCCTTGACGCCGACGAATCCTCGGATATTCGCGGAGAAGAGGCGGTTCTCGCCGTCTTTGTTGTGCTCCCAATAGAGACCCTGAATCCAGGCAGCGTCCACAGCCGTACACAGGGCGTGCCACTTGCCGTTCGATATCTCGAAGTAGTCGTCGACAATAAGGTGGATGTCCTCAGTGATCAGGATCGGGCTACGGGAGCCCTCGTACCAGCGATAGAGGGTATGGACACCGACCTCGACGCCCAGGACCCGCTCGGGCGCGTGATCCTTGTAGGTCTGCCGGAGGCGGTCGGCGGCCATTCGGGCTGTAGCGGCGAGCTCCGCCTGCGCGTGAGCCGACTCGGGGAGGTTGTGGACGTACCAGAACTGCACTTCTTTGACAGTGCCGTCCTCGAATGCTTGGTGCACAGCCCGGCCGACCGGTTGGAGGCGAGCGGGCAGCAACTCCGGCTTTCCGGCGAGCAGCCAGGCGATCGAGGTGTTGAGGTCCCTGACTTTCTGCTCGCCAGCGCTCTTCTCCGACGTGACCGTCCGCTTCGTAGTGTATCCCTGCGCGATGATCATCAGACCCGACTTTAGGTCGATGTGCACCAGGTCAACCGTTTTGTCGTCTCCGCCGTCAGTGAGCGACTCTGCCGCTACCGAGTGGATGTCGTCGATGCCTTGATGAAGCTGAAGGGCGAAGAGCAGACGCTTGTTGTTGCCATACGCCTTCCGATCAAGATCGGGTCGACGACTAAGCACCTCGTCGAGCAGCCGCGCTTCCCCCTCAAGGCCCACCACGCTCACTATCGCGCCCTTCTGACACCACGACACCGCCACCGCCCTTGGAGAGATCATAGGCTCACGGTGCGTCAGGTGTACGCGGGACACCTCAAGCACCATGCCGCATTCCTTGGCCGGGCGGCGGAGTGAGCGGAGAAACGTACGGCTCGCCAGACTTGGCTGCCTTGGCCAGGGCTGCGTAGGCCTCCATGATCAGCCGCTTGGTGCGGTACTCGCCGAAGGCGACGATGTCCTTGCCTCGAACGATGAGGAAGGTGTCCATGACGTAGTCGGCCTCGGCCTCGGTGAGACCGTAGAGATGGAACATGGCGGCGTCGAGCTCCGCGCGGATTTGAGCACGGCGTGGCTCGTCCCAACGGAAGGGCGGGCCGTCGTCTCCGAGGTCGCGGGCGAAGGGGGCGATGTCGTCGGCCGTGTACGTGAGTTCGAGGACACGATCTCTGAACCACGAACGTCCGCGAATGTGCGGAGCCCATGGCAAGGAGTCAAATGACTCTGGCCTCACCAACGCGACCTGCTTCATAACGAAATAAGTGAGCGAGACGCCACTCATTTTCTGGCGCACCAAATAATCCATGGCGAACGAGGACATCGAGGCAACCAGCGCTTCGGTCGGCCCATGCTGAACAAACGCCAGTGGGAACTTGTGATTCACCGCGACGCGCGGGATCACGTCAGCGATCAAGGTGCGCTCATTCGTGGGATTAGTGACGTCACGCCATCCCAGCAGCCAACCCTTCCCCCAACTCCCCTGCAATCGGGTGTCCACGTCGCATTCGGACATCCAGTACCGCGGGATTGGCCCCCGATGCGGGTCATTTTTCTCGTCCACCGTCAGACGCGGCAACTCCGTGTCCTGACTGCCCTCAGCCCGCTTGCTGTAGCAGGACAGCCGATGGTCGTAGTGGTGGATGAACTTTGCCTCGTACAGGGGCAGTAGCCTGTGCACACCGTCGGTGAAGACGTTGCCCTCTAGGTGCATCCCGCCGGCCTCCAGTTCCGGCTGCTCCCAAAACATGTCCGAGTCGTTCGCCATGTGAAACATGGTCACAAAAGACAGTCCCCAGGGGTTCGACTCCCCCTTGCCGTTCTCATCGGGACCCCGCCACAGCACCGGAAGACGCCGGTAGACACCAAGGGTGATGTCCGCATCCTGCTGGGTACGGAACATCGGCATTGTCCCGGTGTTGGGGTTCACGAGCAGCAGGTCTTGCGGGTTCACCTGAATTCGCTGGCCGCGCGGTGGTAGTTCGTCCGGGTGCTTGGCGAGAGTCCAAGACTCGGCCCGTTCGATCTCGATGCCTCGCCCAGTAACAGTCAACAGGGAAAAACGGTATCGGCGGTTGCCGACATCGGTCCAGATCCTCGGGTTGGTGACGAAGTCCAGGAGCGAGTCCAGCCGACGCTGTTTCAGAATGTCACGGAAGAAAGGCGCGGTAGTGGAGTCCACCGCAATGCCGGTCGGGACGATTACGCCCATCCTGCCCGTCTCCGCCGTCAGCTGCCTTGCCGTCTCGGCGAACACCGAATAGGTGTTGACGTCGCCCTGTCCGGTGAGCGGGAATCGGCCGGAGTCCCGCAACAGGTGAAGTTCCCCTTCCGAGCGACGCCGGGCCCTGCGGAACGCTTCGAAATGATGCTGTTGGTCCTTGTCTTTGGCGAGCTTCGCGATCAGGCGATCCCGTGCCGCCTTGCTCGCCGCCGCCGCGATCTCCGGAACGAGGGGAGCGAAGAACTCCTTGTCTTGGAGCTTGACCCGGTCCCACGGCGGGTTGCCGAGCACGCAGGAGAAGCCGCCGCTCCACCCCAGCTTCGGGTCGAACCCGGCTGCCTCATCGTCCGAGGTCTGGAAAATGTGCGGGAACTCCAGGTACCAGTGGAAGAAGCCGTAGTCGGCCGCGATGCTGTCGACGGTGTCGTCGGTTACCGAACCCATGCTTCCGCTTTTAGCGAGCCTGCGCCAGGTGTCAGCGGTCATGCCTTCCGGTCCGCCGACGTACGTGGGCCACACGAAGGCCGCGCACCAGGCATCAGCCGTGCGTCGGTCCTTCACCTTCGGCTTGGAACGCTGCCATTTGCGGTACTGCGACACCTGCCGGTGAACATCGGCGAGGGTGCGACCAGGGCGCTTGTGGATCTCGGCGAGGGCTTGGGCGTGATGGGCATTTCCTGTTGCGATCCCGAAGTCACCTGTGGAGAAGAGAGCATCCTGCCTGGCCTCGCGTTCCATCCGGTTGCGGCTGCGCAGCAGGGTCACCTGCTTCTTGTCATCGAGTTCCAACGCCAGGTACGCGGCATCGGGGATGCCTTGTTTCATCAGCGCCGGCGTTGTTCCCAACAACGCGTTGCCGTGCCTCATGTGTGCGTCCAGGAAGGACATCGGTCGTGGCTTGCCGGGCTCCAGGGCCTGCATCCACAAGGCGAATTTGGCCAGGTCCACGGCCATCGGGTTGAGGTCGACACCATGGATGCAGCGGGCTACCACTTCCGGCAGCCAGCGTTCCACCGCCTCGACTGGCGGTTCTGCCTCCTGTGTGTGAACAACAGCGATGCGCTTGGCGATCCTGCGGGCGGCCGCGACGAGGAAGTGCCCCGATCCGCAGGCCGGATCGCAGACCGTGACCGCAAGCAATGCCTTAACCGGGTCGGCTTGCCGAGCCGCTTCATCGAGCACTGGGTCGAGCGCGGAGTCGAGCAGCATGTCGACGAGGGCGGTCGGGGTGTAATAGGAGCCGGAGGTCTTGCGCGAGTGCCCGGCGGAGTTGCGGAACTGGTAGGTCCTACGGGTGGGATCTGGGTCCGGGTCGAGGGCCAGCAGCCACTCGTATACGCCGCCGAGCTCCTCGGCGCCCAAGTGACGGTAGTCGACTGGCAACCACCGCGCTCCATCCTCGCTGCGTACCCGCGCGAGACTCCGAATCGCCGCCAACAGCCGATCGTTTGGCAGGTCCAGCGACGCCAGGCTTAGTTCCTCTGTCAACTGGTCCTGCTGGCCAACGTCGTACACGCCGCCGAGTCCGGGCAGCGCGAGTCGCGAATCGCCTTCCTCGTCGCCAAGAGCACGCAACACCAAGGTGAAGGACTGCCACAGGTCGTCCCTGCGGTCGCCCTTCATCGTCAGTGAGAGCTGCCGCAGTCGGGCACTGGAGAAGTACTTCTCGTAGCGTTCCCGCGCCGTGGGATCAGCCCCTGGAGCGAACAGTGCCTGCCGATCCTCGGCGACGAACAGGAAGATCATGCGGTAGACAAGCCGCAGCAGGGCGTCGTTGAGGCGCTTCTTCGTGATCGTGCCGTCCCGCAGGCCGCGGCGCAGCCTCTCGTTGGGTGAGACTGGTTGTTCGCCAGCAGGCGTGCCCGGTACGGCAAGTGGGGTTCGTCCGTCATGGCTCAGAAAGCCGGTGCCGAGTTCCTCCACGGCCTGCTGGAGTCCATCACTCAGGCCCCGCAGGAATCGGGAGCCGCTCTCAATGGCCTCGGCACGCCACCGCTCCAGCCAGCAGTCAGCAACGGTGAGCCGCGTCTCGTCCTCGCACGGTAGCAAGTCGATGCGCGAAGCGTGTAGCAGGGCGAACAGCAGGAAGAAGTCGGGGTAGAGGTCGCCGTCGAAGATGGACTCAAGGTCGAACTCAACGTAGGCAGAACCGACCAGCGATGTTGAGTCGCGGACGAGCCGCAGGATCCTGCCGTTGGACAACGCCCCCCACAAGAGGGCGCCTCCGGTGTTGAGGCAGTCCTGGAGCATGGCCTGGGGGACCCGGCCGCCGCCGGCTGGCCGGTGGTCAAGCTGGGTGTGCCACGACACCATGTGCACCGGGAAGTGTTCGCGATGCAGGTGACTGACTGGGAAGGTCCTTCCGCCCGCGGTAAGGCCTCTGCTGGTGGGTAGCTGTCCGTAGCCAAGTTCAGCGAAGAGAGGCAGCAGCCACTTCTTGCGCGTGAGCGTAGTACCGCGGTCGGTGGAAGGCAGGGCCGCCAGCTGGTCCCGGTAGGCACGGTAGACGCCTTGCAGGTAGGCCCAGGAGCGACTGACAGCGTCACCGAGGCGGCCGACCGGTAGCCCATACTCCCCGGAGGTGGTGCCAGGGAGGCTCCGGTCGCCGCCTGCGATCCTGGCGAGGATCTCCGGGGAGAGCACTCCGCCTTCGATCCGGACTGCCGTGAAACCGTCGGTGGCCGGCAGAATCGATGCGGGGGAGCTCACTCGTTGCCTCCGTGGGCGGTCGGAGCCGAGGAACCTGTGACGGCTGGAACGTAGACGTAGACGCCGAGGACGTCAGCCGAGGGCTGGAATTTCACCTTCAACCCTTCACGTGCGGCGGAGGCCGACTTGCGCACCCGCCGGTGGGCGGAGAGCAGCTCATCAGCCGCTTCGACCCCTTGTGCGTCCAGTGCATCCTGGACTCGGTCGAGTGCCCTGATCGCCCTGTGCGAATACTGCTCAACGTGCTCGGGGAGTGCGTTGGCAGTGGGAACTGCAGCCAACACCTCGCGTACCTTTGCTTGGTCCAGCCATCGCGGCTCGCTCGCCGGGCCCTGGTACGCGAGGACACGCGCCTCCTCGGCAACAGTGGGTGTCCGCCCCCGGCCGGGCAGCGTCACGTGGTGACGGAACCGAACGAGCAGCAGCGTGGTGGTGGCAGTGACCGCGTCAGTGCGGATGACGCCGCACCGTCGTGCTGGGCGCCGCGGTCCAGCTAGCGAGCCATCGAGCGAGGTGTCAAGGACCCACTGGGCGAGAGCCAGCACCCTCCGGTCGGAACGGTTCAGCGCTGACTCATCACTACGTCCCCCCGGCTCCTCGCGGAAGGTGACCTCGGTCAGTGCTCTGCCGTCTGAGGATTGGAGCTCGCGGAGCAGTGTCGCGGGAAGGCCCGTCAAATCCGCGGTGAAGTCCGCCGGCCTTCTGTCAGGCAGCTCCCCCAGCAATGTCTGCGCGGGTGAGTCACTACTGACATCGGCCTTCCTGCCCGCCTTCCCCGGCCCTTGCCTTGAGGGAAGAGCTGGCCGCAAGGCAGCCCCGAGCTTCTCCAGGGTGGTTCGTACGAACGCGGACACCTCTTCGCGGCTGCCGATGGCCTCGGTGACCGCGTTGAGTTCCTGCTGCATCTCCTCGGTGTGGATGGTGCGCTGCGCGTAGCGGGTGACGGCCTTGGACTCGCGTTCGGCCGCGTCCCGCCACTTGCGGTCCAGGTCCTTGGCTCGTTCCTCCACGTCCACGTCGAAGGTGAGCTGGCGGTCCTCCCTGCCGCGCAGCAGCAGTCCCTGCACCAGCGCCTGCACCAGGCTCTCACCGGCATCTGGCACGGGGACGGCTACTCCGGTGGCCTTCTGGATCGCTCGGTGCTTGCGAAGCAGAACCTCAAGGACCACGCCGTCGATGCCGTTGTCCTCGCCGTACAGGGTGACGGCGCGGACGTAGGTGGACCGCTGGCCGAAGCGGTCGACTCGGCCCTCCCGCTGTTCCAGGCGCGTCGGATTCCAGGGCAGGTCGTAGTGGACGACGGCCTGGAACCCGTGCTGGAGGTTGATGCCCTCGGACAGGCAGTCGGTGGCGACGAGCACCCGTCGTGCTTCGGCGTTCTGGGTGAACACCCGGATCCGGTCCTCGCGCTCTTTCGGCGGCTGCTTCCCAGTGACGTACTCGACCTCAATCTTGCCTAGTACGGACTTCAGGTGCGTGGCGACATACTCCGCCGTGGGGATGTAGCGGCAGAAGACAATGGGGTTGTAACCCGCGCTGCTGAGCGACCGGACCTGCTTGGCCACCTCGAAGAGCTTGCGGTCCCGCTCGGGTCCGGCCAGCTCACGGGCTCTGTCCGCGAACCGCTTCAGCCGCCGCCGCTCGTCCGCCAGCAGCGCCTTCTCCCGGTCGCTGAGCGGGCGCCCCGCCTCCGCTGCGGCGAGCGCGGCCACCGGGATCAGCGCCTCGGCGGAATCTCCGGCCGGGGCAGCGTCGGCGCCCTCATCGGTGTCGTCCTCGGTGCCGTCGAGCACGGCGGCCCGTCCGAGCTTCTCGATCTCCTCCTCGGAGAGGCCCTCGATCGCGGCCCGGGTCTCCAGCGTGGCGGCAGCTGCCATCGGGGAGGAGGCGAGTGAACGCAGGAGAGCGAGGGCCGACCACCATCGAATGCGGTCCCGGGTGGCGCCGCTCCTGGTGCGTACCGTCTCGCGGGCGTAGGCGAGCACGTCCTGGGTGAGGTCCGCGTAGTCGTCGTGCATCCGGAACGGGACGTCGCGGATCTGCCGTTGGTCCGGGAAGTGGGTCTCCTCCTTGAGGAAGGTCTTGATGTCGCGCCGACGGCGCTGCACAAAGTACTTAGCGAGCCGGGCGCGATCCTCGGACTGGGCAGGATCAAAGGAACCCGTCTCAGGGTCGAACTGCGACTCGAGCAGGCCGATAAGGCAACGGAAGGTCTGCTCCTTGCCACTGTGCGGTGTCGCGGTGACGAGAAGGAGATGGCGCTGCTTCGAGGCCGCGAGCTCCTTCAGAAGTTCGTAGCGCAGCTGACGTTGCCGACCCGCGCGGTCCGCAGCGTCGGGCACGCAGGTGTGCGCCTCGTCGACGATGATCAGATCTGGTGCCGCGCGCAGGAACTGGCTGCGCCTGTCCTCCCGCTTAATGAAATCCGTCGAGACGATCGTGTAGGGGTAGCGCTCGAACAGACTCTGTGTACCCATCAGGTCGCGTTCGAGCTTCTTGACCGTGCTGGGCAGCACCTGGGCCGCCTCGATTCCGAACTTGTCCCGCAGCTCGTCCTGCCACTGCTGGGCAAGCGCCGGCGGGCAGAGCACGGCGAAGCCGTCGACCTGTCCCTGGGCCAGCAGCTCCTTTGCGATGAGGCCGGACTCCACGGTCTTGCCGATGCCGACGTCGTCGGCGATCAGCAACCTGGTCAGGTCCATGCCCAGGGACATGAGCAGCGGGACGAGCTGGTAGCGACGGGGTTCGAAGTTAAGCTGCGCCAGCGACCGGAATGGACCGGCGCTGACCCGAAACCCGATCTGGAGGGCAGTCCGCAGCAGGGCGGCACTGCTGTGGTCGCCGACCTCGCCTGGCAAGCTGCTCGGTCGGGGGAAGCGGGCGTCAGTGACCTCGTCGGCGAACAGGCCGGCGGTGAAGGCAGCGTCGCCGCCGAGAGGTCGGGCGACCACGAAGTCCTTGGTGAACTCCTGGACGACCCAGTCCCGGCCGCGGGCCGCCACCAGACTGCCGATCTTGTAGTCGGTCACCGAGCTCCTCCGGACCCAAACACGTTGGGGTAGCGATCGACGATTCCCTGCCAGTGATCAGTGTGCCCGAAACGGATGACCAGCCAGCCGGAGTCCATCAGTCTGTCCTCCGTATCCTCGTCCCGCTGGTGCTGCGTGGGAATGTCGTGGTGGGAACCGTCGATGAAGACGGCGACTTCCGCACCCGGCAACCGGTAGACGAAGTCGGGCCGCGCACCCAGCTGCGGGAGCGGAACCTGGGCCTCGTCAGGCAACCGGAGTTCACGCTGGGCGAGGAACTCCAGAAAGCTCCGCTCCAACTCGCTACCGCTCTCTTCCCTGAGCGCGTCGAGTCGCTCGGCGGGGGTGGCGGCCAAGCCGATTCCTCTGACAGTGGAAGCAGCTATCTGCTGGAGCAGCCCGATCACCGAGGTCCGGTCGATAAGACGGTGCTCGCTCTGGTTGCTATAGGACAGCAAACAGTCGTAACAGCCAAGTTCGCAGGGCTCCGGCAGGCCGTTTCCAGCAGGGATGTCCTGCCCAGTGTCCGCGTTCACGTGCAGGATCGACAACGCCACAGAGGCGGCCTTTGCCAGGGCCTTCGGCTCCGACTGCAGTCGGCGCAGAACACCCGCTCCGCCTTCCGCGCTCTCCGTAAGGAGCATCCTCGCTCGGTCCTCGTGGTCGGGGAGCGGGAGAGAAGTCAGTTCGGAGTCCTCCAACTGGAAGGCCGCTTCAATACCGCGTTCCAAGGCGTAGCGCAGGGTGGTCGCGGCAGTCTCGCTGACAGGACTGGTCAGGCGGAGCAGCAGGATGTTCCGGCGGTCCTCTACGAAGGGGACCACAGGACGGGAGATGTCGACGTCGCCGTAGTTGGCGTCTCCGTCCCGGCCTTCGGGATCGGCGGTCAGCGGATCGGGGAGCCACTTGCCGGTGGAGGTGTCGATGCGGTACCCGATACGTGCCTTGTCCTTGCGGCGCCGGCGCCCCTTGTTGATAACGCGCAGGCTGGCAGTGTCGCCGTACGAGAGTTCAGCCAAGGTCTCGCCGTTCACCAGTACATGTGCGTCGAGGCTCGCGGGTCGATCTCCATGGGAGTTGAATCGGTAGACGGTCTCCAACTCGAAGCCTGATCTACGGCGTTCCTCCTCGTCGGAGGAGATTCGTTCCCGGCGCTCCGTGAACACGGTGGTGAGACGCATCAGATTAGGGATGTGGCCCGTCAGGACTTCGCCGCAGCCGTCGCAGACGTCGGTACCCGCCTGCTGCTGATGGAAGTAGCCGCAGTTGCGGCATACCCGGGCGGTCTCAGTATCGATCTCGCCCGGCTCGGCCACCGGCAACTGAACACGTTTCACCTCGTAGCGGGCACCCTCGTGGTAGATCAGTGCACCCGGGCCAAACTCACTGATCGCCAGGAATCGGGGCCGCTGAAGGTAGTCCCCTTCCAGGCTAGTCCCACGCGAGTGCCGGGAACCGGGAATGTAGGCGACCAGCGGTAGGCGCGGAAACGAGTAACCTGGCAGGAAGCCCTCGGAGGCGAAGTAGCGGTACGTGTAGAAGTCGCTGAAACTCTGCCCGAGCTTCTTGCTGTCCTCGTTGCGGAGCAACTTGAGTTGGTTCTCCGCCTCGCGCCGACGGCGGGCGGCACGCTCCCGGCTCTGCGGGTTCAGGGACTGGTCCAGGACCCGCCGATTCTGCTCCTCCTGCTCCGCCAGCGCACCCCGGTACAGGTTCCGCCAACGGTCACAAGCCTGGTTGAACCGCTGCGCGGCGCTGCGGACCACGTCCGCCAACCAACGCGGACTCCACCACAGCGACTCGTCCAGGTCGGGCACGGACGCTAGGACATGTCGGGCTCGGTCCTCCGCCCGCCGGGCGGCGGCTGGGGAGAGCATCTGCGTCCAGATCTCCTCCCTGACCGGGTATCCACGCAGGGGGTCGCCCAGGTCGAGTACCTCGGGAAAGCTGGAGTGGAGGTCGGCTCCGGTCTCGGCCAGCCAGATCGCTTGGACGTGGCTGCGCACCAGGTCCTCGTTGGCCAGGTCGAGGCGGGGTGCCGCCACTCGCCCCTGCACCATGAACTGGGAACGGCGGAAGTAGTACTGATCGTGGGCGTTGCCCGTGGCGCAATAGGTCGTGACGAGGGCTGGCTCGCCCGAGCGGCCTGCCCGACCGGACCGCTGCGCGTAGTTCGCCGGGGTCGGTGGAACGTTACGCATGGCCACGGTGTTGAGGCTTTTGATGTCGACGCCCAACTCCATGGTCGGGGAGCAGTAGAGCAGTTGCAATGTCCCGGCGCTGAACTGCGTCTCACGCTCCTCCCGGATGCGAGTGGGCACCTGAGCGGTGTGCTCGGCCGCCTGCAACCCCGCCAGAGTGTGTGCGAGGTCGGTGTAGAGCTCGCGGAAGAAAGCGTTCACTCGGGGGGCCGCCACGTCGTGCCGACGGCGCAGCAGGTCTCGCATGCCCCCGGCTCCATCCGAGGGCAACCAGACGAGCGAGGACGCCTTGACCCGGTAGCCCGGCGTGCCCATCTCCTTACGATTCACTGCTTCCGTGACCAGATCGGCCTCACACAGCACACGGAGGAGATGGCTGATGATCCGCTGCGCATCGTCCACGGAGAGCCGGTCCGGGAGGTGTGGAAATCTGCCGGGGGCACGGAGGTAGCGGCCGAGCATCGAGCGACCGGTGAAGTGGACGTCCGAGCGGTAGCCGCCAGGACGCGCGGGCGCGGGGTAGACGACTGCTGGTCGCGGCTCCGGATGGTTCTCGGCCAGTGCCCAGGGGCCGGCCAGCCATTGGTCCGAGCGGGAGCGCATGCGCTCGAAACCGGTCCGCGAGAGCACCTCCGCATCGACAGCGAGACTGCGGCGCATCTCGTCCAGGATCAGGCGTAGCAGCATCACGCGGTGCGCGGGATCGTCCGACTCCAGGGCGGGGTGTCCGATCTCCCACAAGTCCTCAGCTCGGGCAATCTCGTCCAGGGCCGGGTAGTCGAAGCGGAGTAGCCCGGTCTGTTCAAGGCCTGGCATGGTTACCCGCCAGGAGCCCTGCAGATCCTGGTAGAGAAGTAGTTCGACCACGCCCCGAAGGGCCGCGAGTGCACTCTCCCGCTGGTGGCTGAACCGGACCTCGGCTTTTCCGGTGAAGGTCTCGATGGGGAGTGCCAGGGCGTCAGTGACCTGCTGTGCGAGTTCGTCGTACCGGAGCCCGTGGTCGCCCGCCGCACGCAAGGCGTGGACCAACGCCGCTCTCAGGTGTGCGACCTGGACGAAGTCGTTGAAGTGTCCGGCCTGCAGGCTGGCGTCCTGCCGGTTGTCGACGAAGGTGAGCAGCTTCTGAGCCTCTTCGTCGAGTTCCTCTCCTGGGGGCTGGGTCCTCAGGCTGCGTACGATGCTGGCGCTGACCACGGTCATAGCGGAGCTGCGGCCCTCGACGTCAAGGCTGGCGAGTTTGGCGAAGTCCCTGCCGCGAACCTGCTCGTAGGAGACCCTGCATTCAGGGTTGAGGCAGAACAGGAACGGCGCAGGCACGAAGGCGGCAGCCAGTCCCTCGGCGGCACCGTCCTCCTCCTGATGCTCTGATCCGTCCGAACCGAGCTCCGTGCCGTCAAGCGCCACACGGACGCGGAGTGGCAGATATCGTCGGCGGTTGTCCGCCACGGATACGCCCTCCGCCTCGCTTATCAGCCAGGACTCGGGGAGCCTTCCTGACTGGGCAGGGTTCGTGGGCCAAGGAGAATTGGAATTCACATACAAATAACCGTTAGACGCCTGGTCGTCGTTGGCTTCGTAGTCACGTCGCGGCTCGTAAACAATGTGTCCTGCGCGCTCAGTTCGGTAGACAGCCAGGTACTCCTGTCCACACTCGCGGCAGAACGAGAGAGGCAGTAGGAGTTTGCCCCGCTCTCCCTTCACAACCCGCTGGTAGCGCCGGGTAATGTGGCGTTCGGCTTCCGCTTCCAAGCTGACGTGAACGGTGTCGCCCTTGGAGAGGAACTGGTGGAGGCGGAATGCGAAGAGTGGCCTGCCGGTGTGCGGATCCTTCACCCTCGACCCTGCCCGCAGTACCGTTTCGATCGCGGTCCGGCAGGTCTCCTCGTCAGTGTCAGTGACCCCACCCAACCGTTGTGCTGCCTCCCGGATCGTCGTGGGATGCTGCCGTTCCAGGCTTCCGCCCTCGTCGGTCAGCCCGAAAGTCCGCTCGATCCAAACAGAGAGCGGGTCTGCAGCGAGGTCCTCGTAGGCTCGCCCACTTGTGGACATGGCGATGCGCACGGCCGCCGCGAGGGCTTCCGAGGTCGGGGCCGGACCCAGGGTGGCTCGACGCAGAGTTTCGCCGATGACGAGGTCGGCGTGCACCGGTTCGTCCCCACCGAAGAGGCGAGTCGCCACCTCCGCGACATCAATGCGTCGCTCTTTCTCGCCGCCTTCGTTCGACATGGTCGCCGAGGTGCCGATGCACTGGAGGCTCGTCGCTTCGCAAGCGTCCCGAACCCTGCGGACCAAGAGGGCGACATCCGCCCCTTGGCGGCCTCGGTATGTGTGCAGTTCGTCAAGCACCAAGAAGCGGAGGTCCTGGGTGGCCTTGAGGAAGCTTTCCCGCTCCTTGTCTCTCGTGAGCAGGAGGTCGAGCATGACGTAGTTGGTGAGGATGATGTCTGGCTTATCCCGTAGGATCCGGTGTCGTTCAGCGTCGCTGTCCTGCCCCGTGTAGCGGGCGAACGTGACAGGGGACTCGCCCTCGCCGTAGCCGGCTTGAAGGAACTTCTTGAGTTCCTTCAGCTGACTGTTGGCCAGCGCGTTCATGGGGTACACGATCACCGCACGGGTACGTCGCTCAGTGTCTCCGTGCTCGTGGGCACGAAGAACGTCGTCGACGATTGGCACGATGTACCCGAGGCTCTTGCCCGATCCGGTGCCGGTGGTGAGGACGTAGCTCTTGCCAGTCCTGGCGGCTTTGATCGCTTCCAGCTGGTGTCGGTGCAAGGTGATCAGAGTTCGGGTCCCAGTTTTGGAGTCCTTGTCGCCCCTGAAGATCCGCGCGCACTCGCGGTGAAGGAGGCCGTCCGCGACCAGTTCCTCGATGGTCCCCCCGCGCTCGAACATCGGGTTTATCGACAGCCAGGCATCCGGCCATTGGCCACCACTTGCCAGATCCTGCGCAACCGCCCGTTGGATGTGGGGATCGCGGATGCCAACGAAGGACTCGGTGAACCGCCGGTAGTCATCAATGAGCCGCCGGTGCACCTCGAAGACATCCACAGTCGCCAAACCCCTCTCGCTACTGGACCGGCCTACATCATCGCGTATCCCTGTGACAATCGACGGAGGTCAGGCAAGGCCAAATACTCATCATCCCGCATAGCTTGGCCGCAGGCGCGAGTCCTGGGCGGGAGCCACAAACGTCGGCCACTGCCATCCGGCTCCTGGCTCCCGGCCGACGGGATCGGCCCCCAGCTAGACCGACCCCGGCTGACCTGCGGGTTTGTGAATCGTGGACGCCGATGCTATGGCGGCCGCTACACGTTTGAACCTGAACTCCACCACGACCGCTTACTCCCCTGTCCCGCTCGAAAATACGATTCGCGCCTGTGGCCTGCAGGTTTGCTGATCCTGGCGGCGCGGCCTCGATCGGCCTGCGACGATCTGCGGATGTCGCTGTCGGTCGTCGCCACGCTGGTCCGGAATCTGATCACAGTGCCCGCTGTCGTACTGCGCAGTCGCGCGGCCAAAGATGCTGAAGTGCTGGTGCTACGGCATGAGAATGCGACTGCACCGTCAGATCGCCCGGGTCCGGTACGAGCCGGCTGACCGCGTCTGGCTCGCCGCGCTCTCCCGGCTGATCCCTCGAGAGCGCTGACGCCAGGCCTTCGGGGCCACCCCCACCACTTTGCCGGCCTGGCACCGTCAACCCCTCGCCCGCAAGTGGACGTTCACCCAGCGCCGCCCTGGCCGACCTTGTACCGCACCCATTGTCAAGCAGCTTATCCTGCGCTTGGCCCGGGAGAACAGCACCTGGGGCCACCGGCGGATACAGGGCGAACTCTCCCGCCTGGGCTACCCGATCGCCCCGTCCACGGCCTGGGCGACCCTGCATGCCGCTGGCATCGATCCCGCCCCGCAGCGCTCAGGGCCGACCTGGCGCCAGTTCCTCACCGCACACGCCCACGGCACCATCGCCGCCGACTTCCCGCACCTCGACACGGTCTCGCTCAGACGGCTGTACGTCCTGGTCTTCATCGAACACAGCACCCGGCGCCTGCACCCCGCTGGCGTTACCGCGCACCCCACGGCTCAGTGGACCGTTCACCAGGCCAGGAATCTCGCCATGACACTGGGGTGCCGCATGGACTCACTGCGCTTCCTCATCCGCGACCGGGACAGCAAGTACACATGCTACTTCGACGGCATCTTCGAGGCCGACCGCGTGCAGGTCCTGCTCAGCCCGCCACAGGCACCGAGAGCGAACGCGATCTGCGAGACAGTCGTGGGCACCCTCCGCCGCAAAATCCTGGACCGCATGCTGATCTACAACCAAGCCCATGCCATGGCAGCACTGACCGAATACATCCGCCACTACAACAGGCACCGCCCCCACCAATCCCGGCAACAACTACCCCCGGACAGCGACCAACCGCCCACCCCGGCCGCCGTCACCGACTCCCAGGGCCACCGGATCCGACGACGGCCCGTCCTCGACAGCCTGGCCAACGAGTGCCAACGCGCCGCCTGACCCAACGACATCAGCACAGGTCACAGCACGAATCGTATTTTCGAGCGGCACAAGATACCTTGGATCCTTCCAGCGGGCGACGGTAATTGGACCTCTAGTCTGTGAACTGAGAGCACGCAGCCCTCGTGTCGAAGCGCCGTGACCTTGCTCTTGCCGAATACCTCATCCACACATCGCTCCTGCTGCCACGTCCAGTCTGGGTCGCGACGGTTGAACTCAGTCACGGCCAGCTCGAAGAACTGGCCCGACGGCTTCTTGCTCTGCCCGGCTTCTTGCTCTGCCCGTTGACCACGATGGCCGAGAGCACCGGCCCGTTGTTGTCCTTGCCGCAGACATCCGCCAGCAGGAGCGCCAACATCCCGCCGTGATACTGCACCCGGTGATCTGGCGCCAGGACCTCACTCAGCGCCTTGTAGGTGTCCACGCGCCCCTCCTGGGCCCAGCCCCCGCAGGATCTCCGCCAGCGCGTCTCTGGCCGCCATGTAGGTAGCATCCCCGTACTTCACGAGCCCCTCCCTCAATCTCGCCTGCACGGCAACGCTACCGAGTCGAGCCGTGGCGGTCACTCGTCATGACCGGGCACACTGGCCCCAGGCTCACAGCCGTGCTTCGTCGGCCTCCAGGAATCCGAAACCGTGAACCATCCGTGCCAGGGCCCGGCGCAGCAGTTGGCGTTGGTCAGCCTCTGCTTTCCAGGGCACCGTAGTGATGGTCACGGACATCTCCGGCAACGTGGTCCGGTCGGTCGGCCCCAACGGGGTGAGGTCGATCAGGTCGGGGAGCATCAGATGAGGGCCGGACTGGTCGTATCCGTGCTCGGCTGACAGGCAGAGCTCAACGGTGGGGTTGCCAGACCAGCGGTGGTTGGACGGCCGAGGGGTAGCTGCTTGCGGCAGCAGGTGAGCGGCAGTTGTCCAGGCGGCGAACAGGACCTCCTGAACTTCCTCCAGGGTCAGCTTCGTCGCGTCTGCGGCCACAGCGGCGGCCCCAAGCGCTGCCTGCCAGGCGGTGGTATCCGCGACGCGGACCTCGGCGCAGGTGACCACGCCCCAGCTGGCGAGGGCCATCATCACCTCGCCGACCAGCGCTGGAGAGCCGTCGGGTGCGGTGACGGTGCTGGAGTAGCTGACCTGGTTAAGTGAGTTGGAGTGCGGTCCGGGCATCCACGCGTCCGCCGGCAGGTGCGCCCCGCGGCGCGTGGAGAGCACCGCCACCGCCCTGGCCAATGAGCTGGTGGGCAGGGCGGCCTTGAGCTGTCGGTGCTTGTCGGTGGAGACCTCGAGCGTGCCGGCGTCGGCCCAGAGAAGCCGGACCAAGGCGCGTAGCCGCAGCTGCGGCGGATTCCGGTCGCCGGTCCAGCTTCGGGCCGACGGCGAGAGGTCGAAGCCCATTCGGGGCACCGGTTCCCAGCGCCACTGCCCGTCTGCCCCGCGCACCAGCCGCCCCCTTCCCCAACGGCCCGCCTCCAGCTCCAGGACCGGGGTGTCCGCGTCGAAGATCGCCGGCTCACTCGGGTCGGCGACCGGATAGCCGAGCGCCCCCGTCGGGTCGCCGCCTTGTGCCGCGCCGCCGGCCGCGAGAAGCTCCAGCCACAGCGGCTCGGCCACTGCGACCGGCCGCCGCTGCGGCAAGGCACACAGCACCCAGCCGTGCCCGGAAGGCGTGGCGGGCGCGAAGTGCTGCACGACGCCCACGCCCTCGTACAAGACCTCGCTCGAGGGCGCGCCGATGGGGACCGTGCCGCGCAGTGCCTCGTAGACCTGGGCGAATTCCTGCTCACGCGCCGGCAGACCCTGCCCCGGCCGATAGACGGGACCTGCATTCTGGGTCCGGTCGTGCGCCTCGGAGACCGCCTTCTCAACCACGCTGGCCAGGAACTGCGGGCTTGGGCCACTGCGGGAGGCCCATCCGGCGGCCAGCAGGCGCTGGACCTCGCTCCTCGGCAGCCAGTGCGTGCCATCCGCCTCTCGGAGCGGGACGACCACTGTGTGCTGGTTGACCTGGCCGTGCTTGCCGACGGGTGCTGCCAGAACGTACGGAAGACTGGACGACGGCTGCGGCGGCACGTCGACGGCGACGATCCCGCGGCCCTCGTCGCACGGGATCCAGTCCACGTCCACGCCACGGGGCGGCGGGGTGATGCGCTCCCGGATGAGTTTGCGCACCTGGTCGAGGTTGACCGCATCGCGTTCGAACGGACACAGCTCGCACAGAACTTCACTGTCACCCTCGCGTCGAGTACTGATGCCCAGGAGCAGCAGCCCGCCCGACGGGGCGTTGGCGAACGCTGCGACATCCTTGGTGAGTTCTTCGATCTGCGCCGGGCTGGACAGGTGGTAAGGGTCGCGCTTCGCGTCCAGCCACACACATTCGCGTAGGCCCAGCAGCTTGTCCGGGGCCTGCGCAACTACGGCCTCACGAGCACGGTCCAACAGCAGTTCTGACACCACGCCATTCTCCCAGTCCACACCTCACTGGTCACACGCGAGAACGGAATCAGCAGCTGCGAGGCGCGAACAGCGTGTACGTCACCTCGATCGAGACCAGCGCACCAGAAGATTGCGGTTCGCGCCTGTTCACAAGTCTGTTACGCCCCCTGAGGGCTCGAACCTGCGGCGCGACAGACGAACCCTCCGCCAGCGTTGCTGATGCCCGATCACTTCTCATCCACAGCTGCGACACTCAATCATTGGTAGGCCAACATGCCGGAGGGGTGGGGGCTACTTGCTCATCCCTCGGGCAGTCAAGACCACGGGCAGGTCGAACCGAGCGTGATCCCCGACGAGGGACTTCTCACGAAGTAAACGTGTAGGCCCCTTTGCCACGGACAGAGACCCCATGCCCCTGAGGTGCGTTCCGGAGACGTGTCCAATTAGACGTCCCATGGCCAACCGAAGGACCCCGTACCGCGCGCAGCGGTGCCGTACTGCCCGGTCGCCCTGGGAGTGCCCCGTCTGCGGAGCGGCACCAAGGGGCATTGCCCGGGCTTTACGGGACGGCGAGCGCTGCAACGCACAAAAGCAAGGCGCCCTGACCTGCGGGCATAGAGGACCTCAGCCATTCCGGCTACCCCGCCACCCCCGTCCCATGGGGAGCATCGCACTCCGCTCCCTTGGCCAAAGGTCGGCCAGAACCCGCCAAGGGGCATTTTGGCCTCTCGATGGCCGCTACATCAACATCATCCCGGGTGACCTCGCCACCCAACGGTTGACGACGGCGCGCAACGTCCCCGTACCGAGCCCCACATCGACCCGATCGGATGACGGACAAATCGCCCCCGATTGACACCACTTGAGGCTGGGAGCAAGAGCGCTCCCAGAGGGCTCCCCGTTCGCTCCCACCGCAAACACGACAAAGGCCGCTTCCGTTACTCACGGAAACGGCCTTCGACCTGCGGTTTCGCAAGTCGGGACGACAGGATTTGAACCTGCGACCCCTTGACCCCCAGTCAAGTGCGCTACCAAGCTGCGCCACGTCCCGGTGCTTGGCCCGCGTTGGGGTTTCCCCCGGCTGACCGCGCACGAGAACAATACCGCACTTCGCGCGGTGGCCGCTCACGGCCCGAACGTGAATGCGCCACGTCACGCGGCAAACACTTTACGTAACCGTCGCTCAACGTTGCGGTTTCGGGGCTGGGCCGTCCAGGAGGTAGCGCGCACCGGCGCCCGCGGCGGCGGCGGTGTCGGCGGGGTTGTACAGGCGGCACTTGGTCAGTGACAGGCAGCCGCAGCCGATGCAGCCGGTGAAGCGGCCGCGGAGGCGTTCCAGGGCGGCGATCTGGTCGTCGATGCGGCGTTGCCAGGAGCGGGTGACATGGGCCCATTCGGTGGCGTTGGGGGTGCGGCCGGAGGGGAGTTCCGCCAGGGCGGAGCGGGCCTCGTCGAGGGTGAGGCCGACCTGCTGGGCGGCGCGGACGAAGCCGACACGGCGCAGCGTGGCCCGCTTGTATCGGCGCTGGCCGCCCGCGGTGCGTTCGGAGTGGATCAGGCCGAGTTCCTCGTAGTACCGCAGGGCGGAGGTGGCCAGGCCGATGCGGGCGGCGAGTTCGCCGATGGTGAGGCGGTCGCGTGCGTGGCGACGCCCCCATGGCCTGGACAACCGGTGAACGTCGGGATGGGACACGACGATCGGTTCGGATGCCGTCAGAGCGGGGAGGCTTCACCAGGGGGATGGGATGAACGCAGACACCGTCACCGCGATCTGCGCGGTCGTGATCGCTGTCGCATCGCTGATCGTCTCGGTCTACCAGGCGCACGCCATGCGGCAACACAACCGCCATTCGGTGCGCCCGATACTCCAACTACACCGCGGCTGGCCGACGGGAGGCAGAGCTGGGATCCGGCTCATCAACTCCGGACTTGGGCCGGCGGTCATCGTCGAGAGCACGCTCACCGTCGATGACGAAGTGATTGGCGCCTGGGACAGACGCAGTGCTGATCGTGTCCGAGACCGCCTGTCGGTGCGCCCATCCGCTGTGACCTTCAGCCAAGGAGAGGTCATCGCCATCGACTACGAACAGTACTTGTTGAGTGTCGCGAGCTACGACCCGCAGAACCACGCCGAAGTCAAGGACCTGATCAACCGGCGGCTCACACTCAAGATCCGCTACGAGTCCTTGTACGGCGGAGAGGACTACGCAGCCGTCCTACGCCCTATGCGTTGAACGGGTTACTCCGCGTCATGCCGGCGATCATTCTATTAGGGCTTGTTAACCACACGGCCTTGGCCTTTAGGCGAGTGACTGCGTGGCATCCGGCCACAGCGCCTCCGCAAAAAACCGTTTGGCGGACCACGGCGACCACTGCTACCTTCCTGGAGGCCGTGCGAAAGAACGAGGAGGTGGTACCCGTGAACGCAGTATCGACATGGGTGCTCCCCTCCGGGGTCACGGTCGGGCGATAGGTCGTCCGGGAGCGCCGTTCAAGAGCACTCCCGAAAGGCACGACCATGCACTTCACTTCTGAACAGCGCCTCGACGACGGTGTCCTCGAGCGCGAATTCACCCTCGGCGAGATCCCCGGCACCCTGTGGACGCCTGGATCCGCCACACCGGCCCCGCTGATCCTGATGGCCCACAACAACGGCCTGCCCAAGGGGGAATCCCGGCTGGTGGCCCGGGCCCGGCAATCCGCGGCGTACGGCTACGCGGTGGCCACCATCGACGCCCCCGGGTGCGGTGACCGGCCCCGTTCCGCCGCCGACGAGCAGGCCCGCGCCGACCTCCGCCGGGCGATGCAGGCCGGCGAGCCGGTCGATGAGATCTTCGAGTCCTTCATCGGCCCGCTGGTCGAAAAGGCGGTCCCGGAATGGCGGACCACCCTGGACGCCCTCCTTTCGCTGCCCGAGATCGGCGGCCCGGTCGGGTACTCGGGGTGGACCGCCGTCGGCATTCGGCTGGCGGTGGTCGAGCCGCGCATCGCGGCCGCCGGCTTCTTCGCCGGGGGTTACGTGCCCCGCGCCCAACGCGAGGAGGCCCGGCAGGTCACCATTCCGCTGCTGTTCCTGCTGCAGTGGGACGACGAAGGGAACCCCCGCCAGCGGGCCCTGGACCTGTTCGACGCCTTCGGCACCAAGGAGAAGACGATGCACGCCAATCTGGGCGGGCACACCGGCACCCCGTGGTTCGAGGTGGAAGACGGGGGCCGGTTCTTCGGCCGGCACCTGAAGTGAGGCCGGGCCGCCAGGCCGGCAGCAGCCGGTAGGCACTGTCGGCCAGGGTGCCGCTCATCGAGGACGGGTCCCGGCCCTCCTCGATGAGCGGTGGCCGGCAGATGCACAACCGCCCCGATCGCGGCGGTACCAGCCATCGGCGGTACCAGCCGGTCGGGGCGGCGCGAGGGCGTGGACGCCTAGGTTCGGTGTCAAACGCCTCGATTGAATGACAGGGCGGCTGGCTTCACTGTCCAGGGACAGTTCGCCGGGGGCAGACAGAAGTGCTCCCGAAAGGACTCGCGAGCAGCGGCAGGAGCATGCCAATGTAGGCGTTTCCCGGAACACCCCATGTCAGAGAGGTGATTACCCGTGGGCGTAGAGGCTGCTCGGCCCGGATTCTCCACGACCGTCGAGGCCCTTCGGCTGCGCTCTTGGCGACTCGGTCCGGGCCAACCAAACACGGTCATCGGTCAGTTCGACGCCGAGGACTTCACCTTGATCGTGGACGGCCGAGCAGATGTCCACATAAGTTCCAAGGACTCCCGTTTCTCTCTCGGATGGTTTCCGCTGGGACGCCCCGGAACCGAAGAAGAGGGTTGGAAGCTCGCAGTCACCGGCACCAACACGGTGCCCGGCTACAGCATCTCCTTTGACACCGAGACCCCAGCAGAGATCGTCGCCACCACCGTGGCCAAGGTGCTGGCCACCTCCCAACCCTTGCCGACGAACACCGTGCGTCGCCAATCGCATCACCGGTGATTCGCAATACCGGGAGCTAGCCGTAATTTCTTCCACCTCCTATACGGGGGAAGGGCTTACGTCGGGGCCACACACCACATCTCTTCGGCCTGACCAAAACCCGGACCATCCAGACCATGGCCCCGCACGTTGCGGCGCCAGGCCAGCATCGGCAGCACTGGTGAGTCCGGTGTGGGATGGCCACTTGCCATCGGCGGGGGTTTTCGACCAGGTGCAGCGGGGTGTCGGGGTGCAGGTCGAAGTGGTCCCGCAGCGTGTCCAGGTCGTAGGTCGGGGCTTCGGGGGAGGTGTTGATGGCCACTGCGTGCTGCTGCTCCGCTTCCTCGACGAAGTCCATTACTTCGAAGGACCCTTCCAGGCGGCGGGTGTCGACCATGGCCAGGGCGCCGAGTGCTCCCTGAGCGATGTCCTCCCATAACAGGTGGAACCGTCGCTGTCCCGGGGTTCCGAACAGGTACAGCACGAGATCGTTGGCACGGGTGAGGCGTCTGAAGTGGATGGCCACCGTGGTAGTGGTCTTGTCTTCACTTCGCCGGGTTGTCGACCAAGGCACCGACCTGCGTCATCACTTCCTCGGTGCACAGGGGCGCGATCCGGTCCAGGAAGCGGTGTGCCTGTGCAGGAGTGTCTCGATCGTGCGCTATGGCGTGTTCGGCAGCCTCTACCACGTCCGCCGCGCGTCCACGGACGGGTCAGCCGACAAGCCGTCAGGAAATTCAGCAGGGGGTCAGCATTGGTCCGAGTAAACCCTGCTACAGCCGAGCAGGCCTGAGAATCTCGCTCAGGCTCCGCAGAGCCCTCGCCCAAAAGCTCGACCGACCCTCCCAGTACCAGTCAGCGGCTCCGGCGTCACTTCCTAAGCGATCGGCTGCCGGGTGCGAATAGCCAGGTCAGCGCACACGACCGCGCGGTTTCAGCGGCCCTGGCGGGAGTGTGGGCGCGGTGAGTCGGGGGGCGTCGTAGCCGTGGACCTCGCCGAAGCGAGTGCCTTCCATCCACTCCGAGCGGGCCTGTACGATCTCCTCGCTGGTCCGCCCGATGAAGTTCCACCACATGACGATCTTCTCCTCGAACGGCTCGCCGCCGAGCAGTACGAGATCGGTCGCGGTGTCGGCGCGCAGTGGCAGTCCGGTCCGGCCGCAGCCCAGGTAGAGCAGCGAGCCGGGGGCAAGTGGCACATCGTCGACGATCGCGCCGCCCGACATGGTGAGCGCCGCGTACTCGAAGGACGGATCGAGCGGTAGCGTCACATCGGCGCCCGAGTCGAGCATCACGTCGGCGCCGACCAGCGGGGAGAAGGTCCTGCCCGGCGAGACGGCGCCGTCCAGCCCACCCAGGATGACGGTGGCCCGCAGGCCCGGAGCGGTGACCACCGGCAGTGCGGTGTGGTGGTCGAAGGCGGGAGCTGTGGCGCGGTGGGCGTCGGGGAGCGCGACCCACAGCTGTGCGCCGTGCAGGAGGCGGGCGTGTTCGCACGGGGACTGCTCGGAGTGCGCGATGCCGCGCCCCGACGTCATCAGGCCGAGCTCACCGGGACGTACGGTTTGCAGGCTGCCGAGGCTGTCGCGGTGCAGCACCTCGCCCTCGCGCAGCCAACTGACCGTCTGCAGGCCGATGTGCGGATGCGGTGGCACCTGCATACCGGGTTCTTCCGCGATGTCGTCCGGGCCATAGTGGTCGACGAAGCACCATGCGCCGATCATGCGCCTGCCCATGCTCGGCAGCAGGCGCCGCACTTCGGTGCTCTCGCCCAGCAACACCGGCCGTCCGGTGATGAGTTCGCGCACCGGCTCGGCCGCCACCGCGGCGCGGCCGCCACACGTCGACAGTTGGGGCTTGAGATCGAGATTGCTCATGGTGCCCACCGTAGGGTGATTCACGACGGCTGCTACGGAACGACGGTGACCGGCCAGCGGGCCGCCTTCACCAGGCGGACCGCGAGCGAGCCGATGATGCGGTGCCCCGCCTGCTCCGAGGCGCCGACGATGACGGCGTCGGCACGCAGCTGGTCGGCGGCCTGGGACAGGCCGGTGAACGGTTCCCCCGCGAAGGTGTGGAACTCCCAGCGCAGCGTGGACACCTCCCCCATCCGCTCGATCGCCTCGCGTACCTGGGCGACGATCTCCTCCGCGATCTGCGAGGTTGCCTCGGCCATCGGCACTCCGAGGCCGGCCGAGCCGACCATGGCCATCGGCTGCACGTACACCATGGCGAGCAGCGACCGCTGCCGCCGGGCCAGCCCGGCAGCGTAGGCGGCCGCCCGCCAGGACGAGTCGGAGCCGTCCACCCCGACGACGATCACCTTCGGGCCGTCGGTGCCGAGCTCGAAAACCGACTCGCCCTTGTTGTCAGTCACACCTTGAGCGTAGTCGGGCCAGAACGTTTCTCCCGACCGGGGCGCCAGGTCACGGTGCCGGGACGGGTGCCATCCGAACGCCTGGACCGGCACGGCGCGGGCCGCACAGCGACGCGGGCCCACGCCCCCTCCGCGAATTGGTGAACCCTTGGCCAACGCGCCGCTTGGCAACCCATTGCCGTTCGCCTCACCGTACTCACCAGTCGCTACCGTGCGCCTGCCTTTCCGCGGCCCCACGGACCTGGCGGGGCACGCAACCGTCTCCGGGTCCGTGCCACCGGTCGGGCATCCACCTCACCCAGCAGGAGGCACTTGTGATCGCTCGTCGATCGACTGCGGCGGCCATGGTCGCGGCAACGGCTCTGTTCCTCGGGGGACTGGCGCAGCCCGCCGTGGCGCAGCCGGTACAGAGCGCGGCCGGCGGATCGGGCGGTTCGCTCTCCGTCTTCGCGTGGAACGTCGACCTCGCGACGGCCGCGGTCGACACGCTGGAGAGCGAGAAGGCCGCTCAGCGCACCCCCGTGGTCGAGTCGGTGGTACGCCAGCGCAACGCCGATGTCGTCGTGCTGGACGAACTGTTCAACCATTCCTCGACCGAAGACATCACGGCGAAGCTCTCCGACCTGTACCCCTACCGGACGCCGGTGGTCGGCCAGGCGTGCTCCGGCGGGGGCTGGAACGGCATCAGCGGCAACTGCTCCAACTCCCCCTTCGTGATCAACGGCGGGACGATGATCCTGTCCAAGTACCCGATCACCGCCCAGTACGCGCATGTCTTCACCAACTCCACTTCGGGGACGTGGGACTACAACGCCAACAAGGGCGCCGCGCTCGTCCAGGTCGACAAGAACGGCAGCAAGACCTGGGTGGTGGGCACACATCTGCAGGCCGACCAGTCGAACACCTCAACCGACACCACGCAGGCCACCCGTCTCGCCCAGCTCGGCGAGATCCGCGACTGGGTGGACGGCATCGTCGGTGCCAGCGCCCCGGTGCTCATCGGTGGCGATCTGAACGTCGAGTACTTCAACGGCCAGACGCGCGGCGACTACGCCAACGCCCAAGCCGCGGTGGGCGGTGTACTCGGCACTCCGGCCAGCGACCCGTCGCAGACGCTGACCACCATCGACTGCAAGGTGTCGGCCTGGTGCCAGTACATGGCGGGTGTGGAGAGCTTCCCCACCGACTACGCCGATGATGTGGACTACATCGGCTACCTCGACGCGCCGGGGCGGCCGACGCCGACCGCGCTGCCGAACGTCGCCCTCGACTTCGACCCGCAGAGCGGTTGGACGTCGGGGCAGACCGACACCAACGCGCCCAGCGACCACTACCCGGTCGAGGCCACGTTCCAGCTGGGCTGACGGCCCAACAAGCTGACGGTCAACTCAGCATCCGCCTCGTACGAGTCACGCGTCCTCGTACGAGGCGGCCAGCTGCCGTGGCGCGGCCTGCCGCCAGGAGTCGAGCAGGATGGCCCGCAGCTCGTCGAGGTCCTCCACGGCGGCGAGCCTGACCCGCACCCAGGCGAAGTTGTCATCGTGACCGCGCCGTATGAAGAACTTCTCCGGTTCCGCGGCGATCAGCTCGTCCCGGTCGGACATCGGGCACTTGACGCTGATGGAGGCGTCGTCCTCGGCGAGCCACGCGAAGGACTTCCCGTGCACCCGAAAGGACGGCATGCCCCAGGCCAGCTTCTCCACGGCCTCCGGCAGGCAGAGCGCGATTCTACGGACATCGTCGGCGTCGGCCATCTCGGTCCTCCGTTCCCACCATTCACCACCGTTCACCACCGACGGTAGTGCCCGCCACTGACAACGGCCTCTGACAGCGCTTCCGTGCGCCGTCGACGCGTCCGGAACCACCCCTCGTACTCCCGGCGCAGTACGGCGCGACCACGGCGCGCTCCCGTCGGCTGACGTCCCGACGATCGCGAAGGGGCAAACTGGACCGCGCCCTTGTTCGTTTCCAGACCCCCGCCCGAGACTTCGCACTCCCGAGGACCCCCCGCATGTACCTGGCCCTTCGCCGGCTCTGGCGGTCCGGCCGCCGACTGCTGGCGGGCGCCGCCGCCCTCGCCGTACTGGTCGGGGGCGGTGCCGTGTCCCTCGCCGTCGCCGACGGTCCCACGCCCGTCCACCGCGAGGACCGGATCCTGTCCATGCCCGAGAGGCCGGGCAGCCCGACGGACGTACGGATCGACACCTCGTTCTTCACCTCCGGCGGTGGCGGACGCCGTCCCGCCATCCTGCTCGCGCACGGCTTCGGCGGCAGCAAGGACGATGTACGGGGGCAGGCCGAGCAGCTCGCGCGCTCCGGGTACGCGGTGCTGACCTGGTCCGCGCGTGGTTTCGGCCGGTCGACCGGTGCGATCGGTCTTGACTCACCCGACCGTGAAGTCGCCGACGTACGGCGGCTGATCGACTGGCTGGGGCATCGGCCCGATGTGGAACAGGACGGTCCGGACGACCCGCGTGTCGGTGTCACCGGCGCCTCCTACGGTGGGGCGATCGCCCTGCTCGCCGCCGGGTACGACAAGCGCGTCGACGCCATCGCCCCGCAGATCACCTGGTGGGACCTGGCCGATGCGCTCTTCCCGCAGAACGCCGCCGGGCAGGCCGCGGACTCCGGGGTCTTCAAGAAACTGTGGGCCGGCATCTTCTTCACAACGGGTTCCACCAGTTCCGCGCGGGGATCGGCTGCGCGCAGTGGCCCCGGGCGCTGCCGTTTCACCGCCGATCTGTGCGCGCTGTACGAGCGAGCCGCCGTCTCCGGACGTGCCGACGCCGCGGGCGTGACGCTGCTGCGACGGTCCAGCCCGTCTTCCGTCGGCGACCGGATCAAGGTGCCCACGCTGGTGCTCCAAGGCCAGAACGACTCCCTCTTCCCGCTGGACCAGAGCGATGCGATGGCCCGTACCATCGCCGCCAACGGGGCACCCATCGCGGTGGACTGGACCTCGGGCGGCCACGACGGCGGCAACCAGGAGTCCGACCGCGTCGACACCCGGATCACCGCCTGGTTCGACCGGTACCTCAAGCACGACGCGAAGGCGGGCACCGGCCCGGCGTTCCGGGTCACCCGCTCCGGCGGGATCGACACCACGACCGGGCAGCCGGTCCTGCGCGGCGCGACGGACGGACGGTACCCGGGACTGAACGGCACCACCGACCGCACTCTGCGGTTGACCGGCCACCAGCAGGAGGTCGCCAATCCGGCCGGAGGCTCACCGCCCGCCGTCTCGGCCGTTCCCGGACTCGGCGGGGCGGCCTCCCAACTGGGCAGCCTTGGCCAGGGCCTGGCGCTGGACTTCCCCGGCCAACGCGCGGTGTTCGACTCAGCGGTGCTGACCTCACCGCTGACGGTGACCGGATCGCCTCGGGTACGACTCACCGTGTCGTCGAACGCGGATGCCGGTGACGCGGTGCTCTTCGCCAAGGTGTACGACGTGAGCGCGGGCGGCCAGCAGCTCCTACCGAGCCAACTGGTCGCACCGCTGCGGGTGACCGGCGCGGGCGGTGGACGCACCGTGACGGTCAGCCTGCCCGCCATAGATCACGAGTTCCCGGCCGGGCACCGGTTGCGCCTCGCCCTGGCGTCCACCGATCTCGGCTACGCCTCCCCCGCCGCCCCCGCCGTCTACCGGGTCTCCCTCGCGTCCGGGAGCGGCGGCCCCGGGCTGAGCGTGCCTACGGTGCCGTCGCTCACCACCGGCCAGCCCGGGCTGCCGGTCTGGACCTGGGTGGTGCCCGCCGTCGCGGTCGCCGCGGCCGCCGCGCTGCTGCTCAGCGGACGCCGCGGGCTCGGCCGTAGGACCGGACCGGCCGCTGCGCGCCAGCCCGAACCCGCCCTGCTGGACGTGCCATTGGAGATCTCCGGGCTGTCCAAGCGGTATCACGGCAGCACGGAGCGCTATGCCGTGCGGGAGCTGTCCTTCCGGGTGGAGCGCGGGCAGGTGCTGGGGCTGCTCGGTCCCAACGGCGCGGGCAAGACCACCACCATGCGCATGATGATGGGCCTGATCCGGCCCGACGCAGGAGACATCCGGATCTTCGGGCGATCGGTTCGCGCCGGGGCGTCGGTCCTCTCACGGGTGGGCGCGTTCGTGGAGGGCGCGGGATTCCTGCCGCATCTGACCGGTCGGGCCAACCTCGACCTGTACTGGCGCGCCACCGGCAGGCCCGCGGAAGACGCGCACCTCACCGAGGCGTTGGAGATCGCCGACCTCGGTGACGCCCTTGATCGGCCGGTACGGACGTACTCGCAGGGCATGCGGCAGCGCCTCGCCATCGCGCAGGCCATGCTCGGCCTGCCCGACCTGCTGATCCTGGACGAGCCGACCAACGGACTCGACCCGCCGCAGATCCGCCAGATGCGGTCGGTGATCACCCGCTATGCGGCGACGGGCAGGACGGTCATCGTCTCCAGTCACCTCCTCTCCGAGGTGGAACAAAGCTGTACGCATCTCGTCGTCATGGACAAGGGACAACTCATCGCGGCCGGACCGGTCGCCGAGATCACCGGTGGCGGTGACCTGATGTCCGTCGGGGTGGAGCCGATGGCGGACACCGAGTTGGCGGCGACGGCCGGGAAACTGGCCGGGTTGCCGGGCGTCGGCGCGGTTCAGACCGTGGCGGACGGACTGCTGGTGCGGCTGGACAGGATGACCGTGCCGGAGCTGTTGGCCGAACTGCTGCGGCTGGGCGTGCCGGTGACCCGGGTCGGCCCGCACCGCCGCCTGGAGGACGCGTTCTTGACCCTGATCGGAGGCCCGGCGTGACCAGCACCCGTGGCGCGAGCAGCGCCGCCGGTACGGCCCGTACGCCTGACGAGACCGGCGCCGGCACGGCTGACACGACCGCGAACACCCCACGCACCGGCGGCGCGCCGGGCGCGGCCCCCGGTTACCGGCCCGGCCGCACGCTGCCGCTGCGGGTGGAGGCGGTACGCCAACTGCTGCGCCGTAGAACCCTGGTGGCGTTCGCGGTGGTGCTGCTGCTGCCCGCCGTGGTGTGGGCGGCCTTCGCTATCGGCGGCACCCCGCATGGCCGCGACAACATTCCCTCGCTCATCGATGTGGCCACCTCCTCGGGGCTCAACTTCGCGCTTGCGGTGCTCTTCGTCTCCAGCGGCTTCCTGCTCACCCTGCCGGTGGCGCTGTTCTTCGGTGACACGGTGGCGTCCGAAGCAGGCTGGTCGTCGCTGCGCTATCTGCTGGCGGCGCCGGTCCCCCGCGCACGGCTGCTGACCAGCAAGGCGCTGGTCGCCTTCGGCTTCAGCGCGGCGGCGGTCCTGGCGCTGCCCGCCGTCGCGCTCGCGGTCGGCACGGCCGCGTACGGATGGGGAGATCTCCAACTGCCCGCCGGTGGCACGCTGCCCGCCGGAACGGCCGCGCTGCGCTTCGCGGCGATCGCGGGTTATGTCTTCGTCAGCCAACTCGCCGTGGCAGGGCTCGCGTTCTGGCTGTCGACGGTGACCGATGCTCCGCTGGGCGCCGTCGGCGGAGCCGTGGGCATGGCGATCCTCTCCAACATCCTCGACGCGATCACGGCACTGGGCTCGCTGCGGAACATCCTGCCCACGCACTGGCAGTACGCCTGGGCCGATGCCCTGCAGCCCGACCTGGAGTGGACGGGCATGGTGAAGGGCGCCTCCGTAGCGCTGTCCTATGCCGTGGTCTGCGCCGCCCTCGCGTTCCGCGGCTTCCAGCGCAAGGACATCGTGTCGTGACCGCGCGGCTGGAGCTCCCGCCCGCCGACGCAACGCTCTCGCCGCTGACCGGTTGGACCCGTGCGCACTGGGAGGCGGTGGCCGACCGGCTGCTGGACGGCCTCGTCCCGTACGCGACGCCGGGCTGGGCGCAGTACCGCCTTCCCGGGCGGGCCAGTTGCTCGGGGGACGACTCGGACGGGCTCGAAGGATACGCGCGGTCATTTCTGCTGGCCTCCTTCCGCATCGCGGGCGCCGACGGCCAGGTGGACCAGCGCCTGACAGAACGCTACGCGCGGGGTCTGACAACGGGCACCGACCGCACCAGCGACGAGGCGTGGCCGCAACTCGCCGCCTGCTCACAGCCCATGGTGGAAGCGGCCTCGATCGCCATCGGGCTGCACGAGACCCGCCGCTGGATCTGGGACCGGCTGGAGGCTGCCGTGCAGCAGCGGGCCGTCGACTGGTTCTCCGGCTTCCTGGGAAACCGGACGCATGACAACAACTGGCGGCTCTTCCAGGTGGTGTGCGAGCAGTTCCTGGCTTCGGTCGGCGCTCCGTACCGCCAGGCGGACATCGACGGCGGTCTGGAGCGGATCGAGGACTGGTACGTCGGCGACGGCTGGTACACCGACGGCGACGGCCGCAATTTCGACTACTACAACGGCTGGGCGATGCACCTGTACCCACTGATGTGGGCACGCATCGCCGGGGAGCACGCCGACCCCGCCCGGGTGGCCGCCTACCGCGACCGCCTCCGCCGGTTCCTGGACGGATACCAGCACTTCTTCGGCTCCGACGGCGCCCCCGTGCACCAGGGCCGGTCGCTCACCTACCGCTTCGCGACCGTGGCGCCGGTGTGGCTGGGCGAACTCGCCGACGCCACACCGCTCGCCCCCGGCCGCACCCGCCGCCTCGCCTCCGGTGTGCTGCGGCACTTCACCGAACGGGGGGTGCCCGACGAGCGCGGGTTGCTGAGCCTCGGCTGGTACGCGCCGTTTCTCCCGGTCACCCAGGACTACTCGGGACCCGCGTCGCCGTACTGGGCGAGCAAAGGCTTCCTCGGGCTGCTGCTGCCCGCGCGGCACCCGGTGTGGACCGCGCCCGAACTCCCCTTGCCCGTCGAGGAGTCGGACCAGTACGTGGCGCTGCCCGCGCCCGGCTGGCTGCTGCACGGGACCCGCGGCGACGGGATCGTACGACTGCTCAACCACGGCAGCGACCGTGCCGACCCGGATACCGCGGACCCGTCCGACGACCCGCACTACGCGAAGCTCGGCTACTCCTCGCGCACCGCGCCGGAGACCGCGCCGCACGCCCGGGCCTCCCGGCTCGACGGCCATCTGGCGCTGGTGGCCGCCGACGGCACGGCCTCCCGCCGTACCGCCATCCACCCGCTGACCGTCTCACCCTCCCGCGCCGCGTCCTGGTACGCGGCCCGCCTCCCGGGAGACCAGAGCGAGTACCGCGTCGAGACCACCGCCCTGCCGCACGGCGGTTGGGAGATCCGCGTCCACCGGGTCGAGGCGCCCGCGGGAGCCACGGTCCGCGACGGCGGCTACGCGCTCGCCGGACCGGAACCGCCGGTGGCCGAGGCTGGTGACCACTGGGCGCTGGCGCGTCGCGGTGACGGTCTGACCAGCGCCGTCGTCGGCCTGTACGGCTGGTGTGGTGGGCATGTCGCCCGTCACACCAACGCCAACGCCCTCGGCCGGTGTTCGGCCGTTCCGTACCTCACCTCGGCTCCGCACCCGGGCGGTCGCAGCGTCCATGTGACGCTTGTCGCGCTGACCGGCGCCCCGCTGGACGTGGCCTCGCTGTGCGAGGGCATCACAGCCGAGGTGGTGGACGGTGCGGCCGTCATCCGTTTCGCCGACGGCCCCGAGCTGCGCGCCTGACGAGCTGTCAATTCCATTCATCTCCAAACGCGACATGAACCTGTAGTCCGGCCGTTCCGGTCCCAACAACCAGTCGACGCGGGGTACCTGATGGCTGATGTACCAGCCGTTCCGCTGGCGCTTGACCAGCACTGGTCATGCGGCAGCCGCCCCGTCATGTCTTCACGGTACGCCGACGCGGTCGATCGTGAACGCGCTGCCGATGTGCGAGCGCCGCAGCGGCTCGGCCGGGAAGCGCGGGAGCTCGCGGAGCCGCGGTGCTCGGCGGCGCGACCGGCGGTAACTGCGATCGGGGCCCGGTTTGGGCTGAGCGCTGTGGAGGGCGGGTTCCGCCGTCCACAGCGCTCAGGGAGTCGGCCGGTTCCCGGGTTGCCGAGGCGGACGAGAGCGCCGAGGGTGCATCAAAGCTCCTATATTCAGGCCGACTTGCCGCAGGTCACCCGTAGCGGGGGCCGCCAAACCCCGCTCCGGGTCCTCATCGGTCAGCCGCCAGGTCCAGTTCCGCTTGAGCCGCCGCCGCGGGTGGCCACGCGGGCCAGCCGGCTGCCGGAGGCACGGCCACAGCCCTCCACCATGACTCGGCGGGCGGTTGGCCGCTGGGCTCGAACGGCTGGCCCGGCTTCGGTGCGGCGGCAGCCACACCGGCCCTGTGGGCGGCGTACATGGTCTGTTCGATCGGCTCGGCCCACGGGTGGAAGGCCAGGTTGAACGTGCCCCAGTGGATGGGCAGCAACACGCCCTGTGCCGGGTCGTCCCGCTGCAGATCGAGGTGTGTACGTATCCCCTCACCAGGGGTCATGTGTATGTCCGGCCAGTAGTCGCTGTAGGCGCCGATCTGGATCATCGTGGCATCGAAGGGGCCGTGCTTGGCGCCTATGTCGGCGAAGCCCGGGAAGTATCCGGTGTCGCCGCTGTGGTAGATCCGGTGCTCGGGTCCGCGTACTGCCCAGGAGGCCCACAGCGTGTGCTGGGTGTTGCGGATGCCGCGCCCGCAGAAGTGCCGGGCCGGCGTGGCCGTGAAGGTGAGTCCGGCGATCGTCGAGGACTCCTGCCAGTCGAGCTCGGTCATCTGCCGGGTGGGCACACCCCACCGTTCCAGATGTGAACCGACGCCCAGCGGCACGACGAACTGCGTTCCGGTGCCGACCAGTTGCCGGATCGTCGGCAGATCCAGGTGGTCGTAGTGGTCGTGCGAGATGACCACGGCGTCCAGCGGTCCCAGTTCGGTCAGCGGTACGGGCACGGGATGGACCCGCCGCGGTCCGACGAAGCCGAACGGGGAACAGCGCTCGCCCCACACCGGATCGAACAGCACCCGCCGCCCGTCGATCTCGGCGAGCACACTGGAGTGCCCCATCCACGTCAGGCGCAGTCCCGACGACGGTGGGGTGGCCAGTTCGGCAAGGGTGTACGGATACACCGGCACCGGGGCCGCGGGTCGCCTGGGGATCCGGTCGGCCTTGCGCAGCTGGGACTTGAGCATGCCCCAGGCGGACCCGCGCGGCGGGCCCGACGGACCGGTCGGGTTGACGAACACGCCGTCCTCGAAGTTCGGGGAGCTCTGGATGCGGGCCATCCGCTCCCGGGTCGGGTCGGCGCCGAAGGAGAGGGGACGCCAGCCGCTCATGCGCGCCGTCCCGGCTGCCCGTAGGCGCGCTCCACGCGCAGCCGCATGACCACCCGCCGGTCGGCCACCATCGCCGCCCGGTACTCGTCCCAGTCGGGGTGCTCACCGCGGACCGCGCGGTAGAGGTCGACGAGTTCTTCCACCGCGTCGTCGTGCGGGTCGGCGGCGACCTCGGACAGCTCGGCGGTTCCGTCCGCGACGGTCCAGCTCCAGCGGTCGGCACTGGTGACGTGGTAGCTGGCGCGCGGGTCGCGGCGCAGATTGCGGGTCTTGGCGCGGTCGTCGGTGATGGACACCCGGACGATCCGCTCCTTGGGGTCGTAGTGGTGGTTGACGTTGGACAGCTGGGGCCGTCCGTCACGCTTGAGGGTGACCAGGACCCCGCCGTCCACTTCAGTGAGCAGCTGCAGCAGTGCTTCCTGGTGCTCGTCGCGCCGGTCGACGCCCGAATCGATTCCCGTCATGTCGGCCTCAACGCACGGCCGCGACGTGGTGTTCCACTTGACCACCGCGGTCACCCGTCAAGGCCACTGGCCCGGAGGGTGATGTTCAGCCGACCGGTCAGGCCGAGCGCCATTGGGGACGTGCCGGGGAGCGTGCGGGGCACTCCGTGGTAGGCGAGGCGGGACGCACCGCCGAAGACGAACAGGTCGCCGCTGCGTAGTTCCACATCGGCCCACGGGCGGGTCCTGGTCCGGGTGTTGCCGAAACGGAAGACACAGGTGTCGCCAAGGCTGAGCGAGACGACCGGCGCGTCGCAGCGCTCGTCGCTGTCCCGGTGCAGGCCCATCGAGGCGCCCGCCGTATAGAAGTTGACGAGCGCGGTGTCGTACGGGTCGGTGCACGGATATCCGTACGCCTCGGCGACGGCGGCAGCGGCCAGCTCGCCAAGCCGGTCGGGGAACGGTTTCACCGGCGCGCGATCGCCGTCGACCACGGTCCGCGCGTAGCCGTAGGGGAACCAGTGCCAGCCGAGGCAGACCGTGCGGACCGACATCTGGCCACCGCGCGGCATCGTCACGGTCCGCAGCCCGGCGGGTGGCCGGGCCCACTCGCGGCAGGATGCGAGCAGCCGCCGCTGGGCATCCAGGTCGAGCCAGCCGGGTATATGGACGGCGCCTGGTGCGATATGCGCGCGCGGCCGTGCGAACAGCTCGTCGGTCACGTTCTCACTGTACGTACGGGGTACGAAGGGCCGTCCCGCAACGAGGGCGAGCGGCCGCACGCTGCGGGGCGCGCGAGCCGCAACCCACGGCGCACCGGCTCCGCCGGACAGGCCCTATGCCCGGACCGACCCCACCGGCCTGCGCGATGCGCAGACGTGGGCGGCCGTGACCGCGTCGTGTTCGCGCAGCGGGCCGACCTGAAGGCCCCGCCGCTCGCAGGTGTCGAGGAGGAGGGGCAGGGCGCCGAGCGCGGACCGCCAGGCGCCGGGAGCCGATGTGCAGTCGGAGTCATGGAGCAGGATGGTGCCGCCGCCGCGCAGATCGGCGGTGACGGTGCGGTACACCGAGCGCGGGGTGGCCCGCCGGGTCCAGTCCTCGCCCCAGCAGGTCCACAGCACGGGGGTCAGGCCGAGCCGCCGGACCGCCAGATGCGCGGACGTGGACATCACGCCGTACGGGGGCCGGAACAGCCGGGGTGCCCGCCCGGTGATCTCGGCCACCCGGTCGTGGGCACGGGCGAAGTCGTCGTACGTGGCGCGCGGGCCGCGCAGCAGCAGGGGCCGGTGCTGCCAGCCGTGGATGCCGATCTCGTGTCCGGCCGCGGCCATTTCCTTCAGGAGTTCCGGGGAGCGGTTGGCCATCGAGCCGAGGACGAAGAACGTGGCCCGGATCCGGTACTCGTCGAGCACCCGCAGGAAGAACGGAGTGGACAGCGGATCGGGGCCGTCGTCGAAGGTCAACGCCACGTGGTCGGCCCGCCCCTGGCCGGACAGCCCCGGCATCAGACGGTTGCGCAGCGGCCCGAGGGTGGAGACGACGGGAGCGGCGTGGACGGCGGCGAGTGTCGGCAGCACAACGCATCCGGCCTTGAGGACCGTACGGGCCAGGCCGGGCTTCCGGGAGGCGGGCATCGGCACTCCTTCTTACGGGACTTACGGGGCTTACCAGTGGGGGGACGGTCGGCCCGCGGGCGGTTGGTGCGTTAGACGGCCGGTGGGCCGGATCGGTTCGCGTCCGATCGGCGGTTACGTCAGCGGCCGAGGTCGTGCAGCAGATGGAAGCTGCCGCGGGCCACCGCGGCCTCGGTGGTCTCGGGACTGGCGAGCATCGTGGTGGCCAGGGCGGCGGCGAGCACGATGGCGGTTCTTCGACCGGCCGGACGGCGCCCCCCGGCCGGGGCGGCCACCGCGTCGGGAGCCGGTCCGGCGACGGCGGACCCGGCGGCAGCCAGGATCTCGGCGACCGGTCCGGCGACCGGGTCCTCGCTGAACAGCGCGAGCCCGGCGGCGCGTTGGGCCTGGCCCAGGGGGCCTTCGAGGAGTTCGGTCAGGACCGGCTTGAGCTCGTCCTGGGAGCGGACCCAGACGGCGAGGCCGGCTTCCGCGAGGGCGGCGGCGTTGGTCCGGCCGTGGCCCGGGATGCAGCCGTAGGAGGCGACCGGCAGTCCGCTGGCGAAGGCCTCCAGCGAGGTGAGTCCCCCGGCGTTCTGCACGAGGACGTCGGAAGCGTGCATCAGGCCTGGCATGTCCTCGACCCAGCCGAAGGCGTGCTCGACGCCCGAGGCGCGCAGGCGGTCGGCGAGCGCCTGGTTGCGGCCGCAGACCACGACCGGCACGGCCGCGCCGCTGTCGCGGATCTCGGTGGCGGCCTGCTCCACCGGGCCGACTCCCCAGGAACCCGCGACCAGCAGCGCCAGCGGCGCCCGCTCGGGGAGGCCGAAGCGGGCGCGGGCGGCGTCCCGCTCGGCCGCGGTCGCCGGGGCGAACCGCGGGTTGACGACCGGGCCGCTGGCGGTGACGTTCTCGGCCCCCGCCGCGACGGCCTGCTCGGCCGGTACCGGGTGGGCGGCGAGATGGGTGTCCACTCCGTCGGCCACCCACATCGGGTGAACGGAGAAGTCGGTGAGATAGGTGAGCACCGGGACGTTCAGCCGCCCTGCGCGGCGCAGCGCGCCGAGCACCTGGCTGGCCAGCGGGTAGGTGGAGACCACGGCGCGGGTGTCCGGCGGCAGGATGCGCAGCGTGGCGTGTTCGGCCCGGCGCAGTACCGCACGGGTCAGCCGTCCGCTGTCGCCGCCGCGCTCGGTGGCGGCGTAGATGCGCTGGTAGGCCCAGGGGGCGTAGTTGAGCAGCTGGTGGTAGCTGCCGCAGATCAGCGGTCCGAGCCGGGCGGGCAGCAGATCGAGGAAGTCACAACGGTCGACGGTGGCACCGGCGGCGGTGAGCCGCCGGGCGAGTTCGGCGGCGGCGCCGTCGTGCCCCGCGCCGACGCTCGCGGAGACGACCACGATCCGGCCCGGGCCGCTGACCGCTGGGCTGTGGGGGTACGACACGACCGACCTTGCCTCCGTACGTCGGGGAACGCTCCGCACGGACGACCTGGGGCGCCCCGGAGCCGAACGCCGGTGCGGCGCGGCGCGATGGGGTGCGGGCATGCGGCACTCTACAACGTGTAGTAGTTGACTTCCGACCCACCAGACCCGGGAAAAGCCCAGATCCACGAGCGAGATGCAAGTGGCCGACCCGGCGTCACCGAGGTTTTACGAGAAGTAGTAGATTGCGGGGTTGTATCGCGGGGGTGGATGTCATATGCGAGGAGGCCGGTCAGGTGGCAGGCGTTAAGCGGCGCGGGGCGGCGCACGGCAACGGCCGTAGGGCCGCCGGAGAGCTGGAGGCCGGTGTACTGGCCGCACTCTGGGCCGCGGGCGAGCCCCTGACGGCCGCGCAGGTCAACGAGCAGCTTCCCGGCGATCTCGCGTACACCACCGTGCTGACGATCCTGTCCCGGCTCTACGACAAGGGGGTGCTGACCCGGCACCGCGAGGGGCGCGGCTATGCGTACGCCCCCGTCGAGGACGAGGCCACGCACACCGCGGAGCGGATGCGCTCGCTGCTCGACCGCGGCCCGGACCGGGCCGCGGTGCTCTCCCGGTTCGTCTCCGAACTCTCCGCCCAGGACGAGCGGCTGCTCCACCGGCTCCTCGCCGAGCAGGGTCGCCTGGCGTCCGATCACGCCAGCCCCCTGGCATAGCACGGCAGTTGGGCAGCGGGTTCAGGGCCGGTGGCACGACCGCGCCCCGGCCCGGCCCCGGCCCGAGGTGAACGGCTGCCTAGCGGGGGATGAACAGCTCTCCCTGGCCGACGTCACATTTACGGCCTGTAGTACGTTCTCCACTGCCCGGGGCCTGTCCGGGTTCTGCCCCCTCGACCAAAGGTCGTCGATGTCCGTCCTGACCTACCCCGAAGCCATCGGCGTCGGCCTGTTGCAAGGCGTCACCGAGCTGTTTCCGGTTTCCAGCCTCGGCCACAGCATCCTGCTGCCCGCGCTGCTCGGCGGGCAGTGGAAGCATGACCTCGATGTGTCCGCCGAAGGCTCGCCCTACCTCAATGTGCTGATCGGGCTGCATCTGGCCACCGCGGTCGCGCTCGTCGTCTACTTCCGGCGGGACTGGGCCAAGGTGATGCGCGGGCTGTTCAGCTCGATACGCCAGCGCCGGATCCAGACCGTCGAGCAGCGGCTCGCCTGGCTGCTGATCGTGGCCACGATTCCGGTCGGCGTCGCCGGCCTCGCGCTGGACAAGGTCTTCCGCAGCACCCTCGGCAAACCCATCCCGACCGCCGCCTTCCTCGCACTCAACGGCATCGTGCTGTACGTCACCGAGCAGTTGCGGCGCGGTGGCACCGGACGGCGCCGGGCGGGCTCGTCGCTCGCGCCCGGCGAGGAGCACCTCGACCCCGACGATCTGTCCGATCAGCGGATCACCAAGCTCACCTTCGGCCAGGCCACCTGGATCGGTGCCGCGCAGATCCTCGCGCTGCTCCCCGGTATCAGCCGCTCTGGATCGACCATCAGCGCCGGGATCTTCCGGGGCATGAGCCACGAGGACTCCGCGAGGTTCGCCTTCCTGCTGGCGACACCTGTGATCGGCGCGGCGGCGCTGCTGAAGTTGCCCTCACTGCTCGGTCCAGCGGGTGACAACATCCGGGGCCAGCTGCTGGCGGGCAGCGTGGCGGCCTTCGTCGCGGGGTACGTGGCGGTGCGCTTCCTCACCAAGTACTTCGAAACGCGGACGCTGACGCCGTTCGCCATCTACTGCACGCTGGCCGGCCTCGGCAGCCTCGCCTACTTCACACTCGCCTGAGCATCCGGCCGCCGGATCAGCGGCCTATCTCCTTGCGGGTGACCCTCTTCAGCCTGGCCCGCTGTGAGGGGTCGAGCAGCAGATAGCCGCCGACCGGCACGCCGACGATGATCAGCAGTGCGGCCCACAGCGGCAGCACCCACAGCAGCACAAGCCCTACCGCCGCGCCCCCGACGGCATACGTAGCGCGCTTCGACATCGCTTCCTCGCCCTCCGTCCGCGGTACGGGCCGTGCCACCACGGTCCGTCTTCCGCCCCGTACGGTCAACGCCACCGTCGGCCGTCCGGTTCCCGCTCATCCTTCATACACCCGTACGGGTGTATGGCGGGGTCAGTCGAGCGTCGCCGTGAGGGTGATGGTGGTACCGGCGAGCGCCTGGCTGACCGGGCAGTGCTTCTTGGCGTCCGCGGCCGCCGCCGAGAAGGCGGCCGCGTCCACCCCTGACACCTCGCCGCGCACGGTCAGGTGAATCCCGGTGATGCCCTCAGTCGGCTGGAAGGCCACCTCGGCCCGCGTGTGCAGCGTGGTGGGCGGCGTACCGGCCCTGGTCAGGACGTCCGACAGCGCCATCGAGTAGCAGCTCGAATGGGCCGCCGCGATCAGCTCCTCGGGGCTGGTCCTTTCGTCGGGCTGCTCCGTTCGGGAGTCCCAGGTGAGCTCGGCTTCACCGATCCCCGAGGAGTCGAAGGTGACGGTGCCCCTCCCGTCGAGCAGGTTGCCCTCCCAGACGGTGTGCGCGATGCGCTTCGTGGCCACGGCGGTTCCTCCTGTGGGTAGGGCGCGTGCGGCGACGGCTACGGGATGCGAGTGGCCCGCACTGCCGGTGTTATGGAACCCATGCGGGTGGTACGGGTGAGGTGTACGTGGTGCGGTCTTCCCGATCATCCGTACCGCGGGCACCGTGCGGTCGCACGCCCCGTGGATTCGGGACGGCTCGCCCTTCCGGACCTATTCCGGGCGCCGTGCGGACCGCTCGGGGACATTCACGTGCCGCAGACACTTCACGGGAATCACTCGTCTCTGAGAGCCTTCACATCCGATTCTCATAGTTGTCGTCGATGATCTTCTCGCGAGGGCAACGAACGCCCTCATCGGCCTTTGGCAGAAGGGTCACCGCATGTTCAGGCAGCAGCGGATCCGGCGCAGCGAGTCACGCCGCGCCCTCTCCCGCCGCGTGTGCCGCAATGTGGCACTGGTCCTGGGCTGGCTGATCGTGGTCGCCATAGGGAGCACCGCCAGCGCGGCGGCGCTGTCCGCCTCGGCCACGGCGCAGGGCACCTCACACTCCGTGCACAACACCCAGGCCATCGCCACGGTCGGTGCCATCTTCCACGGCGAGGTGTCGACCGACGGGGACCACTTCTGCACGGCGAGCGTCGTCAAGAGCGCGAGCAAGGATCTACTGATGACCGCCGCGCACTGCGTCAGCAACGGCACCGACGACCTGTACTTCGTACCCGGTTACCACGACGGGAAGGCCCCGTACGGCGTCTGGAGGCTCGACAAGGCGACGCTGGACCCGCGCTGGAGCAATGACGAGGACCAGGATCTCGACGTCGCCTTCGTCAGCGTCCAGCCGCTCGGCGGCCGCCACGTCCAGGACGTGGTCGGCGGCTACACGCTGGGCATCAACAAGAGCTACACCAGCACCGTGCGGCTGACCGGCTACCCGTCCGACGAAGACGCCCCGATCACCTGCGTGAACCGCGTTTCCGCCTACAGCTCCACCCAGTTGCGGATCGCCTGCACCGCCTACAGCGGCGGCACCAGCGGCAGCCCCTGGCTCACCGGCGGCAACACCGTGATGGGCGTCATCGGCGGCTTCCAGCAGGGCGGCAACACCGATGACGTGTCGTACAGCGCCTACTTCGACAACGACATCGCCGCGCTCTACCAGCGGGCCACCGCCACCCCCGCATGACCGAGCGGGCTCACCAGCCCGCCGCGACCGCCGTCAGCTCGCCGTACACGGCCGTGATCTGCGGCAGCGCGACCGCCCCCGTACGCGTGGCCGGGAAGATCGTGTTGATCGGCGCAATCTCCGGCTCCAACGAGGCGACCACAGCGCCCGAGGCCAACTCGCGACGGCACAGACAGCGCGGCAGCACGCTCACCCCGGCGCCCGCCACGACGGCGGCGAGCACGCTGCGCAGGACGGGGACGACGACCGCCGCCGAGCCCTTCGCCCGGGCACCGAACACCGTGCGCCAGTAGCGGCGGACGATCGCCGGCACGCGGCGCACTGGCCGTCATCACCGCCGTCGAACAGGACGACCCGCCGCTGCGGCTGCCGATCGGCGCCGAGCCCTTCGCCCGGATCCGCTCCACCCGGCAGGCTCGCCTGCTGGGTGGGACGCGGTGGAAGCGCTGGGCTCGGACACCGCCTTCGCGTGACGGACACATGAGACGGACACATGACAGGGGTGCCACGGAATCCGCGGCACCCCTGTCGTTTCCGTAGCGCGGACGCCTTTTGCCTCTCAGGCAAAAAATTTGCCTGAGAGGCACGGCCGGTGTGCACTGAACACATGACCGACAGCGTGCCCTCCGGAGCCGAGCCCGGACTGTCCCCGACCCGCGAGATCAGCGGACTCGGGTTGCGGCTGCGTGACCGGCGGCGGCGCAGCGGACTGACGCTGGAAGCGGCGGCCTCGCGGGTCGGCCTGTCCCCCGCGTATCTGTCGCGCCTGGAGTCCGAGCAGCGACAGCCCTCGCTCCCGGTGCTGCTGGGCCTCTCCCGAGTCTACGGGACGACGGTGGCCGAGTTGCTGGGCGAAGAGGCGGCCGCACACGACCCGATCATCCGCGCGGGACGGATGGAACCGGCCCGAGCGGGAGGTTGGAGCTACCGGCGCGCGGGCGGGCCCGACCGGGCCATGCAGGCGCTCAAGGTGCACGTCCCGCCCGCGGTGCAGGACGCCGTCGTCCGGGTGCACCCCGGCGAGGAGTGGCTGTACGTGGCTTCCGGACGGCTGCGGCTGACACTCGGCGATGTCGTCGACGTCCTCGGCCCAGGGGACTCGGCGCACTTCGACTCGCTGACCCCGCACCAGTTGGCCGCCGCGTCGGCCGAAGGGGTCGAGTTGCTCTTCGTCCACACACTGCTGCAGAGCCCGTTGGGCGGGTTGTGTATCGATCAGGGCAACCGCGTCCCCTGATCCGTCCGCGAACCGGCCACGCCGTGAAGGAAGGTGTCTTCGCCATGCCCGAATCCAACCCCGCCCCCATCTCCGCGAACAACAAGATCAAGTCCCTCACACCGAAGTGGCTGAGCCGGGGTCTGGCCATCCGCGTCTTCATCTACCTCGTCGGGGCTCATCTGTTCGCGGCCTTCCTCTATCTCCTGTTCTGGCTCGGCGCCAACGCCTCGCACTCCCACTGATCGCGGGCCGACTCGGCGCCGGGGCCGGGCAGTCACTCCGGTGACGCCCGCCCGGCATGAGCCGACGGCCGTGGAGCACAATCGCTCATATGACCGCCCTTGAGCGCCCCGCTGACCGGCTCTGGAGCATCGCCCCGGAACCGGTGGACGGAACCACCGCCACCGCGCTGCTGCGCGAGTACTACACGGACATCGTGCACCGGTACTACCGGGTCCACCGCGGACGCGACGCAGGCCAGGCCGAGATCGACGTGGCGCTCGCCGACGAGCCGAGTGGTCATCTGGCCCCGCCCACCGGCGAGTTCCTGATCGCCCGGCACGACGGCGAGGTGGCCGGATGCGCCGGAGTGCACCTGCTCGCGCCGGGCACCGCGGAACTCAGCCGGGTGTTCATACGGCCCGGATCCCGCCGCCACGGCGGCGGGATCCTACTGATCACGGCTGCCGAGCGGGTGGCCCGGCAGACCCTGGGCGCCGCGCTGCTACGGCTGGACACCCGGCACGATCTGGTCGAGGCCCGTGCGCTGTACGCGAGGCTGGGCTACGCCGAGATCCCCGCGTACAACAACTCCCCTTACGCGCAGCACTGGTTCGAGAAGCCGCTGGGCTGAGCCAGCGACTCACTCCTTGACGCCGACCCCGCCGTAGAAGGCGATCCGGCGCAGATCCGCGGCGCTCGGCAGCGCACCGTCCGGACGCCACAGCGGCACCTGGACGACGCCGGGATCGAGCAGTTCGAAACCGTCGAAGAGCGGGAGGAACTCGTCGTAGCCGCGGAGCGTCAACTGGGCCGTGGCGTTCTTGTAGACCTCCCGGGCATCGCCGTCGCTGTCCTGGTGGAAATCGGCGGTGCCATGGGTGAGGACAAGATGGCTGCCGTCGGGCAGGTGCCCGGTGAGCGCGGCGAGGATTCCGGCCGGGTCCTCCTCGTCCTTGACGAAGTGCAGTACGGCGACGAGCAGCACGGCCACCGGCTGGTCGAAGTCGATCAGCTCCCGGACCACCGGATGCCCGAGGATCGCCTTCGGCTCACGGACGTCGCCGAGGACGAACCCGGCGTTGCCCGTGTTGGTGAGCTTGGCCCCGGCGTGCGCCGCCACGATGGGGTCGTTGTCGACGTAGGCGACGCGCACATCGGGTGCGATCTCCCCTGCCACCTCATGGGTGTTGGGCGAGGTGGGAATGCCGGTGCCGATGTCGATGATCTGGCGGACGCCGCTGTTGACGACGGTGCGCACCGCCCTGCGCATGAAGGCGCGGTTGGCGCGGGCGCTCGCGGGCGCCTCCGGGGCGATGGCGATGACGCGTTCCGCGGCCTCGCGGTCGACCTCGTAGTTGTCCCGGCCGCCCAGGTAGTAGTCGTACATCCGGGCCGGATGGGGTCTGCTGGTGTCTATCTCTTCTGCGGGGAAGCCTGGCTCGATCACGCCATCCTCCTTTTCTCGGCTGGGTAGCTCGGGTCAGGCGAGGAGGAAGTCGGCTTCGCCGGACTTCGCACCCTGAATGAACGTTTCGATCTCGTGCAGCGTGTAGATCAGCGCCGGTCCGTCCGGATCGGTGGACTGGCGCAGCGCGACACGGCCGTCACGCAACTTCATCGCCTCGACGCAGCTCCCGCCGTTGCCGCCGCTCCACGGCTTGCGCCAGCCGTCGGCGCCCAGGTCCTTGGCGGGCATGCCGTTGTATATGCGTTCCCCGCTTGCACGGTCCCCGTAATGCGTGCGATGCATGTGGTCAGATCTCCTTGCGAATGGCACCAAGGAAGGCCTCGGTGCTCTGTGCCGGCGCGGCTTGCGCGCACAACCGGTCCAGCGCTTCCTGGAAACCCGACACGTCATCGCGTTGGTCGAAGTAGACAGCCCCTATCAGGCTCTCTGCGCAGACGATGTCGGGCAGTTCCGGAACCTGGAACCGGAAGATGTGGAACGGCCCGTACATCGCGGGATGCGGGCCCGCTGCGAACGGGATGACCTGGAGCCGGACGTGGGGCAGCGAACAGGCCTCGATCAGCCGGTCCACCTGCCCCCGCATGACACTCCGGCCGCCGATCGGACGACGCAGAACCGTTTCGTCCACCACCACCCACAGCAGCGGCGGATCATCACGGTTGAGCACCGCCTGGCGCTCCATCCGCAGCGCGAGGAGGCGGTCGATCTCCTCGGTGGCGGCCTGCGGCATTCCGGCGCGGAACACGGCGGTCGCGTACTCCTGGGTCTGCAGCAGTCCCGGCGCGTAGTGCGGTTCGTAGGCGCGGATCAGGCCCGCCTCACCCTCCAGGCTGACGAAGGCGCTGAACCACTCGGGCAGTACGTCGCGGTAACGGTGCCACCAGCCGGGGCGGTTGGCCTCCCGGGCCAGCGCGAGGAAGCCCTCGACCTCCACCGGGTCGGTCACCCCGTAGGTGCGCAGCAGCTTCTCGACGTACGGGATCTTCAGGCCGACCTCGGCCTTCTCCATTCTGCGGACAGTGGCATGCGTGACATCAAGCGTCGCGGCGGCCTGTTCATAGTTGAGCGCCGCCTTCTCCCGGAGGTCCGCGAGCCGCTTGCCGAGGATCACCCGAAGGACCGTCGGCGCGCCTCCGGCGCGAGCATCCGTCACCGCCCACCCCTTCCAACTACCCATGCGGACAAGCAGTGTGTCACGCCGTCAGAGAACCGGAACAGACTGTCATGCTGATTCTGCAAATTACAGAACGCATCTTGCCATCTGTCGCGCGCTACGCGCATAGTGGCCTGGTGGCTTCCTCCCATGACGCTCTTGGACTGGAGCGCCCGGCGGGCTTCACCGCCCAGCGGCAGTTGAGCGCGTCCCGCATGGACGTGTTCCACCTGCCCGCGCTCGGCGCCTGTGTTGCCGAGGCCAGGAGGCGCCTCCGAACGCTGCTGGCGGAGCGCGGTGTCGACGACGACGTCCGCGACGACGCCGGTCTGGTGCTCTCCGAATTGTTCACCAACGCGATCCGCTACAGCGACAGCGAGCGGATAGCTTGCGCCCTGCGGGTCACTTCGAGCTTGTTGCGGCTCGAAGTGGCGGATGAGGGACGCGGGTTGACGCAGCCTCAGCCCCGCGAGGCGGGGGTGGACGAGGAAAGCGGCCGGGGGTTGCTTCTTGTGAACGCTCTCGCTGCGGCGTGGGGGGTTCACCCCTGCGCGGATGGGCGGGGGCGCGTCGTCTGGGCCGTCCTCCGGCGCGACTAGCGTCTTTCGCGGCTTTCCCCTCCCTCCCCCCGTTGCCGCGGTCCGCAGCCTTGCCGTTGCGCACGGCCGCCGGCAGGTCGGGGGCGGGAGGGCAAAAACGCCGAACCCCGAGCTCAGCGGACCGGAAGCAGATCCGGCCGCTTCGCGGAGACCCGGTCCCCGCTGGACTCCCCCCGCAGCCGGCGCCCGATCCACGGCACCAGATGCTCCCGCGCCCAGTGGATGTTGTCCCGCCGAACGTCGGCGGAGGTACGGAACTCCTGCGGAGGCCACGGCTCGTCGGGATCGCCGGAGACGGTAACCCCGAGGACCCGGGCCGCCCGCAGGGCAACCCGCCGATGGCCGTCTGCGGACAGATGCAGACGGTCCTCGCTCCAGGCCCGCCGGTCCTGCACCGACCGCAGCGACCACAGATCAAGCACCGGGCATCCGTACCGGTCGGCCACGGCCCGCAGATGCGCGTTGTACGTGGCGATCTTGCCGCGCAGATGACGCAGCACCGGCACGCCACGGGTGTCGAAACCCGTGGCGACCAGCACCGTCCCGCTGGCGCGGGTCAGCGCGGCGACCGCCGCCTCGAAACGCTGGGCGACATCGTCGGGGTCGGTTCCGGGGCGCAGGATGTCATTGCCGCCAGCGCAGAACGTGACCAGGTCGGGGGCGAGTTCAACGGCGCGCGGCACCTGCTCCGCGACGATCCGGTCGAGCAGTCGCCCGCGTACCGCGAGGTTCGCGTAGCGCAGCTCACCGTCCGGGCGGTGGTCCGCGAGCATGACGGCGAGCCGGTCCGCCCAGCCGACGTATGTACCGTCCGCGCCCGGGTCACCGACGCCTTCGGTGAAACTGTCGCCAATCGCCGCGTATGACGCGATGGCAGCCCCCGGCGTGGACAAGGTGTCAGGATTCTTCACTTCAGCCACTCGCAACATCCTTCACCCGGACACGTGACCTACGCCACCGTAACCAGGGGTTGACGAAACGTGATTCATCCCACTCAACTTTTCCTCCTGGTGCGGAATAGGGCCGGGTGCCGCGGGGTGCATGGCAAGCCAGGGCGCGAGAAGAATCATTGAGCGCCCACATACCACCTGGTACGCCCTAAGTCAGACTGTCGTATGGTCAGCTGTGGCAGTCACGGCGGTGATCCGCACCGTCGGCCCCGTCCAGAAGGAGTCACGGTGACCCAGCAGACGCCGCAGGCCCCGACACCGCAGACGCAAGCCGAGCCCGAGCTGACCGGAGTGCGCAACTTTCGCGATGTCGGCGGACTGGCCACCGGCGACGGCCGCCGGGTCCGGCACGGACGCCTCTTCCGCAGCGGTCACCTCGCCCACGCCACCGACGAGGACGCCACCTACCTCGCCTCCCTCGGCCTGCACACGATCTTCGACTTCCGCAACGCCTCCGACATCAAGCTGGAGGGCCCGGACGTCGCTCTTCCAGGGGTGCGGAACGTGAACATGCCGCTGAGCGACCCGGCCGCCGGTGCGGAGTTCTGGGGCACGGTACGGGAGGGCAACCTCGACGAGCTGCGGGCCGTGCTGGGCGACGGCAGGGGCGCGGCGCGGATGAAGCAGGCGTACCGCTCCCTGATCCTGGAGCGCACCGAGGACCACGCCCGGCTGCTGGACCTCCTCGTCGCGGAGCCGTCCGTACCGGCGCTGCTGCACTGCGCGGCGGGCAAGGACCGGGCGGGCACCTCGATCGCGGTGGTGCTGCTCGCGCTCGGCGTGCGGCGGTCCGAGATCGAGGCGGACTACATGCTCAGCAACGACGCCCACCGCCGCTACCGCATCCAGCGCGGTCGGAACGGCGCCGACATCGCCACCGCTGAGGTGATGGAGCTGCTCAATCCGCTGTTCGACGCCCGTCCCGAGTATCTGGCGACCGCCTTCGAGGCCATCGACGAGCGGTGGGGCTCGACCGACCGCTATCTGTCCGAGGGCCTGGGGCTGACCGACAAGCGCAGGGAGCTGCTGGGTACCCTCCTGCTGGAGGACGACAACCGCTAGGGTCGGCCGGGTGAGTGAGAACCCGTTCCTCGACGGGAGCACCCTCCCGTACCAACTGCCGCCCTTCGCCGAGCTGCGCATCACGCACCATGCCCCGGCCCTCGACCGGGGCATGGCCGAGCAGCTGGCCGAAGTCGCGGCGATCACCGGCTGCGAGCAGCCGCCCACCTTCGAGAACACGGTGGTCGCGCTGGAGCGCGGCGGCGGCCTGCTGCGCCGGGTGGAGAACGTGTTCCACCTCTTGGTGGCGGCGGACACCACCCCCGAACTCGACGCGCTCAACGCCGAGTACAGCCCGAGGCTCGCCGCGCATCGCGACGCCATCCAGCTGGATTCCGCACTGTTCCGGCGGATCGACGCGCTGTACGTCAGGCGCGACCAGCTTGGTCTCGACGCGGAGTCGCTACGGCTGCTGGAGCGGTACCACACCGACTTCGTACGGGCCGGGGCGCGGCTGAGCGCCGCCGACCAGGAGCGGCTGCGGGCGCTCAACACCGAGCTGGCGCGACTGGCCACGGCCTTCCAGCAGAACCTGTCGGCGGACACCACGGCCGCCGCGCTCGTCCTCGACAGCGCGGACCAGCTCGCCGGGCTCTCTCCCGACGCCATCGCCGCGGCCGCGGCGAACGGCACCACCCTCGGCCATGACGGCCGCTATGTGCTCAGCCTCAAGCTGTTCTCCCACCAGAGCGAGCTGGCCTGGCTGCATGATCGTGCGGTACGTGAGCGGCTGCTGACCGCTTCGGTCAACCGCGGCCGGGAGTCCAACCGGCAACTCGTCGTTCGTATGGCGACGTTGCGTGCCGAGCGCGCCGCGCTGCTCGGCCATGCCAGCCACGCCGCCTATGTCGTCGGCGACATGACGGCGGGCACCACCGAAGCCGTGGAGGACATGCTGACCCGGCTGATCCCGCCCGCCGTCGCCAACGCCCGCGCGGAGGCCGAGGCGCTGCGCGCCGCGATGGGCGACGGCGCCCAACTGGAACCGTGGGACTGGACGTACTACGCGGAGCGGGTCCGCAGGTCCGACCATGACATCGACGCCGCCGCGCTGCTTCCGTACTTCGAGCTGGAACGGGTGCTGACCGACGGCGTCTTCCACGCGGCCGGGCTGGTGTACGGGCTGCGCTTCACCGAACGCCCCGATCTCGTCGGGTACCACCCGGACGTCAGGGTCTTCGAGGTGTTCGACGAGAACGGCCCGCTCGGCCTCCTCCTCGCGGACTTCTACGCCCGCGCCTCCAAGCGCGGCGGCGCCTGGATGAACCAACTCGTCGGCCAGTCACGCCTGTTGGGCCAGCGTCCGGTGGTGGTGAACAACCTCAACGTGGCCAAGCCGCCGGCGGGCGAGCCGACGCTGCTCACCTTCGACGAGGTCCGCACGCTGTTCCACGAGTTCGGGCACGCACTGCACGGGCTGTTGTCCGATGTGCGGTATCCGGCCTTCTCCGGCACCACGGTGCCGCGCGACGTTGTCGAATTCCCCTCGCAGGTCAACGAGATGTGGATGCTGTGGCCCGAGGTGCTGGCCAACTACGCCCGGCACCACGAGACCGGCGAGCCGCTGCCGGCGGCCTGGCTGGACCGGCTGTCCGCGGCGCAGCGGTTCGGCGAGGGCTTCCGTACGGTGGAGTACCTGGCCGCGGCGGTGCTCGACTGGAAGTGGCACACCCTGGGCGCCCAGGACGACCCGGGAGACACCGAGGACTTCGAGGCCGCGGCGCTGGAGAGCGCCGGGATCGCCGTACCGCAGATCCCGCCGCGCTACCGCAGCACGTACTTCGCGCATGTCTTCGCCAACGAGTACAGCGCGGGCTACTACTCGTACATCTGGAGCGAGGTGCTGGACGCCGACACCGTCGAGTGGTTCCGGGAGAACGGCAGGACGTTGCGGGAGAGCGGCGAGGCGTTCCGGCGCGGGCTGCTGGCGAAGGGCGGCAGCGCCGACATGATGGACTCGTTCCGCGCCGTGTGCGGCCGGGGGCCGCGGATCGAGCCGTTGCTGGCCCGCCGCGGGCTCGCCCGCGGCGGCTGTTGACCACAGACGTCCCGCTGAGGTGGTCGCATGACCACCGGCCCGCGTCGTCGTGGTTGCTCGCCGTTGCGGCGGATGGTTCTCTTCGCCGCGACGGCGAGCAGATCGCTCGGGCGTCAGCCCACCATCGCCTGCTTGACCAGAGTGCGGCCGAAGTCCCACATCAGGCCGCTGCCCTTGTGCGCGTCGTCCATGACGTCGGTGAAAGCGGCGACGAACCGGTCGACCTCCCGCTCACCGATGATCAACGGCGGGATCAGCTTGATGACTTCGAGGTGGTCGCCGGAGACCTGGGTGAGGATCCGGTGCCGCTGCAGCAGCGGGACCACCACCATCTGCGCGAACAGCCCCTTACGTGCGGCCTGCAGCATCGCCCAACCGCCGCGCAGCTTCAGCGACTTGGGGCGGCCGAACTCGATGCCGATCATCAGGCCCCGGCCGCGCACCCCGTGCAGCAGCTCGTAGCGGTCGACGAGGGCGGCCAGCCGTGAGCGCAGCAGGTCCCCGGTGACCCTGGCATTCTGCACGATCTTCTCGTCGTCCATCACCGCCAGCGTGGCCAGCCCGGCCGCCATGGCCTGGGCGTTGGCGCCGAAGCTGGCCGAGTGGACCAGCACCCGGTCCATGGACGAGAACACCTTCTTGAAGATCCACTCCTTGCCGAGCGTGGCGCCGACCGGCACATAGCCACCGGACAGGGCCTTCGCCACGCACACCAGGTCCGGTTCGACGCCCTGCTCATGCTGGTACGCGAAGAAGTCACCGGTGCGGCCGACACCGGTCTGCACCTCGTCGGCGATCAGCAGTGCCTTGTGCCGGTGCAGCAACTCCTGGGCGGCACGCAGGAATCCGGGCGGAGTCTCGTGGACCCCCTTGCCCTGGATCGGCTCGACCACGAACGCCGCCACGTCACCGCGCCGCAGCTCCCGCTCCAGCACGGCCAGATCACCCATCTCGATCGCGGTGTCAGGCAGCAGCGGGGCGAAGCCGTCCCGGAACCCGCTCTCCCCGTTGACCGACAGCGACCCGGTGGTCAGTCCGTGGAAGGCATGAGTGCAGTACAGGACACGCGGTCTGCCGGTGGCATAGCGGGCGAACTTCAGCGCCGTCTCCACCGCTTCGGTACCGCTGTTGCCGAAGAACACCCGGTCCAGATGGGGTGCGTAGGACAGCAGCCGCTCGGCGAGCAGGCCCGGCAGCGGCGGGCAGTCGAACCGGGTGAGGTCGGCGAGCCCGGCGTCCAGCACGTCGTGCAGCGCCTTGCGGACCACGGGATGGTGCCGTCCCAGGCCCATCACGCCGAATCCGGCGAGCATGTCGAGATAGTCGTCGCCGTCCGCGTCCCAGAAGTAGGCGCCCTCGGCCCGTTCGTACACCTTGTCGAAGCCGATGGTGTGCAGCATGCGCGGCAGTTGGTGGTTCAGATGCCTGGTGTGCAGCTCGTACCGCTCGGCGCCCCGCTCGGCCAGCAGCCTGCCCAGGTCAAAACCCTTTGCCGGGGCGGCGTCAGGCTCGGCCATCGGCTTCCTCCTTCTCGATCACGCCTTGTTCCCCGGCGGCCCGGGTGTCGATACGGGCCAGGGCCGCGCCTATGCGTCCGGCGATCTCGGCCGGGGTGAGCCCCAGATCGGCCAGCACCTCGCCACGCTTGGCGTGGGCCAGGAACTGCGCGGGAATCCCGAAGTCCCGGACCGGAACATCCACATCGGCGTCGCGCAGGGCCTGGGCCACCGCCGAACCGACGCCTGCGGCCCGCCCGTTGTCCTCCACCACGGCGACCAGCCGGTGGTCGGCGGCGAGCGGCGGCAGCGCGGCGTCCACGGGCTTGACCCAGCGCGGGTCGACCACGCTGACGCCGATCCCCCGGTCCCGTAGCAGCGCGGCGGCGGACAGGCAGGTGTCGGCCAGCGCGCCGACCGACACCAGCAGCACATCGGTGCGCTCTCCGCGGTGCAGTACGTCCATGCCGCCGATCCGGTCGAGGGCGGGCATGGGCTCGCCGACCGACGCCTTGGGGAAGCGGATGACGGTAGGCGCGTCGTCGACGTCCGCCGCCTCCCGCAGCTGTGCGCGCAGTTGGTCTGCGTCGCGCGGGGCGGCGATCCGCAGGCCGGGCACGACCTGGAGGATCGACATGTCCCACATGCCGTTGTGCGAGGCGCCGTCGGGGCCGGTCACTCCGGCCCGGTCCAGGACGAAGGTGACCCCGCACCTGTGCAGTGCGACATCCATCAGCACCTGGTCGAACGCCCGGTTGAGGAAGGTGGCGTAGACGGCGACCACCGGATGCAGGCCGCCGGTGGCCAGGCCCGCCGCCGAGGCCGCCGCGTGCTGCTCGGCGATCCCGACGTCGTAGACCCGGTCCGGGAACGCCGCCGCGAACTCCGCCAGGCCGACCGGCTGGAGCATGGCGGCGGTGATGGCGACGATGTCCTCGCGCTCTCGGCCGAGTTCGACCATCGCCGCGCCGAAGACCGAGGTCCAGGACTGCCCGGCGGACGGGGTCAGCGGCGCGCAGGTCAACGGGTCCATGGCGGCGACGGAGTGGAAGCGGTCGGCCTCGTCCTGTTCGGCGGCGGCGTATCCGCGGCCCTTCTCCGTCAGGCAGTGGATGACCACCGGGCCGCGGAAGCGTTTGGCCCGGCGCAGTGCCGACTCCACGGCCGGGATGTCATGCCCGTCGATCGGGCCGACGTACTTCAGTCCGAGGTCCTCGAACATGCCCTGCGGGGCGATGGCGTCCTTGAAGCCCTTCTTCGCGCCGTGCAGCGACCCGTACAGCGCCCGGCCCACCACCGGGGTGGCCTGCAGCAGCTGCTTGCCCAAGTTGAGCGCCCACTCGTACTCGTTGGTGGTGCGCAGCGCGGCGAGGTGGTTGGCGAGGCCGCCGATGGTGGGGGCGTAGGAGCGTTCGTTGTCGTTGACCACGATGACCAGCGGGCGGTCCTTGGCGGCGGCGATGTTGTTGAGTGCCTCCCAGGCCATGCCGCCGGTCAGCGCGCCGTCGCCGATCACCGCGACGACGTGGTCGCTGCAGTGCCGTACCTCGTTGGCCTTGGCCAGGCCGTCGGCCCAGCCGAGCACGGTGGAGGCGTGCGAGTTCTCGATGACGTCGTGCTCGGACTCGGCGCGCGACGGGTAGCCGGACAGTCCGCCCTTGCCGCGGAGCTTGGAGAAGTCCTGCCGTCCGGTCAGCAGCTTGTGGACGTAGGACTGGTGTCCGGTGTCCCACAGGATGCGGTCGGCGGGCGAGTTGAAGACCCGGTGCAGCGCGATGGTCAGCTCCACCACGCCGAGGTTCGGCCCGAGATGTCCCCCGGTCCTGGCCACCGCCTGCACCAGGAACTGCCGGATCTCCTGGGCGAGTTCATCCAATTGATCGGCCTCGAGCGCCTTGAGATCCCGCGGACCTCGGATGCTCTCCAACAGCGACACGACGGGGGCCTCCTTCCCTGGTTCTCCCCTGACCGGGCTGGTGTGCGGGTGTAAGGGGGTCACGCGACGGTGACGGCGGGCTCGCCGGACAGACTGCGCCCATCCTTTTCGGCGTCGGCCTCCATCTGCTCGGCGATCTTCATCGCCTCCTCGATCAGGGTCTCGACGATCTTCGACTCCGGAACCGTCTTGATCACCTCACCCTTCACAAAGATCTGCCCCTTGCCATTACCCGAGGCCACCCCGAGATCCGCCTCACGCGCCTCACCCGGACCATTGACCACACACCCCATCACCGCGACCCGCAACGGCACCTCCATGCCCTCAAGACCCGCCGTGACCTGGTCCGCCAACTTGTACACATCCACCTGCGCCCGACCACACGACGGACACGACACGATCTCCAACCGCCGCTGCCGCAGATTCAACGACTCCAGAATCTGAATGCCGACCTTGACCTCCTCCGCCGGAGGCGCCGACAACGACACCCGGATCGTGTCCCCGATCCCCTCCGCCAGCAACGCACCAAACGCCACCGCCGACTTGATCGTCCCCTGGAACGCCGGACCCGCCTCCGTCACACCCAGATGCAACGGATAGTCACACCTGGCCGCCAGCAACCGGTACGCGTTGACCATCACCACCGGATCGTTGTGCTTCACCGAGATCTTGATGTCCCGGAACCCGTGCTCCTCGAACAACGAGCACTCCCACAACGCCGACTCCACCAACGCCTCCGGAGTCGCCCTGCCGTACTTCTCCAGCAACCGCCGATCCAACGACCCCGCGTTCACCCCGATACGGATCGGCACCCCCGCACCCGACGCCGCCTTCGCGATCTCCTTGACCTTGTCATCGAACTGCCGGATGTTCCCCGGATTCACCCGCACCGCGGCACACCCGGCATCAATCGCCGCGAACACATACTTCGGCTGGAAATGAATATCCGCGATCACCGGAATCTGCGACTTCTTCGCGATCACCGGCAACGCATCCGCGTCATCCTGCGACGGACAGGCCACCCGCACGATCTGACAACCCGCCGCCGTCAACTCGGCGATCTGTCGCAGCGTGGCATTGACGTCCGCCGTCACGGTCGTCGTCATCGATTGCACCGACACCGGCGCGTCGCCACCCACCGCCACCGACCCCACCTGGATCTGGCGGCTCCTGCGCCGTTCGGCGAGCAAAGACGGAACCGACGGCATACCGAGCGAAACCGCGGGCATTGCTCAGCCCCGGTTTCCGGCGACGGTGTCACGCGCGGCGCGCAGCGACTCCTTGAGCGAACCCATGGTGGCGAAGACGGCCGTGGGCTCGTAGCCGCAGTGCGCCATGCAGTTGTCGCACCGCGGATCCTTACCGCGGCCGTACTTGTCCCAGTCGGTCTCCTCGATCAGTTCCTTGTAGGTGGGAACATAGCCGTCGCTCATCAGATAGCAGGGGCGCTGCCAGCCGAACAGCGAGTAGTTGGGAATCGCCCAGGCCGTGCACGGGAAGTCCGCCCTGCCCTCCAGGAAGTCGAGGAACAGCGGGCTGTGGTTGAGCCGCCACCGCTTGCGGTTGCCGTTCGCGAAGGCCTTCCGGAACAGCTCCCGGGTCTGCTCGACGCCGAGGAAGTGGTCCTGGTCGGGCGCCTTCTCATAGGCATAGGCGGGCGAGATCATCATCTCGTCCACCTTCAGGTCGTCGTTGAGGAAATCGAGGACCTCGACGATGGTCTGCGGGGTGTCCGTGTTGAAGAACGTCGAGTTGGTGGTGGTCCGGAAGCCGCGCCGTTTCGCCTCCTTGATCGCCTCCACCGCCTCGTCGAACACCCCCTCCTTTGCCACCGACTCATCGTGCCGCTCACGCAGCCCGTCGATGTGCACGGCGAAGGCGAAGTACCGGGAAGGCGTGAACTGTTCCAACTTCTTACGGAGCAACATCGCATTGGTGCACAAGAAGACATATTTCTTTCTGGCCACCAACTGCCGTACGATCTCGTCGATCTGCGGATGCATCAGCGGCTCGCCACCGGCGATCGACACCATCGGCGCACCGGACTCAAGAACGGCGCCCACCGCCTGGGCGACCGGCATGCGCTGCTTGAGCACACCGGCCGGGTGCTGGATCTTGCCGCAGCCCTCGCACTTGAGGTTGCACGCAAAGAGCGGTTCAAGTTCCACGATCAAGGGGAACTTCTCGCGCCTGCGGAGCATTTTCTGTTCAAAGAGGTACGTCCCGACCCGGACGGTCTGACGGAGCGGCATGGCCATCTGGCTCACCTCCAAGGGAGCTCGGTAGAGCGGTGCCAATCAAGAAAGGCGGGAAGAATAGACCTCAGCACGCGAAACGCGTTGATTCCTGTGCGAAGCGTTGCGACACGCAGGAGTTCGTACTCAGGGGTGTCCACAACGACACGGACGGCGGTCACCGGGCGCGGCCCCACGGCAAGGGCCGCGCGCTGTACGGCGGCCGACTCCATGTCGACCGCCGACGCCCCCGCCGCGCGCAGCGCGGATCGCTCCGCGCCGCGTACGACATGGTCCGATTCGGCGATCCGCCCGGTGTGGACGGCGATCCCGCGACGGGCGATGGCGGCGGCCAGCGGGCCGCCGTCGGCGTTGCGGTCGTCGATGACGACGTCGCCGGGTTCGACGCCGGGGGCCAGCCCGGCACAGAACCCGGTGGCGATCACCGCAGCGCCTCGCAGTACGGGGTCGCCGCACAGCGCCCGGGTGACGGCGCGCTCCGCGGCCTGCCGCCCCATGCCGGTACGCAGCAGGGCGACAGGACCGGCGGCGCGGTCGCGCTTACCGCGGCGCAGTGCGGCCGCCTCGATGCCGAGCGCACATACGATCAGCAGCGGCCCGAGGTCAAGGGCCGTACCGGCCGATCGTTTCTGTACGTCGGGTGGCATCGGTTCGGCCCGGGACCGGAACATCAAGCGGCCTTCCCCAGCGGGGCCGCGGCCTGCAAGGAGGGTTCGCCGTGCAGGTAGCGACCGAGCGCTGTGACCGGGAAGACCATCCGGTACAGGTGGTAGTTGATGGAGAAGTCCCACGGGAAGCCGGTACCGGTGAAGTACGGCTCGTCCCAGGACCCGTCGGGGGCTTGGGTGTCGGCCAGCCAGCGGATGCCCCGCTCGACCGCCTTGCCGTCCCGCTCGCCCGCGGCGAGCAGCGCCAGCAGCGCCCACGCGGTCTGCGACGCGGTCGAGGCGCCGCGCGCGATCCAGCCGGTGTCGGCGTACGAGCGCAGGTCCTCGCCCCAGCCTCCGTCCGCGTTCTGCACGCTCTCCAGCCAGCTTACGGCCCGGCGGACCGCCGTGTGCGAAGCGGGGATTCCGGCGGTGACCAGGGCGGGCACCACCGATCCGGTGCCGTAGACGTAGTTGACGCCCCAGCGGCCGAACCAGGAGCCGTTCGCCTCCTGTTCGGCGAGCAGCCACTCGACGCCGCGCCGGGTGCGCGGGTCGTCCGCCATGCCGACCGCGGCGAGCATCTCCACCACATGCGCCGTGACATCGGCCGACGGCGGGTCGATCACCTCGCCGAAGTCGCAGAACGGCAGCAGGTTGGGCAGTCGGCTGGTGTTGTCCACGTCGAAGGCGCCCCATGCGCCGTTCTTGGACTGCATGCCGAGGATCCAGCGCACCCCGCGGTCGATGGCGGACCTCATCCGGGGCTGCTCGGGGTGGGCGACGCGTTTGAGGGCGAGAACGACCTCGGCGCTGTCGTCGATGTCCGGGTAGTTGTCGTTGTGGAACTCGAACGCCCAGCCGCCGGCGGGCAGTTGGGGGCGGCGCACCGACCAGTCTCCGCGACGGATGATCTGCTCGTCCAGCATCCATCCCGCTGCCTTGACCAGCGCCGGATGGTCGGCGGGCAGCCCGGCGTCGGCGAGCGCGACGGCGGCCAGGCAGGTGTCCCAGACCGGGGACTGGCAGGCCTCGATCATACGGCTGCCGTCTTCGTGCCACACGGCGAAGCGGTCCAGGGACTCAAGGCCCGCCCGCATCACCGGGTGGTCGAGGTCGTAGCCGAGCAGACGCAGGGCGATCAGCGAGTAGACGGCGGGCGGTTGGATACCGCCCCAGCAGCCGTCGTTCTCCTGGCGCTCGATGATCCAGCGGGAACAGGCGCCCAGCGCGGTACGGCGCAGCGTACGGCTGCTGACCTTGCGGTAGACGTGCAGCGCCTTGTCGAGGCGCTGGAAGAGGCCCTCCCAACTGGTGAGCGGGACGCCGGGGCGCGGTGGGTTCGGCCGCGCGGGATCGGTGTGCAGTTCGTCCAGTGGGAAGGGCGCGGGCCGCACCGGGCGGTGGGCGCAGACGACGGTGAGCGGCACGATGGTCTGCCGGGCCCACTGGCCGAAGGAGTAGATGTTGAGCGGGAACCACTTGGGGAGGTAGATGATCTCCGGCGGCATCTCCGGCAGGTCTTCCCACTTCCACCAGCCGAACAGGGCCAGCCAGATACGGGTGAAGACGCGGGAGCTCGCGATTCCGCCCTGTGCGCGCACCCATTCGGCGGCCTTCGCCATGTGCGGTGCGTCGGGCTGGTCACCGGCGAGCCTCAGGGCCGTGTAGGCCTCCACGGTGGTGGACAGTTCGCCGGGGCCGCCGTAGAAGGTGGCCCAGGTGCCGTCGTCACGCTGCTGGGAGCGGATCCAGCGGGCGCCCGCCTGAAGGGTCTTCTCGTCCTGGATGCCGAGGAACTGACGGAGCAGCAGATCCTCGGCGTCCATGGTGACGTTGGTCTCCAGGGCGCCCTTCCACCATCCGTCGGGATGCTGGGCGGCCAGCAGACAGGAGGTGGCGCGCTGCGCGGTGCGGGCTGCCGCCTCCTCCAACTCCTGGACCGGATCGGCTGCGGACGTCGGGGTCGATGTTTTGTTGGCCGAGGTGACACGGGGTGGTAGAGGTCCCGCGCTGCCGTCGGTCGTCGCTGTCATGGCTTCCCCTTCTGCACAGTGCGCTGGTGGGGCTTCCACCGCACGCCGGCGTCGGCGTGCGGTCGGCGACTGGGATAAGTCGTCGGACTTGGATAAGTCGTCGGTTGCCTTGGTCATCTTTCTCGTACCACAACAAAGTCGGCCAGGGCGAAGAGGTTTTGCCGGGTTTCCTCGGGCATGGCGACTCCAGCCAGGGCGTCCAACGCTGTCGCGTGTTGACGGCGGGCTTCCTGCGACGTCCACTCGCGGCCGCCCGCCTCTTCGATCAACGCGGCGCGGTTGGCGAACTCTTCCTCGCTGAAGTCGCCGATTTCCGGGTTCTTGGCGTCGGCGGCCAGGAGTTCGGCGAGCCGTTCGGCCGCGGCGCCCTCGGCGGCCAGTGCGGCGACGACCGGCAGGGACTTCTTGCGCTGCCGCAGGTCGCTCCACGTCTGCTTGCCGGTGACGGCGGGCTCACCCCAGATGCCCAGCAGGTCGTCCACCGCCTGGAAGGCCAGGCCCAGGTGGTAGCCGTAGGCCTCCAGGGCGTCGGCGGTCGCGTCATCGGCACCGCCCAGCACCGCGCCGATGGAGGAGGCACAGGCCAGCAGCGCGCCGGTCTTGTTGCCCTCCATCTCCAGGCACTCCTCGACGGTGACCCGCTCGCGGTGCTCGAAGGAGATGTCCTGCGCCTGACCGTCGATCAGCTTCCGGGTGGCGGTGGTGAGCCGCTTGGTGGCCCGCCTGGCATCGCTGGTGCCGACCTCCAGCAGGATCTCGTTGGCGAGCGCGAACAGCGCGTCGCCGACGAGGATGGCCTGCGCCGGTCCGTGCACCTTCCATACGGTGTCGCGGTGCCGGCGCTGCTCGTCGCCGTCCATCAGGTCGTCGTGCAGCAGCGAGAAGTTGTGCACCAGTTCGACGGCGACCGCTCCGGGGATGCCGACCTCGGGTGCGACGCCTGCGGCCTCCGCGGACATCAGGGCCAGGGCGGGGCGTACCGCCTTGCCGCTGTCGCCGTCGGTGGGACGGCCGGCGGCGTCGATCCATCCGAAGTGGTAGGCGGCGACGGTGTTCATGGGTGGCGCGAGCCGGTCCACCGCCGCGCGCAGCACGGGGGTGGACATCGTCCGCCCGCGCTCCAGCAGCGCGGTGACGCCGTCGTGCGCCTCGGGCGCTGCGACCTGGTCGTGGGCCGGGGTCACGTGTTCTCCTCTGATCCTGTGGATGTCGTGGTGGCTCATGCGGCCGTCAGCTCCCCGTCGGGGGCGGGCCTGCCGAGTTCCGTGAGCGCTTCCCTGGCGGCCCGCAGCCCGCTGCGCACGGCGCCCTCCATGGTCGCGGGCCAGCCGGTGGCCGTCCACGCGCCGGCCAGGTACAGGCCGGGCGCCTGGGTGCGGGCCTGGGGGCGCAGCCTGCCGACGCCGGGGGTGGGGGCGAAGGTGGCGGTGCGCTCCCGGGTGACGAAGAAGTCCCGCACGGTGGCGCCGCGCGCGGCGGGGAGCAGCCGTTCCAGCGCGGGCAGATACCGGTCCCGCAGCTCGCTGACGGGACGGTCGATGTCGTCGTGGGCGGCCGACTGCGACAGCGCCAGATACTGCCAGTGCTCTGTTCCGGGGGAACCCGTCATCCCGGAGGTGCCGCTCCGGTCGAAGACCCACTGGACGGGGCTGTCGAGAGCGGCGAAGAAGGGCTGCCGCGTCACGGTGCGGTCGTACACGACATGGATGTTGAGGATCGGTGCGGTGCCGATGCGCAGCAGCGCGTCCGGGTCCCGCAGCGCGCCGTCCGGCAGCAGGCCGTGGGCCTCCCGCTGCGGTACGGCGAGCACCACGCTGCCTGCGGTCAGCCGCTCGTCGCGTCCGGGTCCGGTGGCCACGTCGACCTGCCAGCCGCCGTCCGGCCCCGGGCGCAGCGCGCTCACCCGGCCGCGCAGCACGGTGCGTACGCCCGCCGCGTCGAGGGCGGCGCGGGCCCGGCCGTGGTGCAGGTCTCCCAGTGGGGCGTTGGCCCAGCCGATGTCGGCGGCGCCGGGGTGGGACAGCAGCCCGGTCTTGAACACCATGGCGGCCAGCGCCAGCGAGGACTGCTCGGCGGTGGCGTTGAGGGTGGCCACGCCGACCAGGTCCCACAGCGCCTGCACGGTGCGCGGCGACTGGCCGCGGTCCCGCAGCCAGCTGCCGAAGTCGGTGTCGTCCAGCGTCGGGTCGTCGAGGTCGAGCCCGCGTAGCGCCATCGCGGCCCGCCCGACCTTGGCCCGCTCGGTGAGCGAGAGATGCGGATACCCGGCGAGCGACGCGGCGAGGTGCAGCGGTACCGGCAGCGATGCCCTGCGCAGCCGCCCGAGCCGGGCGCGTCGCGCGTCCAGCACCGGTACGTCGAGCCGGTCCTGGAGCGTGACCAGGTCCTGGGCGGCGATGCGGTCCAGGAACCACTGGTAGGCCGTGCAGCAGCGCAGGAAGACATGTTGGCCGTTGTCGACGGTCAACTCCCCTGCGGGCGTGTCCCGTTGGAAGGAGAAGGCGAGTCCGCCGAGCCGGGGGCGGCCCTCGACCAGGGTGACCCGCACTCCGGCGTCGGCCAGGGTGAGGGCCGCCGTCGTACCCGCGAGGCCGCCGCCGACGACGACCGCCGCCGCCGGTTCCGGCGCGGCACGGCGTGCCGTGCGCTCACTCATACCTGCCCCCGTTCACCACCGCCGTGCGGCGGCACAGTCAGGGACGCGCGGCGGGTCGGCAGGGTTGAGTCGCCGTGCCGCGGCCGGTCCATGTCGTTCGCTGGTACGACGTCCATCAGGCGCGCCCCCTGCCGACCTGCCGGGCGTCGAGCCCGGCGAGTCCGCGCAGCGCCACGTAGGCCTTCTCGCGGCCCGGCAGTGAGACCCGGCCGCGCAGCACGGCCTCGGGGTCGGCGGCGATCCGCTCCAGCAGCCGACGGTAGATCCCGGCCATGGCAGCCACGCAGGCACCGCTGCGCCGGTCGAGCATGGGCAGCAGTCGGAACCCCTCGTCGAACAGCGCCCGGGCGCGCCGGACTTCGTAGTGCACAAGACCGGTGAAGTCGGAGCCCTCCGGTGGAGCTGATGTGTGGAACCCGGCGGAACAACCGAACTTGGCGAGGTCCTCCGCGGGCAGGTAGCTGCGCCCGTTGCCCGCGTCCTCCCGTACGTCCCGCAGGACGTTGGTGAGTTGCAGTGCGAGACCGAGCGTATTGGCGTACTCCGCGGCGCGCTCGGCGTCCCGCGCGCCGGGCACCGTGCCGAACACGCCGAGCGAGAGCCGACCGATGGCCCCGGCGACGCACCGGCAGTAGTCCTTCAGGTCGTCCCAGGTCTCGTAGGTCTCACCGCGTACGTCCATCAGAACGCCGTCGATGAGCTCGTCCAGGCCGCCGAGCGGCAGCGGGAAGCGGCGTGCGGCGTCGGCGAGCGCGACCGCCACCGGGTCGGTGTCGTCCAGCTCGATCTCGCCGTCCCGGATCCGGGTCAGCAGCGCACGGGTCTCCTCCAGCCGCACCTGCTTCACCGCCGGGTCGAGGTCGCCGTCGCCGATGTCGTCGACCCGGCGCGAGAACGCGTAGAGGGCCGACATGGCCTGGCGTTTGTCCCCGGGCAGGAGCCTGATGCCGTACGCGAAGTTACGGGCCTGCTGCCCCGTCACGGTCTCGCAGTACCGGTACGCAGCGAGCACCGGCGCGGACGTGTGCGCGGTACCGTCCACGGTCCGGCTCACCCCTCTCGTCGCAATGTGGAGCCCACCTCGCGCAGCAGTCCGAGCTTGGTGGCCTTCGGCGGCCCCGGAAGGACGTCGTACCGTGCGGCCGCGACCGCCGCGAGCGCGGCCCGGCCCCCGGCGACAAACCCGGCGAGCAGCAGCTTCAGCCTGCCGTGGACGCTACCCACCAGCGGGGTGCCTTCATTCAACAGATCGTCGGCGCGTTCCGCTTCGAATTTCACCAGCGCACGCACCTTCGCGCCGCCGGTGGGGGCGGCGAGATCGGTCTCGGACACGCCGAACCGCTCCATGTCCTCGGCGGGCAGGTAGACGCGGTCGCGGCGGAGGTCCTCGGCGACGTCCTGAAGGTGCTCGACGATCTGCAGGGCGGTGCACACGGCGTCGGAGCGGCGGATCCGCTCCGGGGTGGCGGTTCCGGTGACGGCGAGGACCAGTCGGCCGACGGGGTTGGCGGACAGCTCGCAGTAGCTCAGCAGGTCCTCGTACCGGGCATAGCGGCTGACCCGCTGGTCCTGGCGGTTGGCCTCGATCAGGCCGAGGAACGGCTCGGGGGTGAGCCGGTGGCGGCGTACGGTCGGTTGGAGCGCCCGCAGGATGGGGTGGCCGGGTGTGGCGTCGAAGACCTTGCGCAGATCGGCCTCGAAGGCGTCGAGCATGGCGAGCCGGTCGCCGGACGCCTCGCGCGGCAGGCCCAGCCACACCGCGTCGTCCCGGCCGGGCGGCAGGTCGCCGTCGCCGATGTCGTCGACCAGCCGGGCATAGCCGTAGATCGCCATCAGGTCAGCGCGCCAGGCGCGCGGCAGGAAGAACGGCGCGACGGGGAAGTTCTCACGGGCGGCCTTGTCCAGCACGGCCTGCGACTGCACTGCCTGGGACCGGACGGCCGCATCGGCCTGCCCGTCACCCACCCGCGCGGTCACCACCGGACACCTCGGGTGCGAGCGGCGGACGCGCCTCGGAGCTGGATGGTTTCCGTCGTCATGGCCGCCACATCCCCCGTTCTACACTGATCCCTAGGATCTTCCCATTTCGGACACGCCGCTCCCAATACCACCCCTCCATTCCGGCTCTCACCGCCCTCTGGATCCGCCCTCCCCCATGAGGGGACGGACCACCGCCAATACGGCGCGGAGCACCGCTCCAGCGTACGCCGTACAGTGGGGCGCCGTACGCGGGGGTGGCCCGGGAGAACCACCCCGCCACAGAACAACACGTTGGGTTGTGAATCTTCCCTTCCACCCCACGAGTTGCCGCTCATCACGCTATCGGCCTCCGCCGATGTTGTCGGCGGAGGCCGGGAAAAAGTCCGTGTGGTATGCCGCGGTGCGGCTATTTGCCGGTGTGCCGCTCGTACGCCTCAAGCACCTGCTCGGTCGGGCCGTCCATCCACAGCTCGCCCTTCTCCAACCACAACACCCGGTCACAGGTGTCCCGGATCGACTTGTTGTTGTGGCTCACCAGGAACACCGTCCCGGCCTCCGCCCGCAACTCCCGGATCCGCTCCTCCGACCGCCTCTGAAACGCCCGGTCACCCGTCGCCAACGCCTCATCGATCATCAACACATCGTGCTGCTTCGCCGCCGCGATCGAAAACCGCAACCGCGCCGCCATACCCGACGAATACGTCCGCATCGGCAACGAGATGAAATCACCCTTCTCATTGATCCCCGAGAAGTCCACAATGTCCTGATACTTCTCCCGGACCTCGCTATTCCCCATCCCCATCGCCAACCCACCCAGGATCACGTTCCGCTCCCCTGTCAGGTCATTCATCAACGCCGCGTTCACCCCCAACAACGACGGCTGACCATCCGTATAGACCCGGCCCCGCTCCGGCGGCAACAACCCCGCGATCGCCCGCAACATCGTCGACTTACCCGAACCATTCGACCCGATAAGCCCCACCGCCTCACCCCGGTACGCGACAAAACTCACCCCGCGCACCGCATGCACCTCACGCACATTCGGCGACGTACGACGCCGCACGATCCGGCTCAACGCCGCCGTCGCGCTCCCCTTGCCACTGCCCGCACCGTGCACCCGGTACACGATGTGCAGATCATCCACGATCACCGTGGGCACACGCTCACCGGACTCGGACACCGCACCGGTTCCACTCTGCTCAGCCACGACCGTACTGCTCCTCAGCCTTCCAGAAGAACACAAAGCCCCCGATACCGGCGACAACCGCCCATGCCACGGCGGCGATCCACACGTGGTGCGGCAGTTGCGCGGAGGTGAAGCTGTCGATCAGCGCGAAGCGGATCAAGTCGATGTACACGGCGGCCGGGTTCAGATCGAGCAACACACCGACCGCGGACGGCAGATGCTTGACGACCTTGTCGATCGCGTAGAACACACCGGAGACGTACATCCAGGTGCGCAGCAGGAAGGGCATGAGCTGGGCGAGGTCGGTGACCTTGCTGCCGAGCCGGGCCACGTACAGCGCGACACCGATGTTGAAGACGGACTGCAGCACCAGCGTCGGAATCAGCAGGAACCACGAGAACTGCGGCACCTCGCCCGTCATCAGCACGATGGCGACCAGCACGATCATCGAGTACAGCAGCTGCTGGAGCTGGATGAGGGTGACCGAGATCGGCAGTGCGGCCCGTGGGAAGTGCAGCGCGCGGATCAGTCCGAGGTTGTCGGAGATGGCGCGGGTGCCGGCGAGCACCGTGGACTGCGTGAAGTTGAAGACGAAGACGCCGGTGACCAGATAGGCGATGAAGTTGTCGATGCCGTGGTTGGTCTGCAGCAGTACGCCGAAGATCAGGTAGTAGACGGCCGCGTTGAGCAGCGGCGTCATCACGTTCCAGATCTGGCCGAGCCGGGCCTTGGTGTACTGGGCGCTCAGCCGGGCGACGGAGTACGCCACGATGAAGTGCCGACGTCCCCACAACTGGCGTACGTACTCAGGCAGGCTCGGCCGGGCGCCGCTCACTGACAGCCCGTACTTGGCCGCCAGCTCGGCCGCGGAGAGGCCGTCGCCGGCAGACGGCGCCGGCGGGGTGCTCACGGCGACCGCGCCCTCGTGCGTGGTATCGCTCACAGTTGACACTTTCGTCCTCATGATGCGCCGACCGGGGCGGGATCCCGGTCGGCACCCGATGCGTTTCCATCCGAGCTTGTCAGATGATGGGTGGTCGTCCCAGTCGGGTCAGCCGCCAAACCGTACGCCACTTCATTGTGTGACGCGCGCCACAGGGGTTGGTCCAGCCCTCCTTGAATCCGCCCAGCCAGGCCCGCAGTGCCTTCCTGGACGGGCGCCGGGCGAGGGTCAGCAGGATCCAGGTTCCCAGATAGAGCGGCACCAGGGGAGCCGGAAGGTTCCGCCGGGCCAGCCACACCCGGTTGCGGGCCACCATCCGGTGGTACACGGCGTGCCTGCTCGGAGCGGTCGCGGGGTGTTCGAGCACCATGTCGGACCGGTAGTCGATCAGCCATCCGGCATCCAGCGCCCGCCAGGCCAGGTCGGTCTCCTCATGGGCGTAGAAGAACTCGTCGGGCAGCCCGCCGACCTGCTGGAAGACGGCGGTCCTGGCCGCGCTGGCGCCGCCGAGGAAGGTGGTGACCCGGGAGGAGCGCATCGGATCCGAAGCGCGCAGCCGCGGTACGTGGCGGCGCTGGGTGGTGCCGGTCTCCGGGTCGGTGATGCGAAAGCTGAGGATGCCGAGCCCCGGGTCGGCGGTGAACGCCTCGCGCACCAGTTCCGCGGTGTCGTCGTTGGGCAGGAAGCCGTCGTCGTCCAGGAAGAGGATCGCGTCGACCTCGCGGCCGCCCGGGCCGAACGCCTCGATGCCCACGTTGCGTCCGGCCGGGATGCCCAGGTTCTCCGGCAGCTCCACGGTCCGTACGCCGTCGGGGAGTTCGGGCAGCGGTGAGCCGTTGCCGACCACCACCACCTCGACGGCGTCGCCGCGCTGCTTGGCGACGGAGTCCAGCAGCGCGCGCAGCTCGGCGGGGCGGTTGCCCATGGTGAGCACCACCGCGCCGAGCTTCGTGACCGCGGCCGTCACCGCAGCCTGCTCGAAGCGAGGATGGACACCAGGTGCAGCAGGGTCTGCAGCACGGCGATCGCGGCCAGCACGGCGACGCCCAGCCGCGAGAAGAACAGGTCGCCCCTGATCGAGTCCGCGATCGCCAGGACCAGGATCACCAGGGACGCCTCGATCCCCAGCACGAGCCGGTGGAACTTCAGGGCCGCAGCGGCCTTACGGGCCAGCGCCATACCGGACGAACGCGGCTCGGACGCCGCCTCCTTGACCGGCGGCAACCCGCCCTGGTGACGGGCGACGGCGACGAGGTCGGTCTCGGCCTTGATCAGGATCGCGCCGAGCGCGGCGAGGGTACCGAGAAAGGCCCACAGCCAGTCGATCCGCCCGGAGCCCCACGGGTCAGCGGCGCGCAGGCCGAAGCCGACCAGGACCGCGGCGTCGCAAAGGTAGGCGCCGACTCGGTCCAGGTACACGCCGCCGAGCGAGAACTGCTTCTTCCAACGGGCGATCTCGCCGTCGACGCAGTCGAGCAGCAGGTAGAGCTGGACCATCAGCACGCCGAGCACGGCGCCCGGAATGCCCGGCACCAGCAGGGCGGGGCAGGCGAGGACGCCGAAGACGGTCATCAGATAGGTCAGCTGGTTGGGCGTGACCCGCGTGTTCACCAGGTGCCGGTCCACCCGCAGGGAGATCTCCCGCATGTAGGCGCGCCCGGCCCAGTGCTCACCGCTGCGCCGGTCCTTCACCCCGGCGGGGTGAACGACCGGCCGCAGTTCAGCTACCGATGGCTTTGACATAGTCCGCGTACGCATCCCTGATCGCGTCGGTGTCGAGGTCCAGGTGTTCCAGGATCGTGTACCGCCCGGGGCGGGTCTGCGGCGCGTACTCCACGGCTGAGACGAACTCGGCGTCGGAGAAGCCGATTTCGCCCGGTAGCACCGGCAGGCTGTGCCGCCGCAGGACGTCGGCGATGTGCTGGGCCTCCGCCGTGGCGCCGCGCAGGTACATCGCGAACGCCGCACCGATGCCCACCTGTTCGCCGTGCGAGGCGGCCCGCTGCGGGTACAGCAGGTCGAAGGCATGGCTGATCTCATGGCAGGCGCCGGACGACGGGCGGGTGTCCCCGCTGATCGCCATGGCGATGCCGGAGAGCACCAAGCCCTCGGCGAGCGTGGTCAGGAAGTCGTCGTCGGCGATGGTGCCGGGGTGCCGGAGCACCGACTCGCCCGCGCTGCGGGCCATCGCGGCGGCCAGGCCGTCGACGGGTTCACCGGTCTCGCGGTGGGACAGCTCCCAGTCCGCGATGGCGGAGAGGTTGGAGACCGCGTCACCGATGCCGGAGCGCACGAAGCGGGCCGGGGTGTCGCGGATCACGTCGAGGTCGATGACCAGCGCGATCGGCTGCGGGACACCGTAGGAACCGCGGCCGTTGTCGTTGTCCAGGGTGGAGACCGGCGAGCAGATGCCGTCGTGCGACAGGTTGGTCGCCACGGCCACCATGGGCAGCCCGACCCGCGCGGCCGCGTACTTGGCCACGTCGATGACCTTGCCGCCGCCGAGCCCGACCACCGCGTCGTACCGCTTGCCGCGCATCGCGTCGGCCAGCTTGACGGCGGAGTCCAGCGAGCCGCCCGCCACCGAGTACCAGTCGGCGCCCGGCAACTCGGGAGCGAGCCGGTCACGCAGCTTCTGGCCGGAGCCTCCGCTGATGGCGACCGCGAGCTTGCCCGAGCTGGAGACCCGCTGGTCGGCGAGGAGGCCGGCCAGGTCGTCCAGCGCACCGCCGTTGATGTCGACGACGACCGGCGAGGGGATCAGCCGGGTCAGTACTGGCACGCGATCTCCCGGGCGCGGTTGAGGTCGTCGTGGTTGTCGATCTCGACCCAGGAGACCTCGCCGATGGCGGCGGTGTCGACCTGGAAGCCGCGGTTGACCAGCTCCTGGTAGCCGTCCTCGTAGTACAGCTGCGGGTCGCGCTCGTAGGTGGCCTTCAGGGCGTCCGCGAGCGCCTCGGCGGCCTCGGACTCGATGAGGGTCACACCGATGTACTCACCGGTGGCGTCGGCGGGGTCCATCAGCTTGGTGATGCGCCGCACGCCCTGGCCGTCGGCGGTGACGACCTTCATCTCCTCGTCGGCGAGCTTCTTCACCGTGTCGAGGGCGAGGATGATCTGCTGCCCGTTGCCCCGGGCGTCGAGCAGGGTGCGCTCGACGGAGACCGGGTGCACGGTGTCGCCGTTGGCGAGGATCACGCCTTCCTTGATGACGTCACGGGCGCACCACAGGGAGTAGGCGTTGTTCCACTCCTCGGCCTTGTCGTTGTGGACCAGGTGCAGCTTGACGCCGTACTTGCGCTCCAGCGCGGCCTGGCGCTCGACGACGGCCTCGCCGCGGTAGCCGATGACGACGGCCGCGTCGGTCAGACCGACCTCGGCGAAGTTGCCCAAGGTCAGGTCGAGGACGGTGGTGGTGCCCTCTCCCGCAGGGTCCACGGGGACCAGGGCCTTCGGCAGGGTGTCGGTGTAGGGGCGAAGACGCCGTCCGGCGCCGGCCGCCAGCACGAGGCCGATCATGTGGGTTCTCCTGTTTCGTCGTGTACCGCGGGTGCTCCGGCCGAGACCCAGAAATGAATGGACTCGGTGAGCACCACGAGCGCCAGATAGCCGGCCAGAGCCGCGAGCGCCGTTGTCAAAGCTGTGCTGTGCGCGAGCAGGGCGGCCGCCACTGTGGCCACCAGCAGCCTGCCCTCATGGCCGCCGGTCGCATGGACCAAGGCCCTGGGAGGCGCACCGGTGCCGCCGCGGATGCGGTACACCGTGTCGTAGTGATGGTAGGCGACGGCCGCGATCAGCCCGAACGCCGCCGGAAGCGCGCCGGACACGCCGGAGCGTGCGGCGAGCGCCAGTACGACCACGTACTCAGTGGCGCGGAAGACCGGCGGAACCAGCCAGTCGAGCGCCCCCTTCAGCCGACCCGTGACCGCCGCCGCCGAGGTCAGGCAGTAGACGCCCGCCCCGAGCACCGGCCACCAGGTGCCGTACGGGGTGAACAGGGCGGTGCCGATCGCGGCGGCGCCGCCGGCCACCGCGACCGCGGGCGCCGCGAAGGACGGCAGCACCCGGGCCGCGAGCTCGGCGAGCGGGCCGGAGTCGGCCAGGTCGGCCAGCGCGTGTGCCGCCCGGTCGGTGCGCCGGGCCTTGCGGGTGATCGAGCGCAGCACCCGGCCCGCGGTGGTGTAGCAGGCCGCGAGCGAGCAGCCGACCAGCAGCGCGTAGAAGACCACCCGCGGGGTGGTGGCCGCGGTCAGTACCGCGATCAGCGCCCAGCGCTCGCCGATCGGCAGCACGATCATCCGGCGCACCCAGACCGTCCAGCCGACGCTGTCCAGCCGGTCGGAGAGGGCGGCGGTGGGGCTGGTGTTGGCGGTGGCCCCGTCTTCGAAGTGGGCGGCCTCGTTGAAGGAGAAGTCCACGACATGGCGGCAGGTCTGCAGCACCATCGCGCCGAGCGCCAGCGCCCAGACGTCGTCGCCCGCCCTGGCCGCGCCGAGCGCGAGGCCCGCGTAGTACGCGTACTCCTTGGCCCGGTCGAAGGTGGCGTCCAGCCAGGCGCCGAGCGTGGAGTACTGCAGGGAGTACCGCGCCAGCTGCCCGTCAGTGCAGTCCAGGAAGAACGAGGCGAGCAGCAGGACGCCCGCCGCGATGAAACCGATCCTGGTCCCGGTGGCCGCGCAACCGGCGGCGATCAGCGCGACCAGCAGCGAGGCGGTGGTCACCTGGTTGGGGGTGAGTCCGCGCCGGGCGCACCAGCGGGCCAGGTAGCGGGAGTACGGGCTGACGCAGAAGGTCGTGAAGAAGCCGTCACGCGCCTTGACGGCGGTACGCAGCCGAACCTGCTCCTCGTCGACGGCCGCGACGGCGCCGCGGACCCGCGCGCGCTCCGCGTCGTCGGTGGGCACGGCGGCGGTCAGTACGCCCAGTTCCGGACGGTGTACGGGGACGCCCGCGGTGTCCAGCGCGGCGGCCAGCTCGTCGGGGGCGGCGAGGCCGTCGGCGGCGAGGCACAGCTGCCCGCGGACGGCCGCGCTGACGCCGAGGGCGCCGGGGATGGCGCCGGCCGCGAAGCGCGGATCGATCAGGGCCAGCCGCAGCGCGTGGCGGTGCCCGGTGAAGCGGCGGTCGACCACGGCGACCCTGGTCCCGGCGGGCGCGGCCTTGAGGTGGCCGGCCAGCTCCGCCGGGCTGTCCGCGGCGACCACGTCAAAGCCGAGGAGGCGCAGGTCGTCCTCCAGGGTTGAGTCCGCGACCGGCGGACCGGTGAGGATGGCGGTCGACAGACGAACTCACTCCCTGATGGGTCGAGGCGACGGCAATGGCCTGCGTTGGCTGCTGCATCCCGTGGCGCCCGGCTTCCAGACGCGCCTGCGTCCCGCCACGGCAGGTCGCTGGGGCGGGTTCGACGGCTGAGGCTATCGGATACCCGGAAGGCACCGTTCACCGCACGTTCACTACCGCCCGGTGGCGGCCGCGCCAGGGCCTGGACCGGGGCTGGTCGCCCGGGAGGGCGGCACAGCAGACACCCCAGCATGGGCGAGGGCCGGGCGTGGCGACAAACCGGCAGGGGTGCGGTGGCGTGCGGCAGACTTAGGGATCTCGTACGTCATGAGCGTCAAGAGCGAAGGATGGCCATGCCGATCAGTCCCGCCACCGGCCGGCCCGGCGACCCAGGGAGCACCGGTCCGTCGTCCGAGGGGCCGTCGTCCGACGGCAGCTGCGCACCGATCCTGCTGGAGCTGGTCGACGAGGGCGGTGTGACCATCGGCACGGCCGAGAAGCTGTCCGCGCACCTACCGCCGGGCAGACTGCACCGGGCGTTCTCCGTGTTCCTCTTCGACGAGGCGGGTCGGCTGCTGATGCAGCGGCGTGCGCTGGGCAAGTACCACTCGCCCGGTGTGTGGTCCAACACCTGCTGCGGCCACCCGTACCCGGGGGAGCAGCCCTTCGTCGCCGCCACCCGCCGTACCGCCGAGGAGCTGGGGGTCGCCCCGGCGCTGCTGCGTGAGGCGGGGACGGTCCGCTACAACCATCCGGATCCGGCCTCGGGCCTGGTGGAGCAGGAGTTCAACCACCTGTTCGTGGGTCTGGTCCGGGCCGAGGTGCGCCCCGATCCGAAGGAGGTCTGCGACACCGCGTTCGTGACGCCGGACGGGCTGGCGGGGCTGCGTGAGCGGACCACGCTGTCCGCGTGGTTCGACACCGTGCTGGAGGCCGCGCTGCCCGCGGCACGGGAGCTGACCGGCCCGTCAGCGGGCTGGTGACGAGCCGGTAGGGGCGCCCCGCTACAGCAGCGGCGCCGAGAACGGGAGGGCCGCCCAGACCACCTTGCCGCCCGCGGGGGTGTGTTCGACATCACAGGCGCCTCCTGCCTCGGCGGTGATCGCCTTCACCAGCAGCAGGCCGCGACCGCCGGTCTTCGCGTAGTCGGCCTCCAAGGCCTTGGGGCGGTACGGGTGGTTGTCGCCGACGCCGACCCTGACCCACTGCGGGCCCACCGTGATCTCCACCGTGATCTGCGGAGAGAGCACGGCGGCGTGCCGTACGGCGTTGGTGACCAGTTCCGAGACGATCAGCAGCAGCCCGTCCACGGTCTCGGCGGCGACCGGGACGCCCTGCCGGGCGAGCAGGTCGCGCACCGCGTGCCGTACCTGCGGTACCGAGGAGTCGACGGCCGGTGCGGTGAACCGCCAGGCGCCCTCGTAGGGGCAGGAAGCGACTCGCTCCGCACCCGGAGCCGCGCCGGCGGCCTCCGGGGGCATGGGTTCGGGCGGGGTTCTCCCGCAGACCGTCATGACAGCACCAGCCCTCGCGTGACGTTCCCCGCAGTCCCGCCCGGTCCCCACTTGCCGGGGCGGCGGGAACCGCCTCATATGTGAAGAGTGTTGGGGCCACAACGCCTTTGCCGTTGCGCTGACCACAAGTCAGCGTGTCTCGACGGCTCTTGACCGATTGAGACCGTCTACAGTGGGCGGGCAGAGCGGTCTTGCGGCTTTTGTTCGCTGATTTCAGGGGGTTGTCCGAGAGGCAGACAATAGGATCGCCCAGACCTGACAGCCGGACCGGACGGAAGGAACGCGCATGCCAGAGCCCGGCCTGCTGCTTGACCACGCCGACGGCGCTGCCACCGCGACCGTCACCATCAGCAATCCGGCCAAGCGGAACGCCATGACAGTGTCCATGTGGCGGGAGTTGCCGGAGTTGCTCGACCGGCTCGCCGCCGACCCCGCGGTGCGGGTACTGGTGCTCACCGGTGCGGACGGGACGTTCTGCGCGGGTGCCGACATCGCCGGACTGCGCGGACAGGAGGACCCCGGCGCGGCCGCGGCGGTCGCGGAGGAGGCACTGGCCGCGTTCCCCAAGCCGACGATCGCGGCGATCCGCGGCTTCTGCGTGGGCGGTGGATGCCAACTGGCGGCCGCCTGCGATCTGCGGTTCGCGGCGTACGGCGCACGGTTCGGGGTGACACCCGCCAGACTCGGCATCGTCTATCCGGCGTCGTCCACCCGCAGGCTGGTCGGCCTGGTCGGCCCTTCGACCGCCAAGTACCTGCTGTTCTCGGCCGAGTTGATCGACGACGAGCGGGCACTGCGCACCGGCCTGGTGGACGAACTGCTCCCCGAGGACGTACTGGACGGACGAGTGGCGGAGTTCGCCGGGATCCTCGCCAGCCGCTCCCAGCTCACCCAGGCCGCGGCGAAGGAGTTCACGGCGATGGCGCTGGGGGCGGACGGCGTCGCGGACCCCGGGCGGCTGGCGCACTGGGCGGACCAGGCCAGCGGCAGCGCGGACCGCGCCGAGGGGGTGGCCGCCTTCCTGGAGCGCCGGGCGCCGAGGTTCACCTGGACGGTCGAGGCGGCGGACACCGCCCGCCCCGCGCGGCGACGACATCTCGGCAACGGTTCTACCGGCGGGTAACGTGACGCCATGACGACTCTCACCCTGCGCGCGTCACGGCGTTGCTACAACGCCCTCAACCCGCTGCACTCGGCCTTCTACTTCGCGCCCGAGCACGATGACGAGCTTGCCGCGCTCGGACTCGAACGCGGGTCGATGGCGTACTTCGCCGGGCGAGCCGCGCCGCTCGGCGCCGTCGGTGCGGGCACGGTCACCGCGACCTTCTACAACTTCCACCCCGACCTGGTGGCCCGGCACATCCCGCGCGCCTGGCACGCCGCGTCTCCGCGTGCGGTGCTGGAGGCCCGGCTGCGCATCACCGACGCCTATCTGAGGCGGCTGCTCGGCCCGGAGGCGATCGCTTCACGGCAGTTGACCGAGGCCGCCGAACTGGCCCTGCGGGCCACCGAGGCCTGCGGGCGGCCCGGCCGCCCGCTGTACTCGGCCAATGCCGACCTGCCGGTGCCCGACGCCCCGCACCTGGCGCTGTGGCACGCCGCCACGCTGCTGCGCGAGCACCGCGGTGACGGCCATCTGATCGCGCTCGCCGAGGCCGAACTCGACGGTCTGGAAGCCCTGGTGACCCACACCGCCACCGGCAAGGGGTTCACCCGGTACTTCTCACAGGCCACCCGCGGCTGGTCGGCCCAGGAGTGGTCGGCGGCCGAGGACCGGCTGCGGGAACGCGGTCTACTGGACGCGGAGGGCGAACTCACCGACCACGGTGTGGAACTGCGGCGCACCATCGAGGCGGACACCGACCGCCTCGGCTTCGCCCCTTACCGTCATCTGGGCGCGGAGTACGCAGAGCGGCTCACCGAGCTCGTGTCCCCGTTCACCAAGGCGGTGCTGGCGGCCAACGCGCTGCCGGTCAAGCACATGGGCAAGTGAGGGCCGGGGCTCCGCCGCGCCGCCCGCCAGCATCCTCGCCGGTTGTGTGATGGGGTGGGTCAGCGAGAATGCAGCGAGCGCACCGACAGGAGATGCCGATGACACTCGCCGGAACAGCCGCGATACGCACCAGTACGGCCGCCCCAGCGGTCGCACGCGTCCGCCGCGATCCACGACTGGCGATCGTCGCCGCGCTCTACACCGCCGCTCAGCTGATACTCGCGGCCCCCGGTCGCTCGCTCGCCTGGGATGAGTCGATCTACTTCTCGCAGGTCGATCCGCGCTCTCCCGCCGCCTTCTTCAGCGCACCGCGCTCGCGGGGGGTCACCCTGCTCGGCGCGCCCGTGGCGGCGTTCACCTCCGACCCCCTGGTGCTGCGGACCTTCCTCGCGGTGCTCTCCGGGCTCGCGCTGTTCGGTGCGTTCGCCGTGTGGCACCGGATCATCGGGCGGGGCACCTCGGCGCTGGCCGCGCTGCTGTTCGCGGGGCTGTGGGTGACCGTCGAGTACGGGTCGCAGATGATGCCGAACCTGTGGGTGGCCTTCGGCGCGGTGGCGGCCACCGGGTTCTTCCTGCGCGCGGTACGGGAGGGGCCACGTCGGGGTCATCTGGTCGGGCTCGCGGTGGCGGTCGGCTGGCCCACGTTGGTCCGCGCCCCGGACGGTGTGTGGCTGGCGCTGCCGCTGCTCGCGGGGGTGCTGGTCCGGGCGTGGCGCGACTGGCGGATCGCCGCGGCGATCGCCGCGGGGCTGGCGGCCGGGATGGCGGAGTGGATAGCGGAGGCGTACGCCCGGTTCGGCGGGATCACCGAGCGGCTGGCGGACTCGGACGCGATAGAAGGCGGTCTGGGCTTCTCGTGGAACGTCGGCAACGCGCTGCGCAGCGCGGACGGCCCGCTGCTGTGCCGCCCGTGCGACGTCGGCTATCCGGCCGTGTCGCACATCGCCTGGTGGCCCGCGCTGCCGCTGCTCGCCGTGGTGGGGATCGTGGTGGCAGCGCGGGCGGGGCGGTTGGCGCCCGCGCTGCTGCCGGTGCTGTGTGCGGTGTCGCTGTCGGCCTCGTATCTCTTCCTGATCCCGTATGCGGCACCGCGTTTCCTGCTTCCCGCGTACGCGCTGCTGGCGCTGCCGGTCGCCGCGCTGCTGACCGCGGGGGCGCGGGCGGTACGCACCTCGCCGACGCCGCTGCGGATCACCGCCGCCGTGCTCGCCGGGGCGCTGCTCGCCGGGCACTGGTACGTGCAGGCGCAGATCCTGCACCGGCAGATCGGCTCGGCGCGGCGGAACGTCGGCGAGTACCGGGCGCTCGCCGACGCACTGCGCCGGATCGGCATCCGGCCGCCGTGCCTGGTCGCGGGTGACTCGCAGCCCATCGCCTACGACGCGGGCTGCGCCTCGTCGATCAACTCGAACCTGCGCAGCGACGCCTCGCAGGCCTCGGGACCGGTGGTGGTCCGCGCGGCGGAACACCGGGCGGTGGCGATCCTGGTCGCTCCCGGCGGCGGCGCTCCCTCCTACGCACCGGGTTGGCAGCGCCGCGAGCTCACCGGATCACCGCTGATCACCGGCTGGTCCGCATACGTACCGCCGAAGCGTTAGCGCTGCGGCGGGCCTTCGCCCCGGGGTGCGGTGGGCTTGGCTTCACCGGTTTACGGCATTGGGGTTACTCGCCGTCGCGGCGGTGAGGGTTGTGGATCTTCGGTGGGGCGTGCGGCGGGTACGAGACCGCCGGGCCGCGTCGTCGTCGCTCGCCGTCGCGGCGGAGAGGGGGCGGGGTCTTCGCCGGGCGTGCTGCCCCATCTCGGCGGAAGGAGAAGGAGGTGCGGAACTTCGCCCGGGGGCGTGGGGCGGAAAGAGTTGCCGTGAGTTCGGACCGGCCGGGCGGGCTACGGCTCGACCGACTCGCGGGCATGCTCGCGGGCCTGCTCGCGGGCATGGCGGTCGACCGTGTGAGGATCACGCAACGCACACGGTCCCTCCGGCATCGCCGGGTGGCTTCCCAGCAGCACGATGCCGATCACGATGGCCAGCAGTCCGGCGGCCTGCCAGGCGAGCGCGCCGGGCGTCACCCGCAGCTGGTCGCCCAGGAACCCCACCCCGCAGGCGATACCGGCGAGCGGCTGCGCGGCGGTCAGCGCGGGCAGCGAGGAGCGCAGCGGCGCGGTCTCGAAGGCGCTCTGCACCAGCAGCAGCGTGGTCAGCCCGAGCGCCACGATCACGTACGGCTGCCAGTGGACGAGCAGCACGGCGACTCCACCGCTCCTGACGAACTGGCCCGAGATACGGGTGAGGGCGTCCTGCAACCCGTAGAGCAGCCCCGCGGCCAGCGCCAGGACGGTCGCTTCCAAGGTGGGCCGCAGGCGCTTCGCCAGCGCGGTGAGCAGCATCGCGAGGCCGACGAAGGTGCCGAACAGCACCCAGTGCCGCAGTGGTCCGGCCAGCTCACCACCGCCGGACGGCTGCCCCGCGACGATGAACGACGTCACGCCGAGGGCCAGCATCGCCACCCCGGCCCAGCCGCTCCAGCCCAGCGGCTGTCCGGTGAGCCACCTCGACAGGCCCATGGCGAAAAGGAGGTTGGTGGCGGTGAGCGGCTCGACAAGGGAGATCTGGCCGTGCGCGAGCGCGAGCGCCCCGAGCACCATCCCGGCGACCATCGCCGCGATGCCGATCACCCACTCGGGCATCCGCAGCAGGTCGAGCAGCAGCCGGAAGGAGAGGAAGTCGCTGAGCGGAGCGCGTTGCGCTGCTCGCTGCTGGAGCACGAAACCGAAGCCGAGGCAGCAGGCGGCGCTGATCCCGAGTAGGAATACGACCACGACGTCACCCTCTCGACCCGGCTCGAACCGACCTCGGGCGCCGTCACGGCGCCTGCCTCGATATAACGGCTGTGCGGTCTCCGCAGTGCCGACGATAGCGCCCCCCGTCGGGGTCAGCGACCGTCTCCCGCCATCAGCTCCACTGGTCGTAGCCGAGCTTGGCGACCAGCAGCACGACGACGACCAGCAGCGCGTACCGGACGAACGAGGCGCCGTTCTTGAGCGCCATCCGAGCGCCGAGCGCGCCACCCGTCACATTGCCCACGGCCATCGTGGCGGCGAGCAGCCACAGCACATGACCCTGCACCACGAAGACGATGAGCGCACCGAGGTTGGTCCCGACGTTGACCACCTTGGCCATCGCCGAGCCGTGGACGAAGTCGGCACCGAGGACCAGCAGGAAGGTGATGATGAGGAAGGTGCCGGTGCCGGAGCCGATCACGCCGTCGTAGAAGCCGATGCCCGCGCCACTGAGCGCGGCGGCGGTCACCGCACGGGAGCGGCTGAGCCGCACCGGGGCATGGGTACGGCCGAAGTCCGGGCGCAGGGTGACGAACGCGCCGACGGTCAGCAGCGCCGCCATGATCACCGGGCGGAACACCTGGCTGGGCAGCGTGGTGGCCACCAGTGCGCCGCCAGAGGCCGCGGGCAGCGCGACCGCCGCGGCAAGCCCGACGAATCGCCAGTTGATGTCCGTCCTGCGCACATAGGTGATGGCCGCCGAGGTGGTACCGGTGATCGCCACCGCCTTGTTGGTGCCGAGCACGGTGGCGGTGGGCAGCCCGGGGAACGCCACCAGCATCGCGGGGAGTTGCAGCAGACCGCCGCCACCCACGACCGCGTCGATCCACCCGGCGGCGACGGCGACGGGTATCAGCTGTAAGGCGTCCAGCACGGTCATCGGTCCCCCACACTTCGCTCAGGGCACCGATCATGCCGGATGCGGCGGACAGCGGACGAGCCGCCCCCTGTTCGACCACGCCGTGTCACACCTGATCAGACCCGACAGCAATCGATCATTGTCGGCCACGATCGGTCGCGCTCGATCGGCTCTCCCACCGCACCCGCGATCAGGCCTCGACGGCCTTGCCGGCCGCCACCTCGATCCGCCGGTTGGTGCGGACCGCACCGAGCATCCGGCGGTCGTGGGTGACCAACAGCAGCGTGCCGTCGTACGAGGCCAGCGCGGACTCCAGCTGCTCGATCGCGGGCAGGTCAAGGTGGTTGGTGGGCTCGTCCAGTACCAGCAGGTTCACTCCACGCCCCTGGAGCAGCGCGAGCGCCGCCCGGGTCCGCTCTCCCGGCGACAGCGTGGCGGCCGGGCGCAGCACATGGTCGGACTTCAGCCCGAACTTGGCCAGGAGCGTACGGACTTCGGCCGTCGCCATGTCGGGTACGACCGCCTCGAACGCTTCGAGCAGCGCCTCATCTCCGTAGAAAAGCCGCCGCGCCTGGTCGACCTCGCCGACCACCACCCCCGGCCCGAGCGAGGCCGCCCCGGCCGCCAGCGGGATCCGCCCGAGCAGGGCGCCGAGCAGCGTGGACTTGCCGGAGCCGTTGGCCCCGGTGATGGCGATCCGGTCGGCCCAGTCGACCTGCAGATCCACCGGCCCCAACCGGAACTCGCCAAGCCGTACTTCGGCTCCGCGCAGCGTGGCCACCACCGCACCGGCGCGGGGTGCGGCGGCGATGCTCATCCGCAGCTCCCACTCCTTGCGGGGTTCCTCGACCACCTCCATCCGCTCGATGAGGCGCTCGGTCTGGCGAGCCTTGGCGGCCTGCTTCTCGGTGGTCTCCACCCGGGCATTGCGGCCGATCTTGTCGTTGTCGGTGGCCTTGCGCCGGGCGTTCTTCACGCCCTTCTCCATCCAGGCGCGCTGCATACGGGACCGGGCCAACAGGGCGGACCTGTTCTCCGCGTACTCCTCGTACTCCTCGCGGGCGTGCCTGCGGGCGACCTCGCGCTCCTCCAGGTAGGCCTCGTACCCTCCGCCGTAGACGTTCACCTGCTGCTGCGCGAGGTCGAGTTCGACGATGCGGTTCACGGTACGGGTCAGGAACTCGCGGTCATGGCTGACCACCACGGTTCCGGCGCGCAGGCCCTGGACGAAGGCCTCCAGCCGGTCGAGGCCGTCCAGGTCGAGGTCGTTGGTGGGCTCGTCCAGCAGGAAGACGTCGTACCGGCTGAGCAGCAGCGAGGCGAGCCCGGCGCGGGCGGCCTGGCCGCCGGACAGCGAGGTCATGGGCTGGTCGAGGTCCACGGTCAGGCCGAGGTCGGCGGCGACCGTCTCGGCCCGGTCCTCCAGATCGGCCGCGCCGAGCGAGAGCCAGCGCTCCAGGGCGATCGCGTACCCGTCATCGGCGCCCGGCGAGCCGTCGACCAGCGCCTCGGTCGCGGCGTCGAGGTCGCGCTGGGCAGCGGCCACACCGGTGCGTCGGGCGAGGAAGGCCCGTACCGTCTCACCCGCCCTGCGCTCCGGCTCCTGCGGCAGATGGCCTACCACTGCCGTGGGCGGGCTGAGCCGCAGCGTCCCGTCCTCGGGGGCGTCGATACCGGCCAGCAGCCGCAGTAGCGTGGACTTCCCGGCGCCGTTGGCACCGACCAGCCCGATGACATCGCCGGGTGCGACGACGAGTTCCAGACCGGAGAACAGGATGCGGTCGCCGTGTCCCGCGGCGAGGCCCTTGGCGACGAGAGTGGCACTCATAAGAGGGTAGATCCTAGCTGCCCGCGCCCGCCCGTTCGATGACATTTCCACCCGGCCAACCGCCTGGAGGTAGGTTCCGTGCCCAGTAAGAAGGCCCTGGTCCGCCACCCCAGCCCGCGTCTCGCGGAGGGACTGGTCACCCATACAGCGCGCTCACCGATCGACACCGCCCTCGCGTTGCGCCAGTGGGCGGGCTATGTCGAGACCCTGCGGTCGCACGGGTGGCAGACCGTCGAGGTCGACCCGGCCGACGACTGTCCGGACGGTGTGTTCGTCGAGGACACGATGGTCGTCTTCCGCAACGTCGCGCTGATCGCCCGTCCCGGAGCGGGATCCCGCAGGCCCGAGACCGCGGCGGCCGAGCGGGCCGCGGCCGATCTCGGCCTGTCCATCAACCGGGTCCGGGAACCGGGCACCCTGGACGGCGGCGATATCCTCAAGGTCGGCGACACCGTCTACGTAGGCCGTGGCGGCCGCACCAACGCGGCGGGTGTACGGCAGCTGCGCGCCGCCTTCGAACCACTGGGCGCCCGGGTGATCGCCGTTCCGGTGACCAGGGTCCTGCATCTGAAATCCGCCGTGACCGCGCTCCCGGACGGCACCGTGATCGGCCATCCACCCCTGGTCGACGACCCGTCGGTCTTCCCGCACTTCCTTCCGGTTCCGGAGGAGTCCGGCGCCCATGTGGTGCTGCTCGGCGGCGGCAGACTGCTGATGTCCGCGAGCGCCCCGAAGACCGCCGAACTCTTCGCCACTCTCGGCTACGCCCCGGTCCCGGTCGACATCACCGAGTTCGAAAAACTGGAAGGCTGCGTCACCTGCCTGTCGGTCCGCCTCCGCGACCTGTACGAGTAAGGGGCCATCCCCCCACAGCACCATGCGACAACCGCACGCGCCCTCGCCCCCGGCACCCTCCGCCCCAAAGCGAAGGGACCCTGGGCCCCAGCCCCCAGCCACCGCCCGGCAGCGAGAGGGCCCGAGGGACATCGCCCCCCGGCAGATCCCCCAGCCGGAGGGAACGGGGCCCCGGGGGACCTCCCCCCGCCGCGACGAAGGGGGCCCTACGCCCCGACCCCGCAGCCCCCACCCGCAGGCAAGGGAGCCCTGGGATTCCACCCCGTAACTGAGGACCTCACCCTCGCAACCCACCGACCCAAGCGAAGGGACCCTGGGCCCCCCACACACAGCCCCCGCCCGGGCGGCAAAGGGGGCCCGCGGTACGTCCCCCGCGGCGAACCCCGCCCGAAGGCGAAAGGTTCCCCAGAAATCCCACCCCCCGCAAGCCACCCACCCGCAGGCGAAAAGCCGTGGGCCCCAGCCCCGCAGATCCCCCCGCCCGCACGCGATAGAGCGCTCGCCCCCGCCCGGCGGCGAAACGGCCCGGGGAACCTCGCCCCCCGCAGCCCCCCGCCGAGAGGCGAAAGAGCCCAGGGCCCCCGCCGAGAGGCGAAAGAGCCCAGGGCCCCCGCCGAGAGGCGAAAGCGCCCAGGGCCCCCGGCCCCCCGCCCGGAGGGGAAAGCACCCTAGGCCCCCGCCCGCCGGGAGGCGAAAGGGGCCCGGGGGCCTGGCCCCCGGAAGCGGCCAACCCCAAGCGGGAGGCGAAAAAGCATGCAAGCACGCTTGATTGTTGTCCCCCGCAGTGCCAGCCTTCTCCGGTGACGGGGTCCATTGGATGTTGACGTGACGTCAACCAGGGGGCTGGTATGGCCGATTCACGCCTCGTGCGCGAAGTCCTGACGGACTTGGCGGCCGAGAGCGAGGAGCTCGACACGCTGGTCGCCGGTCTGTCCGAGGAGCGCTGGCGCGGGCCGACGCCCGCCCCGGGCTGGACCATCGCGCACCAGATCGCCCACCTGGCCTGGACCGACCGCGCCACCGTGCTCACCCTCACCGACCCGGCCGCCTTCGCCCGCGAGGCGGAGCGCGCGGCGCGAGCCATCAGCGACTACGTGGACGACTGCGCCGCCGAGGGCGCCGCACAACCGCTCGACGCCCTGCTGAGACGCTGGTGCCAAGGGCGCACCCAACTGCGCGAAACGCTTGCCGCCCAGCCGCCGGACGCCCGCTTCCCCTGGTTCGGGCCGCCGATGAGCACCGCGTCGATGGCCACCGCGCGGCTGATGGAGACCTGGGCGCACGGCCAGGACATCGCCGACGCGCTCGGTGTGCGCCGGACACCGACCAGCCGGTTGCGGCATGTGGCCCGGATCGGCGTACGGGCCAGGGACCACGCGTTCACGGTGCACGGACTGATCCCGCCGGAAACCGCGTTCCGGGTCGAACTGACCGCCCCCGACGGCCAGTTGTGGACGTACGGACCGGCCGACGCCGAACAGCGGGTGACCGGGCCCGCGTTGGACTTCTGTCTGCTGGCCACCCAACGCCGTCATCGCGCCGACCTCGCGGTCACCGCGCACGGCCCGGACGCCGACCGCTGGCTGGACATCGCCCAGGCGTTCGCCGGTCCGCCGGGCGCGGGCCGTACGCCCACCGCCGTCCCCCGAGGTGAGCGCGCCGGTACCGAAAGAGACGAGACCGAGTGAGCGGCGAAGGAGCGAGCGCAGTGCCAAGGACCGTCGACACCGGGCCACAACACCCAGCGCCGAGCCCACCCGAAACGCGCACCGCGGTCGACACCGCGAGCCCCGAGTACCTGGCGAACCGCGAAGCCGCGCTCGCCCGGCTCGCCGAACTCGACGCCGAACACGCCAAGGCGATCGGCGGCGGCGGACCGAAGTACGTCGACCGCCACCGGGGGCGCGGCAAACTGCTGGCGCGCGAGCGCATCGAGTTGCTGATCGACCCCGACACACCGTTCCTTGAGCTGTCGCCGCTCGCCGCATGGGGCAGCGACTATCCGGTGGGCGCCTCGATGGTCACCGGTATCGGGGTGATCGAGGGCACCGAGTGCCTGATCACCGCCAACGATCCGACGGTGCGCGGCGGCGCGAGCAACCCGTGGACGCTGAAGAAGGCACTGCGCGCCAACGAGATCGCGTTCGCCAACCGGCTTCCGGTGGTGAGCCTCGTCGAGTCCGGCGGCGCCGATCTGCCGAGCCAGAAGGAGATCTTCATCCCGGGCGGTGCGCTCTTCCGGGACCTGACCCGGCTGTCCGCCGCCGGAATCCCCACCGTCGCCGTGGTGTTCGGCAACTCCACCGCGGGCGGAGCGTACATACCCGGTATGTCCGACCACGTGGTCATGGTGCGGGAGCGTTCCAAGGTCTTCCTCGGCGGGCCGCCGCTGGTGAAGATGGCGACCGGTGAGGAGAGCGACGACGAGTCGCTCGGCGGCGCGCAGATGCATGCCCGCACCTCGGGTCTCGCCGACTACTTCGCGGTCGACGAACCGGACGCGCTGCGCACCGCCCGGCGGATCGTCGCCCGGCTGGGCTGGCGCAAGCAGGGTCCGGCCCCGCGCCAGAACCCGGTACCGCCGCGCTGTGCCGAGGAGGAACTGCTGGGTCTCGTCCCGGGCGATCTGCGCACCCCCTTCGACCCGCGCGAGGTGATCGCCCGGGTGGTGGACGGCTCGGTGTTCGACGAGTTCAAGCCGTTGTACGGACCGAGTCTGGCGACCGGTTGGGCCGAGCTGCACGGCTACCCGGTGGGGATCCTCGCCAACGCACAGGGCGTGCTGTTCAGCGCCGAGTCGCAGAAGGCCGCGCAGTTCATCCAACTGGCCAACCAGCGCGACATCCCGCTGCTCTTCCTGCACAACACCACCGGTTACATGGTGGGCAGGGAGTACGAACAGGGCGGCATCATCAAGCACGGCGCGATGATGATCAACGCGGTGGCCAACTCCCGTGTCCCGCACATCTCCGTGCTGCTGGGCGCGAGTTACGGTGCCGGGCACTACGGCATGTGCGGCCGGGCGTTCGAGCCCCGCTTCCTGTTCGCCTGGCCGAGCGCCAAGTCCGCGGTGATGGGCCCCGCTCAGCTGGCCGGGGTGCTGTCCATCGTCGCCCGCCAGTCGGCCGCCGCGCAGGGCAGGCCGTACGACGAGGAGGCGGACGCGGGACTGCGCGCGATGGTGGAGCAGCAGATCGAGTCCGAGTCGCTGCCGATGTTCCTGTCCGGGCGGCTCTACGACGACGGCGTGATCGACCCGCGTGACACCCGCACCGTACTCGGCCTGTGCCTGTCGGCGATCCACAGTGCGCCCGTCGAGGGAGCGCGTGGCGGTTTCGGCGTCTTCCGGATGTAGGGGGCTGTGCCATGATCTCTTCCCTGCTGGTGGCGAATCGCGGCGAGATCGCCCGGCGGGTCTTCCGGACCTGCCGTGGACTCGGCATCGCCACCGTCGCGGTGTACTCCGACGCGGACGCCGACGCCCCGCATGTGCGGGAGGCCGACGCCGCCGTGCGGCTGCCGGGCAACGCGCCCGGCGACACCTATCTGCGCGGCGACCTGATCGTGGCGGCCGCGCTCACGGCGGGCGCCGACGCGGTGCATCCGGGATACGGATTCCTCTCGGAGAACGCCGAGTTCGCGCGGGCCGTACTGGACGCCGGTCTGACGTGGATCGGTCCGCCGCCCGATGCGGTCGAGGCGATGGGGTCGAAGACCCGCGCCAAGAGCCTGATGGCGAAGGCCGGTGTGCCGCTGCTCGACCCGGTCGACCCGGCGACCGCCACATCGGAGCGGCTGCCGCTGCTGGTGAAGGCGGCGGCTGGCGGTGGCGGCCGGGGCATGCGGATCGTCCGCCGACTCGATCTGCTGGACGGCGAGTTGGCGGCGGCCCGGACCGAGGCGGCCGCCGCGTTCGGGGACGGTGAGGTCTTCGTCGAGCCATACGTCGAGGACGGCCGCCACATCGAGGTGCAGGTGCTGGCGGACGCCCATGGCACCGTGTGGACGCTCGGCGAGCGGGACTGCTCGGTGCAGCGGCGGCACCAGAAGGTCATCGAGGAGACCCCGGCGCCCGGCATCGGCGACGAACTGCGCGACACGCTGTATGAGGCGGCCCGCGAGGCCGCGAGGACGATCGGCTATGTCGGCGCGGGCACCATCGAGTTCCTGGTCTCCGCGGACAGTCGCCCGTACTTCCTGGAGATGAACACCCGCCTGCAGGTGGAGCATCCGGTCACCGAGTGCGTGACCGGGCTCGATCTGGTGTGCTGGCAGATCCGGGTGGCGGAGGGCGCCCGGCTGCCCGACGTACCCGCGCCGCCGCGCGGCCATGCGATCGAGGCCCGGCTGTACGCGGAGGACCCGGCCCGGCACTGGCAGCCGCAGACCGGCGCACTGCACCGCTTCTCGATCCGCGAGAGCGACGGCCTGCGGGTGGACTCCGGGGTCGAGGACGGCGGCACGATCGGAGTGCACTACGACCCGATGCTCGCCAAGGTCATCGCCCATGCGCCGACCCGCGACGAGGCCCTGCGCCTGCTCGCCCACGCGTTGCGGCGGGCCCGGATCCATGGTCCGGTCACCAACCGCGACCTGCTGGTGCGGGTACTGCGCCACCCGGACTTCGTCCGCGGCGGGGTGTCCACCGCCTTCCTCGAACAGCTGCCGCCGGACACCGGCGATCCCTCGGCGGTACGGCTCGCCGCGCTCGCCGCCGCGCTGTGCGACGCCGTGGGCCGCTCACCGTTCGGCGGCTGGCGCAACGTGCCGTCGCAGCCGCAGTCCAAGGGCTACCGCACCGCGTCCACCGGTGACGAGTACCGGGTCCGCTACCGCCTCACCCGAGCCGGCCTGGTGGCCGAGGGCCATCCGGACGTGCGGCTGCTGTCGTGCGTCGCGGACCGCGCGGTGCTCGAAGTAGCCGGTGTCCGGCGGGAGTTCGAGGTGGCGGTGTACGGGAACCAGGTGTACGTCGACTCGGCGCTCGGCGCGGTCGCGTTCACCACCCTGCCGCGCTTCCCGGCGCCGCGGGCGAGTACCGCGCCCGGTTCACTGCTGGCCCCGATGCCCGGCACGGTCGTACGGGTCGCCGAGATCGCCGTCGGCGACCGGGTGACGGCCGGGCAACCGCTGGTCTGGCTGGAGGCGATGAAGATGGAGCACCAGATCAGCGCCCCCGCCTCCGGCACCCTCAGCACGCTCCAGGCCGCCGTCGGCCATCAGGTCGAGGTCGGCACCGTACTGGCCGTCGTCACGCAGGAGGGCACCACACCATGAGCGTCACCCTCGACAACGCGTTGCTGGAGAGCGAGGAGCACCGCACGCTGCGCTCCTGCGTCGCCGCACTCGGCCGTCGCTACGGCCGGGAGTACTTCACCGCCGCCGTCCGCGCGGGGCGGCAGACCGATGAGCTGTGGCGGGAGGCGGCCAAGCTCGGATACCTGGGCGTCAACCTGCCGGAGCAATACGGCGGAGGCGGCGGTGGGATGACCGAACTGTCCATCGTGCTGGAGGAGTTGGGGGCGACCGGCTGTCCGCTGCTGCTGCTCGTGGTCTCCCCCGCGATCTGCGGAACGGTCATCGCCAGGTTCGGCACCGAAGCCCAGCGGGCGCACTGGCTGCCGGGGTTGGCTGACGGCTCGGTGCGGATGGCGTTCGGCATCACCGAGCCGGACGCGGGCTCGAACTCGCACCGGATCACCACCACCGCCCGCCGGGACGGCGACGACTGGCTGCTGTCCGGGCGCAAGGTCTTCATCTCCGGTGTGGACATCGCCGACGCGACCCTGATCGTCGGCAGGACCGAGGACGCCAGGACGGGCAAGCTCAAGCCCTGCCTGTTCATCGTCCCGCGGGAGACCGCCGGGTTCGAGTTCCGGCCGATACCCATGGAGTTGGCCGCACCCGAGAAGCAGTTCCAGCTGTTCCTCGACGATGTGCGGCTGCCCGCCGACGCACTCGTCGGCGACGAGGACGCGGGTCTGCTCCAGTTGTTCGCCGGGCTCAACCCCGAGCGGATCATGACGGCCGCCTTCTCACTCGGCATGGGGCGCTACGCGCTGGACACCGCGGTGGAGTACGCCCGTACCCGTCAGGTCTGGCAGGCGCCGATCGGTGCGCACCAGGCGATCGCGCACCCGCTGGCCCAGGTGCGGATCGAGCTGGAGCTGGCGCAGCTGATGATGCGCAAGGCGGCGTTCCTCTACGACAACGGTGACGACATGGGCGCCGGTGAGGCGGCCAACATGGCCAAGTACGCGGCCGCCGAGGCCGGGGCGCACGCCGTTGACCAGGCCGTGCACACCCTCGGCGGCAACGGGCTGACCACCGAGTACGGCCTGGCGTCACTGCTGACCGCCTCCCGGGTGGGCCGGATCGCCCCGGTCAGCCGGGAGATGATCCTCAACTTCGTCTCCCACCACACCCTGGGCCTGCCCAAGTCCTACTGAGGAGGCCCGTCATGACCTGTGTCCAACGCGACCACGACCGTGGCGTCCGGGTACTGACCCTGGACTCGCCGCACAACCGCAACGCCCTGTCCACCAAGCTCGTCACCGAGTTGCACGAGGAACTGGCGGCGGCGGCCGAGGATCCGCGGACCCGCGCCGTGCTCCTGGCCCACACCGGCAACACCTTCTGTGCGGGCGCCGACCTGACCGAGCGGACCCCGACGGGACCGACGGAGCTGGCCGGGCTGCTGCGGTGCATCGTGGAGCTGCCCAAGCCGGTGGTGGCCCGGGTCACCGGGCATGTCCGCGCCGGGGGCCTGGGACTGCTGGCCGCCTGCGATGTCGCGGTCGCCGGACCGGAGGCCACCTTCGCCTTCACCGAGGCGCGGTTGGGCCTGGCACCCGCGGTGATCTCACTGACGGTGCTGCCCCGAACGCAGCCGCGGGCCATCGCCCGCCACTACCTGACCGGTGAGCTGTTCGGCGCGGCGGAGGCCCAGCGGATGGGGCTGGTGAGCGCGGGTGCGGAGGCTCTCGACGGGATACTCGACGGGCTGCGGGCGGCCTCACCGCAGGGCCTCGCCGAGTCCAAGCGGCTGACCACCGCCGAGTTGCTGCGCGGATTCGACCGGGACACCGGCGCGTACGCTGAGCAGTCGGCCCGGCTGTTCGCCTCGGCGGAGGCGGCCGAGGGCATGCGCGCCTTCCTCGAACGCCGGGAGCCACCATGGGTGTTGTGACCGATCACTCCACCGCGACCGCGCGGTCCGTCAGGCCCGCCAAGCAGGACCGCAGCCGGGCGACCCGGCGACGGCTGCTGGAGGCCGCGGTGGCCTGCCTCGCCGAGCGCGGCTGGAGCGGCAGCACGGTCGCCGTCGTGGCCGAGCGCGCCGGTGTGTCCCGCGGCGCCGCCCAGCACCACTTCCGCACCCGCGAGGACCTGTTCACCGCCGCCATCGAGCATGTCGCGGAGGAATGGCTGGCGACGCTGCGCGAGCACGCCCGCACCCTCCCGGACAGCGGGGCGCCGCGCACCCGTGCCGTGGTGGAGATGCTGGTGGGCGTCTACACCGGAACACTGTTCCGGGCGGCGCTGCACCTGTGGGTGGCAGCGGCCGACGAGGCCCGACTGCGGCCGAGGGTTACGGCGTTGGAGAGCCGTATCGGCCGGGAGGCACACCGGCTCGCGGTGGAGTTCCTCGGCGCGGACGAGAACGTGCCGGGGGTGCGGGAGACGGTGCAGGCGACCTTGGACATGGCCCGCGGCCTCGGCCTCGCCACTCTTCTGCGGGACGACACCCCGCGGCGGACCGCGATCGTGCGGGAGTGGTCGCGGATCCTGGACTCCGCTCTGCGCCGGGACGGCTGACCCGGCACGGTCCGGTTGGGCCGCCGTAGGCTGGGGGCGGGCACACCTCGTAGGACCCACGAGAAACGGGTATGAGACCTGGTGGGAGATGTGCGGTGATGCGTACCGGAAGCGAACCGTCACAGGCCCGCAGCCCGCTGCGGCTGCGGGCAGGGCTGGCCGTGTTCGGGCTGGTCTGGTCGCTGGGGGCCATGGGGGGCTTCGTCGCCGCGCACCAGCCGGGGTGGGCGGGATTCTTCGGCGCGGTGGCGCTGCTGGCGGTGGTGGACCTGACCGTGATCATCCACCGCATCCACCAGGGCCCGCACTACCAGCCGGGCCGCAACATCCCGCCGTACTGGCCCGCGGGCAGCGATGACCGCCGTACGCCGTGGTGGCACCGCTTCTGGTCGTAGCGGGCAGCCCGGGGCTGAGCCTGCCTCCGACGGACCCTCCCGCCGAAAAGGAGTGCAGGGGGCGTGCCCCCGCGGGTCCTCCCGCCGCGGCGGCGGGCGACCCCCACGACGCCGACCGGCGGTGCCGAACCTTCCGCAACCCAGCTGCCGAGGATCCGCCGGAAGGGCTACCGCGTCACGAAGTCGGCCATCATCGCCATGTCCTCGTGCTCCAGGTTGTGGCAGTGCAGCAGGAAGCGTCCGGGGTAGTCGGTGAACCGGACGGCGAACTCGGCCGACTGCCCGGGCAGCACGTCCACGGTGTCCTTCCACCCCGCGTCATACGGCCCCGGTGCCTGGCCGTCGCGGGCGACCACCTGGAACGGGTTGAGGTGGACGTGGACCGGATGGTGGAAGTCGCTGACGATCCGCCATACCTCCGTGGTGCCCAGCTTCGGCGTCGCGATCGCCCGCCCCGGCTGGTACGCCATGCCGTTGATCGTCCAGCCGACGCCCTCCGACCGCTGGAAGTGGAACGTCCGCGTTACCGCGGCGCGCCGCGGGTCGAGCCGTTCGACGGTCGAAAGCCTGGCGGGCACCGCGGTCTCGTCGGCCGGGGTGCGGGCCGCGCCGGAGACGTCGAACCGCATCGCCTCCGCCGTCGTCCCGCTGCCCAGCCGGTTGACCAGCCGCACCTGTGTGCCCGGACGGTACCGGGCGAAGTCGACCACGAGGTCGAAGCGTTCGGCGGGCGCCAGGGCCAACGCGTCGTGCCGCACCGGCCGTTCCAGCAGCCCGCCGTCGGAACCTATCTGCACCAGCGCGTCACCGCCGGGCGGCTGCGGGTCCAACTCCAGCTTGTAGATACGGGAGTTGGAGGCGTTGAGCACCCGCAGTCGGTAGCGCAGCCGCTGTACGTCGAGTACCGGCCACGGCGCGCCGTTGACCAGGATCGTGTCGCCGAGCACCCCTTCCATCCAGTGGTGGGTCACCCCCGGAGTACCCCAGGCGGGGTCGAGCGCCGGATAGTGGAAGGATCCGTCGGCCGCGAAGGACCGGTCGGTGATCATCAGCGGGATGTCGCGCTCACCGCGGGGCAGCGGCAGCGCTTCCTCCTCGTCGTCGTGCACCAGGTGGAATCCGGCGAGCCCGCGATAGGCCGAGGGGCCGGTGAAGCCCATGCGGTGGTCGTGGTACCAGAGCGTGGCGGCCCGCTGGTCCAGCGGATAGGTGTACGTACGCTCCCCCAGCGTCGTCACACCCGTGCCGTTCATGTCGGACATGCCGTACGGGTGCCGCATCTCCCAGCCGACCGGAAGGATCAGATCCGTCGGATGACCGTCGCTCTCGTGCGGGGTGTGGCCGCCGTGCAGATGGACGGCGACCGGCTGCGGCAGCTCGTTGCGGTGGGTGACGACGGTGCGCCGCCCGGCCCGGGAGACCAGTGTCGGCCCGGGGTAGCTGCCGCCGTAGGTCCATGCCTCTGTCTCCAGCCCCGGCAGTATCCGCAGGCGCGCGAGCCGCTGGGTGATCGCGTAGGTGTCCGTGGTGGCGTCGGTGCGGACCGGCCGCAGCACCGCGGGCAGTGGCAGCGGCACCTGGTACGGGCGCGGTAGCGGGGCCGTGCTGCGCAGCGGCAGCGGCAGTCCGGGCCGACCGGGTACCAGGATCCGTCCGGCGAACGGGGTCCCAGCCACCAGGCCCGTACCGGCGGCCGCCGCCAGGAAACGCCGCCGCTTCATGGTGCCTCCTCGTGCGCGTCGGCACTGTCGGGCCACCGAGTGCGGCTCCGCGTGTGTCGCTCGCGCTGCTGTCTCCCCACGCTGCGTCCCGTCCGCATCGTCCGCCACGCGCATACCGCCATCGGGGCGACACGCACGGTGACCCCGGCGGGGCCGCGCCGCGCAATCCGGTGTTCACGGGACGCCATTGACAAGCGTTCGCTAAACGTTGTCATGAGCACACGCATGGGTATATGAGTGATCCCGCCCATCGTGGCCGGATTCCGGGCGAAGGGTGGGGACCGTGCGAGAACCGGCCCTCACCGGCCGCAAGGAGTTGCCTCCAGCTCAGCGCGGGGAACGGCCATCGGCAGGTCCCGGACGGGTCGGCGCACGCCGACCCGTCCCCCGGCGTCTCGATCTACTCGCAGGGCAGTTGGACCTCGGTGGGCGGCACCAGCGCCGCCGCACCCGAGTGGGCCGCCTTCGCCGCCCTGGTCAACCAGCAGGCCGCGGCCGCCGGCAAGCCGAACCTCGGCTTCGCCAACCGAAGCTCTACGCGGCGAAGGGCACCGGCTTCCACGACATCACCAGCGGCAGCAACGGCGCCTACAGCGCCACCAAGGGCTGGGACTTCGCAAGCGGTTGGGGCTCGTACAACGCGAGCACGCTGGCAGCGAAGCTACTCGGCTACTAAGGCTTGCCGTCCAGCGCGCGGCGCGGGCCCGGGGGTGCGCTCCCGGGCGCCGTGACGGGCCGCGCGGGAGCACAAAGCACGAGTGGTGCTGACCGAGACCCGGCCAGCACCACTCGCCCGCGCGGTCAGAAGGGACCGTGGAGCGCTCCGAGCCGGGCGGTCAGCCGCAGGTTCTCGGAGTAGTCGACGGGGCAGGCGATCACGGATACCGCGTCCTCGTCGAGCGCGCGGCGTAGCGTCGGCAGCAGCTCGTCGGCCGCTTTGATCCTGTGACCGCGGGCGCCGAAGCTCTCCGCGTAGGCGACCAGGTCGGGGTTGGTGAAGCGGGTGTGGCTGTGGCGGCCGAGCACCAGCTCCATCTTCCACGTGATCAGGCCGTACTCCTCATCCACCAGGACGAGCACGACGAGGGGCACGTGTTCGCGTACGGCGGTCTCCAGTTCCTGGGAGTTCATCAGGAACGAGCCGTCACCCATCATCGCCAGCACCCGCCGCTGCGGGCGGGCGAGCTTGGCGGCGATCGCGCCCGGCAGCGCGAACCCCATGGTGGACAGGCCGTTGGAGACCAGACAGGTGTCCGGCTCGTACGCCGGGTACAGCCGTGCCATCCACATCTTCCCCGCGCCGGTGTCGGCGAGCACGATGTCGCTGCGGTCCAGCGCGGTGCGCACATCGGCCACCACGCGCTGCGGCACCAGCGGGCACGCGTGGTTGCCGCGCCCGTACTCCAGTTCCTCGGCGAGCAGCGTCCGGATGCGCTCACCGGTACCGGCTTCGTACCCGAATCTGTTGGGCACGGCGGCCGCGAGCGCGTCCAACGCCTGGGAAAGGTCGCCCTCCACGCCGACCTTGACCGGGTAGTGGGCGTCCACCTCGGCGGGGAACCGGTGCAGGTGGACGATGCGCTTGTCACCGTCCGGATTGATCTTCACCGGGTCGAACTCCTGGACCTCGTACCCGACACAGACCAGGACATCAGCAGCGTCGAAGCCGAAGTTGCTGTAGTCGTGACGCATGAAGCCCACCGCGCCCAGCGCGTTCGGGTGGTCGTCCGGGAAGACGCCCTTGCCGTGGAAGGTGGTCGCCACCGGCACGTTCAGCCGCTCGGCGAAGCGCAGCAGAGCCGCTGACGCCTTGGCCCTGGCGGCACCATGACCGGCGAGCACGACCGGGCGGCGCGCCGCCGCCAGAACCTGCGCGGCCCGGGCGATCTGGGCGGGCGACGGCGCGTCGGCGCGTACCGTGTCGACCTGCAAGGGCGCGAGCGGCACCGTGGTGTGCGCCCCTTCGATGTCCTCGGGAACCGCCAGGAAGACGGCCCCGGGACGCTCGCTCTGCGCGGTCTTGAACGCCTTGCGCACCATCTCCGGCACCGCATCCGGGCTCTGGACCCGGGCCGCCCTCTGGGTGACCGGGCCGAACATCGACACCAGGTCGATCACCTGGTGGGACTCCTTGTGGACGCGACTCAACGAACCCTGCGCCGCCAGAGCCACCAGCGGTGTGCTGTTCGTCGTCGCGTCCGCGGTGCCCAGCAGCAGATTGATCGCACCCGGTCCCAAGGTCGCCGAGCACACCCCGGCCCGGCCGGTCAGCCGCCCGTACATCTCCGCCATGAACGAGGCGCCCTGCTCGTGCCGGACCAGAACGTACCGGATGCCCGAGCCGCTCAACGCGTCGACGAAGCGGATGTTCTCCTCACCCGGGATCCCGAAGACGTACTCCACACCCTCAGCCTGGAGACAACGCACCATCAAGTGCGCCACGTCCTCCGTCACGGGACTGTCGCTTCGGCGGTCGGGGGTGCGCTGGGTTTCCATGAGCAGAACGTAGGCGCAGTGCGCTGCACCAGCCAGCCATTGGACCCCAGCCGGGTTACCCAGGGCATGGCCGTGACCTGCCCGGGGGTTGTTCGGCCGTCGGGGTGGTCGCCGACAGTTGACTGTGCCGCAGCGACCACGACGGCCGCCGGGCCAGCACGATGTCAGCGTTGCGCCACCGTGAAGGGCACGGTGGCAGGATCCCCGGGAGGGCTCCTTGACCGCCCAGTCGCCGACCGCCGACGCACCGCCTGCCCGCTACGACGACCTGCGTGCCCTCGTCTTCAACTGCACGCTCAAGCGGTCGCCGGCACGCAGCAACACCCAGGGGCTCATCGACCGCAGCGTGGTCATCATGGAGGGGCAGGGCGTCCAGGTCGACGTCGTGCGAGCCATCGACCACGACATCGCCACCGGCGTCTGGCCGAACATGACCGAACACGGCTGGCAGACCGACGCCTGGCCGGGGCTGTACGAAAAGGTCCTGGCGGCCGACATCCTGGTACTGGCGGGTCCGATCTGGCTGGGCGACAACAGCTCGGTGACCAAGCGGGTGATCGAACGCCTCTACGCCTGCTCCAGCCTCCTCAACGACGCGGGACAGTACGCCTACTACGGCCGGGTCGGCGGCTGCCTGATCACCGGCAACGAGGACGGCGTCAAGCACTGCGCCATGAACGTCCTCTACAGCCTGCAGCATCTCGGCTACACCATCCCCCCGCAGGCCGACGCCGGCTGGATCGGCGAGGCCGGCCCCGGCCCTTCGTACCTCGACCCGGGGTCAGGCGGCCCGGAGAACGACTTCACCAACCGCAACACCACGTTCATGACCTGGAACCTGCTGCACCTGGCCCGGATGATGAAGGACGCCGGCGGCTTCCCCGCCTACGGCAACCAGCGCACGGCCTGGGACGCGGGTTGCCGCCACGACTACGAGAACCCCGAACACCGGTAACCGGCCGCGTCGCCACCTCACCCCTGGCAAAGCTCCAGGTCGGCGACTTGCGGCTGGCTTGCCGGGCCGCCGAGGTCTGGATACCGAAGGCGGCGACGGCGGCCGGGCGGTTCTGGGAGGTGTCATCGGGTGCGGCGGGTCCCCGGAATCGCCGCGCACGATCGCGCGCGGGCAGTGGCAGGTCCTCGCACTCGCGAGCACGCCTCCGCACGACCGGGTGCGAGGGGCGCGGGGCGCCCCCTCAGCCGTCGCCCCGCGCCCGCCACCTCGTTGCCTGCGCGGAAGCCCTCACTGGAGTGCGCCCGCCCGTCCCGGTGCACTCCGAGGTGAGCGCCTGACTGCGCCTCTGCGCACCTGTCTCAGGCGCTCTCCCCAAGGTGCCGGTACAAGGTGGCATGGCCGATGCCCAGGGCCTCAGCGATGGGTGTGACGCTCTCTCCCTTGGCATGCCGTGCACGCGCTACGGCTAGCCTTTCGTCGTCCATGACGGGCGGACGCCCACCGACGTTGCCCTTGCGGGCCGCAGCGTCCAGCCCCTCCACTCGCCGGGCTACACCATGGCGCGCTACGGCAGGCGTCGCGCCGAAGGAGCGAAGAAACCGGCCGCTTCCCCAGCCGTATCGGCCTCTCACCCCTGGTCTGACTTGGGGATTCGCTCGGCTGTTGGTCACGTGGTTGGTCACGCCACAGCCTAGAAATGACGAAAGCCCCTGGTGAGGGGCTATTCGATCTGGTGTCCGAGGGGGGACTTGAACCCCCACGCCCGATAAAGGGCACTAGCACCTCAAGCTAGCGCGTCTGCCATTCCGCCACCCGGACCGGGTGTGTGCCGCGGTTCCCCGCGGCGACATGGATAACGATACCAAGGATTCGGAGTGCGTTTCACCTGCGTATCCGCCCGCGGGCGCGGCCCGCGCTCGACTTATGGGTGATACGCGCGATACAGGCGTTACGGGTGATTCATCCACTCCGGATGGGAAGCCTGGCTGTGGCGCTGAGCTGAGCTACGACGGGTTTGCCACGGGCCCGGGACCGCCTGCTGGTCCTGGCGCCGCCGGAGCGGCGCCAGGAGGGCCGGGCGGCTACGGCATCAGGTGGTAGTCAGGGAAGTTGCCCGGCAGCCGCTCCCCCCGCGGGCCGTCCGTGACGGCCCGCACCAGCAACTCGCCGCCTACGAAGGCGCCGCGCCACGACGCGCCGAAGCCGCCGAACAGCTCGTCGCGGTCGCCGCGTGACCGCGGTGCGCCCAGGCCGACCTTGAACGCGCGGATCTGCGGGGCCAGGCGCGCCGCCGTCCGTTCGTCGTCGCAGGACAGGCTGGCGACCAGCGCGCCGTTGCTGGCGTTCATCGCGGCCAGCAGCTCCGCCTCGGTGTCGACCAGCACGACGGTGTCGACCGGACCGAACGGTTCGGCGTGGTGCAGCGGCGATGATCGCGGCGGAGCCAGCAAGGTGACCGGGGGCATATAGCCGGCGGTGTCCTGACCTGGGAGGAAGCGGCCCGCGGCGAGAGTGCCGCGGTGCAGCGGCACGGCGCCGCGGTCGATCGCGTCGTCCACCAGCTCGGCCAACTCCTTGGCTTTCGCGGCGTTGATCACCGGACCGAAGTCCAGCTCGGGCAGCGGGTCGTCCGGCGCCTCCACCGCGAGCGGGTGACCGAACACCACCGAGCGGACCGCCGGAAGGTAGGCGCCCAGGAACCGGTCGAAGAGCTGCCGTTGGACGACGAACCGGGGGTAGGCGGTGCAGCGCTGCTTGGCGTAGTCGAAGGTCTTGCGGATCTGGCCGGACAGCGTGTCCCAGCCGCTGTACTCCCACACTCCCCAGCAGTTGAGCCCCTCCTGCTCCAGGATGTGCCGTTTGCCGAGGTCGGCGACATCGGCGGCGACCCGTCCGCCCGCGTCGCGGCCGCCCACGAAGGAGACGCAGCCGATCTCCGGCGCCCGCACCAGCGCCTCGGACAGCTCCCCGCCGGAACCGCTGACCAAGGTGATCGGCAGCCCCTCGCGCACCGCCAGCGCGCTGGCGAGGGTGAGGCAGGCCAGTCCTCCGTCGGTCGGGGTCTTGGCGATCACCGCGTTGCCCGCCAGGATCTGCACCAGCATGGCGTGCACCAGCACGCTCATCGGGTAGTTCCAACTGGCGATGTTGCTGACCGGACCGGGCAGCGGGACACGGCCGTCGACCATGCGGTCGATCTCCTCGACGTACCAGCGGACGCCGTCGATGGCCCGGTCCACGTCGGCCTGGGCGAGGCGCCAGGGCTTGCCGATCTCCCAGACCAGCAGCAGCGAGAGCAGCTCCCGGTGTTCGGTGAGCGCGTCGAGGGCCGCGGTCACCCGCGCCTTGCGCTCGGGCAGCGGAACATCGCGCCAGGCGCGGTGCTGGTCGAGTGAGGCGCGTACCGCCTGGTGTGCGCCGTCCGGGTCAAGTCGCGGCAGGCCCGCGATGGGACTGCCGTCGACCGGCGACTGGCAGGGCAGCAGATGCCCGTCCGCATGCCAGCGGCCGTTCCACAGGTTGCGTACCCGGTCTTCGGTGAACGCCTCGGGCGCGGTGTCCAGACACCGCCGCCAGGCGTCCTGCCAGGCGGTTCCGGGCTTGAGTACGAGGATTGGTGCCATGTCGGTCTCCGCTCGGTAGTCGGGAGATCTCGGCCAACAGCAAAGCTCTACAACAGCAAAGGTCCGCACCGGCAACGGCCGGACGGTACTGCGAGGGCCTCAAGGTCTACCGGAACGAACGGGCACGCGAAACAGCGCGAGGTGTGACCCTGGTCAAGCGTGTCAACATCAGATCATGGAGTCGACCAACACGAACTTCGGGAAGCGGGACTGATCACCATGGGACGGGTTACCGAGCGCCGCCGCGTACTACGTGTCAGGGACGGGGCGGTCGGCCATCGCTCGGACACTCTGGTCGCCGAGGAGCCGCTGGAAATCCGGCTGAACGGCAAGCCGTTGGCGATCACCATGCGCACTCCCGGTGACGACTTCGCACTGGCCGCCGGTTTCCTGGTCAGCGAGGGAGTGCTCGGCTCGGCTGACGAGCTGGCCTCGATCGTCTACTGCGCGGGCGCGACGGATGACGGCGCGAACACCTACAACGTGGTCGACGTCACGCTCGCCGCGGGCGTTCCGGTCCCCGACATCACCTTGGAGCGCAACGTCTACACGACGTCCTCATGCGGGCTGTGCGGCAAGGCGAGCCTCGACGCCGTGACAACGACCGCCCGCTGGCAGCTCGCTGACACGCCCTCGGTGCGGCTGGACCCCGAGGTACTGGCGGCGCTCCCGGACCGGCTGCGGGCCGCGCAGCGGGTCTTCGACCGCACCGGGGGTCTGCACGCCGCCGCGCTGTTCACACCGGACGGCGAACTCCTCGACGTACGGGAGGACGTGGGCCGGCACAACGCGGTCGACAAGCTCGTGGGACGCGCCCTCCAGCAGAACCTGCTTCCCCTGTCCGGAAGTGTGCTGCTGGTCTCCGGGCGCGCTTCCTTCGAGCTCGCGCAGAAGGCGGTGATGGCCGGGATCCCGGTGCTCGCGGCCGTGTCGGCGCCGTCTTCGCTCGCCGTGGATCTGGCCGCCGAGGCCGACATGACGCTGGTCGGCTTCCTGCGCGGATCGTCGATGAACGTCTACGCGGGCGAACACCGCGTCATGCTCGGGGCGACGGCGGCCGGAGGCTGAACCGGGTCAGCGGGCCTGCGCCGACGCCTCGCTCTTCGCCTGCCGCTCGGCGGCCGGGCCGGCCGCGCCGTCGAGCACCTCGCCGGCCACCGTGCGCTGCTCGCCCGCCGGGGTCTCGTCCTTGAGCGCCTTGGTCTCCGCCTTCAGGATGCGCATCGACTTGCCGAGCTGACGGGCGGTGTCCGGCAGGCGCTTGGCGCCGAACAGGACGATCGCCACCACGGCGACGATCAGCAGATGCGTGGGGGTGAACAGGTCGCGGATCACGGATACTCCTCAAGCGTGGACAGGGCGGGCCTGGGCGTCGGGCGACGACCGTTCCGATGGCAGGCTACCTTCCCCGCCGCCGTCCGCGTCAGTTGAGTCATGAGACCACCGCTTGGCGATCACCGCACAAACCATGAGTTGCATCTGATGGAACAGCATCAGCGGCAGGATCATCAGCCCCGCGTGCGCGCCGAACAGCACGCCGGCCATCGGCAGTCCGTTCGCCAGGCTCTTCTTGGAGCCGCAGAAGACGATCGCGGTGCGGTCCGCCCGCCCGAAGCCGAGCCTGCGGGAGACCACCGACGTGAGGCACAGGACCAGGCCGAGCAGCACCGCCTCCACCCCGAGCAGCGCCAGCAGCCGGACCACCGTCACCTGGTGCCAGATGCCGTGCACCACGCCCTCGCTGAACGCCGTGTAGACGACGAACAGGATCGAGCCGCGGTCGACCAGTCCGAGCACCTTCTTGTGCCGGGTGACGAAGCCGCCGATCCAGCGGCGCAGCAGCTGCCCGGCGAGGAAGGGCGCCAGCAGTTGCAGCGCGATGTCGACGAGGCCGTGCGCGGAGAACCCGGCGCCGCTGGAGTTCAGCATCAGCCCGGCGAGCAGCGGGGTGACGACCATGCCGAGCAGGGCGGAGTACGTCCCGGCGCAGATGGCCGCCGACACGTTGCCGCGCGCGATCGAGGTGAACGCGATCGAGGACTGGATGGTCGACGGCAGGATGCACAGGTAGACGAAGCCGGTGTACAGCTGCGGGGTCAGCACGTACGGGACCAGGCCGCGCGCCGCCAGTGCGAGCAGCGGGAACAGCACGAAGGTGCTGAGTACGACGGTCAGGTGCAGCCGCCAGTGGCTGAGGCCCGCCAGTGCCTCGCGGCTGGAGAGCCGGACGCCGTACAGGAAGAACAGCAGCGCTATCGCGAAGGTGGAGGCTCCGTCGGCGACCGGCGCCGCCGCGCCCTTGGCGGGCAGCAGCGCCGCCAGGCCGACCGTGGCGACGAGCGCCACGATGAACGGTTCGATCGGCATCCAGGACGGCCAGGACGGCATCGTGACGCGGCGCATGTCTTCTCTCAGTCGGTACGGACCAGGGGACGCCTTCGTGGGGACGGGGGCGCTGACTCGATCAGCCTGCTCCGCACCAGGCTCATTGTGAACCCCGTTCACCGCACTGATAATCATCACACTTTGCGATAGCCGCGCTACCATCGACGGCGTGTTCGACCCCACACAGCTGCGGACCTTCCTCGCGGTGGCGCAGACGCTGAGCTTCACCCAGGCCGCGCACCGGTTGGAGCTGCGGCAGTCGACGGTGAGCCAGCACGTACGCAAGCTGGAGGAGACCGCCGGGCGGCAGCTGTTCCTGCGCGACACCCATGGCGTGGAGCTGACCGAGGACGGCGAGGCGATGCTCGGCTTCGCCCGGACGATCCTGGAGGCCAACGAGCGGGCGGCTGGCTTCTTCGCGGGCACCCGGCTGCGCGGCCGGCTGCGCTTCGGCGCTTCGGAGGACTTCGTACTGACCCGGCTGCCGGAGATCCTGGAGCGGTTCCGCCATGACCACCCCGAGGTGGACCTGGAGCTGACCGTCGAACTGTCCGGCACCCTGCACCAGCAACTGGCCGATGGGCGGCTGGACTTGGTGCTGGGCAAGCGGGCCGCCGGGGAGACCCACGGGCGGCTGGTGTGGCGGGACCGGCTGGTGTGGATCGGCGGCGAACGGCTGCGGATCGACCCGGACCGGCCGGTGCCGCTGATCCTCTACCCGCCGCCGAGCATCACCCGGGCCCGCGCCCTCGAGGTGCTGGAGCGGGCGGGCCGCACCTGGCACATCGCCTGCACCAGCGGCAGCCTCAGCGGGGTACGCGCGGCGGCGCTGGCCGGGCTGGGCGTCGTCCCGCACGCCCAGGGCCTGATCCCGCCGGGGCTGCGGATCCTGCCGACCCGCTCACCGGGCCTGCCGGAGCTCGGCGGCGTCGACTTCGTCCTGCTGCACGGCCGACAGCGTACGGCGGGCCAGGAGCCCGCCATGGCGCTGTCCCGGACCATCCTGGCGGCGGGCGACCGGCTGCACCGGCCGATGTGAGGACGGTCAGCGCGGCCCTTCGTAGGTGAGCCGCTTGACCTGCCGCAGCATCGGGGCCGTTTCGACCTGTGGAACGCCGTCCAGGGCGCCGATCCGCTCGCTCAGGTACCGGTACAGGGCCATGGTGTCGCGGCAGATGGCGACCGCGACGATGTTCGACGGCCCGGTGATCGCCGCAGCGAAGACGATCTCCCGATGGGCGGCGAGCGCGGCGCCGACCGACCCGAGGGCGGACGGGGTCACGGTCAGCCAGAGCGTGGCCCTCATCTCCTGGCCGATCAGTCCGGAGTCGAACTGGACGTCCATGAACAGCACACCGCTGCGCCGCAGTTGTTCGAGGCGCCGCCGCACCGCGGATTCCGACTGCTGCGCCACCTTCCGCAGCTCGGTCACCGGAGTGCGGCCGTCCCGTCCGAGCGCGGCGAGCAGCAGTTCGTCGGTGGCGTCGAGGACCACCGGGTCCGGCCCCGGCTCGGCCGGTGGCGGGGTGAGCGCCGCGATCTGCTCCGGGGGGAGGATCTCCGCCTTGCTGAACCAGCCGAGCGAACCCCCGTAGAAGGTGTGCAGCAGGCAGTGCGCGCTGACCGCGGTGACCCGAGGGGTGCGCTGGAGCTTGTCGAACAGCAGGGCGTCGCGCTCATCGCGGTTGCGCGCGGCCATCACGCACAGCACCTCGGTGCCGCCGGACGTCAGCCCGACCCAGGAGGTGTCGGGGCGCCGGGCGAGCGCGGTGGCCAGCGCCTCGGCGGCGTCCGGGGTACAGCTCAGTCGCAGGTACCAGCGGGTGCGACCGATCCGGGTCTCATCAGTGGCGCCGATGACCCGCAGCCCGCCACGGCTGCGCAGTTTGGCGTAACGACGGGCGACGGTCTGGTCCGAGACGCCGAGCACGCCCGCGATCTTGCTGAACGGAGCACGCCCGTCGAGCTGCAGCGCCTGCAGCAGCTGGAGATCCAGCTCGTCAGCAGCAATGGATTCCACCGTCAAACCCCCGTCCGATGTCGGTTTCCGGCGTGGCACAGGTACTGCCTGGCATGTATCGGCGCGCCCACTCATCGTACGTACCGCAACGACTCAACGAGACAAGGGGTTTTCCCATGCGCAAGTGGGCACCGCTGACAGCGGTCTGCCTCGGCACGTTCATGCTGCTGCTCGACGTCACGATCGTGACGGTGGCGCTGCCCGACATGGCGGGGGCACTGCGCGCCTCGCTGTCCAGCCTCCAGTGGGTGATCGACGGCTACGCGCTGGCACTCGCCGCTCTGCTGCTGGGCGCGGGTTCGACGGCGGACGTCATCGGCCGCCGACGGATGTACGTGGCGGGGACGGTGGTCTTCGCCGGGGCGTCGCTGGCCTGCGGGCTGAGTTCCAGTGCCGATGTGCTGGTGGCGATGCGCGGTGTCCAGGGGGTCGGAGGCGCGGCGATGTTCGCCACGACGCTCTCCCTGCTCGGCTCCGAGTACCAGGGGCGGGATCGCGGTGTGGCCTTCGGGGTGTGGGGCGCGGTCTCCGGTGCGGCGGCGGCACTTGGCCCGGTGCTCGGCGGTCTGCTGACCCAGAACCTGGACTGGCGGTGGATCTTCTACGTCAACCTGCCGGTCAGCGTGCTGGCGGTCGCGCTGACGTTGCGGGTGGTCGGCGAGTCGCGCGGGCGCGCCGGGCAGCGGGTCGACGTGGCCGGGACCGCGGCCTGGACGCTGTTCGCCGGGACGGCCGTCTACGCGGTGGTGCGCGCGGACTCGGTGGGCTGGGGTTCGGCGGCCACCCTGGGCGCGCTGGCGCTCGCCGCGGTGGCGCTGGTCGCGTTCTTGCTGGTCGAGCGGCGGGCCGCGGATCCACTGCTGGATCTGGGGCTGTTCCGGGGCGCGGCGTTCACCGGCGTGATGGCGGCGGCGTTCGCGCTGAACGCGGCGGCGTTCGGAGTGTTGCCGTACACCTCGATATGGCTGCAGACGGTGCTGGGCTTCAGGCCGCTGCAGGGCGGTCTGGTGCTGGTGCCGTTGGCTGCCGCGTCCTTCGTGGTGGCGGCGGTGTGCGGGCGGCTGACGCACGGGGTGTCCGCCCGGCTGACGGTGGGCTTCGGCATGCTGCTGATCGGCGCGGGGGCCCTGGCGCAGGCCGTGCTGGGCGCCGACTCCGGCTGGGCGGCGCTGGTTCCCGGCCTCATGGTGGCGGGCGTCGGTGTCGGGGTGGCGACGCCCGCGCTGTCCCAGGCCGCGCTGGCCTCGGTGCCTCCGCACCGGGCGGGGATGGCGGGCGGCGCGGTCAACACGTTCCGGCAGCTCGGCTATGCGCTGGGGGTGGCCCTCTTCGGCACCCTCGCCGCATCCCGGATGACCCACGGCCTGACCGGCCGGGTGCCCGACCCGCACGGCACCGCGCAGGCACTGGCCGGTGGCGCCGCCCGCGAACTGCTGGCCGCCCGGGTGACCACGCCCCACGTACTGCGGGCCGCCTTCACTTCGGGCCTCGACACCGCGGCGCTGGCCGCGGGAGCGGTGGGCCTGGCCGCCGGGGCGCTGGTGCTCGTACTGGTACGCACCCCCGCCGGCCCCAACCCGGCCCGCACCGCCCATCGGCAGGTGGCCGAACAGGTCCCCGCGGAGGTCAACGCGGGATGAATCCCGTGGGCGGCTGTAAGGCACGGGTGAGTGCGCCGGAAAGATGGCGGAGAGATTCGGTGCAGATCCACGAGCCGTTACATCGGTGAAACCGTACGGAAGTTCCCGCTGTTTCCGGCCTTTGCCCACAGAACGGGCGATCAGCTGGCCGACAAATCCGGTTTCGCGGGATCTGTGGACCTCTCCCCTAGCGCGACGGGATCAGGTAGCTTACGGGCCCGCCCGGCAACTTTGCCCAGCGGGTCCACTTACGATCCACTGGCCCCTCCCCGGGCGACAGCACCATCGTCGAAGCGCCGCGCGGGGCGCTCCCGAGGAGCAGAATTGCGCAGGTTCAGTGTCCCGCCACTGGCGACGGCGCCCCAGGTCGGAGGGCTGGCCGACGCCGTGTACAACAATGCCGCGCAGTCACCGGACCACGTAGTCCTCGGACGCAAGACGGACGGCGAATGGCGGGACGTGACCGCGGCGGCCTTCCGCGACGAGGTGCTGGCACTGGCCAAGGGGCTGCTCGCACACGGGATCCGGTTCGGTGACCGGGTCGGGATCATGGCGCGCACCCGCTACGAATGGACGCTGTTCGACTTCGCGTTGTGGTCGATCGGCGCCCAGCCGGTGCCGGTCTACCCCACCTCGTCGTCCGAGCAGGTCTACTGGATGCTGCACGACTCCGGAGCGGTGGCCTGCGTGGTCGAGCACGAGGACCACGCCATGACGATCGGCGCGGTGGTCGACCGGCTGCCGCAGCTCACCCGGCTGTGGCAGCTGGACGCCGGGGTGGTCGGGGAGCTGACCGCTTCGGGCACGCACATCGACGACGAGGTGGTCAGCAGGCACCGCTTCGCGGTGACGCCGGACGCGGTGGCCACCGTCATCTACACCTCCGGCACCACCGGCCGCCCCAAGGGCTGTGTGCTGACCCACGCCAACTTCATGGCGGAGGCCGACAACGTGGTGGCCCGCTGGGAGCCGGTGTTCCACTCCAAGCCCGGCGACGAGGCGGGCACCTTGCTGTTCCTGCCGCTGGCGCACGTCTTCGGCCGGATGGTGGAGGTCGCGGCGATCCGGGCCCGGGTGCGGCTCGGCCACCAACCGAGCCTGGCGGCAAAGGACTTGATCCCCGATCTTGCCGCCTTCAAGCCCACGTTCACGCTCGCGGTCCCGTACGTCTTCGAGAAGGTCTTCCACGCGGCGCGCCGCAAGGCGGAGGGGGACGGCAGGCTCGGCCCGTTCGACAAGGCCGTCGACGTGGCGGTGCGGTACGCGGAGGCGCTGGAGCACAAGGCGTTCGGCACCGGCCCCGGCCCCGGCCCCGGCCTGCGGATGCAGCACCAGGTGTACGAGAAGCTGGTGTACGCCAAGGTCCGGGCGGCGCTCGGCGGCCGGATGCGGCACGGGATGTCCGGCGGCTCGGGGATGGAGCGGCGGCTCGGGCTGTTCTTCGCCGGGGCGGGCGTGACGATCTACGAGGGGTACGGGCTGACCGAGTCGACGGCCGCCGCGACCGCCAACCCGCCGGAGCGGACCCGGTTCGGCACCGTGGGCCAGCCGGTACCGGGTACCACCGTGCACATCGCGGATGACGGCGAGGTGTGGCTGCGCGGCGGCCAGGTGTTCACCGGGTATCTGAACAACCCGAAGGCGACCGACGAGGTGCTGCACGACGGCTGGCTGGCCACCGGCGATCTGGGCGCGCTGGACGACGACGGCTATCTGACCATCACCGGCCGCAAGAAGGAGATCCTGGTCACCAGCGGCGGCAAGAGCGTCTCGCCGGTGCTGCTCGAAGAGCGGGTGCGGGCGCATCCGCTGGTCGCGCAGTGTGTGGTCATCGGCAACGACCGGCCGTTCATCGCCGCGCTGGTCACCCTCGACCCCGAGTCGGTCACCCACTGGCTGTCGATGCGCGGCAAGCCGCAGCTGCCGCCCGCGCAGCTGGTCCGCGACCCGGATCTGGAGACCGAGATCCGGCGTGCGGTGGTCGCCGCCAACACCCTGGTGTCCCAGGCCGAGTCCATCCGTACGTTCCGTATCCTCGCGGCGCAGTTCAGCGAGGAGAAGGGGCTGCTCACGCCCTCGCTGAAGTTGAAGAGGAAGGCGATCGAGAAGTCCTACTCGGCGGAGATCGAGGCGCTCTACCACGGCTGACCAGCGGTTCCCGCGCATCTTCGGCACCGCGCCCGCGCCGACGGCCGGAAACGCGCAGCGGGTGCGTCCTCGTCGGAGCTAAGGCAACGTTGGAGTCAGGCAACGCACGACAACAGGACAAGGAAACCACTGCTCGTGAGCAAGGTCCCTGCCATCACTCTGAACAACGGCGTCACGATGCCGCAGCTCGGCTACGGCGTCTGGCAGGTGCCGGACGCGCAGGCCGAGACCGCGGTGCGCACCGCGCTGGAAGCCGGCTACCGCAGCGTCGACACCGCCGCCGCCTACGGCAACGAAGCGGGCACCGGCCGGGCACTGGCCTCCTCCGGCATCCCGCGTGAAGAACTCTTCGCGACGACGAAGGTGTGGAACAACCACCACGGCTACGACAGCACACTGCGGGCCTTCGACACCTCGCTGGCCAAGCTGGGCCTGGAGCAGCTGGACCTCTACCTCATCCACTGGCCGGTTCCGTCGCGCGATCTGTACGTGGACACCTGGCGGGCGTTGGAGAAGCTCTACGCCGACGGCCTGACCCGGGCGATCGGCGTCTGCAACTTCCAGCCCGCGCACCTGCGGCGGCTGCTGGACGAGACCGACATCGTCCCCGCGGTCAACCAGATCGAACTGCATCCCCACTTCCAGCAGGCCGAGCTGCGCGCCTTCCACGCCGAGCACAACATCGCCACCGAGGCCTGGTCCCCACTGGGGCAGGGCAGGGGACTGCTGGACGACCCGACGATCGCCACGATCGCGGGAAGGCACGGCAGGACCCCGGCCCAGATCGTGCTGCGCTGGCACCTCCAGATCGGCGACGTGGCCATCCCGAAGTCGGTGACCCCCTCCCGGATCGTGGAGAACATCAACGTCTTCGACTTCGAGCTGGACGCCGACGACCTCGCGGCGCTGGCCGGTATGGACACCGGGACCCGGCTGGGTCCTGACCCGGACACCTTCGACATGATCTGAGCCGTTCCGCTCGGTGCCCGCCGTCCGACGACGGCGGGCACCCGAATATCCGGATGCGGCGCGCGGCTGCCGGCGGCCACCATGTGCCCATGGTTGCCATGGACCACGGACAGGTGGAGCGCTTCATCCGGGACGGCTTCGTCAAGATGGCGGGCGCGTTCCCCCGCGACACCGCGCAGGCCTGCGCCGACCTGCTGTGGCAGCAAACGGGCATGGACCGCGACGATCCGGCGACCTGGCGGCAACCGGTGTACTGGGTGGGCGACATGGCGCAGCCGCCGTTCACCGAGGCCGCCAACAGCCCGGCGCTGCGCGCCGCGTTCGACCGGCTGACCGGCAACGGCCGCTGGACGCCGCGCGGTTCACTCGGCGCGTTCCCGCTGCGCTTTCCGCACCCCGTGGAGCCGGACAACGCCGGGTGGCACATCGACGGCAGCTATCTGCCCGAGGGCGCCGACCCTCGCTGGCATTACGTCAATGTGCGCTCCAAGGGCCGCGCGCTGCTGATGCTCTTCCTGTTCTCCGAGGTGGGCGAGCGGGACGCGCCCACCAGGATCCGGGTCGGGTCGCATCTGGACGTCCCGCCCGTACTGCGGCGGTACGGCGAGACGGGGGTCTCGATGCCGGCGATCGCCGAGGAGGTGGCGCGGGCCTCGGCGCACCGGCCGATCGCCCACGCCACCGGCGCGCCGGGCGACGTGTACCTGTGCCATCCGTTCCTGGTGCACGCCGCCCAGCCGCACCACGGCAGCCGCCCGCGGTTCATGGCCCAGCCACCGCTGTGTCCCTCGGGCGACCATGAGCTGGAGCGCGCGGACGGCGCGTACTCCCCCGTTGAACTCGCCATCCGCGCGGGCCTGTCGGCCGGTGCTACTGCCGCTTCGCCGCCGGAAGCTGCTTCCCGGTAGCTCCGTCCAGCAGTTTGCGGCTGTCCAGCGGGGCCTTCAACGTGGTGCTCACCGTGGTGAGTTGAGCGATGTCCGGGCACATCTGACCGACCTTCTGGTGCTTTGTCACCTGGACGGTCAGCGTGACGTCCGACGCGGATTCCTTGGCCTGCAACGCGACGGTCTCGCAGCCACCTCGTACGGCTTCGGTGTGCAGCGTACGGCCGTCGGAGGCGACGGTGACCTGTTTGGTGATCGGCTGGTCCTTCGGCTGGCCGGTCGTGTCACCGCTGGGGGCGCTCGTCGAATGCTGGGAGCCGACCGGGCTGGAGGAGACGGAGCCGCTCGCCGGGGAGACGGTGGTGTGCCCGCAGCCGGTCAGGGCGGCGCTCGCGGCGATGGCGGCCGTGGCGGCCAGTGCAAGAAGTCGTCCGTTCATGTGGATGTGACGCATGAGGTGCGATCCGGGTTCCGTTTCCGCGCAACCCGGATTCACCGCGACGAGTTCAGCACGAGTTGGCCCACAGGCCATGGCTCATCCAAGGCGGTGGACGTACCCTCAGAGGCCGACTTGACGATGACCCGACAACCCGGGGTGCCTCTGACCAGGTCCGGGGGGAATCCATGACCAGGGGGAACCTTGACCACTCGTAACCGACGCGGCCTTCGTGCGCGCGCCGCCGCGCTACTGCTCGCCGCCGCGACCCTGACCACCGCGGGCACCGCCGGCGCCGCCGCCCCCACCTCGCCCGGTGGCTGGGTGGAGACCGGCAGCAGCACCGTCAACTCACTCACCGGCGGCCAGGGCCTGGCCAGCCGCGCCGACGGCTCACTGCTCTACCGGGGCCTCGGCTCGATACCGCTGGACCTTCGGATACAGGGCTGGAACCACATCGGCGACCCGGACATCGCCCGCGGCTACATCTTCGACGCCTACCAGGGCGGCGACAACGCGACCTCGAAGATGTTCGCCGTCACCACGCCGGGCGGACAACGCTACGAGTACACCCACCCGCTGGACTCCGGCGAGATGCTGAACAACTCGTTCGCCACCGTCTCGCCCGACGCGCAGTGGCTGGTCTCCGGCGAGTGGGGCGACGAGAACCGCCTCCAGGTCTTTCCCGCGCCGCTGCTCAACTCCTCGACCCCGCGCACCGGTGGCAGCCTGCCGCAGGCCGGTCAGATCAGCCTCGACCGGACCATCAGCAACATCCAGGGCTGCGACTTCGTCTCCGGAACCCGGCTGCTGTGCAGCTCCGACGATCCGGCCAAGGACGTGTTCCAGGTCGACCTGCCGCACCCGCTGGACGGTGCCCGGACCACCGGCCACGTGACCACCCTCTTCCAGCTGCCGCAGCGCAGCATCTGCACGGGCACCTTCGAGACCGAGGGCATCGACTACGACCCGAACGCCAAGGTGCTGCGCGTGGACGTCGTCTCACCGGGCATCTGCAAGGTCGCCACCCGCGTCTACGAGTACCGGCCCACCACCGGCTGACCGACGATCCCCCGCACGGGGGACCCGGATCACCGACACGCCGGACGCGGTACCGCGAACTGCGGCCGGACATCGTGCTGATGGACGTCCGGATGCCGGGTGTCGACGGCATCCGCGCCACCGAGGAGTTGATCCGGACGATGGCCGCCCCGCCCCGGATCATGGTCGTCACCACCTTCGGGAACGACTCCTACGTGTACGACGCACTGCGCGCGGGGGCAAGTGGCTTTCTGCTCAAGCGCGCGGAGGCGGAACAACTGCTCCGCGCGGTACGGCTGGTGGCCTCCGGCGACTGTCTGCTGTTTCCGGAGGCGGTACGGCAGCCGGCGGCGCGGCACGGCGCCGCCGAGCGCTCGTCGCGGCGGCGGGACGCCCTGCGGGAGCGGTTGACCGAGCGCGAGGCGGCCGTGCTGCGGCTGATGGCCACCGGGCTGTCCAACACCGGGATCGCGACCGAACTGGCGGTCGGGCCGGAGACGGTGAAGACGCATGTGGCCCGGGTGCTGGCCGAACTGGGAGCGCGGGACCGCACTCAGGCGGTGATCACCGCGTACGAGTGTGGCTTCATCACGCCGTCGTGTCCATGATTCGGGACGTGATTCCCGGATCGCGAGATGCGCTTTAGAGTGCTGCCGCGGGTCCGGTAAGGCTCCGCCGGGGTTGCGCTCGGTTCGGCTCGGCCGGTTGGAGTCGCTGTGCTCGCGGCGGGTTCGACACCGCCGGGTGGCGCCGTCGTGGGTCGCGGCGGGGTTCGACACCGCCGCCAACCGGCCGGTACCGAACCGGACACGCCCCGGCGAGCCCCCGCCGGGCAGGCGCAGGAGTAGGACGAGCCCCCGAAGGGAACCCCATGACCGCGTACACCCACGGACACCATGAGTCGGTGCTGCGCTCGCACCGCTGGCGCACCGCGCGGAACTCGGCGGTGTATCTGATCGGCCATCTGCGGCCCGGAATGCGGCTGTTGGACGTGGGCTGCGGCCCCGGCACGATCACCGCGGACCTGGCCGAGCTGGTCTCCCCCGGTGGCCATGTCACCGCCGTCGACGCGGCGGCGGACGTACTGGAGTCGGCGGCCGCGGTGGCCGCCGAACGCGGCCTGCGCAACGTCGAGTTCGGCACCGCCGATGTCCACGCGCTGGAGTTCCCCGATGACACCTTCGACGTGGTGCACGCCCACCAGGTGCTCCAGCACGTGGCCGACCCGGTGCGGTCGCTGCGCGAGATGCGCCGGGTGTGCAGGCCCGGCGGCATCGTGGCGGCCCGGGAATCCGACTACCACGGCTTCACCTGGTACCCGCAACTGCCCGCCCTGGACGAGTGGATGGCCCTCTACCAGCGGTGTGCCCGCGCCAACGGCGGTGAGCCGGACGCCGGGCGCCGTATGCCGGCCTGGGCCCGCGCCGCCGGTTTCACCGAGATCACGGCGAGCTCCAGCACCTGGTGCCATGCCGATGACGCGGACCGCGCCCACTGGGGCGGGATGTGGGCCGACCGGATCCTCCAGTCGGCCCTGGCCGAGCAGGCCCGCCGCGACGGCTACGCCACCGAGGACGATCTGCGCCGTATCTCCGACGCCTGGCGCACCTGGTCCGCCGACCCCGACGGCTGGCTGGCCGTGCTGCACGGCGAGGTCATCTGCCGGGCGTGATCACCGCTCGGCGCGGCGGCCCTTCATCCATACGTAGACCAGCACACCGGCGAACAGGAACAGCGTGCCCTGGTACACCGCCGCGTACCCGGCACCGGCGACCAGCCACATCGAGAAGCCGAAGGCCGCCAGCGCCATGACCACATCGCGGACGAAGCGGCCCGGCTGGACCTGGTGGCGGCGGCCGGACGCCAGCCAGTACAACTGGGCGGCGGCGGCCAGCAGATAGGGCACCGTGGCGGAGAACGTGGTGATCAGCACCAGGATGTTGAAGACCCCGGTGGCACCGGTCGTGTAGTTGACGATGGTCAGCAGCGAGGCGAGCACCACACCGACGAGCACGCCGAAGGTCGGCACCCCGCGCTGCTTCCTGGTGAACGCGGCCGGGAACAGCCCGTCCTGGGCGGCCGCGTACGGAGCCTGGGCACTCATCAGCGTCCAGCCGTTGAGCGCGCCGATGATGGAGATCACCGCGGCGGTGGCGATCAGCGTGCCGCCCCAATGGCCGCCGAACATGCTGTTGACCGCGTCGGAGAACGGCGCGGAGGACTTCACCAGCTTGTCGTGCGGGACGGTGCCGAACACCGACAGCGTGCCGAGCAGGTAGACCAGTGCGGCGCCGATGGTGCCCAGCACGCTGGCCCGGCCGACGTTGCGCGCGGGGTCGCACACCTCGCCCGCGCTCACGGCGGCGGACTCCACGCCCACGTAGGAGTAGAGCAGCAGCGCGGCCGAGGCGGAGATCCCGCCGACCAGGTTGCCGCCGCTGGTGTCGAACGGGCCGAGGTTGTGCGGGTCGAAGAAGAACAGCCCGACGACGGCGACGAACAGCAGAGGCAGGAACTTCAGCACGGTCGAGACGATCTGCACCGCGCCGACCCACCGGGTGCCCGCGAGGTTCGCCAGCGCGGGCAGCCAGAGGGCCAGCAGGGCCACCGCGAGATGGGTCCACTTCGAGACGTGGCCAGGGGCGATCACATCGATGTAGCCGACCGCGGCGACCGCGAGCGCCGCGTTGCTCACCCAGGTCATCACCCAGTACGACCAGGCGGACAGGAACCCGGCGAAGTCGCCGAAGGCCTCACGGGCGTAGACGTACGGGCCGCCGGTGCGCGGATCGCGCCCGGCGAGGCGGCCGAAGACCAGCGCGAGGGTGATCGCGCCGACCGTGAGCACCACGAAGGCGAGCAGGCTGAGCGTGCCGAAGGGGGCGACGGAGGCGGGCAGCAGGAAGATGCCGCCGCCGATGATGTTGCCCATCACCAGCGCCACAGCGGTGGGCAGACCGAATTTTCGCGAGTGCGTCCCGGTCGCGGCCTGGTCGGCCGCCGGGGCTCGGGTCTCGCTCGCGGTGTCGTGCATGGGTGATCGTGCCTCTCTGGTCCTGCCGCCGCACAGCACATCGCTGGACCCGGTGCGGTCGCACCGGGTCCAGCGATGACAAGGCGGAAGGGTTGGTCTCCTGTTTCGGAGCGCCACCATGGTGGCCCAGCCCGGCTCGTTACCCAAATCGATGACATTTGTTCCGGACAGTGACCCGCAAACGGAAAATGTTGCGGCGCGGACGGCGCTCGGCCGGAGAAAACGAAGGGGCGCACGGCTCGGCCTTCCGAGCCATGCGCCCTCTTCAGGCGTACCGGATCAGGCGGCGCTGCGGCGGCGGTGCACCGCTACCGCGATGGCCCCACCAGCGACGACGACCACGCCGGAGGCCAGCCCGACGGGCAGCGCCGGGAAGGACGCGCCGGTCTCGGCGAGCTGCTGCTGGGAGAGGTTGTCCGTGCTGGCGGCGTTGCCAGAGTTGTCGGAGTTGCCATAGTCACCAGAGTTGTCAGATCCGCCGTGTGACGGCGGAATCGGCTTCACCGAGGCGACCGAACCGTCCTGGTTCAGCAGCACCTGCTGGTTGTTGGGGTGCTTGAAGTCGAACAGCGCCCCGATCGAGGTGGCCCGCTGGTCGAAGGAGCCGTCCCCGATGCGGCGGGTGCCCCAGTTGTCCTCGATGAACTTGGTGATCGAGGTCTGCTCGGTCTGGGTGTGGTCGACCGAGTTCACCTTGCTGAACGGAGAGATCAGCAGCAGTGGCTGCCGGGTGCCCGGACCGCAGCGGTCGGCGTAGCCACCGGCCGCCGCGGGACCGGCCTGGCAGCCCGGGCTGTCCGTGGCCTTGCCGTCGGAGCCCTTGGCGGAGTCCTTCGAGCCGTTCAGCGGCGGGGCGTACACATGGTCGTACCAGCCGTCGGAGTCGTCGTAGGCGACGACGACCGCGGTGTCGCGCCACTGCGGCGACTTCTGGACCTCGTTGATCTCCTTGACGAGGAAGTGCTGCTCGTCGATCGGGTCGGAGTACCCGGCGTGGCCGTCCTGGTACTCGCCGGCCTTCAGGAAGCTGACCGAGGGCAGCTTGCCCGCCTTGACCACGGTGTCGAAGTCGCTGAGGTCGTAGTTGTGGTTGGCCCGGCCGCTGTGCCCGATCTCGCCCAGCGAGGCGGGCGCGACGTGGTGCGGGTTCGAGGTGGACTGGTAGTACGCGAAGGGGTTGTGGTGCGGACTGTAGTCCTCCACCGCGGCGCCGCCGACGTTGGTGTGCGTGGTGCCCTTGCACAGCGCGTACGAGCCCTGCCGGCCGTTCCACGGGGTGCTCGGCCGGAAGCCGCCCTGGAACCAACCCCAGCTGACGCCCTTGGCGTTGAGCCGGTCACCGATGTTCGGACCGGCCATCTTGGCCAGCGCGTTCTTGGCGGTGTGGTCCTTGTTCGCGCAGTCGTCGAAGGCCGGGTCCGGGTCGTTTATCACCGTGCCGACGCCCTTGGCGTTCGGCGACTGGACCGTGTACGGGTCGGGCTTCGCGGTCTGCTTGGGGTGCTCGGTGCCGGAGGCGGGGTCCACCGAGACGACGCCATGCGTCTGGCCGGAGATGAGCTCCAGCGCGCCGGGGGTCGACGGACCGTACCCCGAGCCGAACGACTTGTCGTTCAGCGTGTAGTGCTGGGCGTAGTTCCACAGCGCGGTGACGGTGTTGCCGTCGTAGTAGTCCATCGCCAGGCCGGGCTCGCCGAACAGGTTGCCCGAGCACTTGCCGGAGTCGGTGTTCTGGACGAACTGGTCGGCCTTGCCGCCGTTGTACGCGTACTGCTCGGCGGCGTACTCGTGGTTCTGGTCGCAGGTCATTGCCTGGGACGAACCGAGTCGCTGCGGCGCGTACTGGTTGGGGTTCTTCGTCAACAGCCCGGCGTTGGCCAGGTTGTTGGTGTCCTTCGGGGTCTTCGGGGACGCCGTGAACTTCGAACCGTCGGTGTTCGCCGCCTTCGGGTAGGTGGCGAAGTAGTGGTCGAAGGAGATGTTCTCGTCGAAGATCACGACGAGGTGCTTGACCGGCGTGGCGGTGCGCACCGGTCCACCGTGGTCGGGCGCGGCGATCGCGGGCGCGGTGCCGCTCGCCGCCGCCAACACGGCAGCTCCGGCCAGTGCTCCCCACCGTGCCGCCCGGCGCCGGGTCCCGGGTGGTCTCACTCTGACGGTCATGCCATGGCCTCCGTTAGATGCGGTAATGCCGCGATTCCGCCGGTGATGCTGCTGCCTGGTCGGGGCGGCACGACGGAACTGCGATGACATCGAAGTGAACAGTTCACGTCAAGAGGGCGCGCCCGAGCCAGTCGCTCGCGCCCCGCACACCGGGCAGCGCGAAGAAGTAGCCGCCGCCGAACGGCTTGATGTAGTCCACCAGCGGCTCGCCCGCCAACCGCTTTTGCACCGCGGTGAACTGACGGTCCAGATCCTGCTGGTAGCACAGGAACACCAACCCCATGTCGAGGTTGCCGTTCGCGTCCATCCCCTTGTCGTAGTTGTACGCGCGGCGCAGGATCCGCTGGTCGCCGGTGGCCGCGTTGCGCGGGTTGGCCAGCCGGATGTGGCTGTCCAGCGGGATCACATCGCCCTTGGGGTCCTGGGCGTACTGCGGTGTGTCGGTCTCCGCGTTGCCGTCCAGGGGCGCGCCGGTATCCCGGCGGCGGCCGAACATCCGCTCCTGCTCGCTGATCGAGACCCGGTCCCAGAACTCCACCAGCATCCGGATCAGCCGCACCACCTGGTAGCTGCCGCCCGCGGCCCACGCCGGTTCACCGGAGCCGCTGGGCGCCGTCCACACCAGACGGTCCATCTCCCGTGCGTTTGAGGTGTCGGGGTTGGCGGTTCCGTCCTTGAACCCCATGTGGTTGCGCGGGGTGCCGGACGGGCGCGGTGCGCTGACGAAACCGTCGATGCGCCAGCGCACCTGCGCCGCACCGCGGGTGTGCCGGGCGATGTCGCGGAGTGCGTGCAGCACGGTGTCGGGCGAGTCCGCGCACAGTTGGAGGCTCAGGTCGCCATGGCACCACGCCGGGTCGAGGTCGTCGTCGGGGAAGGTGTCCATGGCGCGCAGCTTGGCCGGCTTGCGGTCGCCCAGACCGAACCGGTCGTCGAACAGGGAGGCCCCGGCACCCAGGGTCACGGTCAGCCGGTCGGCGGGCAGTTGAGAGCCGAGGGTGCCGGAGTCCGGGGGCGGCGCGGTGATGCCGAGGGAGGGCGGAGTCCCGCCGGAGGTCAGGAAGCGCGCCCGCTCGGTGATGGTCCGCAGCAGATCGGTGAGTTCGGCGCGGCCGCCCGCGGTCACGTCCAACGCGGCCATGACGCAGTGGCGTTGGGCCGGCGTGATGATGCCCGCCTGGTGGGCGCCGTGGAAGGGTACGACCGCGGGCGCGTCCTCGGCCGCGGCCGGTGCGGCGTCGGCCCGTACCAGACCGGTGGCCGCGGCGCCCGTGATCCCCGCGGCGGCCGCGCCGCGCAGGAAGAAGCGTCGGTCCAGCGCCGTCATGACGTCCTCCGTACATCGCAGACCGCCGCGACCGAGGCGAGCTGCTCCACCGCCGCGCCGATGTCGGCGTTGGCCTTCTCCCGCTGCGGGCGGCTGAGGCTGCCCAGCGGGGTCCAGTGGCCGCCGGTGTCAAAGCCGTCCAGGGTGTGCTGCGCCCGGTCCAGCGCGCCGTCCAGCCGAGGGAGCTGCGGAAAGCGGGAACCGGTCAGCAGCGGCCGCAGATAGCCCAGTACGGCCCGGGTGCCGTCGAGGTTGGCGCGGGCGGTGGCCAGGTTGCTGCCGCTGCCGTAGTCGGTCCGGCCGGTGAGCTCGAACTGCACGGTGTTCTCCAGGATCTCGTGCGCCCGCAGCCCCAGCTGCGCCGGGTCCATCCGCGCCTGCGGCCAGCCGGCGCGCAGCTGGTCCACGTCCTTGGCCAACTGGTCGGCGGGGCCGCGCAGTCGGTCCGCGCTCTGCCCGTGCCACAGGCCGTACTCGATGCGGTGGAAGCCGGTGAACCGCGGGTCGGAGGTGCCCTGCGCCAGCCCGGCGGTCGTGCCGTTGATCGCCTTGTCCGCGTCGCCGAAGGTGCCGTACGCGGCGCCCATCCGCTCGTACACCAGGTGCGCGGGCAGCCAGGCGGTCCGCGCGGAGTCGAGGTCGCCACCGTCGACCGCGTCCCGCAACGCGCCCACCCGGTCGGCGAGTTCGCCCATCCGGTCGCCGATCCACTGCTGGTAGGCGAGGGTGGGCGGGATCAGATCGTGCTGGTTGACCGGTACGGCGGCGGGTCCGGCCGCGGCGTGACCGGAGATCCGGACGGTCGGGCCGGTGAACGCGTCGGAGTCGTCGGGCAGGCACTTGAAGGCGTAGGAGCCGCCCCCGAGGGTGACCTGCAGCGGACGGGACGTGCCCGGCGCCAGGCCTTCGACCTCACCGTAGACCGCTCCGGACCCGGGATCGAGCAGGTCGACCTCGGCGGGCCCGTTGGAGGCGTTGTACACATCGAACACCTGGCTGCCGCTGTGGCCCTGGGTCCAGCCCTGCCCGCACTCGCCGGCCGACATCCGCACCCGCGTGCGCGGCAGCCCGTCAGCGTTGCCGGGGCCGTGCTGCGCGGCGGGGCGCCCGTCGCCGCCCAGTGTTCCCACCAGCACCGCCGCCACCGCGGCGACGGCCGCCAGCGCTCCCCCCGCGGACAGCAGCCCGCGCCGACCGCGGGGTATTCGGGGGCGGATCACTCGGCGGCTCCAGCGAGTACAGGACATGAGCGGTACGGACACCAGTGCGATCGGCAGTGATGCCGCCGCTCATCGTAGGGAGCCGGAAGGCCTCGCACCTATCCGCGCGAGGCCTTGGAACCGGGAATTCGACGGGAGTTCACCTGTCCGGCACATGCGCCCGTACCACCAAAGGCGCACGGCGCAGTGCTATAGGAGAACCACGTTCTCCGCCTGCGGTCCCTTCGGCCCCTGGGTGACCTCGTACTCGACGCGTTGGTTCTCTTCCAGGGACTTGTAGCCGGTGCCCTGGATGGCCGAGAAGTGGACGAACACGTCCGGACCGCCCTCGTCCTGGGTGATGAAGCCGAAGCCCTTCTCGGCGTTGAACCACTTCACGGTGCCTGTTGCCATCAGTTATGGCCCTTCATCCGGTGCCACGGCGGCCTCGACATGCCGACCGCGATTTTCGCCAACAGCATTCCCGATCACGGGCCGTCCAGCACCCGCGAACCGCCGATTGGCAGATCCCAAAGGTCCTGTCGTTGCCGCCCGGCGGCGGCCCAGGCCGCCCGGCACCGGGTCAACGGCTCCAGCGGCGGCTCGGCGGAGAGCAGGAACGTCGCCCAGTGCATGGGGACCATCACCCGTGCGCCGACGTCGACGCAGGCCTGGACCGCCTCCTCCGGGTCGGTGTGCACCGAACGCAGCAGTCGGCGGGGCTGGTAGGCGCCGATGGGCAGCAGCGCGAGGTCGATCCCGGGGTGGCGGCGGCCGATCTCGGTGAACCAGTGCCCGTACCCGGTGTCCCCGGCGAAGTACAGCCGCTGCCCGGCCGGGTCGCTGATCACCCATCCGCCCCACAGCGAACGGCAGGTGTCGGTCAGGGTGCGCTTGCTCCAGTGGTGTGCGGGGACGAACTCGAAGCGCACGCAGCCGAGTTCGGCCGCCTCCCACCAGTCGAGCTCGGTGACCCGGGTGAAACCGCGGCGGCGGCACCAGCGGGCCAGGCCGGCGGGGACGAACAGCGCGGTGTCGCGCGGCAGCCGCTTCAGGGTGGGGGCGTCCAGATGGTCGTAGTGGTTGTGGCTGATCACCACCGCGTCCACCGGCGGAAGGTTCGCCCAGGGCACGCCGACCGGCGTGACGCGGGGCGGAGTGCCGAGGATCCTGCGGGACCAGACCGGGTCGGTCAGTACGGTCAGCCCGCCCACCCGCACCACCCAGCTCGCGTGTCCCACCCAGGTGACGGCGAGGGTCCCGGTGTCCACGGCGGGCAGCCGGGCGGGCCGGACGGGAAGTCTGGGCAGGTCGGCGAGGTCCTCGCGGCGCGGGCGGAAACCGCCCTGGCGGCCGACCTTGAGCATTTCCAGGAACCCCGGGAGCGGCTCGGTCATCCGGGCGGCGAAGGACCTCGGCCAGACCCGCCGCTCGCCGATCGGCCGCAGACCGCCGGCGGTGCCGGGGGTACCCGCCGGGACCGGTCCCCGCCCGGCGCCGGGGCCGAGCAGCGGCTGCCCGGCCTGATCAGGCCGGTCGCTCTGTTCGGTCTGATCGGTCATCAAGGCTCCAATCGGTGGGGAACCGGGCGGCGTCCCGGAGACACGGCGGGCGGACGCGACCGAAAGCGCGGCGCCGTAGACGGTAATTCAGGCGGCTGTCAGTTCGCAGAAGGCGGTGCCGAGCGCCGCCAACGCCTCGGCGACATGCGGCACCCGCAGCGGCTCGGCGGCGTGCAGCGCGGCCTCCCGCTCGGCGGGCGTGCCGCCGTACAGCACCGAGGTCGTGATCCGTATCCGCAACGCGGACGGGTCATCGCCGAACCGGGGGCCCGCGACGGCTCCGGGCAGCCGCTCGGCCAACGCGTCGGGTCCGGTGACACCGTGCCCGGCCAGCGCCGGGCGCAGCGGCCCGAAGTCCGGATACAGCTGGAACCCGGCCTGCGGCGGCAGGCAGAGCGCGCCCAGCCGGATGACGACGCGGTGCACGGCGGCGGCCACCGCGGCGTGCAGCCGTACGGCCGCGGCGGCGCGCTCCCGCAGCGCGGCGGGCTCGGCGAGGGCGAGCGCGGCGGCCCGGGCGACCGGGGCGGCCGGTACCCCCCGCTGCGCGTCGAGCACATCACGTACCGGGCCGAGCAGGCCGCCCGCCGGATCATCGGCCGGGAACCGCGCGACGGCCGCGGGCCAGGCCGGCGGCAGCAGCCCGCCCGCCAGGTCGGCGAGGACCACGGTGTGCCCGGGGAACGACTCCGCCGGGCTGAGCAGGACGGTGTGCGGATCGTGCAGCGCATCGCGGTATGTCTCGTCGGAGACCACCAGCATTCCGGCGCCCGCCGCCGCCTCGCACACCTCGTGCAGCAGCTCGGGCGGGGCGACCGTACCGGTGGGGTCGTCGGCGACGGAGACCACCAGCAGCCGCGGCTGCGCGCCGCCGTCCCGGGCCCGGCGGACCGTCTCCAGCAGCGCCACGGGATCCGGTACCCCACCGCATTCGGCCGGTGTCGCCACCAAATGGACGCGGCGGCCGAGGACATGCGCCTGGGCGGAGTACCAGGCGGCCGCCGGGCTGGCCACCACCAGATCGCCGCCGACGGCGGCCAGCAGGGCGAGCAGCAGCGGTGCGGGCCCGGGCGCGAGCAGCACCCGATCCGGCTCGGTGGCATGCCCCCGGCGCTCCCAGTAGCCGCAGGCGGCGGTACGGACCGCGGTGTCCCCGCCGACCGGCTGCGGCGGGGCGTCCCAGGCCTGGGCGAACCGCTCGGCGAGCTCGGGAGCCGCGGGCAGCCCGGGATCGGTGAGGGCGGGGGGAGAACCAGCCGCAGTGCGCTGCATCCGTACCTCCGTGCGGCAGGCCGTGCCTTCGCGGCCACCGGGCACCTGCGGCTCAGACGCAGGCGGCGCGGGCTCGGGCGCCTGCCCTGGTACGACCGGCGGCCGGGCGGCGCTGCGGGTGGCGGCGCAGGTACTCGCCCTCCAACGCGGCCATGCGCGAGCTGTGCGTACGCAACGCGTCCGACGATCCGTACAGCAGCGTCTCGTGCCGGGTGCGGTGGATAGCCTCCAGCTCCCTGATCAGCTGGCGCTCGTCCAGCCGCTCGGGTGGCACACCGTTGTTGTAGTCGGCCATGCGCACGTCCTTCCCGGACCGGTCAGTACCGGTCCCGCCACGGCGGTCGCCCGCGCGGTGCGCATTCCCCAGCGGAGAATCGCGGCCAGCCCCGTCGGGGCCAGTATCCCAACGGGTGCCGGGACCCGCATGTGCTGCTCGGCGCCGGGCTACTCGGCGGCTGGTGCGTCGCTCGCTTCCAGCTCCGCGAAGAACCGCTCCACCACCGCGCTGTCGCGAGCCGTCTCGTCGAGCGCCTCACCGATGATCCGTCCGGCGAGCTCCACGGCGAGCGTGCCGACGTCGTGCCGCAGCTCGGCCTCAGCGATGGCCCGGTCGGCGGCGATCTCCGCCTGTGCGGTCTCGACGGTCCGCTCGCGCTGCCGCAGGCCCTCCGCCCGGACCTGGGCGAGCAGCGCGGTGCCGTCCTCGATCTGGCGCTGCCGCTCTCGGGCCGCGTCACGGCGCGCCTCGGCGATGATCTCGCGCCCCTCGGCGGCTATGCGTTCGGCCTCGGCCGCCCGCTGCTCCGCCCGGGCCAGGCCACCGTTGATCACGTCCTCGCGGCGGGCGATGACCTTGGCGACGCGGGGTAGCAGCACACCGGCGAACACCCCGAAGACGATGAAGAACAGGACGAGCCCAAGAACGAGTTCAATGACATCCGGCTTCAACGGTCCCATGGCATAAGGATATTGGGGATCCGAACAGCCGTACGCGGCAGCGTGGCGCGGCGTCGGCCGGCGCACCGTCTCGGCGGTGATCGGCCGGCGCCGCGGCGCGGTCACGCCGCGGCCGGCGGATGGCGACACGGGTCGCCCCGGGCCCGGCGGTGGGCCGTCATCCGGAGCCGTTGCGGAGCGGCAGACCGGGCCGTCCGCGGAATTTCCGCATCGCGCGCCCTCGACCGCGCATCAGACGCGCGCGGGAGGTAAGACGGATAGCAAGACCAAACCGGGAGGAACACCATGCAACGAGGCAGCGACCGGCTCAGTGTCTACCGCGACGACGAGATGAAGCACGAGTTGCAGGGGCTGATCCGCTCCGGGCACTCCACGCGGGTTGCGGAGTGGTTCGATCCGGAGCCCCTGGCCGACGACGACCCGGCGGTGGCCGCCCATCCCGTACCGACCGGTATGCGGAGCGAGGACGCGCTGCGCTTCGAGCTTGCGCGCCATTTGGGGCGCAAGGTGTTCCCCGCCAAGCGGAGCGCGCTCGTCCGCGAAATGGTCGGCCAGCACGCGCCGGACGCCCTGATCGACCAGGTGCGCGCGTTGCCCGCCGACACCACGTTCCACACCGTGCAGGAGGTCGTCGACGCACTCCGCCGCCGGGCCGCCTGACCGCGAGAGTCATACAACGGAACGGGCGCACACCTCGCCGGCGGCGAAGTGGCGCCCGTACCAGACCAGTTGGCGTTCAGCCGCCGCCCGTCAGGGTGGCCAGCGCGCGGACGCCCTGGCCCTGGACGGTCACGGTGTCCGGAGAGCCCGCGTCGATGGACAGCGCGAGATCATCCGCAGGCCAGCCCTGGCCCAACAGGGAAAGCCGCACCGTGCGGTAGCTGCGGATCTGCGGCAGCGCGAGGGCGAGCCGCTCCTCAGAGGTGAAGACCGGCACCAGGCGGACGCCATCGCCCTGCTCGAACACCGGTAGCTGGATGCCGCCCGGGTCACCCTCCGGGGTGTCGGGGGTCTCCGGAACGGGCAGCAGCACCTCACTGGCGGCCAGGGTACCCAGCGCCACCACATCGTTGCTGTCGGTGGCCAGTTTGTGCAGCGCCTCCTGTGCGGCACGCGCGTCCGGCGAGATCGGTTGGTTCGGTACGTTGTCGGTCATCGGACCACTCCTCGGGTGCCGCGGCCGGACGCCTTGTGCGCCCGACGTCGGACGCTCCGCGTACCCGAGGAGGAGCAAGGCATGCGTCGTCCGCCGAAAAGAAACCCGCCGGGGAGGAAATCCGTACCGGAAAACCTCCGCAGGTCCCCGGTTCAGGACATCGTCAGCACGATCTTGCCGCGAGTGCGCCCCTCGGCACTGACCCGCCAGGCTTCGGCGGCCTCGGCGGCCTCGGCGAGGGGGAACTCCCGGTCGACGTGGACGGTCAGCCTGCCCTGGTCGGCGAGCTCGGCGAGTGCGGTGAGGTCAGCGGAGTCCGGCCGTACCCACACCGGGTGTCCGCCCACGTAGCCCCGGCCGATCTTCCGGTCCACCGGGTTGACCCCGGCTGCCTTGACCCGGACGAGAACAGCGCCGGGTCCCACTTTCGGTTCTGGTACCTCGGCGAGTTGCAGGTTCTCCGGACCGCCGTAGGCCTGCATCACGACTGCCTTCATGATCGCGGCAACGATGGTGGCGAGGGGGATGATCCCCCTCGCCACCCGTTCGGCCGCTGCCGACTGGCCGCAGCCTGTCATCCAGCCTGGCCGGTGATCAGAGCGCGGCGTTGAAGGCGGGCAGGTAGCCGCCGGACTGGCCGTCCGCCGTCGGGTGGTACGAGTCGGTGATCGGCCAGGTCACGGCGTGCAACCACGCCGAGCCGTCGCACAGCTCGTGCCCGGAGAAGTAGCCGCGCACATCGGCGAAGGTGAAGTCGGCGTACTTCGCGACCTCGGTGGCGATGACGCTGTCGAGGAGGTCGGCGGCGTTGTCCAGGGCGGTGCGCTTGGTTTTGTCGAGCCCGATGCAGCCACTGGAGCGGGACAGGTCGTAGAACTCGGGGTAACCGAGCACGACGACATGCGCGTTGGGCGCGTCGGAGCGGATGTCGGAGTACAGCGTGTCCAAGATGGCGGGGAGTTGGCTCCTGGCCTTGCTCTCGGCCGACGAGACCGCGCTGGTGCAGCTGCTGTCGCCGCCGAGCACACAGGTCTGCATGACACTGGCGAATCCGACATCGTTGCCACCGTCGGTGAGACTGACCAGTGTCGTCCCGGAGTTGAGGGCGGAGAGCTGGCTGCTCTCGATGCTGGAGGCGTTGGCGCCGGTGCACGCCTGGAAGCTGAACGAACTCGGCGAGCCGGCCTGCTGGTACAGGTACGGGTAGGCGGCCGTGCTCTGGTCGCAGCCGTTGAGGTAGTTGTCGGTGGACCCGACTCCGGAGGAGTACGAGTCCCCGAGGGCAACGAAGTTGCCCCCGCTGGCACTTGCGGAGGGGGCGCCGCCGATGGTCATGGCGGCGGCCGCGGTGAGGCTGACGGCGGCAGCGAGCAGGGATGATCTGCGCACGGGTTCCTCCACGGGATGATGCGGAAGAGTGGGGGCGGTACTCGTGGGTAATCGCGAGCCCTACCCAGCAGTAAGACGCAGACCGGACGCCCGGTACAGAGGCGTGCGCCATGATTCAACCGATATCGCCAAGTTTTCACTTGTCGTGCACACGCCCATCACGTAGCACCGCACCACCCAACCGGACCCAATGGAACGGCCGGTGCCGGATGCTCAATTCCGCATCCGGCACCGGCCGTTGACATCGGCGAGCGGGTCAGGTCCCGTAGCCGATGGCGAAGATGTGCGCCGAACCGCTGTCCATGACCGGCAGCGTGATCGAGGCGACCCTCTTGTCCGGGGCGATGGGCACCTTGGTGGCGAAGACATAGGTCTTCACGGTGTCCCTTCCTCCGTCACCGGTGTTCCGGTAGGGCGTGGTGACCACCGTCGTGTCCCCCGGTACCGGGGAGCTGCCACCGGCGTTGAGCGTCCAGTCCGAGAAGCCGACCGTGGCCTTGGACGTACTGCCATCGGTGTACGTGATGGTCAGCTCGCCCTTGCTGCCGGTCTTCGGTGCGTTGGTCGCCGCGCCCAGCAGCCCCAACGCCCCCGCACCGGCCGGCGATGCGGTCGGAATGGTCTGACCCGCCACGGTGATGTTGTCCAGCGTGCCCGGAGCCACCTCCGGCCAGATGTACGAGACACCGTCCACGCCGACATCCGAGCCACCCCTGACACCCGCGTCGTCCAGCGCGTTCTGGGAGTAGGCCGCGCCGTCTCCGTCGAAGCCGCCGGTGTAGGTGGCACCGTCCGAATAGACGCCCTCGTCCGTGTAGTACGGCCACGCCTCGTCGGGATAGGCCACCACCGCCCGCAGCACCGCCCTGCCCAGCGAGGAACCGGAGTTGGTGGAGAGCGCGAACGCCACCGGATACACGCCCTCCTTGTCCCCCGCCGTCACCTTCACCTGCTGTTCGGCCTTGCCGCCCGGTGGGAGGGTCACCGAACCGCACGGCACGTCGAGGGTCACCCCGGACGCCGCCTCGGCGGCCCACGCAACGGTGACGGCGCTGCTGCCGATGTTCACCAGGTTGAGGGTTCCGGTACCGCTGCTACCGGGCGCGACCACCAGACCCGCGCCCGAGGGGCCCGTCGACGCCAGCACCTCGTGCTCTCCGGTGGCGTCGGACGGCGGCGCCGCGGCGGGTGACGCCGCCCAGCCGGTGTTCGGCGCGGTGCCCAGGGCGTAGTCCAGGGCACCACCGCGGCTCAGCGCCCCGAAGCCGAGCCATGCCCTGTTCCATGCCCGGCCGTTGACCCGCAGTGCCTGCACATATGGCGCGTCAGGCGCCGCCTGAGGGGCGTTGATCCGCACGACCTTTCCGCTGCCCAGGGTGAGCTCGGTCTGCGGGAAGACCGGGCTGCCCAGCGCGAGGATGTCCGTACCGGGCGTCTCGGGATAGAAGCCCAGCTCGGACCAGACATACCAGGAGGCCATCTCCCCCAGGTCGTCATTGCCGAAGGAGCCCAGCGGAGCGTTGAACCAGAGCTTCTGCTGCGCCTGCCGCAGCGCGGCCTGCGTCTTCCAGGGCTGGCCGACGTAGTCGTACTCCCAAGGGATCTCGATACTGGGCTCGTTGCTCAGATCGGCGTTGATCCCCGTCGGAGCCGTGATGTTGCTGAGCAGACTGTCGAGGTACGAGCTGTACGCGGCCGTACCGCCGCGCGCCGCGATCAGCGCCCTGAGGTTGAACGGGACCATCGGCGTGTACTGCGCCGATGTGCCCTCGACGAATCCGTTGGAGGTGCCGGGGGTGAAACCTGAGGCGAACTCGCCATCCGCCTTCTTCGCCTGCAGATATCCGCTCTGCGGGTTGAAGACGTTCTGCCAGTCCTGGGCGCGGGCCGCGAACTTGGTGTAGATGTCCCGGTGGCCCAACGACTTGGCCAGCGTCGCGACGGCGTAGTCCGCGACGTCGTACTCCTGCTGCGTGGAGACCGGGCCGTAGAAGTTGCAGCAGCCCCAGTCCTTGCCGTCGATCGGCAGATATCCCTTGTCGTCCCTGACCGCCTCGCCGGGCCGGACGTTGTTGGGCTTGGTGGCCTCATGGACCAGTGCGTCCAGGGCGTGCGCGGTGTTGAAGTCGCGTGCCCCGAAGGCGTACGCGTCGGCGATGATGGCGGCCGCCGGGTCACCGACCATCACATAGGTCTCACCGTTGTTCTGCGCCCACTTCGGCAACAGCCCGGTCTGGTCATAGCCGTTGAGCATCGAGGTGACCACGTCGCTTTCGACCTTCGGGTCGACCATGGCCATCAGCTGCACCTGCGAGCGGTAGATGTCCCAGCCGGAGTAGTTGGCGTACTGCGCCAGTTGCCCCTTGGCGAGGTGGTGCACCTGGTCGTCCATGCCCATGTACTCGCCGTTGGCATCGGAGAACACATTGGGGTGCAGCAGCGAGTGGTACAGCGCGGTGTAGAACTGCACCTGCTGGTCGTGGCTTCCGCCACCGACGCGCACCCGGCTGAGCACGCGGTTCCACTCCTTGTGGTTCGCCTGGCGGAGTGCGTCGAAGTTCCAGCCGTGGATCTGCGCGGCGAGGTTCTTCCGCGCGTTGGTGTCGCTGGTGTACGAGATGCCGACGGCCGCGGTCACCGTCGGGGCGCCGGTGGTGTCGAACGTCAGGTACATCCCGTTGGCACCGGTCACCGGCGGACCGACCGCGCTGCGCTTGCGGGGCGCCGCGGGGCCGTGCATCGACGGCGAGGGCTTGCCGCGGAGGGTGAAGTCCGGGCCGTGGGTCGGGTTCGTCGCGTGGTTCGGGCCGAAGCCCTGCTGCGGGCGGCCCTGCTCGATCGACGTCGCGTTCTCGTTGATGGTGTCGCCGACCCAGGTGCCCGAGGTGGTGAACGGCTTGCTGAACTTGATGTCGAAGTGCAGGGTGTAGCCGTTGTTGGCGCCGCAGAAGTGACCGCTCTGCACCGCGCCGATGACCTCGTTGTTGTTGACGACCTCGGCGCGGGTGCCGTCGACCTGCGTGGCGCCGCCGCTGAGCTTGAGCAGCAGATGGGAGTCGGCGGAACCAGGAAAGGTGAACCGGCCGAGGCCCGCCCGGGTGGCGGTCGTGAGCTCGGACTTGATGCCGGAGGCATCGGTGACCCCGTAGTAGCCGATGCCGGTCTGCTCGTCCTCGTGCTGGAAGGTGGCGCTGGTGTCGCCGAGGTTCCCGGACAACTCACCGGTGATCGGCAGGATCGGCACGTCACCGGCCCCTGCGCAGCCGGGGCCGGACAGGTGGGTGAGGCTGAACCCGGAGATCTTGTTGTCCTTGTACTCGTAGCCACCGCCGTCCGGGCGGTGCGGTGTGGTGTCCGGCCCCCACTGCAGCATGCCGAACGGTGCGTCGGGGCCGGGGAAGGTGTCCACGCTGCCCGAGGTGCCGATGAGCGGGTTCACCAGCGACGCGGGGTCATTGACCAGGGTGGCGGCGGACGCGGGCCCGGCGCCCAGTGTCTGAAGCGGCAGCGCCGCCAGGGCCACGAGGGCCACGGCGGCGACGCGTCTACGGAATCCGGGCGCGCTTGCGCGCAGCGGTCTTGCCATCACGTGCCTCCACGGGCGGTTGGACCTTCACGGATGGACATGCGTTCGGTGGCATCGCACGCGACGCCACCGACAACGTTGTCCGGGGTGGGTGCGTTCGGGTGACAACGTTGCCAAGACGTACGGGTGAAAAGTGAAACGTTTTGCTGACGTGGTGTCAACACCGCTCGCTAGCGCCACCGGTTCCGGGTAAGGAATTTTCCCTGTCGCACCCCCCTCGCGCACCGTATGACCACCGGCCCGCAGCGCAGCGGACAACGTGGCCCCGCCCCGCAAACGACCCGGCGCAACGGCACCCGAACGGTCCCGGCAACGGGGGCGGAGGGAGGAAAATCGCCGTACCCGGAACCGCCAACGCGAGCCTAGAGGCCGAAGTTGTACGCGTCCGGAAGAGGGTGCTCCGCCCGAGCGCGGCGGCGAATCGATTCGGTGACGGGCCCGGCACCCGCAACCAACCGCTCAGCAATCGCGAACCACGTATCGCTCAACGTCTCCTCCCCCTCCCCCAGGTCATCCACCTCGAACCCGGCGTCGAACACCGCCCTAGCCTCCCTCACCTCCCCCTGCGCGAGCAGTACTTGGGCCCCCATCAGCCGGAACCGCCCCCGCTCCCGTACCGACACCGGCAGCGCCCCCAGCAGCGCCCCCGCATCCCCCGCCCGCGCTGCCGCAAGCAGCGCGGGCACCGCCTCGCGCGCCAAACCGGCCAACACCGCGTGCGCCTGCCCGGGGTCCTCCGCAGCCAGCTCGAAGGCCCGCAGATACCGCTCGGCCGCCCGCTTCGGATGCCCCGACTCGACATCGGCGACCGCCAGACAGCGCATCACCCAACACGACTCCGCCGTCTTCAGCGAGCGCTCCCAGCTACGCACAGCCTGGGCCCGGTCACCGGCATGCCACTGCGCCACCCCCAGGTGGTACTCGGCCAGCGCGTCCGCCGGTGCCGTCTCCAGCAGATCCCGCCAGTGCGGAGCGACGAGCGTGGGACCGGGCGGTGTGCTCAACGGGCCCTGCGGAAGACGGCCGTTGTGCAGCAGTTCCACCCAGGGGCGCTGCTCCTCCCCCAGCGTGGCCTCGTCGAAGGGGGTTCCGGGCAGGTCGAAGCGCCCGTGCAGCACTTCGAGGGCGCCCCAACCGGAACCCGTCGCCAGGATCTCCTTCGGCTCGGTGTCGGCGCAGCCCAGCCAGGCCTGGTAGGCCCGCTCGACGTCCGAGCGCGGAAGCGCGGCCTCCAGGCCGCGCGACACCGCGTCGCGCGCCGCCGTCCAGTCCGTGCCGTGCACCGCGGCGGGGTCCGCCGCCAGCGGGCCGTACGCCTCCAGCCAGCACAGTTCGCTGGTCGCCTCCAGCCGGATGTGCTCCAACTGGGTTCGGGCCAGACCCGCCTGGATCTCGATGTATCCGTCGGTGCCGGGTTCGGTGAGCCACCGCTGCCAGCGCTGACCGGCGGGCCCGTTGCCCCACAGGAAGAGTTTGCGGCCGCGCAGCAGGTCGGTCGAGGTCTGTACGAGGCCATGGCCCTCGCCGTCCAGCGCCGTGATCCACTTACGGGCGGCGTCCGGAACCTCGTAGAAGTAGTCGGCGGCGCGTTCACCGCGCAGTGGGTACGTGCGGTCGGCGCCCTGCCATTCGGGGACCGGGACGCGGCGCAGTGACCGTTCGTGTCCGAAGTGCCAGGCTTCGTCGGCGGGGGCGATGACGCGGGTGTCCGGGCTCTCCGGAACGGCGATGCCGGACCACCAGTAGACGGGCGCGGCGCGCTGGTGCGGATTGCGTATCCGGACGCCGACCAGCAGGAACTCGGCGGCCTCCGGCAGCCACAGGTCGACCTGGAACGGCAGGTCGCGCAATCGTTCCCACTCCCACAGCCGCAGCATCTCGCCACCGTCGGGTGCGGGTACCCGGGCGGCGTGTACGGGCGCGCAGGACAGCGTGGTGTGACCGGTGGCGCCGATGTTCCATTCGATGCCGCCGGAGAACCAGGCGTTGGCGAGACCGAAGTTCGCGGGCTGCACCACCGGGTTGCGGTAGAGCAGTTCCCGACCGGTGGACTTGTGCACAAGGGAGTACACCCGACCGCCGAGGCCGGGCAGCACGGTGGCACGCAGCCGGTCGTTCTCGATCACGATGGCTTCGAGGTCGGTGGGGGTGCGGTGGCGGTCGTACCCATCGAGGCGACGCACCGGCAGCAGGGAGCGCAGCGGCGCGTAGCCGATCCGGCGTGCCATGCCCGGCGGAAACCGTACGCGCTCGCGCTCATCGACCTGGTGCGGGTCGGCCGGTGTGCGCAGCGCGGGCAGCGGGTTCTCCGGGCCGAGGCGGGCGGCGGGGAGAGTGATGCTGGTACGTCGCACGGTGGTGGCCAAGGCTGCCCCTCTCTGACTGGCGGCGGTGCCGCAGGTCTGACTGGCGGCGGTGCCGCAGGTCTGACTGGCGGGCGGCGCCGCGGGTCCGGCCGGCGGGCGGAGCCGCGCGTATTCCATCGAACCCGGTGCAGTCCGGGGCCACCAGGTCTTTTCGCGGACTGGGAGACACCTTGACGTAATGCGGCGGTTACAACGGGCGGCAATTGGAGGGATCTTTACCGATCTCGCGTTTGGGTGTGTGCTGAATCCTTGAACTGACCCTGCGGGTCGCAGGATCCGCGGTGCTACGCAGAACAGGTGGCTGGGTGGGTCGTTCGGTACGCGACAGCCTGCCTTCCGGAAGACCGACGGAAGGACGGCTTACACCATGGGTACCGTGAATCAGCCCGACGGCTTCGGCTCCACGGCCGACTCCAACAGCCGGTACCCGGACCGGCTGGCCGAGCGGCTCGCCGCGTGGGGGCGGCCGCGTCCGGTGCTCAACTCGGGCATCGGCAGCAACTTGCTGCTGAGCGACTCGGCCTGGTTCGGCGACAGCGCGCTGGCGCGCTTCCAGCGCGATGTCCTCGGCAAGCCGGGCGTGGACACCGTCATCGTCCTGGCCGGTCTCAACGACATCGGCTTCAGCGAGGTCGATCTGCCGACCTATCGGCCCAACACCGATGTATCCGTCGGGGAGTTGGCCGCCGGATACCGACGCCTGGTCGAGCGGGCCCGTTCCGGGGGTGTCAGGGTGCTGGGCGCGACCCTGCTGCCGTTCGCGGGCCCGGAGTACCACACGCCACGTTCAGCGGCCGAGCGGACGGAACTCAACCAGTGGATCCGCGACTCCGGCACTTTTGACGCCGTTGTCGACTTCGGCAGCGCGCTGGCCGCGCCAGGCAACCCGGAAAGGCTCAACCCGCTTTGGGACAGCGGCGACCACAAGCACCCCCATGACGCGGGGTACCGCATCATGGCCGACCGGGCTGCGCTGGCGCTGGAGCGATTCCCTAGGACCGCCGCAAGCCCCGCAGGACCTTCCCCTCAGTGGACAGATACCCGTTCCGGTAGTCGAACCGCCGGGTCCCGGAAAACATCAGGTACACGTACTTGAAGTTCTCCGCGAACCAATACGCGGGCAGCAAATCCCCTTGCCCCATCGGCGCTGTGGTCACGTCCGTGGCGATCGTGTAGCCGCCCGGCACCCGCAGATGGTCCCGCATCGCGGTGAAATACCGGTACCCGGTCCGCTTGTAGTAGGCGTCATGCGTCAACCGCCACAGATCGAAGGACGAGTTCGCGTACTCGGGCCGCAGTTGGTTTCCCTTGTCGGTGGCGGTCAGCGTCCGGTAGTCGATTCCCTCCGGCAGTACCGGGTACCGGTCGAGCACGGCGGTCCACGACCGGTAGTACGCCGCGCCGTCCCGCAGGTCGCCGCCCTTGCCGAGCAGGCCCGCGTAGAAGGAGGCCAGCTCCGACTGGCTGGTGCCGACCTGCTTGCCGGTGGCCGGATCGACCTGGCAGAACCAGAGGTGGCCGGTGCTGGTGTCGGACTGGTGGCGCAGGACCGCGCGGGTCAGCGTCCGGTACCAGTCGCGCAGCCGGCTGTCGCCGAACAGCGCGTAACCGCCCCACAGGTACTCGTAGAAGGAGTCGACCGGCGGGTTCGGCTCGACGGAGGCGGTGTCGGTCCAGCGGCCGGTCTCCGCGTTGATCGAGGTACCGAGCAGGTCGAGCGAGCTGCGCTTGTCGATGACCGCGCGATAGGCGCGCATCGAGGCGTCGTAGTACCGCGAGTCACCGGTGAGCTTCGACAGCAGACCGAACTCCATGATGTTCGTTCCGACTTCGGCGAGCGGCACGTCGGGGCCGCTGACCGCCCCGGTACGCAGATTGACATGGCTGTACGGGATGCCGGTCGGCGAGGAGGTGAAGGCTGGCAGCAGGTGGTCCGTCAGCTCCCGGCAGAGGCTGAGCAGTTTGTGCCGCCCGGTGGCGAGGTAGCCCGCGAGCAGACCGCCGACCAGTCGGATGACGGCCTCGAAGACGTGGACGTCGGCGTCCTGGGCGGGGTCGAAGTGCTTCTCGATCCAGTCGCAGCCGCGCGCCAGCTCCCGGTCCTCGCCCATCAGGAAGAGCGTGTCGAGTGCCTCGACGATGGACAGCCCGAAGGTCCTGCCGGGGGCGAAGAAGTCGTTGTGGGTCCTGCTGACGGGGCGCAGTTCGTCGTAGCCCCACGCGGTGGAGGTGTATCCGTGCCAGCCGTGCAGGAACTCGGCGTGGACCTGCTGGGTGACATGGGCGTCGCTCGGCAGCGCGGTGGGCTCGGCGGCGCCCGCCGGGTCGCTGGTCATGGCTCTGGACCTCCCGGCGGCGAAGGCGTGCGGGGGCGCGAGCGTGGCACCGGCGAGTGCGGTGGCGGCCGCCGCGCCGAGCAGGGTGCGGCGGGCGGGGTGCCATGCGGCGGGCGGCTGGGGTGTGCGGGAGAGGGGTCGCATGGCCCCCGGACACTACTCGTGGGACAGCGCCCGCCCAAGGGGATCCGCGCGACCGATGCCGACCCGTGAGCTGATTGCGGCCACTTTCCCGGTTTGGGGTAACCGCCCCTTGACGAAAGCCTGTTGAATGTCCATCAGTGTGCTGAGCTGCGGGGTAGGGCGGTCGCGATGGCCGCGCCGTATCCGTCGTCGACGGTGACGTCCACGAGCGCCCAGCCGGTGACGTCCGCGGGCTCGGCGCCGGTGCCCACATAGGTGTGTTCCGGGCCGCCTGCCAGGCCCTCGCCGGTGCCCTTGAGGTAGGCCTCCTTCCTGGTCCAGCAGCGGGAGAAGGCGAGCGTGCGGTCGGCGGGGGGCAGTGCGGCCAGCTCCGCCCGCTCCCGCGGATGAAGGCTCCGCGCGACGTCGTCGGCCACCGAGACGGTCGGGATCTCCTCCACATCGGCGCCGACCGGAGAACCGGCGACGGCGATCAGGACCAGATCGCCGCTGTGCGAGAGCGAGAAGTGCGGTCCGTCATCGCTGACGGCGGGGCGGCCATGCGGACCGCCGCACAGCGGGCACGGTTCGCGCACCAGGACGATGTCGCCCGGCTCGGTGCCCAGATAGCCGCCGAGCAGCCGCCTCAACCCGACGTGCGCGACCGCGTAGCGATCGCGGTCGGCCGCCCGGATGAACGCCTGGTGGCGTTGGCGTTCCGTCGCGTCGAAGACGTCGAGTCCGCTCGGATCGGCGGACAACGCGGCGGCATGGCTGGAAATCCGCAGCAGCCAGACGTGTGCCGGAGCCCCGGGCCCGGGTCGCTCGAGGCCGTCGGGCAGCGGGCCGGTGCCGAGCACGCGGGGCGTGATCCGCGCTGGCGGGGTCGGTGCGGTCATCGGTCCAGTCCTTGAACGTGGCGGTCGGGACTGCCGATCTTCCCACCACCACGCAACCGGCGGCAGGGCCCGGTCCCTCCGCCCGGCCCCGACAACCGCGTGCGCCCCGCGCGTTGACCCCGGCAGGATGCGTCCATGGTGTCCGCGCTGATCCCTCCTCTTGTCGTCCCCCACCTTCCGGCCGGGGACTTCTCGCTGCGCGCGTGGTCCCTGCGGGATCTGGGGCTGGTGCGCGAGGCCTCGGCCGATCCTTACATCCCGCGCATCACCACCGTGCCGTCCGTATATTCGGAAGCGGCTGCCGTCAGCTTCGTCCAACGGCAGTGGCAACGGGCCGCCAGCGGCGAGGGCTTCACGTTCGTCATCGTCCGCAACCGCGATGACCGCGCGGTCGGCGCCGCCTCGTTCCGGCCGCTCGGGGAGGGGCGGGCGTCCCTCGGCTACTGGGTGGCGGCCTCCGCACGCGGTCAGGGAGCGGCACTCAGCGCAGTTCGGGCGATGAGCACATGGGGCCTGTCCACGCTGGGCCTGGACCGGCTTGAGCTCTACGTGGAACCGTGGAACACGGGATCGCTGCGCACCGCCGAGCGCGCGGGATTTCACCGGGAGGGGCTGCTGCGGGGGTGGCGGGAGATCGGCGGTGAGCGCCGGGACATGGTGATGTACGCGCTGCTTCCCGGTGACATCTGACCAGGTCACGCGTCACCTCTGCGCCCGGCGCGCAGCCGTACCGCCGCGCCGGTTGCCACGATCACGGCGGCCAGTCCGAACGGCCAGGCCTGGACCGGGATGCCCCGTAGCCCCTGCGCGGTCTCGATGTACAGGACCATGCCCGCGGCGGGCACCGCCAGCCACTCCCAGCGGCCGTCCAGCGCCACCAGGGCGACCACCAGCAGCGCGTACCAGTAGTAGCCGGGCGAGGTCACGAGCAGCGCGGTACCGGTGACCAACAGCGCGCCGCGCCAGGGCCGTTGGGGGTCTCCGCGGCGCAGCACGTACAGGGCGGCCAGCGCTATCGCCGCGATGGCGACCGGTCCCGCCCACGCGTCCGGCAGGACCAGCCGCAGCACCGCGAACCGGCCGACGCTGCCCGCGTCGTACCCCTCTTCGTGCAGATAGCCGGGAAGGTAGCCGATCACCCCGGTGCCCGAGACGAGTACGTACGGCAGGTAGGCGAGGGCGACCACCAGGACCGCGGGCACCAGCACTCTGGCGGCCTCGGCCAGCCGGTCTCGCAGGCGCCGGCCCGGGGCCAGCAGGCCGGACAGGGCACCGGGCAGCACCAGTCCCGGCAGCAGTTTGACGGCGATGCCCGCGCCGACCAGCGCCCCGCGGCGTACCCCGGGCCCGACCCCGAAGGCGAGCACCGTGAACAGCACGCCGAGGGTGTCGACATGCGCGTCGTTCACCGCGCCGATGGGTACGGCGGGACACCACGCCCACAGCGCGGCCTGCCAGGGATCGCCGCGCCGCCGCAGTACCAGGAGCAGTGCGCCGGTGGTCGCGACGGCGAGGACCGCGCCCGCGATCTGGAACGGCTTGTGGCGGCTGCCCGCCGGGGAGACGGCGTGCACGCCCAGGTACCAGCCCTCGGCGACGGGCGGGTAAATGGTGTGCACGGTCGGCCGGTTGATGTGGGTGCACACGCCCGTCGGAGCCTGGTGCAGATCCCAGCCCTGGCATCCGGTGCCGGACGGAAAGAGCCAGGGGTCACGCAGCCGGGCCAGTTGCGGCGCCGCGGGCGGATAGGCGTACGGAGAGATCCCCGCCGCCTGCACCCGGCCGTCCCATGCGTAGCGGTACATGTCGTCGCTGGTGCGCGGCGGTGCCGACAGGGCGGCGGCGGACAGCGCCACCCCGCCGATGAGGACGAGCGCCGCCGCCGCCCGGGGCGGCACCTTGCGTACCGTCCAGGCGGCTGCCGCGAACAGCGCCCAGCCGACGCCGTACCAGATCAGCAGGTGTCCGGGCGCGCCAAGATCACCGCCCACGCGCAGGGTGGCGGCGGTGACCGCGGTCAGGGCGGCGAGCAGGGCGGCGGTGATGACGGTACGTACTCCCACGACTGCCACGTTGGCAGCCGAGGCGGCCCAAAGCGATCTTCCCGGACGCGTTGTCCGCATTCCGTAAGGAGTGAAAGCCGCCGTGATCGGCTTTGAGGCTGTGGGATGGAAGCATGAGAGCGATCCGATTCCGGTCCCCGCTTCCCTCGTTCCGACCACCGCTGCCCGCCTTCAAGGGGCGGTTGCACGACGCGCGTACCGCGACGGTGGTCGGACGGGTGCTGGGCGCCGCCATCTTGACCTGCTTTGTGACCGGGGTGTTCAGCCACTACCTTCAGCAGCCGCCGAGTTGGGCTGTGGACGTGCTGCCGAGCCGTCCGGCATGGGGGTACCGGGTCACTCAGGGATTGCACGTGGCGAGCGGGATCGCCGCCATTCCGCTGTTGCTGGCGAAGTTGTGGACGGTGTATCCACGGCTGTTCGAATGGCCGCCGGTGAGGTCGGTACTGCACGCGCTGGAGCGGCTGTCGATCGCGGTGCTGGTCGCGAGTGTGCTGCTGGAGCTGTTCACCGGACTGCTGGACACGGTGCAGTGGTACCCGTGGCCGTTCCCGTTCCGCCAGGTGCACTTCGCGCTGGCCTGGGTGGCGGTCGGCTCACTGCTGCTGCACATCGCGGTCAAGGCACCGGTGATCGCGGAGAGTTGGCGGCGGGCGCGGCCTTCTTCGACCGATCCGCTGCCGGACCCGGACGGGCCTGACCGGCGGTCGTTCGTCGCCGCGGTGGGCGCGGCGGTGGGCGCGGTGACGCTGACGACGGTGGGGCAGGCCCTCGGCCCGCTCAAGGACCTCGATCTGCTGGGGGCGCGCCAACCGGATCACGGCCCGCAGCACCTGCCGGTCAACCGGACCGCCGCCGCGGCGGGCATCACCGCGTCTTCGGTGTCCGGCTGGCGGCTGCACGTCGCGGGTCCGCGACCCTATGAGCTGTCGCTTCCTCAACTGCGGGCAATGGCCCAGCGGACCGCCACCCTCCCGATCGCCTGTGTCGAAGGCTGGAGCAGGAACGGGCACTGGACCGGTGTCCCGGTACGGGACCTGCTCGACCACGCGGGCGCCTCCGCGCACGCCCGTGTCCGGGTGGTGTCGCTGGAGCGCGGCGGAAACTTCGGGGTGTCCGAGATGGGGGCCTCCTACGCCCGCGATCCGCTGACGCTGCTAGCGCTCTCGCTGAACGGCGAACCGCTCTCGTACGACCACGGTTTCCCGGCCCGGATCATCGCCCCGAACCGCCCGGGTGTGCTGCAGACCAAGTGGGTCACGCGACTGGAGGTGCTGTGATGAAGATCCGGCTGGCAGTCGGTGCGTTCGGGCTCACGGCCATGGGCATCGGCCTGACGATCCTGCTCACCGATCCCTATGTGCGTGACCCGATCGATGTGGCACAGTGGCTGGCCGGTGCGGTGCTGCTGCACGACGGTGCGCTGGTCCCGCTGGTGCTGGCGATCGGGGCCGCGCTGCGCGGGCCGCGCTGGCTACGCGGTCCGCTGCGCGGCGGCCTGATCGCGGCGGGGTGCCTGACGGCGGTGGCGCTGCCCGCGCTCGTGGGTCCCGGCACCCCGGCGGGCAACCCCACCGTGCTGCCACTGGACTACGGACGCAACTGGCTCATCGCGCTGGGCGCGGTGGCCGCCGCTACCGCGGTGGTTGCGGCCGTGTCCGCAGTGCGGGCGCGGCACACGTCACGGCGCGAAGCGGCGGGCCCCGGTGACTGACCACACCTCGGCGATGCGGTCGCCGGCCACGGCGAGCATGTCGATTCCGCTCTTGGTGGTGGTGGCACCCGCCGTGTCCGGGACGTCCACCGTCCAGCGGGCGACCACGTACCCGGTGACCGGGTCCACGACGGGCGCCCCGTCGACGGCGTAGCGCAGTCCGGGAGCGGGGTACCGGTCCCGGAACTCCCCGATGTAGGCCGCCAGTTGGGCGGGACCGCGGAAGGCATCGGTGTCGGCGGAGCTGACGCCGCCGAAGTGGATCCGGAAGCCGGGGGTGAGGGTCCGCGCGGCGAGCGTCAGTTCGCCGTTCCAGATCGCCGTCCACTGGTCGAACAGGGCGATGCCGTGGCCGCGGGTAAGGTTGGTCGCCTGGGTGTGCGTGGTCATGCCGGATGCCTTTCCTGTCAGGCTTGTCGGGCTGGTCGGGTACCAGCTTTCAGGGCTCCGGCGACACCGTCCTGTCGGTGTTTGCGGCCTGGTGGTGACGACTTCTGCTGGACGATCTCGCTCAACCGGGTCTTCTCACGGCCGAAGGTGTCCAGCTCGGCGAGGTCGATCTGACGCGGCGGCGCGATCTCGTCGAGTTGGTGCGCCTCCTGGATCCGGTCGAGGCGGAATCCGCGCACGGCGTCGCGCAATCGGCACCACGCGATCAGGTACCACTGCTCGCCGCCGAGGAACCCCAGGGGTTCGACCAGCCGCTCGGTCGTCTCGCCCCGCGCGTCGGCGTAGAGCAGCCGCAGCACATGCCGGGTGGAGAGCGCCTCACGCAGCACCAGTGGCACCTCGGGCGACGGCGACGGCGGCACCAGGAGCTGCACCCGCGCGGCGTACTCGCGCACCGCCGCCCGCTCTCGCTCCGGCATCACCGCGAGTACCTTGCGCAGGGCGTCCCGCGCGTCGGCGGCGAACGGCGTTCCGTCGAGCGTGTGCAGGCCGACGGCGAGTGCTGTGGCCTGCGCGGGGGTGATGTTCAGCGGTGGAAGGGTGCGTTCCTTGTCCAGGACGTAGCCTCCGGATCGTCCCTGCTCCGCGTAGACCGGCACGCCGGACTGCTGAAGGGCGCTCAGATCGCGCTCGATGGTGCGGGTGCTGACCTCGAAGCACTCGGCGAGCCAGCGGGCGCTTCGGGGGCGGGGTGAGGCGGCGCGCAGCTCTTCGACGAGGGCGTACAGCCGGTCCGTACGGTTCACGGCGACGACCCTAGTGGGGTTTCGCGCCGGCTCCCCTCCGGTGGCGCAGATCGACGAACGGACGGCCGTCGGCCTCCCAGTGTTCCGCCGGGGTCCAGCCGGTGTCGGCCGCCGCGGCGAGCAGTGCGCGTGTGCCCAGTCGGGCCCACGGGAAGTCGCTGCCGTGGCGGCCACGCGCGTCCTCCACCCGTACGGTCAGGCGCTCGTCCACGTCGTACGGGGCCGCCTCGACCAGCAACCGGCCGCCGGGGGCGACGAGTTCGCGTATGCGCAGCAGCAGCGCGTGCGGGTCGCCGCCGATGCCGATGTTGCCGTCGGCGAGCAGCGCGGTGGCCCAACCGCCCTCGGCGGGCAGCCGTTCGAAGACCGAACGGTGCAGTACGGCGCCGCCCGCCCCCCGGGTGCGGGCCACGGCCGCCGGGCTGACGTCGACACCGAGCGCGCAGTGTCCGTACGCCGTCAGTGCCGCCACCAGGCGCCCGGGCCCGCAGCCGATGTCGAGCACCGGGCCGCGGCATCGGCGCAGCAGCGCGGTGTCGGCGGCGTCCGGCGCGGCGCACCAGCGCTCCACGTCCAGCGGCAGCAGCCAGCCGTCGGACCGGCGCAGGAAGAGCGGTCCGCGGCCGCTGCGCAGGGCGCGGGAGTACGGGTCGTCCACCCATGGCTCGCTCTGCGTGCCCTGCCGCCTGCCTTCCTGGCGTGTCGTCAGTTCTGTTGTGCTCATGAGGCGGTGAACCCGGTGAGTAGGGCGGCGAAGCGGGAGCCGGGCGCCTCGGCGGCGACGGCGGCGGCGTCCGCCGCGGTGTCGACGTCCCGTAGTGGCGGCAGGTCGCACACCCGCAGCCCGGCATCGACGAGACGCTGCCGCTGCACCTGCCCGGTGCGGCTGGTGGACATCGGTACGCCACGGAGCAACGAGGGGTTGGGCGCGGCGAGTCCCAGCGCCCAGAACCCGCCGTCCGCGGCCGGGCCGAACCAGGCGTCGCACCGCTGCCATGACGCCGGATCCAGTGCGGGGGCCAGGAGTTCGGGGCTGAGCTGCGGAGTGTCCATACCGACCAGCAGTGCGGGCCCTTCCGAGCAGGCGGCGAAGGCCGCGGCAAGTCGCTCGTCCAGTCCGCCCGCCACCTGCGGCACCACCTCGAAGCCCGGCGGCAGCCAGCAGCCGGGCGCGCCGTCCAGCACCAGCACACGCCGCCGGGCGGGCGCCCGCCGCACCGCGTCCAGGGTGTCCGTCAGCGCGGCTTCCGCCAGCGCCGCCGCCTGTTGGGGGCTGAAGGGAGGGGTGAGCCGGGTCTTGACCCGGCCGGGCACCGGTTCCTTGGCGATCACCAGCAGTGTCGCCGGGCCGGACGGTCCGGCCGCCGAAAGAGGTGTCGCACTCATCGCGCCGCCCCTGCCGGGCGGCGCAGCACTGCCCTCATGTCATGCACCGCATGCCAGGTGCCCCGCCAGGTGCCGGTGACCTTGGAACGGCCCGCTCGCGGCGCGTACGGGACGTCCAGTTCCCGTACCCGCCAGCCCGCGTCGGCGGCCCGGACCACCATCTCCAGCGGATAGCCGGAGCGGCGGTCGGACAGGTCGAGCGCGAGCAGCCGCTCACGGCGCGCGGCGCGCATGGGGCCGAGGTCGCGCAGCCGCAGACCGGTGCGGCGGCGGATCAGCCGGGCCAGTTCGAGGTTGGCGAGCCGCGCGTGCACCGGCCAGGCGCGGCGCACGGTCGGCCTGCGGCGACCGAGTACGAGATCGGCGCTGCCGTCCAGTACCGGCTGCGCGACGGACGGCAGCAGTCCGGGGTCGAGCGAGGCATCGCAGTCGCAGAAGCAGACGACCTCGGCGGTGGCGGCCCGCAGCCCCGCGTGGCATGCGGCGCCGAAGCCGCGTACCGGCTCATGGACCACATGGGCGCCGAGCGAGGCGGCGAGTTCCGCCGAGCCGTCGGTCGAACCGTTGTCGACGACGATCGCGCGCCAACCGCGCGGGATCCGGTCCAGCACCCAGGGCAGCGCGGCCGCCTCGTCGAGGCAGGGCAGGACAACGTCGATCAGGGGGCTGCCGTCGTCTGGCGGCGAGGGGTTCTCGGTCACCCTCCTCACCCTACGAAGACAAAGTCCGCATTCCGGATTCCCGATCCTTACGAAACACGGACGTCGGGCCCGGGAGGCGGACGCGCCCCGGCATGCCGGCGGCCCCGGTGCGAGACTCGTTGCGTGACCACCGCAGCAGCTCAGAACGCCGCCCGCCGGGTCCTCGTCGTGGATGACGATCCGACCGTCGCCGAGATCGTCGCCGGGTACCTCGACCGTGCCGGGTTCGCCGTGGACCGGGCGGCCGACGGCCCCTCCGCCGTGGCCCGCGCCGCCGCCGCACGACCTGACCTGGTGGTGCTCGACCTGATGCTGCCCGGCCTCGACGGCCTTGAGGTGTGCCGCAGGATCCGCGAACAGGGACCGGTACCGGTGGTCATGCTGACCGCCCGCGGTGACGAGGACGACCGGATCCTCGGCTTGGAGGTCGGCGCGGACGACTACGTCACCAAACCGTTCAGCCCGCGTGAGCTGGTGCTGCGCGTGGAGTCCGTGCTGCGCCGCGCCGGAACCCCGGCGGCGCCCGGCCCCTGGCTGCGCTCCGGCCCGCTCGCCCTCGACCCGGCGGCCCGCCGGGCCACCCGCGACGGTGTCGAACTCGCGCTGACCATCCGCGAGTTCGACCTGCTCGCCTTCTTCCTGCGGCACCCGGGCCGGGTGGTGGGGCGCGAGGAGCTGATGCACCGCGTGTGGGGCTGGGAGTTCGGCGATCTGTCGACGGTGACGGTGCATGTGCGCCGCCTGCGCGAAAAGGTCGAGGAGGACCCGGCCCGCCCCAAGTTGATCAGCACCGTCTGGGGTGTCGGTTACCGGTTCGACCCGCCAGGGGAAGGCGCGGGCGCGGCGGGGGCTTCGGACGGGGCGGCGGATGCGGGCGGATACCCGGGCTCGGGTGGGGCTGCGATCTCGGGTGAGCCCGGCTCCCCGGGCGGCGCCTCGGCCGCGGGTGGGAGCGCGGCCTCGGGCGGATCGGCGGGCGAGGCGGTGGCTGATGCATGACTTGTTGCTGATCGCGGCGTACGCCGCGGCGGGCGCTGCCGTCGCGGGCCTGCTCGGCGCGTTCGCCCTACGGCTGCTGCGCAACCGGTCGGTCGCGCTGGCGCTGGCCGTCGTCCCCGCCGTGTCGGTGGCCGCGATGCTGGCCGGGACGCTGTCGGTGGCGTGGGCGATGTTCCTGTCCTCGCACGACCTGCGGGTCATCATCCTGGTCTGCGCCATGGCCGCCGTTGTCTCCCTCACGGTGGCCCTGCTGCTGGGGCGCCGGGTGGTGGCGGGCAGCAGGGCGCTGACCTCGGCCACCCGGGCACTGGGCGACGGCGCCGGATTCACCCCGTTCACGGCACCGGAAGGTGCGCCGACCGCCGAACTCGCCGAACTGGGCCGAGAACTGGCGGCCACCAGCGCCAAACTCGCCGCGTCGCGGGAGCGCGAGCGCGCGCTGGAAGCCTCGCGGCGCGAACTGGTGGCCTGGATCTCGCACGATCTACGGACCCCGCTGGCCGGGCTGCGCGCGATGGCGGAGGCCTTGGAGGACGGTATCGCCGAGGACCCCATGCGGTACCACGCGCAGATCCGCGCCGAGGTGGAACGGCTGAGCGCGATGGTGGGCGACCTGTTCGAACTCTCCCGCATCCAGGCGGGCGCACTGCCGCTGTCACCGTCCCGCATCTCGGTGTACGACCTGGTGGGCGATGCCATCGCGGGCGCGGACCCGCTGGCGCGCGAGCACGGTGTACGGCTGGTCGGCCACGGCGTCGAACCGGTGCCGGTGGAGGTCGACGGCCGCGAAATGACCCGTGTTCTGGCGAACCTGCTGGTCAACGCGATCCACCGGACCCCGGCCGACGGTACGGTCGCGGTGGCCGCGCGCCGGGAGGCCAACTCGGTGGTGCTGTCGGTCACCGACGGCTGCGGCGGTATCCCGCCGGAGGACCTGTCTCGGGTCTTCGACACCGGGTGGCGCGGCACGGGTGCCAGAACGCCTCCGGCCGGGGCCGGACTGGGACTCGCCATCGTCCGCGGCATCGTGGAAGCCCACCACGGCTACGCCGCCGTTCGCAATGTCCCCGGCGGCTGCCGCTTCGACGTCGTGCTACCGGCAGCGCCGAACTAGGGCCCTTCTGGTGGGCCTTGGCCACCCAAGACGTCATGGTGGCGGCTGCCGCCTGACCGCCGATCCGCGCAGTCGCGGTTGCTCGCCGTTGCCGCGGAATCCTGTTCCCGCCGCAATGGCGAGCATCCCCGCGGGGCGGACCGGCGGTCCGGCCAACCTCACGTGCCGGACCGGCGGTCCCGCGCGCCGTCAGGACGCGCCGCGCAGGGGCGCGCTCGCGAACTCCGCCATGCCCTCGGCGAAGCCGATCGTCGCCGACCAGCCCAGTTCGTCGCGGATCCGGCGCGAGGACGCGGTGATGTGCCGGACGTCGCCCAGGCGGTACTCGCCCGTCACCACGGGTGCCGGGCCGCCGTGCCGTGCGGCGAGCGCGGTGGCCATCTCCCCCACGGTGTGCGGTGTTCCGCTGCCGACGTTGTACGCCCGCAGAACGCCGGGCGCCGCCACGGATCCCAACGCGGCGACGTTCGCCGCGGCCACATCCCGTACATGGACGAAGTCGCGTCGCTGGCCGCCGTCTTCGAAGACCCGCGGGCTCTCGCCCCTCGCCAGTGCGGAGCGGAACAGTGCGGCCACCCCCGCATAAGGCGTGTCGCGCGGCATCCCGGGGCCGTACACGTTGTGGTAGCGCAGCGACACCGCCGTGCCGTCGGTCGCCCGGGCCCACGCCGCCGCCAGATGCTCTTGGGCGAGCTTCGTCGTCGCATAGACGTTGCGCGGATCGACCGGGGCGTCCTCGTCGACGTACCCGGGGTCCAACGGTTCGCCGCAGTGCGGGCACCGCGGCTCGAATCGCCCGGCGTCCAGGTCGGCTACGTGGCGCGGACCGGGCCGAACCGTACCGTGCCGCGCGCAGTCGTACCGTCCCTCGCCGTACACCACCATCGAGCCCGCCAGCACCAACCGGCGTACCGTGCCACGGGCCATGGCCGCCAGGAGCACCGCCGTACCGAGGTCGTTGCAGCTCACGTAGTCAGGTGCGTCGCCGAAGTCCTTGCCGAGTCCGACCATCGCCGCTTGATGGCAGACGGCGTCGACTCCGCGCAGCGCCTCCTCGACGGCGGCCGGGTCACGTACATCGGCGCGGACGAAGTCGACGTCGGGAGCGATGTCCGGCGGAACGGTGTGCGCGGCGGGCAGCAGCGCGTCGAGAACGCGCACGCCGTGCCCGTCCTTCGCGAGCGCGGTGGCGATGTGCGAGCCGATGAAGCCCGCGCCTCCGGTGACAAGTACCAGCATGGACCGACCGTACGGGCCGTCCGGCGCCGCTGGTGGCGGCGCGGCCGGTACGTCAGCGATTCGTAAGGTCGCCCGGCTCCGTTCGCCTGCTCAACTCATCGCAGGGCCCGTGCTTCCCGCTGCCGTCATACCCGCAGCTCCAGCGTCGGTACGGACGGCGGTATGAACCCGAAAGCCTGTCCGTACAGGGAGAGTTCGGCTTCCAGGCAGCTGACGATGGTCTCCTGGCGCCGGAATCCATGTCCCTCTCCCTCGAAGGTGAGGTACGCGTGCGGGATGCCGCGCCCCGCGAGCGCCGCCAGGAACCGTTCGCACTGCGCGGGCGGACAGATGACGTCGTCCAGCCCCTGCAGCAGTAGGAAGGGGGCTCGTATCCGATCGGCATGGCTGACCGGAGAGCGGTCCCGGTAGCGCTCAGGGACCTTGCCGATCGGGCCGACCAGCGATTCCAGGTACTGGGACTCGAAGTCATGCGTCTCACCCCCCGCAGACCATCCGGTCAGGTCCAGTACCGGAAAGCTGATCGCACCGCATGCGAAGGTGGAGCCCGCGGTGAGCGCGGCGGCGGCGGTCCACCCGCCCGCGCTGCCGCCGCGGATCGCCAGCCGTGCCGGATCCGCCGTACCCTCCGCGACCAGCGCCTCGGCGACCGCCGCGCAGTCCTCGACGTCGACCACACCCCACTGTTCACGCAACCGGTTGCGGTACGCGCGCCCGTATCCGGTGGATCCGCCGTAGTTGACCTCCGCGATGCCGATGCCCCGCGAGGTGAAGTAGGCGATCTCCAGGTCGAGTACGAGCGGAGCCCGGCTGGTGGGCCCGCCATGGACCCAGATCACGTACGGCGGCAGTTCGCCGTCCGGTGCGGCGAACCCGGGGTTGTGCGGCGGGTAGAGATGGGCGTGGATCTCCCGGCCGTCCGGTCCGGTGAAGGTGCGCTCGACAGGGGCGGGCAGGTGGCCTGGGTCCACGACGTCGATGTGCTGGGCGGCGACCGCACGGGCGCAGCCGGTGCGGGTGTCGAGTTCGACGATCTCGTATCCGGTCGTGGCGCCGGCCGCGATGCCGACAACCCGCGTGCCGCTCACGGCGAGGGCGGCGTCCCATTCGCTCCATCTTCCCGGGACGTCGGCGAGTTCCCCCGTGGTGGCGTCCAGGACACCGAGGCGCTGCGCTCCTCGGCCGTGGATGACGGCGATCAGTCCGTTGTCCAGCGGGGCGAACCATCGCTGACCGGTACGCCACACCGGGCCGGCGAACTCCTCCTGCCGAGCGCAGAGGTTGACCGCCTGGCCGGTGGCCGGGTCGACCCGGTGGATGTTCCACCAGCCAGTGCGGTCGGTGGCGGCCAGCAGCGTGTTGTCCTGCGCCCATTCGACCTGCGCGACCGACTCGTCGGGGCCGCCGAGGAGGGTGCGCGCCCCGGAGAACCCGCCGTCGGCCACCTCCGCGATCCGCACCTCCGTGCCGTCCCACGGCATCCGCGGGTGGTCCCAGGCGATCCAGGCGGCGCGCCGCCCGTCCGGCGACAGCCGGGGCCCGGTGACGAACCGGTGGGTGTCGTCGCAGAGTTCACGTATCCGACCCCGGTCCTCGGCCGCCGACCCGTCCAGCGGAACCGCGGCCACACACCTTCGGACATCCGTGGGACGCTCCCCGGTGAACTCCTCCAGCACGCACCAGACTTCACCGCGCTCGGGATGCACCTGCGGATCCGCCCAGCGCAGCCCACCACCGACCGGCGAGGCCGGTGTCAGGGGGCGCGGCCGGCTCCCGACCACATCGGGCTCGTAGCAGAACAGCCGCTGGTCCGCGAAGTGCACGAAGACGATCAACGGGCCCTGGCCGTGCGGCCCGCGGTCGGCTCCGGCCCAGGGGAGACCGCCGTACTCCATGACGCGGCTGCGGACGTTCCACGGGGCGGGCAGCACGGACCCCTCGGTGCCGTCCACGCGTCGGCGCATCAGCGTGCGGCGCCCGTCCTCGGCGGGGCGCGGCGCGGTCCACCACAGCTCGTCGCCGACGATGCCGACGAACTCGGGTCGGCCGTCGTGGGATGCGGCCGTCATCGCGTCGATCGGTGATTCCCAGGTGCCGTACGGGGCGGTGCGGACCGTCATGTCTGGCATCTCCTAACGGCTCAGGAAGCGGTCGAGGACACGGACACCGAAGCGCAGGGCCTCCACGGGTACCCGTTCGTCAACGCCGTGGAAGAGCGCCCCGTAGTCGAAGCCGGGCGGTAGCTTGAGGGGCGAGAATCCGTAGCCGGTGATGCCGAGTCGGGAGAACTGCTTGGCGTCCGTGCCACCGGTCATGCAGTACGGCACCACATACGCACCCGGGTCGAAGTGCAGCAGCGCCTCACGCATCGCGGCGAATGTCGGTGAGTCCACCGGTGCCTCCAGTGGCACCTGCCGGTGATAGAACTCCCATTCCACCGCGTCACCGGTGAGCCGGTCCAGGGTGTGGGTGAACTCCTCCTCGCCACCGGGCACTGTCCGGCCGTCCACATAAGCCGTCGCACTGCCCGGGATCACATTGACCTTGTAACCGGCCGACATCATGGTCGGGTTGGCGCTGTTGCGCAGTGTCGACTCCACAAGGCCGGCGGCCGGGCCGAGTTCGGACAGCAACTCCTCCACGTGGTGCGCGAGGTCGCCGGGCGATGTGGTGTCGAGATCGGTGTCAAGGCCGTGCAGAGCGGCGAGTTCGACCAGTGCCGCCCGTACGGTGGGGGTGAGCCGTAGCGGCCATTGGTGGTCGCCGATGCGGGCGACGGCCGCGGACAGTGTGCTGACGGCGTTGTTCGGATTGGCTTTGGAGCCGTGCCCGGCCGTGCCGTTCGCGGTGAGCTTGATCCACGCGGTGCCGCGCTCCCCCGCCGCGACCGGGTAGATCCTCAGGTCGCCCGCACCGTGGAAGGTGAACGCGCCGCATTCGCCGATGCCTTCGGTGCACCCGTCGAAGAGATCGGCGTGCTGCCGCGTGAGGTAGTCGGCGCCGTAGGCGGCGCTGTCCTCTTCGTCAGCGGTGAAGGCGAGCACGATGTCTCGTCGTGGCCGGCGTCCTTGGCGCGCCCAGGCCCGGACCGTGGCGAGCACCATCGCGTCCGTGTTCTTCATGTCGATGGCGCCACGGCCCCAGACGACGTCGTCCAGGACCTCGCCGGAGAACGGGTGTACGGTCCAGTCGGCGGGCTCCGCGGGCACCACGTCCAGGTGGCCGTGGACCAGTAGCGCCTCGGCGCCGGGGTCCGTGCCTTCGATGCGGGCCACCACGTTGGTCCGGCCAGGCGCGGATTCCAGGACCCGGGGTTCGATGCCCGCGTCGGCCAGCTTCTCGGCGACGTATTCGGCGGCGGGCCGTTCGGTGCAGTCGCCGCCGCCGCGGTTGGTGGTGTCGATTCTGATCAGGTCCGAGGTGAAGCGGACCACTTCGTCGAGGGAGACCGCGTCGTCCTGGGCCGTCTCCACCACGCTCGCGAGCGTTGTCTCAGCCATACTGCTCCTCCACCGCCGCCGAGACGAGTGTGGTCACGGCCTTGAAGCATCTGATGCCTTCGTACATGGTCGCCGCGGTGTACCGGACACGTCGCTCGCCACACCGTTCGACCGACGGCACGACGGACGCGGCCCCGACCAGGTGCGCGGCGTCGAACTCCACCTCCACGGTGAACGGACCGTCCTGCACCGGCTCGTGCCGCACCGCCAGCGCCGTCGCCTGTTTGGCCGCCGCTCTGATGTCCGCCGCGGTGCGCGCCGGTGGCCGGCACACAGCGGCGTACCGCGACACGTAATCCTTCACTCCGACGGTGTAGGCGTCCGGCGCGTAGGTGTGTGCGTCGAGGGCGGTGCGGTCGTCGCCGGTGACCAGGACGACGGGTACCCCGTATTCGGCGACGACCAGCGCGTTGAGCCGTCCCTCGCTGGCCGGTTGGCCGTTCACCCACACTCCGGTGATGGAGTTGGCGAGGTAGGTGTGTGCCAGGACTCCCTCGGTGCCCGCGCCGGTGTGGTAGCCGACGAACGCGATGCCGTCGGGTCTTTGGTGGCCGTCGTACTGCACGCCCTCGACCATCGACAGGTCCTTGTGACGCCCCGTGAGCATCTGAGCCCGCTCGTCGAGTTGCTCGAGAAGGAGATTGCGCATGGTCCAGTGGGCCTCGTTGACGAGGACCTCGTCGGCGCCGCCGTCATAGAAACCGGCGATCGCCGCGTTCACATCGGAGGTGAACATGTGGCGGCACCGCTGCCACTGCTCGGTGCCCGGCAGCACGTCGGCGGGCCAGGTGACGCCGGTGGCGCCTTCCATGTCCGCGGAGATCAGAATTCTCATGGCTCGGACGGTACGCGTCGCCCGGCACCACGCACCAGGCCCGTGGATAACTACAGAGGTCTAGACCTCTGTAGTTATCCACAGGCCTGGCGGCAATGCTTCAGCCGCCGGAGACTCGATGGCATGACATCACTCTCCGCGACCTACAACCAGCCATTGCGCAGGAAGATCGATGCGCGAACCGTCCGGGCGGTACTCCGTCATCACCAACTCGATCCGCCCCTGCGCAAGCACCGAAAGCCCGGCGCCGCACAGCAGTTCGGGTACGACGGCGTCATCGACCTCGCCCGGCGTCAGCCCGTGCGAGAAGACGCTGGCCAGCTTCGGCGGCGGCCCGCCCTCGGCGATCTCCCTCAGCACCGTCTTCGCCGCCGACAACAGCCCTACGACGAACGCCCGTCCCCGCTCACCGGTCAGCTTCGCCACGGCCTCGGCGACCGCCGGGCGCGCCGCCGCCTCGCACTGATGGATCACCCCGCGCATGTGCACGTTCGCGGTGCCCAATTCGGCGTGCAGCCGCTCGACGGCTGCCGTGTCGGAGGCGTCCAACTGCCGGAATTCCGCCATGCCGTCGGGATCGGCCCGACATGCGTAGTCGACCTCGGCCGCCGCGAAGTCAACGCCGTACGCGCGTCCGAAGTGCTTCGCGAGGTAGCGGGTCTGGGTGCCACTGCCGCAGCCGAGGTCCACTGCCGGGAGTGGAGCCGCGTCGAGGTACGGAGAGAGCAGTTCCAGATGCGGCTCGGCGCTCAGCGCGGAATCGCAGTCCCAGATCGCCGCTCCCGGAATGACGGGGGTGTCCCGCCAGAAGCCCTCCCACGCCTCCAAATAGCCGCTCGATACGCCCATATGAACTCACGGGGATCCGACGGACGGACAGTGAGCTGCTCCCGCTGGGGCGGCGTGCGGTGATCCATGGTCCGCGGGACTCCCTGCCGTTGCGGTCGCGGCCGCACGGCCGTCCTCCGCCACGGTGCAGGATCTGCGGAGCCGATGCGGCCGTACGGCCAGGGCGAGGCCGCGTGGGTGCGAAGCGAGAATCCGGCGCACGCCAGCGCAAGTCACCCGGTACCGCGGTCTGGGCGGAGTGCGTGTTAGCGTCCCGTACTTGGTACGGCATCTGGGGAAAGACCGGGAGCAAACACCCATGAGCACGCTCGAACCGGCCCCTCGCGCCGCGCTTGTGCCACGCCTGCCCACCGCGTCGTGGCTGAGGCATCCCGTGGTGGCGGCGGTGCTGCTGGCAGGCGTGCTCCATGCGGTGTGGGCGTTGTTCCTGGCCGCCGAGGGTGGCGACCTGGCCGCGCAGTACGCCTGGACCGAGTTCGCGCAGCGCAACCCCGACTCCGCGTACAACCTGTCGTGGTACGGCGGAATGCATCCCGTCTCGTACAGCGTGCTGACGCCCTACCTGATGGCGTTCGCGGGGGTCCGTACGACGGCCATGATCGTGGGCACCCTCTCCGCCGCGGTCCTCGCGCACCTGCTGATCCGCTCGGGGGTTCGGCGACCGCTGGTGCCCGCGTTGTGGGGCGCCTTCTCACTGTGGTGCGACACGGCCTCGGGACGGGTGACGTTCGCCGTCGGGGTGCTCTTCGGTCTGGCGGCCGCCTGGGTCTCCTACGAGACATGGGGCAACCGGACCGTGCGCGGCGGGACGGCGGCGGCGTTGGGCGCACTGGCGACACTTTCCAGTCCGGTGGCCGGGCTGTTCGTGGAAGTGGTGGCGGCGGCGCTGTTCCTGACCGGACGGCGTAGGGACGGCTGTGCCATAGCGGCCGGGCCGGTGCTGGTGGTCGCCACGACAACGCTGCTGTTCCCCTTCTACGGGGTGCAGCCGTTTTCGTGGGGTGGGGCACTGCTGCCCGTCCTGGTCGCCGGACCGCTGGCGCTGTTCGCTCCCCGGTCCTGGCGCCCGGTGCGGGTCGGCGCGGCGGTCTATGTGCTGGGGGTCGCGCTGACCCTGGCGATCCCGTCGCCGGTCGGCAGCAACGTGGTGCGCCTCGCGCTGCTGTTCGGCGGGCCACTGCTGCTGGCCGCCGTGGCGGCCACCGGCAAGGTGGACACCAAGAGGGCGCTCGCGTTGGGGCTCGCCTTCGCCGTCGCCATGGTCTGGCAGATCTTCAAGCCGGTGCAGGACCTGCTCGCCACCGCGCCCGCGGCGGGCTGGTCCGGCTACTCCCAACCGCTGATCACCGAGTTGGACCGGTTGGGCGCGGACCGTGGACGGGTTGAGGCGGTCGCGGCGCAGACCCACTGGGAGGCGGCGGGCCTGGCTCCGTACGTCAACCTCGCGCGCGGCTGGAACCGGCAGGTTGACGTGGAGCGGAACCCGCTCTTCTACCGCGGCACCCTCACGCCCGGGGCCTACCACGAATGGCTGCGGCACTGGGGCGTCAGCCTGGTGGTGCTGCCGAACGCCCAGCCGGACGGCGCCTCGGTCGCGGAGGCGCGCATTGTCGCCGCCGGGCAGCCGTGGCTGCGGCCGGTCTGGCGCGACGAGCACTGGCAGGTCTTCCGCGTCACCGATGCGTTGCCGCTGGCCGACGCCCCCGCGCAGGTGGTGCGGGCATCGGAGGGCGAGTTGTCGCTACAGGTCCCGAAGGCGGGCCCGGTCCTGGTGCGGGTGACCTGGTCGCCATGGCTCGGGGTACTGGGGGGTGGTCGTGGCTGCCTGGAACAGGACGGCGAGTGGACACGGCTGCGGGCGGCCGAGCCGGGGGTGTTCCGGATCGGCGCGCGCTATCAACTGCCGCGCGGGACAGCGTGCGGGACGGTCGCCGGGTCACACTGAGCGGGGGTCACACTGAGCGAGGGCAGGGGCGGGGCGTAACCGCCGCCTCCGCTCGACCCGCCTGCGGGCGATAGGCCGTTCAGTCCTCGTGGCCCAGTTGCAGATCGCGTTCCGTACGGCCGCCGCCCGCGACCTGGAGGACGGTGGCCACCGGCGGGTAGCCCGCGGCGATCACGGTGTACGAACCGGCCGCGAGGTCGACGAAGCGGAACACACCGTCGGTGCCGGTGGTGACCGAGTCGACGACGTTGCCCGCCGCGTCCAGCAGGGTGACCCGCGCTTCCTCCACCGGCCGGCCGCCGGGTGCGCGGACGGTGCCGCGCAGGACCGCGCCGCCCGCCAACTCCACGTCCTGGCGGGTCTCCCGGGCCGCCTGGACGGAGACCGGCAGTGCCGCGGGACGGAACGCGGGAGCGCTCGCGGCCAGCGTGTACTCGCCCGCGATGAGCTCGGTGAGGACGTAGCCGCCCTCGCGTCCGCTGCGGGTGCTGGCCACCACCTCCCCGCGTACGTCCGTCAACGTCACGATCGCGTCCCGCACCGGCGTGCCGTCGGCGGTCAGCACCGCGCCTGCCAGCCGCCCGGCGCCGCCGAGCACCACGTCGAGGTCGACCGGGCGCTCCCCTACCGTGACACTGACCGCCTGCGGCTGATGGCCGCCCGCCGCCGCGATGAGCACATAGCTGCCGTTGCCCGGTGTGCTGAGCGCGTACCGCCCGTCCTCACCGGTGGCGCCGCGGCCGATCTGCCGGCCGGAGGCGTCGATGAGGGTGAGGGCCGCGCGGGCCACCGTGGTGCCGTCGGAGTGCTGGACCGTGCCGCACACGGGTACGCCCGCGCCGATGCCGGACCGTGCCTCGGGGATGAGCGACTGCGCACCGGTTGCCGGGCCGTTCTGGGTCACCGGGGTTCTCTCCTTGAGCAGAAGGGCGAGCAGGAAACCGGAGACGAGCACCGGCACCAGGTACAGGTAGATCCGCGGCATGGCTTCCGCGTAGGCCCGCACATAGCCGTCCCGCAGCGGTGCGGGCAACGCGTGCACCAGCTGCGGGGTGATCGAGTCCGGGTCGGGCAGCCGCGCCGGGTGCGGCAGTCGGGCGGCGAGGCGGGCGGCGAGCCGGTGGGCGAAGAGCGTGCCGAAGACGGCCGCGCCCAGCGAACCGCCGATCTGCCGGAAGTAGTTGTTGGCGGAGGTTCCGGTACCCAGGTCGGCGGGCCGGACGGTGTTCTGCACGGCCAGTACGAGCACCGGCAGACACAGTCCGATGCCCACGCCCAGCAGGGCCATCCAACCGCTGTACACCGCGCGGGGCGTGCCGGCGTCAAGCCGGGACAGCAGCCATGTGCCGACCGCGGCGAGCGCGCAGCCGAGGACCGGGTACGGCTTGTAGTGGCCGGTGCGGCTGATGAGTTGACCGGAGATGATGGAGGCCACCACCACACCGCCCGTCATCGGCAGCGTCAGCAGCCCTGACCGGGTGGCGGATGCCCCGTCGACCATCTGCAGGAAGGTCGGCAGATAGGTGGCGGCGCCGAACAGCGCGACACCGACGACCGCGCCGACGAGTCCGCAGATGGTGAAGACCCGGTCCCGGAACAGCCACAGCGGGATGATGGGGTCGACCGCGAACCGCTCCACGACCAGGAGGAGAACGGTGGCGGCGAGCGCGCCCGCGCCGAGGCCGACGACCACGTCCGACCGCCACGCGTACCGGGTACCGCCCCAACTCGTCAGCAGTACAAGGCAGGTGGAGATGGCGACGAGCAGCAGTGCGCCGAGCACGTCCAGTCGCGGGCGCGCGGTGGGCTTCGGCAACTTGAGCACCGAGGCGATCACCAGGAGAGTGATCAGGCCGAAGGGCACGTTGACGTAGAAGCACCAGCGCCATGAGGTGTGGTCGGTGAAGCAGCCGCCGAGCGGCGGGCCCGCGACCGAGGCCAGTCCGAACGCGGCGCTGATCAGACCCATGTAGCGGCCGCGCCGTCGCGGCGGCACGATGTCCGCCATGATCGCCTGGACGCCGATCATGAGACCGCCGCCGCCGATTCCCTGCACCGCGCGGAAGACGATCAGCTCGTTCATCGAGTGCGACCAGCCCGCCAGAGCCGAGCCCATGACGAACGTGACGATCGCGAACTGGAAGACCGGCTTGCGGCCGAAGAGATCGCCGAGCTTGCCGTAGATCGGCAGTCCCACCGTGGAGGCCAGCAGATACGCGGTCACCACCCACGACATGTGGCCCAGGCCGTGCAACTCGCCGACGATCTTGGGGAGTGCGGTCGCCACGATGGTCTGGTCGAGGGCGGCGAGCAGCAGGGTGAGCATCAGCCCGAAGAAGACCGTCCGCACCCGGCCCGGGCTGAGTTCCACCGCTGGGGCGGGCGGCTCATCCGTACCGTGCGTGCGGCCCTCGTGGGCGGGCTCTGCGGGTTCGGCCCGGTGCGAGGGCTCGACCCCGTACATCTGGCGCGGAGCGGGGGCGCCCTGATGCGGCACGGGCGATGCCGTATCAGGGTCCGCCGCCACCCAACCCGCCGTCGCCGGCCACTCGGCACCCTGACCTGGCCCCGCGTTGTCGGCCCTGTCGACAGGCCCCGCGCCGTCGGCCGTCTCGGCCTGCCCGGCGCTTTCGGCCCGTCCGGCCTGCTTGGCCAGTGCGGTCCCGCCCACTGTTGCTCCCCTCGTCACCCTGCGCGGGCCATTTCTCGCATTACGCGACAGGAATGAGCAAGCGCGACCTTTCGCCGCTCAGTCCGAGGGAAGGGCGGTCAACTACCGCCGAAGTAAGCGCACTTGGCACCCCATCAGGGAATTTCCCACTAAGCGGCGCGCGCCGAGCACGCGCCCCCCTTGCCGTTAAATCCACTCGATTCAGTGAATACGGCCGGTGCCTAGTTTCGCCGTGTCCTACTTCTCGACGTGCGCGGCGAGATTGGCCAGGACCTGCTCGTGGATACGGTTGAGCCCCTTGGGCGCGAAGGTCCGCTCGAAGAAGCCTCCGACACCCGTGGCGCCGGTCCAGGTCGTCTGGACGACCACCTTGGCCTTGCCCTCCCCGGCCGGGGTCACGGTCCAGGTGGTGACCATGGTCGAGTTGCGGTCCTTCTCCACCAGCTGCCCGGGCGTCGGCTCGCTGACGTCGAGCAGGCAGTCCCGCACCCGCTTGGAGGTGGCCTGCAGCTTCCAGTGCACCAGGGTGCCCGCACCGGCGCCGCCCTCGCGCACCTCGTATTCGCTGAACTGCTCCGGCAGCAGTTGCTGCCGGGCGTGGGCGTAGTCCGCGAGGGTGCCGAACGCCGCCTCGGGCGTGGCGGCGACGACTCGCTCAGTGGTGGCCTCGACCTGTGCCATCTGTCCGTCCTCCGGTTTGTGTTCCGGGTGCGCTGCCCCGGAAATCCGCTCACTTGCTGACTTAGGGCAGAAGCCAACCACCGCAGGCCCACCGAACCGAAATCGGGGCCGCATCCAGCCCGCATCGACGGCGGTCGGATCCGGCTTCCGGATTCCGCTCGCACACATATTCGCTCACGTGTTCTATTCTGGGCATCGGGGGGACCGGCGACGCGAGGAGGCAGCAGCATGCGCTGGGACAACCTGGGCCTGAACGGGAGCACACCCGCGCTCTTCGGCTCCGAGGTCGTGTCGCGGACGTTCGACACTCCGGAGTTCCGCGGCATCACCTTCCACGAGATACGGGCCCGCACGATCATCAACCGGGTACCCGGCGCGTCCCGGATGCCGTTCGAGTGGACCGTCAACCCCTACCGCGGCTGCAGTCACGCCTGCGTCTACTGCTTCGCCCGCAACACCCACAGCTATCTCGACCTCGACACCGGTCATGACTTCGACTCGCAGATCGTGGTGAAGGTCAACGCCCCCGAGCTGCTGCGCCGCGAGCTGGCCGCACCCCGCTGGCGCGGCGAACACATCGCCATGGGCACCAACGTCGACTGTTACCAGCGGGCCGAGGGCCGCTACCGGCTGATGCCGGGCATCATCAGCGCGCTGCGTGACCGGGCCAACCCGTTCTCGATCCTCACCAAGGGCTCGCTGATCCTGCGCGATCTGGAACTTCTGGGGCAGGCGGCGCGGGTCACCGAGGTGGCCACCGCCGTCTCGGTCGGGTTCACCGACCGGCAGCTGTGGCGCGACGTGGAGCCGGGTACGCCGGCCCCGGACAAGCGCCTGGAGGTGTGCCGGACGCTCAATGAACACGGAATCCCGTGTGCCGTACTGATGGCCCCGGTCCTGCCGTTCCTCTCGGACTCCCCCGACCGGTTGCGCGAGACGGTGCGCGCCATCGCCGCCGCCGGGGCGACGTCCGTCACGCCACTGGTCCTGCATCTGCGGCCGGGCGCCCGCGAGTGGTACATGGCATGGCTCGCCGAACGCCATCCCCACCTGGTCCGGCGCTACACAACGATGTACGCGGAGGGCGCATACGCCCCGAAGTGGTACCAGCGCCGCATCACCCGCCAAGTCCAAGAGCTGGCCGACGAGTTCGGCATCGGCCCGTCCCGCGCGGGTGCGGCCCGACGCCTTCAGTCGGCGGCGGCCGAGGCGGCGGTTCCGGCCGGGCCGACACAGCTGACGCTGCTGTGAGCGGGCCGGGCGACCCTCCGAGCTCGCTCATCTGAACGCGGCGCAATTCACATGGGCAAGCCCCTGGCGCGTAGGTTACTGGCGAGTTACTCTCCACCCAACGAGATTCGTGCACCGCCGACCGCGGTGTCACGGCTCTCGCGCATGGCGGCCTGGTGACGCAGCCTCCGTGCGCACAGCACCACCGCACCATCGCGGTTCTCGTCGGTTCGGCATCGCGGCGCGGCCCCGGGACAGGGCCCGCCACCCGTTCCACGGATACCCCTGTGCCCGCTGCCTGGGCGCGTGGATGTCCGCGGGGCGCCTCAACTCCTCCGCGGTACACGTGTGTTCGCTGACACGGGCGCGGTCAACCCCTCAGTCGTCACGCCCCGCTTGCCTTGTGGGGCACATCCCCTGGAGTTTCGCGATGGACCGTCCGTCCACCCCGTCCCCCTCCGCCTTGCGCACCGTCGCCGTCGTCGGCCTCGGCACCATGGGCTCCGGTATCGCCGAGGTCCTGGTCCGCGCCGGACACGAGGTCATCGGCATCGAGCGGTGCGAGCAGGCCGCCGTTGCCGCGACCACGGCCCTTGAGCACTCCACCGAGCGGGCCGTCGAGCGCGGCAAGCTCACCCCGGCCGAACGCGGTGAGGCACTGGCCCGGTTCCGTACCTTCACCGACCTGCACGCCGCCGCCGACGCCGACCTGGTCATCGAGGTCGTGCCGGAGAACTACGACCTCAAGCGCGAGGTCTTCACCGCCCTCGACGCCATCGTCAAGCCGGAAGCGATCCTGACCACCGGCACCAACGCGCTGTCGGTGACCCGGCTGGCGGCCGAGACCTCGCGCCCCGAGCAGGTGTTGGGGCTGCACTTCTTCGCCCCCGCGCAGGCGATGAAGCTGGTCGAGGTGGTCTCCACGGTGCTCACCGCGCCCGAGGCGACGGCGCAGGTGACCGCACTCGTGCGCAGCCTCGGCAAGGAGGCGGTCCCGGTCGGCGACCGGCCCGGGTTCATCGCCGACGGACTGCTGTTCGGCTACCTCAACCAGGCCGCCGCCATGTACGAGGCACGGTATGCGACACGTGAGGACATCGACGCGGCGATGCGGCTGGGCTGCGGGCTGCCGATGGGTCCGCTGGCGCTGCTGGACCTGATCGGCATCGACACCGCGAAGACCGTGCTGGAGGCGATGTACTCGGCCTCGCGCGACCGGCTGCACGCACCGGCACCGATCCTGGGCCAGCTCGCCGCGGCGGGCCTCACCGGCCGCAAGGCCGGGCGCGGCTTCTACACCTACGCCTCGCCCGGCAGCCACGAGGTGGTCACCGACCCGCAGACCCCGGGCGACTCCAGCCAGCAGGTCGCCGGCCGTACGGTGCGCTCGGTCGGTGTGGCAGGGTCCGGCACCATGGCGACCGGCATCGCGGAGGTCTTCGCCAAGGCCGGGTACGAGGTCGTACTGGCCGCCCGCAGCCAGGAGAAGGCCGACGCCGCCGTCGCCCGTATCGCCAAGTCCCTTGCCCGCTCGGTGGATCGGGGCCGTCTGGCGGCCGCGGACCGGGACGCGGCGCTGGCCAGGATCACCCCGGCGGGGTCGCTTGACGCCTTCGCCGAGGTCGACCTGGCGGTGGAGGCCATCGCCGAGGAACTCGCCCTGAAGCGGCAGCTGTTCGAGACCTTCGACAAGGTCTGCCGACCGGGCGCGGTCCTGGCGACCACCACGTCCTCACTGCCGGTGGTGGAGATCGCGGCCGCCACCCGTCGCCCGCAGGACGTCATCGGGATGCACTTCTTCAACCCGGCCCCGGCGATGAAGCTCGTCGAGGTGGTGCGGACGGTGCTCACCGCCGACGACGTGCGGGCCACGGTGCACGAGGTGTGCGGCGTCATCCGCAAGCACCCGGTGGACTGCGGCGACCGGGCCGGGTTCATCGTCAACGCCCTGCTGTTCCCGTACCTGAACAACGCGGTGAAGATGGTTCAGGAGCACTACGCGAGTGTTGACGCCATCGACACCGCGATGAAGCTGGGCGGCGGGTACCCGATGGGGCCGTTCGAGCTGCTGGACGTCGTCGGCCTGGATGTGTCGCTGGCCATCGAGCGGGTGCTGCACCGGGAGTTCCGCGACCCGGGGCTCGCTCCGGCTCCGCTGCTGGAGAACCTGGTCTCCGCGGGCTGCCTCGGCCGGAAGACCGGCCGCGGCTTCCGCGAATATGCGAGGGCCTGACGACACGACGGGGTGGGCCGGGGTCTTCCCCGGCCTGGCCTCCGGCGCCGGCCGAGCTGGGGTGCCGGGCGCACCGCCTGCCGAAATGCAGTACGTTCCCCACATGTCCCAGCCGCGCTCAACTGCCCGAACCACCGCACAGCGGCACCGCGTGCGCCAGGAACTGGCCACGGCCGCGATGCACCTCTTCTCGACGAAGGGATACGAGGCCACCACGGTCGATGAGATCGCCGCGGCGGCGGGGGTGGCCCGGCGCACCTTCTTCCGCCACTTCCGCTCCAAGGAAGAGGCGATCTTCCCCGACCACGACGACACCCTGGTCCGCGTGCAGGCGGTACTCGACAGCGCCGAGCAGGGCGAGCATCCGCTGGACACGGTGTGCCGCGGCATTACCGAAGTACTGCGGATGTACGCCGAGTCGCCCGAGGTGTCCGTCGAGCGCTACCGGCTGACCCGGGAGGTCCCCGCGCTGCGCGAGCACGAGATCGCGTCGGTCGCCCGCTATGACCGGTTGTTCACCCGTTACCTGCTGGGCCACTTCGACGAGGCGGCGCACCGCGCGGGCGATGACGATCCGCTGCTGGCCGAGGTGGCCGCGTCGGCGGTGGTCGCCGCGCACAACCACGTGCTGCGGCGCTGGCTGCGGGCGGGCGGCAAGGGCGATGTGGAGGCACAGCTGAACCATGCCTTCGACGTGATCAGGGAGACCTTCGGCACCGGCATGGGGGTCGGCCGCACCGAGCCGGCGGCGAAGGCCGCGCCCGCGGTACGCGAGAGCCGGGCGGGCGGGGTGGTGGTGGCGGTGGCCCGTACCGACGCCTCCCCCGCCGAGGTGCTGCGGGCCATCGAAAAGGCCCTGGAAACCGACGAACCTCCCACCGGGGCCTGACCCGCACACCCGGCACGACCTGCGTCAACACGGCCGCACCCGGTTTCGGGTGCGGCCGTGTTGCGTTGGCGTGAAACTCGTCCGAAATTGTTGGCACGCAGTGTCTTTACGAGTGGCACCCCGTGCCATAACCTAGGCCCTGTCCGGGCGGGCGGCGTGCAGCGACCCTTCGCACGCCGCCTGTCCCCAAGCGCCCGGACGCCTGCGTCACAGGCTCCCCCGGACCCCGTCCGGGGCACTCCCAGCGCGCCACCGCGCGCTCGCCGTAGCACCGCCGAACCGACGGCACACCGAGACCCCAGCGTTCCCTCAAGCGTCCCCAAAACGCTTCGCCGGAGGCCCCAAGTGAACGACATCCTCGACGCGATCCTCGCGTCGACCGCATCCGACAGCGGCTCCCCCGCCGTCACCGCCGCCGATTTCGCGGCTCTGCCGTTGCCTGAGTCGTACCGTGCCGTCACCGTGCACAAGGACGAGGCCGAGATGTTCTCCGGCCTGACCACCCGCGAGAAGGACCCGCGCAAGTCCCTCCACCTCGACGAGGTGCCGGTGCCCGAACTCGGCCCCGGCGAGGCCCTGGTGGCCGTCATGGCCAGCTCGGTCAACTACAACTCGGTCTGGACCTCCATCTTCGAGCCGGTCTCGACCTTCGCCTTCCTCGAGCGGTACGGGAAGCTGTCACCGCTGACCGCGCGGCACGACCTGCCGTACCACATCATCGGCTCCGACCTGGCGGGCGTCGTGCTGCGCACCGGGCCCGGGGTCAACGCCTGGCGCCCGGGTGACGAGGTCGTCGCGCACTGCCTGTCCGTCGAGCTGGAGTCGGCCGACGGCCACAACGACACGATGCTCGACCCCGAGCAGCGCATCTGGGGCTTCGAGACCAACTTCGGCGGCCTGGCCGAGATCGCCCTGGTCAAGTCCAACCAGCTGATGCCCAAGCCGAAGCATCTGACGTGGGAGGAGGCCGCGTCCCCCGGACTGGTCAACTCCACCGCGTACCGCCAGCTCGTCTCGCGCAACGGCGCGGGCATGAAGCAGGGCGACAACGTGCTCATCTGGGGCGCCAGCGGCGGGCTCGGCAGCTACGCGACACAGTTCGCGCTGGCCGGCGGCGCAAACCCGATCTGCGTGGTCTCCTCACCGCAGAAGGCGGAGATCTGCCGCTCGATGGGCGCCGAGGCGATCATCGACCGCAACGCCGAGGGCTACAAGTTCTGGAAGGACGAGCACAACCAGGACCCGCGCGAGTGGAAGCGGCTCGGCAAGCGGATCCGCGAGCTGACCGGCGGCGAGGACGTGGACATCGTCTTCGAGCACCCGGGCCGGGAGACCTTCGGTGCGTCGGTCTACGTCACCCGCAAGGGCGGCACCATCGTCACCTGCGCCTCGACCTCCGGCTACCACCACGAGTACGACAACCGCTACCTGTGGATGTCGCTCAAGCGCATCGTCGGCTCCCACTTCGCCAACTACCGCGAGGCCTGGGAGGCCAACCGCCTGGTAGCCAAGGGCAAGATCCACCCGACGCTGTCCAAGACGTACAGCCTGGAGGAGACCGGTCAGGCCGCGTACGACGTGCACCGCAACCTCCACCAGGGCAAGGTCGGCGTGCTCGCGCTCGCTCCGCAGGAGGGCCTGGGCGTGCGCGACCCCGAGCTGCGCGCCGAGCACATCGACGCCATCAACCGCTTCCGGAACATCTGAGAGACGGCACAGATGACTGAGCGTCAGAAAGATCGTCCGTGGCTGATGCGGACCTACGCGGGGCACTCCTCCGCCGAGGAGTCCAACGCGCTGTACCGGCGCAACCTCGCCAAGGGCCAGACCGGGTTGTCGGTCGCGTTCGACCTTCCGACGCAGACCGGTTACGACCCCGACCACATCCTGGCCCGCGGCGAGGTCGGCCGGGTCGGGGTCCCGGTCGCTCATCTCGGCGACATGCGGCGGCTGTTCCAGGACATCCCGCTGGAACAGATGAACACCTCGATGACCATCAACGCCACCGCCATGTGGCTGCTGGCGCTCTACCAGGTGGTCGCAGAGGAGCAAGGTCTCGACAAGGAGGCCATCGGCAAGCTCCAGGGGACGACGCAGAACGACATCGTCAAGGAGTACCTCTCGCGCGGGACGCATGTCTTCCCGCCGGGCCCGTCACTGCGGCTGACCACGGACATGATCACCTACACGGTGAACCAGATCCCCAAGTGGAACCCGATCAACATCTGCAGCTACCACCTGCAGGAGGCGGGAGCCACTCCGGTCCAGGAGATCGCCTACGCGATGTGCACCGCGATCGCGGTGCTCGACGCGGTCCGCGACTCCGGCCAGGTACCGGCGGATCGTTTCGGCGATGTGGTCGCCCGTATCTCGTTCTTCGTCAACGCGGGCGTCCGGTTCATCGAGGAGATGTGCAAGATGCGGGCCTTCGCCCGCCTCTGGGACACCATCACCCGGGAGCGGTACGGGATCGAGAACCCCAAGCAGCGCCGCTTCCGCTACGGCGTCCAGGTCAACTCGCTGGGCCTGACCGAGGCCCAGCCGGAGAACAACGTCCAGCGCATCGTGCTGGAGATGCTCGCCGTCACCCTCGGCAAGGACGCCCGCGCCCGTGCCGTACAACTCCCCGCCTGGAACGAGGCGTTGGGCCTGCCGCGGCCCTGGGACCAGCAGTGGTCGCTGCGCATCCAGCAGGTCCTGGCGCACGAGAGCGATCTGCTGGAGTACGAGGACATCTTCCGCGGCAGCCATGTCATCGAGGCGAAGGTCGACGAGATAGCCGAGGCGGCCGCCGCCGAGATCGAGCGGGTCCAGGAGATGGGCGGGGCCGTCCCGGCGGTGGAGTCCGGCTATCTCAAGTCGCAACTGGTCGCCTCGCACGCGCTGCGCCGGGCCCGTATCGAGTCCGGCGAGGACAAGGTCGTCGGGGTCAACAGCTTCGAGACCACCGAACCCAATCCGCTCACCGCGGACCTGGACGCCGCCATCCAGACCGTCGACCCGGCCAATGAGGCGCTGGTGGTCAAGGCCCTCGCCACCTGGCGCGCCGAACGCGACGCGGCGCGCGCCCAGTCCGCCCTGGCGGCGCTGAAGGAGGCCGCGGCCACCGACGCCAACCTCATGGCGGCGACGTTGGAGTGCGCACGGGCCGGAGTCACCACGGGCGAGTGGTCCTTCGCGCTGCGCGACGTCTTCGGCGAGTTCCGCGCCCCCACCGGCGTGAGCAGCGCGCCCGTCGCGATCGCCCCGGAGGCGGGCACCCTGCTCGCCGAGGTGCGCCACAAGGTGGCGGTCACCGCCGAGGAGCTCGGCGTCGGCAAGCTGCGGCTGCTGGTCGGCAAGCCCGGCCTGGACGGCCACTCCAACGGTGCCGAGCAGATCGCGGTTCGCGCCCGTGATGCGGGTTTCGAAGTCGTGTACCAGGGAATCCGGCTCACCCCGGAGCAGATCGTCACGGCCGCGGTGGCCGAGGACGTGCACTGCGTGGGGCTGTCGATCCTGTCGGGCTCGCATCTGGAACTCGTCCCCGAGGTGCTGCGGCTGCTGCGCGCCGCGGGGGTGGAGGACACACCGGTGATCGTCGGCGGCATCATTCCGACGGCGGACGCCGAGGCCCTGCGCGCGAAGGGCGTCGCAGCGGTCTTCACGCCGAAGGACTTCGGCATCACCGAGATGATCGGCAGGATCGTGGACGAGATCCGCCGAGGACACGGTCTCGGGAGCCTGGGGGCTGGCCCCCTGACCAACTCCGCTTCGCACCAGGAGGCTTGACCCCATGCAATTCGGCCGCACCTACGAGGAGTTCACCGTCGGCGACGTCTACCGGCACTGGCCCGGGAAGACGGTCACCGAATACGACGACCACCTCTTCTGCCTGCTCACCATGAACCACCACCCGCTGCACATGGATGCCAACTACGCCGAGCAGACAACTGATTTCGGCAGGAACGTCGTGGTGGGCAACTACATCTACTCCCTGCTGCTCGGAATGTCGGTGCCGGACGTCTCCGGAAAGGCGATCGCCAACCTGGAGGTCGAGTCGCTGCGGCACGTTGCGCCGACCTTCCACGGCGACACCATCTACGGCGAGACCACCGTGCTCGACAAGTGGGAGTCGAAGTCGAAGAACGACCGCGGCATCGTCTATGTGGAGACCAAGGGCTACAAGCAGGACGGCACGCTGGTGTGCGTGTTCCGCCGCAAGGTCATGGTGCCCACGGCCACGTACATCAAGGAACGCGGCGGCGAGCAGCCCGGCCGCCCCGAGCTCGACGCCCAGGAGAAGTAGACCATGAGCCGCCTGCAGCAGACCGAGGGCCTGACCGACATCCAGCGGGAGATCCTCTCCACCGTCCGGGATTTCGTCGACAAGGAGATCCTGCCGGTCGCCACCGAACTCGAACACCGCGACGAGTACCCCACGCAGATCGTCGAGGGGCTCAAGGAGTTGGGCGTCTTCGGTCTGATGATCCCCGAGGAGTACGGGGGTCTCGGTGAGTCCCTGCTCACGTACGCGCTGTGCGTCGAGGAGATCTCCCGCGGGTGGATGAGCGTTTCCGGCATCATCAACACCCATTTCATCGTCGCCTACATGCTCAAGCAGCACGGTACACAGGAGCAGAAGGACCACTTCCTGCCGAAGATGGCGGCCGGTGATATCCGCGGTGCGTTCTCGATGTCCGAGCCGGGTCTCGGCTCCGATGTTTCCGCCATTCGCACCAAGGGCGTCCGCGACGGCGATGACTATGTCATCAACGGCCAGAAGATGTGGCTGACCAACGGTGGTTCCTCGAATCTCGTGGCGGTGCTGTGCCGCACCGACGAGGGCCATCCGGAGGGCGCCGCACCGCACAAGTCGATGACGACCTTCCTCATCGAGAAGGAGCCCGGCTTCGGCCCGAACGCCAAGGTCTCCGGGCTCACCGTGCCCGGCAAGATCGAGAAGATGGGCTACAAGGGCGTGGACACCACCGAGTTGGTGCTGGAGGACGTACACGTTCCGGCCGACCGGGTGCTCGGCGGTCAAAGTGGCCGCGGTTTCTACCAGATGATGGACGGTGTCGAGGTCGGCCGGGTCAACGTGGCGGCGCGCGGCTGCGGTGTGGCGCGGCGGGCCTTCGAGTTGGGGGTGGCCTACGCCCAACAGCGGCACACCTTCGGCAAGCCGATCGCACAGCACCAGGCGATCCAGTTCAAGCTCGCGGAGATGGCCACAAAGGTGGAGGCCGCCCATCAAATGATGATTAACGCGGCCCGTAAGAAGGATTCCGGGCAGCGCAACGACCTGGAAGCCGGCATGGCGAAGTACCTCGCCTCGGAGTACTGCAAAGAGGTGGTGGAGGACGCCTTCCGCATCCACGGCGGGTACGGCTTCTCCAAGGAGTACGAGATCGAGCGGCTGTACCGTGAGGCGCCGATGCTGCTGATCGGTGAGGGCACCGCCGAGATCCAGAAGATGATCATCGGTCGGCGCCTACTGGAGGAGTACCGAATCCAGGGCTAAATGTCCAGTTTTGTGACATTTATCCGCGAAAAAGATCACACCCGGTCATCGGTTTGCGGCCACCGACTCGCCCTTGAGCTTGCCGAGTTGCTGGTCGCAACCGATACCATCGGAAAAAGCCGCCGTCCCCATTTCTCTCCGCGGCAATCCTCCGCTACGAAGGTCATCCATGCCCCACAGCCCATCCTCTGCACAACGCGGCCGGGTCCGCCTCGCGCGTGGAGCGTCGCCGTGGCTCCTCCCGACCGTCGCCACAGCAGCGGTCAGCCTGACCCGCGCCCGACGTTCCGGCCGCTGGGCGGCTGTGGCCGTACCGACCACCGCCCTCGCGGCGGGCATGCTGTGGTTCTTCCGCGATCCCGAGCGTGAGATCGCTCACGGCCGCGTCATCTGCCCGGCAGACGGCGTGGTACAGAGCATCATGCCGTGGAAGGACGGCCGCACCCGCGTCGCGATCTTCATGAGTCCGTTGAACGTCCATGTGAACCGCGCCCCGCTGGCCGGCACGGTGACCTCCGTCGAGCACATCCCCGGCGGATTCGTCCCGGCGTTCAACAAGGAAAGCGAGAACAACGAGCGGGTCGTCTGGCACTTCGACACCGAACTCGGCGACATCGAGATGGTCCAGATCGCCGGTGCCGTCGCCCGGCGCATCGTGCCCTACGTCACACAGGGCACCAAGGTCGAGCAGGGTGAGCGGATCGGGCTGATCCGCTTCGGCTCACGGGTCGACGTCTACCTGCCGGAGGGGATCGAGCCGGCCGTCGAGGTCGGCCAGACCACGCAGGCTGGGGTGACTCGCCTTGACCGTGATTGATCCCGACACACAACCTCCCTGGGTGGCCGAGATCGACGAGGACGACACCGACGACATGCCGGTGTCCACCCGGCTGTCAATAGCGGACACCCTCACCCTCGGCAACGCGACCTGCGGCTTCATGGCGGTGTACTTCACCACCACCGGCGTGCTGGTCCCCCATCTGATGGGCCGGACCGACGGCGGCATGGCCCGGCACAGCGCCGCCACCGCCGTGATGCTGATGCTGCTCGCCTCGGTCTTCGATCTCTTCGACGGCCTGGTGGCGCGCAAGCTGCGCAGCTCGGCGATGGGCGCGGAGCTGGACAACCTCTCCGACCTGATCAGCTTCGGGCTCGCACCGGCGTACTTCGTGGTCGTCTGGGGCATGGTCGCCGACGACGGGCATCAGCACGTGTCCGCCGTCGCGGCGATCGTGGTGGTGCTGGCCGTGGTGCTGCGGCTGGCGAGGTTCTCCTGCACCACCATGAAGGACGGCATCTTCCAGGGCATGCCGAGCCCCATGGGAGCGCTGACGATCGTCTCCGCGACCCTGCTCCAGCTTCCGTTCCTGCCCACGCTGGCGATCATCGTCGGCGTGGCGTGGCTCATGGTGAGCCGGGTCGAGTACCCCAAGCCGCGCGGAAGGCTCGCGATCGCCACCCTGTGCTGGATCTTCATCAGCATGGGCTGCCTGGCGGCCTGGGCGGCCGACTCTCCGGCCGCGCAGGTACTGCTGCAGGCCGGTGCGGCGCTTCAGGTCGTGATGGCGGCGGTCATCCCGCTGTTCGCCGCGTTCCGGCGGGTGAACACGATCCGGGGCAACCGGCGCGACGCCCGCGCCGAGCGGGCTCGCCTGCCGCTGGGCTGACGGTCCGCTCGCGCTGATGCTCCACCGTTCCATACCGCCCGCCCACCCGTTGTCGCGGTACGGCTCCGCCCCACAGGGCAGCCGTGCACGACGGTGCCTGTCGGCACCGGCAACGGGCGGGCGGGCGGAACATTTTCTGAGCGGCAGGTCAGTGCGCTGACAACAGGAAGTCGTCAGCGATCCGCTCGGCCACCCGCTCCAGGAGCGGCCCCGCTTCCGCGATGCAACGCGAGACGTCCGGCTCCAGCTCGGTGAGCGCGTAGGCGCGGCGGATCCCGGCCGCCCCCAGCTCGGCGGGCGGCAGCGCCAGCCGTCCGCAGACCGCGACGACCTCCAGCCCTCGGGCGCGCGCCGCCTGCGCCACCCCGGCGGGCGCCTTGCCGTGCAGCGTCTGCGGGTCAAGCGACCCCTCGCCGGTGATCACGAAATCGGCCCGGCCCAGCGCCTCGGCGAAGCCGAGCAACTCGAAGAGCACCTCGACCCCGGGCCGGAACGCGGCCCCGAGGCCGACCAGCGCCCCGTAGCCGATGCCGCCCGCCGCGCCAGCGCCCGGCGCCTCGGCGGCCTCCACCGCGCGGTCGCCGATCGCCTCGCCCAACACCTCCACGTACCGCCCCAGTGCCGCGTCCAGCGTCGCCACATCGGCCGCCGAGGCGCCCTTCTGCGGGCCGTAGACGGCCGGGGCACCCTTCGGGCCGCGCAGCGGGTTGTCCACGTCGCTGGCCAGTACGATCTCCGCCTCGGCGAGCCGCGGGTCAAGACCGCTCAGGTCGGCCGTGGCGAGCGAGGCCAGCGCGGCGCCGCCCGGCGCGACCGGCCTGCCGTCCGCGTCGGTGAACGCCGCGCCGAGCGCGGCCAGCATTCCGGCCCCGCCGTCCGTCGTGGCGCTGCCGCCGACGCCGAGCACGACGGTGCGCGCTCCGGCGTCGAGTACCGCGCGCAGCAGTTCTCCGGTTCCGTAGGTCGTCGCGGTGAGCGGCGCGAAGACGCCTTCCGGCAGGTGCCGCAGACCGGATGCCTCGGCCATCTCGACTACGGCCGTCGTGTCGCGCAGCGCGTAGGCCGCCGTGACCGGATCGCCCAGCGGCCCGGTGACCCGCACGGTGCGGCGTTCGAATCCGGCGGCGACCGCCGCGTCCACCGTGCCGTCACCGCCGTCGGCGACCGGCAGGAGCTCGACGCGCAGGCTGGGCACGGCCCGGCGCAGACCAGTGGTGACGTGCTGGGCCACCTCAGCAGCCGTGAGCGACCCCTTGAACTTGTCCGCGGCGATCAGCACGCTGCGAATTTCTGCCACCTTGCACTCCCCAGGAGTTATGTCGCGCCGTTCGGACCATATCCGTCCGGTAGGCCCGCTGCCCATGGTCACCGTCGGCGAGCCGCCTTCCGTAGCACTTCATATGCAGACATAGCGGGGCAGCATGAGCCCTCTGGGTGGCTGTTCGTGATCGCCGCCGACGCCCTCCTCGCGCTGGCCGCGCTCCTCGCACATGCCGTGGCGATCGCCTTCAGCCGTTTCGGCCTGATTCGGCTCGGCCGGGAAGTCGTACGCGAACGGAAGCGCGACACCGGGGAGTTCGACAAGAAATCAGCGGCGACCGGCGCGTTCATCGGCACAATGGGTGCGTGCCGCAATACGCCGAGATACAACTCGACCAGAACACCTCCGTGCGCCTGGAACTGGCGCCGGTCGGGGTCCCACCGCAGCCCGCTCCGGCGGCCGATCCCGCGGACCCGGGCGCCGACCTGCCCGACGGCATCGCCGGCTCTGCCCCCGTCGGCCGGGCGAGCGCCGCCGCCTCCGCGCTGACCTCCGAGGCGTTGCGGCTCACCCTTCGGCCGCTGGGACCGCTGCTCCAGGAGGTGCATGACTCGGTCAGTGCCATCAAGAACCCACCGCAGGAGATCAGCGTCGAGTTCGGCGTCCAGATCGGCCAGGACCTCAAGCTCGGCATCGTCGGGGCGGGTGGACACGCGAGCCTGACGGTCTCGGCGAGCTGGCAGGTCTGCCCGGATTCGGAGTGAGCGCGCATGGCATGGTTCCGCGCCAACGGGCAGGCCGCCGCGGGGGTGCACGGCGCCTTCGTCTCGGTGTTACGTGACCGCGACCGGCTGGCCGCGGGTGGCGGTGTTCTGCTGACCGAGCGCCATCTGCTGACCTGCGCCCATGTGGTCAACGTGGCTTTGGGAAAGGAGCTGTTGGAGCCCGCCGATCCAGGGCCGGTGCGGATCGGGGCCGTCTTCCCCGGCAGTGGCTCCCGCGATCCGCACGAGGCCCGTGTCACCCACTGGGTGCCGCCCCGCAGGACCGGGGGCGGGCTGGACTGGAGCGGCGATCTGGCGGTGCTCGAACTCGACGGCCCCGCGCCCGTGGTGCCGCCGCGCTGGTCGGAGATGGTGCCGGGGCAGGGCGTCCGCGCCTGGCACGGCGGCGGGCACGCGGCCACGTTCGTCGAGGTCACGGTGAAGGAGTGCGACGGTTGGATCGGCTACGTCGACGGTGAGCTGTCCGGCGCGGCGATCGGCCCCGGCTACAGCGGTGGACCGCTGTGGTCGGAACGCGAGGGCGCGGTCGTCGGCCTGGTGGCGGCCCAACTCCAGGCGCCGGACGGGCCGTTGGCGGCGCACCATGTGGTGCGACGCGGTTGGGCGATCCCCTGGCAGGCGGTGCGCGCGGAGCTGGAGTCCGCGGGCGCGGGCCCGCTGCTGGCCTCGGCCGACGACGCCGAGGACGCCGATCGCGTTCCGCATCAGCTGCTTCCGCCGCTGGCCGCGCTGCTCAGCGACCCGGCGGAGCGCGCCGACAAGGCCCGGCGGCTGGCCGAGCAGTGCGGACTGCACGCCCTCGACGACGGATCGGCGCCCACGTACGAGGAGTTGGCGACGGTGCTCACCGAGCATCCGCGCGCCCTGGCCTCGCTTACCGAGGTGCTCGCGCCGACGGCGCACAGTGCCCGGGCCCGCGAAGCCATCGACATCCTGCACGCCACCGGTCCGCTCGTCGCGGGGGCCCGGCTGCTGTCGTACGCCGAACACCACCACCTGTTGGTCCAGTTGAAACAGCAGGCCAAACTCGACCCGGCGCTGCTGCCGGGCGCCGCACGGGGCGCCCTCGCCTACGCGGAACTGCCTGAGCCGGTGCGGGCTGCGAGAATCACACCGGAGGCGGTCGACGGCGCGGTGGGCGCGCTGGAGGAGCTCGGCGACAGCGGGCGGGTGCCGGACGGCACACCACGGGTCCCCGCGCTCTTGCGGGTGGCCGAGTACGTGGCGGCGGCGCTGCGCGGCGAAGCACTCGATGAGCTACGCGGTTGGAGCGATCAGGTCGCGACCCGGCTCGGCATCCACCCGGCCGCCCTGGCCGAGCGCCGCGCGGACGCCAAGGCATGGGCGTCCCGCCGCGACACCGACAGCGGCCGTACCGTCGTCCGGCTCACCCGCCGTCCCGGCGATCCGGCCGACGCGTTCCGGTGCACGGTCTGGCGGATGGCTCCGGACGGCACCGCCTCCCGCGCCTCGACGGGTGAGGACCGTCCGCTCGCCGGCCCGGAGATCGCCCGCCTGGTCCGGGACGCGGTCGCGCCGGACGGGACGCAGGCGCCGTTGGTCGAAGTGGTGGTGGACCGCGACGCGTTGCGGCTGCCGGTGGACGAGTGGCGCGAGGCCGAGCCGGACGACCTGGACCCGTACGGCATCTTCGCCCCGGCCGCGCTCGGCGCCGACTTCCGTGTCGTGCTGCGCTGCCCGGAGCTGCGCCGTAGGTCCCCGACCGGCACGGCCGACCTGCGCCGCCGCTGGGCGGGATCCCGTACCGAGGAGACGCTGGTCATCGATGAACTCACCGATGACGTACGGGCGTTGAAGGATATGCTCAACAAGACCCGGCAGCGTTCGACCGGCCGGGTGGTGCTGCACGGCTCCCCCGCCCGCCGGGCCCATCTGCTGCAGGTGTGCCTGTTCATGGGCGTGCCGGTGGTGCTCTGGGATCGGGCGACGGCCGGGCCGGAACAGGCGCACCACCTCCAGGAGATCGATTCTGCGGGCCCGCTGGACTCGCTGCCGGAGCGGGTCAGGGACTTCCGCGTCGATGTGTACGCCGACCCGGAGCGCACCGTGCGGCCCTCACTGGTCTGGGAGGATCCGGACCGACCGCTCCCTGGTGAACTGCGGCTCGCGGACCCGCTGGCAATGACGGAGGAGAAGTGAACGGCACAACCGATGACGGCGACTGGCGGCTGTTCCGCGGCGACGGCACGGCCCGCGACACCGTCTTCCCGGAACCGCCGCCATGGCGACGGTTCGGCGACGCGCCCCAGCCGCAGGCGCCGCGGCCCTACCTGATCGGCCGGGCGGAGTCCGATGTCGTCAACGCGGCACTGCATCTGCGCCGTCCCTTGCTGGTGACCGGTCACCCGGGCACCGGCAAGTCGTCGCTGGCCCGTGCCATCGCCCATGAGCTCAACCTGGGACGGGTGTTGACCTGGCCGGTCAACAGCCGTTCCGCCCTCCAGGACGCGCTGTACCGCTACGACGCGATCGGGCGGCTGCGCGAGACGGCGCTGCACCGCGACCGGGGTGAGCAGTCGCTGGAGCCCGGGATCGGTTCCTTCGTACGGCTCGGGCCGCTGGGCACCGCCCTGCTGCCGAACGCCAGGCCGCGGGTGCTGCTCATCGACGAGCTCGACAAGGGCGACGTGGATCTGCCCAACGATCTGCTGGCGGTCTTCGAGGACGGCTCGTTCGAGATCCCGGAGCTCGCCCGGCTGCCGCGCGAGCAGTCCGAGGTCCAGGTGTTCCCCGACGATCCGGACGGCGCTCCGGTGCCGGTGGTGCGCGGTCGGGTGTGCTGCACCCAGTTCCCCGTCGTGATCATCACCAGCAACGGCGAGCGGGACTTTCCGCCCGCCTTTCTGCGGCGCTGCGTACGGCTCGATCTGCCGGACCCGGACGAGCAGCGGCTGCGCGAGATCGTCATCGCACACCTCGGTGAGGACGCGCTCGACGCCGTCGACGGTCTGCTGCAGGACTTCCTGGCCCGCCGGGCGCCGGGCGAGCTGGCCACTGACCAGCTACTGAACGCGGTGTTCCTGCGCGCGGGCGGGGTCGATCTGGGCGCCGAGGGCCTGCTGGACGCCGTACTGCACCGGCTCGGCGGGGCGGTCTGACTGCCATGCCGGGGCGGGTTCAGCGGGTGCTTGCCGACTGCGGGGTGGACCTGTCGCCGGAGGAACTGCTGGACGCCTTGTGGCTGGCCCACCGGCTGCCCGCCGGTGCCTCGGCACCGCTGGCCCGGGCGCTGCGGGTAGCGGGACCGGCCGCGCCGGTCGAGCGTGCCGAAGTGGCCGGGAATACACCTTCCCTAGGGGAGGAGCGGGCCGCGGAAGCTGAGGCGCCGTCCGGTCAACTCGGCTCGCCGGGTGCGCTGCACGCGAGCGCCGCCGCGGTGCGGCCGGCCGAGGCGAAGGTGAAGGCACCGCTGTCCGCGCTGGCGGTACGCGCGCCGGAGGAGAAGGCGCTGGGGACGGCCGAGTTGCGGCTGGGCCGCGCACTGCGGCCACTGAAGCAGCGGCATCCCGGCGGGCGCCTGATGGAGCTGGACGAGCGGGCGACCGCCGACGCCATGGCGGAGACCGGTCTGCCGGACCTGGTGCTCCGCCCGACGGGCGAACGACGCCTGGATCTGGCACTGATCGTGGACGACGGTCTGTCGATGCTGCTGTGGCGCAGACTCGCCACCGAGTTGCGGTCGCTACTGGAGCGGCTCGGCGCGTTCCGTTCCGTACGGGTGCACGGGCTGGACACCCGGGGTGCGGGTGAACCGGCGCTGCGCGGGCGCCCGTTCGTGCCCGGGGCGGCCGCCCTGGCGCCGGGCTCGGTCGCCGATCCGACGGGGCGGACACTGGTGCTGGTGATCAGCGACGGGGTGGGCGCCGCCTGGCGGGACGGCCGGATGCGCGGGGTGCTGGAGCGCTGGGCGGACTGCGGGCCGACGGCGGTCATGCATGCGCTGCCCGCCCGGATGTGGGACACCTCCGGTATCCGGACGGAGGACTGGGAGGTGACGGTTCGCCGGACCTGGGCGGCCAACCGCGCCTGGCGGGTGGCCGATCCGGTACTGCCGCCGGAGTTGGCCCCGTTCGACGGCATGCCGATTCCGGTACTGGAACCGGAGCCCGCGTCGGTCGGGCGGTGGGCGCGACTGATCGCCTCCTCGGGGGGCAGCGAGATGCTGCCACTGCTGGCCGATTCGCTGGACGAGTCCCCGCGTCCCACGGGGCGGCCCCCCGCCAACGGCGATCCGGTGCTGCGGTTCCGCAGTGCGGCCTCCCCCGAGGCGTACCGGCTCGCCGCGCATCTGGCGGCGGTCGCGCCGGTCTCCGTCCCGGTGATGCGGCTGGTGCAGTCGGCGGTGCCGTGGCGGGCCGAAACGGCGCATCTGGCCGAGGTGTTCCTGGGCGGCCTGATGCGGCGTACCGACAGCGGAGGCAGCAGCACCGGACCACAGCATCAGAGCTTCGACTTCACCGACGACGCCCGCTCGATCCTGCTGGACACCGTTCCCGCCGCCGAACTGGCCCGCACCAACAGCGCGGTGGCGGATCGGCTGGGCGAACTCGTGGGTCGCTCACCCGACTTCCCCGCCTGGCTCGCACACCCCGGCGGGGCGGATGAGGTGGCCGGCGGCGCGCAGCCGTTCGCGGAGCTGGACGCGCGGCTCATGCGGCACCTGGGGGCGCCCGTCGCCCGCCCCGCACGACGGCAGAAGGGCTGGGGGGCGCTGAGTCCTCATGACCCGCGGGCCCTCGGCCCGTACGCCTTGCACGCGCGCAACGACAGCAGTGGCTTCGCCGTGCTCTATCTCGGCCGCGACGAAGCAGGGGGCGCGACTGTGCTGCGCGTGCCCAGGACCGCGGACCGGGAACAGGCCCGCCACCTCACACAGCGGACGGCCTTGGCGCTCGCGCGGATGGGCGGCAGGTACGCGCCCGCCCTGCGCGGTTACCAGGTGGACGACGCGCCGTACTGGACGGCCGAGGAGTACCTCACGACGTCGTCCGGCGAGCCCGCGCCCACCCTGCTGTCCTTCATGCGGGAGAGGGGCCTCGCACCCGGCTCGGGGCCCTGCTACGAGCTGAGCTGGAACCTGGCGCAGGCGGTGAGCCGCTGCCACCACAGCGGCATCGCCCACCGCGCGCTGACCCCCACAGCCGTCCTGGTCCCGGGGGTGTCATCGGTACGGCTCGTGAGTTGGCCGCGCGCCCTCGTCGACCCGCCGGGCGACGAGCTGCGGGAGGCCACCGCCTCCGACGTCTACTCGCTGGGCGCGCTGCTCATCGCGGTCAACTCCGGCCCGGGGCCGTGGACTCTGTCCGACGGTGAGCTCCGCGGATCCGAGTCCTGGCTGCCGCGGGTACCCGAATCCGGGCTACGGGAGATCCTGGGCCGTTGTCTCTCGCCGAACCCGGCGGCCCGGCCGACCGCCCGCGAGGTGTCGGACGCGTTCGCGGCCCGGATGCCGGGCGCAGCGGTGGAGTGGACGTCGCCGCTGGAGGCGCCCGGAGCACGTGACCGGTTCGCGCTCGCCGGGCCGGGGGCTGGACCGGCTCCGGCACCGGCACCGGCTCCGGCTCCGGCTGGCGGGATCCCCGCACCGATCGTCGAGGCGCCGCCGCCGTCAGCGCGGCTGTGGGTTCCGCAGCGCCGTACGTCCTGGGGCAGGCAGACCCAGCAGCGGCAACTCGAATTGATCCAGCGGCCGTTGGACCGCTGCCATCGGATCGTCGTCGTCAGTGCGCTGCGTTACGCGGGCGCCTCCACCACGGCCCATGCGCTCGGCGCGCTTCTGGCGTCCGTACGGCAGAACAGCAGGGTGGTCCTCATCACCAGCGATCGCAGATGGTTCGCCGGAAGCGATGCCTCGGGCCTGCGCATCCCGCGGATCGAGCGCAATCCCGACGGACCGCTGAGCACGCCCAGGAGTTATCGGGGGCTGGTCAACAGCCTGCGCGGCGAGTGCGATGTCCTGATCACCGACACGGACGGCGAGATGCCGCTGCCCAGCGGATATCTGACGGACTCGCTGGTGGACCAACTCGTCATCGTGGCGGCGCCGTCGAGCAGGCGGGCCACCGCCGTGGACGCCACGGACGCGCTGTTCGAGCGGGTCGCCGAACATGCCTCGGAGCGGCTCATCGCGCAGAGCATCGCGGTCATCTCCCAGCACCACGGCAGCGCCGGTGCGCAACGGGACCTGTCCGATCGGCTGCGCGGCCGTTGCCGGGGCTTTGTGACCATCCCGTCGGACGGCGGACTGGCCGGGGGCCGCTTCCCCGATCCCGCCCTGCTGCGCGGGGTGACCCGGGAGCGGTACCTGGATCTGGCCGCCCTGGTCGCGGAGGGCTTCCCGGGCTGACGGACGGTAACTCTGCCCTGTTCAGGCCCGGTTGTCAGACCGCCGTGCGAGGATCGGGGCAGTACTTCGCCAACGGACAGTGCGTGGAGATCGGAACACGAGCGGGAGACGACGAAGGGGGTTGACGATGTCCGAGTCCCTGTGGGGTGGCGCCGAGCTGGACCTCGACGCGTACCTGGGCCGTATCGGCTACGACGGATCACTGCGGCCGACACTCGACACCTTGCGGGCGCTGCACCGCAGACATCTGGACGCGATCCCGTTCGAGAACCTGGAGATCGTGCTCGGGCGTCCGGTGCCGTTGGACGTGGTGAGTACCCAGGCCAAGCTGGTCGGGCAGCGGCGCGGCGGCTACTGCTTCGAGCACAACCTTTTGTTCGCGGCGGTGCTGGACCGGCTTGGATACTCCTTCACCGGTCTGGCGTCACGGGTCCGGATGGGCGTCAGGCAACTGCGGGCCACCACTCACATGCTGCTGCGGGTGGACATCGCGGGTGAGGACTGGCTCGCCGATGTCGGCTTCGGTGGCGACGGCCCGCTGGAGCCCATCCCTTTGCGCACGGGCAGCGAACTCCGGCACGGCGGCTGGACGTTCGACCTGGTGGAGGAGGAGCCGGGAGTCTTCCTGCTGCGTACCCGGCACCAGGACGGCTGGTTCGATCTGCACGCCTTCACGCTGGAACCGCGCTACCCGGTCGACTACGGGCTGTTCAACTACTACACCTCAACCCATCCGCGCTCGCCGTTCACCCCGCGCATCATCGTGCAGCGCAACGGCCCGGATGTCCGGCGCACCCTGGTGGGCCAGGAGTTGCGGACGGAGCGCCCGGACGGCAGTGGGCAGCGGCACGACGTCCCGGCGGACGAGTTGCCCGATGTCCTGGCGAAGGTCTTCGGGATAGAACTCGGCGCCCAGGACGCCGAGTCCATACGCGACCGCCACCGCTGACGGTCACGAAGTCACCGGCCGACCGCGTACCCCTGCATTCCGCGTGGATTGGCGGCCGCGCTGAGGACACCGGTGGCCGGGTCGCGGGCCACGGCGCACAGCCTGCCCTCCGTCCAGGGGTCGCCGACCGTGACGTGGTGTCCGCGGGCGCGCAGTGCGGCGATCGCCCCCTCCCCCATCCGGGACTCGACGGTGACGCTGCCGGGCCGCATGGCCCGGGGGTGGAACGAACTGGGGAAGCTGTCGTTGTGCCAGTTCGGCGCGTCGATGGCGCCCTGTAGATCGAGTCCGGAGCGCACACCACGGCGCAGCGCCACCGCCAGGAAGAAGTGCAGGCTCCACTGGTCCTGCTGGTCGCCGCCGGGGGTGCCGAAGGCCAGCACGGGCTGGCCGTCGCGGAGCGCGAGAGACGGGGAGAGGGTGGTACGGGGGCGGCGGCCGGGGGTGAGGGAGTTCGGCAGCCCGGGCTCCAGCCAGGTCATCTGCAGCCGGGTGCCCAGGGGGAAGCCGAGTTCGGGGACGACCGGGTTGGACTGCAGCCAACCGCCGCTGGGGGTGGCGGCGATCATGTTGCCCCAGCGGTCGACGACATCGAGATGGCAGGTGTCGCCGTGGGTCGCGCCGTTCGACGCGACCGTGGGTTCGCCCGCCCCGGCGACGGCGAGCGGGTCCCAGGTGCGCTCGCCCTCCTCGCCGGTGGCGGCGCGGTGGACGTGTCGGGGCAGGCGGGGGGTACGGCCGCCGGGGCTTCCCGGGCGCAGTTCGCAGGATGCGGTGTCGCCGATGAGTCGTCGGCGGTCGGCCGTGTAGGAGTCCGAGAGGAGGTCGTCCAGGGGAACGGTGCCTGGTTCGGCGTCGCCGTACCAGGCCTCACGGTCGGCCATGGCGAGCTTGGCGCCCTCGATGAGCAGGTGCGGGTAGTCCTCGGCGCCGTACTCCAACGCGTCGGGCAGCAGTGCGAGTTGCTGGAGGAAGACCGGGCCCTGGCTCCATGGGCCGGGTTTGGCGATGGTCCAGCCGTTCCAGTCGTAGGTGGCCGGCGCCTCGTAGGAGGCGGACCAGTTCGCCAGGTCGTCGCCGGTGAGCACTCCGGCGTGCCGCTCCCCCGTGGTGTCGAGGGCGGGGCGGGCGGCGAAGGAGGCGAGCGCTTCGGCGATGAAGCCCTCGCGCCAGACCTGCCGGGCGGCGTCGATCCGGGTCTCCCGGCCGCCGGGCGCGGCTTCGGATTCGGCGATGAGGCGGCGCCATGTGCGGGCCAGAGCAGGGTTCTTGAGGAGTCGCCCGGGGGCCGGGGAGCGGCCGCCGGGCAGGTAGAGCTGGGCGGAGGTGGTCCATTCACGGGTGAACAGGTCACGTACCGCTTCCACCGTGCCGCCGAGGGCTTCGACGGCGGGGTGCCCGTGCTCGGCGTACCCGATGGCGTAGGCCAGTACGTCGGCGAGGGACTTGGTGCCGTGGTCGCGTAGCAGGCGCAGCCAGGCGTCGAAGGCACCGGGCACGGCGGCGGCCAACGGACCGGTACCGGGGACGAGTTCGAGGCCGAGTGCGGTGTAGTGGGCGATCGTGGCGCCCGCGGGCGCGGGTCCCTGACCGCACAGCACGCGTATCGCGCCGCCTGCCGGAGCGAGGATGATCGGGACCTCTCCGGCCGGGCCGTTGAGGTGCGGTTCGACGACGTGCAGCACGAAGGCCGCGGCGACGGCGGCGTCGAAGGCGTTGCCGCCGTCCTCAAGTACGGCCATGGCGGACTGCGAGGCCAGCCAGTGGGTGGACGACACCATGCCGAAGGTGCCCTGGAGGGTGGGGCGCGTGGTGAACACGCTCAGACCCTGGGGATGTCGAAGTAGGACAGCAGTCCTCCGGCCAGCCGCAGGTCGCCTTGCATCCTGAGCTTGCGGGTGAGGAACAGGGCCGGTCCCGAGGCGTTGCCGGAGGCGAGCCTGAGCAGTTCCGGTGCGGCCATGGTGAGCGTCAGCCGGGCCGGCCGGTCGGTGCCGTGTGGTGTGACCACGCACCGGCCGTCGGCGATGTACGTCTCGTAGGTGTCCAGGGTGTTCCCCGCCCCGGTGATCCGCCACCGCACCAGCGCCGTGCGGTCGCCCGCCTCAGCCGGTTTGAACAGCGTCTCCATACGGCGGAACAGTTCGTCGAGCACCCGCCTGCGGTGTGGCCCGGCCATCACTTCGGCGGTCCTTCTGGCGGGCGTGTTCCGCACGATGCGGGCGAACTCGCCGGGTTCGACCGAGCGCAGATCGAGGGTGCCGAAGTCGAGATCGAGGTCGTCGCTGGTTGCCATGGCGGGCACCTTTCTGACTTCCCGGAAGCCTACTGATCGGTAAGGCTAGGAGGCCCCTCTACCAGCCGCAAGACGGCCCCTACCAACCGTGGGACGCCCGGGCGGAGCCGCCCGCCCGGCCCCGCCACAGTGCTTTGAGGACCGCGCGCGCCGCGTAGAAGCCGGACATGCCGTGCACCCCGGGGCCCGGCGGCGTCGCGGAGGAGCACAGGAAGACCGCCGGGTCGCTCGTGGCGTACGGGACCCGGCGCAGGTTCGGGCGCAGCACGGCCCGCAGTCCGGCGGTGGAGCCGCACGCGTAGTCGCCGCCGACGTAGTTGGCGTTGCGACTGGCGAGTTCGGCCGGGCCGCTGATCGCGCGGGCCAGCACGCGGTCCCGGAACCCGGGTGCGAAGCGTTCGATCTGCCGCTCGATGGCCTCGGTGGCATCGCCCCGCCAGCCGTTGGGCACCCGCCCGTAGGTCCAGAAGACGTGCTTGCCCTCGGGTGCCCGGCTCGGGTCGATCAGGGTGGGCTGGGCGGCCAGCAGGTAGGGGGCGTCCGGCGCGCTGCCGTGCAGGGCGGGTTCCAGCCCCGCCTGGACCTCGCTGAGGGTGCCTCCGACATGGATCGTGCCCGCCCGTGCGGCCTGCGGGGACCGCCAGGGCACCGGCCCGTCCAGCGCATAGTCGATCTTGAACGCGGCGGCGCCGTAGCGGAAGCCTCGGTAGCCCTTCTTGAGCCCGGCGATCTTCACCAGCGCGGTGGGCGAGGTGTCGAAGACATAGGCCCGGGCGGGCGGCAGTTCCTTCAGCGAGGTCACCGTGGTCGCGGTGTGGATCGTCCCGCCGAGGTCGGTGAGGTACCCGGCCAGCGCGTCCGAGATGGCCTGGGAGCCACCGCGGGCCAACGGCCAGCCGACGGAGTGCCCCGCGAGCAGGAACATCAGCGCGGCGCCGCCCGTGGCCAAGCCGCTGAGCGGGGTGCTCAGATGGCAGGCCGCCCCGGCGATCAGGGCGCGCGCCGGAGCGTCGTGGAAGCGGCGGGCCAGCACCGCGGCCGGCAGCCCGCCCAGCGCGGCGAATCGAGCGAACCGCAGCGGACTGCGCGGTAGGCCGTCCCACTGGGTGCGCAGCACATCCCGTGCCAGTTCGTCCCAGTGGCCGAGGAACGGCGCGAGCATCCTGCGGTAGACGCCCGCGTCGCGCGGGCCGAGCGAGGCGGCCGTCTCACCGACGGCGCGGGAGAGCACCGCCGCGGAGCCGTCAAGGAACGGGTGTGCCATCGGCAGCTCGGGGTGGACCCACTCCAGGCCGTACTTGTCCAGCGGCATCGTCTTGAAGGCCGGGGAACCGATGCCGAAGGGATGCGCCGTCGAGCACGGGTCGTGCCGGAATCCGGGCAGCGTCAGTTCCTCGGTGCGGGCGCCGCCGCCCACCGTCTCCCCCGCCTCGAACACCTCGACCGCCAGCCCGGCCCGGGCCAGCTCGATCGCCGCGGTCAGCCCGTTGGGCCCGGCACCGATCACTACCGCTTCCGTCGTCGCCGAGTGCGTAGTCACAGCACCACGGTGCCAGACGGCCGGGCGGATCCGCAGGCCGGGCCTTGCCGCGGCTACTCCTCCGCCAGCAGGGCGATCAGTCGGCGAGCGGTGGTGTCGTCGCGGGCGGTGGCGAACGGCAGGGCGTTGCCGCCCGAGATCTGGAACGGCGCGCCGGTCGGCGTGGGGTTGGTCCCGCCTGCCTCGCCGACCAGCAGCACGCCCGCCGCGTGGTCCCAGGGCGCCTCCCAGGTGCAGACGAGCCCGTCGGGTTCGCCGCGCGCCAGTTGCGGGTAGGGCACTCCGACCGCGGTGCACGTCCGGGTGCGGATCCCGGCACGGGTGAGCCGGTCCAACTGCCGCCGTCGGGCTTCGCCGCCGGAGGTGAGCGAGGTCGTCACCCGCGGCGTGCCGGACGGGGCCATGGGCGCAAGGCGTACCCGCTCGCCGTTGACGTACGCGCCGTCGCCGCGGCGTGCGGTGGCCATCAGGCGAGCGCCGGAGCGTAGGTCCATGAGGCGCTCGGCTGACCGTCCTCGACGAGGGCGACCAGGGTGGCGAAGTGCGGATCGCCGCGGACGAAGTCGGCCGTGCCGTCGACGGGGTCGACGATCCAGACCGGCGTCCGGCCGTGCAGCCGGTCCAGCAGCGCCGGGTCGCTGTGCGCGGCCTGCTCACCGACGACCAGCGAATCGGGCAGCAGCACCGTCAGCGCCTCGGTGAGCCGTTCCTCCGCGCGGCGGTCGGCGGTGGTCACCAGGGGTTGCGGACCTGCCCTATCGACGATGTCCTCGGCCGCCAGCCGACGGAACCGGGACATGACCTCCTCGGCCGCGACGGCCCTGATCGTCTCGCCGACCGCGACGTCATCCATCTCCGTCCCCTCGTCCGCACCGACGTTCCGCTAGGCCAGTGCCGGGATCACACACTCACCATAGGCATCGATCACCCCTTCCCGGTCATCGTGCATCGCGTAGAGGGCGAACTGGTCGACGCCGAGCTCGCGTAGCCGCCGCAGCTTCTCCCGGTGCGCCTCGGGCGGGCCCAGCACGCAGAAGCGGTCGACGACGGTGTCGGGGACGAAGGCCGTGTCAGGATTGCCGACCCGACCGTGGTGGCCGTAGTCGTAGCCCTGGCGCTCACTGATGTAGGCGGTCAACTCCTCGGGCACCACGTCGGAGTGCTCGCCGTAGCGCGCCACCAGATCGGCGACATGGTTGCCGACCATGCCGCCGAACCACCTCGACTGCTCCCGGGCGTGCGTGAGTTGGGCCTCGGAACCGTCGGTGACATAGGCGGGCGCGGCCACGCAGATGGTGATGTCCGCCGGGGCGCGCCCGGCCTCGGCGGCGGCCGTGCGGACCGCCTTGATCATCCACTCGGCGAGGAAGGGGTCGGCGAGTTGCAGGATGAAGCCGTCCGCCTGGCGGCCCGCGAGGGCCAGTGCCTTGGGGCCGTAGGCGGCCATCCACACCGGCAGGCGGCCGCCCCTGGCCCAGGGCAGGCGCACTGGTGTGCCGTCCACGACCGTCTCCCGGCCTTCCGCCAGGTCCCGGATGACGCCCATCGCCTCGCTCAGCGTGGCCAGGGTGCTGGGCCTGCGGCCGGTGACCCGCATCGACGAGTCGCCGCGGCCGATCCCGCACACGGTGCGGTTGCCGTACATCTCGTTGAGCGTCGCGAAGGTGGCGGCGGTGACCTCCCAGGAGCGGGTGCCCGGGTTGGTGACCATGGGGCCGACGATCAGCCGCTCGGTGTGTTCCAGCACGCGGCTGTGGATGACGTAGGGCTCCTGCCACAGCACGGTGGAGTCGAAGGTCCAGCCGTAGCGGAAGCCGTTGCGCTCGGCGCGGCGCATCAGGCCGACCACCGCCGAGCCGGGCGGATCCGTCTGCAGGACCAGTCCGAAGTCCATCTCCCCGGCCTCCTACTGTCTCGTGAGGTACTGACAGATACCACGCGGCTGGTACTGGCCGTGGCCCGCGCGGCCGACGTAGGAGCGGGCGTCGATGACCAACTCGCCGCGCGACAGCACGGTTTCCACCTGCCCGGTCACCCGCCTGCCCTCGTATGCGGAGTAGTCGACGTTCATGTGGTGGGTCTCGGCGGAGATGACCTGCTCGGCATGCGGGTCGTAGACGACGACGTCGGCGTCGGCGCCCGGGGTCAGCGTCCCCTTGCGCGGATAGAGGCCGAACATCCTCGCCGGGGTGGCGCAGGCCAGCTCGATCCAGCGGCGGCGGGTCAACTTCCCTTCCACGACAGCCTGGTGGAGCAGATCCATCCGGTTCTCCACGCCCGGCAGGCCGTTGGGAATCCTGGAGAAGTCACCGCGGCCGAGCTCCTTCTGCCCGCTGAAGCAGAACGGGCAGTGGTCTGTGGAGACCACCGACAGGTCGTCGGTGCGCAGCGCCCGCCACAGCGCCGCCTGGTGCTCGCGCGGGCGCAGCGGTGTGGAGCAGACGTACTTGGCGCCCTCGAAGTCCGGCTTGGCCAGGTCGTCGGCGGACAGGAAGAGGTACTGCGGGCAGGTCTCACCGAAGACGTCCAGCCCCAGGTCACGGGCGTGCGCGAGCTCGGCGACCGCCTCGGCCGCGGAGACGTGGACGACATACAGCGGTGATCCGGCGACCCTGGCCAGTTGGATGGCGCGATGGGTGGCCTCGGCCTCCAACAGTGCCTTGCGCACCTCGCCGTGGTAGCGCGGATCGGTCCGCCCGGCGGCCAGTGCCTGCTCGACGAGGACATCGATGGCGATGCCGTTCTCCGCGTGCATCATGATCAGCCCGCCGTTGCCGGCGGCCCGCTGCATGGCGCGCAGGATCTTCCCGTCGTCGCTGTAGAACACCCCGGGATAGGCCATGAACAGCTTGAACGAGGTGCATCCCTCCTCGATGAGCAGATCCATCTCCTTCAGGGTGTGCTCGGTGACGTCGGCGAGGATCATGTGCAAGCCGTAGTCGATGGCGCACTGCGCATCGGCCTTGGCGTGCCAGGCGTCGAGCCCCTCGCGCAGTGAGTGGCCGACGGCCTGCACCGCGAAGTCGATGATGGTCGTGGTGCCGCCCCATGCGGCCGCGCGGGTCCCGGTCGCGAAGGAGTCCGACGCGAAGGTGCCGCCGAACGGCAGCTCCATGTGGGTGTGCGCGTCGACTCCGCCTGGAATGACGTACCTCCCGGTGGCGTCGATCGTACGGTCGGCGCTCCACCCGGCGGCCGCGTCACTGCCGTGCGCGGCCAGCGCCGCGATCCGGGAGCCCTCGATGAGGACGTCGGCATGGACCTCGTCGGCGGCGGTGATCACCAGTCCGCCGCGGATCGCGGTACGTGCGGTACGGGTCATGGTGTGGCCTCCCCCTCGCCGGGCCGCGGGCTGTGTCCTTGCAGTCCCTCCAGTGCCGCGCGAAGCGCCACCTCCAGGATCCCGGCACCCTCCTCCGCCTCGGCGACGGTGAGGGTGAGCGGCGGCGCGATGCGCAGCACATTGCCCTCACGACCGCCCTTGCCGATCAGCAGTCCGCCCTCCCGGGCGGCTTCCAGGACCGCGGCGGCTGCCTGTGGCGAGGGCTCGTCGGTGTCGGGCTCCACCAGTTCCACGCCGATCATCAGGCCGCGCCCGCGTACTTCGCGCACCAGGGGCGAGCTGGCGGCGATCGAGGTCAGCCGGGCGGTCAGCAGTCCGCCGACCCGGCGGGCGTTGCCCTGCAGGTCGTGCTCCAGCAGGTACGTGAGGTTGGCGAGCGCGCCCGCCGTGGTGACCGGGCTGCCGCCGAACGTCGAAATGGAGTTGGCGGTAAGGCAGTTCATGACGTCCTCGCGGGCCACGACGCCGCCCATGGACAGCCCGTTGCCGATGCCCTTGGCGAAGGTCAGGAGGTCCGGGGGCCCTGACTGGCCGTGCGCCTGCCAGCCCCAGAAGTGCTCTCCGGTGCGTCCCCAGCCGGTCTGCACCTCGTCCGTGATCCACAGGATGCCGCGCGGGGCGAGGACTTCCCGGAACGCGGCGAGCAGCCCGTCGGGCGGTCCGGTGAACCCGCCCACGCCCTGGATGGGTTCGGCGACCAGCGCGGCCACGGATCCGTTGGCCTGTCCGAGGATGTCCTCCAGGTCGCTGACGCAGGCCGCGATGAACTGGGCGTCCGTCAGCTGGGCGTAGGGGCCGCGACTGCGGACGCCGCCGTGGACGTAGAGGGTCTGCAGCGGTGACAGGCTCGTCGGCGACCAGCTGGAGTTCCCGGTGATGCCGACGGTGGAGAACGACCGGCCGTGGTAGCTGTTGCGCAGCGCCAGCACCTGGTTGGACCTGGTGTAGGTGGTGGCCAGCAGCAGCGCGGTGTCATTGGCCTCGGTGCCGGAGGTGGTGAAGAAGACCCTGGCGTCCGGGATACCGGACAACCGCGCGATGCGCTCGGCGAGTTCGACCGCGGTGCGGTTGAGGTAGAGCGTCGAGGAGTGCAGGATCCTCGCGGCCTGGTCGCTGACGGCCTTGGTGACCTCGGGCAGCGCATGGGCGGTCATCGTGGTGAGGATGCCGCCGAAGAAGTCGAGGTACCTGGTGCCTTCCGCGTCCCAGACGTGCCGCCCCTCGCCGTGGGTGATCTCGATGGGCTGCTGGTAGTACATGGCCAGCCAGTCGGGCATGACGGCGCGGTGGCGGGCGTGCAGGGTGGCGTGGACACCGCTGCCGGATGTGGAGGTTTCGGTCATGGCCGTCATAACGATCAGGCCTCCACAAGGTCGCCACAGGCGTCGGGACAGCGGTCCCGGTGGAACGCCCACTGCCGCCTGACCACGTCGATCATCCCGAAGTCGAGATCCAGGACCACGAGTTCCTCCTCCTTGTCGCCGGCGGTGTCGCCGAAGGACCGGCCGCGCGGATCGACGCAGTACGAGGCGCCGTGGAAGTCGACGCCCCCGTAACCCTCGCGTCCGACACGGTTGACGGCGGCGACGAAGTACTCGTTGGCGACCGCGGCGGCGGGCTGTTCCAGCCGCCACGGACAGGCGGACAGACCGGTTGCGCCCCGGCGAGCCCGAGTTGCCGCGCGGGTGTGGTGCTCATGGTTGGCGATCACCGATTCGGTGCCACCGGTCCAGTTCGCCTGGACGAGTGCGGCGCGTACAACCGTTGGCATCAACAGCTCCTCTGACGCGACGTCACGCCGCGTCTACGCCCGTAGATCGCGGCTGAGGGAAAGACCGTAAGAGCCCGCAACCCACTGTGGCAATACCACCGACAATCCTCAACGGAGCGAAAGGGGAGCCGGGGGCTCGCCCCGGGACTCCATCCGCCGATTCAACAGGCAAACTTGCAAGTTTGCCTGTTGATCGCCTACGGTACGGATATGGCGGAAAAAGCAGTGAGCCCCGAGGCCCGCGCCGCCGACACCGCGACGGAGCTGTCGGTCACCGTGGGGCAGCTGATGCGACGGCTGCGCGCGGAGTCCCCCGAAGGCGCCCTCACCCCGACCCAGCGCTCGGTCATGGGCCGTCTGGACCGCGACGGACCGGCCACCACCGCCGCACTGGCGCGCGCCGAACATGTCCGTCCGCAGTCCATGCGCCTCACCCTCGGCGCGCTGGAGGAGCAGGGCATGGTGACCCGCGCCCCGCACCCCACCGACGGGCGGCAGGTGGTCTTCTCCCTCACCCCGGACGGCCGCAACGGCGTGACCTCCGTGCGGCACGCCAAGCAGACCTGGCTCGCCGAGGCCATCGCGAACGCCCTCGACCCCAGGGAGCAGCGCACCCTGACCGAGGCCGTCGCGCTGCTGAAGCGACTGGCCGAATCGTGATCCGCACCGGAACACGCGCCACGGCAGCCCGGCCGCACACCGGTGACCAGGCTGGATTCGGGCCGAGATTCATCACCCCGCTGCTCCTCGGATCGGTACTGAACCCGATCAACTCCACGATGATCGCCACGGCGTTGGCGTCCATCGGCGCGGAGCTGGGGGTGGGCGCCTCGCAGACGGCCTGGCTGGTGGCCTGCCTCTACCTGGCGAGCGCGATAGGCCAGCCCGCGATGGGCCGACTCGCCGACCTCCTAGTAGTGCTTGGTCAGATTGGTATTGGGGTGGGTATGTCGCGGTGGCATGTGGGGCAGGCGCCGGTCCAGGTTGCGAGGAGTGTCTGTATCTCGCGGATGACTGAGTAGAGGCTCAGGCCGGC
>NZ_JARHTQ010000013.1 GCF_029223525.1 Streptantibioticus ferralitis | reverse complement strand
CTTCAGGGGCTCCGCCCCTGCGCCCCGTTGGGGCTGCGCCCCTGCGCCCCGCCGGGGGCTGTGCCCCTGGACCCCCTTGGGGCTGCGCCCCTACCCCCCCTCGGGGCTTTCCGCCCCGACCCCCGGCCGAGGCTGCGCCCCCAACCTCCGCCTGGGGTGCGGCCCTGGGCCCCGGCTCGGGTGCGGCCTTAGCCCCCGCTCGGGGTTGCGGCTTTAGCCCCCGCTTGGGGCGGAGCGTCCGAACCCCGGCCGGGGCTTCGGTCCAGAGCCGGTTGGGGGTGCGGCTCTGCCTGGTCTGGTGTGTCGCTCGTTTCCGGCTGGGGTGTGGACCGAGCCGAGCCCTGCCTGGGGTGTGGCAGGGCCGGTTCTGGGCCACGTACCTGACTCTGCCCGGGGCTGTGCCGCTGAATCCCGCCGCGGCGGCGAGTAGTTCGATGGCGTGGATCAGCGGGGTTGGAGTTGCCGCGGGCGGGGCTGTCAGCGGTCGGCGGCCTGGGCGCGTAGGGCGCGGTTCAGGTCGTCGTGGGACTCGAGTACCAGGCGGCGTAGTGCCGGTGCGGCGTCGGGGTGGGTGTCCAGCCAGGTGGCGGCGGCGTTCGCGGTTTCCTGGTGGGCCTGCAGGATCGGGAACAGGCCGCGCACGATGGCCATGCCGATCTCTATCGAGCGCTGCGCCCACACCCGTTCCAGCACGGCGAAGTACTTCTCCGCGTACGGCGCCAGCAGCTCTCGCTGGTTGGGCTGGCCGAAGCCGGAAATCACCGCCTCCACCATGGCGTTGGACAACTCGTCGGACTCCACCACCTGCTGCCAGGCCGCCGCCTTCACCTCGGCTGACGGCCGGGCGGCGAGACAGCGCACCTGGTGGCGCTTGCCGGAAGCGGTGTTGTCACGGGCCAGTTCCGCGGCGATGTCCGTCTCGCCGGCGGCGCCGTACGCGGCCAGCGGCAGCAGGAGCGTCCAGCGCAGCTCCTGGTCCACCTCCAGGCCGTCGATCTTCTCGGTGCCGGCCAGCAGACCGCGCAGCAACCGCAGATCCGCCTCGGACGAGGCCGTCGAGGCGAAGAACCTGGCCCAGGCCAACTGATGGCCGCTGCCCGGCTCGGCCGCGCGCAACTCCCGTAGCGCGCCCGCGGCGAGTGCCCGGCCGCCCTCCGCGCGCCACTCGGGCGCGACGTAGTGGTCGAGTGCGGACTGCGCCCAGGTGTGCAGCATCTGCAGTACTCCGATGTCGGTCTCCCGACCGGCGAAGTCCAGTACCAGGCCGATGTAGTCCCGCGCGGGCAGCAGCCCGTCCCGGGTGAGGTTCCACATCGCCGACCAGGACAGCGCCCGGGCCATCGGGTCGGTGAGGTCGCCGAGGTGGCCGCGCAGGGTGTCCAGCGACCCCTGGTCGAAACGGGTCTTGCAGTACGTGAGGTCATCGTCGTTGACCAGCACCAGATCCGGGCGCTCGGCTCCGGCCAGCTCGCCGATGGCCGTCCGCTCACCGGCCACGTCCGTCTCCACCCGCGCGTACCGCTCCAGCGCGCCGTCCGCGCCGCACCGGTACAGCCCGACCGCGACCCGGTGGGGGCGCAGCGGTGCGCCCTCCTGGAGCACCGCCAGTTGCTCGACCCGGCCGTCCGCGCCGTAGGTGATCTGCGGGGTCAGCGAGTTGACGCCCGCGGTCTGCAACCACACCCGCGACCACTGCGCCATGTCCCGGCCCGACGTCTCCGCCAGCACGGACAGCAGGTCGGTGAGGCGGGTGTTGCCGTACGCGTGCCGTTTGAAGTAGCGGCGGGTGCCCTCCAGGAACGCGTCCTGGCCCGCATAGGCGACGAGCTGCTTCAGAACGCTCGCACCCTTCGAGTAGGTGATCCCGTCGAAGTTGAGCTTGGCGTCCTCCAGATCGCGGATGTCGGCGGTGATCGGGTGGGTGGACGGCAACTGGTCCGCCCGGTACGCCCACGCCTTGCGCCGGTTGGCGAAGGAGATCCATCCGTTGGTGAAGCGGGTCGCCTCGACCAGGGAGAAGGAGCCCATGAAGTCGGCGAACGACTCCTTGAGCCACAGGTCGTCCCACCACTCCATGGTGACCAGATCGCCGAACCACATGTGCGCCATCTCGTGCAGGACGACGGTGGCCCGGCTCTCGTAGGACGCCTGGGTCACCTTGCCGCGGAAGACGAACTCCTCGCGGAAGGTCACCAGACCGGGGTTCTCCATCGCGCCGATGTTGTACTCCGGCACGAACGCCTGGTCGTACTTCCCGAACGGGTACGGGTAGTCGAAGTGGTCGTGGAAGAAGTCCAGGCCCTGCCTGGTGACCTGGAAGATGTCGGCGGCGTCGAAGTGCTGGGCGAGCGACCGGCGGCACAGCGCGCTCAGCGGGATCTCCAGCCGGCCGCCGTCGTCGAACGTGCGCGAGTAGTGGTCGCGCTCCACGTGGTACGGACCGGCGACCACGGCGGTGATGTAGGTGGAGATCGGCTCGGTGGTCGCGAAGTGCCGGGTCTCGCCGTCCCGCCCCGTCTGCTCGCCGTTGCCGAGCACGGTCCAGTGCTCGGGGGCGGTGACGGAGAAGGTGAACGGCGCCTTGAGGTCGGGCTGCTCGAAGTTGGCGAACACCCGCCGTGCGTCGGCCGGTTCGTACTGGGTGTAGAGGTAGACCTCGCCGTCCTCGGGGTCGGCGAACCGGTGCAGGCCCTCGCCGGTCCGGCTGTAGGCGCAGGCCGCGTCCACCACCAGTTCGTTGGTCTCGGCGAGGCCTTCCAGCGCGATCCGGCTGCCGTCGAAGACCACCGCGGGGTCCAGCTCGCGCCCGTTCAGCAGCACGGAGCTGACCGAGGGGGCGACCAGGTCCACGAAGGTGGCCGCCCCCGGCCGCGTACAGCGGAACCGGACGGTGGTCACCGAGCGGAAGGTGTCCTCGTGCGGCAGCACCGCGGAACGCAGGTCGAGCGACACCTCGTACCCGTCCACTGAGATCAGCCCGGCCCGCTCGCGGGCCTCGTCTCGGGTCAGGTTCTCGCCGGGCACGGTGACTCCTTTGTCTCGTGTCTCGTCTGCCTCGTCCGCCGGGTCCGTCGCCGGTGCGGCCGAAGTCGCATCATCGCATGTGACAGGGCAGGTGACACGAGGCCCATCGGTCGGGAATGCCCGCCTGATCACCTGTGTTGCAGCCCCCGACGTGTGTCGTTTCATATCGAACGACCTTGGGAGAGGCTGTGACGACGACGGATACCGAGAAGATCCCCGCGGACTTCTGGTTCGACCCGCTGTGCCCGTGGGCGTGGATGACCTCGCGCTGGATGCTGGAGGTCGAGAAGGTACGCCCGGTGAGCGTGCGGTGGCATGTGATGAGCCTTGCCGTGCTCAACGAGAACAGGCTGGATGAGCTGCCCGACCAGTACCGTGAGCTGCTGGCGACCGCCTGGGGCCCGGTGCGGGTCTGCATCGCCGCCGAGCAGAAGCACGGCAGCGAGGTGCTGGGTCCGCTCTACACCGCGCTCGGCACCCGGTTCCACAACCAGGGCCTGCCCAGGACCCGCGAGACCATCGTCGCCGCGCTGGAGGAGGCCGGCCTGCCCGCGGAGCTCGCGGACGTGGCCGACAGTGACGCGTACGACACCGAGCTGCGGGCCTCGCATCAGGCGGGCATCGGCCTGGTCGGCGAGGACGTCGGCACGCCGGTGATCGCGGTGCCGGGGGCGGACGGCGACCAGGTGGCGTTCTTCGGCCCGGTGGTCACTCCGGCTCCCAAGGGCGAGGCGGCGGCCAAGCTGTGGGACGGCACGCTGCTGGTCGCCTCGACGCCCGGCTTCTATGAGATCAAGCGGACCCGGACGGTCGGCCCCGTCTTCGACTGATCCGCCCGATACGATCCGACCTTGGGACAAGGGGAAGGCCCCCGCGCGACACCACCGCGCGGGGGCCTTCCGTTCCTGGGCGGCGGGGTCACGGAACCAGCAGACCGCCGACCTTGCTCTTCGCCGCGAGGTAACGGGCGTTGACATCCGGCCAGTTGACCACGCGCCACATGGCCTCGACGAAGTCCACCTTCTGGTTGCGGTACTGCAGGTAGAAGGCGTGCTCCCAGGCGTCGAAGACCAGCAGCGGAACGCTGCCCTGGCCGACGTTGCCCTGGTGGTCGTAGACCTGCTCGACGATGAGGCGGCCGCTGAGCGGCTCGAAGGCGAGTACGCCCCACCCGGAGCCCTGCGTGGTCGCGGCGGCCTTCGACAGCTGTGCCTTGAAGCGGGCGAATCCGCCGAAGTGCTCGGCGATGGCGTCGGCCAGCTCGCCGGTGCCGTCCTTGTCCAGCGGCGCACCGCCACCGTCGCCGGTCATGTTCCGCCAGTAGATGCTGTGCAGGATGTGGCCGGAAAGGTGGAACGCGAGGTTCTTCTCCAGGCCGTTGATCGAACCCCAGGCGTCCTTCTCCCGCGCCTCGGCGAGCTGGTCCAGGGTGTCGTTGGCGCCCTTGACGTACGCCGCGTGGTGCTTGTCGTGGTGCAGCTCGATGATCTCTCCGCTGATGACCGGCTCCAACGCGGCGTAGTCATAAGGGAGTTCAGGAAGGGTGTACGTGGACATGCGTAGGTCCTCCGGGCTGCTTATTGCAAGTCATTCGCAAATGCAGGCTACCAGCAGCAATCCCGAACGCACTGGAGGGCCGGACCCAATGGGTCCGGCCCTCCAGTCGCCCTGTCCGAGTCGGTGTCAGCCGCGCCGCGCCGCCCGTTGGCGCGCGTAGCCGAGGGCCGCCAGTGCGACGGTCGCACCGCCGGTGAAGTACAACTGCACCCGCGTGTCGGGCTGTAGAGCCATCAGCACCAGCACCGTCACGATGCCCAGCAGCGCCACCCAGGTCAGATACGGGAACGCCCACATCCGTACGACCAACTTGTCCGGCGTCTCGCGCTCCAGCCGGCGCCGCATCCGCAGCTGCGCCACCGCGATGAACGCCCACACCACCAGTACCGCCGCGCCCACCATGTTCAACAGCCAGGCGAACACCGTGGTCGGCCACCAGTAGCTGAGCAGCACCGCGAAGAAGCCGAACGCGGAGGAGGAGAGCACGGCGATCCGCGGCACCCCACCGCTCAGCCTGCCCAGCCGCCGGGGGCCCTGGCCGCGTGCGACCAGCGAGTACGCCATACGCGACGAGCCGTAGATGTTGGCGTTCATCGCCGAGAGCAGGGCGACCAGGATGACCACGTTCATCAACTGGCCCGCGCCCGGCACCCCGATGTGGTCGAGTACGGCCACATACGGGCCGTGCTTGGTCAGCGAGCCGTCGTTCCACGGGATCAGGGTGACGATGACCAGCATCGAGCCGACGTAGAACAGCGCGATCCGCCACATCGCGGTCCGCACCGCCTGGCCGACGCCCTTGACCGGGTTCTCGGACTCGGCCGCGGCGATGGTCACCGTCTCCAGGCCGCCGTACGCGAAGACCGAGGCGAGCAGGCCGACCACCAGGCCGTTGGAGCCCTTGGGCAGGAAGCCGCCCGCACCGGTGAGATTCGCGGTGCCCACCGCATGCGTCCCGGGCAGCAGGCCGAAGATCGCCAGTACGCCCAGCACCAGGAAGAGCGAGATGGCGGCGACCTTCAGCGCGGCGAACCAGAACTCGAACTCACCGAAGTTGCTGACGGCCGCCAGGTTCGTACCGCAGAAGACCGCCATGAAGATCGCGACCCACATCCACGACGGCGTCCCGGGAAACCAGTTGGTCATGATCCCGGCCGCACCGATCGCCTCGGCCGCGACGCCCACACACAGCAGGGTCCAGAACGTCCACCCCGCGGCGAATCCCGCCCACGGGCCGATGGAGCGCTCGGCGTGCACCGAGAAGGACCCGGAGGCCGGATTGGCGGCGGACATCTCGCCCAGCATCCGCATCACCAGCATGACCAGCACACCGGAGGCCGCGTAGGCCAGCACGATGGACGGCCCGGCGGCGGCGATGCCCGCGCCCGAGCCGACGAACAACCCGGCGCCGATGACACCGCCGAGGGCGATCATCGACAGATGGCGCTGCTTGAGGCCCTGGCCGAGGCGCTGTTCCGAGGCGGCTGTGCCGGATGGTGTCGTATCGGATATCGGGGTCGGTGTCCGACTCATGGGCATGACGTCCAGGGGGTGAGAGCGGTACGGATCGCCATAGTGTGCGGGCGAGTACCGGTCACAACAACGCGGCGTTCGCCATCCGGACACTTTGTTAACGCAACGTGACTGATGTCTCGTCAATCGCGTGCTGTACCCCTTATGTGATCTTTTGGTGGCGATGCGCCTTCAGCTGCGCCGGGCGGTTCGCTCCCGCCGTCGTCGAGCTCGCGCGCGGCGGCGGGAGGTGCGTCGTGCATGGTGCTGCTAACCCTCGGGATCGACGGGGTCAATTGGGGGGACTCCACAGTGTCGCCGTATCGCCTCCCGGGTCGCAAAGCGGTTCATCTTCGGTGGCCATGCCAGTGACGAGCATCACGGCGAGTGGGCGGCACGCCCTGGTTCGGCATCGCTCTTTGTACGGAAGTGACTACGGCCGGGAATGAGCCTTTGTCATTCGCTCACCGTGTTCCGAGTCGGTGCGCTGGGTTACCGTCACGGTGTCCCGTCCAGCCCCTTCACTTCGCGGAGTCCCGATGAGCCTCGCAGCCGCCCCCGTCCGTCCGCAGCAGGTCCTGGCCGACCTGCTGCCCGCCTCCTCCGCCACCCGCACCCGGCTGCGCGACGCGGCCCTGGTCGTCGGCGGCGCCGCGCTCACCGGCCTGGCCGCACAGCTCGCCGTACCGGTCCCGGGCTCGCCGGTGCCGGTCACCGGGCAGACCTTCGCCGCGCTGCTGGTCGGCACCTCGCTGGGCGCCCGGCGCGGTGTGCTGTCGCTGCTGCTGTACGCCGTCGCGGGTGTCGCGGGGGTGCCGTGGTTCGCGAACGGCGCGCACGGCGCCGGGCTGGTCACCTTCGGCTACATCCTCGGCATGGTGCTCGCCTCGGCGGCGGTCGGCGCGCTGGCCCGGCGCGGCGCGGACCGCAGCGTGTGGCGGACGGCGGGGGCGATGCTGGTCGGCGAGGCCGTGATCTACGCCATCGGCGTGCCGTACCTGGCGATCGCCGCGCACCTCTCCTTCGGCCAGGCGCTCTCCCTGGGCTTCACCCCGTACCTGATCGGCGATGCTCTCAAGGCCGCGCTGGCCATGGGTCTGCTGCCCGCGGCGTGGAAGCTGGTCGCCCGCAACGGCTGAACCCCCGCACGGCGATGGCCCGCACCCCGTCCAGGGGGTGCGGGCCATCGCCGTCAGTGGGTCAGTGCCGTTCGAGCGCCTCGCGTCGGCGACCGCGGATGAACGCGACCACCAGCACCAGGGCCGCCGCCAGCAGCGACATCAGCACCTGATCGCGCCCGTCCTTGTCGGTGAGCATGTAGCCGAGCACGAAGACGATCATGCCGATGGTCACCCAGGTCAGATACGGGTAGGCCCACATCCGCACCGACAGCCGCTCGGGCGACTCCCGTTCGATGATCCGGCGCATCCGCAGCTGCGAGAAGCAGATCACCAGCCAGACGAACAGCGCCACCGCGCCGGAGGAGTTGAGCAGGAACTGGAAGATGGTCTTCGGGTACTGGTAGTCGAAGTAGACGGCCACGAAGCCGAAGACCACCGAGGCCAGGATCGCCATCATGGGCACACCGCGCGAGGTGGTGCGGCTGAAGGAGCGCGGGGCGTCGCCGCGCTGGCTGAGCGAGAACGCCATCCGGGACGCGGTGTACAGGCCGGAGTTGAGGCAGGACAGCACGGCGGTCAGCACGATCGCGTTCATCAGCTCACCGGCGTGCGGGATGCCCACATGGTTCAGCACCGCCACGTACGGGCTCTTGGCGACCTCGGGGGAGTTCCACGGCAGCAGCGTGACGACGATCAGGATCGAGCCCAGGTAGAAGACGCCGATCCGCCAGATGACGCTGTTGGTGGCCTTGACGACCGCCTTGCGCGGGTCCTCGGACTCACCGGCGGCGAGGGTGACGATCTCGCTGCCCATGAAGGAGAAGACCACCATCAGCACACCGGTGAGGATGGCGCCCGGGCCCTTCGGCAGGAAGCCGCCCTGACCGGTGAGGTTCGCCAGGCCGACCGCCTGGTCGTGGGTGCCCGGCAGCACGCCGAAGACCGCGAGGCCGCCGATGACGATGAACGCGGCGATCGCGACCACCTTGATGCCGGCGAACCAGAACTCGAACTCACCGTAGGAGCCGACCGAGAACAGGTTGGTGGCGGTGAGCACGACCATCACGATCAGCGCCCAGCCCCAGGTCGGCACCGCGGGCATCCAGCTGTTGAGGATGCCGGCGCCGGCCATCGCCTCGACGGCGAGCACCACGACCCAGAAGAACCAGTAGAGCCAGCCGATGCTGAAGCCCGCCCAGCGGCCCAGCGCCCGGTCCGCGTACGCGGAGAAGGAGCCGGAGACCGGGTTGGCCGCCGCCATCTCACCGAGCATGCGCATCACCATGACGACGAGCGCGCCGACCAGTGCGTACGACAGCAGAATGGCGGGTCCGGCGGCGGCGATGCCCTGGCCGGAGCCGACGAACAAGCCCGCGCCGATGACGCCACCGATGGCGATCATCGACAGATGTCGGTTCTTCAGCCCTGCCTGGAGTCCGTGTCCGGCTTCGTGGCCGTACGCGGTGGCGTCGGCGGAGGCCGGGCCGGCGTAGCCGGACCTGGCGTCTTCCGTCGTGATGGGCGGTTGCGCACTCATTGACGTGTCCCTCGTCTCTCGGATCGCGAGTTCCCGCATGCAACCGCAGACATCGACCGAAACGGAACAGCTGTGTCCGAATCGTTGCATCACCGGGTTCAGTGGGTGGGTCTAAAATCAGCTACCTGAAACGCAGGTACGACGGGTGAACGGACCCGGAAAACAGAGGCGCGCGGCCCCGGAAACAAAGGCGCGAGTACACGCATGGCAGACTCTCGGCATGCGCGTGTACCTCGGCTCCGATCATGCCGGTTACGAACTCAAGAACCATCTCGTCGAGTGGCTCACGGCCCACGGCCATGAGCCGGTGGACTGCGGTCCGCACATCTTCGACGCCCAGGACGACTACCCGCCGTTCTGCCTGCGCGCCGCTGAGCGCACGGCCCAGGACACCGGCAGCCTCGGCATCGTGATCGGCGGCTCGGGCAACGGTGAGGCGATCGCCGCCAACAAGGTCAAGGACGTGCGGGCCGCGCTGGCCTGGAGCGAGGAGACCGCCGCGCTCGGCCGCGAACACAACAACGCCAACGTGATCAGCGTCGGTGCGCGGATGCACACCACCGAAGAGGCCACCCGCTTCGTCGAGGTCTTCCTCGCCACCCCGTTCTCCGAGGGCGAGCGGCACATCCGCCGGATCGACATGCTCAGCGAGTACGAACTCACCGGCAAGCTTCCGGAGATCCCGGCGCACCACCCGCGGCAGGACTGAGCGCCCGATGCCCGAAGGGCACACCATTCACCGACTGGCCGCCGACCACACCGCGAGGTTCGGCGGCCAGGCCGTGTGGGCCAGCAGCCCGCAGGGCAAGTTCGCGGACGGTGCGTCGCTCGTCGACGGCCAGGTGCTGGAGCGCGCCGAGGCGCACGGCAAGCACCTGTTCCTGCGGTTCGGTCCGGAGAGCTGGGTGCACATCCACCTCGGGCTGTTCGGCAAGTACACCTTCGGCACCGGCCCCGCGCCCGCGGCGACCGACACGGTGCGGCTGCGACTGGCCAACCCCGAGGGCTACGCCGACCTGCGCGGCCCCACCGCCTGCGAACTGATCACCGATGGCGAGAAACAGTCGATACACGACCGCCTGGGCCCCGATCCGCTGCGCCCCGGCACCGATCACGAACCGGCGTGGCGGCGGGTGTCGCGCAGTCGTACCTCGGTGGCCGCGCTGCTGATGGACCAGAAGGTGGTCTCGGGCGTCGGCAACGTCTACCGGGCCGAGGTCCTGTTCCGGCACGGCATCGATCCGTACCGTGCGGGACGTGATCTGACACGCGCCGAATGGGACGCGATCTGGGCCGACTTGGTCGCGCTGATGCACGAGGGCGTACGGAACAACCGGATAGACACGGTTCGTCCCGAACACACCCCGGAGGCGATGGGCCGTCCGCCGCGCGTGGACGACCACGGCGGTGAGGTCTATGTCTACCGGCGCCACCAGCAGCCCTGCCTCATCTGTGGTGCCGAGATCCGCACCGCGGATCTCGGCAACCGCAACCTCTTCTGGTGCCCGGGCTGCCAGACCCGCTAGACGCGGGGCCGGCGGGCCCTCGTGGCGGGTTGCGACGGGTTCGGCACCGGCGGTCCACGCCCTCGTGGTTGCTCGCCGTCGCGGCGGGATCTTCTTGGGGGCAAGCCCCCAAACCCCCGGGGGCGGTGCCGAACCGACCGCAACCCCGGCCAAGGTCCGACAGAAAGCGCTAGAAGCCGTGCGGCAGCCACGGGGCGAGGTCATTGCCGAAGGCCGTTCCGGCCTCGGCCACCGCCCCGGGGCGCAGCTCCCGCACCCTTCCCGCGCCCGCCAGCGACGCCAGGCCGAAGCCGCCCAGGTACGCCGAGCCCAACTCCCGTACCGAAAGCGCCAGATCGGCCGGATCGGTCGTCCGCTCGCAGCAGGCGCCCTTCGCGTCACCGCTCAGCCGCCAACGCCCCTCGTTCCACGGGCAGAACGCGTCCTCGACGTCCAGGACCACGTCCACCGGTGTGGCGTACGTACGGGCGGCGAGTGCCGCGCCGACGTCCACCAGCCGTACGAACATCCCGTCGCGGGGGCTCAGCTTGCACCGCCGGATGTCGGAGACCAGGTGCAGCACCGGGTCGTCGACCGGCCGGTTGTACGTCTTGAGCGTCGACGTCAGATCGACATCGAACAGGTAGCGCCACAACACGGCGTAGGCGGCTGGATCCAGCGCCTCGACGCCCTGCAGCAGGACCGAACCCTTGGGCCCCGAGCCATCCCAGTCGGGTTTCACGGCATAGCGGGCGTATCCGGCCACTTCCCCGTCCCGCTCGGCCAGCACGCACTGCAACTCGCCCGCGCCATGGCGCTCGGACGGCGGATCGAGCAGCGGCAACCGCTCCCATCCGGGCCGCCGCTCCAGCATCCCGGGCCGGCCCGCCACCCGGCGCGCGTACACCGCCTCGCACGCCGCACTGCCCGCGCGCGGAGACACCAGACGCAGCCGCACACCGGCCGCCCCCTCCGGGGCCGCCAGCCGCACCCGATCGGTGTCGATCTCCATCCGCAGCTGCCCGGTCCCCAGCCCGTACCCGAACCGCCCGTAGATCGGCGGCTCCGAGGCCGTCAACACCGCCAGCGGCTCGCCCAGCCGCCGTATGTCGTCCAACTGCCGCCGCATCATCGAGGTCAGCACACCGCGCCGCCGATGCGTCGTCCGTACGCTGACCATCGTCACTCCGGCCGCTGCCACCAGAGCACCACCGGGCACCGACAACCGGAACGAGAAGGCACCGGCCGTGCCCACGACCTCCCCGCCGTCCCAGGCTCCGATGGAACGTTCGTATTCGGTCAAATCGCGCCACAACGCGCGCTCCTCGGGGTCTTCGGCGACCCCGCCGAACGCCCGCTCCAGCTGGCCGTACCAGCCATCCCACTGCTCCGGCTCCAGCACCCGTAGTTCAACCGTCATACCCCCTGCCTAGCAGCGGCGTCGCGGTGCGGGCGAACGATTTACCGGCGGCCGGGCCGCGGCGTCCGAGCCCGGCCGGAATCGATCGGCCGACGCACCGTGCGCGATCGATATACGGCGAGTCGCGAATCGACGCGCCGCCGAATGGGTGGATAGGGTCGCCGGGAACGGAGGACGAGTAACGGCGCGTACGGCGCCACGGAAGCCGGGTGGCCGTGGGCGACGGTATCGAGACCAGGAGCGCGGAGCACACTCCCGCGCGTCCGCGGGGCGAGGCGTCTCCCGTGCCGCGGGCCAGGCGCGGGCGGGAGGGAGACGGGATCGAGACCAGGGACGCGGAACGCTCTGCTCCGAGGGCGCGGGCGACGGGGGCACCCGCGCCGCGCCGCGGCGGCGGACGAGTCGGCGAAGGAGTCGTGGCCCGGGCGCGCAGGGCGCTGCACCGGGTCCGTACGGTGCTGCGTAAATCCGCCGTTGACTACTTCCGCGGCGACGGCTCGGACTGGCTGCCGCTCGTCGGCCTGCTGCTCACCGTTCCCGGCCTCGCCTGGGCCACCACCGCCGTACCCGACTGGTGCCCGCCGACCGCGTTGGTCTTCCCGGTCCTGCTGGGCGGACTGCTGCTGCGCCCGGCGAGCCTGCTGCTGCTCTACGCGGCCGCCGCCACCGCGCTGGTGGTCGAGGACGCGGTGCTCGGCCCGTACCACACCGGCATGTCGAGAACCGTGACGCCCGGCACCGTCCTGGTGGTGAGCGCGGTCGCCTTCGCCGGGCTGATGATCGCGCAGTTCCGCAGCCGGGTCGGAGTGCCCTGGCGGCGCGGCGGAACGATGCTGTTCGACCTGCGCGAACGCATCCGCGTACAGAGCCAGTTGCCGGATCTGCCGGACGGCTGGCACGCCGAGATGGCGCTGCGCCCGGCAGGCGGCCAGTCCTTCTCCGGGGACTTCGTGGTCGCCACCCGGACCGGCGGCGGCCGGGTGCTGGAGGCCGTGCTGACCGATGTGTCCGGCAAGGGGATGGACGCCGGATCGCGGGCGCTGCTGCTGTCCGGGGCGTTCGGCGGGCTGCTCGGTTCGCTGCCGCCGCACCAGTTCCTCACCGCCGCCAACGGCTATCTGCTGCGCCAGGACTGGGATGAGGGATTCGCCACCTCGGTCCATCTCGTCCTCGACCTGGAGACCGGCGACTACGAGCTGCTGTCCGCGGGGCATCTGCCCGGTATGCAACTGTGCGCGGGGACCGGGCGGTGGGAGGAGAAGGCCGCCGACGGGCTGATGCTCGGGGTCTTCGAGGGCGCCGAATTCGACGGCGTGAAGGGCACGTTGAACTCCGGTGACGTGCTGATGCTGTTCACCGACGGGCTGGTGGAGGCGTCGGGACGCGATCTCGGCGAGGGTATCGACCGGTTGATCGGCGAGGCCGAACGCCTTGTCGCGCACGGTTTCCACGGCGCCGCCTGGCGGCTCATAGAGGCGGTCGCCAAGGACGTCAACGACGACCGGGCGCTGCTCATCATCTGCCGTGACTGATCGTGCCGTTGACGGCAGGTCAGGGACACGCGCCCTCGTGGCGGGTCCACGGGACGGCAGGTTGATGGCACGATGGACGGCGTGGGGGAGAAGCGACGGGGACGCACCCCCGGACCGGCGTGGCGTAGGCCGTAGTGAGCGAGGATGTGATCCGTAGTGGCCATCTCCCTTTCCGTAGTAGTGGTGTTGGCGATCGTCCTGTTCGTCCTGTTGCGAGGAGGGTCACTCAAGGGGGGGCCGGCCATCGTGGCCATACTGTTCGGCTTCTTCCTCGCCTCGTCCGGGATGGCGCCGTCCATCCACCGGTTTCTGGACTCCCTGGCCAACACCATCAACCAGATAAAGCTCTGAGCGTGACGAGCGACGCACGAACGCGAAACCACACTGCGGCGTAAACGCGGTCCGGCCCGGTCGGAGGGAACGTTCCCTCCGACCGGGCCGGACTCGTACAGAGCGGGCGACGGGAATCGAACCCGCGTAGCCAGTTTGGAAGACTGGGGCTCTACCATTGAGCTACGCCCGCAACGGCCAGTCATTCTGGCACACCGCATAGTAGCTGGTCGACTCGGCCCCTGTCGCCCGCCGATTAATTGGCAGCCGAGACGTGTGGAGCCATGTACGCTACGTGTCGCACTTAAACGGGGTGTGGCGCAGCTTGGTAGCGCGTCCGCTTTGGGAGCGGAAGGCCGTGGGTTCAAATCCCGCCACCCCGACCATTTGTTCGAATAGTCCCGGGCGTGGGACAGTCGTGCCGCTCGTACCGGTACTATGCGAGTTGGCCCTGTATGCGGGGCGACGTAGGGGCGAGGACCCCGAGAAGTACGTCTCGTCGGCCACGTAAAGCCCCTGACTGTCAGCCCAAGGAGACCCAACCGTGAAGAGCGCCGTGGAGACTCTGAACCCGACCCGGGTTCGACTCACCGTCGAGGTGCCCTTCGAGGAGCTCAAGCCCAGCCTCGACGCGGCGTACAAGAAGATCAACCAGCAGGTCACGGTGCCGGGATTCCGCAAGGGCAAGATCCCCGCGCGGATCATCGACCAGCGGTTCGGCCGTGGCGCGGTTCTCGAAGAGGCCATCAACGACGCGCTGCCGAAGTTCTACACGGAGGCGGTCAACGAGGGTGAGCTGAACGTCCTCGGCCAGCCCGAGATCGACATCACCGAGTTCAACGACAACGAGCAGCTGAAGTTCACCGCCGAGGTGGACGTGCGCCCGACGATCGAGATCCCGGACTTCTCCGGCATCGAGGTCACCGTTGACGCCGTCGAGGTCTCCGACGAGGACGTCGACAAGTCGATCGAGCAGCTGCGGGACCGCTTCGCCTCGACCACCCCGGTCGAGCGCGCCGCCGCCGAGGGTGACGTCGTCACCATCGACCTGGAGGCCAAGGTCGACGGCGAGGTGCTGGAGGACGGCGTCGCCAAGGGTGTCACCTACACCATCGGCTCCGGCCAGCTCCTCGACGGCATCGACGAGGCAGTCACCGGTCTGGAGGCCGGCGGCTCCGCCACCTTCACCTCCGAGCTCAAGGGCGGCTCCGCGGCCGGCAAGGCCGCCGAGGTCAAGGTGGACGTCTCCGCCGTACAGGCCCGTGAGCTGCCCGAGCTGGACGACGAGTTCGCCCAGCTCGCGAGCGAGTTCGACACCCTTGAGGAGCTGCGCGCGGACAGCCGCAAGCGCCTTGAGCGGATGAAGCAGTACGACCAGGCCACCCAGGCCCAGGAGAAGGTGCTGGACGCCCTGCTGGACCTGATCGAGGTGCCGATCCCGGAGAAGCTCCTCAAGGACGAGGTCGAGACCCGCAAGCACAACCTGGAGCACCACCAGTTCCCGATGATGGGGCTGACCTGGGAGAGCTTCCTGGAGCGCGAGGGCAAGACCGCCGAGGAGCACGACGCCGAGCTGGAGAAGCAGGCGACCAAGGGCATCAAGACCCAGTTCGTCCTGGACGAGCTGGTCTCCAAGGAGCAGCTGTCGGTCAACCAGGAGGAGCTCACCGAGCACCTCATGCGTCGCGCCGCCACCTCGGGCATGAGCCCTGACCAGTTCGCCCAGGCGGTCGTCGAGGGCGGCCAGGTGCCGATGCTGGTCGGCGAGGTCGCCCGCGGCAAGGCGCTGGCCCTGGTGGTCGAGGCCGCCTCGGTCAAGGACAGCAACGGCGAGGTCGTCGACCTGGCGGACGAGGACGAGGACGGCGAGACCGTCGAGGCCGCGGCCGAGGAGGGCGCTGAGGCGTCCGACGAGAAGGCCGAGGGCTGATCCTCGCCGTAGGAGCCGCAGGAGTATGAGAACGCACCCGGACGCCACCAAGCGTCCGGGTGCGTTCGTTTTCTGCCCCGTACGCGATCACTTTCGGGGTGGCCTGCGCTCACAGCGAACAGTTTCGCGTGGGGGATTGCTGGGCCCGACCTGCGCGTTAGGGTCCGTAGTAACGAGGGCAGGGGAGTCCCTTGCGAGTGCTGGACAGCCAGCGCGGCAACGCACTCCCCGCGCCCTACGAGAAGACGCGAAGACGGCGCGTCGCCGTCCGACAACGAGCAGGTGGATACGTGACGACTCCGCAGATTCAGACACCTGGACTTCTGATGCCCACCGCCAGCACGCCGGCCGGCGGCGCGGGCCTGGGTGACGCGGTCTACAGCCGACTGCTCGACGAACGCATCATCTTCCTCGGTCAGGCTGTCGACGACGACATCGCCAACCGGATCTGCGCGCAGATGCTGCTGCTGGCCGCGGACCCGACCAAGGACATCTACCTCTACATCAACTCGCCGGGCGGTTCCGTGACCGCCGGTTTCGCGATCTACGACACCATGCAGTACATCAAGAACGACGTGGTGACGATCGCGATGGGCCTGGCCGCCTCGATGGGCCAGTTCCTGCTCACCGCGGGCACCCCCGGCAAGCGCTTCGCCCTGCCGAACGCCGACATCCTGATGCACCAGGGCTCGGCAGGCCTGGGCGGCTCCGCCTCCGACATCAAGATCCAGGCCGAGCAGCTGCTGCGCACCAAGAAGCGCATGGAGCAGCTCACCGCGGCGCACACCGGCCAGACCGTTGAGACGATCAACCGTGACGCCGACCGCGACCGCTGGTTCACCGCGGAGGAGGCCCAGGAGTACGGGCTGATCGACGAGGTCATGAGCACCGCCGCGGACGTCCCCGGTGGCGGCGGTACCGGCGCGTGAGGCCGCCCCGCTCGACGAGCGGCCACCCGGTTACGCTTCCCCTCCCCGCTCACCCCTCAGGACGGTGAACCCCATCATGAACACCCCGAACCCGCTCGCCCTGCAGGAGGGCCTGGACGCCCGCCGCTCGCTCGGCGCCGAGTCCCGATACATCGTGCCGCGCTTCGTGGAGCGCACCTCGCAGGGCGTGCGTGAGTACGATCCGTACGCCAAGCTGTTCGAAGAGCGGGTGATCTTCCTCGGTGTGCAGATCGACGACGCCTCCGCCAACGACGTGATGGCGCAGCTGCTGTGCCTGGAGTCGATGGACCCGGACCGCGACATCTCGATCTACATCAACTCGCCCGGCGGCTCGTTCACCGCCATGACGGCCATCTACGACACCATGCAGTTCGTCAAGCCGGACATCCAGACGGTGTGCCTGGGCCAGGCGGCCTCCGCCGCGGCCGTGCTGCTCGCCGCCGGTACGCCCGGTAAGCGCATGGCGCTGCCCAACGCCCGGGTGCTGATCCACCAGCCGTACACCGAGACCGGCCGGGCGCAGATCTCGGACCTGGAGATCCAGGCCAACGAGATCACGCGGATGCGCACCCAGATGGAGGAGATGCTGGCCAAGCACTCCAGCCGGTCCGAGGAGCAGATCCGCGAGGACATCGAGCGTGACAAGATCCTTACCGCCGAGGACGCGCTGTCCTTCGGTTTCGTGGACCAGATCACATCGTCCCGCAAGGCCGCGGTCTCGGCCTGAGACGGGCCCGACGGCACCGCAACCTCTTGGGTCGGCAGGATGAGTCGGCCCAAGGGGGGCCCACACGAGGGGCCCGGCAAGGTACCGTCGGAGATTAGGCACCAGGCTCCGTTGAACAAGGCGGATCCCAGGCGAAGGGGAAGCACCTCGTGGCACGCATCGGTGATGGCGGCGATCTGCTCAAGTGCTCGTTTTGCGGTAAGAGTCAGAAGCAGGTGAAGAAGCTCATCGCAGGGCCTGGTGTGTACATCTGCGACGAGTGCATCGACCTGTGCAACGAGATCATCGAGGAGGAGCTCGCCGAGTCCTCCGAGGTGCGGTGGGAGGACCTGCCCAAGCCGCGCGAGATCTACGAGTTCCTGGAAGGCTATGTGGTCGGCCAGGAGCCCGCGAAGAAGGCGCTGTCGGTCGCCGTCTACAACCACTACAAGCGGGTGCAGGCGGGCGAGAACGGCGGCGGCAGAGGCCACGACGACGGCATCGAGCTGGCCAAGTCGAACATCCTGCTCCTGGGCCCCACCGGCTCCGGCAAGACCCTGCTGGCCCAGACCCTGGCCCGGATGCTCAACGTGCCGTTCGCCATCGCCGACGCGACGGCGCTCACCGAGGCCGGATACGTCGGCGAGGACGTCGAGAACATCCTGCTGAAGCTGATCCAGGCGGCCGACTACGACGTCAAGAAGGCCGAGACCGGGATCATCTACATCGACGAGATCGACAAGGTGGCCCGCAAGAGCGAGAACCCCTCCATCACTCGTGATGTGTCGGGTGAGGGCGTCCAGCAGGCACTGCTGAAGATCCTGGAGGGGACCACCGCCTCGGTGCCGCCGCAGGGCGGCCGCAAGCACCCGCACCAGGAGTTCATCCAGATCGACACGACGAACGTGCTGTTCATCGTCGGCGGTGCCTTCGCCGGTCTGGAGAAGATCATCGAGGCCCGGGCGGGCGCCAAGGGCATCGGCTTCGGCGCGACCATCCGCTCCAAGCGCGAACTCGACCAGGCCGACCAGTTCGCCGAGATCATGCCCGAGGACCTGGTGAAGTTCGGGATGATCCCGGAGTTCATCGGCCGTCTGCCGGTGATCACCAGCGTGCACAACCTCGACCGCGAGGCACTGCTGAAGATCCTGGTGGAGCCGCGCAACGCCCTGGTGAAGCAGTACCAACGGCTCTTCGAACTCGACGGTGTTGAGCTGGAGTTCGACCGTCCGGCCCTTGAGGCCATCGCCGACCAGGCCATCCTGCGCGGCACCGGCGCCCGCGGTCTGCGCGCGATCATGGAAGAGGTCCTGATGTCCGTGATGTACGAGGTCCCGTCCCGCAAGGACGTGGCCCGCGTCGTCATCACGGAAGAGGTCGTCCACTCGAACGTGAACCCCACGCTGGTCCCGCGCAGCACGCGCGGCGGCGAGGCGGGGGAGCGGCACGAGAAGAGCGCGTGAGCGCTTCTTACACGTGAGGGGGCGCCCGCCACTGGCGGGCGCCCCCTCTATTCATGATCAGCTGTCACGCGTTACCCGTGCGTGGTCGCTGAACGCGCGCCGGAACAGGTCGTGCCCAGTACGGCCGGTGTGCCGCAGGCACCAGTCCAGTGTGGCGTCCGGATCGCCCTGGGGGCCGGACTCCGCGTCGCAGCCATGTGCGACGCAGAACGCTTCGCAGACGATGCCGCCTTCGGGGACGTGCTGGATGGTGTGCGGGACGAAGCGGTAGACGGCTTCGGCGGTCACGCTCCCACCGCCACCGCTACGCCGTGCACGTTCCGTAGGTGCCGCCGGGCCAGAACCCGGTAGTCGGCAGCGCGAGAATGGTTCGACGCGCTCCTGGCTTCTGCCTCTGCCCGCCCGAGACGTTGGCATTCTTCGCAGTCGGCCTGGACGGTGACAGAGTCTTCTCCCGCCAGATGACCAACCACGCTGGTCCCGTTGGAGTGCACGCCGATGGCTTCGCGCTCGTCACGGCTTGCCAGGCGCAGCACCCTGGGGTCCGCCTCCCACTCCAGTCCGGTGCCGGGCTGGCGGAGTATCACTCGCGACGCGGATTCACCCACTACCTGGCCAACTCTGGCGGTCTCCGTATCCATCACATATGCGCCGATCCGGTACGTCATCGTCTGGCCGTGCCCTTCCACGCCGTGTCGATTTCGTCTGCGGTCGATTCAACGACCCTTCGGCGCGGTCAACTTGCACAGACCTTGCACAACCGAAGAGCGTCTTGAGGCGTGGCCTGTAACTATGGGACGTAAGGGAACGGCGATCGGGAAGACGTGACCCATGACTGGTACGACTAGGATCCCTGGGCCAGGCACCAACGTTGCGATCCTGCGCAAGGCGCGGGAGATGAGCCAGGCGAAGCTGGCGCGTCGGGCGGGTGTCTCCGTCTCCTTGCTGAGCAAGATCGAGGTGGGGGACCGCGCACTGAGTCAGGGCGTCGCCGCCGCGTTGGCGACCGCCATGGGTGTGACGCTCGACGAGCTGCTTGGGAAGGCTCCCGTCGAACGCCAGAACGCGAGCAGCCTCAAAGAGCTGGATGCCGCGATGCGACGCTTCGACCTTCCCGGCGACGCGCCCCACACGCCGGAGACGATCCGCGACGACCTGGCCGAAGTGATCAGGCTTCGCGGTGAAGCGGATATCTCTGGCGTCACGCACAAGCTACCTGGGCTGTTGGCCAAGGCTCAAAACCATGCACATGCGACCGGTCAGCGGGGAGACTGGGCGGTGGTGGCGGATGTCTACAGCGCGGTCTACTGGCTGGCGGCCCGGCACCGTTGGATGCACATGGCAGAGCTGGCAGTGATGAAACAGGCCCGCGCGGCCGAGCGTGGCACCCCGCTTGCCGCCGCCATCAGCGCTCGCGACGAAGCGGGCACCTTCCTCAACGGCGGTGATTTCGCCGGGGGTTTGGCGGTCGTCGACAGGGCGATCGTTCAAGCCGAGTCGTCCCTGGAAGGCCGTGACAGGGCTTTCGGCTTGGGCCTGCTCCATCTACGTGGACTTACTCTCGCGGGTCGCCTCAAGGACAAGGCCGCTGCGACGCAGCACTCCAAGGCGGCTTGGCGCGTGGCGGATGAGTTTGCCGAGGATGTGCACGATCACGGCATCACGTTCGGTCTGAACAACACGGCAACTCACGTCATCGCCACCAACGTTGACATGGAACAGCATCGGAAAGCGCTGGACACCGCCGAAGACCTGATGCGTGACGCCAGCGACCTGCCAGCCACGCGCCTCGGGCCGCTGCACATGAACATCGCCAGAGCGAAGCTGGCACTTCATGACCGAGATGGGGCCCTGAGCTCCCTCAAGGAGGCCTGGGACGCGGCGCCGCAGATGGCGAAGGTACATCCCACCAGCCAGGAACTGATGCGGGTACTCACCTCCCTGCACAAACGCAGCAATCCCACGCTCTTGGCGTTGGCCAAACGCGCAGGGGTGAAGCTCTGAACGCGACCGAAGGGTCCAACGTCTGGCAGACACGTGCGTTTGGCGCTGGTTGATGGGACAGCGTTCCTTGCGCGGCAAACGTGGCTGCGGTGCTTACTGCATAGCCGCAGTCTTGTGGCGTCTTCGCATCAACGTAGGGCCAGGGTCCGCGCCTGACGATATTCGCGCGAAGGGGATGATACGGCGGTTGTCGTGCAGGTTGTATGTGTGGTTTCGCGTACTTGATCTGGATTGGCTGAGTGGTCGTGCGGGCGCTGGCATGACTGTAAACGATCAAGGGGGCTGGCCTCGAAGATCCGTTCTGGCATGGTCCTGCCGACCAGCCTCTTCGTTCAAGGGGGAACCGCTATGCGTAGGACCTGGAAGAGGGCGGCAACGGCCGCTGGGGTGACTCTTGCCGCGGCGGCCATTCCGCTGACTGTGGCCACGTCCGCACAGGCCGATCAGATGCAGTGCCTGAACTATCTGAAGGCTCACGGCTATGTGGTCGGCTCAGGCGTCGAGCGCGGGTGCAGTGCTGGTTCCCATTCTGGGGGCGTCGCGGGGATCGGGGGCTATGCGGGTTGCTACAGCGATCTTCAGATCTTGCACGTCAAGAGCAACGACGCGGCGGAGGCGTGCGCCCTTGCGAGGGGAGACGGCTGAAGCCGTGACCGCGTAGGCGTGTCGCATGGCTGAGGGTGCCCCAAGGCGCTGGGGCACCCTCCATGTCTACGGCACTTACTTCTTGACGCGTATCTCGCTGCGGAGCTTCGCGGTGGTCTGCGCCCAGTCGGAGATGGACGGCGCCGTCGGAATGTTCCCCGTGGCGGCCGTGGTGGGGTTGGGCGTCCACATCAGGATGCCGACGGTGCTGCTGTCACCCCACGCGCAGAAAGGCGACTTGTAGACGCCGAAGTCCCTCGCGCCGCACTTCATGACCTTGCCGTCGAATCCGGACGGAGTCTCGCTGGTGGTCGTGGCGCCACCGCCCACCCCCGACGTCGCCGCGTCGATCGCGGCCGAGGGGTCGGTGATGTTGCCGTAGGCGCCACCGAAGATGAGCTCGTCGGAGTCGCTCTTCCAGGCGCCGTTGACGGTCGTGCCGTTCGTGATGCCCTTGTCGTTGCCGGAGGTCGACGCGGGCATCTTCGATGCCATCGACGGGTCCTTGCTGTACTTACCGCCCAGCACCGTGTCCGGCGTCGTCAGCTTGTAGTCGCCGCCGCCGCTGGCGCCGCCGCCCAGTACCGCGAAGGCGATGCCGCCGCCCGCCACCACGACCAGTGCGGCGACGATGGCGATGATCTTGCCCGCGTTGCTCTTCTGCACCGGCGGGGGCGGCGGGACCTGGCCACCCCAACCGGGCTGCTGGCCCTGGGGGTTCATGCCCTGGGGCGGTACGCCGTACGGGGCGTTGGCCGGGGGCTGGCCATACGGGTTGGTGGAAGCCTGCGGCGGCTGGCCCGGCTGACCGTACGGGTTCGGCTGCGGGGGGACGCCACCTTGCGGGGGGACGCCACCCTGCTGGGGGTAGCCGTAGCCGGGCTGCGGGCCGGGCTGCTGGCCGTATGGGTTCGGTGGCGGCTGGTTGAAGCTCATGGGTGTTGCGTCCTCCCGTTGAATGTCTTACGAGCGCCACATCCTTCCTCATCCCATGAGCACGTCAAAAGCCGGGTCCCCGTCCTGTTACGTCACTAAAGCCGTTCGGAGACCGGGCGGTGCCGCCCCTAGAATTGCCGCGTGACCGACATGAACCAGCGCCCCCAAGGCGGGGCCAACAGCAGCCCTGACCACCTGCCGACCCAGTACGTTCCGGCCGAGGTAGAGGGGAAGCTGTACGAGCGCTGGGTAGAGCGCGGTTACTTCGAGGCGGACGCCAAGAGCGACAAGGAGCCGTACACCGTCGTCATCCCGCCGCCGAACGTCACCGGCAGCCTGCACCTCGGCCACGCCTTCGAGCACACGCTGATCGACGCCCTGACCCGCCGCAAGCGGATGCAGGGGTACGAGACGCTGTGGCAGCCCGGTATGGATCACGCCGGTATCGCCACCCAGAACGTCGTCGAGCGCGAGCTGGCCAAGGAGGGCAAGTCCCGCCACGACCTGGGCCGGGAGGCGTTCGTCGAGCGGGTGTGGCAGTGGAAGGCCGAGTCCGGCGGCCAGATCTCGGGGCAGATGCGGCGCCTCGGCGATGGCGTCGACTGGTCCCGTGAGCGGTTCACCATGGACGAGGGCCTCTCCCAGGCCGTCCAGACGATCTTCAAGAAGCTCTACGACGACGGACTGATCTACCGCGCCGAGCGCATCATCAACTGGTGCCCGCGCTGTCTGACCGCCATCTCGGACATCGAGGTGGAGTACCAGGACGACGACGGCGAGCTGGTCTCGATCCGGTACGGCGACGTCAATGACGGCATCGTGGTGGCCACGACCCGCGCCGAGACGATGCTGGGCGACACCGCGGTCGCCGTCCACCCCGAGGACGAGCGCTACAAGCACCTCATCGGCACCGAGATCGAGCTCCCGCTCACCGGCCGTCGGATCCCGATCGTCGCCGACGCCCATGTCGACCCCGAGTTCGGCACCGGCGCGGTCAAGGTCACCCCGGCCCACGACCCCAACGACTTCGAGATCGGCCAGCGGCACAACCTGCCGTCGCTCAACGTGCTGGACGAGCACGGCATCATCACCGCACACGGCCCGTTCCAGGGCCTGGACCGCTTCGAGGCCCGCTCGACGATCGTCGGCGCACTGCGCGCCGAAGGCCGGATCGTCGCCGAGAAGCGCCCGTACACGCACTCCGTCGGGCACTGCTCGCGCTGCAAGACCACCATCGAGCCGCGGCTTTCGCTGCAGTGGTGGGTCAAGGTCGGCCCGCTGGCGAAGGCCGCCGGTGACGCGGTCCGCGACGGCCGGGTGAAGATCCACCCGAAGGAGATGGAGTCCCGCTACTTCGGCTGGGTCGACAACCTCCACGACTGGTGCATCTCACGGCAGTTGTGGTGGGGGCACCGCATCCCGGTCTGGTACGGGCCGAACGGCGAGGTCGTCTGCGTCGGTCCGGACGAGCAGCCGCCGACAGGTGACGGCTGGCACCAGGACACCGACGTGCTGGACACCTGGTTCTCCTCCGGCCTGTGGCCGTTCTCCACGCTCGGCTGGCCGGAGCAGACCGACAGCCTGGCGAAGTTCTACCCGAACTCCGTCCTGGTCACCGGCTACGACATCCTCTTCTTCTGGGTCGCCCGGATGATGATGTTCGGCCTGTACGCGATGGAGGGCACACCGCCGTTCCACACCATCGTGCTGCACGGCATGGTCCGCGACCAGTTCGGCAAGAAGATGTCGAAGTCCTTCGGCAACGCGGTCAACCCGCTGGACTGGATGGACGCCTACGGTTCGGACGCCGTCCGCTTCACGCTGGCCCGCGGCGCCAACCCCGGTGTCGACGTGCCGATCGGCGAGGACTGGGTGCAGGGCTCCCGCAACTTCGCCAACAAGATCTGGAACGCGACGCGCTTCGCGCTGATGAACGGCGCCACGGTCGAGGGCGAACTGCCGCCCGCCGAGCGGCAGTCGACGGCCGACCGGTGGATCCTGTCCCGGTTGAACTCGGTGGTCGCCGAGGTGGACGCGTACTACGACGACTACCAGTTCGCCAAGCTCTCCGACACCCTGTTCCACTTCGCCTGGGACGAGGTCTTCGACTGGTACGTGGAGCTCATCAAGACCACGTTCGCGGCGGGCGGCGAGGCCGCCGACGTCTCGCGCCGGGTCCTCGGTGAGGTCCTGGACGTCACGCTGCGGCTGCTGCACCCGGTCGTCCCGTTCGTCACCGAGACGCTGTGGACCTCGCTGACCGGCGGCGAGTCGCTCGTCATCGCCGACTGGCCGAGCGACAGCGGCTTCCGGGACGCGGCCGCCGAGCAGGAGATCGCCACCCTGCAGCAGGTGATCACCGAGGTCCGCCGGTTCCGCTCCGACCAGGGCCTGCAGCCGGGCCAGCGGGTCCCGGCGCGGCTCGACCTGGACGGTACGCCGCTGGCGCCGCACGAGGACGCCATCCGCTCGCTGCTGCGCCTCCAGCCCGCGGGCGAGGGCTTCCACGCCACCGCGTCGCTGCCGGTCGCGGGTGCCACGGTGGCCCTCGACCTGTCCGGGGCGATCGACTTCGCGGCGGAGCGCAAGCGGCTGACCAAGGACCTGGCCGCCGCTGAGAAGGAGTTGGCACAGGCCACGGCGAAGCTGGGCAACGAGGCGTTCCTGGCCAAGGCGCCCGACCACGTCGTGGACAAGATCCGCGCGCGGCGCGAGGCCGCCGAGGCCGATATCGCCCGTATCGGCGCCCAGTTGAAGAGCCTGCCGGAGGCCTGAGCGCCCCCGCCAAGCCGACCGTCAAGGCCCCGGAGCACCTGCTCGGGGGCCTTGACCGTTTCTGTCGGTCCCCCTCCGTAGACTGGTCACCGTGAGCGAGCGCCCCCAAAACGATGCCCCTGGTCCGGACGAGTTCGAAGAGATCGTGGCGAACGAGACCGAGCGGGACCCCGACCTTGCCGTGATCGAGGCCGGGAGCCGGACGCTGCGCGCACAGGTCCCCCCGACACCCGCCGACGACGCGCCCGCCGGGCCCAGGACGCCCGAGGAGGCCCAGGCGCTGCGCGAGGTCGAGGCCGAGCTGGCCAGCCGCTGGCCGGAGACCAAGCTCGACCCCTCGCTGGACCGGATGACCGCGCTGATGGACATCCTCGGCGAGCCCCAGCGCTCCTACCCGTCGATCCACATCACCGGCACCAACGGCAAGACCAGCACCGCTCGCATGATCGAGACGCTGCTGCGCACCTTCGAACTGCGCACCGGCCGCTACACCAGCCCGCACGTCCAGTCGGTGACCGAGCGGATCAGTCTGGACGGCGCGCCGATCTCCGTGGAGCGGTTCGTCGCCACGCACCGGGACATCAAGCCGTACATCGACATGGTGGACGGATCCCAGCCGCACCGGATGTCGTTCTTCGAGGTCCTCACGGGCATGGCGTACGCGGCCTTCGCGGACGCGCCGGTCGATGTGGCGGTCGTCGAGGTCGGCATGGGCGGCAGCTGGGACGCGACGAACGTGGTGGACGGCGGCGTCGCCGTGGTCACCCCGATAGCGCTCGACCACACCGACCGGCTCGGCGAGACGCCCGGTGAGATCGCCGAGGAGAAGGCCGGGATCATCAAGCAGGGCGCCACGGTGGTGCTGGCCCAGCAGCCGGTCGACGCGGCGCAGGTGCTGCTCAAGCGCGCCGTCGAGGTGGACGCCACGGTGGCCCGGGAGGGCATGGAGTTCGGCGTGACGTCCCGCGAGGTCGCGGTCGGCGGGCAGATGCTGACGTTGCGCGGGCTCGGCGGGGAGTACGACCAGATCTTCCTGCCGCTGCACGGCGCGCACCAGGCGCACAACGCGGCGGTCGCGCTCGCCGCGGTCGAGGCGTTCTTCGGCGTCGGCTCCACCAGGGCCGCCCGCCCGCTGGACGTCGACACGGTACGCGCCGCGTTCGCCTCGGTCACCTCACCGGGCCGCCTGGAGGTCGTACGCCGCAGCCCCACCGTGGTGCTGGACGCGGCGCACAACCCGGCGGGCGCCCAGGCGACGGCCGAGGCGGTCCAGGAGGCCTTCGGCTTCACCCATCTGGTCGGAGTGATCGGCCCCAGCGCGGACAAGGACGTACGCGGGCTGCTGGAGGCGTTCGAGCCGATCTTCGCCGAAGTGGTGGTGACCCGGAACTCCAGCCCTCGTTCCATGGACGTGGACGAGCTCGCGGCGGTCGCGGTCGAGGTCTTCGGCTCCGAGCGGGTGCAGGTCGAGCCGCGGCTCGACGACGCGCTGGAGGCGGCGATCACGCTCGCCGAGGAAGAGGGCGAATACGCGGGCGCGGGCGTGCTGGTGGCCGGTTCCGTGATCACCGTTGGAGAGGCCCGGCTGCTGCTGGGCCGGAAGTGAGGGCCGATGCGAACGCTGTGTGCGAGCACCCTGATTGGTGAGGCCTTCGTCATCGGCCTGGCGGGTCTGGTCGCGATGAACCTCTCCGGCTATTCGACGGCCACCGTGTGGACGGTATGCGGCGTCGCGATGGCGGTGTGCGTGCTGCTGTGCGCGATGATCACTCGGCCGGGCGGGGTCGCGGTGGGCTGGCTGCTCCAGGTCGGCCTGGTGGCGTCGGGGTTCGTGGTGTCGATGATGTTCTTCCTGGGTGCGGCGTTCGCCGGTCTGTGGTGGGCCGCGGTGCACTACGGCCGAAAGATCGATGAATTCAAGGCGAAGCACGCCGCGTCGGCCGCGTAGCCGCTGGTCAAAGGTGCTGCTTCGCCCGATAGGGTCAGTGCACTTCGGAAGCACCGTGTAATGCAAGGAGCCGCAGCATGAGCCAGCGCACCCTCGTCCTCCTCAAGCCGGACGCCGTACGGCGCGGCCTGGTCGGCGAGATCATCGGCCGTATCGAGCGCAAGGCCGGTTGGACCGTCGGCGCGTTGGAAATGCGCACCCTGCAGCGCGCCACGCTGGAGCAGCACTACGCCGAGCATGTCGGCAAGCCGTTCTACGAGCCGCTGGTGGAGTTCATGTCCTCGGGGCCGTCCGTCGCCCTGGTCGTCGAGGGCGAGCGGGTGATCGAGGGGCTGCGGGCGATGGCGGGCCCGACCGACCCGATCGCCGCCGCGCCCGGGAGCATTCGTGGTGATTTCGGCACCATCGTGCGCGAGAACCTCATCCACGCCTCGGATTCCGCGGAGTCCGCGGAGCGGGAGATCAAGATTTTCTTCCCCGAGCTCGGCTGAGCCCGGTTGACAATCCGTCATACGGCGACCGGCGGATTTCCGGTCGCCGTAGGGCATACGTCGAGCTGTTTCGGGAACCAATAGCCCCGACACGTCGTCACCATTACAGGGGACGACCGCGTGTTCTGCTGACAATGGCCGAGGCGTCCTCGCGCCCCGTCCCGCGGGCACACTTAAGATGGACCCGCCGCTACGGACCCCGCAGCACATCGCACCTCCGCGCCCTCAAGTCCCCATCGCTCCAGCTCGGGAAGGCCAGACGTATCCTCATGGCGAACAACATGTCGTTCATCGGCCGTGACATGGCTGTCGACCTCGGCACCGCCAACACGCTGGTGTACGTCAGGGGTCGCGGGATCGTCCTCAATGAACCGTCTGTCGTCGCCATCAACACCAATACCGGCGGCATCCTGGCGGTCGGCGCCGAAGCCAAGAAGATGATCGGCCGCACCCCTGGCAACATCGTTGCGGTCCGCCCGCTCAAGGACGGCGTGATCGCGGACTTCGAGATCACGGAGCGGATGCTCCGCTATTTCATCCTCAAGATCCATAAGCGGCGTTATCTCGCCCGCCCGCGCGTTGTGGTCTGTGTTCCCTCCGGTATCACCGGAGTTGAGCGCCGCGCCGTGATCGAGGCGTCCAGCCAGGCCGGTGCCCGCCAGGTGCACATCATCGAGGAGCCGATGGCGGCCGCGATCGGCGCCGGGCTGCCGGTGCACGAGGCCACCGGCAACATGGTCGTCGACATCGGCGGCGGCACCACCGAGGTTGCCGTCATCTCGCTCGGCGGCATCGTGACCGCGCAGTCGATCCGGGTGGCGGGCGACGAGCTGGACAACGCGATCATCCAGCACATCAAGAAGGAGTACAGCCTCCTCCTCGGCGAGCGCACCGCCGAGCAAATCAAGATCACCATCGGCTCGGCCCATGACTTCGACAAGGACGATCACACCGAGATCCGCGGCCGCGACCTGGTCAGCGGTCTGCCCAAGACCGTTGTGATCTCGGCGGGCGAGGTCCGCAAGGCGATCGAGGAGCCGGTCAACGCGATCGTCGACGCGGTCAAGACCACCCTCGACAAGTGCCCGCCGGAGCTGTCCGGCGACATCATGGACCGCGGCATCGTCCTCACCGGCGGCGGCGCCATGCTGCGCGGCCTGGACGAGCGGCTGCGCCGCGAGACCGGTATGCCCATCCACATCGCCGAGGATCCGCTGGACTCGGTCGCCCTCGGCTCCGGCAAGTGCGTCGAGGAGTTCGAGGCCCTGCAGCAGGTGCTGGACGCCCAGCCCCGGCGGTAGAGCCCAGGCGATCCGCCGTACGGGTGACCGCCCGGCCCGGCGGCGGATCGTTTCCCAACCGACAACGACACATCCCAGGTTCGCCCAGGTACGACATCGCTGACCGGCCGAGGCCCGCAGCCGACCGGTCCGACGAGGAAGGCACGGCCGCCGCACGTGAGGGACACACGAGAGAGCCGGTTGCTCTTGGTTCTACTGGTCGCCGTCGCGTTCGCGCTGATCACCGTGGACATCCGCGGCGGCGACCAGTCCCCGCTGGACGGCGTGCGGTCCGCCGCCGCGTCCGTCTTCGGGCCCGTGGAGAACGGGGTCGCGTCCGCCGTCAACCCGGTCGGCAACGCCATCGAGGCGGTACGGGACTCCGGCGCCCGACACGACAAGATCGCCGAACTCCAGCAGCAGAACGAGGAGCTGAAGCAGAAGCTCGGCAGCAGCGATGTCACCCGCAACCGTGCGACCGAGCTGGACAAGCTGCTGAAGACCGCCGGAGCGGGCCAGTACGGCATCAAGGCTGCCCAGGTCATCGCCATAGGAGCCACCCAGGGCTTCTCCTGGACGATCACCATCGACGCCGGAAGCAATGACGGCATCCAGCGCGACCAGACGGTCATCAACGGCGATGGCCTGGTCGGCCGGGTGACCACGGTCGGACCGTCGACGTCCACGGTGCTGCTCGCCGTCGACCCGGACTTCACCGTCGGCGCCCGGATGGAGAAGTCGATGGAGCTCGGCTTCAGCACCGGTCAGGGCGACCGCCCGATGCGCGTCCAACTGCTCAACGGCAAGGCCAATGTGAAGCCCGGCGACCGCATGGTCACCTTTGGCTCGCAGGGCGACAAGCCGTTCGTCCCCGGGGTGCCGCTCGGCCAGGTCGTCGGGCTCGACCCGGGCGCTGGCGGGCTGACCAGGACCGTCGAGGTCCAGCCGTTCGTCGCCTTCAGCCGACTGGACATCGTCGGCGTCGTTGTGGTGGCGCCGCGTCAGGATCCGCGCGACTCGGTGCTGCCGCCCGCTCCCAAGGCGACGCCCACACCGACGGTCACCGTCACGGTGTCCCCGAGCGCCTCGGGGTCCGCGTCGCCGTCCTCGTCCGACTCGCCGTCCCCCTCCGGGTCCCCGTCCCCGTCTCCGTCTGCGAGCTGACCGATGCGCCTCAACCGGATCCTGCTCACCACCGTTCTGGTGGTCGTCGCCCTCGTCCTGCAGGTCAGCGTCCTCGCCCGGCTCCATCTGCCGGGCGCCGTCCCCGACCTGATGCTGCTCGTCGTCCTCGGCCTGGCCATCACCTACGGCCATGTCGGCGGCGCTCTGGTCGGCTTCGGCGCGGGACTGCTGTCCGACCTGGCCCCGCCCGCCGACCATGCCGCCGGGCGCTACGCCCTGGTGCTGTGCGTCATCGGCTACCTGGCCGGCCTCGCCAAGCCGGAGAGCGGCCAACTGCGCTCCGCCGTCATGCCGATGGTGGTGGTGGGCGCCGCCGCGATCGGCTCCACTCTGCTGTACGCGGGCGTGGGGGCGCTGGTCGGCGACACCGCCGCCCGCCATGTCGGCATGGTGAAGCTGCTGTTCACCGCCACCGTGTACGACCTGCTGCTGGCGCCGTTCACCGTGCCGTGGATCATGGCGCTGGCCCGGCGGGTGGAGAACGACCCCATCGCCGGCGACACTTCGGGCGGCGCCGGAGCCGGCCCGTACCGCTGGCTGACACCCGGCACGCTGCGTACCTCCCGCCCCGGCCGGGGCGGAAGACTCACCCGCGGCGGCATCGGCAGCCAACGCGGAAGCCTGCTGAAGGGCGGCCGGAAGCTGTGACGCCCACCACCGCGCCCACCTCAGGCCCCACGGGCCGCCGCTCCCGCCCGTCGCCCACCACCACCCTCATCGGAGGCCCTACGGGCCGCCCCGACGTCCCCAAGTCGCCCACCACGACCCTCAACGGAGGCGCTGGCGCGCCATGAGCAACATCCCTGAGACCGGCCGCACCCAGCGCGTCACCATCCGGCTGATCATCCTGCAGATCCTGGTCGTCTCACTGCTGCTCACCCTGGGCGGCCGCCTGTGGTACCTGCAGATCCGCAACGGCCAGCAGTACACCCAGCAAGCCGCCAACAACCACATCCAGGAAGTCGTGGACCCGGCGACCCGCGGCCAGATCCTCGACGCCCGGGGCGTCCCGCTGGCCGACAACCAGACCCGACTGGTCGTCACCGTCAACCGTACCGACATCATGAAGATGAAGGACGGCGGCAAGGCCGTGCTGCGGCGGCTCGGCGGCGTGCTCGGCATGAAGTACCAGGACGTCGCCGACAAGGTCCGGCTGTGCGACGCCAAGACCCCCCGCCCCTGCTGGAACGGCTCCCCGTACCAGCCGATCCCGATCACGGACACGGCCACCACCCAGCAGGCCCTGCAGATCATGGAGCGCCGCGAGGACTTCCCCGGCATCGCCGCGCAGCCCACCGCGGTACGCCGCTACGCGGGTCCGGACGGCTCCAACACCGCCCAGGCCCTCGGCTATCTCTCGCCGGTCACCGACGACGAGATCCAGGCCTCGATGAAGAACGGCCAGCCCACCCTCCAACGCTCCGACCAGGTGGGCCGTTCCGGCCTTGAGCACACCTACGACAGCCAACTGCGCGGCAAGGCCGGGATCATCCGCTACGAGGTCGACAACCGCGGCCGGGTGATCGGCGACGCGGGCGACACCCCGGCGGTGCCCGGCGACTCGATAGTGACCAGCATCGACTCCCGAGTGCAGGCCATAACCGAGCAGCAGCTCGCCGCCGCGATGAAGGACGCCCGCAACACCTACGACAACGTCACCCACGAGAACTACAAGGCCGACTCCGGCGCGGCCGTGGTGATGGACGTCCACACCGGCCGGGTCATCGCGATGGCCAGCGCGCCCACCTACGACCCCAACGAATGGGTGGGCGGCATCTCCGCCAAGGACTACGCCGCGCTCACCGGCAAGGACTCCGACTACCCGCTGCTCAACCGGGCCATCCAGGGACAGTCCGCGCCCGGCTCGACCTTCAAGGTCATCTCCACCTCGGCGGCGGTCAACGCCGGGTACGACATCAACGGCCACTACTCCTGCCCGGCGAGCATGAGCATCGGCGGTCAGGTCTTCAAGAACTTCGAGGGCGAGCAGGCCGGTGACATCAGCCTGGCGCACGCCCTGGAGATCTCCTGCGACACCGTCTTCTACGGTCTCTCCTACGACCAGTGGCTCAAGGACGGCGGAAACAACCCGAAGAACCCCGCCGACTGGTTCTACAAGACGGCCCACCAGTTCGGCCTCGGCGCCAAGACCGGTATCGACCTGCCGTCCGAACTCTCCGGCCGCGTCCCGGACCGGCAGTGGAAGCAGGCGGAGTACGACGCGATGAAGAAGTCCTGGTGCGCCCAGGCCGCGAGCGGCAAGCACGACTACGCCACCGACATCGCCCGCGAGGACTGCACCGACGGCAACCGGATGCGCGCCGGTGACTCCGTCAACTACGCCATCGGCCAGGGCGACACGCTCGTCACCCCGATCCAGATGGCCAGGATCTACTCCGCCATCTCCAACGGCGGCACCCTCTACCAGCCGGCCATCGGCAAGGCCATCGTCAGCCCGGACGGCAAGCACGTCGAGCAGATCCCGCCGAAGCCGGTCGGCAAGCTGCCGGACTCACCGCAGACCATCCACTACATCGACGACGCGCTGGCCGGAGTGGTCACCAGCGGTACCGCCGCCTGGAAGTTCGGCGGCTGGCCGCAGGACAAGATCACCCTGCACGCCAAGACCGGTACCGCGGAGGTCTACGGCAAGCAGACCACCTCATGGTTCGATACGTACAGCAAGGACTACGCGATCGTCATGACCATCTCCCAGGGTGGTACCGGTTCCGGTGGTTCCGGCCAGGCGGTGCGCAACATCTACTCCGCGCTGTACGGCGTGCAGTCGAACGGCTCGATCGACCAGAAGAAGGCACTGCTGCCGGCACCGCAGCAGCGCCTGCCGAAGTTCGGCCCCGACGGGCTGGTCCAGCAGGCCGACCTCACCACGCCCGACCCGAAAGCGTTCGCCTACCCGGGCAACGCCTCCGGTGGTCCCACCGACGCGACACCGGTCGTCGCGCTGGCCCCGGAGCGCAATGAGAAGCTGCTGCTCGGGCGGAGGTACCACGCATGACCAGCAGCCTCGGCGGCTACTCCATCCGCCGGTTCACCCCGGAACGCTCCATGGTGGGCAAGTTGCTGGCCCGGGACTCGGTGGTGCGCCGGATGGACTGGATACTGACGGCCGCCGCCATAGCGCTGTCCGCCGTCGGCTCGCTGCTCGTCTGGTCGGCGACGCGTGGCCGCACCTCGATCAACCACGGCGACCCGCAGTACTTCCTGATCCGGCATCTGATGAACCTGGCGATCGGGATCGGGCTCGCCGTGGGCACCATCGCGGTCGGCCACCGCAGGGTGCGCGGGGTCATCCCGATCCTGTACGGGGTGTCGATCCTGCTGCTGCTCGCGGTGCTCTCGCCGCTCGGCTCCACGGTCAACGGCGCGCACTCCTGGATCGTGATCGGCGGCGGCTTCTCACTGCAGCCGTCCGAGTTCGCCAAGATCACCATCGTGCTGGGCATGGCGATGATCCTGTCCGGCCGCGTTGACGCGGGCGACCAGATGCATCCCGACAACCGCACCGTGCTGCAGTCCCTCGGCCTGGCCATCGTGCCGATGGGCGTCATCCTGCTGATGCCGGACCTCGGCTCGACCATGGTCATCGTGGTGACGCTGCTGGGGGTGCTGCTCTCCTCCGGTGCGTCCAACCGCTGGGTGTTCGGGCTGCTGACGGTCGGCGCGGCGGGGGCGGTGGCGGTCTGGCAGCTGCACCTGCTCAGCAAGTACCAGATCGACCGCTTCGCGGCCTTCGCCAATCCGGCCCTCGACCCCTCGGGCGTCGGCTACAACACCGCACAGGCGCGGATCGCGATCGGCTCCGGCGGGCTGCTGGGCAAGGGGCTCTTCCACGGCGGCCAAACCACCGGGCAGTTCGTCCCCGAACAGCAGACCGACTTCGTCTTCACCGTGGCGGGGGAGGAACTCGGCTTCGTCGGCGCCGGGCTGATCATTGTGCTGGTCGGCATCATCCTGTGGCGCGCCTGCAGGATCTCCCGGCAGGCCACGGACCTGTACGGGACGATCATCACGGCTGGAATAGTCGCCTGGTTCGCCTTCCAGTCGTTCGAGAACATCGGGATGACCTTGGGGATCATGCCCGTCGCCGGCATTCCGCTGCCGTTCGTCTCCTACGGCGGATCATCGATGTTCGCCGTCTGGATCGGCGTCGGCCTGCTCCAGTCGGTACGGATACAGCGGCCGGTATCGGCCTAGCGGCGCGAAGCGCCTCCATCGGGGGCGATGCCGCCCGGCGCCATTGCGATGGCCGGGCGGCGCTACTACCGTCCAGTCATGGGGAAGCGTCTGCGGGAGACCGAGCGCAAATACGAGGCCGGGGAACGGGTCGCCGAACCCGACCTGTCAGGGTTGCCCGGCGTCGCGTCGGTATGCCTGCTGAACCCGGTCGAACTCGACGCCGTCTACTTCGACACCCCTGACCTCAGGCTCGCCGCCCGCCGGATGATGCTGCGGCGCAGAACCGGCGGCGAGGACGCCGGATGGCATCTCAAACTCCCCACCGGGCAGGCCGACACCCGCACCGAGGTGCACGCCCCGCTCGGCCGGGCCGCCCGCACCGTACCCGCGGACCTGACCGCCGAAGTCCTCGTGCACACCCGAGGACGTCCGCTCGTCCCCGCCGTACGGCTGAAGAACCACCGGGAGCGCTGCCAGTTGCTCGACGCCGACGGCACCGCGCTCGCCGAGATCGCCCAGGACCACGTCACCGCCGAGTACCCCGACGAGCGGGACCCGCTGTCCTGGACGGAGACCGAGGTCGAACTCCTCGACGGCAAGCCGAAGTTGCTCGACGCGGTACAGGACCGGCTGCTCGCCGCGGGCTACCGCCGCTCCGCCTGGCCGTCCAAGCTGCTGCGCGCCCTCGGCGACCGCGTTCCGTCCGCCCCACCCGGCCCGCCCGACACCATCGCCACCGCGGGCGACGTCGTCCTGGCCTACGTCCACGAGCAGGTACGGGCCATCGCGGTGTACGACCCCGCGGTGCGCCGCGACGAGCCCGACGCCGTACACCAGATGCGGGTCGCCACCCGGCGCCTGCGCAGCGCGTTCAAGACCTACGACCGGGAGCTCGACCGCGCCGTCACCGATCCCATCGGCGACGAGCTCAAATGGCTGGCCGAAGTCCTCGGCCTGGAACGGGACCGAGAGGTGCTGGCCGAGCGGCTGGCCGAACGGTCCGCGGAACTGGGATCCGCCTTCCGTACCGAGCCGCTGTGCGACCGGCTCGGCGCGGTGCACACTGCCGGACACCGCACGGCCCGCCGCCAGCTGCTGCGGCAACTGCGCGGCGAGCGGTACTTCGCACTGCTGGACCGCCTCGATGCCCTGCTGGCCGCCCCGCCGCTGCGCGACGCGGCCAAGCGCCCGGCCGACGAGGCGGCCCGGCGGGCGGTACGCCGCGACCACCGCCGCCTTGCCCGACGGGTGACGGAGTCGTTGTCGCTGCCCCCGGGCACCGGCCGCGACCTCGCCCTGCACGACGCCCGCAAGGCGGCCAAGCGGGCCCGCTACGCCGTCGAGTCCGCCCGCCCGGTGCTCGGCACGCCGGCCGAGCGGCATCGCGCCCGCCTTGCCGCGCTGCAGAAGCTGCTCGGGGAGCACCAGGACAGCGTGATGTGCCGGGAGGCGATCCTCCGTCTCGCCGACGAAGCCCGGCGCGCCGAAGAGGACACCTTCCCGTACGGCGCCCTGCACCAGATGGAGCGGGGCCTGGCCGGAGCCGTGGAAGCCGCCCTGCCGAAGGCCTGGCGCAAGACCGACCGCGGGCCGCTCGCGGGCTGAGGAAGTGCGGTCCTCGGTTACTCTGGATGGTCACCCCTGCCAGCTCACGAGAGACAGTCGAGAGACCCCTGTGATGCCTGTCGAGTCGGTCTTCCCGCGCCTGGAAGCGCTTCTCCCGCATGTCCAGAAGCCGATCCAGTACGTCGGCGGAGAACTCAACTCCACCGTCAAGGACTGGGACGCCTGCGATGTGCGCTGGTCACTGATGTACCCCGACGCGTACGAGGTCGGACTGCCCAACCAGGGCGTCATGATCCTCTACGAGGTCCTCAACGAGCGCGAGGGCGTGCTCGCCGAGCGCACCTACAGCGTCTGGCCGGACCTTGAGGCCCTGATGCGCGAGCACGGCATCCCGCAGTTCACCGTGGACGCCCACCGCCCGGTCAAGGCCTTCGACGTGCTCGGTGTGTCCTTCTCCACCGAGCTGGGCTACACCAACCTGCTCACCGCGCTCGACCTGGCCGGCATTCCGCTGGAGGCCAAGGACCGCACCCTGGACGACCCGATCGTGCTCGCGGGCGGCCATGCCGCCTTCAACCCCGAGCCGATCGCCGACTTCATCGACGCCGCCGTGATCGGCGACGGCGAGCAGGCCGTCCTGGAGATCACGGACGTCATCCGTGCCTGGAAGGCCGAGGACCGTCCGGGCGGCCGGGAGGAACTGCTGCTGCGGCTGGCCAAGACCGGCGGGGTCTACGTACCGAAGTTCTACGACGTGGAGTACCTGCCGGACGGCCGGATCGCCCGGGTCGTACCGAACGCCTCCGGGGTGCCGTGGCGGGTCTCCAAGCACACCGTCATGGACCTTGACGAGTGGCCGTACCCCAAGCAGCCGCTGGTCCCGCTCGCCGAGACGGTGCACGAGCGGATGTCGGTGGAGATCTTCCGCGGCTGCACCCGCGGTTGCCGTTTCTGCCAGGCCGGCATGATCACGCGCCCGGTACGGGAGCGAAGCATCACCGGCATCGGCGAGATGGTCGACAAGGGGCTGAAGGCCACCGGCTTCGAGGAGGTCGGCCTGCTGTCGCTGTCCTCCGCCGACCACAGCGAGATCGCGGACGTGGCCAAGGGGCTGGCCGACCGGTACGAGGAAGACAAGATCGGCCTGTCGCTGCCGTCCACCCGGGTTGACGCCTTCAACATCGACCTGGCCAACGAGCTGACCAGGAACGGTCGCCGGTCCGGTCTGACCTTCGCCCCCGAGGGCGGCTCCGAGCGCATCCGCAAGGTCATCAACAAGATGGTCTCGGAGGAGGACCTGATCCGCACCGTCGCCACCTCGTACGGCAACGGCTGGCGGCAGGTGAAGCTGTACTTCATGTGCGGTCTGCCGACCGAGACCGACGAGGACGTGCTGCAGATCGCGGACATGGCGACGAAGGTGATCGCCAAGGGCCGCGAGGTGTCCAAGTCCAACGACATCCGCTGCACGGTCTCCATCGGCGGCTTCGTCCCCAAGCCGCACACCCCGTTCCAGTGGGCGCCGCAGCTGTCCGCCGAGGAGACCGACGCCCGGCTGGAGAAGCTGCGCGACAAGATCCGCGGCGACAAGAAGTACGGCCGCTCCATCGGTTTCCGCTACCACGACGGCAAGCCGGGCATCGTCGAGGGCCTGCTGTCCCGCGGCGACCGCCGCATCGGCGCGGTCATCCGCGCGGTGTACGAGGACGGCGGCCGGTTCGACGGCTGGCGGGAGTACTTCAGTTACGACCGCTGGATGGAGTGCGCCCAGAAGACGCTGCCGGAGTACGGCGTGGACGTCGACTGGTACACCACGCGGGAGCGCAGCTACGAGGAGGTCCTGCCCTGGGACCACCTCGACTCCGGCCTGGACAAGGACTGGCTCTGGGAGGACTGGCAGGACGCCCTCGACGAGTCCGAGGTCGAGGACTGCCGCTGGACGCCTTGTTTCGATTGTGGGGTGTGTCCTCAGATGGACACTCATATCCAGATCGGTCCCACGGGCAAGAAGCTGCTGCCGCTGACCGTGAAGAACGCCGCGACCATCGGAAGCGCCGCTTTGTGAACGACGCTGTGAAGCGCGTCACAGAAGTGCTCGCGGACTATCGCAGGACGAGGCGGTCCTGACCGCGATCTTGGCGAACCTGGGGGTACGGCACGCGCGGGAGTCGAAGCGCGTGGTGACCCCCAGGACGCCTCTCCCGGCCCCTCGGGAGTGCTCCGGCATTCGTAGTGAGGTCGAGTGGCTCTGTGAGGGCCACGCGGCAGGTGTGAACCGCCCCATGGCGCCCGGTGCGGCTGGAAGTCGATCAGTCGTAGTGGGCGCCATGTCCGCTCTGGGCTTAGTTGAAGCAGCCGGGGACCGGGTTGGGGCTCGGGGTGCAGTTGGTCGGAGCGTTGGCGACGATCATGGAGAAGGTGTTCGTGACGGTGCCCGCGTTGTACACCCCGCCCGGTGCGGTGGCGGAGTTGTTTCGGCGGATGCTGCTGAAGTTGAGGTGGGCAGTGGCGCCGATGCCGTTATAGAGGCCACCGGCTCGGTCTCCGGCCGTGTTGCCGCTGATGGTGCTGGCGTTCAGATTCAGAACCCCGGCGAACTCGTTCCGGATGCCTCCTCCGTCGCCGCTGGTGGCCGAGTTGCCGGAAATGGTGGTGGCGTTGATGGTCATCGTCTCGGCGGTGTTGAAGGGGCCGGTCCAGATTCCGCCACCGCCGGGGTGGTTCGATCCCGTGGGCACGCCGAGCGCGCGGTTGTTCGTGATGGTGCTGGCATTGATGGTCATTGGCCCGCCATCGTGGTCGATCCCTCCGCCGGCGAAAGCGGATGTGTTTCCGCTGATGACGGTGGCCGTGATGACGCCGGTGCCGTCGTCCTGGTCGTAGCCGCCGCCTCCGCCGCCGACCAGGGGCGTACCCGCGGTGTTGTCGGTGAGGCGGGATGCGGCCAGGTTGAGGCTTCCGCCGGGATTGTCGATGCCCCCACCGGCGAGTCCGGCGGTGTTGCCGGTGATGGTGGTGGTCCGGATGGTGGCGGTGCCTCCGGCGTTGATCTCCACTCCTCCGCCACGATTGGCACTGTTGTTGCTGATGGTGACGGCGCAGGCTTCGAGTGTGCCGCCGCTCTCGACGAGGATTCCTCCGCCGTCACCGGTGGGGTCGGCCTAGTGGCGGTGCCCCGTCCATGTCGTCGACACCTTCCACGACACCGTCGACCGGCAGCGCGCCCAGTGGCGGCATCCGTAGTGAGGCCGAGTGGTCCGCGGGTTGGCTGACCTCTGAGCCGGCGGCTGGGGCGTGGCTACTGGGGTCGATTGGGGTGCCCGCGCTCCATCCTTGCGGGTCTACGTCGCAGTCGTAGGCTGTGCAACGAGCGAGCAGATCGGCCGAGTGCGCCTGCGTGTACCTCGGCATCCTGTGCGAAGCATCGAGGTCTGCACCGCGCATTCGGCCCCGGCACCCACGCGGCATGACCGCGAGATCTCACCATCACAGAGGGGCCATCCGATGCCGTTCGTCGACATCAGGGTGATCGCAGGAGCGTTCACGCCCGAAGAGAAGCGACAGTTGGTCGAAAAGGTCTCCGAAGCGGTGATCGCCATCGAGGGCGAAGCACTGCGGCCGTCGACCCATGTCTTGATCACCGAGACGCCCAGCGGCGCGTGGGCCATCGGCGGTAAGGCGCTGACAGCCGAAGACGTCCGGGTGAAGCGGGCCGGCGGTGCCCTGTGACAGTGGCGCCAATGCAGACGGGTCTGTCGCCCGCGTGATCTGCCAGCGGCCCGCAGCGCAGTTGGCCGTCTCGGCCTCATGCGCCGCTCCACGCGGGCTTTCGACGTCACGTTCGTGAAAGCGGGGCACGGCTCAAGCTGTGTTGTCCGCGTCATGAGCGAGGTGCCGTGGTCGCGGGCCAAGGCCGTACAGCGGAAGCAGACCGAGTCGGGCTGCCACCGATCCGTGCCGCCGGTCAACCTGCTGGTCGCGGTCACCGCGCTCGACCACGGCCTCACCCTCCTCCACTACGACCGCGACTTCGAGACCATCGCCCAGCACACCGAGCTCAGGACCCGCTGGCCGGCCGAACCCGGATCGCTGGACTGAAGTCCATGTGGGGCGCCCCGGCCGCGTACCCTTGAAAGACGTACGACGGCTCTCATGAAGGACTGAACGACACTGGGCAAGCGACAGCCCGAAGGCCCACCGCCCGCACCCGTGGTGCAGCGCATTCGACTGCGCTACACCAAGCGCGGACGCCTCCGGTTCACCAGCCACCGCGATTTCCAGCGCGCGTTCGAGCGGGCGTTGCGCCGCGCCGAGGTGCCCATGGCGTACTCGGCGGGTTTCACCCCGCACCCCAAGGTCAGCTACGCGAACGCGGCGCCAACCGGCGTCGCCAGCGAGGCCGAGTACCTGGAGATCGCCCTCAGCGCACCGCGTGACCCTGAGAAGCTACGGGTGCTGCTCGATGAGTCGCTGCCGCCCGGCCTTGACGTGATCGACGCGGTGGAGGCGCACACCTCCGGCCTCGCCGACCGGTTGGAGGCTTCGGTGTGGCAGCTGCGGCTGGATGGCGTTGAGCCCTCCGAGGCGCAGCGGGCGGTGGACACGTTCCTCGCCGCCGAGAGCGTTGAGGTCCGGCGTACTACGAAAAACGGTGTACGGACCTTCGACGCGCGCGGCGCCGTGACGGAGCTTGCGGTGGTGCCGCAGGAACCGTCGCAGCAGGCGGTCGACGACGTGATGGCATCCGTAGAACAGAGTGCCGATAGGCCGGGGCGCGGTAGCTGTGCGATACTGCGGCTGGTTGTTCGGCATCTGACACCTGCCGTACGACCCGACGACGTCCTGTCCGGCCTCCGTTCGACGGCCGACCTCGCGCCGCCGGTCCCCGCAGCGGTGACCAGGCTGGCGCAGGGGCCGCTTGACGAGGAGACCGGCACGGTGACCGATCCGTTCGCGCCAGACCGCGACGCCGCCACGGCCGTCCTACCCACGGCCGACGGGCTGTCCGTTGCGACGGTGCCGGGTGGTTCCGCGTAGGACCGTCGTCGACGTGTCGCCGATGCGCCAGGGAGCCGCCCTCTCTGCCCACCCCGGGCAGTCAGGGGCCCAGCGTCCGGAGACGCGCTGACCAGGAGACTTTCGCCGGTCCCGGCCAAAAGGACGGACCCGGCGAGCGAGACAACAGCTCCCGTGTGGCGCCCGCGCCCCGGGCAGCGGAGCCGTGAAGCAGCGGCCCGCAGCCGGATCAGAGCGCGGCGCCCGGGAGCGCGACGGGAGATATGCCCGCATGCTCGATACCCCCGAGCCCGGCAACACGACGCCCGAGGCGTCGAACAGCAACGATTCGGGCGTGAGCGCCGAATCCCAGACCCCGGCGGCTCCCCGCCGTCGGCGCAGGGCCGCGTCGCGTCCGGCCGGCCCACCGGTGGCCGCGTCCGCCGAGGACACCCAGAGCACCGAGAGCGCCAAGAGCACCCCGGAAAGGCCCGCCGACGAGCCGCCCGCCGCCGCGGAGCCGGGCGAGGCCGCGCCCGCGCGTGCCACCACCCGCCGCCGTGCGACCCGCAAGGCCACCGCGCCCGCGGGCCCGCCGAAGTCCGCCGAGGCCGCGGAGGCTGCCGGGCCGGAGCCGCAGCCCGAGGCTGAGGCCGCGCCCGCGCGTACGCCGCGCCGCCGCGCCACCCGTAAGGCCGCCGCTCCAGCGGAGGCGGCGCCCGCTGAGACGGCCGCGGAGGCCGTGGAGGCCCCGCAGCGCACTCGCCGCACCCGCAAGCGCGTCGCCGCCGAGGTGTCCGACGACTCGCGGCGCCTGAAGCCCGGTGCTCTCGCCCCCAAGGAGTCCGAGCCGGAGCCCGCGCCCGCCGAGGCTGCCACCGAGGCCGAGGAGGCCCCGCAGCCCACCCGCCGCCGTGCGACCCGTAAGGCCACCGCGCCGGCCGGTGCGCCCTCGTTCGCCGACACGGACGACGAGGTGAAGGAGCCGCTGGCGTCCATGGCGGCCGAGGAGGACGTCTCGGAGGAGCCGGTACGCGGCCGTCGCCGCGCCGTCCGGCCGCCCACGGCCGTCTTCCAGCCCCCGGTCTTCACCGCTCCCGAGGCCGCCCCGGCCGCCGCTGCCCACGACGAGGAAGAGGAGCTGGAGACCGCTCCGCGCCGCCGTCGCCGCCGTCGGGCCACCGCTGAGGAGACGGCCCCCGCCGAGGAGCCGAAGGCCGCTGAGGAGACCGCCGAGGAGACCGCCGAAGAGGAGGCGGAACCGGAGGCCGAGCACGAGGACGAGACCGGCGAGCGCCCGTCCCGTCGCCGCCGCCGTGGTGGCCGTCGCCGCCGTCGTGGCGAGGCGGCCGAGGCCGAGGGCGAGGAGGAGTCCGAGACCGAGGCCGCTGAGGGCGAGGAGGAGCCCGAGGCCGAGGACGAGGAGACCGAGTACGGCACCAGCACCAGCCGTCGTCGCCGGCGCCGTCGTCGCCGCAGCGGAGACGCGGCCGGCGAGCCGGAGCCCGCGGGCGACGAGGACGGGGTGCGCACCGTCGTCAAGATCCGCGAGCCGCGCAAGAAGAAGGAAGAGCCGTCCGACGAGGTGCAGTCCATCAAGGGCTCGACCCGTCTCGAAGCGAAGAAGCAGCGTCGTCGCGAGGGCCGTGAACAGGGCCGTCGCCGGGTGCCGATCATCACGGAGGCCGAGTTCCTGGCCCGCCGTGAGGCCGTCGAGCGGGTGATGGTGGTCCGCGAGAGTGGCGAGCGCACCCAGATCGGTGTCCTTGAGGACGATGTGCTGGTCGAGCACTTCGTCAACAAGGAGCAGGCCACCTCCTACGTCGGCAACGTCTACCTGGGCAAGGTCCAGAACGTGCTGCCGTCGATGGAGGCAGCCTTCGTCGACATCGGCAAGGGCCGTAACGCCGTGCTCTACGCGGGCGAGGTCAACTTCGAGGCGCTGGGCCTCGCGGGCGGTCCGCGCCGTATCGAGTCCGCGCTGAAGTCCGGCCAGTCGGTGCTGGTCCAGGTCACCAAGGACCCGATCGGCCACAAGGGCGCCCGGCTGACCAGCCAGGTCTCGCTGCCCGGCCGCTACCTGGTCTATGTGCCCGAGGGCTCGATGACCGGCATCAGCCGCAAGCTCCCGGACACCGAGCGGGCGCGGCTGAAGCAGATCCTCAAGAAGATCGTCCCCGAGGACGCGGGCGTCATCGTGCGCACCGCCGCCGAGGGCGCGAGCGAGGACGAGCTGCGGCGCGACGTGGAGCGGCTGCAGGCGCAGTGGGAAGAGATCCAGAAGAAGGCGAAGAACGGCAACGCTCCGACGCTGCTGTACGGCGAGCCGGACATGACCGTCCGGGTCGTCCGCGACATCTTCAACGAGGACTTCTCCAAGGTCATCATCAGTGGCGACAACGCGTGGGAGACGATCCACGGTTACGTCTCCAACGTCGCGCCCGACCTGGTGGACCGGCTGCAGAAGTGGACGTCGGACGTCGACGTCTTCGCCACGTACCGGATCGACGAGCAGCTGCTGAAGGCGCTGGACCGCAAGGTCTGGCTGCCGTCCGGCGGTTCGCTGGTGATCGACCGGACCGAGGCGATGGTCGTCATCGACGTCAACACCGGCAAGTTCACCGGCCAGGGCGGCAACCTGGAGGAGACGGTCACCAGGAACAACCTGGAGGCGGCCGAGGAGATCGTGCGCCAGCTGCGGCTGCGCGACCTCGGCGGCATCATCGTGATCGACTTCATCGACATGGTGCTGGAGTCCAACCGGGACCTGGTCATGCGACGGCTGCTGGAGTGCCTGGGCCGGGACCGCACCAAGCACCAGGTGGCCGAGGTCACCTCGCTGGGGCTGATCCAGATGACCCGCAAGCGGGTCGGCCAGGGCCTGCTGGAGTCGTTCTCCGAGACCTGCGTGCACTGCAACGGGCGCGGCGTCATCGTCCACATGGACCAGGCCACGACCACCGGTGGCGGCGGCAAGCGCAAGAAGAAGGGCCGTGCGGCCGCCGCGCTGCCTGAGGCCGAGGTCGTGGAGGCGGCCGAGGTGGTCGAGCCGGTCGAGGTCACCGAGCACGAGCTGGTGCCCGCGATCGGTGGTGACGAGGAGTGGTTCGGCAGCCCGGCCGAGGCGGAGGCCGCCGCCGCTGCTCCGCGCGGCCGTCGGCGGGCGACGCGTGCCGCGAGCGCTCCGGCGGGTTCGCCGAAACCGGTGGAGGAACCGGCGGAGGCGGAGGTCGTCATCCCGGCTTCGGCCCCCGCGCCGGTGGTGCCTGAGCCCGAGGCCGCGCCCGAGCCGGTACGTCCGCGTCGCCGCGCCCGTAAGGCGACGGCGCCCGCGGGCTCGCCCAAGGCCGCGGAGGAAGCGGCGGCGGCGGAGGTCATCGTGGTCCCGTCGGCACCCGCCGCGGAGGCGCCGGAGGCCGAGGCGGCATCGGCTGAGGCCGCACCGGCCGCTGAGGCGGTCGAGCCGGAGCCGGTACGTCCGCGTCGGCGCGCCCGTAAGGCGTCGGCTCCCGCGGGCCCGCCGCCCGCCTCGGGTGACGCGGCCGTGGTGGTCGTCCCGGCCGCGCCGGCGGCCGAGGAGGAGACCGCGGAGGAGGCGGCGCCCAAGAAGCGGGCGGCGCGGAAGACCGCGACCAAGAAGGTGGCGGCGAAGAAGACCGCGGTCAAGAAGACGACCACGGCGAAGAAGACCGCGGCCAAGAAGACGACCACCGCCAAGAAGGCGACCACGGCGAAGAAGTCCGCTGCCAAGAAGGCCGCGGCGGCTTCGGGCGGCGACGAGTCGTAAGGCTGCGGCGGGGTACGTGGGTGCGGCGGGACTCTTCCCGCCCACCTGCCTCTACGTGCGCACCGCCCCCGTCCAGGGTTCGTCCCCGGGCGGGGGCGGCTTCGTTGCCGCACCGGGCCGCGAGCGCGAGACCCGGCCGGTGCACGGCGGTGCCGCGCCCCGCCGGACGTGGTGGCTACGGCCAGGCGCGGCCGGCTGGGCAACCCCGGTTTGACCCGCCGGGAGGGCGCCCCGTAACCTTGACCTTCGGCGTTTCTGCGCCCACTCCGGAGCAAATCCCTCCCGCGTCGTCGGGAGAGGCTCACACATCACGTCTCGTGCGATGTTACGAGACGTGCGAGCTGGCATCAGGAGTGTCATTTCGAGCGAGAGAGTGAGATCCGCGTTGTACGCAATCGTGCGTAGCGGTGGTCGCCAGCACAAGGTTGCTGTGGGCGACATCGTTGAGGTTGACAAGCTTCCCACCCACAAGGTTGGCGACACGGTCGAGCTCTCGACCCTGCTCGTTGTCGACGGCGACGCCGTCACCAGCGACCCGTGGGTCCTGGCGGGCGTGAAGGTCCAGGCCGAGGTCGTGGACCACCACAAGGGTGCCAAGATCGACATCCTTCGGTACAAGAACAAGACCGGCTACCGCCGGCGCCAGGGTCACCGCCAGCAGTACACGGCGCTGAAGATCACCGGCATCCCCACGGCTGCGAAGTAAGGGACTGAGGAGAGATGGCACACAAGAAGGGCGCATCGTCCACCCGGAACGGTCGCGACTCCAACGCTCAGCGGCTCGGCGTCAAGCGCTTCGGCGGCCAGGCCGTCAACGCCGGTGAGATCCTGGTCCGCCAGCGCGGCACCCACTTCCACCCGGGCCTGAACGTGGGCCGTGGTGGCGACGACACGCTGTTCGCCCTCGCCGCCGGTGCGGTCGAGTTCGGCACCAGCCGTGGCCGCAAGGTCGTGAACATCGTTCCGGTCGCTGAGTAAGTAGCCGCGTTACCGTCCATCGCCCTGCGAGGGATGGCAACCCGGACGATCAGCCGCTGTAGAGCGACACCTAGCGACACATCGAGGGCGGACCGCCGTTTCCCGTACCGGGAAGCGGGTCCGCCCTCGATGCGTTGCGAACCGTAGACATCCCTAGGAGGAGCAGACCATGACCACCTTCGTGGACCGCGTCGAGCTGCATGTCGCCGCGGGTAGCGGAGGCCACGGCTGTGCCTCCGTGCACCGGGAGAAGTTCAAGCCGCTCGGCGGCCCGGACGGCGGCAACGGCGGCCGTGGCGGTGATGTGACCCTCGTGGTCGACACCGGCATCACCACCCTGATCGACTACCACCACTCCCCGCACCGCAAGGCCACCAACGGCAAGCCCGGCGAGGGCGGCAACCGTTCCGGCGCCGACGGCAAGGACCTCGTCCTGCCGGTCCCGGACGGCACCGTCGTCCTCGACCCGCAGGGCAACGTGCTGGCCGACCTGGTCGGCCACGGCACCTCGTTCATCGCGGCCCAGGGCGGTCGCGGCGGTCTGGGCAACGCCGCGCTGGCCTCGGCACGCCGCAAGGCCCCTGGCTTCGCGCTGCTCGGCGAGCCCGGCCAGTCGCAGGACATCGTCCTGGAGCTGAAGACCGTCGCCGACGTGGCGCTGGTCGGTTACCCGAGCGCCGGTAAGTCGTCGCTGATCTCGGTGCTCTCCGCGGCCAAGCCGAAGATCGCCGACTACCCGTTCACCACGCTGGTGCCCAACCTCGGTGTGGTGACGGCCGGTGCGACCGTCTACACCATCGCCGACGTCCCCGGGCTGATCCCGGGCGCCAGCCAGGGCAAGGGCCTCGGCCTGGAGTTCCTGCGGCACGTCGAGCGCTGCTCGGTGCTGGTGCACGTACTGGACACCGCGACGCTGGAGTCGCACCGCGACCCGGTCACCGACCTCGATGTCATCGAGGCCGAACTGGCCGAGTACGGCGGTCTTGAGGACCGGCCGCGGATCGTCGTGCTCAACAAGGTCGACATTCCCGACGGCCAGGACCTCGCCGATCTGATCCGTCCCGACCTGCAGGCCCGCGGCTACCAGGTCTTCGAGGTGTCGGCGGTCTCCCGGCAGGGGCTGAAGGAACTGTCCTACGCGCTGGCGAACATCGTCGCCGAGGCACGGGCCGCCAAGCCGGTCCAGGAGGCGACCCGGATCGTCATCCGCCCGCAGGCCGTGGACGACGCGGGCTTCACGGTCACCGCCGAGGACGGCTTCTACCGGGTACGCGGTGAGAAGCCGGAACGCTGGGTCCGGCAGACCGACTTCAACAACGACGAGGCCGTCGGCTACCTCGCCGACCGGCTCAACCGCCTTGGCGTGGAAGAGGAGTTGGTGAAGGCCGGAGCCCGCGCGGGCGACGAGGTGGTGATCGGTCCGGAGGACAACGCGGTCGTCTTCGACTGGGAGCCCTCGCTGGCCGCCGGTGCCGAGATGCTCGGCCGCCGTGGTGAGGACCACCGCTTCGAGGCCCCGCGGCCCGCCGCCCAGCGCCGCAGGGAGCGCGAGGCCGAGCGCGACGACGCACAGCGCGAGTACGACGAGTTCAACCCGTTCTGAGGCGGCGCCACGAGGTGTTCCGCACCTCGATACTCGGAGGCGAACGGTCCGCTGTTTCCCGTACATTGCGCACGGCGGACCGAGACCAGCAGAAGGTTGTGGGGTGCACGCGGTGGTAGGGCGACAGGACGCACGCTTCAGGGCCGATGTGGCGACCGCTCGCCGGGTCGTCGTCAAGGTCGGCTCGTCCTCGCTGACCACCGCCGCGGGCGGCCTTGACGCCGACCGGGTGGACGCGCTGGTGGACGTCCTGGCGAAGTCCCGGGACAGCAAGGAGATCGTGCTGGTCTCCTCGGGTGCGATCGCCGCCGGGCTGGCTCCGCTGGGTCTGGCCAAACGACCGCGCGATCTGGCCCGGCAGCAGGCGGCCGCAAGCGTCGGCCAGGGACTGCTGGTCGCCCGCTACACCGCGTCCTTCGCACGGTACGGGATCCGCGTCGGCCAGGTGCTGCTGACCACCGACGACGTCAGCCGCCGGGCCCACTACCGCAACGCCGTCCGCACCCTGGACAAGCTGCTGGCCATGGGCGCCCTGCCGATCGTCAACGAGAACGACACCGTCGCCACCGACGAGATCCGGTTCGGCGACAACGACCGGTTGGCGGCGCTCGTCGCCCACCTCGTGCGCGCGGACCTGCTGGTGCTGCTCTCCGATGTGGACGGGCTGTACGACGGCGATCCGCGCAGCCCGGGCGCCCAGCGGATCGACGAGGTGGCGGGCCCCGAGGACCTCGACGGTGTGTCGATCGGCAGCGCGGGCAAGGCCGGGGTTGGCACCGGGGGCATGGTGACCAAGGTGGAGGCGGCTCGTATCGCCGCGGCAGCCGGTGTCCCGGTGGTGCTCACCTCGGCGACGCACGCCGCGGACGCGCTGGCCGGGCGCCCGACGGGCACCCTGTTCCACCGCACCGGCAAGCGCTCGGCGGACCGGCTGCTGTGGCTGGCGCACGCGTCGAGCCCGCGCGGCGCGCTGCGGCTGGACGCCGGCGCGGTCAAGGCGGTCGTGGAACGGCGCACCTCGCTGCTGCCCGCTGGACTGACCGGAGTTGAGGGCCATTTCTCGGCGGGCGACCCGGTGGATCTGGTGGACGAGACCGGCCGGGCCGTCGCCCGCGGTCTGGTCAACTTCGACGCCAAGGAACTGCCGAGGCTGCTCGGCCGTTCCACCAGAGAGCTCGCCGCGGAACTCGGCCCCGCGTACGAGCGCGAGGTCGTGCACCGCGACGACCTCGTTGTGCTGCGGTGAAGGCGGTGTGAAGGCTGGTGAGCTGGTCGACGATCCGAGGGCTTCTTGAGGAAAAACGCCCCGCGGTCGGCCCGGGACTGGTCAACTTTGATGCGGGGGACCGTTTCCACACAGGAAACTCCAAACAAGAACGCCCGTTGGACGACCAAGGCACAAGCGCCAGACCCCCGCACCACAACCCGCTTACCCCAAGGCGGAGAACGCATACAGGAGGCCGCCGGTGAGACGAGGGCGCCCAGGGGCGCTGCCCCGAGGTGGGGGTCCCTCCCACGCACGAAGTGCTGTGGGCGAGGAACGGACCCTGACCAGCGTCGACGGCATACAGACGGACCGTCCCGCGCAGGGTCCGGAGCCGGAATCGCAGACCCGGGAGCGCAACGCCTCCCGCTTGTGGCATGTCACGCTCAGCGTCTCGGGCGACGAGGCGCCGCTGGCGGAGGTCCGGCGGGCGCTGGAGCAGCTTGCCCATGACCACCCGTTCCTGCTCACCAGCCGCTACGCCACCAACCACGCGGAGATCCGCTACTGGGAGGAGGCGCGCGATCTGCACGACGCGGCGGCCATCGCGCTGCGGCTGTGGGGTGAGCACCGCGCCACAGCCAAGCTGCCGCCCTGGGAGATCGTCGGCCTTGAGGTCATCGACCGCGAGACGTACCACCAACGTGTCGCGGAGGGCTACGGCCCACCCCCGGCCACGCCGGTCGGCGTGCACCCCTATTGAGGGTCCGCTCGAATCGGGGTTAGCCGGTGCGTACCAGCACGCGTCTTGCATGGCGGAATCATGGCCGGCATGCCGCCGCGGCTCAGTAGGCTTCCCTCATGACCAGTAGCGCAACCTCGCCCGTACTCGACACCGCCCGCCGTGCGAAGGCGGCCGCCGCCGTGCTCGCGCCGCTGCCGCGGGCCGTGCGCGACGGTGCGCTGCTCGTGATCGCCGACGCGCTGCGCGCCCGTACCGAGGAGATCGTCGCGGCCAACGCCGAGGACATCGCCAAGGCCCGGGTCAACAGGACCAGCGAGGCGATCATCGATCGGCTGACCCTGACCCCCGAGCGGATCGAGGCCATCGCCGCGGATGTGGCCAAGGTGGTGGCGCTGCCGGACCCGGTCGGTGAGGTGGTCCGCGGCTCCACGCTGCCCAACGGTCTGGAACTGCGCCAGGTCCGGGTGCCGCTCGGTGTTGTCGGCATCATCTACGAGGCCCGTCCCAACGTCACCGTGGACGCCGCCGCGCTCTGCCTGAAGTCGGGCAACGCGGTGCTGCTGCGCGGCTCCTCGTCCGCGTACGCCTCGAACACCGCGCTGGTCGCGGTGTTGCGGGACGCGGTGGAGTCGGCCGGGCTGCCCGCCGACGCCGTGCAACTGGTGCCCGGCGAGAGCCGTGAGTCCGTCAAGGAGCTGATGCGAGCCCGCGGCCTGGTGGACGTCCTCATTCCGCGCGGTGGCGCCTCGCTGATCAGGACGGTCGTGGAGGAGTCCACGGTGCCGGTCATCGAGACCGGTGTCGGCAACTGCCATGTGTACGTGGACGAGCACGCCGACCTCGACATGGCCGTGCGGGTCCTGGTCAACGCCAAGGCGTCGCGGCCCAGTGTGTGCAATGCCGCGGAGACGGTACTGGTGCACACGGCCGTCGCCGATGCCTTCCTGCCGCGGGCGCTGGCCGCGCTCGCCGAGGCGGGGGTGACCGTGCACGGCGACCCGAGCTGGCAGCGCGCGTCGGACACCGTCGTTCCGGCGACCGACGAGGACTGGGCGACCGAGTACCTGTCGTACGACATCGCGGCCGCCGTCGTCCCGGACCTGGACGCGGCCGTGGCGCACATCCGGCAGTGGTCCTCGGGGCACACCGAGGCCATCATCACCCGCGACCAGGCCGCGGCCCGCCGCTTCGTCTCCCTGGTGGACTCCACCGCCGTGATGGTGAACGCCTCGACCCGGTTCACCGACGGCAGCCAGTTCGGCTTCGGTGCCGAAATCGGCATCTCCACACAGAAGTTGCACGCCCGCGGGCCGATGGGCCTGCCCGAGCTGACCTCCACGAAGTACGTGGTGACCGGCGACGGCCATATCCGCTGAGACCGCACCTTTCTGGCGCGAAGTGGCGGTCACCACTGCCGAATTCGCCTTCTCCCTGCCCAACGCGACCATCCCGGGCTTACCCTGGACGGGTGCCTGAGGATGTGGGCGGTAAGCCGTTCCCGGACGGTGAGGACCACGGCGGCGCGGACGACGAGTTCGCATCCGTGGTCTTCGACGAGGCCTTCGTGCGGGCGGCGACGCTCCATGAGCCGACCGCGCACGAGCGACTGCTCGCCGCCGCCCAGGCCCTGGCGGAAGCCGACGCAGCGCGGACCAGGATCGGCGGCGCCGAGGACGACGGCCTCGACGACGAGACCCTCCGCCACGACGGCTACCGGCCCGGCCGCTTCGCGGACGACGCCGACCAGGACCACTTCGGCGGTTACGGTCGCCCGCACCGCCACGCCTATCGCAGCCACACCCGCTGGCACCGCACCATCGCATGGGTGCTGGCGTTGGTGATGGGTATCGGGGTGATCGCTTTGACCTTCGTCGCCGTCTACCGTGGCGCCGGGGGCGGCGGTCGGCAGCCCGCGCCCCTGCCCGCGACCGGACGGGTGGACACCGCGCCACCGCAGGTCAGGGTGGCCTCCTCCACCGGGCCCTGAGGCGGCGGGCCCGGGATGCCTGCCGGGCCGATGTCCTGGTGCCCGCGGGGGGACGGCTCCGAGCGGTTTGTGACGCTTGCTCAAAACTTGTCTGGTACCGGGGCGTTCACCTGCGGCATGGCCGACCTACTCTTGTTGTATGGCCGGGCATGCAGACCCTCCGGAGGGGACACCCGAGGGCGTCCCGGGGGGCGGTGACGACGAGTACCGATCCGTCGTGTTCGACGAGTCGTTTGTCCGGGCTGCCCGCATACAGGAGTTCTCGGCGCAGGAACGTATGGGCGGAATGTCCCGTGCGGTGCGGACCCGGCGTCCGCTGGGCCGGGCGGGCGCCGGACGCCAGGCGCTCGTCCTGGTCCTGCTGATCGCGCTCGCCTTCGGTACCGCCATCTACCTGGGCATACGTCACCCGTACCGGCCCACCGCGCCTCCGGATGTCGATCCGCTGCGGATAACCCTGGTTCCGCTGACACCGCAGGGCCCGGTGCCGGTCGCCGCCGCCGGCCGGCTCTTCGCCGCCGATGACGTGGCGCGCTACCAGGTGGGCGCCGAGGGCATCACCCTGCCCCAGATCAGCGCCACCGACCACTTCTCCCAGAGCCAGGTCCTACAGGCCCTGACCACCGCGAAGGAGTACCTGGTCGCCTCCTCGGTCGAACAGGCCGCGCTCACCGGCGGCGATGTACGCGCCGTCCGCGAGCTGCTCAACCCCGGCCAGCTCGACCAGTTCGACCGCAGCCTCGCCCGCCCGGCAGACGACGGACAGTACGCCGCGACCGGTTGGCTGGTCCGCTTCGACCCCGCCCGGATCGCGCTGGCCGACCCGGGCGTGCGGGTGCGCGGCACCATGACCGTGAGCGAGCAGGGCGCCGACGGCCTGCAGATCTTCACCGACCACACCATGGTCTACGCGGTGCGGGCCATCGGCACCGGGCCCGGCCAGGCCTCGCTGTTCACCGTGCGGCGGCAGCTGAAGCTGTACTTCGACCGCGCCGACCTGGGCAACCGCCAGGTCCAGGTGCAGCAGGCAGCGGTCGAGGCCGGGCCGCTCACCTGCGCGGGCGACCCGGCCGGGTACTTCCGACCGCTGCTGGCCGGGCAGAGCGTGAGCTCGGGGGCCGGAGTGGACCCCTACGACCACGGCAAGCCGGTCACCTCGGTCTGCGGGCTGCTCAGGACCGGTCCGAGCCCGAGCCCGAGCCGCCGGTGAACCGGTCGCGGAGCTTGCCGCCGATGTCCCCGGCGCCCGACGCGATGTCGCTGATCAGGCCCATCAGCGGGTCCTTGCTGGACTTCACATGGTCCGCGTAGTGGTTCGCGGACTCCTTGAAGGAGTCGTACACCGAGGTGTCCTTGTCCTCCTCGCGGCGCGGGTAGTTCCCGTCCAGGATCCGCTGGTAGTCGGGGCTGTCCGCCCACTTCTTCAGCTCGGCCGCCCGGACCGTGGTGAAGGGGTGGCTGCGCGGCAGCACGTTGAGGATCTTCAGCACCGAGTCGCGCAGATCGCCGCCGGACTCGTACTCCTCCGCCTGCTTGAGGAACTCGTCCACGTTCATCTCGTGCAGGTGGTTGCCGCCGGCCAGCTTCATCAGTCCGCGCATGGACGCCTGCAGGTCCTGGCCGACCAGCAGCCCCGCCCGGTCCGCCGACAGCTCCGACTTGCGGAACCACTCGCGCAGTGCGGTGACGATCGCCATGATCGCCACGTTGCCCAGCGGGATCCACGCCACCCGAAGTGCCAGATTGGTGAGGAACAGCAGAATCGTGCGGTACACCGCATGGCCGGACAGTGCGTGGCCCACCTCGTGTCCGACGACCGCTCGCATCTCCTCCTCGTCGAGGAGCTCCACCAGACCGGTGGTGACCACGATGATCGGCTCGTCCAGGCCGATGCACATGGCGTTGGGCTGCGGGTCCTGGTTGACGTACATCGGCGGGACCTTCTCCAGGTCCAGGATGTAGCAGGCGTCCCGCAGCATGGTGTGCAGGTGCGGGAACTGCTGCTCGCTGACCCGCACCGAGTCCGACAGGAACAGCAGCCGCAGTGACCGCTCGGGCAGCAGCCCGCTGAGTGCCTTGAACACGGTGTCGAAACCGCTCAGCTTGCGCAGCGCCACCAGCGCCGAGCGGTCCGCGGGATGCTCGTAGGCACGCGACGAGATCCCCGGGAAGCGGGTGCGGTTACGGCTCGGCACCTTGTCGTTCGATTCGTTCGGCACGGTCATTGGGCCTCAATCCCCTGATAGCCAGTTCGTGCTCGTCCCCCTGACACACCCCACGATAGGGCCCGTCTGTGACAGGACTACGCTGAGAAGCATGCAGAACGCCGTGATGTACCACCTCGCCGACGGGGCACCGGTCTCCAGCGAGCTCTTGCCCATCGTCATCGTCGTCGCGGTGCTTGGAGTGGCCTTCCTCGCGTGGTTCCTGCTGCGTGGTTACGGGGACAAGGACTGACGGTCGGTTACTCGGTTCGGTGTTCGGGTACGCGAAGGCGTACGAAGTCAGGACGCGCGGGGGCTGCGTAGGGTTCCTGACGCCCCGCACGTACCATGTGGCACGAGTTTCCGGCCCGGTCCGCCGCCCGGCGACTCACCGCGACTCGACCGCATCCTCGACCGCAAGGGGTCCTGCCGACCATGACCGCAAACCTCCCAGCAGCTCTGACGCAGCTCGCCGAAGGCGGCAACCACGAGAGCCTGAGCCCGTACCTCACCGGCGGCGGCGCGCTGTTCATCCTGCTGCTCCTGCTGTGGATCACCACGCGCTTCAACCGGGACCGCTGATCCGGGTCGGCGCTCCCCGAGGGGCCAAGTAGGGTGTGCTCGCATGGGAGAGCAGGCGGCGTCCGTGCGCCCCTCCGCGACCGCTGACGGAGGGGCTGGGCCAGTGAAGAAACGACTCGGTGTGATGGGCGGGACATTCGATCCCATCCACCACGGTCACCTGGTGGCGGCTAGCGAGGTCGCGAGCCTCTTCCATCTCGACGAGGTCGTGTTCGTGCCGACCGGTCAGCCCTGGCAGAAGGAACACAAGCGCGTCTCCCCGGCGGAAGACCGCTATCTGATGACGGTCATCGCGACCGCGTCGAACCCGCAGTTCTCGGTGAGCCGCATCGACATCGACCGCGGCGGTCGTACCTACACCCTCGACACCCTGCGGGACCTGCGGGCCGAGTACGGCGACGTGGACCTCTTCTTCATCACCGGCGCCGACGCGCTGGCACAGATCTTCTCCTGGCGGGACGCCCAGGAACTCTTCTCGATGGCACACTTCATCGGCGTGACCAGGCCCGGGCACACCCTGTCCGACCCGGGCATCCCCAACGGGGGCGTGTCACTGGTCGAGGTACCCGCTCTGGCGATCTCGTCGACCGAGATCAGAGACCGCGTGGCGCAGGGCGAACCGGTCTGGTATCTGGTGCCCGACGGTGTGGTGCGCTACATCAACAAGCGGAATCTGTACCGGGACGTCGGGTAGCGAATGCCCGCGGAACTCGTCTACTGATCTGGAGGGCACCACCCGTGAGCGGCGACCAGGAGCACTACGGCCAGGACCCGTACGCGGGTGGATACCGGCAGCAGGGGCAGCAGGGCTACGACCCGTACCCGCAGGCCCCGCAGCAGCAGGCCCCGCAGCAGGAATACGACCCGGCGTACTACCAGGGCCAGCAGCAGTACGCCCCGTACCCGGATCCGCAGTACCCGCAGCAGGGGTACGTCCAGCAGCCGTACCCCCCGGACTACCAGCAGCCGGGCGGCTACCAGGGCCACGAGGGCTACCAGACCTACCAGCAGCCGGGCTATCAGGACCCGGCGGCGTACCCCCAGCCGTCCTATGACGAACAGCGGTACCAGGTTCCGCAGCCGCGCCAACAGGAGCCGCCGCCCGCGGCGGAGCGGCAGTCCCCGCCGACCGTGCCGCCGCGCCGCGACGAGGAGGCGCCCCGCGAGTTCCAGACCGAGCAGTTCGCCTTCGTCGAGGACGAGGACGAGCAGGCCGAGGACGTCATCGACTGGCTGGCGTTCTCCGAGTCCCGCACCGAGCGCCGCGATGAACGCAAGCGGCGCGGCCGCACCCGGGTCGTGGCCCTGGTCGTGCTGCTGGTGCTGGCTCTCGTCGGCGGTGTCGGCTACCTCTGGCAGGCCGGAAAGCTGCCGGGGTTCGGCAAGGGCGGCGCCGCGGCGCAGGCGACCGGCGCCCAGAAGCGTGATGTCATCGTGGTGCATCTACGCCAGGTCGACAGCAACGACAGCTCCACCGCGCTCCTGGTGGGCAACGAGACCACCGGCAAGGGCACCACCGTCCTGCTCCCCAACTCCCTTTCCGTGAACGCCGATGGCGGCACCACGACGCTCGGCAAGTCGGTCGTGGACCAGGGCGCCGGCCCCACCCGCGACGCCCTCAACGCCTTGCTGGGCGCGAACATCCAGGGCACCTGGCGGCTGGACACGCCCTATCTGGAGATCCTGGTCGATGCGGTGGGCGGCATCACCGTCGACACCGACACCGCGGTCACCTCCGGCGGCAAGACCCTGGTGAACGCGGGCCGGCAGCAGGAGCTGAACGGGCAGGCGGCGGTGGCGTACGCCGGCTACCGCGGCCCCGGTGAGCCGCAGAACAAGCAGCTGACGCGGTTCGGGCAGGTCATGCAGGGGGTGCTGATGAAGCTGCCGAGCGACGGCGCCACCGCCACCAAGATCGTCGACAGCCTGGGCGCCATCCCCGACCCGTCACTGAGCGACGCCCAGCTCGGCGCCACCTTGGCGCACCTCGCCGACCAGGAGAAGTCCGGCCACTACGCGACCGCCATGCTGCCCGTCCAGCCCGACGGCACCCTCAGCGAGCAGGCCACCAACAGCGTGGTCAAGGACGTCCTCGGCGGCACCGTGAAGAACACCAACCCCAGCGGCATCCCGCGGGTCGCGGTGCGCGACGCCACCGGCGGCAAGAAGGCGGCGGCCGCCGCCCAGGTCGCGGTGGTCAACTCCGGCTACACCTATGTGGACGGCGGGTCCGCTACGCCGCAGACCAGGTCGCAGGTGCTCTACAGCTCCGACAACCAGGCAAAGACCGCCAAGGAGCTGGCCAAGACCCTGGGACTGCCGGACAGCGCCGTCACCAAGGGGCAGGGCGCCAACAACGCGGACGTCACGGTGGTGCTGGGCGGCGACTACAAGGGGTGACCCAACAAGCGAGCCGAAAACTCGCGAGTGGGCACTGCGCCCCGGAGGGTGTCGGTTGAGGGTGGTGGTGGGCGACGGGTGTGGGCGCTGCGCCCCGAGGGGGCTCCGTTGAGGGTGGGGGTGGGCGACGGGAGGGCATGTCACCGCGGCATGAGACCCTGGAGGCGTACCCGTTCCCGATCGGAAAGCTTGGCTTGTGACCGCCACGGACCGCTCCATCGAGCTGATCACCGCCGCCGCCCAGGCGGCAGCCGACAAGCTCGCGCACGACATCATCGCCTACGACGTCAGCGACGTGCTGGCCATCACGGACGCGTTCCTGCTCGCCTCCGCTCCCAACGACCGCCAGGTCAAGTCGATCGTCGACGAGGTCGAGGAGCGGTTGCACAAGGAGCTGGGCGCCAAGCCGGTGCGCCGCGAGGGCGAGCGTGACGGCCGCTGGGTACTGCTTGACTACGTCGACATCGTGGTGCACGTCCAGCACTCCGAGGAGCGGGTCTTCTACGCGTTGGAGCGGCTGTGGAAGGACTGCCCGGAGATCGAGCTGCCCAAGGACGCCGTGGCGACCCGCGGTAAGGCCGCGGAGTACGCGAAGCAGCGGGCCGCCGAGGTGGACGGAGAGCTGAGCTGAGCGCCCAGGACCAGCCGCCGGTGACCGGCGGGGCACAGCAGGGTACGGCCGAGCGGGAGCCCGGCCGTAAGAACGGCCGCGGGCGTCGCGTCGTCCTGTGGCGGCACGGCCAGACCGCGTGGAACCTGGAGCGCCGCTTCCAGGGCTCCACGGACATCCCGCTGACCGAGACCGGCGTCGCCCAGGCGCGCCGGGCGGCCCGGCTGCTCGCCGCCCTCAAGCCGGATGTGGTGATCTCCTCCGACCTGCGGCGGGCCACGGCCACCGCCGCCGAGCTGACCGCCGTCACCGGTCTTCAGCCGACGTTCTACGAGGCGCTGCGGGAGACCTACGCGGGCGCCTGGCAGGGCCTGACCAGCACCGAGATCAGGGAGCGGTACGGCGAGCAGTACCTGGCCTGGAAGCGCGGGGAGCCGGTGCGGCGCGGTGGCGGCGAGCTGGAGACCGAAGTGGCCGATCGGGCGGCGCCGGTGGTGCTGCGCGAGGTGGAGAAGCTGCCCGAGGACGGCACGCTGCTCGTGGTGAGCCACGGAGGTGCGATCCGGGTCACCATCGGCCGCCTCCTCGGCCTGGAACCGGCGCACTGGGAGTCGCTCGGCGGTCTGTCCAACTGCTGCTGGTCGGTGCTCGGCCAGGGCGCGCGTGGTTGGCGGCTGCTGGAGCACAACGCGGGCACCCTGCCGCAGCCGGTCCTCGGCGACGACGTCTGACCGGCGCTGACCGCCGATTTCGCGAATCAGCAGGTCACCGGCTAAGCTTCTACTCGTTCCCGGCAAGGAGACAAGCTGAGAACAGCGGGGCTATAGCTCAGTTGGTAGAGCGCTTGCATGGCATGCAAGAGGTCAGGAGTTCAATTCTCCTTAGCTCCACAGCAACGGGTCATCCAATGGATGGCCCGTTTTGTCATGCGGTCTTGTTGAGGCCGCGCCCCCGTCGCTCTTCGGGCCGGAGGCCCCGCCGGACCGGCGCTACCCCTCCCGGGCCTTCTCGCGTTCCGCCAGGATGCGGGAGACCGGGCGGCCGCGTACCGGGCAGCCGATCACCGGGTCGTCCAGGGTGCGGAGTTGCTCAAGGCGGGTGTGGGTGTCCTCGTCCTCCGGGTTGTAGACGACGATGCGGTGTTCCGGCATGCCGTCGATCGCCAACGAGGTTGACACCAGGCGCAGTTCGCCCACCCCCGGATAGTCGATGATCTTGACTCGCCGCCCGGTGGCGCCACGTCGCACGGCGCGGGGGCACTCCACTGATCTCGGCGCGGGTGTTCCGGGCTCCCGGGATACGCACCGCTGTGGTGCAGATCGGTCTGGTCATGGCCCTCAACGCCGGGCTGATGTTCTCCTTCGCGCTGCATCTGCAGTCCGGCCTCGGCCGCGACGCGCTGCACGCCGGGTTGTTGTTCGCGCCCGCCGCGCTCGCCCTCGGCGCGGTCGGTCTCAACTGGCGGCGGATGACGGAGCGTTGGCACGCCGCACTGGTGCCGTCCGGCTTCGTCATCGCGGGCTCGGCCTGCGTACTGTGCGGGCTGCTGCTACGGGACGGCGGCAGCGGCGGTGCGTGGCTCTACGCGGCCATGGCGGCCGCCGGGCTGGGCGTGGGGTTCGCGTACAGCCCGAACCTCACCCGGGCGCTGGGGAGCGTGCCGGCGCAGGACGCCGCCGACGCCAGCGGGCTGCTGGTGACCGTCACCCAGCTCGGCCAGTTGGTCGGCATCGCCACGTTGGGCACGCTGTACCTCAACCGGGTTTCTTACTACGCCCGTTCCGGATCGGCCGGAGCACATGCTTCCGCGCTGGGCGTGTGGGTGACGGCGGTGGCGCTGGCCGGTACCGCGCTGCTGGGGGCGCTGGCCGGGGCGTCACACAGACGCTGATCAGCGGTCGGCGTACGCCTGGTCGCTCCGCCGTCCGCGGGACTGGGCTGGAATGACCGCACGAGGGTGGTCGCGCGGTGTGCGCAGGGCCCGTACCGCCTGCGTTCCGGCGACCGCCAGGAACGCCAGGCCGGCCAGCGGATAGACGGCGGAGAGCAGCATCTCCCCGGCGTTCTGGTGCAGTTCGAAGCGGCGGCCGGGAGTGTGCGGCACCGCCCACAGCAGGAAGGAGCAGAACAGCAGCCCGGTCAGGGCGGCTCCGATGCGCCACAGCGGATCGCGGCGCCGCAGGGCCTCCGAGGCGAGCAGCAGCACCATCGGCACGCACCACACCCAGTGATGCGACCAGGACACCGGGCTGACCAGCAGCGCTGTGACCGCGCAGGCGCAGGCCGCCCAGGCGGCCCCCGACGGCAGCCGGTCGCCGGCCAGCGCGGCCGCCACCGCGACCGCCAGCCCGAGAACCCCGATCACCGCCGCCGTGACCAGCCATGACGCGCTGGGATCCGGCGTGTGCAGTGCGCGGGCGAGCACGCCGCGTACGGACTGGTTGGCGGTCTCCTCGGTATGGCCGACCCGGCTGGCCTCGAAGACCATCCGGGTCCAGAAGTTGTGCGAGTCGCGCGGCAGCGCCACCGCCGCCACGCTCACCGTCGCCGCGAAGGCGGCGACCGCCACCGCGGCCCGGCGCAGCGACGGATTCCACACCCCGCGGCCGGTACGCAGCCGGCGCCAGCCCTGGGCGGCGCCGACGAGCGCGAGGAAGGCGGCGAACAGCGCCGGGGTCAGTTTGATCCCGGCTGCCACGCCGATGCCGACCCCGGCCCAGCGGTGGCCCGCGCGCCGGGTCAGATCCCACAGCACCAGCACCGCGAGCAGGAGGTTGATCTGCCCGTACCGCAGCGTCGTCCACACCGGTTCGCACCACACGGCCACGGCGGCCACGGCGAAGGTCGTCGCGGCACGCGGCACGCGCTGCGGCCGGCCGACCAACCGCAGCGACAGATGCACAACGACCAGCAGCAGTCCGAGGTTGGCCGCCGTGGCCAGGGTCCGCATCGCCGGGACGCCGAGCCACGTCAGGGGCGCGAAGAGCATCGCGGCGAACGGCGGGTAGGTGGTCGGCAGATTGGCCTCGGTGGCCACCATCGTGTACAGGTCGCGGCCGGTGCGCACGGTCCAGCCCTCGGCCCGGTACACCATGAGGTCGATCATCGAGACATGCGCGGCGCGCTGCGCGATCCAGAAGCCGGTGAACGACACCAGGCAGGCCAGGGCGGCGATCATGGTCGGGCGGCGCGCTGTGAACGCCCTCAGCGCGACGGTGCGCGGGTCCGAGGTCGGCTGCGTCGCGGTCACGGTGAGTGGCTCCTGGGGTCCGGGGCGTGGCTCGGCCGGTCCTGTGGTCCGGGTCTTGGGCCGGGCGGCACGGAAGGCCGACAGTACCTTTTGGAGGGGGCGGACAGCAGAGGGCGGTCGCCGGATCGATTTGGCGAAAGGTCCCCCACACCGTGTAATGTTTACCGAGTCGCCGGGAGTTCCCGGCAGAGCGGCAAGACCTGGGGCTATAGCTCAGTTGGTAGAGCGCTTGCATGGCATGCAAGAGGTCAGGGGTTCAATTCCCCTTAGCTCCACAGGAGATGGAATCGAACGGGCCACCCGCAAGGGTGGCCCGTTCGCGTTGGAATCACGCCGTTCGTGTGACTGCGGTCACTGCTCTTCCAGGCGCGGCGCCAGGGCCGGGCAGCGCCGCACCGCCCGTCAGGTGCCCGGGTAGCGGTCCGTCGACGAGCACCGGAAGCCGTCCGGGTCCAGCCGCACGGCTTCCGGCGGTACGTCGGCGCACAGGCCGTGCCCCTCGCACAGCGTCCAGTCCACCGCGAGCCGCCGTCCGGGAGCCTGGTGCGGCGGCGGGCAGCAGGACCGCCGTGGGGCGTCCACAGCCCCCGCCGAGCACATGTGACGCCAGGTCGTCGGTGAAGGCGGCCAGCGCGGACAGCACGAAACGAGACGAGCCGTCCGGAGGTTTGCACGCACCGCGCCCACTGACTGCCCGTGCCGCCTGCCGTACCCCCTCAAGCGCCCCCGGCCCGCCGCCGTCCAGCAGGTCCGCCAGCGCATCGGCGAGCCCGGGCAGCCCATCGCGGCAAGGACCGCACTGGCCCGCGGACTGCCCGGCCAGCCAGCGCGCCACCCGCAGCGTCTCGCTCAGCGGGCACGGACCGGGCGCCAGCGGTGCGCCGTCCAGCACCAGGTGCGGGGCCCGGGTGAGCGGCACGGTGTCCTTGGCGCAGGCGGGCTCGCCCTCGCGGCCGTTGACCACCACCGCGGTCCGGGAGGCCCTGGCCCGGGCGGCGTCGCTCACGGTGCGCAGCTTGCGGGCGATTGGGAAGGCGGCGCCACCGCGCCCCCGTAGGTCGATCGCCTGGCCGGCGCCCCCAGCGCGGAGGGGGTGAGCGGCGGTAGCGAGCCGTGGACGGACAGGTGCGCCGCCCGATCCAGCCGCGGCGCGAGGTGCGGACCGGCGGTCGGCCGCGGTGCGCCGACGGCCGACACGCCGGGCAGGGGCGCGGCGCGGGCGAGTGTGGGGGACAGGTCGGTCAGCGTGGATTGCCCATCGGCTGATCGATCTGCCGACGGCCCGGCGCGGCGGCGGCGGAGGCCATGGACGGCGACCGGTCCGCCGCCGGGGCGCTGCGCTGCGCTTTGCGCCCCCCTGCGCGGTGCGGCCTGCGCCGCCCGCCGAAGCGCGCCCGGTCCGGAGTCCCGCTCCGGGCGGCCCGTACGACGAGCGCCGCGCCCACGGCCACCAGGCAGACCGCGTAGCAGGCGACCACCCAACCCGCTGCCGTGCGGCCCGACTTCAGACCGTGCACCACGGCGGTGAACCACGCCGGATACGCGCAAGCGTGCAGTACTCGCCAGCGAACCGGCCGGCCGCGCGCGGCGAACGCCCCACGCAGCACACCCGTGGCGGTCGCCAGCAGCAGAAGGTATGCGGAGAGCGTGCCCAGTCCGATGAGCAGCGCCCGTCCGCCCACCCCGGACGGAATGAGTCCTTCCATAAGCGTGGTGTGCCGCTCGGCGACCTTGACGGCGATGTGCAGCGCGAGGAAACCCAGCGACGCGACCGTGGCCGCGCGGTGCACGGCCTGTGCCAACAGCCGCTGACGCGGGCCGAGCGCGCGGGTACTCGTGCTGACCAGGCCCCACACCACGGTCGCGGTCAGTGACAGCAGTGCGCCGACCCCCGCGTAGGTGTCGAGCAGGGAGCGCGCGCCGGTGTGGGGGTGCAGGGGGAGCGCGAGCAACAGGGTGGCCGCCGCGGTGGCGAGCGCGCCCGCGCACACGATGGGTACGTACCGCTTGGGTAAACCGGTGGGTCCGGTCGAGCCGGGGCGCGCGGGCGGCCGTCGGCGGGCGCCCGGGCGGTGTCGATGCGTAGGCATGGTGAATGTCTAGGCTGATTCGTCCGGACCGGTGGGGAGTTGCGGTAAACGCGGTCGAGCGTCGCGTCGCGCTGCTAGCGTCGGTTCATTGGTCTTGCGGACGGCAGTCCCAGCCGGGAACCTGTCAACTGCCGTACGGAACCGCCTCTTCCGCTTCCCTGCGCCAACTGCCCGTCAAGGGCCACTCCAACTTCCCGGTCATTACGTCCACTTGACCATTTCTTGACGTAACCATTCCCCTGACGTGAACAGATCAGCGCCAGAGTTTGGCCTTACGGCATGCACCTCACCGCTATTCGGTGAACGCGCTCCGGGTCGCGCGAGCGTGCCGTGACCATTCGTGTCTCTTTGGGGGTTTCATGAAGCTTGTTCGTCACAGAACGCGCGCCGGGCTGGCGGTGGCAGCCACGCTGCCGCTGGTGGCCGGCGCTTTGGCGATGGGTGTACCCACGGCCCAAGCCGACTCGAACAACCGGCAGGTGCTGACCAACACCAAGCCCCTGTGGGCGACCGCACGGGCCGACCACGGCACCGCCGCCGGTTCGACCACGGTGAACGCTCGCGTCTACCTCGCGGGTAAGGACGCCAAGGGCCTCGCGGACTACGCGCGGGCGGTCTCCGACCCCACGTCGGCCAGCTACGGCAAGTACCTGACCGCCAAGCAGGTGCAGGAGCGTTTCGGCTCGACCAAGCAGCAGATAGCCGAGGTCACCGCCTGGCTGAAGAACTCCGGCCTCACGGTGACCGGTTCCAACCAGCACTACATATCGGTGAGCGGCGGCAAGTCCGCCGTCGAGAAGGCCTTCAACACGGAGCTGCGCAACTACTCCAAGGACGGCCAGATCTACCACGCCCCCGCGCAGGCCGCCTCCGTGCCGGCCTCGCTCGACGGCGCGGTGCTCACCATCACCGGCCTGGACAACGCCCCCAAGCAGTCCAAGCACGACGACCTGCCCCCGCCGGAGGCCGTCGCCCGCCAGGCCGGGCCGTTCTCCTCGTACTACGGCTCGAACGTCGCCAAGGGCCTGCCCAAGGCGTACGGCGGTTCCGCGCCCTACGTCATCAAGGGCTACACCGGTAAGCAACTGCGTGCCGCCTACGGTGCCAAGGGCTACACGGGCAAGGGTGTGACCGTCGCCATCACCGACGCGTACGCCTCCCCGTACATCGCCAAGGACGCCGCGGAGTACGCCAAGCGCAACGGTGACGCGGCCTACCGGACCGGCCAGTTCAGCCAGGTACTGCCGACCGCCTACAACAGCATCGACACCTGCAAGGCAGCCGGCTGGTACGGCGAGGAGACGCTGGACGTCGAAGCGGTGCACGCGGTCGCCCCGGCCGCCGACATCGTCTACGCCGGCGCGGCCTCCTGCAACGACGCCGACCTGCTCGACAGCCTCAACAAGGTCGTCGACAACCGCCTCGCCGACATCGTCTCCAACTCCTGGGGCGATGTGGAGGCCAACGAGACCCCGGACGTGGCCGCGGCCTACGACCAGGTCTTCCAGCAGGGCGCCGTTGAGGGCATCGGCTTCTACTTCTCCTCCGGTGACAACGGTGACGAGGTCGCCAACACCGGTACGAAGCAGGTCGACACCCCGGCCAACTCCGCCTGGGCCACCGCGGTCGGCGGCACCTCGCTGGCCATGGGCAAGGGCGACAAGTACCAGTGGGAGACCGGCTGGGGCACCACCAAGTCGCTGCTCTCCGCGGACGGCAAGAACTGGGCCGCGCTCCCCGGCAACTACCTCTACGGGGCCGGCGGCGGTACCAGCAAGCTCACCCCGCAGCCGTTCTACCAGCGCGGTGTCGTGCCGGACACGCTGAGCAAGCAGAACGGCGCCACCCCGCAGCGCGTGGTTCCGGACATCTCGGCGGTCGCCGACCCGTCCACCGGCTTCCTGGTCGGCCAGTCGCAGACCTTCCCCGACGGTTCGGTCAAGTACAGCGAGTACCGCATCGGCGGCACCTCGCTGGCCGCGCCGGTGATCTCCGCGATCCAGGCGCTCGCCCAGCAGGCCCGCGGCGGCGTGCCGATCGGCTTCGCCAACCCGGGCATCTACGACCGGTTCGGCACCTCGGCGTACCACGACGTGACCGACCACCCGCTCGGCCAGGGCCAGTCCATCGCCGATGTGCGCGTCGACTTCAAGAACGGCTTCGACGCCAAGGGCGGCTTCATCACCTCGCTGCGCACCCTGGGCCACGACAGCTCGCTGAACGCGACGTCCGGCTACGACAACGTCACCGGTGTCGGCAGCCCCGCTGACGGCTACGTGGACTCCTACCGTCCGCACGGCCACTGATCGGCACCACGCAACCGCAGAGCGTAGGGGCCCGCACCGGTACACCGGTGCGGGCCCTTCCCGCACTGGGGTACCCTGAGCCCATGCGTGCCGTACGCCTTCTGCTTAGCCAGCCGCGCTGACGAGGAAACAGTCAGTGCGGCGTCCCCTCCTGTGCGAGGGGTTTTTTCGTTTCCGGATCAGGGTCTGGATGTGGGGCCGGGGTCCGGGCGAAACGATCCGAAGGCAGACCGGGCGTACGCCTGTCATGACATCGATGGAGCTTCGAGGGACATGAGCGAGACCACCCCCGCCGCCGAGGCGGCCGCGCCGCACCGCTACACCGCCCAGCTGGCCGCCGACGTCGAGGCCCGCTGGCAGGACTTCTGGGAGCGGGAGGGCACCTTCAACGCCCCCAACCCGCGTGGCGGCGAGCTGGGCGGCCCGGCGGAGGTCACCGACCTGCCGAAGAAGTTCATCATGGACATGTTCCCGTACCCCTCGGGCGCGGGACTGCACGTAGGCCACCCGCTGGGCTACATCGCCACCGATGTCTTCGCCCGCTTCCACCGCATGACCGGCCACAACGTGCTGCACACGCTGGGCTTCGACGCCTTCGGCCTGCCCGCCGAGCAGTACGCGGTACAGACCGGCACCCACCCCCGGGTGACCACCGAGGCCAACATGGCCACCATGAAGGAACAGCTGCGCCGCCTGGGCCTGGGGCATGACAAGCGCCGCTCCTTCGCGACCATCGACCCGGGCTACTACAAGTGGACCCAGTGGATCTTCCTGCAGATCTTCAACTCCTGGTACGACCCCGAGGCGCGTAAGGCCCGCCCGATCGACGAACTGGTCGAGCAGTTCACCTCGGGCGCCCGGCCGACCCCGGACGGCCGCCCCTGGGACGCGCTGACCGCCGTCGAGCGCGCCGACATCCTGAGCGACTACCGGCTGGCCTACGCCTCCGACTCGCCGGTCAACTGGTGCCCGGGCCTGGGCACCGTGCTGGCCAACGAGGAGGTCACCTCGGACGGCCGCTCCGAGCGCGGCAACTTCCCGGTCTTCAAGGCCAAGCTGCGCCAGTGGATGATGCGCATCACCGCGTACGGCGACCGGCTGCTGGAGGACCTGGACGACCTGGACTGGCCCGAGGCCATCAAGCTGCAGCAGCGCAACTGGATCGGGCGCTCCGAGGGCGCCCGGGTGGACTTCCCGATCAGCTTCGACGGCGACGCCAAGATCACCGTCTTCACCACCCGCCCGGACACCCTGTTCGGCGCCACCTACATGGTGCTGGCCCCCGAGCACGACCTGGTGGAGAAGATCGTTCCGGCCGCCTGGCCGGAGGGCACCCACGAAGTGTGGACCGGCGGCCACGCCACCCCGGCCGAGGCGGTCGCCGAGTACCGCAAGCAGGCCGCCGCCAAGTCCGAGGTGGAGCGGCAGGCGGAGGCCAAGGACAAGACCGGTGTCTTCACCGGCGCCTTCGCGGTGAACCCGGTGAGCGGGGAGAACGTTCCGGTCTTCATCGCCGACTACGTGCTGATGGGCTACGGCACCGGCGCCATCATGGCCGTTCCGGCGCACGACGACCGTGACTTCGCCTTCGCCCGCGCCTTCGAGCTGCCGATGCACTGCGTGGTGCAGCCGTCCGACGACCGCGGTACGGACCCGTCGACCTGGGACGAGTCCTTCGACTCGTACGACGCGCGGATCATCAACTCCGCGGGTGCCGAGGTCTCCCTGGACGGTCTGACCGTCCCCGAGGCCAAGACGAAGATCACCGAGTGGCTCGCCGAACGCGGTATCGGCGAGGGCACCGTCAACTTCCGGCTGCGCGACTGGCTGTTCAGCCGCCAGCGCTACTGGGGCGAGCCGTTCCCGATCGTCTACGACGAGGACGGTGTGGCGCACGCCCTGCCCGAGTCGATGCTGCCTGTCGAACTGCCCGAGATCGACGACTACGCGCCGCGCACCTTCGACCCGGACGACGCCGACACCTCCCCGGAGACCCCGCTGTCCCGCAACGAGGACTGGGTCGACGTGGTGCTGGACCTGGGCGACGGGGCTGGTCCGCGGCCTTACCGCCGCGAGACCAACACCATGCCGAACTGGGCGGGTTCGTGCTGGTACGAGCTGCGCTACCTGGACCCGCACAACAGCGACCGGCTGGTCGACCCGGCCGCCGAGGCGTACTGGATGGGCCCGCGCGAGGGCCAGCCCGCGGGCGGCGTCGACCTGTACGTGGGCGGTGCCGAGCACGCCGTGCTGCACCTGCTGTACGCCCGCTTCTGGCACAAGGTGCTGCACGACCTGGGGCACATCTCCTCGTACGAGCCGTTCCACAAGCTCTACAACCAGGGCATGATCCAGGCCTACGTCTACCGGGACAGCCGCGGCTTCCCGGTCCCGGCGGCCGAGGTCGAGGAGCGCGACGGGAAGTACTTCTACGCCGGCGAGCAGGTCAAGCGCGAGCTGGGCAAGATGGGCAAGTCCCTGAAGAACGCGGTCACTCCGGACGAGATCTGCGCCGAGTACGGGGCCGACACACTGCGCCTGTACGAGATGGCGATGGGACCGCTGGACGTGTCCCGGCCCTGGGACACCCGTGCCGTCGTCGGCTCCTACCGCTTCCTGCAGCGGCTGTGGCGCAACGTCGTGGACGAGGCGACCGGCGAGGTCACCGTCGTCGACGAGGAGCCGGACGAGGAGACGCTGCGCGCGCTGCACAAGGCGATCGACGGGGTGCGGGCCGACATGGCGGGGCTGCGCTTCAACACCGCCATCGCCAAGGCCACCGAGCTGAACAACCACGTGACGAAGCTGTCGCGGGTGCCGCGCACGGTCGCCGAGCAGATGGTGCTGCTCGTCGCGCCGCTGGCGCCGCACATCGCCGAGGAGCTGTGGCGCAAGCTGGGGCACACCGAGTCGCTGGCCTACGCCGACTACCCGGTGGCCGACCCGGCGTACGTCCAGGACGAGACCGTCACCTGCGTCGTCCAGGTCAAGGGCAAGGTCAAGGCGCGCCTTGAGGTCCCGCCGGCCATCGCCGACGCCGACCTGGAGCAGCTGGCCCTGGCGGACGAGGCGGTACAGGCGGCGCTGGGCGGAGCGGGCATCCGCAAGGTCATCGTCCGGGCACCGAAGCTGGTGAACATCGTGCCCGCGTGACAGGGCTTCCCCTAGGGGCCGACTCGGGGCCGGTTGAGGGTTCCACTGGAACCCCCGACCGGCCCCGTCGGTCTACCGTGGAGGGACTGGCGTCGGCGTGGTGTGAGAGGGAGCGTCCATGGTTGCCGTTTTCGGTGTGCTCGCGCTGGTCCTGCTGATCGCCGTGGTATTCGGCACCATCGCGACGGTCAGGACCGTACGGGCCGTGCGGCGCGGTGTGGAGCGGACCGGCGCACAGGCGCGCCGGGTGGTCGAGGAGACGACCCTGAAGGCCAAGAAGTACGGACAGCCGGGCGCTCTCGGCGAGCTGGCCTCCCTCCGGCTTGACCTGCGCGACTCCATGATCGGCACCCGGCAGGCGCTGGAGTCGGGCGTCGCGGCCGACCCGTCGCTGGCGGAGGCGCTGGCCCTGCTGAACCGGCTGCGGGAGCACGCGCACACCCTCGACGACGAGTTGAGGCTGCTGGAGCGGGAGCCCGACAAGGGCCGGATCGCCGCCCGCCTGCCGGAACTGCGGCAGCGCACGGAACGGGTCACGCACTCCGCGGACTCGCTGCGCTGGGCGGCCCAGGACCGGGCCCGGCAGTTCGATGACGACGATCTCGCCGCGCTCGGGCGGCAGATCGAGGTGGAGGCGGGGGCGCTGCGGCACTGGGTGCCGACGGAAGTTGAGGCTCCGGATAGCGCCGCGGTACGTTCGGAGCTGGGCCGGGGGCGTTCGCGCAACCGCCGTTGAGCCGGTCGACCGCGATGTCGGCGGTCGGCGCCGCGGGCCCGGTCGCGGTGTTGTCAGCACAGAGTTCACGGGTAGGGTCCCGCTCATGTCTGCCCATGTCGCCATCGTCACCGACTCCACGGCCTACCTGCCGCAGGAGGCGCTGACCCGCCATCACATCACGGTCGTTCCGCTTACCGTGATCCTCGGTGCCGAGGCGCTGGAGGAGGGCACCGAGGGATCGGCCCGCTCGGTCGCCGCCGCGTTGCAGCGCCGCCGACCGGTGACCACCTCGCGGCCCGGGCCCGAGCGGTTCGCCGCCGCGTATCGCGGCGCGGCGGACGCGGGCGCCAGCGCCGTGGTCTCCCTCCATCTGTCCGCCGAGATCTCCGGTACCTACGACGCGGCCTGCGTCGCGGCCGAGTCGGCGCCGGTTCCGGTACGGGTGGTGGACACCGGCATGGTGGCGATGGCACTGGGCTTTCCGGTGCTGGCGGCGGCCGAGGCGGCGGAGTCGGGCGGCACGGTGGACGACGCCGTGGCGGCGGCCGAGAAGCGTGCCGCGGGGACGTCCGCCTACTTCTACGTGGACACCCTCGACTATCTGCGGCGCGGCGGCCGGATCGGCGCGGCGCAGGCCCTGTTGGGCTCGGCGCTGGCGGTCAAGCCGCTGTTGCAGCTCGCGGAGGGGCGGATCCAACTGCTGGAGAAGGTGCGCACGGCCTCCCGTGCCATCGCGCGCCTGGAGGAGATCGTGGCGGAGCGGGCGGGGCAGGCCACGGTGGACATCGCCGTCCACCATCTGGCCGCCGCCGACCGGGCCGAGGCACTGGCCGAGCGCCTTCGGGCACGTGTGCCGGGGCTGGCGGACCTGCATGTGAGCGAGGTCGGTGCGGTGATCGGCGCGCATACCGGGCCGGGGCTGCTGGGGGCGGTTGTCTCACCGCGGTGAGACCACCAGGCCCGGCCTCGATTTCGCTCGGCCGGGTGATGGAGTTATCCACAACTGCTGGGTAATCCACGGGATTCGGCGGGGCGGAACGGAGATCGGCCAGGGCGCCTACCGTCGGTTGGCATGGGAACGCACACCGTAACCGCCCCTCGCCCAAGCGATGTCGACAGCGCCGCCCGAGCGCGTGCGGGCGCGCTCTTCGACAGGCCACCGCCGGTACGGGAGCCGCTGGCCGCAGATTCCGCTGCGGAGCCGGGCCCGGTGCGGTCGCGCCGTCCGTCGGGCCGCTCGTCGTGGCGGGAGGCCGTCGTCGAACGGCTGCCGGTGTGGGTGCAGTTGAGATGCGGGATGGAACTGCGCACGGTCGCCGCCCTCGCCGGTGTACTGGTGCTCGCTGCCGCCTTCGCGGTGCACCACTTCTGGGCGGGCAGACCACGGACCGTGCAGCCGCCACCCGTCACGCGGGCCGTCACATCCCCCGTGGGGCAGCTGAGCGGCGCGTCGGCGCCGCCGACGGGCAGACCGTCGCCCGCGGACGTGGTGGTGGACATCGCGGGCAAGGTGCGCACCCCGGGGGTGCGGCACCTCCCGACCGGTGCACGTGTCACCGACGCGCTCAAGGCGGCGGGCGGACCGCTGCCGGGCGCCGACACCAGCGGCCTCAACCTCGCCCGGCTGCTCACGGACGGGGAACAGGTCGTGGTCGGGCAGCCCCCGCCGCCGCCCAACGATGCCGCGGGCATCCGAGGCGGCGGCGCGGCGGGCCCGGGGCCGCTCAGTCTCAACACCGCCACGGCCGAGCAGCTTGACGCCCTCCCCGGCGTCGGCCCGGTCCTCGCCCGCCACATCGTCGAATACCGCACCCAGCACGGCGGTTTCACCTCCGTCAGCCAGCTGCGCCAGGTCAGCGGGGTGGGGGAGCGTCGTTTCCAGGAACTACAGCCCTTGGTTCGGCCATGAACGCGGAGCGGTCGACATCTTCCGCTTCCGCACCGGCGCGGGATCGGCGGGGACGGGCCGCGGCGGGCGGTCGGCTCGGAGCGTCCCGGCCGCAGCAGGACGGCCCGGCCGATCTCCGCCTCGTGCCGCCAGCGCTGGCGACCTGGCTAGCCGCCATCATCGCGCTCAGCGCTCCGGGCCGCTGGGTCGCCATCGGGGCCGGAGCGTGCCTCGCCGCCGCCCTCGCCCTGTGTGTCGCGCATCGCAGGGGCACCCGGGGGTTGTCCGGCGCGGCGGCCGGGTGGATCCCGACCCGGCCGGGCGCCGGCACCGCCGCGGTGGCGGCCGCCACTCTCCTGTGCGCCTGCGTGGCCGCGGGCGTGGCCGGGCTGAGTGTGGCGGGGCTGCACCGAGGGCCGATTCCGGCGTTGGCCACCCAACATGCCCGGGTCACCGTCCAGTTGACGCTCACCGGTGACCCGCGGGCGGCGCACCCCCGGGTACGCGGTTCGGCCCCGGCCCCGGCATCCGTCCTCGCGGAAGCCGAAGCCGCACACGTCACGTCCCGCGGTACGACCACCGCTGTGCACACCCCTGTGCTGCTGATCGCCCAGCCCGGCGACAGCACACCGGCCTGGCTGGGCCTGCTGCCCTCCACCGGCCTCACCCTGGAGGGCCAACTCGCCCCCACCACACGGGAGGTGGACCGCAGCGCCGCCGTCCTCCAGGTGCGCGGTCCGCCGCATGTCACCCGGCCGCCCTCGGCGATCCAGCGCCTGGCCGGAGCGCTGCGCGGCGGACTGCGGGACGCGACCGACCAACTGACGCCGGACGCACGGGCGTTGCTCCCCGGTTTCGTGGTCGGAGACACCTCCCGCGTTCCGCCCGACCTCCAGGAAGCCTTCGCCGCCACCGATCTCACCCATCTGCTCGCGGTCAGCGGATCCAATCTCACCGTGATCCTCGCCCTGCTGATCGGCCCCTCCTCCCTCGCGGTACGCGCGGAACGCCGCGGGATCGCCGCCCGGCTGGGCTTGTCGCTGCGGCTCACCGCCGTGCTCGGTGGATTGCTGACCATCGGCTTCGTGGTGCTGTGCCGCCCGGACCCCAGCGTGCTACGAGCCGCTGTCTGCGGCCTGATCACCCTCCTGGCGATCGGCACCGGCCGTCGCCGCGCTCTGCTGCCCGCGCTCGCGGCCGCCGTCATCGCCCTCGTCCTCTACGATCCATGGCTCGCCCGCTCGTACGGTTTCGCGCTGTCGGTGCTGGCCACGGCCGCGCTGCTGACGCTCGCCCCGGGGTGGAGCGCGGCCCTGCGACGGCGCCGCGTGCCAGCCCACTTGGCGGAGGCCTTGGCGGCCGCCGCGGCCGCCCAGGCGCTGTGCGCGCCGCTGGTCGCCGTGCTTGCCGCGCACATCAGCCTGGTGGCCATCCCGTGCAACCTGCTGGCCGAGTTGGCGGTACCCCCGGCGACCGTGCTGGGCTTCGGGGCCCTGCTGGCCGCGCCGGTATCGATGCCGGCTGCCAAAGGCCTTGCCTGGCTGGCGGGTTGGCCGGTGGTGTGGGTCTCCACGGTGGCCCGCAAGGGCGCCGCACTTCCCGGTGCGGCGCTGGACTGGCCCGGCGGCTGGACCGGCGGACTGCTGCTCGCCGCCGTCACCGCCGCCGTGCTGCTGTGCTCCCGGCGCATCGCCCGCCACCCATGGATCTGCGCGGCACTGGCGGTGCTGCTGCTGGTCGCGGTGCTGGCGCCCGCCCCGCTCACCCGGCTCACCACGGGCTGGCCGCCCGCGGGATGGCGGATGGCGGCGTGCGATGTCGGCCAGGGGGACGCCCTGGTGCTCAACTCCGGTGACGGTGACGGCTCGGCCGTTGTGGTCGACACCGGCCCCGAGCCGATGCTCGCCGACCGCTGTCTGAGATCGCTCGCCGTGACGACGATCCCGCTGCTGATCCTGACCCACTTCCACGCCGATCATGTCGCCGGACTCCCCGGCGTCCTGACCGGTCGCACCGTCGGCGCGATCGAGACCACCACCGTGGACGCACCGCCCGGCGAAGCCGCGTCCGTACGACGCCGCGCCGCGGCCGCACACATCCCCGTGGTCCGGGCAGCGGCGGGGGAGCGGCGGCGGCTCGGCGAACTGGACTGGCAGGTGCTCTGGCCGCCGCTGCCGGGCACGGCCGGGGCGGGCGCCGCCGAGCCCGCGGCCGACTACCGCACCGCGGGCCTGCCGGACGCGGGCCCCAACGACTCCAGCGTCACACTCCTGGTCAGGACGGCGGGCCTCACCCTGATACTCCTCGGCGACCTGGAGCCCCCGGCGCAGCGGGAGTTGCTCACCCAGCACCCCGAACTACCGCCGGTCGACGTGCTCAAGGTCGCCCACCACGGTTCGTCCAACCAGGACCCGGCCCTACTCACCCGACTCCACCCCCGCCTAGCCCTGATCTCCTGCGGCGCAGGCAACAGATACGGCCACCCGTCCCCCCGCACGATCACCGCCCTCCACGCGGAGGGCACCACAGTGCTGCGCACCGACACGGACGGCCCGATCGCGATCACGGGAGATGGACCGGAGGGACTACGGGCGAGCCTTGTAAAGGGATCTTTATAAAGATATCTTTAGATACATGACCGAGCCTTCTGTCTCGCGCCACGACAGCACCATCCATCTCACCGACCCCCGCGCCCTGCGTGCCTATGCCCATCCGACACGGATGGCGCTCGTCGGCCTGTTGCGCCGTGAAGGCCCCCTCACCGCCACCCGGGCGGCCGAACTGACCGGGGAATCCGTCGCCAGCTGCTCGTACCACCTGCGGATGCTCGCCAAGTACGGGTTGGTGGAGACAGCCGAGGGCGGCCAGGGGAGGGAGAAGCCGTGGCGGGCGACCGCACGCTTCACCAACTGGCCGAACTTCTCCGAGGACCCGGCGGTCGCTGAGGCATCCGATGCGCTCAGCCTCGCGGTCGTCGAGCGGTACTTCGAGCTGATGACGGCGCGACTGGAGGCGCGGCAGAGCGATACCCGTGAGTGGCGGGAGGCCGAGCAGCTCAGCGATGTCCTGCTGTACCTGACGGCTGCCGAACTGACCGAACTGGGGGAGCGAATGAACGAGTTGCTGGAACCGTACGCCGATCGGCTGGCGGATCCAGACCGCCGACCGGACGGCGCCCGTCTCATCACGCTGATCCGCGCGGCCCTTCCGTCATCGACCCGCACCGTGGAGCAGCCGTGATGAGGATCCCCGCGTTACTGAGGGAGCGGGCGTTCCGCCGTTACTGGACCGGCCAGACCGTCTCGCTCCTCGGCGACCAGGTATCCCAGATCGCCATCCCACTCACCGCCGTTCTCACGTTGCACGCCAACGCGGCACGAATGAGCTGGCTCTCGACGGCGGAGCTACTTCCCGCGCTGGTGTTCTCGCTGCTGGTCGGTGCGTTGGTGGACGGCCGCGCACGGCGTAGACAACTCATGATCACTGCCGATCTCGGCCGGGCCCTGCTCCTCGCGTCCCTGCCGATCGGTTACGTGCTGGGAGGCTTGAGCCTCGGCCAGCTCTACGGGGCGGCGTTCGGCATCGGCACGCTGGCGGTGCTGTTCGATGTGTGCGATGCGGCCCTGTATCCCTCACTCGTACCCGCCACCGCATATGTGGAGGGGAGCTCGCTACTCAGCGGCAGCCGCGCCATGTCCTTCGTCGTCGGCCCGAGCATCGGCGGCTTCCTCGTGCAGATATTCGCGGCGCCGGTCGCGCTGCTCGTGGACGCGGTCTCCTATCTCGTCTCCGCCGCCTGCCTGTCCCGCGTCCAACCCGTGGAGCCGCCATCCACCCGCCCGGGCAGGGGACAACTGACCGCGGGGCTGCGCTGGATAGCCCGCAACCGCGTCATGCGAGCCACTCTCGCCGCCGTCGCCACCGTCAATTTCTTCAACTTCGTCTTCTTCACGCTCTTCGCGCTCTACGCGACCGAGGATCTGCACCTGCAACCCGTCTTCCTCGGCGCGGTGTTGGGCGCCGGAGCGATCGGCAGCGTCATCGGCGCGTTCCTCACCGCCCGCCTCATCCGCCGTATCGGCATCGGGCCGGCCGTCGTCGCCGGTTGTGCCGCGTTTCCGGCGCCGCTGCTCCTCGTCCCCCTCGCGGGCGGGCCGACGCCGCTCGTCCTGGCGCTGCTGTTCCTCGCCGAGTTCGGCTCGGGGTTCGGCGTGATGGTGCTGGACATCGCCATGAACACCCTGCGTGCCGCAATCGTCCCGAATACTCTGCGCTCCAGTGTCATGGGCGCCCACCGCACCCTCAACTACGGAGTGCGGTCGCTTGGGGCGATGGTTGCCGGTGTGCTGGGCACCGTGCTCGGGGTGCACGTCACGATCTGGATCGGGGCAGCCGGGGCTCTCACGGCCGTGCTCTGGTTGCTGCCCTCGCCGGTGCCGAAGCTCCGCGAACTTCCGGAACCGGCGGAGGAGCGGCAGGCGGCCCCGGCGGGCGTGACACGTGTGACGTAGGCCTGCCGGAGCCGTTGGCGTTACTCCTCCTCGCGCCAGCCGTCGTACTCCTCGGCCAGGGCGTCGAGCTGGGTCGGGTCGAGTTGTCCGTCCGCGTCCTCGATGACGACCAGCCACTGGGCGTCCTCGGCGTCGTCCTCGCCTGCCAGCGCTTCCCTTACCAGCTGCGGCTCATGATCAAGGCCGAAACGCTCCGCCGCTTCTTCGGCCACCTCCTCCGCCGCGTCGCGGTCGGGGAGTACCAGCACATGTCGAACATCGCTCACGGCCACATTGTCGGATACGGCCGGAGCCCGCCTTCCGGCAGGTACGGGTGGACTGTCAGTGGCACGTGGGATGCTGGAGCGCGATGGCCAAGAAGACGTCGACCGATGACCCGCTCGCCCCTGTGACGCTCGCCGTCGGACAGGAGGAGCTGCTGCTCGACCGTGCCGTGGCGCAGGTCGTGGCGGCCGCCCGAGCCGCCGACTCCGACACCGACGTGCGGGACCTGACCCCGGACGCGCTCCAGCCCGGCACGCTCGCCGAGCTGGTCAGCCCGTCGCTGTTCGCGGAGCGCAAGGTCGTCGTGGTGCGCGCGGCACAGGACCTGTCGGCCGACACGGTCAAGGACGTCAAGGCGTATCTCGACGCGCCCGCCGAGGAGATCACGCTGGTCCTGCTGCACGCGGGCGGCGCCAAGGGCAAGGGGCTGCTGGACGCCGCCCGGAAGGCGGGCGCCCGTGAGGTCGCCTGCCCGAAGATGACCAAGCCGGCCGACCGACTGGCCTTCGTACGGGCTGAGTTCCGCACCGTGGGCCGGTCGGCGACTCCGGAGGCGTGCCAGTCGCTTGTCGACGCCATCGGCAGCGACCTGCGGGAACTGGCCTCCGCCTGTGCGCAGCTGGCCGCGGATGTGGACGGCACGATCGACGAGGCCGTGGTCGCCCGCTACTACACCGGCCGCGCCGAGGCGACCGGCTTCGAGGTCGCCGACCTTGCCGTCACCGGCCGTACGGCGGAAGCACTTGAGCGCTTGCGGTGGGCTCTCGCGGTGGGACAGCCGCTGCCGGGCATCACCTTCGCGCTGGCCTCCGGGGTGCGGGCGATCGGCAAGCTCGCGACCGCCCCGCGGGGTGCGCGTCCCGGCGATCTGGCCCGTGAGCTCGGGATGCCGCCGTGGAAGATCGACCGGGTCCGGCAGCAGATGCGCGGCTGGTCCGGGGATGGCGTTGCGGCCGCGCTGCGGGCGGTCGCCGAGGCGGACGCGGCGGTCAAGGGCGCGGGCGCCGACCCGGCGTACGCGCTGGAAAAGGCGGTCGTCACCATCGCCCGCGCGGCCCGCTCCCGGCGGTAGCCCCTGCGGGGCGGGCTTGGGGGACGGGCAGTCCCCAGGCCCGCGGGCTCGAAGCGAGTTCCCCTGCCGGGCGGGCTCGGGACGAGAGGGGCCCGTCGCGAAGTGGTCCGACGGCGGAGCCCCGAAGCACCCCGCTCGACGTGACGCCCCGAGAAGCACCCCGCTCGACGGCGTGGCCCCGAACAGCAGCCCCCGACTGCGGTGCCCCCAGAAGTCCCCCCACGGCGGAGCCCCCGGCCACCCCCAGACACGGCGAAGGCCCCGTTGCCGTCGGGGAATGACGGTGGCGGGGCCTTCGGCCGGACTGCTTGTGCGCCGCACCCGCGTGGCGAACGCAGGCCGCGTGCGGCGCGATTCCGCGACTAGGCGGAGGGGGTTGTCGGCGTGGAGCGGTTGAGAGGGTCCGCTTGGGTCCCTACCGACGGAAAGCTGAGATTCAGCCCTTGAGCGAGGACACCGAGCCGGCCAGCGCCGACTTCTTGTTGGCGGCCGCGTTCTTGTGGATGACACCCTTGCTGACAGCCTTGTCCAGCTTGCGCGAGGCGGCGCGCGCGGCCTCGGTGGCCTTCTCGACATCGCCGGCCGCGACGGCCTCACGGGTGCGGCGGATCAGGGTCTTGAGCTCCGACTTGACGGCCTTGTTCCGCTGACGGGCCTTCTCGTTGGTCTTGATCCGCTTGATCTGGGACTTGATGTTCGCCACGAATGAGCCTTTTCAGGTTTGACTGAGTAAATCGACTGAGCGCCTCGGGTTAGAGGGCACGAGGCACAGTGGTCCAGGCTACCAGCAGGTCCATACGGCTCCCAAACCGCTGTCCACCCGTCGTGCATGGGACTATGGAGGGCAACGTATCGATCCGCCCACAGACGTCGACCATGAGTCGAGAATCAGGACCCTGCGTGCCCGCGACCCCAACCCACGTGCCGGAGCCGAGCCGTACCGACCCGGCGCTGATCCGCAATTTCTGCATCATCGCGCACATCGACCACGGCAAGTCGACGCTCGCCGACCGGATGCTCCAGCTCACCGGCGTGGTCGAGCAGCGGCAGATGCGCGCCCAGTACCTGGACCGCATGGACATCGAGCGTGAACGCGGCATCACGATCAAGTCCCAGGCGGTCCGGCTGCCGTGGGCGCCCACCACCGGTGACGGCGAGGGCACCACCCATGTCCTCAACATGATCGACACCCCGGGGCACGTCGACTTCACCTACGAGGTCTCCCGTTCGCTCGCCGCGTGTGAGGGGACGATCCTCCTCGTCGACGCCGCCCAGGGCATCGAGGCGCAGACCCTCGCCAACCTCTACCTGGCGCTGGAGAACGACCTCACGATCATCCCGGTGCTCAACAAGATCGACCTTCCCGCCGCCCAGCCCGAGAAGTACGCCGCCGAGCTGGCGCACATCATCGGCTGCGACCCCTCCGAGGTGCTCAAGGTCAGCGCCAAGACCGGCGAGGGCGTGGCCGAGCTGCTGAACAAGGTCGTGGCCGAGGTCCCGCCGCCGGTCGGCGTCGCGGACGCGCCCGCCCGCGCGATGATCTTCGACTCGGTTTACGACTCGTACCGCGGCGTCGTCACCTACGTGAAGGTGGTCGACGGCCAGCTCTCCAAGCGTGAGCGCATCCAGATGATGTCGACCGGCGCCGCGCACGAGCTGCTGGAGATCGGTGTCTCCTCGCCGGAGATGACCGCGTCCGACGGCCTGGGCGTGGGCGAGGTCGGATATCTGATCACCGGCGTCAAGGACGTACGCCAGTCCAAGGTCGGTGACACCGTCACCCAGCTGCACAAGGGAGCCACCGAGGCCCTCGGCGGCTACAAGGACCCGAAGCCCATGGTCTTCTCGGGTTTGTATCCGCTGGACGGCTCGGACTATCCGGAACTGCGCGACGCGCTGGACAAGCTCCAGCTCAACGACGCCGCACTGGTCTACGAGCCGGAGACCTCGGCCGCCCTCGGCTTCGGTTTCCGCGTCGGCTTCCTCGGGCTGCTGCACCTGGACGTGATCCGGGAGCGTCTGGAGCGCGAGTTCGGCCTCGACCTGATCGCCACCGCGCCCAACGTGGTCTACCGGGTGATCATGGAGGACGGCACCGAGTGCACGGTGACCAACCCGAGCGAGTTCCCGACCGGCAAGATCGCCGAGGTCTACGAGCCGATGGTGCGCGCCACCGTGCTGGCGCCCAGCGAATTCGTCGGCGCCATCATGGAGTTGTGCCAGAGCCGGCGCGGCAACCTGCTCGGCATGGACTACCTCTCCGAGGACCGCGTCGAGCTGCGCTACACCCTCCCGCTCGCCGAGATCGTCTTCGACTTCTTCGACCAGCTGAAGTCCAAGACCCGCGGCTACGCCTCGCTCGACTACGAGCCGACCGGAGAGCAGACCTCCGAGCTGGTCAAGGTCGACATCCTGCTGCACGGCGACAAGGTGGACGCCTTCTCCGCGATCCTGCACAAGGACAAGGCGTACGCGTACGGCGTGCGGATGGCGGGCAAGCTGCGTGAGCTCATCCCGCGGCAGCAGTTCGAGGTGCCGATCCAGGCCGCCATCGGCAGCCGGGTCATCGCCCGTGAGACGGTGCGCGCGATCCGCAAGGACGTGCTCGCCAAGTGCTACGGCGGTGACATCTCCCGTAAGCGCAAGCTGCTGGAGAAGCAGAAGGAGGGCAAGAAGCGGATGAAGATGGTCGGCGCCGTCGAGGTGCCGCAGGAGGCCTTCATCGCCGCACTGTCCACCGACGAAGGGGACAGCAAGGGCAAGAAGTAGCCCTGCCCGCCCTGTAGCCCCGTAGTACCTCTGTAGTACTAGTCACGGGTCCCACTCGTACGACGTAGTCGCACCGTAACGGCCGGGCCGCCCGGCCGTTACGCACGGTGGCTGCGGCGCGAGGGCGCGGCGCGAGAGAAGGGACTGCACTGTGACTGACTCCCCGGTTGCCAAGCGGGCGATCTTCGTGGCGGCGGCCTCGGCGCTGGCGTTCGGAGCGGCGTCCCCGCTGGCGTTCGCCGACGAGGCCAACAGGTTCGACAGCGGCCATCTGAGCGTGAACAACGGTGCTTCCTGTGCCACCAAGGACCTCACCGAGGCCGGGTGGACGGTGCTGACCACCGGCAAGCTCCCGAAGGCCTTCAACAACGCCAGGATCGCTCCGGGGGGCGACAGTGTGAGCGGCCTGTGCCACGCGGTCGACAGCCCGCCGCCCGGCCCCCACCACCAGTCCCAGGGGCTGCTCGGCGGACTGCCCGTCGGCCGTCACTGATCGCTGTCTTTGGGTCCGGCGCCATCGCGCGCCGGGCCCTTCGCGCGTACGGGCGGTCCGGTCCGCATTCGGCAGACCCCTTTTTCCGTGCTGGCCCGTTTTAACGGGTTGGCGCGTCTTAATCGCACCGGCCCCATTTTCCATGCATCGGGCACCTAACTCGGTCGTCACGGTTTGAACGAGGGGCCCGTAGACCCTTACGTGCCGGGTGCCTGGCGTCTAACCTGATCCCTGCTCGAAGGTTACTGATGAGTCACAAGCAATGACCTGGCAATGATGCGGGCCCCCGGAGGTTGTCGTGACCGAGACACAGACATCGATTGAGAGCCGGCCGCCGTCCGTGGCCCATCTCTTCCTCCAGCGGGTCGAGGCAACACCCGATACCGAGGCGTACCGCTATCCGGTACCCAGCCCGGACGGTGGCCAGGAGCAGTGGCGCTCGCTGAGCTGGGCCCAGGCGGCGCAACGGGTGTATACGATCGCGGCCGGGCTCATCGACCTCGGAGTGCGGCCCGAGGAGCGGGTCGCGATCGCCTCGGGCACCCGTATCGACTGGATACTGGCCGACCTCGGGGTCCTGTGCGCGGGCGCGGCCACCACCACCATCTACCCCAGCACGAACGCCGACGAGTCCGCCTTCATCCTCGCCGACTCCGGCAGCCGGGTGCTGATCGCCGAGGACGCCGCGCAGTTGGAGAAGGCGCGTGCCCGCCGCGCGGACCTGCCCGACCTGACCCATGTCGTGGTGATCGACTCCGCGGACGTGGCGGACAACGGCGACGGCGACTGGGTGCTCTCCCTGGAGGAGCTGGAGCGGCGCGGCGCCGCCTATCTGGAGAAGCACCCGGAGGCCATCAAGAAGGCGGTCGCCGGAATCACCTCCGAGCAGCTCGCCACCCTCATCTACACCTCGGGCACCACCGGCCGCCCCAAGGGCGTACGCCTGCCGCAGGACTGCTGGTCGTACATGGCCAAGGCGATCGCCTCCACCGGTCTGCTCGGCCCCGAGGACGTCCAGTACCTCTGGCTGCCGCTCGCGCACGTCTTCGGCAAGGTGCTCACCGCCGGGCACATCGAACTGGGGCATGTGATCGCGGTCGACGGCCGGGTCGACAAGATCATCGAAAATCTGCCGGTGGTCCAGCCGACCTACATGGCGGCCGTGCCGCGCATTTTCGAGAAGGTCTACAACGGCGTGTCGGCCAAGGCCCGCGCAGGCGGTGGCGCCAAGTACAAGATCTTCCAGTGGGCGGCCGAGGTGGCCCGCGAGTACGCCAGGACCTCCCAGGAGAACCGCCGGGCGAGCGGCAACCCCTCGGTGCCGTTCGGTCTCGCGGCGAAGCACGCGGTCGCCGACAAGCTGGTCTACGCGAAGATCCGCGAGGCATTCGGCGGGCGCCTGCGGGCCTGTGTCTCCGGCTCGGCCGCCCTCGCCCCCGAGATCGGCTACTTCTTCTCCGGCGCGGGCATCCACATCCTGGAGGGCTACGGACTCACCGAGTCCAGCGCCGCCAGCTTCGTCAACCCCGGCGACAACTACCGCACCGGCACCGTCGGCAAGCCGCTGCCCGGCACGGAGGTACGGATCGGGGAGGACGGCGAGATCCTGTTGCGCGGCCCCGGCATCATGCAGGGCTACCACGGTCTGCCGGAGAAGACCGAGGAGGTGCTGGAAGCGGACGGCTGGTTCCACACCGGCGACATCGGCGAGCTGTCCGACGACGGCTTCCTGAAGATCACCGACCGCAAGAAGGACCTGATCAAGACCTCCGCCGGCAAGTACATCTCGCCCGCCGAGGTCGAGGGCCAGTTCAAGGCGGTCTGCCCGTTCGTGAGCAACGTCCTGGTGATCGGCGCCAACCGGAACTTCTGCACGGCCCTGATCGCGCTGGACGAGCCCACCCTCATGGGCTGGGCCAAGGAACACGACCTGGGCGGCAGGACGTACGCGGACGTGGTCGCCGCCCCGCAGACCAAGGAACTGGTCGAGGGCTATGTCGGCCGGATCAACGAGGGCCTGCAGCGCTGGCAGATGATCAAGAAGTTCCGCCTGCTGCCGCGCGACCTGACCGTCGAACACGGCGAGCTGACCCCCAGCCTGAAGCTCAAGCGCCCTGTGGTGGAGCGGGAGTTCAAGGACCTGATCGACGAGATGTACGCGGGCGCGCGCGAGTCGTAGCCGCAGCACGCCAGAGCGCGTCGGGCCGGGCCCCCTCGGCGAAGCGGGCCCGGCGGGCTTGCCGTGGGCATACGGGACAATGGCGGTATGCCATCCGTACTGCCCGACGGCGAGCCCGTGCCGCACGACGGTTCGCTGCCCGCCCCTGCCCTGGCGGGCGCGGCCGACCGGCCGCTGGGCTTCTATCTGCATGTGCCCTACTGCGCGACCCGCTGCGGGTACTGCGACTTCAACACCTACACCGCCACTGAGCTGCGCGGTTCCGGCGGCGTGCTCGCCTCGCGGGACAACTACGCGCAGACGCTGGTCGACGAGGTCCGGCTGGCCCGCAAGGTGCTGGGCGACGACCCGCGCCAGGTGGAGACGGTCTTCGTCGGCGGCGGCACCCCGACCCTGCTGGCGGCCGCCGACCTCGGGCGGATGCTGGCGGCGATCCGGGATGAGTTCGGGCTCGCGGACGGCGCCGAGATCACCACGGAGGCGAATCCGGAATCCGTGGATCCGGCGTATCTGGCTCAGCTGCGGGCGAGCGGCTTCAACCGTGTCTCGTTCGGTATGCAGAGCGCCCGGCAGCACGTGCTGAAGATCCTGGACCGCACCCATACGCCCGGACGGCCGGAGGCCTGCGTCAGTGAGGCGCGCGCGGCCGGGTTCGACCATGTCAACCTCGACCTGATCTACGGCACGCCCGGTGAGAGCGACGAGGACTGGCAGGCGTCCCTCGACGCGGCGATCGCGGCCGGTCCCGACCATGTCTCCGCGTACGCGCTGATCGTCGAGGAGGGCACCCAGCTGGCCCGGCGGATCCGCCGGGGTGAGATCCCGATGACCGACGACGACGTCCACGCCGACCGCTACCTGATGGCGGAGGAGACGCTGTCGGCTGCCGGGTTCGGCTGGTACGAGGTGTCGAACTGGGCGACCTCGGTCCCGGGCCGGTGCCGGCACAACGAGCTCTACTGGCGCGGCGCCGACTGGTGGGGCGCCGGGCCTGGCGCCCACAGCCATGTGGGCGGTGTGCGCTGGTGGAACGTGAAGCATCCCGGGGCGTACGCCCAGGCGCTCGCCGAGGGACGGTCGCCCGGGGCCGGGCGCGAGGTCCTCTCGGCGGAGGACCGCAGGGTGGAACGGATCCTGCTGGAACTGCGGCTCGCCCAGGGCTGCCCTCTGGAACTGCTCGCCCCGGCCGGGGCCCGTGCCGCGGCGCGGGCCGTCTCCGACGGTCTGCTCCAGTCCGAGCCCTATGCGGAAGGGCGGGCGGTGCTGACGCTGCGGGGGCGGTTGTTGGCCGATGCCGTCGTGCGGGATCTGGTGGACTGAGCGGGCTGGCCTTCCGGCCCGCCCACCCGTGCGGGTGGGCGGTTGCTCGCCGTCGGCGACCGCGTCGCCTCAGGGCGCCGTCACGAAGTCGATCAGTTCCTCGACGCGGCCCAGGAGCTGCGGCTCCAGGTCCTTGTACGAGTGGACGGACCCGAGGATCCGCCGCCACGCCTGGCCGGTGTTCTGCGGCCAGCCGAGGGCCCGGCACACGCCGGTCTTCCAGTCCTGGCCCCGCGGCACCCTCGGCCACTCGGGGATGCCGATGGCCGCGGGCTTCACCGCCTCCCAGACGTCGATGTACGGGTGGCCGACCACCAGGACGTCGTCGCCGCTGACCTGCTCGGCGATCCGGGACTCCTTCGAGCCGGGGACCAGGTGGTCCACCAGGACGCCAAGCCGTGCGTCGGGGCCGGGGGCGAACTCGGCGACGATCGCCGGGAGATCGTCGACGCCCTCCAGATACTCCACCACCACGCCCTCGATGCGCAGGTCATCGCCCCAGACGCGTTCGACGAGCTCGGCGTCGTGGCGGCCCTCCACATAGATGCGGCCCGCCCGGGCGACCCGCGCCCGGGCGCCGGGGACCGCTATCGAACCGGAGGCGGTGAGCTTCGGCCCGTGTGACGCCGCCGCGGGGGCCGGACGCACCAGCGTGACCGCCTTGCCGTCCAGCAGGAAGCCGCGCGGTTCCATGGGGAAGACACGGTGCTTGCCGAAACGGTCCTCCAGGGTCACCGTGTGGCCCTGCGCGGTCTTCTCACAGCGCACCACCGCACCGCAGAAGCCGGTGGTGACCTCCTCCACCACCAGGTCCGGTTCTGCCGCGACCTCGGGGGCGGGCTTGCTCCGCTTCCAGGGCGGGGTCAGATCCGGGCCGTAACTCCTGCTGCGCATACGCCAGATGGTATCCGCGACCCGTCACGACACCCCGAAACGCCGGGCGAGCGCGTCGCGTTGGCGGCGTACGAACCGGGCGTCGACGGTCGCGCCGTGTCCGGGGACGTACAGCGCCGTCTCGCCGCCCAGTTCCAGCAGCCGGTCGAGGGTTCCCGGCCACTCACCGGGTACCGCGTCCGGCCCGGCCTGCGGCTCGCCGGACTCCTCGACGAGGTCGCCGCAGAAGACCACGGTCGGCGTGCCCGGGACGAGCACGGCCAGGTCGTGGTCGGTGTGGCCGCGCCCGGGGTGGACGAGCCGCACCTCGCGGTCGCCGAGATCGATCTCGTACCGGTTGTCGACCAGGCGGTTCGGACGGACCAGCGCGTCACACGCCTCGGCGGCGTCGTCCGGCGCGGTTCCGTGCCGTACCGCGTCCGCGCGCAGCGCCTCGCGTTCCTGTGCCAGATAGACGTCCAGCGCCTTGCCCCCGTACACCTGGGCGCCGGTGAAGGCGGCGGTGCCGAAGACATGGTCGAAGTGGCCGTGGGTGAGGGCGACATGGCAGACCGGGCGCCCGGTCAACTCGTTCACCTGGCGGTTCAGCTCGGCGCCGGTACGTACCGTGGACCCGGTGTCGATCACCAGCACGTCGTTCGTGCCGACCACCACGCCGATCGTCACATCGAGGAACGGCAGTCGGCGCCGGGCGACCCCCGGTGCGAGCCTTTCCCAGACCTCGCCGCCTTCACCGGCGTGCGCCGCCTTGCCCTCCGCGTTATCCACAGGACGACGCTATCGGCGGGTGGCGGGCGGCGCGCGCGGTACCGTGGCTGGCGGGTTGTCGCAGCAGGTCAAGGCGGGGTCGGGGCACACCCTTGCCGTGCCCTTACTACTCGGCCGTACACTGGCTGCGGGATTTCTGGCACTCGTGGCTAATGAGTGCCAGGGGGAAGTACCTGAAGGACTGAACGACCCGCAACGGGACCACGGCTTGGAGGTGTGCGCAATGCTCAGCGAACGCAGACTCGAAGTGCTGCGCGCCATCGTCCAGGACTACGTCGGCACCGAGGAGCCGGTCGGCTCCAAGGCGCTCACCGAGCGTCACCGGCTGGGGGTGTCGCCTGCCACGGTGCGCAACGACATGGCGGTGCTGGAGGAAGAGGGCTTCATCCAGCAGCCGTACACCAGCGCGGGCCGGATCCCGACCGACAAGGGCTACCGTCTCTTCGTCGACAAGCTGGCCGGGGTCAAGCCGCTGACCGCCGCCGAGCGCCGTGCGATCCAGAGCTTCCTGGACGGCGCGGTGGACCTCGACGACGTGGTGGCGCGTACGGTACGGCTGCTGGCGCAGCTCACCCGGCAGGTCGCGGTCGTCCAGTATCCGTCGCTGACCCGGTCAACCGTGCGCCATGTGGAGCTGCTCTCGCTCGCTCCGGCGCGGGTGATGCTGGTGCTGATCACGGATACCGGTCGGGTCGAGCAGCGGCTGGTGGACTGCCCGTCGCCGGTCGGCGAGACCGTGCTGGCGGACCTGCGGGCCCGGCTGAACAGCCGGGTGGTGGGCCACCGCTTCTCGGACGTGCCGTCGCTGGTGCAGGATCTGCCGGACTCCTTCGAGCACGACGACCGCCCGACGGTCGCCACCGTGCTCGCGACGCTGCTGGAGACGCTCGTCGAGGAGACCGAGGAGCGGATCATGCTCGGCGGCACCGCGAACCTGACCCGCTTCAACCATGACTTCCCCCTGACAATCCGCCCGGTCCTTGAGGCGCTGGAGGAGCAGGTGGTACTGCTCAAGCTCCTCGGCGAGGTCAAGGACTCTGGTGTAACGGTACGAATCGGCCATGAGAACGCCCATGAGGGCCTGAGTTCCACGTCGGTCGTCGCGGTGGGCTACGGTTCGGGCGACGAGGCGGTCGCCAGGCTCGGCGTGGTCGGCCCGACCCGCATGGACTACCCCGGAACGATGGGAGCGGTACGCGCAGTGGCGAGGTACGTCGGACAGATCCTGGCGGAGTCGTAAGTGGCCACGGATTATTACGCGGTCCTGGGTGTACGACGCGACGCAGGCCAGGACGAGATCAAGAAGGCGTTCCGCCGTCTCGCTCGCGAGCTGCATCCGGACGTCAACCCCGACCCGAAGACCCAGGAGCGGTTCAAGGAGATCAACGCCGCTTACGAGGTGCTCTCCGACCCGCAGAAGAAGCAGGTCTACGACCTGGGCGGGGACCCGTTGTCGGCGTCCGGCGCCGGTGCGGGCGCAGCGGGCGGCTTCGGCGCGGGCTTCGGCAACTTCAGCGACATCATGGACGCCTTCTTCGGCCAGGCGTCGCAGCGCGGCCCGCGGTCGCGGACCCGGCGCGGCCAGGACGCGATGATCCGGCTCGAAATCGAGCTGGACGAGGCCGCGTTCGGCACCACCAAGGACATCCAGGTGGACACCGCCGTCACCTGCACCACCTGCAGCGGTGAGGGCGCGGCGCCCGGTACGTCGGCGCAGACCTGTGACATGTGCCGCGGCCGCGGTGAGGTCTCCCAGGTCACCCGGTCCTTCCTGGGCCAGGTCATGACGTCGCGGCCGTGCCCGCAGTGCCAGGGGTTCGGCACGGTCGTGCCGACGCCGTGCCCCGAGTGCGCGGGGGACGGCCGGGTCCGCTCCCGCAGGACCCTCACGGTCAAGATCCCCGCGGGCGTCGACAACGGCACCCGGATCCAGCTGGCGGGCGAGGGCGAGGTCGGCCCCGGCGGCGGCCCGGCCGGTGACCTCTACGTCGAGATCCGTGAGCTGCCGCACTCGGTGTTCCAGCGGCGCGGCGACGACCTGCACTGCACGGTGACCATCCCGATGACGGCGGCGGCGCTGGGCACCAAGGTCCCGCTGGAGACGCTGGACGGCCTCGAAGAGGTCGACATCCGCCCCGGCACCCAGTCGGGCCAGTCGATCCCGCTGCACCAGCGCGGCATCACCCACCTGCGTGGCGGCGGCCGCGGCGATCTGATCGTCCATGTGGAGGTTCAGACGCCGTCCAAGCTCGACCCCGAGCAGGAGGAGCTGCTGCGCCGCTTGGCCGTGCTACGCGGCGAGGAGCGGCCGTCCGGTCACTTCCAGCCGGGCCAGCAGGGCTTGTTCTCCCGCTTGAAGGACGCGTTCAACGGCCGCTAGCACAGGCGTGCTCGATGGGGGTGGTTTCCGGGGGCTGCGCCCCCGGGCCCGCCTTCGGGGGTGGCTCTCGGCCGCGAAGACGAGGGTTCCGCTTCCGGGCCCCCGCTTCGGGGTTGAGGTCCAGGGGCACCGCCTCCGGGCGGCACCCCGGCCGATGGTGCTGTCACACCACCGTGACAGGATGTACCCATGGCCGCGTTGACCGACCTCCTCGTACTGCCCGTCATCCAGGCCCCGATGGCGGGCGGCGCGTCATGTCCGCTGCTCGCCGCCGAGGTGAGCGAGGCCGGGGGCCTAGGGTTCCTCGCGGCCGGGTACAAGACCCCTGAGGCGATGTACCAGGAGGTCAAACAGCTGCGGACGCTGACCTCGCGGCCGTTCGGCGTCAACCTGTTCATGCCGCAGCCGAACACCGCCGACCCGGCCGCCGTTGAGGTGTACCGGGAGCAACTCGCCGGTGAGGCCAGCTGGTACGACATCGCGCTCGGCGATCCGGACGCGGGCACCGACGACGCCTTCGACGCCAAGGTCGCGGTGCTCACGGATGACGCCGTTCCGGTGGTCAGCTTCACTTTCGGCTGCCCCAGCCGTGCCGTCATCGACCGGTTCGCCCGCGTGGGTACGTACACCGTGGTCACCGTCACCTCGGTCGCCGAGGCGCAGGCGGCCCAGTGGGCGGGCGCGGACGCGGTGTGCGTCCAGGGCGTCGAGGCGGGCGGCCATCAGGGCACGCACCGCGACGACCCGCAGCTGGACGGGGCCGGGGCCGGGCTGCTCTCGCTGATCCCTGCGGTACGCGAGGCGGTTCAACTACCGATCATCGCCGCGGGCGGCATCATGCGCGGTGCGCAGATCGCCGCGGTGCTGGCGGCGGGTGCCAGTGCGGCCCAGCTCGGCACCGCGTTCCTGGTCTGCCCCGAGTCGGGGGCGAACGTGCTGCACAAGCGGGCGCTGACCGACCCGCTCTTCAGCCACACCGAGCTCACCAGGGCTTTCTCCGGCCGTCCGGCCCGCGGCCTGGTCAACCGCTTCATGCGGGAGCACGGCCCGTACGCGCCTGCCGCGTACCCGCAGGTGCACCATCTGACCTCGGGGCTGCGCAAGGCGGCCGCCGGGGCGGGCGATCCGCAGGCGATGGCGCTGTGGGCCGGGCAGGGGCACCGGCTGGCCCGAGAGCTGCCCGCCGCCCGTCTGGTCGATGTGCTCGGTGCCGAACTCGAGGCGGCACGCGAGTTGTTGGCGAAGGGCCGTTCGTGACCGCGCCGGTCTTCCTGGTCGAGCCGGGCGAGTTGACCGGTGAGCGCCTCACGCTGACCGGCCCCGAAGGCCGCCACGCGGTCTCGGTGCGACGGCTGCGGGTCGGCGAGGAGATCGTGCTGACCGACGGCGAAGGCACCGGCGCCTACGGCACGGTCGCCGCCGTCGAAGGCAAGGACCGGCTTGAGGTCACCGTCACGCAGGTGCGGACCGAGCCCGCGCCGGCCCCCCGGATCACCGTCGTCCAGGCGCTGCCCAAGGGCGACCGGGGCGAGTTGGCCATCGAGACGATGACCGAGACCGGTGTCGACGCGGTGGTGCCGTGGGCGGCGTCCCGCTGTATCACCCAGTGGAAGGGCGAGCGCGGCACGAAAGCGCTGGCGAAGTGGCGCGCCACCGCGCGCGAGGCGGGCAAGCAGGCCAGGCGGCTGCGACTGCCGCAGGTGCACGACCTCATGACTACCCGTCAGGTTGCCGAACTGCTCTCCGGCGCCGCCTTCGCCGCAGTACTGCACGAGGAGGGCAGCGCCCCGCTGGCCACCGCCCCGCTGCCCACCGAGGGCGACATCGTGCTGGTCGTCGGCCCGGAAGGCGGGGTCGCGCCGGACGAGTTGGACGCCTTCGCCGCGGCGGGCGGTAAACCGTACCGCCTCGGCCCGACGGTGCTGCGCACCTCGACGGCGGGCGTCGCCGCGACCGCGCTGCTGCTGGGCCGCACCGGCCGCTGGGCCTGAGCACGATCCGGAAGCGGTTTTCCGGGCGCTGACGCGTCGGAAAAAACACAGTATTAGTGTGGCCGCTGTGACGCAGCCTTCGTACCTTCGGTATCCGCATCCGCACGGCGATCTGATCACTTTCACAGCCGAGGACGACGTCTGGGCGTCGCCGCTCGACGGTGGTCGGGCCTGGCGGGTCAGCGCGGACAACATGCCCGTACGCCATCCGTGTATCTCGCCGAACGGCGAGTACATCGCCTTCACCTCAACGCGTGACGGCGCACCCGAGGTGCATGTGGCGCCGGTCGACGGCGGCCCGGTCAACCGGCTGACGTACTGGGGGAGTTCGAAGACCGCGGTCTGCGGCTGGACGCCCGACGGCGAGGTGGTCGCGACCAGCAGCTACGGACAGGCTTCGGTGCGCCGCACCTGGGCCTGGGCGGTCCCGGTGGACGGTGGACCCGCGCGCGTCCTGCCGTACGGTCCGGTCGGCGCGGTCGCCTACGGGCCGGGGGCCGCCGTACTGCTGCTGTCCACCACCATGGGCCGCGATGCCGCCGCCTGGAAGCGCTACCGGGGCGGCACGGCGGGCAAGTTGTGGCTCGACGCGGACGGCAGCGGGGAGTTCCAGCGGATTCACGCCGATCTCGCCGGGAATCTCGAATGCCCGCTGTGGGTGGGGGACCGGATCGCGTTCCTGTCCGACCACGAAGGCACCGGAGCCCTCTACTCCAGCCTGCCCGACGGCTCCGACCTGCGGCGGCACACGCCCCTTGAAGGTTTCTACGCCCGCCAGGCGGCCACCGACGGCACTCGTGTCGCCTACACCCGCGCCGGTGAACTCCATCTGATCGACGACCTGCCCGGCGGTGCCGAGCCGCGTCCGCTCGCCATCCGGCTCGGCGGCCAGCGCAGCGACCTGCGCCCGCACCCGATCCGCGCCGCACACCACCTCGGCGACGCGTACCCCGACCACACCGGCCGCGGCAGCGCCGTGGAGGTGCGCGGCTCGATCCACTGGCTGACCCACCGCGAGGGCCCGGCGCGCGCGCTCGCCGCCGAGCCCGGGGTACGCGCCCGGCTGCCCCGTACGTTCCGGGTGGGCGGCGAGGGCGCGCCGCAGGTCGTCTGGGTGACCGATGCCGAGGGTGAGGACGCGCTGGAGCAGGCGCCCGCCACCGGTCTCCCGGCCGGCAGCGCACCGCGTCGGCTGGCAGCGGGCCGGCTGGGCCGGGTCCTTGAGCTCGTCGTCTCACCGGACGGCCGCCGGATCGCCGTCGCCTCGCACGACGGGCGGGTGCTGCTCGTGGAGCGGGAGACCGGCGAGGTGCGCGAGGTCTCCACCAGCGAGCACGGCGACGCCAGCGGGGTGGCGTTCTCGCCCGACTCCGGGTGGCTCGCCTGGTCGCAGCCGGGTCCCGACCCGCTGCGGCAGTTGCGGATCGCCAACACCACGACGCTCGCGGTCGCCGACGCGACACCGCTGCGCTTCAACGACTTCGCGCCCGCGTTCACCTCGGACGGCAAGCACCTGGCGTTCCTGTCCGAGCGGGCCTTCGACCCGGTCTACGACGCGCATGTCTTCGACCTGTCGTTCCCCAACGCGTGCCGCCCGCACCTGATCACGCTCGCCGCCGACACACCGTCCCCGTTCGGTCCGCAGCGCCATGGGCGTCCCCTCGGCGCACCGCCCGAGGAGAAGCCGGACGGCGACAAGCACGACGGCGACACCGCGAGCGGTGACGAGCACCGTGCTCCGGTCACCCGCGTCGACCTCGAAGGCCTCGCCGACCGCATCGTGCCCTTCCCCGTGGAGGCCGCCCGTTACTCAGGGATGCGGACCGCCAAGGACGGCGTGCTGTGGCTGCGCCATCCGCTCTCCGGCGTCCTCGGCTCGGCACTGGCCACACCGCAGGCACAGCCGCCCGCCACCACGCTGGAGCGGTACGACCTGCAGCGGCTGCGCACCGACGAACTCGCCGAGGACGTCGATGACTTCGCGGTCACCGGAGACGGTGAGCGGCTGCTGCTGAACTGCGGCAGCAAGCTGCGGCTGGTACCGGCCGACAGCAAGGCGTCCGATGAGGAGGACGGCGACAGCAGCGTCACCGTCGACCTCTCGCGGGTCCGGGTGACCGTCGACCCGGCGGCCGAGTGGCGCCAGATGTACGGGGAGACCGGCCGTCTGATGCGAGACCACTTCTGGCGGCCGGACATGTCGGGGGTGGACTGGGACGCGGTACTGGACCGCTACCGTCCGGTCCTGGACCGGGTCGCCACCCATGACGACCTGGTCGACCTGCTCTGGGAGGTGCAGGGCGAGCTGGGCACCTCGCACGCGTATGTCTCGCCGCCCGGCGGACACGGTGACGCGCTGCGCCGCCAGGGCCTGCTCGGCGCCGACATCTCCCGCGACCAGCAAGGGGTTTGGCGGATCGACCGGGTGCTGCCCTCGGAGACCTCCGACCCGGCGGCCCGCTCACCGCTGGCGGCGCCGGGTGTCGCGGTACGTGCCGGGGACGGCATTCTGGCGGTCAACGGTCATCCGGTGGATCCGTTGACCGGACCCGGTCCGCTGCTGATCGGCACCGCGGGCAAACCGGTCGAACTGACCATCGCTCCCGGCAACTCCGGTACCCCGGAGACCCGCGCGGTCGTCGTGGTCCCGATCGCCGACGAGGAACCGCTGCGGTACCACGACTGGGTCGCGGGCCGCCGCGCCCATGTCCACCGGCAGACCGGCGGCCGTCTCGGCTACCTCCACGTACCCGATATGGTCGGCTCCGGCTGGGCGCAGCTCCACCGCGATCTGCGGGTCGAGGTGGCCCGCGAAGGGCTGTTGGTCGATCTGCGGGAGAACCGCGGCGGCCACACCTCGCAGCTGGTCGTGGAGAAGCTGACCCGCCGGATCGTGGGTTGGGACGTGCCGCGCGGTGTGCGGCCGTCGAGCTACCCGGTCGACGCACCGCGCGGCCCGGTCGTGGCGATCGCCAACGAGCACTCGGGCTCCGACGGCGATATCGTCAACGCCGCCATCAAGGCCCTGGGCATCGGCCCGGTGGTCGGCACCCGCACCTGGGGCGGGGTGATCGGCATCGACTCGCGCTACGACCTGGTGGACGGTACGGGGGTCACCCAGCCCAAGTACGCGATCTGGCTTGAGGGATACGGCTGGGACGTGGAGAACCACGGGGTGGACCCCGACGTCGAGGTGGTGCACGCCCCGCAGGACTGGGCGGCGGGCCGCGATCCGCAACTCGACACGGCCATCACCCTCGCACTGGAGGCACTGGCGTCCTCTCCCGCGAAGACGCCGCCCGTCCTTCCGTAGCCCGGCGCACCGCCACTCCTACGGGGCGCGCCCGGTAGCATGCGCCCCGTAGGTCACACACCCGATGAGGGAGACACATCCGTGCCGGGAGAACCGCAGGCCGACTGCCTGTTCTGCAAGATCGTGACGGGGGATGTCCCCGCGACGATCGTCCGGGAGACCGACACGACGGTCGCGTTCCGCGACATCAACCCGCAGGCCCCCACGCACGTCCTGGTCATCCCCAAGGCGCACTACCCGGACGCGGCCACCCTCGCGGTCCAGGCCCCGCAGCTGTGCGCGGACATACTGCGCGAGGCGGGCGAGGTCGCCGCGCAGGAGAAGGTGGACGGCACCGGCTACCGCGTCGTCTTCAACACCGGTTCCGGCGCGGGCCAGACCGTGTGGCACGCGCACGCCCACGTGCTCGGCGGCCGCGGTTTCAACTGGCCGCCCGGATAAAGGCGCTTCGCGCCACGAGAAGGATTCCTTGTCCCAGCGAGAGCTCATCGTCCTCGGCACCGCCAGCCAGGTGCCCACCCGGCACCGCAACCACAACGGTTACGTCCTGCGCTGGGACGGCGAGGGCATCCTCTTCGACCCCGGCGAAGGCACCCAGCGGCAGATGGTGCACGCCGGGGTCGCCGCGCACGACCTCACCCGGATCTGTGTCACCCACTTCCACGGGGACCACAGCCTGGGCCTGGCCGGGGTCATCCAGCGCGTCAACCTCGACCGCGTCCCGCACCCCATCACCGCGTACTACCCGGCCAGCGGGCAGCGCTTCTTCGAACGGCTGCGGTACGCCACCGCGTACCGCGAGACGGTGCGGCTGCGCGAGCAACCGATCGCGGAGAGCGGCGAGTTGACGACCACGCAGGGCTTCACGCTGTACGCCCGCAGGCTCGACCATCCCGTCGAGTCCTTCGGCTACCGGTTGGTGGAGCCGGACAGCCGCCGGATGCTGCCCGAGCGGCTTGCCGCCTGCGGGATCCAGGGCCCGGACATCGGCCGCCTGCAGCGCGAGGGCGAACTGCGCGGGGTTCTGCTCGAAGACGTCAGCGAGCCGCGGCGCGGCCAGCGGTTCGCCTTCGTCATGGACACCCGGCTGTGCAACGGCGTGTTCGCCCTCGCGGAGGACTGCGACCTGCTGGTCATCGAGTCGACCTTCCTCGACGAGGACGAGCCGCTGGCCAGCGAGCACGGCCATCTCACGGCGGGCCAGGCCGCCCGGGTCGCCGCCTACTGCGGCGTGCGGCATCTTGTGCTGACGCACTTCTCCCAGCGCTACCCGGATCCGGCGGAGTTCGCCCGCCAAGCCCGGGAGGCCGGCTTCACCGGGGAGTTGACCATCGCCCGGGACCTGGACCGGATCCCGGTACCCAGGCGGGCTTAGCGCCCTTTCGGTGGATATCGGGTTTCGGGGCTGCGGTTGGTTCGGCACCGCCGGTCCACGCCGTGGGGGTCGCTCGCCATCGCGGCGGACGTTTTTCGGGGGCAAGCCCCCGAGCCCCTTGGCCGCTCGACTCGTTGGGTCGGCCCCCGCGGCGTGCTGCTCTGTTGGGTGGGCGGGCTCCCAAGCCCCGCGGTGGGCAGATCGTTCGGGTGACCAAGCCCCGCCGATCCGCCGAAGGCAAGCCCCTGAGCCCCCACGGGTGTTGGAGGCTTGCCCCGACAGATCGCCCCGCTGGGGGTTTGGGGGCTTGCCCCCAAAAAAATGACCGCCGCGACAGCGAGCAACCCCCACGGCCCGGCTGTGCCGAACCGACCGCAACCCAAACCCCGAAATCCGGCCGGAACTAGGCCCTCGCTTCGGCGCTCTCCTCCAGAGATTCCGTCTCCAGATGCCAGTGCAGGTCGCGGACGCCCGGTTCCAGGGACAGGCGGGAGACGAGCTGCTCAAGCCCCTGGGCCGGGTCGCCCGTGACGCTGACCACGGCCTGCAGACGGGTGCTCTCGGACTGGTCGCGGCGAGCGCGCAGCGCGGTCGGGGTGAGGCCCACCGCGGTCAGGGCCTGCAGCAGCAGCGCGCGGATGTGGGTCTCGTCGCGCCGGTCGCAGACCAGATGCACCGTGGCCTGCGCCGGGCCGGTGTCGGGGTCGTCCTGCGGAACGCGGTCGATCAGCCGCCCGGCCGGCCGCAGCAGCAGATGTACGCCGATGACGCCCAGCGTGCCGAGGACGGCCAGCGGCAGCCGCCCGGAAGCGGCCAGTACCCCGACGGCCGCCGAACACCACAGGGTGGCCGCGGTGTTCAGGCCCCGTACGCTCGCGCCCTCGCGCAGGATCACACCGCCGCCGAGGAAACCGATGCCGGAGACCACATAGGAGGCGACCCGGGTCGGGCTGCCGGTGTCCCCGACCGCCTCGCTGTACAGGACGAACAGCGTCGCGCCGGTCGCCACCAACGCGTTCGTCCGCAGCCCGGCCATCCGGGCGCGCCACTGCCGCTCGACGCCGATCAGCGCGCCGCAGCCCAGGCCGGTAATGAGCCGGACGACGAAGTCCACGGTGGACAGGGTGTGCATGGGCGCACCTCCTCGAAGACGGTGACGGGACGGTGTCCGTCCCGTTCGTGGCAGCTATTTGCGTGCCCGCGCAAATATAGCGTCGGCACATTACGATGGCGGAATGCCTGCGAAGCCTCTCCCCACGGCCGAACTGCACCTTCACATCGAAGGCACTCTCGAACCCGAGCTGGCGTTCGCGCTCGCCGAGCGCAACGGCGTCACCCTCCCGTATGCCACCACCGACGAGCTGCGCCGCGCGTACTCCTTCTCGGACCTGCAGTCCTTCCTGGATCTGTACTACGCGTTGATGGCCGTACTGCGAACCGAGGATGACTTCGCGGAGCTGGCCGACGGCTATCTGGCCCGCGCCGCCGCGCAGGGCGTGCGGCACGCCGAGATCTTCTTCGATCCGCAGGCCCACACCGCGCGCGGGGTGCCGATAGGCGTCGTTATCGAGGGGCTCGGCCGGGCGCTGGACCGCAGCGAGGAACGGCACGGCATCAGCACCCGGCTGATCATGTGCTTCCTGCGCGACGAGTCCGCGGAGTCCGCCCTTGAGACGTTCGAGGCGGCCAGGCCCCATCTGCGCCGCATCCACGGGGTCGGCCTGGACTCGGCCGAGGTCGGCAACCCGCCGTCGAAGTTCCGCGAGGTCTTCCAACGCGCGGCGGAGGCCGGACTGCACCGCGTCGCGCACGCGGGCGAGGAGGGCCCCGCCGAGTACATCACCGAGGCCCTGGACGTCCTCGGCGTCGAGCGGATCGACCACGGGCTGCGCTGCCTGGAGGACGCGGCACTGGTCGAGCGGCTGGCCCGGGAGCGGGTGCCGCTCACCGTGTGCCCGCTGTCCAACGTGCGACTGCGCTGTGTGGACACCCTCGCCGAGCACCCGCTGCCCAAGATGATCGACGCGGGACTCCTGGTCACCGTCAACTCCGATGACCCGGCCTACTTCGGCGGCTACGTGGCGGACAACTTCGGCGCCGTAAAGGACGCTCTCGGCCTTGACCACGAGACGCTGCGCATGCTCGCCGCCAACTCCTTCAAGGCGGCCTTCCTGGACGAGCAGACCCGGGCGGGGTACCTCGCGGAAGTGGCGGCGCACAGGTTCGGCTGAGCTGCGCCCGGCGCCCGGTGACACAGAGCGGAACGTCAATTACCCCGTGTACTGTTCCAGTTGATGTTCCGTTCACCCTGGTCCGAGATGTGCTCCGGCCCATCGGTTGGGGCCCCGCGCAGCCATAGAGGGCGCTGAATGAAGATCCTGGTCGCCGACCTGGACGGCACGCTCCTGGAGGGTGGCGAGGCCGACCGGCGCAGCCTGCGTGCCGCTCTGGACCGCCATCCGGAGGTGACGGTGGTCTTCGCGACCGGCCGCGGACTGCCCTCGGTGCGCGCGGCGCTGCGGGACCCACTGGTGCCGCGGCCGCGCTGGATCATCGCCGACGTCGGCGCGAGCGTGATCGACGGTACGGACCTGGCGCCGGTCGAGCCGCTGCAGCGGGGATTACGGGCCGGCTGGCCCGGCGCGGATCGGATCCGTGCCGCGCTGCGCCGCTTCCCGGAGCTGACCTACCAGGACGGGGCGGCCCAGGACGGCCGCTGCTCGTTCTACCTGCGCCCCGAGCGGTTGACGCGCGAGATCACCGACGCCGTGGTGGAGTTGGGGTGCGGGTGGCTGTACTCGGCGGACCGCTACTTCGACGTACTGCCGCCGGGTGCGGGCAAGGGCAGTGCCCTCGCGGCCCTGGCCCGCGAGCGGCACTGGCCGATGACCTCGATCCTGGTCGCGGGCGACTCCCTCAACGACCTGTCGCTGTTCCGACTCGGCGCACACGGGGTGATCGTCGGCAACGCCGAGCCCGCACTGCTCGCGGCGGTACCGCCCGGCGGCAGCACTTCGCGGTCCGACCGGCCGGGGGCGGCCGGGATCCTGGCGGCGCTTGAGGAACTCGGCTGGGTGGAGCGCCGATACCCGCTGGTGGTCGGCTACCACCGCCCGCCGGTGCGCTGGACGCCCGGCGGCTGGCAGGAACCGTCCAGCCCCAACGGCATCCTGCCCACCCTGCGCGGCATGTTCACCGGAGACCTGCGGGCCGTGTGGGCGGCCGCCGCGGTCCTCGGGCAGGACGTCCCGGCGGCCCGTCTCGACGGGCACAACACCGGGCTGCCCCTGTCCTTCCTGCGGCTGAGCCCCGCCGAGTGGGCCGGGTACTTCCACCGGGCCTGCAAGGAGACGCTGTGGCCGGTGCTGATGAGCCAGCCGGAGCGGCTGCGCCCGGATCCGGCCGCCTGGGCGGCCTACCGGGCGGTCAACGCGCGGTTCGCCGACCACATCAGCGACATCGCGGCCCCGGGCGCGACCGTCTGGCTGCACGACTACAACCTGTGGCTGGTGCCGGGCATGCTCCGCCCGACCCGCCCCGACCTGCGGCTGGGGCTGTTCCACCACACCCCGTTCCCGCCGCCGGAGATCTTCGCCGCGCTGCCCACCGCCCCGGAGATCCGCGCCTCGCTCGGCTGCCTGGACTGGGCCGGATTCCACACCACCGACTTCGCCGAGCACTTCCGGCAGACCCTGGCGGGCACCCCTCGGCCACCGCGGCTGGGCGTGCATCCGCTGGGCATCGACCGTGACGCCGTCGAAGCGCTGGCCCGGGCGCGGATGCCGCACCATCAGCCGATCGACGGGCCGCTGGTGCTCTCCGTCGAGCGCCTGGACTATGCCAAGGCCCCGGTGCAGAAGGTCGAGGCCGTCGCGGCACTGCTCGGCCGCTGCCCGGAGTTGCGCGGACGCCTGCGGTTCCGGCTGGTGTGCCCGCCCCCCGAACCCGGCATCACCGCCTACGACGCGACCCGGCGGGCACTGGAACAGCGCGTAGCCGAGGTCAACGATGCCTGGCGCACGGGTGATTGGCGGCCCGTCGAGTACCTGCCCCGTAGTCTGCCCATCGCCGAACTGGTCGACCACTACCTCGCCGCCGACGTGTTCTGGGTGACCTCACTGCAGGACGGCATGAACCTCACCGCGAAGGAGTTCATCGCCGCCCAGGCCGCCCAGGCCGCCCAGGCCGCCGCGGGCCGCTGCGGAGTGTTGGTGCTCTCCCGGTACGCGGGTGCCGCCGCGCAACTCGGCTCCGCGGCGCTCTTCACCGATCCCCGCTCACCCGAGGACCTGGTCGAGGTCCTGCGGCGGGCCCTGGCGCTCGCCCCGGCGGAACGCCGTACCCGCCTGGCGCACCTGGCCCGCCTCCTCGGCCACGATCATCCCGCGGACTGGGCGGCCAGGATCGTCAGCGCCATCCAGCGCCCCGACCAGGACGGCCGGGCCGCCCGGCACCCCTCGGCGGTCGGCCTGGGCGCGGCGGCGGCCGACTGCGAGGTCAGCTGATCCCCGCCCGGTCCAGGATGCGCGAGGCCACCGCCGCCGAGTCCACCAGCGGGTGCAGCGCCAGCGCGCGCAGTGCGGCGGTGCGCGAACCGGTCGCCGCCGCCTCGATGGTGGCGCGCTCGGCCGCCTTGACCGACAGCATCAGTCCCGCCTGATGCGCGTCCGGCGCGGCGACCCGAAGCGGCCGGGGACCGTCCGGACCCACCGCGCACGGCACCTCGATCACCGCGTCGGGGTCGAGCAGCGGCAGGGCCGTGCCATTGCGGACGTTGAGGATCAACTGCGTGCGCTCGCCGCGGGCTATCGCCCGCATCAGCGCCAGCGCCACCCGGTCGTATCCGCCGCCCTCCAGGTCGGCGGCGTCCCGCTGCCAACCGCCGGTCGCCGCGCGGGCGTCGGCCATGTACATCTCCTCGCGCTCCAGCCGGGTCGCCTCCCACAGCTCGTACGCCTTCGAGGAGTCGGCGCCCGCCTGCGCGAAGAACTCCGACTGCTGCCGGTCGAGGAACTCCCCCCGGGTGGCCGCGGCGGCGCGGGCCGCGGCGAGCGTCTCGCGGGTGAAGTAGTAGTAGAGCAGGTACTCGTTGGGCAGCGAGCCCAGCGCTCCCAGCCACTCGGCCCCGAAGAGCCGCCCCTCCTCGAACGACCCCAGCGCCGCGGGGTCCGCCAGCAGCTCCGGCAGCAGATCCCGGCCGCCCGACTCCAACCGCCGCAGCCAGCCGAGGTGGTTGAGCCCCACGTAGTCGTAGCTCACCGCGTCCGGGTCGACGCCCGCCGCCCGCGCCGCCCGGCGCACCAGGCCCACCGGCGAGTCGCAGATGCCGACGACCCGCTCGCCGAGGACCCGCTGCATCGCCTCGGTCACCATCCCCGCCGGATTGGTGAAGTTGATCACCCAGGCGTCGGGTGCCACGGCCCGCACCCGCTCGGCGATGTGCACCGCCACCGGCAGCGTGCGCAGCCCGTACAGCACCCCGCCCGCGCCGACCGTCTCCTGGCCGATCACGCCCTCGTCCAGCGGGATCCGCTCATCGCACACCCGGCCCGCCATACCGCCCACCCGGATCGCGGAGAAGACGAAGTCCGCGCCGCGCAGCGCGTCGTCCAGCCCCTGGGCGATCCGCACGATGGGCGCGCCGGGTGCGCTGTGCGCCTGAGCGGCCAGTACGCAGGCGATCACGGACAGCCGCTGATGGTCGGTGTCGTAGAGCACCAACTCCTTGACCGCGCCCGGCGATCCCGGCTCCGCGAACAGGGCCCGGTACACCAGCGGGACGCGGAATCCCCCACCGCCGAGAATCGTCAGCCGCACGCTTCCTCCCTCTGGAATCGCTTCTCCGCCCCGAGGCGGCAGGTGCGGGCGAGTATGCCGTGTGCGGCCAGGCAGCCGCGGATGCGGCGTACCGGCTGCGCGTCCTGTAATGCTGCATTCACCGCGTCCCCCGATGTCCTGGGGCACAGTGTGCAACACGCGATCACGCGTCCGCCGGAAGGAGCCACTGGTGGCAGACCAACCCGTCCTCGACCCGCTCGCCGCGGTCCGCGCCCCGGGTGACCCGGCGACCGATGTGTATCTGACCGGCACCGTGTTCCTCGACATCATCTTCACCGGCCTGGACAGCGCGCCGGTGCGCGGCACCGAGTCCTGGGCCCGCGGGATGGGCTCCAGCCCCGGGGGCGTGGCCAACATGGCCACCGCGCTCGCCCGGCTGGGCCTGCACACCTCCCTCGCGGCGGCGTTCGGCGACGACATGTACGGCGACTACTGCTGGGAGAGCCTGGAGCATGACGAGGGCATCGAGCTGTCGCTGTCCCGCAGGGTGCCGGGCTGGCATTCGCCCGTCACCGTCTCCATGGCGTACGAGGGCGAACGGACCATGGTCAGCCACGGCCATGAGGCGCCGCCTCCCGAGGAGCCCGCACCGGTGTGCCCGCCGCCCGCCCGAGCCTGTGTGGCCTCCCTCAGCCCGGGCCGCCGGGAGGAGTGGATCGGGCACGCGGCCCGGTACGGCAGCCGGATCTTCGCCGACGTCGGGTGGGACGACTCCGGGCGCTGGGACCCCCATGATCTGACCGACCTGCGGCACTGCGAGGCGTTCTTGCCCAACGCGGCAGAGGCCATGCGCTACACCCGTACCGAGTGCCCGCGCCGTGCCGCCCGCAAGCTCGCCGAACTGGTGCCGCTGGCGGTCGTCACTTTGGGCGAAGAGGGTGCGTACGCGGTTGACTCGTCCAGCGGGGAGGCCGCGGAGGTGCCCGCGCTCACTGTCGACGCCCTCGATCCGACCGGCGCCGGTGATGTCTTCGTGGCCGGGTTCATCACCGGGACGCTCGCCGACTGGCCGCTCACCGACCGGCTCGCCTTCGCCAGCCTGACCGCGGCCCTGTCCGTCCAGGAGTTCGGCGGGTCGCTCTCCGCACCCGGCTGGATCGAGGTCGCCGCCTGGTGGCAGCACGCCAAGCAGTACGACGACCAGGACCGCAGCGCCCTGCGCCGCTACGCCTTCCTGGACGACCTGCTGCCCACCGGCGCCCGCCCCTGGCCACTGCGCCGCGCGGTGCCGACGATCGGGTTCCGGCAGATGTGAGCCCCGAAACAGCCGAGCGACACGCCTTCGAGCGCTTCGCGAACGAGCCGTACTACCCGTACTGCGAGGAGGCGGCGACACGGGCCGCGGCCCTGCTGCACAGCATGTCGCTGCTCGAACCGTTCGAGGACGGCAACGCGGCGGTCGGCGCCGCGTGTGCCCGGATGTACCTGGAGGAGTCGGGCGAGCCGATCTCTCCCCCGGCGGGAGCCATGGCCGAGTTGGTCCGCGGCATCCGCTCGCACAAGACCGACCTGCGTGGCGCCGCCCTCACCCTGCGCGGCCGGGCGGCCTGAGCGGTCCGGGAATCGGGGCGGAAAACCTCTCGGGCCTGCCCCCGACCCGTCGTACCCTTGAACCCCAGGCCCTAACAGGCATGTCGAGTACGGAAGCGGGACGCAGGCCGCAGAGCCGAGCCCATGACACAGACACCCACGCAGCAGCAACCGCAGGCGCGCGCACATTTCGTCGTACCGGCCAAGCACCCCATGGTCACTGTCCTGGGATCGGGTGACTCGCTGCTGCGCGTGATCGAGCGGGCGTTCCCGACCGTGGACATCCATGTCCGTGGCAACGAGGTCAGCGCTGCCGGAGACGCGGCGGAAGTCGCGTTGGTGCAGCGCCTTTTCGATGAAATGATGCTGGTGCTGCGCACCGGCGCGCCCATGACGGAGGACGCAGTGGAGCGGTCGATCGCCATGCTCCGGCAGGACAGCGGACCGGACGGTCTCGAGGAGACCCCGGCACAGGTCCTCACCCAGAACATCCTCTCCACCCGCGGTCGCACCATCCGCCCCAAGACGCTCAACCAGAAGCGGTACGTCGACGCGATCGACAAGCACACCATCGTCTTCGGCATCGGCCCGGCCGGTACCGGCAAGACCTACCTGGCGATGGCCAAGGCCGTACAGGCGCTGCAGTCCAAGCAGGTCAACCGGATCATCCTGACCCGGCCCGCGGTCGAGGCGGGCGAGCGGCTCGGCTTCCTGCCCGGCACGCTCTACGAGAAGATCGACCCGTATCTGCGCCCGCTGTACGACGCGCTGCACGACATGATCGACCCCGACTCGATCCCGCGGCTGATGGCGAACGGCACGATCGAGGTCGCCCCGCTCGCCTACATGCGCGGCCGCACCCTCAACGACGCCTTCATCATCCTGGACGAGGCGCAGAACACCTCCGCCGAGCAGATGAAGATGTTCCTGACCCGCCTCGGCTTCGACTCCAAGATCGTCATCACCGGTGACATCACCCAGGTCGACCTGCCCGGCGGCACCAAGAGCGGGCTGCGGCAGGTCGTGGAGATCCTGGACGGCGTCCAGGACGTGCACTTCTCCCGGCTCACCAGCACCGACGTGGTCCGCCACAAGCTGGTCGGCCGGATCGTGGACGCCTACGAGGCCTACGACAACCGCAACGGTGGCCATACCAGCGGCCACGCCGGCAAGGGAAAGTAAAAGACACCGCACCATGGCGATCGACGTCAACAACGAGTCCGGCACGGAGATCGACGAGCAGTCGGTGCTCGAAGTCGCCCGTTACGCACTCCAGCGCATGCGTATCCACCCCATGTCCGAGCTCTCGATCATCGTCGTCGACGCCGAAGCCATGGAGCAGTTGCACATCCAGTGGATGGACCTGCCCGGTCCCACCGATGTGATGTCCTTCCCGATGGACGAGCTGCGTCCGCCGGGCAAGGACGAGGAAGAGCCGCCGCAGGGCCTGCTCGGCGACATCGTGCTGTGCCCCGAGGTCGCCAAGAAGCAGGGCGAGCAGGCGCCGACCCAGCACTCGATGGACGAGGAGCTGCAACTCCTCACCGTGCACGGTGTGTTGCACCTGCTCGGCTACGACCACGAGGAGCCGGGCGAGAAGGCCGAGATGTTCGGCCTGCAGAAGGCGATCCTGGACGACTGGCGCGCTGCGCGCGGCGTCGAGGGGCCGTCTCCGGCCCCCACCACCCACTGACCGCCGTGATCATCGCAAGCGTCCTCCTGGTCGTCATCGCCTGGCTCGCTGCCTGCGCCGAGGCCGGTCTGGCCCGTACCTCGCGGTTCCGCGCCGAGGAGGCGGCCAGGGCCGGCCGGCGTGGCAGCGCGAAGCTCCTCCAGATCGCCTCCGACCCCACCCGCTACCTCAATGTGGCGCTGCTGGTGCGGGTCGGCTGCGAGATGGCCGCGGCCGCCTTCATCACCACGGTCTGCCTGCGCTCCTTCGACCGCACATGGCAGGCGCTGGCCGTCGCCATCGGCGTGATGGTGCTGGTCAGCTATGTGGCCGTCGGGGTCTCACCGCGCACCATCGGCCGCCAGCACCCGCTGAACACGGCCACCGCCGCCGCGTACGTGCTGCTGCCGCTGGCCCGGATCATGGGGCCGGTACCCAAGCTGCTCATCCTCATCGGTAACGCGCTCACTCCAGGCAGGGGCTTTCGCCAGGGCCCGTTCGCCTCCGAGGCCGAACTGCGCGCACTCGTGGACCTCGCCGAGCAGGACTCGCTCATCGAGGACGAGGAGCGCCGGATGGTGCACTCGGTCTTCGAACTCGGTGACACGATCGTGCGCGAGGTGATGGTGCCACGAACCGATCTGGTCATGATCGAGCGGACGAAGACGATCCGTCAGGCCCTCACCCTCGCGCTGCGCAGCGGCTTCTCCCGTATTCCGGTCACCGGCGAGAACGAGGACGACGTGGTCGGCATGGTCTACCTCAAGGACCTGGCACGGCGGGTGCACATCAACCGCGAGTCCGAGAACGATCCGGTCGCCACGGTCATGCGACCCGCCACGTTCGTGCCCGACACCAAGAACGCGGGCGATCTGCTGCGCGAGATGCAGCGGGACCGCAACCATGTCGCGGTCGTCATCGACGAGTACGGCGGTACGGCCGGGATCGTCACCATCGAGGACATCCTCGAAGAGATCGTCGGCGAGATCACCGACGAGTACGACCGCGAACTGCCGCCGGTCGAGGAGTTGGGGGACGGCAGCTTCCGGGTCACCTCCCGGCTGGACATCGGTGACCTCGGCGAGTTGTACGGGGTGAAGCTGGACGACGAGGACGTGGAGACGGTCGGCGGACTGCTGGCGAAGGCCCTTGGCCGGGTGCCGATCCCGGGCGCCAGCGCGGTCGTGGAACTCCCCGCGGATGCCTCCACTCCGCATGCCCCGGCCGTCCCGACCGCGCTTCGGCTGACCGCCGAGTCCCCGGCGGGCCGCCGCAACCGCATCGGCACGGTCCTGGTGTCCGCGGTATCCCGCACCGACGAGGGCGAGTTGGCGGCGGACGGGTAACGCCCGCGCCGACGGGTTCAGCCGCATCGCGCTGTCGCGGCGGAAGGATTCCTTCAGCCGCGACGGCCGGCGACCACCATGCCGCGCGGCGGTTCCGAGCCCACCGCGACCCCGCCGCCGCCTTCGAGTACTCGGACGACGAGGGGTTCCGCACGGTCGTCAGTGAACTGCTGGCTGTCAGCGAGGAGTTCGCCGAGCTGCGGGGCCGCGGCGATGTGCGGCCCGGCGGGCAGATGGTGAAGGAGATCGCGCACCCGGGGATCGGCTTGCTGCGCTTCGAGAGCACCCAGCCGCCGATTTCGGCCCGGCCGGACCTGACGACCGTGATGCACAATCCCGTGCCCGGCACGGACACCGCGGAAAAGCTGGAGCGGTTGGCGTCCCCGGAGGGGTGGCGGGAGACGATCCGCCCGGTGGCGAGCTGACCGCCCGCCGTATGCTCGCTCCATGAGCGACGCAGCAGCCATCGATCCCGAGGACCGCAAGATCATCACCCTTGCCCGGTCGGTGCGCGCCCGCAACGGTGTGCCCGAGGGCGCGGCCGTACGGGATGAGACGGGCCGTACGTATGTCGCCGGGTCGGTGGATCTGGCTTCGCTGAAGCTGAGCGCACTGCGGACCGCCATCGCGATGGCGGTCGCCAGCGGCGCGAAGTCGCTGGAGGCGGCGGCCGTCGTCTCCGACGCGGACAGCGTGCCGGAGGAGGACCAGGCGGTCGTACGTGAGCTCGGCGGCCAGGGCACGCCGATCCTGCTCGCCTCGGGCGACGGAACGCTGCGGGCCCGGCTGGACGCCTAGCGCGTCGATCACGAGCGGAGCGGGCCGGGGCATGGCCGCCCATCGGGGACAATGGGCGGCATGAGCGTTCGTACAGACTCCCCGCAGAACTCCCACCGGGCCGGTTTCGCCTGCTTCGTCGGTCGGCCCAACGCGGGCAAATCCACCCTTACGAACGCTCTGGTCGGCCAGAAGGTGGCGATCACCTCCAACCGTCCGCAGACCACCCGGCACACCGTGCGCGGCATCGTGCACCGCCCGGACGCGCAGCTCGTCCTGGTGGACACCCCCGGGCTGCACAAGCCGCGCACGCTGCTCGGCGAGCGGCTCAACGACGTCGTACGGACCACCTGGTCCGAGGTCGACGTGATCGGCTTCTGCCTGCCCGCCGACCAGAAGCTCGGCCCCGGCGACCGCTACATCGCCAAGGAACTGGCCGAGATCAAGAAGACGCCGAAGGTCGCCATCGTCACCAAGACCGACCTGGTCGACTCCGAGCGGCTCGCCGCCCAGCTGATCGCGGTCGATCAGCTGGGCAAGGAACTCGGCATCGAGTGGGCGGAGATCGTGCCCGTGTCGGCCGTGGGTGACAAGCAGGTCTCGCTCCTCGCCGACCTGCTGGTGCCGCTGCTGCCGGAGGGCCCGGCGCTCTACCCCCAGGGCGACCTGACCGACGAGCCCGAGCAGGTCATGGTCGGCGAGCTGATCCGCGAGGCGGCCCTGGAGGGGGTACGGGACGAGCTGCCGCACTCGATCGCGGTCGTCGTCGAGGAGATGCTGCCGCGCGAGGGGCGCCCGGAGAACAAGCCGCTGCTCGATGTGCACGCCAACATCTACATCGAACGCCCCAGCCAGAAGGGCATCATCATCGGCCCGAAGGGCGCCCGTCTGAAGGACGTCGGCACCAAGGCCCGCAAGCACATCGAGGCGCTGCTGGGCACGCCGGTCTTCCTGGATCTGCATGTGAAGGTCGCCAAGGACTGGCAGCGCGACCCGAAGCAGCTGCGGAAGCTGGGCTTCTGAGTACGGCGGCCCGAGCCGCTACGCCCCTTCCTTCAACACCTGCTGGATCAGCTTCCGTTGGGCCCCGCTCAGGTGCGGGTCGGCGCACCGTACGGTGCGGCCGTCCACCGTGATCTCGTAGACGAACCCGTCCGGGACGCCGACCGGCGTCCCGGAGTCGCTCGCGGTGAGTACCTCGTGGGCGAGGGCGTGCAGGCGCCCCGCGTCGGGGCGGCCGGTGGTGTCCAGCTCCGCCCGGCGGGTGATTCCGGCGAAGCCGCCGGTCCTGGTCACCGCTATCCGCATGATGGTCGTCTACCCCTGGGACGGGGGCTGTGCACCTTCCGGTGCCTGCTGCTGGGGGGACGCCTGCCGGGGGAGTGCGGTGCCGGTCGGCGCGGCCGGCACCCCGACCTGGGACCAGGCCTTGAGCACCGTCTGGTACTCCTCCCCGTCCCCGTACCGGGTCTGCGCCGCGGTCGCGGTGGCCCGGGCGAAGGCGGCGAAATCGGCGTCCGACGCCAGGGCGCCGCCGGTGAGGGTGTCGTACCAGATCTGGCCCGCGCGCTCCCAGCTGTGACCGCCGAGCGCCGCGGCGACCAGGTAGAAGGCGTGGTTGGGAATGCCCGAGTTGATGTGCACACCGCCGTTGTCCTGCGAGGTGCTGACGTAGCCGTCCATGGTGGCGGGCTGCGGGTCCTTGCCGAGCGTGGGGTCGTCGTAGGCCGTTCCGGGCGCCTTCATCGAGCGCAGCGCGGTGCCGTGGATCCCGGGCGCGAGGACGTCCGCGCCGATCAGCCAGTCGGCCTGGTCGACGGTCTGCCGCAGTGCGTACTGCTTGATGACCGAGCCGAAGACGTCGGAGACCGACTCGTTGAGCGCCCCCGACTGCCCGAAGTACTCCAGGTTGGCGGTGTACTGGGTGACGCCGTGCGTCAGCTCGTGGCCGATCACGTCGACGGAGCCGGTGAAGTCCTGGAAGATCCGGCCGTCGCCGTCGCCGAAGACCATCTGCTTGCCGTCCCAGAAGGCGTTGTTGTAGCCCTGCCCGTAGTGGACGCTCGCGTTCAGCGGCAGGCCGCGGCCGTCGATGGAGTGCCGTCCGTACGCCCTCAGATAGAGCGTGAAGGTGGCGCCCAGCCCGTCGTAGGCGTGGTTGACCGGCTGGTCCTTGGCGGGACCGGCGCCCTCCGCCCGCACCTTCTCGCCGGGCAGCGTCTGCTGGTGCCGGGCGTCGTAGATCGTGCGGACGGGGTGGTCGGGGCCGGTGGCCGTGTCGGGCACGGCGGTCGGCAGGGCGCCGATCCGGCGCCGGGTGCGGTGAGCGGCGTCGAGCTCCAGCGTGTACCGCGCCGGAAGGTGCACGTCGGGATCCTCGTGCCGGGCGAGCGAGTCAAGCAGATGCGGCGGGACGATCGAGCAGAAAACAGGACGGCTGGCAGGCGCATTGGTCATTCCCGCAATCTGGCACTGCGTAGCTCGGTTGTCACCGCTCGTGTCCGGAATTCCCAAGAACGAGTGGAAGATCAACGTTTACGACGTGTTGGCCCGCCGTCTTGCATACTGAGAGGAACCGGGCTTCTCCTGTGCGTCGTGGGGCCTGCCGGGCTAGGCTTCCCACATCATGCGTTTCGGGCTGCTTCTTCTTAGCTGCCGCGGCGAGGGCCTGTAGTCGAGGCCGACCCCCTCCCCGCGGAGTTCGGTGATGCCACATCCCGCCGTCGGCCGTCCGAGCCAAAGGACTCAGGAGCCTCACAGCATGAGCAGCACCCCCAACAGCGTCGGTCGACCCACGCCCATCACCGCCGCCACGGTGCGCCAGCGCCCGTCCCGGATGCCGATCCACAAGTACGGCCCGTACGAGGCCGTGGACATCCCGGACCGCACCTGGCCGCAGCAGCGGATCACCAAGGCGCCGCGCTGGCTGTCGACGGACCTGCGGGACGGCAACCAGGCGCTGATCGACCCGATGTCGCCGACCCGCAAGCGGGCGATGTTCGACCTGCTGGTCTCCATGGGCTACAAGGAGATCGAGGTCGGGTTCCCGTCGTCCGGCGAGACCGACTTCGCGTTCGTGCGCTCCATCATCGAAGAGGGCGCGATCCCGGAGGACGTGACGATCTCCGTCCTGACGCAGGCCCGCGAGGAACTGATCGAGCGGACCGTCGAATCGCTGCGCGGCGCCCCGCGCGCCACCGTGCACCTGTACAACGCGACCGCGCCGCTGTTCCGCCGGGTGGTCTTCCGCGGCGGGCGCGAGGAGACCAAGCAGATCGCCGTGGACGGCACCCGGCTGGTGATGGAGTACGCCGACAAGATCCTGGGCGAGGAGACGGCCTTCGGCTACCAGTACAGCCCGGAGATCTTCACCGACACCGAGCTGGACTTCGCGCTGGAGGTCTGCGAGGCGGTGATGGACGTCTGGCAGCCGGAGGACGGCCGCGAGATCATCCTCAACCTGCCCGCCACGGTGGAGCGTTCCACGCCGAGCACGCACGCCGACCGCTTCGAGTGGATGTCGCGGAACCTGTCCCGCCGCGAGCACATCTGCCTGTCGGTGCACCCGCACAACGACCGCGGCACCGCGGTGGCCGCCGCCGAGCTGGCGATCATGGCCGGGGCCGACCGCATCGAGGGCTGCCTGTTCGGGCAGGGCGAGCGCACCGGCAACGTCGACCTGGTCACCCTGGGGATGAACCTGTTCTCCCAGGGCGTCGACCCGCAGATCGACTTCTCCCGGATCGACGACATCCGCCGCACCGCCGAGTACTGCAACCAGATGGAGATCCACCCGCGCCACCCCTACGCGGGCGATCTGGTCTACACCGCCTTCTCCGGCTCCCACCAGGACGCCATCAAGAAGGGCTTCGAGGCGCTGGAGGCGGACGCGGCGGCGCAGGGCAAGACCGTCGACGAGATCGAATGGGCGGTTCCGTACCTGCCCATCGACCCCAAGGACGTGGGCCGTTCCTACGAGGCCGTCATCCGCGTCAACTCCCAGTCCGGCAAGGGCGGTATCGCCTACGTCCTGAAGAACGACCACAAGCTGGACCTGCCGCGCCGGATGCAGATCGAGTTCTCGAAGATCATCCAGAACAAGACCGACGCCGAGGGCGGCGAGGTCACCCCGGCCGAGATCTGGTCGGTCTTCCAGGACGAGTACCTGCCGACGCCGGACAACGCCTGGGGCCGGATCGCGCTGCGCTCCGCCCAGACCTCGACCACGAACGACGGTGGGGACGCGCTCACCGTCGAGGCGGTGGTGGACGGCACCGAGACCGTGCTGACCGGTACCGGCAACGGCCCGCTGGCCGCGTTCATCGACGCCCTGGCCGCGGCCGACGTGGACGTACGGGTGCTGGACTACGCCGAGCACGCGCAGACCGAGGGCGCGGCCGCCCAGGCGGCCTCCTACGTGGAGTGCGCGATCGACGGCAAGGTGCTGTGGGGCGTCGGTATCGACGCGAACATCGTGCGCGCCTCGATCAAGGCCGTGGTGTCCGCGGTCAACCGGGCGCACCGCGCCTGACCTGGCGGACGAACCCCGCGGTTCCGGCCACCAGGCGGTGGCCGGAACCGCGTTTTCGTAACCCGGTGGGTACGCGGTACTGACTGCACGTCATCGGTGTGGCTAACATCACTCCAACACGGCGACGTTGCCGGAGCGTTACCTATGCGCGGCATCGCGCTGGCTCCCACGCTCGCGCCGTGCGACGCAACGCGACGTAGTGGGATGTTCGCACGTGCCAGGACGAGCCGCCGGAGGGTGCATCGTGGGCCTGCCATCGCTGGAACTGCGCTGTCGGGGCCGGTACGTCTGGGGGGTACGGACCGTCTGGCACACCGAGGGCGACGGTGAGTTCTACTGCCCGAACTGCGGCGGTGACCGCAACTACTGCCGCCGCAGCGGCGTTCGGCGCCTCACCGTGCTGGGGGTGCCGCTGCTCTCCCGGGGCCCGGCGGGCACCATCGCCGAGTGCGGCGTCTGCCACCGCCGCTACGGGCTCGACGTACTGGACGCGCCCACCAGCAGCCGCTTCTCCGCGATGCTCAGGGACGCGGTGCACACCATCGCCCTCGCCGTGCTGACCGCGGGCGGCGCCAGCTCCCGGCACGCCCGCCAGGCCGCCCTGGAGGCGGTGCGCGAGGCCGGGTTCAGCGACTGCACCGAGGACCAGCTCATCGGCCTGCTGGCCGCGCTGGCCGCGGACGAGGGACGGCTGCCCGGCGCGTACGACTCCCTGGCGGGCGCCCTGGACGGCTGCGGGACCTGGCTGTCGATCGAGCTCCACGAGGCCCTGGAGCCGCTTACCAGGCACCTCGCTCCGCAGGGCCGCGAGCGCGTCCTGCTCCAGGGCGCGCGGATCGCGCTCGCCGACGGCCCGTACCTGCCCGCCGAACGTGAGGCCCTCGCCGCCGTCGGCCGCTCGCTGCGGCTGCCCGCGGAGGACACCGACCGGCTGCTGGAGGCGGCTGCCCGCACGCCGTCGTAGGGCGTCCATGCGGGACAATGAGTGGCATGAGTCTGTTCCGCGATGACGGCATAGTGCTGCGCACCCAGAAGCTGGGCGAGGCGGATCGGGTCATGCTGTTTTCTTCCGGGGGGCGACCCCCGTACCCCCAGCCGGGCAGTGGCGGGTGCGGTCGATGACTCTGTTTCGCGATGACGGCATAGTGCTGCGCACCCAGAAGCTGGGCGAGGCGGATCGGATCATCACGTTCCTCACTCGGCGGCAGGGGCGGGTGCGGGCCGTGGCCCGGGGCGTTCGCCGTACCAAGTCGAAGTTCGGCGCTCGCCTGGAGCCGTTCTCCCACGTCGATGCGCAGTTCTTCGCCCGCGGCGGCGAACTGGTCGGCCGTGGGCTGCCGTTGTGCACCCAGGTCGAGTCGATCGCGGCCTACGGCAGCGGCATCGTCACCGATTACGCCCGCTACACCGCCGGTACGGCGATGCTGGAGACCGCCGAGCGGTTCACGGATCACGAGGGAGAACCTGCCGTGCAGCAGTACCTGCTGCTGGTCGGGGGACTGCGGACACTGGCCAGCGGCGCGCATGACCCACGGCTGGTGCTGGACGCCTTCCTGCTGCGCTCGCTCGCTGTCAACGGCTATGCGCCCAGCTTCGAGGCCTGCGCCAAATGCGGGCTGCCCGGGCCGAACCGGTTCTTCTCGGTCGCATCGGGCGGAGTGGTATGCGCTCAGTGCCGCGTTCCCGGCAGCGTCGTACCCTCTGCGGAGTCACTGGAACTCCTGGGGGCGCTGCTCACCGGGGACTGGGAAACGGCGGATGCCTGCGAGGAGCGCCACTCCCGGGAGGGCAGCGGGATCGTGGCCGCGTACCTGCAGTGGCATCTGGAGCGGGGGCTGCGCTCGCTGCGGTTCGTGGAGAATGCGGTCCGTCGGGAAGTAGAAGCAGGGAAGTAGGGGAAAAGAGCACATGGCACGTCGTGGGATCCTCAGTCGTGGTCGGCGCGAATACCAGGTGCCGGACCCGCACCCGTCGGGCGCGCGACCGCCGAAGATCCCTGCCGAACTGGTCCCGAACCATGTCGCGATCGTCATGGACGGGAACGGCCGCTGGGCGAAGCAGCGCGGACTGCCGCGTACCGAGGGCCACAAGGTGGGCGAGGGCGTGGTGCTCGACGTCCTCAAGGGCTGCATCGAGATGGGGGTCAAGAACCTCTCGCTGTACGCCTTCTCGACGGAGAACTGGAAGCGGTCGCCGGAAGAGGTCCGCTTCCTGATGAACTTCAACCGCGATGTGATCCGCCGCCGCCGCGATGAGATGGATGCGCTGGGCATCCGGATCCGGTGGACCGGCCGGATGCCGAAGCTGTGGAAGTCCGTTGTCCAGGAACTGCAGATCGCCCAGGAGCAGACCAAGGACAACGACGCCATGACGCTGTACTTCTGCGTCAACTACGGCGGCCGTGCGGAGATCGCGGACGCGGCGGCGAGGTTGGCCGCGGACGTCAAGGCGGGCAGGCTCGACCCGTCCAAGGTCAACGAGAAGACGCTCGCCAAGTACATGTACTACCCGGACATGCCGGACGTCGACCTGTTCGTCCGCCCCTCCGGCGAACAGCGCACGTCCAACTACCTGATCTGGCAGAGCGCTTATGCGGAGATGGTGTTCCAGGACGTACTGTGGCCGGATTTCGACCGTCGCGATCTGTGGCGCGCCTGCCTTGAGTACGCCTCGCGCGACCGCCGCTTCGGCGGCGCGCTCCCGAACCCCTAGGGAGAGAGCGTTCCGGGGGGGCTCGGCCCCCCGGAAGCGGCTACTTCTGCGCGGCGGCCGCGCAGTCCGCGCAGGTCCCGAAGATCTCGATCGTATGGTCCACGTCCACGTAGCCGTGCTCGGCGGCGATGGCGTCGGCCCACTTCTCGACCGCGGGGCCCTCGACCTCGACGGCCTTGCCGCAGCTGCGGCAGACCAGGTGGTGATGGTGGCCGCTGCTGCAGCGGCGGTAGACGGCCTCGCCTTCGCTGGTCCGCAGCACGTCCACCTCGCCGGCGTCGGCGAGCGACTGCAGGGTGCGGTAGACGGTGGTCAGGCCCACCGAGTCGCCGCGGTGCCGCAGCAGGTCGTGCAGCTCCTGCGCGCTGCGGAACTCGTCGACCTCCGCGAGGGCGGCCGATACCGCGGCACGCTGTCGGGTGGCACGTCCCTGGACGGGGGGGTTGGCGGTGGCCACGGTCTCGTCCTCCTCGTTCCTGCGGGCACTGCGGTTCGCTGGCTCGCTCCCATTGTGCCAGTGGTTGATGATCGTAAAGGGAAACCGATTTGGTCCGGAGGGCTCAAGCGCCGGTAACCTGAGTTATTCGCTGGGCCGCAGCGGGCCGCACCGTTACGACGCGCGAGGTGCCGGCGGATCCCACATTGACCGCTTCGTCGTACTGAAGAGAGCACCGTGGCCGCCGACAAGATCGACACCATCGTCAGCCTGAGCAAGCGCCGTGGCTTCGTCTACCCCTGCTCCGAGATCTACGGTGGCCAGCGTGCCGCCTGGGACTACGGACCGCTGGGCGTGGAGCTCAAGGAGAACATCAAGCGCCAGTGGTGGCGCTCCATGGTCACCTCGCGCGACGACGTGGTCGGTATCGACTCGTCGGTGATCCTGGCCCGCGAGGTCTGGGAGGCCTCCGGTCACGTGGCCACCTTCACCGACCCGCTCACCGAGTGCACCTCCTGCCACAAGCGTTTCCGCGCTGACCACCTGGAGGAGGCGTACGAGGCGAAGCACGGCCGTATGCCGATCAACGGCCTCGCCGACATCAACTGCCCCAACTGCGGCAACAAGGGCGGCTTCACCGAGCCCAAGCAGTTCTCCGGCCTGCTCTCCACCCACCTCGGCCCGACCCAGGACTCCGGCTCGGTCGCCTACCTGCGTCCGGAGACCGCGCAGGGCATCTTCACCAACTTCGCCGCCGTCCAGCAGACCTCGCGCAAGAAGCCGCCGTTCGGTATCGCCCAGATCGGCAAGTCCTTCCGCAACGAGATTACTCCGGGCAACTTCATCTTCCGCACCCGGGAGTTCGAGCAGATGGAGATGGAGTTCTTCGTCAAGCCGGGCGAGGACGAGCAGTGGCACGAGTACTGGATGGACCAGCGCTGGAACTGGTACCGCGACCTGGGCATCCGCGAGGAGAACATCCGCTGGTACGAGCACGCGAAGGAGAAGCTCTCCCACTACTCGAAGCGCACCGCTGACATCGAGTACCGCTTCAACTTCGGCGGCACCGAGTTCTCCGAGCTCGAGGGCGTGGCCAACCGCACGGACTACGACCTGAACGCGCACTCCAAGGCCTCCGGCCAGGACCTGTCGTACTTCGACCAGGAGGCGGGGGAGCGCTGGACCCCGTACGTGATCGAGCCCGCGGCCGGTGTCAACCGCGCCATGCTCGCCTTCATGCTCGACGCCTACAACGAGGACGAGGCGCCGAACGCCAAGGGCCAGATGGAGAAGCGCACCGTGATGCGCCTCGACCCGCGGCTCGCCCCGGTGAAGGTCGCCGTGCTGCCGCTGTCCCGCAACCCGCAGCTGTCGCCGAAGGCCAAGGGCCTCGCCGCCGACCTGCGGAAGAACTGGAACATCGAGTTCGACGACGCGGGCGCCATCGGCCGCCGCTACCGCCGCCAGGACGAGATCGGTACCCCGTTCTGCGTGACGGTCGACTTCGACACCCTTGAGGACAACGCGGTGACCGTGCGTGAGCGCGACACCATGAAGCAGGAGCGGGTGTCGCTGGACCAGGTGCAGGCCTACCTGGGCAGCCGTCTGCTCGGCTGCTGAGGCCACGATCGGCAAGGGGGCTGGGGGCTTCGGCCCCCAGCCCCCTTGCCGTGTCAGTCCAGCAGTCGGGTGACGATCCGGTCCAGTGCCGCCAGGTCGTCGGGCGGCAGGGCGAGCAGCGCGTCGGGCGGGGTGTCCAGGATGCGGTTGCCCTCCTCGGCCGCGGCTCGGCCGGGCGGCGTGACGCGGACCAGTTTGGAGCGGCGGTCCGCCGGGTTGGCGGTGCGCTCCACCAGGCCGCGCTTGGCCAGGTCGTCGACGATCACGGTGGCGTAGGGCGCGTCGATCACCATGAACTCGGCGAGGGAGCGCAGGGTGCACGGCTGGTTGGCTATCCGGCGCAGCGCCTTGACCCGGTTGAAGCTCATCCCGAGTGCCTCGGCGACCTCCTTGCGGCGGTCGTGCTGCTCCAGGAGCAGGACGCGCAGGCCGTGCCATGCGTGCTCGGCGGTCTCGATCCTGTCGTCCATCATGCGTTCACCGGCATCTTGATCTCGTCGGTCGTCAGGCGGTCCGCGGTACGGTCCGCCGTGCGGCGCGCCCAGCGGCCGGAGGTGATGCTGCCGATGACGAAGATGGCGGCTCCGCAGCCGGCGATGATCCACCAGGCGGTCCGGCTGGCGTCGGTGAAGCCCGCGCCGTAACCCCCGGCCGCGCCGGAGGCCATCACCGAGCCGATCACCGCGACCCCGAGCGAGCTGCCGACCTGGCGGCTGGTGGAGGCGACGGCGGCCGCCACACCGGCCTGGGAGCGCGGCATACCGGACACCGCTGTGTTGGTGATCGGGGCGTTGACCAGGCCGAAACCGATGCCGAAGACGATGTATCCGCCGATCACCAGCCCGAGCGAGGTGCTCGCGGAGAACTGCGTCGCCATCACCACACTGCTCAGGCACATCGCCGTCCCGGCGAGCAGCAGCGGCAGCCGCGGCCCACGGGCGCCGACGATCCGGCCGGACAGCGGGGCGAAGAACAGCGACATCGCGGCCATCGGCAGCATGGTCAGGCCCGCGTGCAGTGCGTCGAGGTGCCGCAGGTTCTGCAGGTACAGGGTGTTGAGGAAGAGGAACCCGCCGAGCGCGGCGAAGCCGCAGATCGCTATCACGGTCGCGCCCGAGAACGGGGCGCTACGGAAGAACCGCAGGTCGAGCAGGGGTTCGTCGCGCCGCGGCTCGTACCACAGCAGTCCGGCGAGCGAGGCCGCGGCGACCACCGCGCAGGTGACGATCAGCGGGTTGGTCACGCCCTTGCCGGGGGCCTCGATGATCGCGTAGGTCACCCCGGCGAGCAGCGCGATCATCAGCAGCTGGCCGATCGGGTCGACCCGGCGCGGCTTGGGGGCGCGGGACTCCGGGACGAACAGCTTGGTCAGCGTGAGGGCCAGCAGACCTATGGGGACGTTCAGCCAGAAGATGGTGCGCCATCCGGTGGTCTCCACCAGCAGCCCGCCGATCACCGGACCGGCCGACATGCTGATGCCGACCACCCCGCCCCACACGCCGATCGCCCGGGCGCGCTCCTTCGGCTCGGTGAAGACGTTGGTGATGATCGACATCGCCACCGGGTTGAGCATCGAACCGCCGATCGCCTGCAGCATCCGGAAGCCCACCAGCCAGGGCAGGCCGGGAGCGAGGCTGCACAGCAGGGACGCGAGGGTGAAGACCGTCAGGCCGACCTGGAACGTACGGCGGCGGCCGATCCGGTCGGCGGTCGAACCGGAGAGCATCAGGAAGCTGGCCAGCACCAGCGTGTAGGCGTCGATCGTCCACTGCAGGCCGGAGACGGTGGTGTGCATCTCCTTCTGCATCGACGGCAGCGCGACGGTGAGCACCGTGTTGTCCAGGCTGACCATCAGCAGGGACATGCAGCAGATGGCCAACACGAGGAAGCGTCTTCTGCGGCTCAGCTCTGGCACGGCCCACCCCTATGAGTATTAGTTGTATGTATGTAATTATTTCAAGAGTACAACTAACTCGTTGGTGGCTCAAACGGGTTGGCCGCCCGCCGGGGGCGACGGGCCCGGACGGCTATCCGCCGAGGCCGCGAAGGACCAGTGCGCAGACCGCGTCGAAGGCGGGGTGAATGCTCTCGTCGCCCCAGTCGGTCGCGTAGGCCGGGTCGTGGAATCGGCAGGTGGCGTCCCATACGGCGCGGGCCGTCACGGCCGGTTCCGTGTCGGCGGGGAGGCTCAACTCGCCCTTCCCCACGCCCTCTTCGATGATCTGCGCCAACTGCCCGACCACTGTGTCGATGTGACGGTCGACGACCTCGCTGCTCTCGCCGGCGAGCACCATGTACGTGGCGAACAGTTCCGGATCGCCGCCCGCCTTGGCCCGCTTGGCCGCGAACAGCGCCGCCAGCCAGTCGCGCAGCCGCTGCGGTGTGGGGCCGGCGGCCCGCGCGATCTGGGACAAGGCGGCGTGCGACTGGTCGAGCCAGCGTTCGGTCACCGCCTCACGCAGCGCGGCCTTGCTGGGGAAGTGCCGGTACACGCTGCCGTGACTGACCCCCAGCGCCCGTGCCACGTCGACCACGGTCGCCTTGGCGGGGCCGAATCGGCGCAGCACGTCCTCGGTGGCTTCGAGGATGCGGTCGGGGGTCAGGGGCTCCGGCGGCATGGAGGGGGTCCGGCCTTTCTCGTCTGCTACTGCTGCTCGCTGTCGAGGTAGCTCATCTGCGCGGTCGGGTAGCGCTCGCCCGCGGCGGCCCCGGCCGGGACGGCCTTCTCGATCGCCGCCAGGTCCTCCGCGTCCAGGGTCACGTCCAGCGCGCCCAGTGCCTCGGTGAGGCGGTCCCGGCGCCGCGCGCCGACCAGGGGCACGATGTCCTCGCCGCGGGAGAGCACCCAGGCGATGGCGATCTGGGCGACGGTAGCACCCTTGGCGTCGGCGATCTGCCGCAGTGCGTCGACCAGGCCGAGGTTGCGGTCCAGGTTCTCGCCGCTGAAACGCGGGCTCCCGCTGCGGAAGTCGCCCGCCGCGGTCTGCCGGTCGCGGGTCCAGTGGCCGCTGAGCAGGCCGCGGGAGAGCACGCCGTAGGCGGTCACCGCGATGCCGAGCTCACGGCAGGTCGGCAGGATCCGCTGCTCGATGTCGCGGGAGAACAGCGAGTACTCGATCTGCAGATCGCTGATCGGCGCCACCGAGGCGGCCCGGCGGATGGTGTCCGCGCCGACCTCGGACAGGCCGATGTGCCGTACGTGCCCGGCTTGTACGGCCTCGGCGATCGCGCCGACGGTCTCCTCGATCGGTACCGCAGGGTCGGCCCGGGCGATCCGGTAGACGTCGATGTGGTCGGTGCCGAGCCGCTGGAGCGAGTAGGCGAGGAAGTTCTTGACCGCCTCGGGGCGGCCGTCATGGCCGGACCAGCCTCCGTCGGGGTCGCGCAGGGCGCCGAACTTGACGCTCAGCAGCGCGTTGTCGCGGCCCTGCCTGCTGCTCTCCAGGGCCTCCCGGATGAGCAGTTCGTTGTGGCCCATGGCGTAGAAGTCGCCGGTGTCGAGCAGGGTGATTCCGGCGTCGAGGGCGGCGTGGATGGTGGCGATGGACTCGCCGCGGTCGGTCTCGCCGTACAGCGCGGACATGCCCATGCAGCCGAGGCCGATCGCCGAGCTGACGGGACCGTTGGTACCGAGGGTTCGGGTGTGCATTGCGGGTTGCTCCTTCAGAAAAGGGGGGCGCCCGACAAGCATGGCATGCGCGATGACAGATTTCAATATCTGTCATCGCATCTTCGATTGTGGGTTTACCGGCTCAACCGTGACCTGGTCTCCATGAGGGCGAAGCCCAGCAGATTGAGGCCCCGCCACCGCGCCGGATCCGGTGCGCGCTCGTCATCGGCCGCCAGCCCGATGCCCCAGACCCGGTCCAGCGGGCTCGCCTCCACCAGCACTCGGGACCCGGTGCTCAGCAGGAAGTCGCGCAGCGCCGGATCCTGACCGAACTTGGCCACGTTCCCCTCGACCACCAGGTGCCAGCGGTGCCGTGCCCACAACTCCTCGTCGAAGCCGCGCACTTGGCGGCCGAGTGTCTTCGCCTCGTTGGGGTGCCCGGCGGCCAGCACCGCGGCCGCGGTCTCCTCGTCCTCGAACAGCCGGGCCTTTCCCGCCATCATCCAGTGCTCGGCCGTCGGGTACCGGACGCCGTCGACGGTGAACTCCGCGGGCCACCACTGGCTGAGGCACCCGGCCCCCAGGCTTCCGTCCCGCTTGGGCCGATGGCCCCAGAACATCAGGTACTTGGGGGTCACCCCGGAAGCCACCAGGGCGGCCAACGCGCCGCGGTCCCGGGCCTCGGACGGGTGGGTGATCGGCTGTGCTTCGCTCATGCCGTAGATCGTGTCAGCGGGGTGTGACAACGGGCCCGCGGATACACGGCGATCACCCCCGTATCGCCGTGCCCCGCGGGCCCGTGGCCGACCGTCACCGCACCTGACGCGGTAGCCGCAGGCTCAGCACGACCGCCGCCGCACCCCCCGCGACCTGCACCAGGATCGCCGTCACCAGCGCGTCGCGCATGCCGACCGAGGACGCCAGCGACAGGAACAGGGTGCCCAGCGTCGCGACGCCGAGCGCCAGCGATGACTGCTGGGTGGTCACCATCACGCCGCTGCCCACCCCGGCGCGGTCCGCCGGAACCTCCGACAGCACGATCCGGAACACCGTGCTCATCGCCAGCCCCTGGCCGAAGCCGAGCACCGCCATGCCCGGCGCGAAGTCCAGCGGCCCCATGTGCGGCCAGCTCGCCAGCGTTGCCGCCACCACGATCAGCAGCCCGACGCCCTGCACGGCCAGCCCGGTGGTCACCACCCGGCGCCCGTGCCGCACCACCAGTCGCGGTGCGAGCAGCGAGGCCGTGAAGAACGCCACCGCCATCGGTGCGAGCGCGGTGCCCGCCGACACCGGACCAAGCCTCAGCCCCTGCTGAAGCCCGACCGCCATCACGAACATGAAGCCGCCGAACCCGGTGAAGAACGGCAGCGCCACCAGCAGACCGCTGCGCATCCCGTGATTGCCCAGCAGCGACGGCGGCACCAGCGGGTCGCGGCCGGTGCGCTCGGCGCGCCGCTCGGCCAGCCAGAACCCGGCCGCCACGAACGGCGCGGCGGCCAGCAGCAGCCAGCACCACAGCGGCCAGCCGACCGCCCTGCCCTCCATCAGCGGCACCAGCAGCGCGAGCAGCGTCGCACCCAGCAGAACCGTGCCCGTGACGTCGATCCGCGCGGGCTTCGCCGACCGCGTCTCCGGGACCGTACGCAGCGCGAGCACCATCGCGGCCGCCGCCACCGGTACGTTCACCAGGAATATGGAGCGCCAGCCGGTGCCCGCGATGTCCGCGGCCACCAGCCAGCCCCCCAGCACCTGGCCCGCCACCGCCGCTATACCGCCGGTGGCGCCGTACAGGCCGAGTGCCCGGCCGCGCCGGGCGCCGGTGGTGGTGGACTGGATGGTCGCCAGCACCTGCGGCAGCATCAGCGCGGACGCCGCGCCCTGGGCGACCCGCGCGCCGACCAGCGTCCAGGCGTTCGGCGCCAGGCCGCAGGCCAGCGAGGTCAGCGCGAACAGCGCCGTTCCGATGAGGAAGAGCCGGCGGCGCCCGATCATGTCGCCGAGCCGGCCGCCGAGCACCAGCAGCACGGCGTACGCCACGCCGTAGCCCGCCGCGACCATCTCCAGCAGTGCGGGGCCGGTGTGCAGATCGCGCTCGATGGTCGGGAGCGCGACATTGACGATAAAGAAGTCGATCATGGGGAGTGCCGCGCCGAGGAGCAGGGTGAGCAACCCGAGCGGGCCGAGCGCCGGGGACGCGGCCGAGTCCGGGCCGGACGCCTGGGCGCCGAGGCGGCGCACGCTCGGCAGCACCGTGGCCCTCGAAGGCCGGACTTCGGTCTGTGCGGTCTGTGTCTTCACGGCCACTACGATGCTGGCTGATTTAAGGGGGTACCAGAGTGTGGTTATCCAGGTATTGGAAGAACCTGGCAACTGGCTGAAGGGTGCGGCAAGCTGGTCCCATGAGCGTGAGCACCGATGTACGCCGACGTGAACTGGCCGACTTCCTGCGCAGTCGCCGCGAGCGGATCACCCCCGACCAGGTGGGCCTGCCCGCCGGTTCACGGCGCCGCACCCCGGGGCTGCGCCGTGAGGAGGTGGCGCAGCTGTCCGCGGTCGGCGTCACCTGGTACACGTGGCTTGAGCAGGCCCGCGACATCCAGGTCTCCGCGCAGGTGCTGGACGCGGTGGCCCGTACGCTCATGCTCGATCCGGGCGAGCGTGCCCATCTGTTCGTGCTGGCCGGGGCCTCCGACCCGATGCCGCCCAAGGACTGCCCCACGGTGACGCCCGCGGTACGGGCCGCCATGGAGCAACTGGAGCCGCTGCCCGCCTGCGTCATGAACAGCCGGTACGACATCCTCGCGTACAACCGCACCTACGGTCGGCTGGTGAACGACCTGGACGCGCTGCCCGCCGAGGACCGCAACGTGTTGTGGCTGGTGTTCACCGATCCCGCCTGGCGCGAGGCGGTGGTCGACCGGGACGAGGTCATGCGCCGCTGCACCGCCCAGTTCCGGGCCGGGATGGGCGAGCATGTGGCGGAGCCGGTCTGGACGCACCTGGTCAAGCGGCTGGAGCGGGGGTCCGAGGAGTTCCGCGAGATCTGGCGGGAGCATGAGGTGGCCCCGCCGTCCAACCGTCCCAAGCGCTTCCTCAACAGCCGGGTCGGCCTGCTCAACCTGGAGCACACCAGTATGTGGCTGCGGCCGCGCAGCGGCACCCGGATGGTCGTCTACACCCCGCTGGACGACCAGACCCGCAGCCGCCTGGAGCGGTTGCACCAGCTCGCCGTGGCGGCCTCGGAACGGGTGCCGGTGGCCGTCTGAGCGAGGCCTCGCGCCGGTGGGGGACAATGGGAGATCGCCCGTACCATCCGCCGCCCGAAGGAAATCCCGCCGCGATGACGAACCTGCAGATCGGTCCGCACACCGTGTCGCCGCCCGTCGTGCTCGCGCCGATGGCGGGGATCACCAACGCACCGTTCCGTACGCTCTGCCGGGAGTTCTCGGGCGGCAAGGGACTGTTCGTCTCCGAGATGATCACGACCCGGGCGCTGGTCGAGCGGAACGACAAGACCATGCAGCTGATCCACTTCGACCAGACCGAGCGACCGCGCTCGATCCAGCTGTACGGCGTGGACCCGGTGACCGTCGGCAAGGCGGTCCGCATGATCGTCGACGAGGACCTCGCCGACCACATCGACCTCAACTTCGGCTGCCCGGTGCCCAAGGTGACCCGCAAGGGCGGCGGGTCGGCCCTGCCGTTCAAGCGGAACCTGCTGCGCGCCATCCTGCGGGAGGCGGTGGGCAACGCGGGCGCGCTGCCGGTGACGATCAAGATGCGCAAGGGCATTGACGACGACCACCTCACCTACCTCGACGCGGGCCGGATCGCGGTGCAGGAGGGCGTCACCGCCGTCGCGCTGCACGGCCGTACGGCGGCGCAGCACTACGGCGGCACCGCCGACTGGCCGGCCATCGCCCGGCTGAAGGAGGCTGTTCCGGAGATCCCGGTTCTGGGCAACGGCGACATCTGGTGCGCGGACGACGCGGTGCGGATGATGCGCGAGACCGGCTGTGACGGTGTGGTCGTCGGCCGCGGCTGCCTGGGGCGGCCGTGGCTGTTCGGCGACCTGGTCAACGCCTTCGAGGGCGGGGGAGACAGCGCCCGGCCGTCGTTCAAGGAGGTGGCGCTGGTCATGCGCCGCCATGCCGAACTCCTCGCCGAGTGGCTGGGCGACGAGGAGCGCGGCGTCATCGACTTCCGTAAGCACGTGGCCTGGTACACCAAGGGCTTCTCGGTCGGTTCGCAGATGCGCCAGCGGCTGGCCATGTCGTCCTCGCTGGCCGAACTCGACGATCATCTGAGCGCGGTGGACCTGGATCAGCCGTGGCCTGAAGGTGCCGAAGGCCCGCGCGGACGCACCGCTGGCACGAAGCGGGTGGTGCTGCCGGACGGCTGGCTGAAGGATCCGTACGACTGCGCCGTGGTGAGTGCTGACGCGGAACTGGACACTTCCGGCGGCTGAGTGTTTCCAGGGCGTTCCGGGCGTCCAGCATGTGAGATGCGAGCGGCGTCGAGCGCGTGATTCTCGCCACGCATGATTAGTCACCTGCTCATTTGAGCGGCAAGCAGACGTGGCATTGAGTGTCGTTACGTTTCCAATGGATGGCACCGGGTGTCACGCTCGTTGGGTTCACCGGCTTGAGGTAAGGGCTACACTGAGTAGTCATCGACAAGTTAAACGCGCGACTTCCGCGCTCATGTGTTCAGGTATTAAACACGGATGAGCGATCGGACTGCGCGTGTAGATCCCAGGCCGGATGAGCCATTCCGCTTTGGATCTGCTGGCAGACGGGTGGTTACGCCCATATGACATGGCCATAGACGCACTGCGCCGCCTTGGAGATGGGTACGCTCCCCGCCGTCAGGGCACACCCCCGTGGGCGAGGAGTCGGATCCGTGTCGCTACAGCAAACACCCCGGAAGTTCGTCTACGACTTCACTGAGGGCAACAAGGACCTGAAGGACCTGCTCGGTGGCAAGGGCGCGAATCTGGCCGAGATGACCAACCTCGGTCTGCCGGTACCGCCCGGCTTCACCATCACCACCGAGGCGTGCAAGGTCTACCTGGATTCCGGCAGTGAGCCCGCCGAGCTGCGCGACGAGGTGAGCGCGCACCTCGACGCACTGGAGCAGCGGATGGGCAAGCGCCTTGGCCAGAGCGACGATCCGCTGCTGGTGTCGGTGCGGTCCGGAGCGAAGTTCTCCATGCCCGGAATGATGGACACCGTCCTCAACATCGGCCTGTCCGACACCTCGGTATCCGGCCTCGCCGCCCAGGCGGGCGATGAGCGGTTCGCCTGGGACTCGTACCGCCGCCTTGTCCAGATGTTCGGCAAGACGGTGCTGGGCGTGGACGGCGATCTGTTCGAGGAGGCCCTGGAGGAGGCCAAGCAGGCCAAGGGCGCCGGCAGCGACCTCGACCTGGACGCCGCCGACCTGCGGCAACTGGTCGAGGACTTCAAGCAGATCGTGCTCAAGGAGGCGGGCCGGGAGTTCCCGCAGGACCCGCGCGAGCAGATGGACCTCGCCATAAGGGCGGTCTTCGACTCGTGGAACACCGAGCGCGCCAAGCTCTACCGCCGCCAGGAGCGCATCCCGCACGACCTCGGCACCGCCGTCAACGTCTGCTCGATGGTCTTCGGCAACCTCGGACCCGACTCGGGCACCGGTGTGGCCTTCACCCGTGACCCGGCCAGCGGCCAGCAGGGCGTCTACGGCGACTACCTGCAGAACGCGCAGGGCGAGGACGTCGTCGCGGGCATCCGCAACACCGTGCCGCTCTCCGAGCTGGAGCGCATCGACAAGTCCTCGTACGACCAGCTGATGCAGATCATGGAGACGCTGGAGACGCACTACAAGGACCTGTGCGACATCGAGTTCACCATCGAGCGCGGCAAGTTGTGGATGCTGCAGACCCGGGTGGGCAAGCGCACCGCCGCCGCCGCGTTCCGCATCGCCACCCAGCTGGTGGACCAGGGGCTGATCGACGAGGCCGAGGCGCTGCAGCGGGTCAACGGGGCGCAGCTCGCCCAGCTGATGTTCCCGCGCTTCGATGAGAGCGCCAAGGCGGAGAAGCTGGGCCGGGGCATCGCGGCCTCGCCGGGCGCGGCGGTCGGCAAGGCGGTCTTCGACTCGTACACCGCCGTCAAGTGGTCCCGCTCGGGCGAGAAGGTCATCCTGATCCGCCGGGAGACCAACCCCGATGACCTCAACGGCATGATCGCCGCCGAGGGCATCCTGACCTCGCGCGGCGGCAAGACCTCGCACGCGGCCGTGGTCGCCCGCGGCATGGGCAAGACCTGTGTGTGCGGCGCCGAGGAGCTCGAAGTCGACACCAAACGGCGGCGGTTGACCGCTCCCGGCGGCGTCGTGGTCGAGGAGGGCGACCTGGTCTCCATCGACGGCTCCACCGGCAAGGTCTACCTCGGCGAGGTGCCGGTCGTGCCGTCCCCTGTCGTGGAGTACTTCGAGGGCCGGATGCACGCGGGCGCCGACGACGCCGACGAACTCGTCCAGGCCGTGCACCGCATCATGGCCTACGCGGACCGGGTACGCCGCCTTCGAGTACGCGCCAACGCCGACAACGCCGAGGACGCGGCCCGCGCACGGCGGTTCGGCGCGCAGGGCATCGGACTGTGCCGCACCGAGCACATGTTCCTCGGCGACCGCCGGGAGCTGGTCGAACGGCTGATCCTCGCCGACCACGACGACGAGCGCGCCAGCGCACTCGAAGCCCTACTGCCGCTCCAGCGCCAGGACTTCATCGACCTGTTCGAGGCGATGGACGGACTGCCGGTCACCGTACGGCTGTTGGACCCGCCGCTGCACGAGTTCCTGCCCGACATCACCGACCTGTCGGTACGGGTGGCGCTCGCCGAGTCGCGCAAGGAGTCCCACGAGAACGACCTGCGGCTGCTGCAGGCGGTCCACCGGCTGCATGAGCAGAACCCGATGCTCGGCCTGCGCGGTGTGCGGCTCGGCCTGGTCATCCCCGGCCTGTTCACCATGCAGGTACGGGCCATCGCGGAGGCCGCGGCCCAGCGCCGCAAGGCGAACGGCGACCCGCGCGCGGAGATCATGATCCCGCTGGTGGGCACGGTGCAGGAGCTGGAGCTGGTTCGCGAGGACGCGGAGAAGGTCATCGCGGAGGTGGAGGCCGAGCACGGCGTCGAACTGGGGCTGAAGCTCGGCACGATGATCGAGCTGCCGCGCGCCGCGCTCACCGCCGGGCAGATCGCGGAGGCCGCGGAGTTCTTCTCCTTCGGCACCAACGACCTGACCCAGACGGTGTGGGGCTTCTCCCGCGATGACGTCGAGGCCAGCTTCTTCACCGCGTACCTGGAGAAGGGCATCTTCGGCGTCAGCCCGTTCGAGACCATCGACCGCGATGGTGTGGGCTCGCTGGTGAAGTCGGCGGTCGAGGCGGGCCGGGCCACGCGTCCCGACCTCAAGCTCGGGGTGTGCGGTGAGCACGGCGGTGACCCGGAGTCCGTCCACTTCTTCCACGAGGTGGGACTGGACTACGTTTCCTGCTCGCCGTTCCGCATCCCGGTCGCCCGTCTGGAGGCGGGCCGCGCCGCGTCGCAGAGCGAGGGCAGCGACCACCGCTGAGGCTTGGCCTCAGCGGCGTTCCGACGACTGGTTGCGGCCGGTTCGACACCGCCGGTCCGCGCCGTCGCTGCGGAAGAAGGCTTCCGCAGCGACCGTGAGATTCGCCCGACTCCCTAAGCCACTACCGGAAACCCTCACATGGGGCGGCGCCTTGTGCGGAAGGCGCCGCCCCGCCCCCCTTTTTGTGTTCGTTCGCCGCCGGGCGCTTTACCCTGTGCCGACACTCCTCGCCGGGCGGTCGCCGCGCTCCCGTGTCTTCGTCTCTTTCGGCAGCGGCGCGCTCCGCGGCCGGAGGCCGCTGATGTCACTGCGGCTCGCTCACCTTGCCGGAAACGGGGGTGCCCGGTGCGTGCCATCACGGGTGTGGGTGCCGTTACGTGTTGAGGCGGAAGCGGAGGCGGCAGATCACCGCGTCGGTGTCTCTGCGGACCGCGTGGGCCAGGACCGCGCCGCGTTGGTTCTGCAGCAGGCGCTGCCACACATGGGCGGGCTCGACCTCCGGGATCATCACGGTGATCCGGGTGCCGGGGCGCTCGGCCGTCAGCTCGCGGATCAGCTGGGTCACCGGGCGGCCCAACGCACGACGGGGGCAGGGGAGTTCGATCAGCGGTACGCCCGGGTTCCACAGGTCCCAGTCCCGTCGGAGCGACTCGGTGTGCGCCCGGTCCTCCGGGTCGGACGCGGCGACCGTCACCGCCATCACCTCGTCGCCGAGTGAGGTGGCCGCCGTCAGCGCCTCGCTGGTCAGCCGGGACAGTGTGGAGACCGGCACGATGACCAACGAGCGGTCGCGGCGCGGCGGTTCCGGCACCCGGCCGAGGCCCAGGGACTCACCGATCCGGCCGTACGCCCGGTGGATCCGTTCGAAGAGCACCACCAGCAGCGGCAGCGCGACCACGATGATCCAGGCGCCCTCGGTGAACTTGGTCGCCGTCACGATGACCGCGGCGATCCCGGTCAGCACGGCGCCGAAGGCGTTGAGCGCGGCCTTGGCGGCCCAGCCGGGGGACTGCTCCGCGCGCCAGTGGATGACCATGCCCACCTGGCAGATGGTGAAGCCGACGAAGACGCCGATGGCGAACAGCGGCACGATCGTGTTGGTGTCGCCGCCGGAGAACACCAGCAGTGCCGCCGAGACGGCCGCCAGCGCCAGCACGCCGTGCCGGTGCACCTGGCGGTCGGCCTTCAGCGCGAAGACATGCGGCAGGTGGTTGTCGCGGGCCAGCAGCGCCATCAGCACCGGCAGCCCGCCGAAGGAGGTGTTGGCGGCCAGCGCCAGCAGGATCATCGTGGCGAACTGCACCACGTAGAAGGCCCAGTTGTGGCCGAGCGAGGCGTCCGCGAGCTGGGCGAGGACGGTGACCCCCTCCACCGGCTGCAGATGGAACCGGCCGATCAGCACCGACAGACCGATCAGCATGACGCCGAGCAGCGCGCCCAGCGCGACCTCGGTGCGCTGCGCCCGCTTCACCTTCGGTGTGCGGAAGGACGGTACGGCGTTGGCGATCGCCTCGACACCGGTCAGTGCGGAGCACCCGGCGGAGAACGCCTTCAGCAGCAGTAGCGCGCCCACCGTCGTGGCGTTGCCGGCCAGTACCGAGCTGTGCCCGGCGGCCGTCGCCGTGCTCACCGGGTGGTCGCGGAAGAGGCCCGCCACTATCAGGGCCAGGATCGACCCGACGAAGACCAAGGTCGGGATCATGAACACCCGCGCGGACTCGGCGATGCCGCGCAGGTTGACCCCGGTGACCGCGACGAGCACCGCGAGGCACAGCCACACCCGGTCGCCGTAGAGGGACGGGAAGGCGGAGGTGAGCGCCGCCACACCGGCGGTCACCGAAACGGCCACGTTGAGGACGTAGTCCAGGATCAGCGAGGCGGCCGCCACCAGACTGGTACGGCGCCCCAGATGAGTCTTGGCGACCGCGTAGGACCCGCCACCGTTCGGGAACGCCGCGATGACCTGCCGGTACGAGGCGACCAGCACCGCGAGCAGCGCCGCGATCGCCAGCGTCACCGGGAGGGTGAACCCCAGACCGTGTGCCCCGGCCGCGGCCAGCACCAGCACGATCGACTCGGGTCCGTACGCCACGGACGCCATCGCGTCCAGCGAGAGCGCGGCCAGTCCGCCGAGGGCGGTGAGCTTGTGGCGGTCGCCGGTATCGGGCGGCTGCTCCCGGGTCGCGGCGGGCGATTCTGGCGCTGTGGGCTGCGACACTGCGGACATCCTGTGGTACCTCCGTGCGGGAGATCCCAGCGTGCGGGTGCGCGCCGGGGCGCACGGCAGGTCCTAGCGCGCTCTTGTCACCCAGTGCCGCCGTCTTGGCGCGATCTTGACGCCTGAGCCGCGCTTTGGGCGCGCCTCGTCAGAGTTCCGTCAAGACATTCCGTCTGGCGCCGGCTTCCCACCAAGGTGCGGGACGTCTGAGTGCGGACACACAAGGGCGGGGTGCTCACTCACCGGCAGGGAGTGAGCACCCCGCCCTTGTGTGTTCCGGTGTTCAGCGTGTGGTGCCGCTGTTGAAGAGCGACCGCGACCAGACGTAGCCGACCAGGGCGATACCGGCGCACCAGGCGAGCGAGATCCAGCCGTCGTTGCCGATCGCCGTGCCGGTCAGCAGGCCGCGTAGTGTCTCGGTCATCGGCGTGAACGGCTGGTACTCGGCGAACCAGCGCAGGCCCGGCGACATCGACTGGGCGGGCACGAACGCCGAGCCGAGGAACGGCAGGAACTGGACGAGCAACGGCTTGTTGCTCGCCGACTCGACGGTCTTGGAGATCAGGCCGAGCGCCGCGGACAGCCAGGTCACCGCGAAGGCGATGGCCGCGAGGAGGCCGGCCGCGGCCAGCCACTCCAGCGGGGTCGCCCCGGACCGGAAGCCGACGGCGAGCGCGACGCCGACGACCAGCACGGCGCTCACCATCGTCTGGATGACGCTGCCGATGACATGCCCCGTCATGAACGACGAGCGCGTGATGTTCATGGTGCGGAAGCGGTTGATGATGCCCTCGGTCATGTCGGTGCAGACCGCGATCGAGGTCGACATCGAGCCGGCGGCCACCCCCATGATGAGGATGCCGGGCGTCAGATAGTTCGGATACGCGTCCCGGCCGCCGCCCATGCCGGCGCCGATCGAGTCGCCGAAGGCGTACACGAACAGCAGCAGCATCAGGATCGGCATCATGGCGCTGCCGAGCCCCACGGACGGATAGCGGATCGCGTGCTTGAGATTCCGCCGCAGCATCGTCATCGAGTCGTGCACGGCGTAGGTGAGGGTGCTCATCGCAGGGTCTCCTTCACGTGGAGCGCGGTGTTGGTGCTGCCGTCGCCGGTCAGGGCGAGGAACACGTCGTCGAGGTCGGGGGTGTGCACGGAGAAGTCGGCGGCGCGGATACCGGCGGCGTCGAGCCGGTCGAGCAGGGCGCGCAGCGCGTCGAGGCCGCCGTCGCCCGCGACGCGCAGAGCGAGCTCCTCGTCGCCCCGGACCGCGCCGGGGAAGACGGCGGCCGCGCGCTCGTACTCGTCGGGGTCGGTGAAGCGCAGGCGTACATGGCTGCCGGGGATCTGCGCCTTGAGCTCGTCGGCGGTTCCTTCGGCGACGATCCGGCCGCCGTCGAGCACCGCGATCCGGTCCGCCAACTGGTCGGCCTCCTCCAGGTATTGCGTGGTGAGGAAGACGGTGACGCCGCCGGCGACCAGTGAGCGCACGGTCTCCCACATGGTGCGGCGGCTGCGCGGGTCGAGGCCGGTCGTCGGCTCGTCGAGGAAGATCACCTTCGGGTCGCCGACCAGCGTCATGGCGATGTCGAGCCGACGCCGCATACCGCCGGAGAAGAACGCGGCGCGCTTGTGCGCGACGTCCGCGATGTCGAACCGCTCCAGCAACTCCTTGGCCCGCTTGCGTCCTTCGCGCTTGCCGAGGCGCAGCAGGTCGGCCATGAGGAGCAGGTTCTCCTCGGCGGTGAGCAGGTCGTCGAGCGCGGCGAACTGCCCGGTGACGCCGATCGCGGCGCGCACCCCGTCCGGCGACGTGGCGACGTCGTGGCCCGCGACCTGGGCCTGCCCGCCGTCGGCGGAGATGAGCGTGGACAGGATCTGCACGGTGGTGGTCTTGCCGGCGCCGTTCGGCCCGAGCAGCGCGAACACGGTTCCGGCCGGGATCCGCAGATCGATGCCGTCGAGAACGGTCTTGTCGCCGTACGACTTGCGCAGGTCGGCGGTGGAGACGGCGACGGGCCGCTGCCGGCCGTTGCGCTGCCTTGGTGTGGGCATGACAGAAGAAGGCATGGGGTCCTCCCATTCGAAGGCGTGGTGAGCGGTGAAGTGGCCTTGGTTGTAAGGAGATTGGGCGGGTCAGGCCCGGGCGCGGCGGATGTCGATGTTGCCGTAGCGAGTACGGGCCCTGACCTCGACCGTGTCCTCGGTCTTCTCCGGGCTCTCGGACGCGGTGAGCGAGTTGTGCACCTGGCCGGAGCTTGAGCTGACGTCGAGCCAGGCGGCCGTGCCCTCGCGGATGCCGACCTCGATGGCGCCGTAGGAGGTCTCCAACTGGGCGGTGCCGCGGACTACTTCGTCGAGGCGCAGGGTGCCGTGTGCGGTGGTGGCGGTGACCGAGCCCTCGGCGTGCTCGATGATGATGTCGCCGTTGGCGCCGCTCACCCGCAGATCGCCCAGGGCGTCGCCGACGGACGTGGTGCCGTGCGAGTTCTTCAGGACGGCCGGGCCCTCGACGGTGCCGACGCGCAGACTGCCGGAGCTGGAGGTGATCTCGGCGGGCCCCTCGACGCGGTCCACGGTGATGCTGCCGTGGGACGCGGTCAGGTGCAGCGGCCCGGTGGTGTCGAGGCGGACGTCGCCCGACGAGATCTTCACCCGGACCTCGCCGAGCCGGCCCTCGCCGTGCACCTGGGCCCAGGCGCCGGTGATCTCCGCCTGCGAGCCCGTGGGCAGTTCGACCGTCACGTCGACGGTGCCGGTGCGCCCGATGAGGTAGCGCTGCTTCGGCGTCCTGATGGTCAACAGGCCGCTCGCGTACCGCACTTCGGTCTGCTCGGCTGCCCGTACGTCCAGTTCCTTCTTCGGGTCGCGGGGCTGCACCTCGACGACGGTGTCGAGACGGTCAGCCGCGATGAACCGGATGGATCCGGCTTCCACGTGGGCGGTGGCCGAGATCGGTTCGGGAGTGTCGAAAGGAGCGTCGAAAGAAGGCATAGCTGTCCCGTCCTCCTGGGTCTTCGTGGCGTCCCTGCTGGTGGGACGTGGTGTGGGTGAAGTGGGGTGGCCGGGGCGCGGCTAGCGCACCCAGCCCGTGAAGCTCTGTCCGACGGTGCGGGTGGTGCGGGTCTCCGCCGTACGTGACCGGGTGCCGCCGTCGACCGCGGCCGACACGGCTCGTACCAGCCACGCGTTGACCGACAGGCCCTCGCGGCTCGCGGCCTCCTCGGCGCGCGCCTTGAGGTGGGCGGGCAGGCGCAGGTTGACGCGGGCGGTGCCGCCGTCGTCACCGTCGGCCGGGGCCGGTGCCTTGAGCGGCTCGGGGGGCCCGCTCCTGTCCTCGTACGCCTCGTCGCCCGCCGGCCGCGTCACCACGAAGTCGGGGTCGAGCCCGCGCAGCCGTACGTCGACCGAGCCCGGGGCGAGTTCGCGGGTGATCTCGTCCATCGCGGCGGAGAGCACATTGAGCATCGTCAGGCGGGTCGCCGACTCCAGGGGAGCGGTGAGCCGCTCGGCCAGCTCGCGGGCTTCTTCGCCGCCTGCTTCGGCGGCCACCGCGAGTTCGCGGCGGAGGTTGTCGACATACGGCGTGAGGTCCATGACGTCATGGTGGCACCACTGTGGCGCCACATGCAAGCCCGTAGCGGGAGCGGTTGTGGGTCAGGGCTAATGTGACGGCTCTGACCTGTGGAAACGTGTCGACGTCGAGTTGCGTCAATGCGGTGCCACGTAGAGTCTCCGCCTCTCTGGCGCATCTAGTGGCACCACGTGATGCCACTACTGGGTCACGGCCGCCAACCCCGCGTACCGCACATCGGTCAACTGCTCCGACGCGGTCCACAGGCGCTCGGCGGCGACGTCGTTGAGCGTCCAGGGGGCCCGCCACGAGCTGGCGGGACCGCCCCACACCGACAGCATCCGGGGACCGAAGAACGCATCCGGCCGTACGTCCGCGGCGGTCGCCGCGTAGAGCGTCGGCAGCGCGCCCGTGACGGGGGACTGGGCGAGAAGCTGGTTGCCGAGCTGGGCGATCCGCTCCGCGAACCTGCGGTCGTCCAACTTGGGCCCGGCCGTCTGCAGATTCGTGTCCGCGTAACCGGGGTGCGCCGCGGCGGCGATCACATCGGATCCGGCCGCCCGCAACCGGCGGGCCAACTCGTGGATGAACAGCAGGTTCGCGCTCTTCGAGCGCCCGTAGGCGGTCCAACGCCGGTACCTGCGCTCGCTGTTGAGGTCGCCCGGGTCGATGTTGCCGATCACGTGCAAACCGCTGGAGACGCTCACCACGCGGGCGCCCGGGGTGGCCAGCAGCTTCGGCAGCAGCAACCCGGTCAGCGCGAAGTGGCCGAGGTGGTTGACGCCGAACTGGGTCTCGAAGCCGTCCATCGTCCTGGCATACGGCAGTGCCATCACGCCCGCGTTGTTGACCAGCAGGTCGAGCCGGTCCTCGGAGTAGTCCTTGGCGAACGCGCGTACCGACGCCAGATCCGCGAGGTCCAGACGGCGGTGGGTGACCCGGGCGGACGGCACCTCGCACGTCAACCGGTCGACGGCGTCCTTGCCGCGCTGCTCACTGCGGCAGGCGAGCAGGACGTGTGCGCCGTGCCGGGCCAGCTCACGGGCGGCGCAGTAGCCGATCCCGCTGTTGGCGCCGGTGACCACTGCGGTACGGCCGGTCTGGTCGGGTATGTCGTTCGCGGTCCAGCCCATGACACCAGCCCATTCCTCGCTCGGTTTAGCGGGCGCCTACCCTGTTTTGACATGATCAGCCTAAGTCCGGCTCGGTCAGTCGTCGATCCCGCTACGCTCCACACCTGCGACGATGAAGCGCTGCAGCACGACGAACACCACCAGCAGCGGCAGGATCGACACGGCCGCAGCGACGAACAGTTCATGCAGGTTGACGGTCTGCCCTGTGGTGAACGTGGACAGCGCCACCTGCACCGTCCAGGACTGCTGGTCCTGGCCGATGACCAGCGGCCACAGGAACGAGTTCCAGGAGCCGATGAAGACGATCGTGCCCACGGCGGCGAAGACCGGGGCGGAGTTCGGCACCACGATTCGCCAGTAGGTACGCCAGTAGCCGAGCCCGTCCACCCGCGCGGCGTCCTCCAACTCCTGCGGAAACCCCAGGAAGTACTGCCGGAACAGGAACGCGGCGAACGCGCTGAACAGCGTGGGGACGATCAGCCCGCGCAGCGTCGAGACCCAGCCGAGCGACGAGACCAGCACGAAGCTCGGCACGAAGGTGACCGCCGACGGGATCATGAGGGTGCCGAGGATCCCGTAGAAGACCTGGTCCGCCCATGGGTAGGGGATACGGGCCAGACCGTATCCGGCCAGCGATGCCAGCAGCAGTGTTCCGGCCGTGGTCGCCACCGCGATCTGTGCGGAGTTCCACAGCGCGTGCAGCATCGGCACCGACGGGTCGTCGAACAGCTCGCGGAGGTTGCCCCACTGCAGGTGCCGTGGGAAGAAGGTCCAGTTGGGGGCGGTGATGTCGGACTCGGTGGCCAGGCCGTTGCGTACCAGAAGGTAGAAGGGGACCAGGAACAGCACCGCGAGCGCGACCAGGATGACCAGCCGCAGGGCCCGCGCGAGCCCGCGCAACCCGGTGTCCATCACGCCTCCTTGCGGCCGAGACCGAACCAGCGGGCCTGCACCACCGTGACCACGGCGATGATCAGGGCGAGGATCACCGCGCCCGCGCTGCCAAGACCGAGGTCCTGCCCCTGCCCCAGGGCCACGTAGTACAGGTAGACCAGCGGCGGCCGGGCGTACGGCGGGTAGCCGCGCGCGGTGGACAGCAGGTTGTAGAACTCGTCGAACGCCTGGAACGCGTTGATCACCAGCAACAGCAGCACCGCCACCGAAGTGGCCCGCAGCTGAGGGAAGGTGATGTGCCGGAAGACCTGCCAGCCGGGCCGGGCGCCGTCCACCGCCGCCGCCTCGTACAGGGTGCCCGGAATGCGCTGCAGCCCGGCCAGGAACAGCACCAGGTAGAAACCGGCCTGAAGCCACAGCCGTACGGTCACGATCACCACCCAGTACCAGGGCGGACGCGTGGTCGACAGCCAGGCGGCCGGATCCGCGCCGAACCAGCCCAGCACGGTGTTCGCCAGCCCGAACCGCACCCCGTTGAAGACCGACAGCTTCCAGATCATCGAGGCGACGACATAGGAGCAGGCGGTGGGCAGGAAGAACACCGAGCGGAAGAAGGCGCGGGCGAACCGCAGCCGGTTGACCATCAGCGCCAGGGCGAGCGAGAGCGCGTAGGTCGCGGGGACGATGAACAGCGAGAAGACCGCGAAGGTGGCCAGGCTGGAGGTGAAGGCCGTATCGGACAGCATTGAGCCGTAGTTGGCGAAGCCGACGAAGTGCGTGGGCGTCACCGTGTTGTGGGCGTCGAAGAAGCTGAGCCCGATGCTCCACAGCAGCGGGATGTACGCGAACACCGCCAGCCCGATGACAAAGGGGCCGGTGAACACCCAGAACCACAGATACCGCCGCTGCGGTCCGAGCAGCCGGGACAGCACCGGTTCAGCCCGTCTTCCGGCGGACGCGCTGGAGTTCGGCGTTCGCCGTCGCCACCGCCGCTTTGACCTGCGCCGCCGGGTCTGCGCCGTCCTTGATGATCCGGCTGACCGCGTCCTCCAGCGCCACCTGCGACTTGGGCGTCCACAGCAGCGGAAGGGCGTGCCCGTGGTCGGTGCTGAAGCGCACCGCGTCGGCCGCCGGGCCGGAGCGCAGCTTCGCCGCCTTCTTCGCCAGCGAGATCCGGGCCGGGATGTGGAATCCGTAGGAGAGCGCGAAGTCCCCCTGGTATTCGGTGCGGTCCACCCACAGCCACTTCGCGTACGCCTTGGCCGCGTCGATGTGCTTGCCGCGGGCGCTGACCGACGAGGCGTAAGCGCCCACCGGTACGGCAGGGCGCCCCGCCGAACCGTCCCTGGGGAACGGCAGCACGCCGAAGTCGTCGCCGAGCGCCTTGCTGATCTGCGGCAGCGCCCACAGGCCGGACCACTGCATCGCGGTCAGACCCTGGGTGAACGCCGAGGGATCGGACCAGTCCGCGGGCGCGCCGAGCAGCAGTGACCCGCTGGCGTACAGGGTGTGCAGCTTGCCCAGGGTCTGGGCGGCGGCCGGGTCGTCGAAGCCGGTCCTTCCGTCGTCGGTGACGAGTTGCAGCCCGGCCGCGAACAGCGGAAGGCCGCCCTGGCCGAGCACACCGGCGCCGCCGTCGTTGCCGAGGAAGAGGCCCTTGGTGTCCTTGGTGGTCAGTCTGCGTGCCGCGTCGACCAACTCGTCGAGCGTCTGCGGCGGTCGCACCCCCGCCCTGTCCAGCAGGCTCCTGCGGTAGTAGAGCAACTGCATGTCGATGACCTGCGGAATGCCGTAGACCCTGCCCTGGTACGTCTTCGGGGCCAGGACCGCGGGATTGAAGTCGGCGCGGGCGTTCTTGATCTGCTCGGTGAGATCGGCGACCTGACCGCCCTGGATCTGGTCGATGGAAGGCCCGTTGACCTCGAAGACATCAGGTCCGGCGTCGGTGAGCAGGGCGGCGGCGGTCTGCTGGTCGTAGTCGCCGGGCCGCCACTGCACCGTGACCCTGGCCTGCCGGTACGCGGCCGCGTACCGCTGCACCGCCTGTTCGGTGCCCGCCTCGCCGTACTGGTGGTACCACTGCGACAGCGCCGGTCCGCCACCACCGGAACTCCCGCCGCCGCGGCCGGTGTTCGACCCGCAGGCGGCGGCGAGCGCGCCGGTGAGTGCGAGGCCGCCGCTCAGACCGAGCAGACGGCGCCGGGAGAGCATGGGAAGCGTGCTGTGCTGCGGCTCCGACATGGTCAAGAAGTATCGTCCGGGTGCGTGTAACGTGCATTGCGAATGCGTGAAATGGCTCAGTGCCAGTGCGTCGCGAAGGCCCGGGCCGGGTTGGCGACGAAGAACGCGTCAGCGCTCTGCTCGCCCAACTCACGGGCGATGCGCGGCCGGAGCACGCGCAGCAGGAACGGGATGCCGGGACCGCCCCCGGTGGCGGCCCGCGCCGCGGCGGTCGTGGTGTCGCCGCCGATCAGCACCTGGTCCGTGTGGCCTGCCTCGGCCAGCGCCACCAGCGCGTCGAACAGCCGCCAGTCCGTCGCGTGGTTGGCCCGCGACGGCCCGTCAAAGGCGAGGAAGGCGCCGGATCGCGCCGCCTCTCGATGGACGCGCAGATCGGGCGAGCGGTTCAGATGGCCGAGGACCACCTTGGCCGCGGGCACCTCCAACTCGCCGCAGAGCAGGCCGAGTACGTCCAGCGGCGCGGTGCCGAGTTCGTGGTGCACGGCGATCGGCGCGCCGGTCGCGTGGTGCGCCTCGGCCGCCGCCGCCATCACCCGCCGGGCGTGCGTGTCGAGGCCGTGGAAGGCGCCCGCCACCTTGATCAGTCCTGCCCTGACCGGCTCGGCGGGGCCGTCCGGGTCCTCGTCCTGGCGTACCCCCTCGGTCAGTTCGGCGACGAAGAGCTCGGCCAGTCGGTCCATGACGCGGTCCAGTACGCCGGGCGTGCAGTGGGCGGCCTGGTGCAGACCGGTCGCCGCGATGACATGTACGCCGGCGTCGCGGGAGACCCGGGGGAGCGCGTCGGTGCGGCGGCCGGTGCCGAACGGCGACCACTGCACGACCGCCCGCCCGCCCAGCTCGCGGAAGGCCCGCAACTCCCGGGTCGCCGCCAGCGGGTCGGTCAGCTCCTGACCGGGCAGCAGCGGACTGCGGAAGAACAGATGGTCATGGGCGTCGCAGACGCCCAGCTCGGCGGCGGGGATGTCGCCGAGCACGGTACGGACGGCGGCTGCCTGGGTGGTCTGCTCCATCGGGCGCTCCGATCGAATGGCGAATGGCCGGGACACCCCCGGGCGGCGTAACGCTCAGACCGTTACACGCTATCAAGGGGTAACGGCTCAGGCGTTACGATTTTTCGGTGGACGATGAGGGATCGCTCGCCTTCCGGCTCGACTGCGGCGCTACCTGGCTCAACCTGCTGGCCACCAGCGGGCGGACGTTCAGTGACCGATCGGTGGAGCGGATCGCCACCGCGGAACGGCTGCGGGAGTGGTTGGAACGGTGCGAGCTGGCGCCCGTGACGCCGCCGACCGCGCGGGACGTGGCGGCGGCGCGGCGGCTGCGGGAGGCGCTGCGGGCGCTCGCCATGGCGACCGTGACGGGCGACCGGCCGCCGGCGGAGGTGGCGGCGCGGCTGGAGGAGTTCCTCGCCGGGCGGCCCGATCCGGTGCGACTGCGGGCCGCCGAGCGGCTCTCGCGTGAACCGCCGCCGGACGCCGGGGCGGCGCTGGCCCGGATCGCCCGGCAGGCGGTGGACCACCTCACCGGACCGGAGCGCGGCACGCTCGCGCTGTGCGGTGAGCACGACTGCCGTGCGGTGTTCGCCAACCCCGGTGGGCGGCGCCGCTGGTGCCCCGCGCCCGCCTGCGCGAGCCGCGGCCGGGTACGGGCGCTGCGGGCCCGCAGGAAGGCGGCGGAAGAGGGCTGACCGCGGCCGGTCCGTGGCGGCGGCCGCTGGCGACCAGATGCTGACGACGCCCGGCAGCTCCGCCAACTCCGAGGCCAGATGGTGCCGCCGATGAAGTCGATGCCGGAGATGATCTGCGCGGCCACCCGGGAGGGGGCGAAGGAGACGTGGTCAAAGCCGAGGGCACCGTTGAGGCCGTGCTGGGAGACATCCATGAACAGCGCGCTGCCCACCCCGGCCGGCGTATGGGTCCGCGACCCGGCGCTCTTCTGCCGGATCGCGCGCTCCAGGCCGATCGGTGCGGCCGGCATCAGGGCGAGCCCCAGCTCGGTCAGCTGCCGCAGGCCCTGCCCTGTGCCCGGATCCCCCAGCGGCAGTGCGATCGGCTGCACGGTCACCTCTCAACCGAGGCTGTCCCATCGAGCCCATCCCCGGCCGCTGACATGTGATCAGGTGGACCCCGACTCCGACGGCCCGCAGATGCGCTCGTTCGGCCCGTTCGGGCACAACCCCGGGGTGCCGGGCCCCAGATGATCGGGAAGACTCCAGATGATGTCGGATATGTCTGAAGTGGGGAGATCTATGGGCCATGGGCGGGACGGGCCGTAAAGGTGGGGAAGGCTGGCTGCAAAGCTGAGTAAACCAATCCGAACGGATTTCCGTCTCCTCTCTTGAGAAGGACTGCCTGAAGCCTGAAGAGAGAGCGACGACCGTGGGACTCACGTCCAATGTGTTCTTCATAGTGCTGGTGATCATCGCGGTAGCGGTGGTCGCCGTGGCGCTATGGCTGTGGCCGCGCGCCGCGAGGAAGGGCCCGGTGCCGTGGCTCGGCCGCCTCGGGCTGATCGCGGCGACGCAGGGTGCCATCCTGTGCGTGGTCCTGGTCGCGGCCAACAACAACTTCGGCTTCTACTCCTCGTGGAACGACCTGCTCGGCAACCCCGACGGCCAGCAGATCATGGACGCGGGCCACACCAACGACGGTCGTCCGGTCACCCTCACCGTCAAGGGCAAGACCGACGCGGGGCTCAAGGGCGGCAAGACCAAGGCAGGCGAGGTCGAGGAGGTCACCTTCCGCGGCCCGTCCTCCGGACTGACCACCGACGGCTTCGTCTACCTGCCGCCGCAGTACTTCCAGAAGGGCCACGAGAAGGACAAGTTCCCGGTCGTCGTCGCCCTCACCGGCTACCCGGGCGTGGCGAAGAACCTGATCACCGGTCTGAAGATCCCGCGGACCGTCTCCGACGACATCGTGGCCAAGAAGATCAAGCCGACCATCTATGTGATGGTGCGTCCGGCCATCGTGCCCGGCCGGGACACCAACTGCACCGATGTGCCCGGCGGTCCGCAGGCGCTGACCTTCTTCAACCAGGACCTGCCGTCGGCCATCGCCAGCCAGTACCGTTCCGCCGACACCCCCGGCTCCTGGGGCGCCGTCGGTGACTCCACCGGCGGCTACTGCGCGTTGAAGTTCCCCATCACCAACCCCACCCGCTACGGCGCGGGAGCGAGCCTGTCCGGCGACTACTTCGCCCGTCAGGACCGGGACACCGGCGACCTCTACGCGGGCAGCGCCCAGGTGAAGAAGGAGAACGACCTGATCTGGCGGATGGAGCACATGCCCGCGCCGCCGGTCTCGCTCCTGCTGACCAGCAGCAAGAAGGGCGAGGACAACTACGGCCCCACCATGCGGTTCGTCTCCAGCGCCAAGGCGCCCACCAGGATCGACACGCTGATCCGCGACGAGGGCGGCCACAACTTCAAGACCTGGAGCGCCGAGTACCCGGAGGTAATTCTCTGGCTGGACAAGCGGCTCTCGGCGAATTCCCAGCAGGCACCGGCCCCGCAGTCACCCCAGCCCTAGTCCCCAGCCCTAGTCCCTAGTCCCCGGTCCGTGGACGGCGTCGCGGCTCATTCGCTTATTGGGTAATCGCGTGGTCATCGAGTCCTGGGAAACAGAAGCCCCCAGTCGCCGGTGGAAGACCGGCGGCTGGGGGCTCCTCGGGATGGCGGTCAGTGGTTGCCCACGCCGTTCCCGGACAGAACCGGGATGTTGTCCAGGATGTGCGACAGCGGGGCGTCGCCCTGCTCGAAGCTCGAGTTCTCGGCGCACGTCTGTTCGCCGTTCTGCGCCAGGAGGTCCTGCACCCCGAGCGCCAAGCCGGCGACGACCTGGACGTCCTTGATCGGAACAGCGACGCACGGCTTGTTGAGCGTGCCCTGGACCAGACCGATCTGGGGGCTCATGTAGCCGCCGGTGGTGGTGTTCCCGTACCGCTGCTCCGACCCGTTGCCGTTGGCGGCGTTGCCGCCGTGGTCGTCGCCGATGGCCATCGCGGGCCCGGCCGAGACGCCGACGATGGAAGTGACCACCGCAGCTGTAGCGAGAATCTTCTTGATCACGCGAGTTTTCCTTCCGATCCTGGAGCGCCCCACTACCGGAGCAGACTGCACAACTCCCACCGCAAGGGGAAGTTCCTATCGTTCACTCGCCTGGATCAATTCCACGCGCCGCCAGCGTGTGAAATTGTCGCAATGGAATGGGCTGATGTGTTCGCGTCCCCCCTCGCTGTCGCTCGCCGGCAGCAAGAAGGGGGAGGGGAACTTTCGCCTCACCATGGAGTTCGCGCCAAAGGCCAAGGTGCCGACCAGGATTGACGCATTGATCCGCGACGAGGGTGGCCGCCATTTCGATACCTGGCGTGCCGAGTATCCGGAAGTAATACCCTGGCTGGACAAGCAGCTTGCCGTGAACGCCCGGCAGGTGTCGGCCCCGCGGTCGCCGCAGGCATGGATCCGGGTCCGTGGAGGCTGTGGCTAATCCGCTCAATGGGCGATTTCGTGGTTGTCGCGTGTTCGGAAGCGGGAGCCCCCAGCCGTCGGCGGAAGGCCGACGGCTGGGCGGTTTCTCGGGATGGCGGTCAGTGGTTGGCCGCGCCGTTCCCGGACAGAATCGGGATGTTGTCCAGGATGTGCGACAGCGGGGCGTCGCCCTGCTCGAAGCTCGAGTTCTCGGCGCACGTCTGTTCGCCGTTCTGCGACAGGATGTTCTGCAGCCCGATCGCCGCGGCGGCCTGGACCTGGACGTCCTTGATCGGAACAGCGATGCACGGCTTGTTGAGCGAACCCTGGATCAGACCGATCTGGGGGCTCATGTAGCCGCCGGTGGTGGTGTTCCCGTACCTCTGCTCCGAGCCATTGCCGTTGGCGGCGTTGCCGCCGTGGTCGTTGCCGATCGCCATGGCCGGGGCGGCCGAGACGCCGACGATGGAAGTGACCACCGCAGCTGTAGCGAGAATCTTCTTGATCACGCGAGTTTTCCTTCCGATCCTGGAGCGCCCCACTACCGGAGCAGACTGCACAACTCCCGGCGCAAGGGGAAGTTCCTATCGTTCACTCGCCTGGATCAATTCCATGCGCCATCGGGGCGCGTAATTCCTGCAATGTAATCGGCTACCGTGTTCGCGTTTTGTCCCCATCCAGCGTCTACGTATCTGTAGACGCATCGGCTAGGGTGGCGGCCGTGCAGAACTTCATCGCGACCTTCGGCTACCTCGCGGTCTTCGTCCTCATGGTCGCCGAGTCGGCCTGCGTCCCGATCCCGTCCGAGCTGATCATGCTGATGGGCGGCGCGCTGGCCGCCGGTGCGGTTCCGGGCAGCCATCCCAACCTGGTCGGCGTGATCGCCGCCGGTGTGGTGGGCAACGTCGTCGGCAGCTACCTCGCCTGGGCGGTCGGCCGGTACGGCGGGCACGCGGCGCTGCACCGCTGGGGCCGCTACCTGTGGCTGAAGGACGAGGACATCGACCGGGCCACGCGCTGGTTCGAAGGGTACGGCTCCGCGGCCGTCTTCTTCGGCAGGATGCTGCCGGTCATCCGCACCTTCATCTCGCTGCCCGCGGGCTTCGCGAACATGCCGGCGGGCCGCTTCGGCCTCTACACCGTCGCGGGCTGCATCCCCTGGACCGCGGCGCTCGGCATCGTCGGCTACGCGGTGGGCCGCAACTGGCAGACGGTCGCCGACGACTTCCACGGACCGAGCTACGTCATCGCCGCAGTGGTGGCGGTGCTGGTGATCGCCGGTCTGCTCGTCCTGGTCCGCAGGCGCCGCGCGCAGGACCGTGGGCGGTCCTGAGCCACCGCCGGTCGGACAAGTAGGATCCTCGGGTGGCGTCTGAGGCAGAGGAACCCGAGGAGCCGCTGGTCACCATCGCGCCGTACGCGCCGCCACCGCCGGATCCACTGGACCGGCCGTGGGTGGGCCCGATGCTCGTCATCGGGGCTCCGGTGACCCTGGCGGTGGTCGTCTTCCTCTTTTTCCTGCTGCGCTGAGGTCTTCGCCGCCGGGCTGCGGGCGTCTCCCCTGGTCGTCCCGGGGTCGTCCCGGGGGCGTCGCTACCGCCGCGCCCCCGTATTCGCCGCGCGCAGCGCCTCCGTGACCCCGTGGTCCTTCGGGCCGAGCAGGCTCGGGTCGGGGTGCAGCAGCACGTTGTAGGCCGCCTTCGACGCCGCCGCCACCTCCCGTACCCCGCCGTAGTACCAGGTGGCGTCGTGCGTCTCGGCCAGCCCGACGCCGTACGCGGAGATGCCCGCCGCCTGGCACAGGTCCAGCGCGCGGCGGATGTGGAAGGCCTGGCTGATCAGGATGGCCCGGTCGACCCCGAAGATCCGCTTGGCGCGGGCGCAGGAGTCCCAGGTGTCGAAGCCCGCGTAGTCGAGCACCACGCGGTCGGACGGGACGCCGTGCCGCACCAGGTAGGTGCGCATCGCCCCGGGCTCGTTGTAGTCGACGCGGCCGTTGTCGCCGGTGACCAGCAGGGCGTTGACCTTGTGGGCCCGGTACAGCTGCGCGGCGGCCGCCAGCCGGTGGGCGAGGTACGGCGACGGCGTGCCGTTCACCAGACCCGCGCCGAAGACCACGGCGACGGGCGCCGCCGGGACATCGGCGACATCGCGCACCCGGGGCGCGGCCTGCGCGTACATCCAGGTGGCGGGCAGCAGCGCCAACGTACAGGCGGCGGCGGTCAGTTGGACGGTGCGCCGCCGGCCCCTGCGCGTCCTCGGCAGCACCGCCCGTATGCCCCGCCGGATCCGCGACCGCATCCCCATGATCCCCGTCATCCCCCGTCGTCTCGCCCACCGCAGATCATCGACGCGTTCGCCGGCGGGCCGGTTCCCGCGATGGCATGATGATGGATCATGGTCGTCGGCCGCCTGCCCGTTTTCGTGTACGGCACGCTGCGTCCCGGCGAGGCCAACCATCCGCGCCTGCTGCGCGGCCGCACCGCCGCCCAGACGCCCGCCGTGCTCGCCGGTGCGCTGCTGTACCAGGGGCCCGGGTACCCGTACGCCGTGGACGACCCGGGCGGCGGCGAGATCCACGGTGAACTGATCGATCCACGGCCCGAGGCGTACGAGGCGGTGCTGGCCGATCTGGACCGGCTTGAGGAGTACGTCCCGGGCGCGCCCGGCAATCTCTACGAGCGCGTCGTGCGCGAGGTGCGGCCGGCGGCCGGGGGTGTCCGGCGGGCCTGGGTGTACCTCGCCGCGACCGCGACCACGCGAATCCTGCGCGCCAACGGCGTGCGCATCCCCGGCGGTGACTGGAAGAGCCGTCGCGGATCCGGGGGCCGGGGGCACGAGTGAGGAACCGGGACCGGGCGGCCGCCGGAGGAACGCGGCGGCTGGTGGCCCGGGCCCCGGAAGGCGCAGGGGGCGAGAGCGCGCTACTCCCGCGACTGCTCGCGGGACCACTCCGCCTTGACGGTGAAGTTGGCCTCGGTCGCCGCACGGGCGATCACCGCCCCGGCCTCCGCGGTGATCTTGATACCGAACTCCACGCTCACCTTGTCCGGCGGCTGCGCCAGCGCCCGTACCTGGCCCACCACCGCGGTCAGCGCGGGCTGTACGCGCGCCAGAGTGCTCTGCAGGGTCTCCGCGGTCTGCCGTGCGGCGTCCTGGCCGCGGCTCACCCGGGCCCGCCGGTTCTCGTCGTCACCGCCGTCCGGCCCCTCGTCGGTCTCGACCACGATCACGCCGCCCCCGTCGAGCGGAATCCGGGTCAGTTGCCCCATCGCGACCTCCTGCGCTACGACCGGATATCCAACGTAGCGGCAATTCCCAACTCCCGTCCGGCAAGCGGCGCTTCGCCCTGGCGCCGACCAGCGGTGAACCGGACGATACGCCGTCGCAACGAGGGCGCAATTCGCCGCCGCAAGACTTGATCCATGACGGATGCGACGCCCGAGCCCGAGTCCGGTCCCGACTTCGATTTCGACGGTGTGTTCGACAGTACGGCGCAGCTCATGTCCTTGGTGACCCAGCAGCTCAGCGCGCAGCTGACCCGGATAGCCCCGCCCGGTCGGCGCGGAACCGGGCCCGACGAGCCCCGCCGGGCCGCCTGAGGCATGATCCGGGGCAACGGGGGCGATGCGCGGGCGCGGCTGTCGGTGCCTGCGGCTACCGTCGCAGTATGGACTGGAACCACCCGTTGACAGCAGCCGCTGGCGCCCCGTACGACGAAGCGGCCACCGAGCGCTGGGTGCCCGAGCCGGACAAGCGGCCGGGCCGCACCGCCTTCCAGCGGGACCGCGCCCGGGTGCTGCACTCCGCCGCGCTGCGGCGGCTCGCGGGCAAGACCCAGGTGGTCGACCCGGGTGCGGCCATGCCCGAGGTCAACACCAGTCCGCGCACCCGGCTGACGCACTCCCTCGAATGCGCCCAGGTGGGCCGGGAGTTGGGGGCGGCGCTCGGCTGTGACGCCGATCTGGTGGAGACCGCGTGCCTGGCCCACGACCTCGGCCATCCGCCGTTCGGGCACAACGGGGAGCAGGTGCTCGCCGAAGTGGCCAAGGAGTGCGGCGGCTTCGAGGGCAACGCGCAGTCGCTGCGGCTGCTCACCCGGATCGAGCCCAAGCGGTTCACCACCGACGGCGCGGGCGGCGTCTCCAGCGTCGGCCTCAACCTGACCCGGGCCGCGCTGGACGCCGCCACCAAGTACCCCTGGGGGCATGGCGACCACCCCACGGACCCGGGGTCCCGTAAGTTCGGCGTGTACGAGGACGACGAACCGGTCTTCAGCTGGCTGCGCGCCGGTGCCCCGGCCGGGCGGCAGTGCTTCGAGGCGCAGGTCATGGACTGGTCGGACGATGTGGCGTACTCCGTCCACGATGTCGAGGACGGGCTGATGGCCGGGCACCTCGACCCGAATCTGCTGCTCGCCGAGCCCGAGCGGCAGGAGATCTACACGGTCGCCACAGGCCGCTACGCGCCGGACGCCGAGCCGGGCGAACTGGCCGAAGCGCTGGAGCGGTTGCTCGACCAGGAGTGGTGGCCGCACGGCTACGACGGATCCGCTCTCGCGCAGGCCCGGTTGAAGGACGCCACCTCGCAGCTCATCGGCCGCTTCTGCCTGGCGGCCGAGCGGGCCACCCGGGACGCCTACGGCCCCGGACGCCTCACCCGGTACGCGGCGCAGCTCGTCGTGCCCCGGCGCGTACGGCTGGAGTGCGCCGTGCTGAAGGCGGTGGCCGACCGGTATGTGATACAACGCGCCGACCAGGCCAAGCGCCGGGCCGAGCAGCGCGTCGTCATCGCGGAGTTGGCCGAGGCCCTGGTGGCCAGGGCGCCCGAGGGCCTCGACCCGCAGTTCCGCGGGATGTACGAGACGGCGGACGACGACCGCGCCCGGCTGCGGGTGGTCATCGACCAGATCGCCTCCCTGACCGACAGCGCGGCCCTCGCCCTACACCACCGACTGGCGGCGTAGCGCCCTTCCGGCGGACCCCGCCCGGCCACCGCGGGCGGCGGCAGTCGCGCGACCGCCGGTCTGCCACGCCGTGGTCACTCGCCGCCGCGGCGGATTCATCGTGCCGCCGCAGCGGAGAGTCTCGTGCCGCCGCACTGGAGCCTGTTTTGTCGCCGCAACGGCGATCAGCCACGACAAGGCGCCCCGGCGGTCGCGCGATCGCCGCGGCGATGAATCTCTGGCCACCGCAGCGGAGCGCCTCGTGCCGCCGCAGCGGTGATCAACCCCCGTGCCACGGACCGGCGGTGCTGAACCAGCCGTACCCCGACGAAGCCCCGCCAAGCGGGCCCGGCCAGGAGATTCGATGCCGTAGCCGGGGGTGACCCGTCACCCCCGGCGTTGCACCATGGAGATCGACACAGGCCGGGCGGCCCGGCGGTGCGGCGCCCTTCACGCGGGCCGCGCCGTGCGGGACGCTCCCTGAAGACGGATTCGCCGGGGGATTCCGCGCGAGGAGGCGCACAGTGGTCGACGCACATCAGACGTTCGTCATCGTAGGGGCCGGACTGGCCGGGGCGAAGGCAGCCGAGACCCTCCGGGCCGAGGGGTTCACCGGCCGGGTGATCCTCATCGGCGACGAACGCGACCACCCCTATGAACGTCCCCCGCTGTCCAAGGGCTATCTGCTGGGCAAGGACGACCGCGACTCGGTCTTCGTCCACGAACCCGCCTGGTACGCCGGCGCGGACATCGAACTCCACCTCGGCCAGCCGGTCGTCCACCTCGACCGCGTCGCCAAGACCGTCACCCTCGGCGACGGCACCGCGCTGACCTACGACAAACTGCTGCTCACCACCGGAGCCGAGCCGCGGCGGCTGAACATTCCCGGCACCGATCTCGTCGGCGTGCACCACCTGCGCCGCCTCGCGCACGCCGAACGGCTGCGCGGCGTCCTCACCTCGCTCGGCCGTGACAACGGCCACCTGGTGATCGCGGGCGCGGGCTGGATCGGCCTTGAGGTGGCGGCCGCCGCACGCGAGTACGGCGCCGAGGTCACCATCGTGGAACCCGAGTCGACGCCGCTGTACGCCGCCCTCGGCCCCGAACTCGGCGCGGTCTTCGCCGAGCTGCACCGGGATCACGGGGTCCGGTTCCACTTCGGCGCCAGGCTGACCGAGATCACCGGCCAGGACGGCGTGGTGTTCGCCGCCCGCAGCGACGACGGCGAGGAGCATCCGGCGCACGATGTGCTCGCCGCGATCGGCGCCGCACCGCGCACCGCGCTCGCCGAGGCGGCCGGTCTCACCCTCGCCGCCCGCGCCGACGGCGGCGGTGTCGCGGTCGACGCCGCGCTGCGTACCTCGGAACCCGACATCTACGCGGCGGGCGACTGCGCCGCCGCCCAGCACCCCACGCTGGGCCTGCGGCTGCGGGTGGAGCACTGGGCGAACGCGCTGAACGGGGGGCCCGCGGCGGCGCGCTCGATGCTGGGGCAGGAGGTGTCGTACGACCGCGTGCCGTACTTCTTCTCCGACCAGTACGACCTGGGCATGGAGTTCTCCGGGCATGTGGCGCCGGGCAGCTACGACCAGGTGGTGTGCCGTGGAGATGTCGGCAAGCGGGAGTTCATCGCCTTCTGGCTGGGGCAGGGCGGCGAGGGGTTCCACGTCCAGGCCGCGATGAACGTGAACGTCTGGGACGTGACGGAGACCTTGCAGGAGCTCATCCGCTCCGGCCGCGCCGTCGACCCCGACCGCCTCGCGGACCCGGGCGTTGTGCTGACCGCCTTCCTGGAGTGATCGACGTGATCACCATCCCGGGCGCCGCTGTCAGATCTCGACCGTAGAATTCTGGCGTGGCGGGCAGGATCAGGGATGAGGATGTGAAGGCGGTTCGGGACGCGGTCCCGATCGACGCCGTGGTGTCCGAGTACCTTCAACTCCGTCCGGCGGGCGGCGGCAACCTCAAGGGGCTATGCCCTTTTCATGATGAGAAGTCCCCTTCTTTCCAGGTGAGTCCGAGTAAGGGACTTTTCTACTGCTTCGGTTGCCAGGAGGGCGGTGACACCCTCGACTTCGTCATGAAGCTCGACCACCTCTCCTTCTCCGAGACGGTCGAGCGGCTGGCCGCCCAGGCCGGGATCACCCTGCGGTACGACGAGGGCGGCTACACGCCCGGCCGCCAGCAGGGCGAGCGCACCCGGCTGGTGGAGGCGCACAAGATCGCCGCGCAGTTCTACGTCGACCAGCTCGGCGGCGCCGAGGCCGAGATCGGCCGGAAGTTCCTCGCGGACCGCGGCTTCGACCAGGCGGCCGCGAGCTACTTCGGCGTCGGCTACGCACCGGCGGGCTGGGACCACCTGGTCCGCTTCCTGCGCGGCAAGGGCTTCTCCGAGAAGGAACTGCTGCTCTCCGGGCTGGCCAGCGAGGGCCGCCGCGGTCCCATCGACCGGTTCCGCGGCCGCCTGATCTGGCCGATCCGCGACATCACCGGTGAAGTGATCGGCTTCGGCGCGCGCAAGCTGCGCGAGGACGACAACGGACCGAAGTACCTCAACACACCGGAGACCCCGCTCTACAAGAAGTCCCAGGTCCTCTACGGGATCGACCTCGCCAAGAAGGACATCGGCAAGTCCGGCCGCGCGGTGGTGGTCGAGGGCTACACCGATGTCATGGCCTGCCACCTCGCGGGCGTCACCACCGCCATCGCCACCTGCGGCACTGCCTTCGGTGAGGATCACATCAAGATCCTCCGGCGGGTGTTGATGGACAACTCCGGCTCGCAGGTGGTCTTCACCTTCGACGGGGACGCGGCCGGTCAGCGCGCCGCGCTGCGCGCCTTCGAGGACGACCAGAAGTTCACCGCCCGTACCTCCATCGCGGTCAGCCCCGGCGGTATGGACCCGTGTGAACTACGGCTCGCCGAGGGCGACGGGGCGGTGCGCAATCTCGTCGACCAGGCACTGCCGCTGTTCGACTTCGCCATCCGGTCAACCGTCGCCCGGCATAACCTGGACACCGCGGAGGGCCGCGCCGCAGCGCTGGAGGAGTCCGCGCCGATCGTCGCCGGGATCAAGGACGCCGCCATCCAGCACGAGTACGCCGTCGAACTCGCCGGGATGCTCGGCATCCTGGAAGTGGGCTTCGTGGTCCGCCGGGTCAGCCAACTCGCCCGCTGGCAGCGCGAGCGCCGTCGGCAGCCGGACCGCCGGCGCGCTTCCTCCCGTTCCGCGCCCGCCCAGCCGCAGGCCGCGCCGCGACCCACCGGCCCCCGGCTCGATCTGCGCAGCCCGCACCATCGTGTCGAGCGTGAACTGCTGAAACTCGCACTGCAGTACCCGCAGTTGGTCTCCCCGGCGTTCGACGCCTACGGCGAGGACGAGTTCACCGCGGCGCCCTATGCGGCGGTCCGCCGGGCCATCGCCGAAGCCGGGGGAGCGACGGCCGCCGACGCCGAATACCTCACCCGGGTGAGGGACGCGGTGCCCGATGACTCGGTGCGCGCGATGGTCACCGAACTGGCCGTCGAGCCGGTGATGCACAAGGCGCCCGACATCTACGCGGGCGAGGTGCTGGTGAGCGTACGGCTGGCGGCGGTCAAGCGCCGGGAGAGCGAGCTGCGGGCCGACCTCGCCCGCCTCGGCCCGCGCGCCGACCCCGCGCGGATCGGCGCCGTGCAGAACGAGCTGTGGGCACTGCAGCAGTACGGCAACCGACTGCGTCACCAGGGCGCCGCGGGCCTGTGAAACGTAGTCGGGTGAGCGCTGCGGGTAACGGGAACCGAAGAAACTGACCGCACACCCCTCGTAGTCGGGCGGTGTCGTACCGCACACTGGGTCCGGTGCCTGAGTCCTCGGAGCGCGGAACGCCAGAACCCCCCGGCCATCCGCTCACGGTGTACTCCCGGACGGACAGCGGCTTGGCCGTGCCCGTTCCGCTGCCGCACGCCTCCGAGTCCGTGACCGCGCTCAGTGTGGAGGCCGTCCCTGTGCAGACCCAGACCCTCGTCCCCCAAGCCGACCGTGCCACCGAACTCGCCCCCGTCGAAACCACGTTGGAACGTGTGCCTGAGCAAAGTCACGCGGCGGTGCACCCCGAGGCCGAGCCGGTACTCGACGGCGCGGGGACCGCGGTGCCCGACGTGAGCGAAGTGCCGGAGGCGGAACGCCCCTTCCAGGGCGAGGTGTCCGGCCCGTCGGCCGACCTCTTCCGCCAGTACCTCCGCGAGATCGGCCGCATTCCGCTGCTGACCGCCGTCGAGGAGGTCGAGTTGGCCCGCAAGGTCGAGGCCGGACTGTTCGCCGAGGAGAAGCTGAGCGGCGCCGCCGACCTGGACTCCCGGCTCGCCGGCGATCTCGACCAACTCGTGGTGGAGGGCCGGATGGCCAAACGCCGCCTGATAGAGGCCAATCTGCGGCTGGTCGTCTCGGTGGCCAAGCGCTACGTCGGACGCGGGCTGACCATGCTCGACCTCGTCCAGGAGGGAAACCTCGGTCTGATCCGGGCGGTTGAGAAGTTCGACTACGCGCGTGGCTACAAGTTCTCCACCTACGCGACCTGGTGGATCCGCCAGGCCATGAGCCGGGCCCTGGCGGACCAGGCGCGCACCATACGGGTTCCGGTCCATGTGGTGGAGCTGATCAACCGGGTGGTGCGCGTCCAGCGCCGACTGCTCCAGGAGCGCGGCTTCGAACCGGCCACCGCCGATGTCGCCGCCCAACTCGACCTCACCGAGGAGCGCGTCACCGAGGTCCTGCGGCTGGCACAGGAGCCGGTCTCCCTGCACGCGCCGGTGGGCGAGGAGGACGACGTCGCCCTCGGCGACCTCATAGAGGACGGCGATGCGGCGTCCCCCGTCGAGTCCGCCGCCTTCCTCCTGCTGCGCGAGCACCTGGAAGCCGTACTGTCCACGCTCGGCGAACGCGAGCGGAAGGTCGTACAGCTGCGCTACGGGCTGGTCGACGGCCGTCCCCGCACGCTGGAGGAGATCGGCCGGATCTTCGGTGTGACGCGGGAGCGGATACGCCAGATCGAGTCCAAGACGCTCAACAAGCTGCGCGACCACGCGTTCGCCGACCAACTGCGGGGATACCTGGACTGACCGCCGCTAGACGACCGCGAAGGCCCCCGGGTGCGTCTGGTCCCGTACCGCCCGGTACTGCTGCCGCACCGATGAGCCGGCGGCCAGTTCGTCACCCGGTTCGGCCACCCGGCTGCCGGAGAGCACCGCCGACTCCCAGTGCGGCGGATCCTGCGGCGACAGCGAGCCGTGCTGGACGCCCAGCGCCCAGGCCGCCTGGCGGGCCGCGCCCAGCGCCGCGTAGTCGGCGGGCGGGGGCACGACCACCGGCACCCCGAAGACCGCGGGTGCCATCGCCTGCACGGCCGGCAGCTCACCGGCGGGGCCGAGCAGGAAGACCCGGCGCACCGCCACACCGCGTCCGCGCAGCACGTCCAGCGCGTCAGCGAGCCCGCACAGCATTCCCTCGAACGCGGCCCTCGCCAGGTGCTCGGGCTTCATGCTTTCGCGCCGCAGACCCGCCAACAGCCCGGCGGTGTGCGGCAGTTGCGGAGTGCGCTCGCCCTCCAGATAGGGCAGCAGCACCAGCCCGTACGAACCCGGGGTGGACCGCAGCGCGAGTTCCGACAGGCCGGACAGATCGGTACCCAGCAGGTCGGCGGCGCCGCGCAGCACCCGGACCGCGTTACGGGTCTGCACCACGGGGAGGTGGTGGCCGGTCGCGTCGGCGAGCGAGGTGATCAGTCCCGAGGGGTCGTTCAGCGCCTCGTGGTGCACCGCGAAGACGGTGCCGGAGGCACCCAGCGCCACCACCGCGTCGCCGGGGCCGAGGCCCAGCCCGAGGGCGGCGGCCATGTTCTCCCCGGTACCGGCGGAGATCAGCAGCCCCTCGGGAGTGTGCCCGGCGGCCTCCGCGGGCCCCAGCACCTCGGGCAGCCGCACCCGGTGCCCGAGCGCGAGCTCCACCAGATCGGCGCGGTAGCCGCCGGCCGCCGCGGACCAGTAGCCGGTGCTGGACGCGTCGCCCCGGTCAGTGGTGCGCCGCGCCGGGCGGCCCAGCAGCTGCCACACCAGCCAGTCATGCGGAAGGAGTACCTCCGCCGTCCGCTGCGCCGAGGCCGGCTCGTGCTGGGCGAGCCAGCGCAGCTTCGAGACCGGATACGCCGCCTCGGGGACCGAACCGACCGCCTCCGCCCAGCCCGCGGGTCCCCCCAGCGCCTCGGTGAGGTCGGCTGCCGCGACCTGTGCCCGCCGGTCGTTGCGCAGCAGGACCGGACGTACCAGCACTCCGCCCGCGTCCAGCGCCACCAGCCCGTGCTGCTGCCCGGAGACGCCGATCGCCTGAACGCCCTCCAGCAGCCCGTCCTTGGCGGCCTCGCCGAGCGAGAGCAGCCAGGCCTGCGGATCGGCCTCGGTCTGCTTGCCGTCCCCTTCGGCGGGGTGTGGGGCGTACCCCTGCCGCAGCACGGCACCCGTGTCGGTGTCACATACGACGACGGTGGTTCCTGCGGTCGAGCTGTCCAAACCGGCGACTATCCCCATAGGGCCAGATCATGCCGTATTCGACCGCCGTCGCGAATCCGGGGATCAGGTGTTGCTGGTGCCCCAGTCGTCCTCGTCCGACATGCGCTGCTCGCGCAGCGAGCGCAGCCGTTCGCCCATCGATGCGGGCAGCCGTCCGTCGATCCGCGAGGCCACGGCGTCGGCGGCCTTTCCGGCCAGTTCCCGGCTCTGCTGGCCCGCGGACTCCACGGTGTTGCGCACCGCGGGGTTCTGCGCGATGCGCTGGGCGGTCTTGCGTAGCTGCTCGTACCGATCGCGCCCGGCGCGCGCCCCGAGCACATAGCCCACGGCGGCTCCGGCGATGAACGTCAGCCGATAGCGCATGACTCCACCCTTCCCTCGTTCTGGCGTACCTGGTGCGCTCCGCCAGAATGCACCGATCCGGCGCTCCGCGCCTACCCGCTGTAGCCGTACGGCAACCGTGGCGATACCGGTTGGCGGAGCACCCTCCTGCTTGCGCTAATGTATGTGTCGCAGCGAGCGCACGCCGCCGGGCCAGCCCGGATGTGGGTGCGTTCGAGGCACGCGGAGCATTCCCCTGTAGCTCAATTGGCAGAGCAGCCGGCTGTTAACCGGCAGGTTACTGGTTCGAGTCCAGTCGGGGGAGCTCGGTCCCCTGTAGCTCAATTGGCAGAGCAGCCGGCTGTTAACCGGCAGGTTACTGGTTCGAGTCCAGTCGGGGGAGCACAGCTCAAGGACCCCCTTCGGGGTCCTTATTTGTATGGTTGGGAACCGATCCCCGGCGGGTGAAGTCCTCCCAGTCGTGCGTGTGTGACCCGTGAGGGCGACAGATCGTATGAGCGGCTATGCTGCGGCAGACGATGTGCACGGCAAAGCACGGCACGCCGTACGGGGCGTTAGCTCAGCCGGTTAGAGCAGCGGACTCATAATCCGTCGGTCGTGGGTTCGAGTCCCACACGCCCCACCAGGACTCCATCCTGCAGAAACGATTTCACCTGCGGTGGAGCCACGCCGAGACTTCCCCCGGGTGTACCTGGGGGAAGTGCGGAGATGGCTGGCTCGGCCGCAGCTCGGCCGATACGCAGGCGAGCGAGTTCAGGCACCTGACGGCGTATCCCGACCGCTCCACCCGGACGGCCGCCCTGGATATGACGAGCCTCGCAAACCAGAAGGCCCCGCCCGTGCGCCTCAGGGGGTCAGGGCGCACGGACGGGGCCGTTCGGTGCGGCGTCGCGTCAGATCCGCTCGGGCTCCTGCGGCGGCAGATCATGGGGCACGACGGTCGTGTCCTCGGTAACCAGGTCCGCGACAAGAGTGAACCCGTCGCACCATCGGGCGGGCCGCCTCGGCCGCTCGATACGCCCTGGCCGCCAGTAGCGGTGCTCTTCCCGGGCCGCCTCGTAGGCGGCCGGCACCGCGGCGTACTTCGGGCTCAGGGTGTGGGCACGTGGCCCAGATGCAGAGCGGAACGACGATTGCGGCCACAGCGAGCTGGCCGACTGCGGCGAAGGCCCGGCCGCCGCGACGCTCGACGAGAATGCTTGAGACGCCCTTCATGAGGTGACGGCTGCCGCTGTCGGCGGACCGCCGGGCGTCGTGTACGTACCGTCGGCCCGGCGCTGCTCCCCGTCGCACGTCTCGACGGTGGCGCCCAGATGGATGATGCGGCGGGTGAACAGGCCGCGGGCGTCGTCGTCGCGGGAGAGCCGGTACCAGTCGTGGTCGATAACCACGCGGAGCACGTCGGCGCCGACGTTGCGGACGGCGTTGAACATGGTGGTGAACGCCGGACGCCGGTCGTTGCAGACCGCGGATGACGGCTACTACCGGGGTGCCCGCTATCACGGGGCGATCCAGATGCTTGCCGAGCCGACCGGGCGCCGCATCGTCGGCAAATGGGTGGGCTTCGGTAAGGAGATGGACGTCAACACCGGCCCTTGGGAGCTGGTCTTCCAGAGTGCCTCGACGAACAAGGCGACCGTGGAGGCGTACAACCGTCGTCCGTAGCCGGACGTGCGAAAGTGCTGATCCTGCTGGTTCCCGGGCCGGATTCTTCCGGCATCGTCCACACCGTAAATCGGTGGCCCGATGCCGGGCGACCTGGGAGCATGATCGATGTGACCGTGACCTTCGTGCTGGTGCATGGCCAGAACAGCAACGCCTCGATCTGGAGCGTGGTGCAACGCGAACTCGCCCTGCTGGGGCACCGGGCGGTGGCCGTCGACCTGCCGGGGCACGGTGTGGAGGCGGGCTTCCCGGCCGGGTACCAGGCGCCGCAGGATCCCGCCGCCCTGGCGCAGTCGCCGTCCGCCATGGCCTCGGTGACGCTCGCCGACAACGTCGAGCGGGTGACCGGGATCGTGTGCCGGGCGGCTGAGCACGGACCGGTGGTGCTGGTCGGGCACAGCCTCGGCGGGCTGACGCTCAGCGCAGTCGCCGCGGTGGTACCGGAGTTGATCGACCGGTTGGTCTATGTCTCCGCGTGGTGCTGCGTGAGGATGTCGGCGGCGGAGTACTCGCAGTCACCGGAGAACGCCGAGAGCAAGTTGGGCGACACCGTGGGCCTGCTGGTGGGCGATCCCGCGCAGCTCGGCGCGCTACGGCTCAACTGGCGTACCTCCGACACCGCGTTGCTCGCCGCGCTCAAGGAAGCCCTGCTGGCCGACGGCACCGACCAGGAGTTCCTCGCCCATCTCAACACCCTGGAGCCGGACGAGTCGTTGGCCGTTGTCTCGTCGGACACCCAGGTGGACGCGGCCACGTGGGGCCGCGTGCCGCGCTCCTACGTACGGCTGACCGGTGACCGGACCATGCCGGTGGCGCTTCAGGACCGCTTCATCAAGGAGGCGGACGCGCTCACCCCGGACAACCCCTTCGATGTGCACTCGATCGACAGTGGGCATGTCCGGGCCCTGCTGCGCGGCCCGGAGCTGGTCGAGATCCTGGACGGGCTGGCGCGCCGTACCGGATGAGCGCCGGGCGGTCCGAGCGCCTGCTCGGACTCGGACCGCCCGGCCGCCTCAGCCTCCCAGCAGCACCGGCAGTGAGCGGTGACCGTTGGAGATGAACGACTCCACCGTCTGCAACTCCTCGGCCGGAACGGCCAGTCGGGCATCGGGGAAGCGGTCGAACAGCGCCGGTAGCGCGATGGCCGCCTCCAGCCGGGCCAGCGGGGCGCCCAGGCAGAAGTGGACGCCGTGGCCGAAGGCCAGATGCTCCTTGTCCAGGCGGGTGATGTCGAACTGGTCCGCCCGGTCGCCATGGTGGCCCGCCGCCTGGTAGTTGGCGAGGATCGCATCCCCCTTGGCGATCCGTACCCCTTCCAGCTCGATGTCGTCGACCGCGTACCGCAGCGGCAGATGCGCCACCGGCGCACGGAACCGCAGCGCCTCCTCGATCACGTCGTCCCAGGAGGCCCGGCCGGAGCGCACCAGCGCCAGCTGCTCGGGGTGGGTGAGCAGGGCGTGGATCGCGTTGTCGATGAGGTTGACGGTGGTCTCGTGCCCGGCGCTGATGACCAGCAGCAGGGTGTCGACCAGTTCGTCCTCGCTCAGCCGGGTGCCGTCGTCCTCGTTGCGGGTGGCGATCAGCACACTGGCCATGTCGTCGCCCGGTTCGGCCCGCTTGATCGCGACCAGCTCCCGCAGGATCTGGTACATCAGGTTGTAGTTGGCCAGCGCCTGCTCGGGGGTGTTGGTGGTGGCGAACACCCCGTCCACGGCCCTGCGCAGCGGCTCGCGCTGGTGCTCGGGGACGCCGAACAGCTCGCAGATCACCTGGATGGGGATGGGGTAGGCGTACCCCTCGCGCAGATCGGCGGGTTCGCCGTCCGGCACCGCGGCCAGCCGGTCCAGCAGGCCCGCGGTGATCTCCTCGATCCGCGGCCGCAGCGCGGCGGTGCGGCGTGCGGTGAACGCCGGGGCGACCAGCTTGCGCAGCCGCCGGTGGTCATCGCCGTACGCGGTGAACATGTTGGTCACCGCGACCCAGGTGAACAGCTGCCAGTCCTGCGGGATCTCACCGTTGATGAAGGCGGGCCAGTGCTGGTGGGAGTCCTTGGAGACCCGGGGGTCGGTCAGCAGCTGCTTGAGCAGGTCGGTGCGGCCTACCGACCACGCCACCACCTGGCCAGGGAGCTCCACCCGCGTCGCCGGGCCGCGCCGCGCGATCCTGGTTGCCTCTCCGGCGATGTCGCGGCCGGCCGGGTCGATGACGTGGGGCTGGCTGTCCATCGGCTGTCTCCAGGGGTCTCGTCGGGCAGAGCGGACGGCGAAGCGGATACCGCGGCCGGTGCGGCCGCCGGTATCGGCCCGTACCCGGGCTGGGCTACGGGCGGCGCGGGTGGCGGCAGTGGTGCGGCGACCGGCGGGAAGCGCACCGGGAGCCCGGTGAGGGCCCGCTGGAAGGGGCCGGGGCGCCACTGCAACTCCTCGGCGCGCACCGCCAGTTCGATGTCCGGTAGCCGGTCGAGCAGCCGCTCCATGGCGACCGCGGCGATGATCCGCGCCTCGCGCCGCGCCGGGCAGGAGTGCGGTCCCGCGCTCCACGCGAGGTGCGCTCGGTTGCCGGAGCGCTGGTCGGAGGCGAGCGTGGGGTCGGTGGTCGCGGCGGCGAAGCTGATGACCACCGGCTCGCCCTCGTGCAGCCGGTAGCCGGCGACCTCGGTGTCGTAGAACGGGTAGTGCACGCCGTAGTTGGCCATCGGCGGGTCGGTCCACAGCACTTCGTCGAGCGCGTCCTCCACCGGCAGACCGCCGCCGCCCAGGTTTCCGGCGAACCGGTCGTCGGCGAACAGCAGCCGCAGGGCGTTGGCGATCAGGTTGTGCATCGGCTCGTTGCCCGCGCCCATCAGCACGACGAGTTGGTGGATCATCTCCTCGTCGGTCAGCCGCGCCTCATGGGCCATCAGCCAGGAGGTCAGATCCGCTGCCGGTCGCTGCCGCTTCTCCTGGACCAGGGTGATCAGGGTCTCGGTGAGCAGCGCGTCGGCCTTCTCGGCGTCCACCCCGTCGAAGATCCCGCCCATGCCTTCCGCCAGCCGGTCGCCGAGGTCGGGCGGACAGCCGAAGATCTGGTTCATCACCAACTGGGGCAGCATCCTGGCGTAGTCGGCGAGCAGATCCGCCTGACCGGTCGGGCCGATCCGGTCGATGATCGCGTCGGCGCTGCGTTCCACATAGCCGCGCAACGCGTTGGGGTCGATCCTCGCGAGGGAGTCGTCGATCGCGCCGCGCAGCCTCCGGTGCCGGTCGCCGTCCGCGTAGAGGGCGTTGGGCCGCCAGGTCATCATCGGGACCACCGGGTTGTCCGGTGACACCCGCCCGTCGGCCAGCGCCCGCCAGCGGCGGGCGTCCTTGCCGAACGTCTCGGTGCCGCGCAGCACCTGCAGCGCCGCGTCGTAGCCGGTGACGAGGGTGGCGTCGACGCCCGGCCCCAACTCCACCGGCGCCAGCGGGCCCTGCTGCCGCAGACGGTCGTAGACGCTGCCGGGGTCGCGGGCGAAGTCCGCCCCGTACAGCGGTGTCGCGCCCGATCCGGTCGGGTGCGCGGGGTAACCGGACTGCCGGGCCGCGTGTGCGGGGCAGCCGGGGGGCGGAAGGGCGTCGTGCGGGGGGCGGTTGGTCACGCGCGCTCCTGGCGGTTGCGGGAGTACAGGTACTGGACGAGCGAGATCAGCGCTTGCGTGGACGACCTGCGGTCGCGTGCGTCGCAGGTGACGAGCGGGGTTTCGGGGAGCAGGTCGAGCGCCTCGCGCAACTCCTCCTCGGCGAACACCGGTGCGCCGTCGAAGTGGTTGACCGCGACCGCGTACGGCAGGCCGTGCTCCTCCAGCAGGCCCATCACGTCGAAGGAGTGCTCCAGGCGCCGGGTGTCGGCGAGTACCAGTGCGCCCAGTGCGCCGTACGTCATGTCCCGCCACAGCTGGGTGAAGCGCCGCTGTCCCGGCGCGCCGAACAGGTACAGCACCAGATGGTCGTTGAGGGTCAGTCGCCCGAAGTCCATGGCGACGGTGGTGGTGGTCTTGTCGGGAACGCCCGCCAGGTCGTCGGTGAGCGCACCGGCCTGGGTCATCGTTTCTTCGGTGCGCAGCGGCCGTATCTCCGACAGGGTGCCCACGAACGTGGTCTTGCCCACGGCGAAGTGCCCGACGACGAGGAGCTTGACCGCGGTCTGCACCGTGTCGGGCAGATAGACGCCGTCAGAGGCGAGCACGGAGCCCATCGAGGACCTCCTGCAGGATCTGGGGTTCGGGGAGTTCAGCGGACGGGATGGGGGAGCGGGTGACGATGTGGCCGCTGTCCACGAGGTCGCTCAGCAGGACCTTGGTGACGCTCACCGGGATCCGCAGATGTCCAGCCACCTCGGCGACGGACAGCGATCCGCCCCGGCACAGCTCCATGACGCGGCGTTTCTCCGGGCTTAAGCCGCCTGTCTCACCGCCCGCGGCGATCACCAGGGTCACCAGATCGAGGGTGTTGCGGGTCGGGTGAGCGCGGCCGTCGGTAATGACGTACGGCCGCACCAGCCCTCTCTTCTTGCCCGGCGGGGTCACGCGGTCCTGCCGACGTCCTGCCGCGGCGGACTGGTCAACTCCTTGCCCAACCGGTCCACGAGTTTGTGCATGCGGAACGTGACCGCCTCCATGTCGACATCCGCGGCGGCGGACACCGCGAGGTACGCGCCGGGCCCGGCAGCGACCAGGAAGACGAATCCGTCCACGAACTCGATCAGCGTCTGCCGCCAGGCGGTGTCGGGGTGGTCGCAGAACTCGGCGGTGGAGCGGCTGATCGACTGAAGTCCGGCCAGTGCGGCGGCCTGCCGCTCCGACTCGTCCCTGCTGATGCCCCGGGAGTGCGCCCGCAGCATTCCGTCGGCGGAGAGCAGGATCGCGTGCCGGGCGCCGGGGACGGCCAGGGCGTCGTCGAGCATCCAGCCGAGACGGTCGTTGGAGGTCTCGTTCAGTCCGTTCATGTGTGGGGATTCCCTTCATGGTCCGATGAGGAGGCGCGGCCGGACCGGGTGCCGCGGGCGAACGCCCCGATGATGGCGGCGGCGTCCTGCGCCGAGCGGCCCTGCGGGGTTTCGGGTGCCGACCGTTCGGCCGGCGGGGTGTGTTCTGCCGTCGGCTGCCTGCGGCGGCGTTTGGGCAGGCCGCCCGCGGTCGAGGCGTACACGGGGGTCGGGTCGGCGCTGGGCGTCCGGGAGGCGTCGTCCGGCGCGACGTGCTCGGTGGCCACCGGACCGCTCGGGCGCGGTGGCGCGGCGTGCCGGGCGGGGGGACGGGCGCGCACCGAGTCGGGGCCCTCGTCGTGTGCCCGGGTGAGCAGTGCGCTGGGCAGGAAGACCACCGCCCGTACGCCGCCGTAGGGGGAGCGGGTGTCCACCGAGACGCTGAATCCGTAGCGCGCGGCGAGTACGCCGATGGCGGCGAAGCCGAACTGCGGCGGGTCACCGAGCCGGGTGATGTCCACGGTCTGCCCGGCACCGGACAGCAGCTCGGTCGCGCGCCGGATCTCCTGCTCGATCAGGCCGACACCGGCGTCGTCGATGACGATGGCGGTGCCGTTGTGCGCGGGCTGGATGTTGACCTGCACGGTGGTGTTCGGCTGCGAGTGGCGCGCGGCGTTGTCGAGCAGTTCCGCGACGGTGAGTACGACGGGCTCGACCGCCCGGCTGACGATCGCGATGTCGACCTGGGCGTGCACCTGGACGCGGCGGTAGTCGCGGATCCGGGAGGTGGCGCCGCGCACCACGTCCACCAGCGAGGAGGCCGAGCGCTGGCGTCCGGGCCAGGAGCCGCACAGCACGGCGATGGCCTGCGCGCGCCGTCCGAACTGGGAGTTGGTGTGGTCGATCGCCAACAGGTCCTGCAGTACATCGGCGTTGTCGTGCCGGTCCTGCATCTCGGAGATGCTCAGCTGCTGTTCGTTGGCCAGACCCTGCAGGGTGCGCATCGAGGCCTTGAGCGCGGCCTTCGCCGACTGGTCGGCGCGCGCCTGTGCGGCCTGCGCGGACCGGCTGAACAGGTCGGACACCGTCTTCAGACTGATCGCGTACTCGGATCCGGCGAGGTGCCCGTGCAGCAGCCCGGGGGCACCGGCGGGTTGGTGCGGTCCGGACTCCATCAGCGCGGGGAGCCGGACGGTGGCCAGGTGGCGGATTTCCTCGTCACGGGAGCGCACGCTGGCCTCAAGCGTGGCGACCGTTCTGCGCAACCGGGCACTGATCTGCCGTTCACGTATCAGCAGGATCACGACGGCCAGTGCCCCGGCCAGGAGGCACCAGAACACCGCCTCCGGTATGTGTCGTGTCATCAGATCCTCGGGACGGGGGCGGGGGGATCACGGCCTGTGCGGGGGATCTTACCCAAGGCCACCGCACGCATGAGCGAGAAGCGAATGGTCAACCGCCCTATCACTCCCGGCATTTGAGGTTCCGTAGGGGTGTGCAGGGGGCGGCTAGGGGTGGTCCGATGTCGCTGTCCGCGGTTGACCTGCGACGTCTTGTGTGCGACATGCGTCGGGTGCAGAACATTTCGGTAGCCGATGTAACCTGGAAGTGTCGGATGCCACGCCACAGCCGGTAGAAGAGAGAAGGAGGCCATGAGCGGACAGCTGTCCCCGGCCCCGCCGCGCCGTCGCCCCTGGCCCGCCTTCCTGCTCCAGGAGCGCCGCCGGCCGGAGCGTATCCGCAACCGGCCCGGCGCATGGTGGCTGGCGGTCGCCACGGTCTGCTTCGGCGCCTTCATGGGGCAGCTCGACGCCAGCATCGTGACCTTGACCTACGGCAGTCTGCGCACCGAGTTCCACGCCCCACTGGCCGCGGTCGAATGGGTCTCGCTGGCCTATCTGCTGGCCCTGGTCGCACTGCTGGTGCCGGTGGGCCGGCTCGCCGACGCGCACGGCCGCAAGCTGTTCTACCTCTATGGATTCGTGGTGTTCACCGCCTCCTCCGCGGCCTGCGGTCTGGCGCCGGTGCTCGGTGCCCTCATCGGCTTCCGCGTCGTACAGGCGGTCGGCGCCGCCATGATGCAGGCCAACAGCGTGGCGCTGGTGGCCACCAGCGCGCCCCGCGACCGGATGCGGACCGCGCTGGGCGTCCAGGCCGCCGCCCAGGCGCTCGGACTGGCGCTCGGCCCCACCATCGGCGGCGCCCTGGTGTCCACGCTCGGCTGGCGCTGGGTCTTCGGCATCAACGTGCCCATCGGACTGGTCGCCCTGATCGCGGGCCAGTACCTGCTGCCCAGGACCCGCAACCGCAACCGGCGCCCCGGATTCGACTGGCCGGGAATCGCGCTGCTCGCGCTGGCCACCACCGCCGCGCTGCTCGGCGTCTCGGCCGCCTCCGGGCTCGCCGTGCCCGGCTGGGGAGCGGCCGTGCTGTTCGCCGTCGCGGTGGCCGCGGGGTGGGGATTCGCCGTACGGCAGGGGCGCACGTCCGCACCGCTGATCGATCTGGCGCTGCTACGGCCGCGGGCGGTGTCGGCGGGTCTGCTGGGGGCGCTGTGCGGCTATCTGGTGCTGTTCGGGCCGCTGGTCCTGGTGCCGGTGGTACTGACCGGAGCGGGCTCCTCCGAACTGGCGGCGGGGCTGGTGCTGACCGCGCTGCCCGCCGGGTTCGCCATCGCGGCCACCGGTGCCGACCGGCTGCTGCCCAGGGGGATGACCGACCGCGGCCGGTGCCTGCTCGGCGCCGCGGTCTGCGCCGGGACGCTCGGCGTGCTGCTCGCCGTTCCGCTGGACGAGGCGTGGCTGACGCCGCTGCTCGCGGTGCTGGGGATCGGGCTGGGCGTCTTCATGCCCGCCAACAACGCGCTGATCATGGGGGCGGTGCCGAGCAGCTCCGCCGGTACCGGCGGGGGCCTGGTGAACATGGCCCGCGGGCTGGGCACCGCGCTCGGGGTCGCCCTGGTGACCCTGGCGCTGCACCTGTCGTCCCACGACGGCCCGCGCTGGGCCCTCGTGCTGCTGCTCGCCGTCGCCGCGTCGGCGGTGCTCGCCGCCTGGTCCAGTCCGCGCCGGAACCGTTAGCCGCAGGCCATTAGGGTCTAGTCATGCCGCCCCAGTCCCGATCCGGATCCCAGGCCGACACGGCCGCGACGCCACCGCCCGCGGAGCACGGCCAGGATGCCCGACTGCTCACCGAGGCCGTCACCCGGCTTCGCCGGGCGCTGCGCGCCTCGATACGCACCGACTACCCATGGGAGCAACTGCCCATGGCGCAGGTCGAGTTGCTACAGGTGCTCGCCGAGCACTCACCGGCCAGGATCGGCGACCTCGCCGCCCGCCAGCGCCTGGCGACCAGCACCGTCAGTGGCCTGATAGGCCAGATGATCAGCGCGGGCCTGGTGGCCCGCGCCGTGGACCCCGCCGACCGGCGGGCCTCCGCCGTCACCCTCACCGACGCGGGCCGCGCCCAACTGGCCGCCTGGGCCGAGGCCCATGAGCGCCGTCTGGACGCCGCGCTGGGCGCCCTGGACGAGGCGGATCGCGCCATCGTCCGTGCGGCGCTTCCGGCGTTGTTCCGCTTGGCGGATCACCTGGACACCTAGCCGCTCGCGTTCGATGGTCCGCCCGAAGGCGGGACCCTCGGCAGACGCGGCGTGGTCAGGAAGCCTTCGGCGTCGCCGAGGGCGATGCGCGGCAGCTCCATGGCCCGCTCGTAGAGCAGGAAGCGCGGTCGCCAGCGCGGATGGAACGCGGAGTTGATCCGCTGCACCGACGCCAACTGCCGCCGCCGGGACAGCAGTCGGACGATGCCCCGGTGCAGCCGGAAGACCAGACCGGTGCCCGGGCCGCCGTGCTCGGCCGCGGTGTGGAAGAGCGTGAAGTTGAGCGAGACCCGCTCCAGCCCGGCGACCGGCTCCGCCCCCGCCTGGGCCCGTAGCAGCAGTTCGGTGATCATGTACGGGACCAGTTCGCCGGAGGATTCGCGGTCCCGCCGCATCAGGTCCAGCGCCAACCCAGTGTGTCCCCAGGGCACCAGGCTCAGCAGCGCGCAGGTGCGGTCGTTGGGGTCACGGCACTCGACCAGGACGCAGTCGCCGTCCGCCGGTGCGCCGAGCCGCCCCAGCGTCATCGTGAACTGGCGGTCCGAGGTGCCGTGCCGCCAGGCGTCCGCCAGATGCACCAGGTGTGCCATCTCGGGCCCGGGGATGTCGCGGTGGCGGCGTACGACGACGGTGTAACCGGCGGCCTGGATCATCTCGTGCGCCTGGCGCAGCGGCCGTATCGCATCGCCGTCCAGCGTGAACCCGGCGACGCCCACCACCGCTTCGTCGCCGAACGCCAGCACCTTGAGCCCGCACCGCTCGTACGCTGCCGTGCCCGCCTCGCTCGCACCGGTGACCGCCGGAACCCAGGCGTGGGTACGGGCGGTCTCCAGCCAGGCGTCGATCGCCTGCGGCCAGCCGCGCGGATCCCCCACCGGATCACCGCAGGCCAACGCGACCCCGTTGGCCACCCGGTAGAGCACGGCCGCGTCGTGCGCCGGCGACCAGATCGCCGACTTGTCGTGCCGCAGCGCGAAGTAGCCGAGCGAGTCCAGGGCGCCGAACTCGTCCAGCAGCGTGCGCAGCCGCAGTTCGTCCTCCGGCAGCAGCCGGGCCCGGCCGCGTGGCGAGCGGAAGAAGGCCCGCAGCACCTGGAGGAAGAACGCCACGCTGATGATGTTGATCAGCAGGTCGGTCCAGCCGGGGACGGAGATCTCCGGCAGGTTGACCAGGGTGGAGACGGTGAAGATGCGCAGCACCGCGTACCGGAAGCAGGCCGCCCAGTCCGCGGTCGGCGGATGGTCGGTCTGGTGCACCAGCACCGTGCCGAGGCCCGCCGCCACCACACCGCCGAGCACCAGGTAGGCAAGGCCGCGGGCGATGTTGCCGCGCTCGCCGCGCACCCGGCAGACCGGCTCGGCGATCAGCAGGGCGAGCGGCACCGCGGTGGTCAGCCCGGCGGAGGCCCAGTTGAACGGATGCGCGCGGACCTCGGGCAGCGCCCACAACGCCACCCCGTACAGCGCGGCGTTACCGGTGGACAGCGCGATGGTCACGATCCAGGCGGCCCGCTTGCGGCGGCGCAGCATCACCGCGAGCAACGCGGCCAGCGCGGCCGCGGTGAAGCCCGCCGTCACCAGGAACGGGGTGAAGAAGTCCCCGCTGTTGGCCCGGTGCACCCGGTTGCGGAACGGTGCGATCAGGCCCGCCACGACGTCGAACGTGGCGGCCAGCCGCAGATACCAGACCACCGCCGTCAGACACGGCGCACTGAGCGGCCGCAACAGGCGCTGCGGCCTGGAGGGGCCGAGCTCGGCGGCCGACGGTCGGGTCGGCAGCGCCTTGCGCACCATCTCCGCGGCCCTGGCCTGCGGGCGTTCCAGGTGCGGGGCACCGGCCAACAGGTCGTAGAACCGCATGCGTACCGTGTCCAGCCGCCGGTGCAGCCGTGCGTCACGCCGTTCGGCGCGGGCCAGTCGGCGCGGCCGGGAATAGTAGCGCCAGCGTGCCCACGGACTGTTCGGCCTGGCCAGCCGGATGGCACCGATCAACGCCAGGGGCGGGAACGGCACGCCGAACAGCCCGGTCCACACCTTGCCCTTGAGCATGCAGAACACCACCAGCACCAGCAACACCGCCGCGCTGCCGAGGTTGCTGACGGCCTGTGGACCCCTGAACCCGGCGAACGGCACCCAGCCGAGCAGCAGCATGACGATCAGCGCGACCGCGAGGATCACCGCGTCGACCGACTTGCGGCCCTCCTCGCTCCAGTACACGTCCTCCAGGTGCAGTACCAACGCGAACTCGTCGAGCACCAGGCCGCAGCCGACGCCGAAGAACACCGCCAGCACATTGCGGGCCAGCGTCGAGTCCGGGCGGATGGTGAACGCCCCGACGCCGCCGAGCAGCATCATCGCCTGGCCGAACACCACATGGTGGATGTGGAGACCGCCCGGTGCGATGTTTCCGGGCCACCAGCGCACCCCGCGGCGGATCATCCGCACGCTGAACCGGATGAAGACGAAGGAGCCGACCAGGCCGGTCAGCAGCAGGAACAGCGGCTGCCGCCCGGTCTGCACGATCCGGGAGGTGTAGGTGTGCACCAGCCACTGCCACATGGTTCCGTACTGTCTCCCGTCCCCCGCAGGGGGTGGTCGCCATCGACCGCGAGCAGGCACCGTACGCCGGGGCCGTCCAGCTCGTCCAACTCGCCGGGCGCGCGGCCCGCGGCCCGTGCGCCGGGGCTATTTCGTGCCGGTGAGACGGGCGTACACCACCACGTTGCCGGTGTAGCTGTGGGTCTTCTTCGAGAAGGCGCCGCCGCAGGTGATCAGCCGGATCTCGGGTGCCGGGGAGTCGGCGTACACCTTCTCGGTGGGGAAGCTCTCCTTCGCGTACACCTCGATGCCGTAGATGGTGAACACCGCGGTGCGGTGGTCGGCGCGGGCGACCTCGACGGTGTTGCCCTTGTGCAGCGAGCCGAGGTTGTAGAAGACCGCCGGGCCCGCCATGGTGTCGACATGCCCCGCGAGCACCGAGGCGCCCTTGGCGCCGGGGATCACGCTGCCGACGTACCACCCCGCCAGGTTGCGGTCGCTGTCCGGCGGCACCTGCAACTGGTGGTCGGCGCCGATGGCGAGGTTCATCAGGGGCGCGTCGACGCGGATGGCCGGGATGCGGACCCGCCTCGGGGCGGAGTTCGGCAGGGGCAGGACGGTCGGCGAGGGGGACACGACACCGCTGTGCCGTCCCGGCGGCAGGCCGTCGGATGCCTTGGGGGCGGGCGGCTGACTCGACTGGGATCCGTCGTGCATCAGCCACGCGCCCGCGAGCAGCGCCAGCAGGGCCGCGCCGACGGCCGACTTCGACGGGGCGCGATGCGTCTCCCGCTCGGCTGGCACAGGGGATCTTCCGGGCTCGAAGTCCTGGGAGCGTTCCATGGCGACCTCCGTGAATGGCTGCCCTGTCGCAATGTTCCCGGGTCCGATGCGGGAATCCGGCAGCTGACCCGTTATCTGACAGGGGATCACACAATGTGCTGAATGGCGCGCGACGGACGTTCCCGGAACCCGTACGGAGCACGGGGCAGCCGGATTGCTAGCGTGTCGTGTGCCTTCGATACGCAGCCGGGCTGACGACCCGGACAGATCCACGGCCGAACGCGCCTCCGGCGGCCCGCCCGCCACCGGCGCGCCCAACGGGGGCGGTGCGGCGCGGCGCCGGGTGTTCGCCGATCTGACGCCGTTGCGGATCTCGGCCGCCTACCGCCGTCTGTGGTTCGGCAACACGATCTCCTGGATGGGCCAGCAGATGACCGCGCTCGCGGTCTCCCTCCAGGTCTACGCGGTCACCCGGTCCACCTTCTCCGTCGGCCTGGTGGGCCTGTTCTCCCTTGTTCCGCTGGTGGTCTTCGGGCTCTACGGCGGCGCGGTCGCCGACACCGTGGACCGCCGCAAGCTGGGCCTGGTGAGCGCCGGCGGGGCCACGGTGCTGTCCGTCGTGCTGGCCGCGGCGGCGCTCGCGCACTTCCACCACGTGTGGCTGCTGTACGGGATCGTGGCGCTGCAGGCGATCTGCTTCGCCATGAACTCCACCGCCCGCAGCTCGATGATCCCCCGGCTGCTGCCGACCGAGTCGCTGCCCGCCGCCAACGCACTGCAGGCCCTCACCACCAACCTGGGCCTGATGGCGGGCCCCTCGCTGGGCGGCCTGATCGTCGGCCTGTGGGGCTACCAGGCCGCGTACCTGGTCGACGTGGCGGCCTTCACCGCCTCGCTCTACGCCATGTGGCGGCTGCCCGCCATCCGTCCCGACCGCGGTGACGGCGGCGGGCGGCGGCGTGCCTCCGTGCTGGACGGACTGCGCTTCCTGGCCACCCGTCCCAATGTGCGGATGACCTTCTTCTGTGATCTGGCGGCCATGGTGCTGGCACAGCCCCGGGCGCTGTTCCCGGCCATCGCGGCCCTGTGGTTCGGGGGCGGTGCCAAGACCGTCGGCCTGTTGGTGGCGGCCCCCGCCATCGGCGCGGTGCTGGGCGGGCTGTTCTCCGGCTGGCTGGGCCGGATACGCCGGCACAGCCTGGCGATCCTGTTCGCCGTCGCGTCCTGGGGCGCGGCCGTGGCCGTCTTCGGGCTCACCCGTCAGCTGTGGCTGGGCATGGTCTTCCTGGCGATCGCGGGCTGCTCCGACACCATCTCCATGGTGTTCCGCAGCACGATGCTGCAGGCGGCGACCCCGGACGAGATGCGCGGCCGACTGCAGGGCGTGTTCATCGTGGTGGTCGCGGGCGGGCCGCGGCTCGGCGACTTCCTCGCCGGTTCCGTCGCCGATCTGGCCTCGCCCACCGTCGCCGTGGTCGGCGGAGGCCTCGCCTGCGTCCTGGTGTTGGGCCTGCTGGCGCTGCGGTGGCGCGGATTCGCCCGCTACGACGCCAGAACGCCGCAGGCCTAGGCCGGGGTTCAGCGGGCACGGGGCCAACTGGCCGTCCGCCGCGCCGAGCCTCGCCACGCATGATCGGCCCGGGCGCGGGCAGGCGGACTGGCAACCGCGGCCGCGGGCGGCCGCGTCTGTGGGGGTGTGGCCGCACCCCGTGGCCGCATGCAGCGAAGAGAAGAAGGCAGGACAGCAACATGGGTATCGTCGGCTGGATCATCCTGGGACTGCTCGCCGGAGCGATAGCCAAGATCCTGCTGCCCGGGCGTGACCCGGGCGGCCTCATCGGCACCACGCTGACCGGTATCGCCGGTGCGTTCCTCGGCGGCTGGCTGTCCGCGAAGTTCCTGCACCGCCCGATCCCGCACCAGTTCTTCGACCTCAAGACCTGGGTGGCCGCGATCGCGGGTTCGCTCGTCCTGCTGATCGCCTACCGGATCCTGTTCGGCAACTCCCGCGAGCGCCGCTAGCGCCTCCGGCGGACCTGACCAGAGCCGGAGCCAAGCCCCCGTGCCGCCTCGGGGGTGTCGGGGGCAGGCCCCAAACCCCAGCGGTGGCTGCGGTCGGCGGTCCGCTTGCCTACGGGCTTCCTTGGCGGCAGCCCCCAAACCTCCGGGGGCGTCGGGGCCGAGTCCCTCCCACTCCCAGGGGGTTCGGGGGCCTGCCCCGACAGAATTTGTTCCGCCGTGAAGGCGAGCGACCCGCACGGCGCGGACCGGCGGCGTCCGAACGCACCGCGCCCCATGGCATCCCGGCCGCCACGCCGCCTGGAGAGCCTCAGGTCTCCAGGCCGAGCATGCGCCGCAAAATGTCCCGCAACGCCGTCCGCTCGTCGGTGGACAGTCGGGCCAGCGGCTCCCGGGCGAAGTCCAGCGAGGACCGCAGCCGCTCGTAGGTCTCCTTGCCCGCCGCCGTCGCGGCGGCCAGCTTGATCCGCCGGTCGGCGGCGTCCGGGCGCCGTTCGACCAGGCCGCGTATCTCAAGCCGGTCGATGATCCCGGTGACGTTCGACGGCTCGCACTTGAGCTGCTCCGCGATCCGGCGCATGGGCATCGGTTCGAGCGAGAGCAGCCCCAGCACCCGGGCCTGTGCGCCGGTGAGCTGGTGCTTGCCCGCCGCCGCGTCGTACTCCTCGTGGTAGCGGAAGACGACCGAGCCGATGAGGTCGACGACCTCCCTGGTCAGGGGATCAATACGTGGCGTCATGGCTTCAGGATACCCATTTGCTTGACAACGTGAAATATCCAGGAGCATTATTAGTTCAGAACCTGAACCTTTGCCATGGTGACGCTGTGGCGGAAGGAGAGAGCCCTCCCCATGTCTGCACTGCCCACAACCAGCCGCGAATGGCACCTGACCGCCCGCCCCCAGGGCTGGCCGAAGCCCGCCGACTTCGCGCTGCGCGAGGCCGCGATCCCGGAGCTCGGCCCCGGCCAGGTGCTGGTCCGCAACCTCTACATGTCGGTCGACCCGTACATGCGGGGCCGGATGAACGACGTCAAGTCGTACGCACCGCCGTACCAGCTCGACCAGCCGATGCACGGCGGAGCGGTCGGCGTCGTCATCGCCTCCCAGGCCGAGGGCCTGAACATCGGCGACCATGTGCTGCACGGGCTGGGCTGGCGCGAGTACGCGGTGCTGGACGCCAAGCACAGCATCACCGTCGACCCCGAGGTGGCGCCGCTGTCCTCGTACCTCGGCGTGCTCGGCATGCCCGGGCTGACCGCCTACGCGGGACTGCTGCGGGTCGCAGCCTTCAAGGAGGGCGACGCGGTCTTCGTCTCCGGCGCGGCCGGTGCGGTGGGCAGCCAGGTCGGACAGATCGCCAGGCTCAAGGGCGCCTCGCGGGTGATCGGCTCGGCCGGTTCCGACGAGAAGGTCAGGGTGCTGGTGGAGGAGTACGGCTTCGACGCGGCCTTCAACTACAAGAGCGGCCCGGTGGCCGAGCAGCTCAAGAAGGCCGCGCCCGACGGCATCGACGTGTACTTCGACAACGTCGGCGGCGAGCACCTGGAGGCGGCGATCAGCTCGCTCAACGTGCACGGACGCGCCGCGCTCTGCGGCATGATCGCGCAGTACAACGCGACCGAGCCGCCCGCGGCCCCGCGCAACCTGGCCCTGGTCATCGGCAAGCGGCTGCGCCTTGAGGGCCTGCTGGTCGGCGACCACGGCGACCTCAAGGAGCAGTTCGTCGAGGAGGTCGGCGGCTGGATCCGCGAGGGCAAGCTGCACTACCGGGAGACCGTGGTCGAGGGCATCGACAACGGCGTGGAGGCCTTCCTCGGCCTGCTGCGCGGTGAGAACACCGGAAAGATGGTCGTCAAGCTCGCCGACTGAGGCAGGCAACGGGGGCGTTACGCGGGCTTCGCAGCCCTCACCTAGGCTCATCACCAGACCGTCGCGATCGAGGGCGCGAGTCGCGGCGCACCAGCAGGAGGATGTCGCTATATGTCCATCCAGTCCGTAGACGTGGCCTACACCGCGGTCGCGACCGCCGAGAACGGCCGCGACGGCCGCGTCGCCAGTGACGACGGCAAGCTCGACGTCATCGTCAACCCGCCCAAGGAGCTGGGCGGCAGCGGTGCCGGCACCAACCCGGAGCAGCTGTTCGCCGCCGGCTACAGCGCCTGCTTCCAGGGCGCCCTCGGCGTGGTCGCCCGCCAGGAGAAGGCGGACATCTCCGGTTCGACCGTGACCGCCAAGGTCGGCATCGGCAAGACCGCGGCGGGCGGCTTCGGCCTCAAGGTCGACATCTCGGCGTCCATCCCGAACGTGGACGCCGAGACCGCCAAGTCGCTGGTGGAGAAGGCACACCAGGTGTGCCCGTACTCCAACGCGACGCGCGGCAACATCGAGGTGACGCTGTCCGTCGACTGACGGCCAACTCGCCACACAGGTAAGGGGCGTGCTCTATGGAGCACGCCCCTTACCGCGTTCCGTGGGGTTCAGCAGCGCCAGGAAGGCGCGGAACGCGGCCGCCATGTCCACTTCCTCCGGCTCCAGCAGCCACTGCAGTTGCAGGCCGTCCATCACGGCGATGAGCAGCGGGGCGACGCGCTCCGGAGTGAGACCGGCGGGCAGCTCGTCCCCGTACTCGGCGCGCAGCGCGTCCGCCGCGCCCGCGCGCACCCAGGCATAGCGGTCGCGGAAGAAGTCGTGTGCCGGATGCCCCTCGGTCACGCTGTCGCTCGCCAGCACCGTGAAGGTCTGCACAAGGCCGGGCCGGGTCGCGTTGTACTCCACCAGCGAGGCCAGCATCTCCAGCGGCCAGACCGAGCCGTGCAGCGCCGCCGACGCCACGTCCCAGCGGTCGCGGGCCTCCAGTACCGCCATGAACAGGGCTTCCTTCGTGGGGAAGTAGTGCAGCAGCCCCTGCTGGGTGAGGCCGACCCGCTCCGCTACCGCACTCAGTGACGCGCCCCGGTAGCCGCGCTCGGCGATGACCGCCAGCGCGGCCTGGACGATCTCCGTGCGCCGGTCCTCGCCGCGCGCCGACCGCCCTCCTGGTGATCGGCCCTGGCCGTTGGCTCTCACGTGCGAGAGCGTATTACGGCCCATCGGCAGTTTAAACCTCACGATTTGGTAACGCCATCAGTCGGCCGTCCAGGGGTTTGACGGCAAGGCGTCAAAGGAAAAAAGAGAGCCACCGCTACTGGCTGAGATCGTCATATCCATGTCCTTGCCGCCATCACCGACGGCGCGCCACGATGAGTGTGTGACGCAGCGCCGCATCGTCTTCGTCGTCTATCCGCGGTTTCAGCTCCTGGACCTGACGGGACCGCACGAGGTGTTCGGGCAGGCAGCAGAGCGGCTGCCCGAGGGCAGCGGCTACCTGGTCGAGATCGTCGCGCCCCAGCCCGGGGCGGTGCGGGCCAGCCACGGCGTCGACGTCGTACCCACCAGTACCGTCCAGCGGTGCGGGGGACCGCTGGACACACTGGTGGTCGTCGGCGGCCCCGGCGACCGGGAGGCGGCGGACGACGAGCACCTCGTCCGCTGGCTCCGGGCCGCGGCCGGGCGGGCCCGGCGGGTGGCCTCGGTGTGTACCGGAGCGTTCCTGCTGGCCCGGGCCGGGTTGCTGGACGGGCGGCGAGCGGTGACGCACTGGGGGTCCTGCGAGCGGCTGGCCCGCGAGTACCCGCAGGTGACGGTCGCCCCGGACCACATCTTCGTACGGGACGGGGAGGTGTGGACCTCGGCCGGGGTGACCGCGGGGATGGACCTGGCGCTCGCCCTGGTCGAGGAGGACCACGGGCCCGAGGTGTCCCGGGCCGTCGCCCGGCAGCTGGTGATGTTCGTCCAACGCCCTGGCGGCCAGGCCCAGTTCAGCACCCAACTCGCCGCGCAGCGGCCGACACGGGAGCCGCTGCGCGAGGTCCAGGCCTGGGTCACCGGCCATCTCGCGGACGATCTGACCGTCCGTGTGCTCGCCGAGCGGGCCGGGATGAGCGAGCGCAACCTCACCCGTGTCTTCCGCGCCGAGACCGGCCGCACCCCGGCCGCCTACGTGGAGACCGTCCGCGTCGAGGCGGCCCGGGCCCTGCTGGAGACGACGGACACCACCGTGGACGCGATAGCCCGCGTCTGCGGCTTCGGAACCGCCGAGACCCTGCACCGCCGCTTCAAGCACACCCTCGGCGTCACGCCGGGGCAATACCGCCATCACTTCTCCACCGCACGATGAAGGAGCGCCCATGCGTATCGTCATCCCCGTCTTCGACGGCTTCACAGCGCTCGACGCGATCGGCCCGTACGAGGTGCTGAACGGACTGCCGAAGGCCGAGGTGGTCTTCGCCGCCACGCGGCCCGGGCCGGTTCGTCCCGACAGCGGCACCCCCGCGCTCCTCGCGGAAGCCGCGCTCGCCGACGTCGACAGCTGCGACATCCTGCTGGTCCCGGGTGGCCCAGGTGCCCGCCGCCGGGTCGACGACGAGCCGCTGCTGGACCAGATCCGCCGTCTGCACGACCTGGCGCAGTGGACGACCTCGGTGTGCACCGGGTCGCTGCTGCTGGGCGCCGCCGGACTGCTGAAGGGGCTGCAGGCCACCACCCACTGGAGCGCGGTGGAGCTCCTGGAGTCCTACGGCGCCACGTACACACCGCAACGCACCGTCTTCCAGGGCCGGATCGTCACCGCCGCCGGAGTCTCCTCGGGCATCGACATGGCCCTCGCCCTGGTGGAGCGCATCGCGGACCGCACGCATGCCGAGGCGTTGCAACTGCTCATCGAGTACGACCCGCAGCCGCCGTTCGACGCGGGCTCACCCGCCAAGGCCCCGCAGGCCGCGAAGGACCTGCTGGCCGCCTGGCGCCTGTAGACCGCTACTCGCTGAACGCCCAGCCCGTCCACCGGTCGACCGTCACGTCGATGACCGCCCCGCGCGGCAACTGGCCCTCGTACTGCGGGTACTTGGCGGCCAGCCGCTGGATCGGCTCGATGCGGTCGTCGTCCCCGCCGAGGATGCGGGCGGTGCCGTCCGCCCGCACCCACCACAGGCGACGCCACTCCTCCTCGTAGTGGTCCACGAGGAGCGAGACCTCCGGGGTGGCGCGGATGTTGTCCAGCCGCCGCAACTCCTGGTGCCGCTTGGGCTTCTGGTCGACGGCCATGAACACCGTACGGCCCACGGCCGCGAAGACCGCCGGGACCAGGTGCGGGCGTCCCCGCTGGTCGATCGTGGCCAACCGCAGCACCCTGGCGGCCGTGAACCGCCGCCGCGCCTCGTCCTCGGGCAGTCGCATGCCGCGAGGCTACCCGGCAAAAGGTGTGAGCTGGACAAAGCCCGCCGATGGCGCGACGGAGCCGCGCCGATCAGCTCCTCGTCACCCCGTCGTAGCCGAGCCGGGCGAGTTCGGCCTGCCCCTTGGTGCTGGGATGGAACCAGTCCCAGTCGCTCAACTCGTCCGTGCCGAAGGCGTATTGGAAGACCGCGCCGCCGTCGTACCGGCACAGCGGGTACCGTCCGCACGCCTCGCCCAGCGCGCTGTTGTACGCCATCACCCGGGCGCGCACCGCCTCCCGGCGCGCCGTCGCGTCCGCCGCGGTGTTCGCGGAGTCGGCCAGCATCGACGGGCAGACGCCCAGCTTCCATATCTGTTCGCCCAACGGGTTGTGCCGGCCGACCGACCACAGCCGGAGCAGATCCGGAATGCTGGAGACATAGACCTCGGTCTTGGGCGAAGTGCGGCGCAACTCGTCCATCGCCGCGGTGAACCGGTTCCGGAAGTCGTCGATCGATGTCATGCCGTCCACCGAGTGGGCGCACGCGTCATTGGCCCCCATGAGCACCGTCACCAACTGCGGCCGCTGCAGCGCCGCCTGTCGCATCTGGCCGGGTAGATCGGCCATCCGCGCCCCGGTCCTCGCGAAGTTCCAGTCTCCTTCCTGCGCCGAACCGCGCAGGCGCCCGGCCAGGCTGTCCACACCAGCGCGGGAACCGGTCGCCCAGGACACCTCCGGGCAGTCGGACAGCAGTGAACAGGCGTCGAAGCCGCGGGTGATGGAGTCGCCGAGCGCGGCGACCGATTGCGGATGCGGATTCCACACGGGGGTGGGGGAGGGGGACGGCCGGTGCGGGGCCGCCGTGGCGGCGCGGCTGTGCGACGGGGCTGAGCTGCCCGTTCCACAACCGGCGAGCAGCAGGGCGGCGGCGAGGACGGCCGTGACGCCGCGCCCGGGGCCGCCTGCGGGCCGACGCCCGCGCGTCCCGCCGCGACCTTGAGCCTCTCGCATCGTTGTCCTCTCGGATGACCGGGTGATATCTGTCTGAGCCCGACGGTACGTCACCCTCGAAAGGACGGTGCACGGTAGTTTTTCCCTGATGGCTCGACCGGGCTCAGCGGGCTCGGTGGCGAAGAGGGTGGTCGACGGAAGTTTGGGTGCGAACGATCAGTTCTTGTCCCGTTTGCTAAAAATGGTGCAGAATGTCTGGTGCTGTCGCTATGGCGGAGCCACCGAATCGGGCGCGAGGCCGCTGGGGAAGGCGAACCTCGTCCCACACTGGAGGTCCCGGTGACGACACGTGGAGTTCTTTACGTGCACTCCGCACCACGCGCGCTGTGCCCGCACGTTGAATGGGCGGTCGCGGGCGTGCTCGGTGTGCGCGTCAGCCTTGACTGGATCCGTCAGCCCGCCGCGCCCGGCACCTGGCGCGCCGAGTTCTCCTGGCACGGCGACCCCGGTACGGCGTCGAAGCTCGCGTCAGCGCTGCGCGGCTGGCATCTACTGCGCTTCGAGGTGACCGCGGAACCCTGTGCCACGGCCGAGGGCGAGCGGTACAGCAGCACTCCGGAGCTCGGCATCTTCCACGCCGTGACCGGTATGCACGGCGACATCCTCATCCCCGAGGACCGGCTGCGCGCCGCACTGGCCAGAGCGGCGCGCGGTGAGGCCGATCTGCAGGCCGAGGTCGCCAAGCTGCTCGGCAAGCCGTGGGACGACGAGTTGGAGCCGTTCCGGTACGCGGGTGAGGGCGCTCCGGTCCGCTGGCTGCACCAGGTGGTGTAACCACCTGGCTGTGCCGTTGACCTTGAGTGGCCTCGAAGTCGTAGCGTGGCCAGCATGGCTGACACGATTTCAGTAGCTGTTCTGGGTACCGGCACGATGGGCGCGCCGATGGCGCGCAACCTGCTCAGGGCCGGGCACACCGTCCGGGTGTGGAACCGCACCCGCTCGCGCGCGGAATCGCTCGCCGCTGACGGTGCGTACGTTGCCGATGACCCGGCCGACGCGGTGCGCGGCGCCGACACCGTGCTGACCATACTGCTGGACGGCCCGAGCGTCCTCGACGCGATGCGCGCCGCCGCGCCCGAGCTGCGCCAGGGCATGGTGTGGCTCCAGTCGAGCACGGTGGGCCCCGAGGCCCTGGCGCCGCTGGCCGAGCTGGCGGCCGAGCACGGTCTGCACTTCGTCGACGCACCGGTCCTGGGCACCAAGGCCCCTGCGGAGCAGGGCAAGTTGCAGGTGCTCGCCGCCGGGCCGCAGGCCGCCCGTCCCATCGCCGACCGGGTCTTCGACGCGATCGGCAGCCGTACGGTCTGGCTGGCCGAGGACGGCACCGAGGGGGCGGCCAGCAAGCTCAAGCTGGTCTTCAACAGCTGGGTCCTCACCGTGATCAACGGCACCGCCGAGACGCTGGCACTCGCCAAGGGCCTCGGGGTGGATCCGCAACAGTTCCTCGCCGCCCTGGAGGGCACCACGCTTGACTCGCCGTATCTGCGGATGAAGGCGCAGGCCATCCTGAGCGGCGACTACACCCCCAGCTTCACGGTCTCGGCGACCTTCAAGGACGCCCGCCTGATCGCGGAGGCCGCGGAGCGGGCCGGGGTCCGGCAGTATCTGGCGCCCGCCGGTGTCGAGCGGCTGCGCCAGGCAGTGGAACTGGGCCACGGGGACAAGGACGCCGCCGCGTCGTATCTGGCCAGCTTCGACGACTGACGCGCGGAGCGCTGTCCAGCGGCGGTCGGCGGGTACGGAGCCCGGCACCGCCGGGCCGCGGTGTCGGGGCGCGGTGCGTTGAAGACCGCCGGGCCGCGGTGTCGTGGTTGCTCGCCGTCGCGGCGGGAGAAATTTCCCGCCGCTGCGGTGGTAGGCAATGTTCCGCTGCCGCGGTGGAGACGAAAGTGCCTGATACCGCCAAGGGGCCACCCCATCGGTAGGAGAAGGCCGCTCGCCGCTGCGGAAAATTCTGTCCGCCGCAGCGGCGAGTAACCACAGCGTTGTGGTCCGGCGGTCTCGAACTCACCCCGGTCCGCTGAGGATTCCCGCATCGGCCCCGAGGCGAGTCCGGATCGGCCCCGAGGCGAGTCCGGCACCGCCAGTCTGCGACGGCGAGCAACCACCACACCACGGGGCCGGCGGTAACGCCACCGCCGCACCCCCGACCGAGCCATCCGCCGGAAGGGCTAAAGCGGGATGTTGTCGTGGGCTCCGCGGCGCGCCGGGGCCTCACGGATGGCCTCGGCGATCGCGGTGCGGGTCGCGTCCGGTGAGACCACCTCGTCGACGACGCCCAGTTCCATCGCTTTGGGCAGACCGCCCGCCACGATCTCGTGCTCCGCCGCCAGCTCCAGCTCGAACTGCTCCTTGAGCTCGTCGGGGACCTGGGACAGCCGCCTGCGGTGCAGGATCCGCACCGCCGCCACCGCCCCCATCACCGCGACCTGCGCCTGCGGCCACGCCAGGACCTTGGTCGCGCCGAGCGAGCGGGAGTTCATCGCGATGTACGCGCCCCCGTACGCCTTACGGGTGACCACGGTGACCCGCGGCACCACGCACTCCCCGAACGCGTGCAGCAGCTTCGCGCCGCGGCGTACGACGCCGTCCCACTCCTGTCCGACCCCGGGCAGATAGCCGGGGACGTCCACCAGGACCACCAGCGGCACTCCGAACGCATCACACATCCGCACAAAGCGGGCCGCCTTCTCCGCGGAGAGGGAGTCCAGACAACCGCCCAGCCGCAGCGGGTTGTTGGCGACCACACCGACCGCCTGACCGCCGAGCCGTCCCAGCGCGGTGATGATGTTCGGCGCCCACTTCGGGTGCAGTTCCAGTCCTGGGGTGTCCAACACCCGCTCCACCAGCGGGCGTACGTCATAGGCGCGCCGGGGCGACTCCGGCAGGATCTCGCCCAACGGCCGGTCCTCGACCTCGTCGAGGCGCGACTCGACCTGGGTTCCCAGGAGTTCGGCCAGCCAGCGGGCCTTGTCGAACGCGTCCCGCTCGGAGTCGGCGATCACGTGTACCACGCCCGAGCGGCGGCCATGCGGTTCCGGGCCGCCCAGTCGGGCCATGTCGACGGTCTCCCCGGTGACCGTACGCACCACATCGGGCCCGGTCACGAAGATCCGGCCCTCGGGCCCCAGAATCACCACATCGGTCAGCGCGGGACCGTATGCCGCGCCGCCCGCCGCCGGGCCCAGCACCACCGAGATCTGCGGGACCCGGCCGGAGGCCAGGATCATCGCGTGGAAGATCCGGCCGACCGCGTCCAGTGAGCCGACGCCCTCCTGGAGCCGGGCGCCGCCCGAATGGTAGATCCCGATGATCGGGCAGTTCTCGGCCACCGCCCGGTCATAGGCGCGGACCACCACATCGCAGCCCTCGGCGCCCATCGCGCCGCCCTGCACGGTCGGATCGGAAGCGAACGCGACCACCTTCGCCCCGTCCGCCGTGCCGATCGCGGCGAGCATGCCCGACTCGTCGTAGGCCGAGACCTCCTGGTAGCCGTCCTCGTCCAGCAGGGCCCGCAGCCGCAGCCGCGGATTGCGCGGATCGCTCTCGCGTGGCGGCTTGCCGGCCATCCTGCGGCCTCCTCGGGTCAGGGCGAGGGGGGTACCTCCCATGCCCTGAGGCACGGGGGAGGGCCTGGCGTTGCCGCCGGGCCCGCCCGGTCCTGCCGATCAGCTCTTGCGGAACGCCAGGACGACGTTGAGACCGCCGAAGCCGAACGAGTCATTGAGCGCCACGATGGTGCCCTCGGGCAGGGGTCGCGCCTCGCCGCGCACGATGTTCGCGTCGACCTCGGGGTCGAGGTTGTCCACATTGATCGTCGGCGGAGCGATGCGGTTGTGCAACGCGAGGACGGTGGCCACCGTCTCGACGCCGCCCGCGCCGCCCAGCAGATGGCCGGTCATCGACTTGGTGGCGGAGACCGCCATGTGGTCGATGTCGTCCCCGAAGACCGCGCGCAGCGCCCTGAGCTCGCCGACGTCACCGAGCGGCGTGGAGGTGGCGTGCGCGTTGATGTGCGCGATCTCGGCCGGCTTCAGGTCCGAGTTGTCCAGCAGGTTGGTGAGCGCGCCGGAGATGCCGCGGCCGGTGGGCTCCGGCTGGGCGATGTGGTGGGCGTCGGCGGAGATGCCCTGGCCGATCGCCTCGCAGTACACCCGGGCACCGCGCTTGGCGGCGTGCTCGGCGGACTCCAGGACGACGATGCCCGAGCCCTCACCCATGACGAAGCCGTCGCGGGCGACGTCGTACGGGCGGGAGGCGCCCTGCGGGTCGTCGTTGTTCTTCGACATCGCCATCATGTTGGCGAAGGCCGCGATGGGCAGCGGGTGCACCGCCGCCTCGGTGCCGCCCGCCACGACGACGTCGGCACGGCCGGTGCGGATCATCTCGATCGCGTAGCCGATGGCCTCGGCGCCCGACGCGCAGGCGCTGACCGGGGTGTGCGTACCGGCCCGCGCGTTGAACTCGATGCTGACGTTCGCCGACGGGCTGTTGGGCATCAGCATCGGCACGGTGTGCGGGGAGACCTTGCGGAAGCCCTGCTCACGCAGGACGTCGTACTGGCCGAGCAGGGTGGTGACGCCGCCGATGCCGGAGGCCACCACCGTGCCGAGGCGGTCCGGGTCGACCGCGGGCTCGTCCCCGGCCTTGCCGGAGAACCCGGCGTCCGCCCATGCCTCCCGGGCCGCGATCAGCGCGAACTGCGCCGAGCGGTCCAGCTTGCGGGCGAGCGGGCGGGGCAGGACCTCGGTCGGCTCCACGGCGATCTGCGCCGCGATGCGAACCGGCAGGTCAGCGGCCCACTCCTGCTCCAGGGGCGTCACGCCGGAGCGTCCGGCGAGCAGCGCCTCCCAGGTTGATGCGCTGTCGCCACCCAAGGGTGTGGTTGCGCCGATACCGGTGACGACCACGGTGCGATTGGTCGAGTTCACAGGAATTCTTGTCTCCACGTATCGAGGGTGAAGGCAACGCGGTGCCACCCGGGCGGGCGGCGACAGACGCGTCAACCTACGGGATGGTTCAGCTCTGGTGCTTCAGGATGTAGTCGGTCGCGTCGCCGACGGTCTTGAGGTTCTTGACGTCGTCGTCCGGGATCTTCACGTCGAAGCGCTCCTCGGCGGCGACGACGACCTCGACCATGGACAGCGAGTCGACGTCCAGGTCATCGGTGAAGGACTTGTCCACCTGGACATCCTCGACCGGGATGCCAGCGATCTCGTTGACGATCTCGGCGAGACCGGCGACGATCTCTTCCTTGGTGTGGGCCATCTGCGGCGCTCCTTCAGTTTTCTACGGTAGTGATAACGCGGCTCGCGGAAGTGCGGTCCGCAGGGGATCTTGCCTAGGGGAGGGTAACGACAGCGGCTGCGTAGACGAGACCCGCCCCGAACCCGATGACGAGCGCGGTGTCGCCGCTCTTGGCCTGGCCGGTCGCCAACAGCCGCTCCATGGCGAGGGGGATGGAGGCCGACGAGGTGTTGCCGGTGGTCTCGATGTCGCGGGCGACCGCGACGTGCTCCGGCAGCTTGAGTGCTTTGATCATCGAGTCGATGATCCGCATGTTGGCCTGGTGCGGGATGAACGCGTCCAGCTCATCCGCGGTGATACCGGCGGCGTCCAGCGCCTCCTGGGCGACCTTGGCCATCTCGTAGACCGCCCAGCGGAAGACCGCCTGGCCCTCCTGGGTGATCGCCGGGAAGCGGATGTCCTCCGGGTTGGCCGCGCGGTAGACGTCCCACGGCAGGGTCTGCTTGATGGTCTCGGCCTTGTCGCCCTCCGAGCCCCAGACCGTCGGGCCGATCGCGGGCACGTCGGACGGGCCCACCACCACCGCGCCCGCGCCGTCGCCGAACAGGAAGGCGGTGGCCCGGTCTTCCTTGTCGGTGAGGTCGCTCAGCCGCTCAACACCGATGACCAGCACGTACTTTGCCGATCCTTCGGTCACCATGCCCTTGGCCAGGGTCAGCCCGTAGGTGAACCCCGCACAGCCCGCGGAGATGTCGAACGCCGGGGGCTTGCCCGCGCCGAGCCGGTGAGCGATCTCGGTCGCGATGGCCGGGGTCTGCTTGAAGTGCGTGACCGTGGCGACGAGTACCGCGTCGACGTCCTCGGCGGTCAGACCGGCGTCCGCTATGGCCTTGCCCGCGGCCTCGATCGACATCTCGGCGACGGTCTCCTGCGGGCTCGCCCAGTGCCGGGTGGTGATACCGGAGCGGGTGCGGATCCACTCGTCGGAGGAGTCGATGTACTTGAGGATCTCCTCGTTCGGCACCACGCGGGTCGGGCGGTAGCCACCGACGCCGAGGATGCGGGCGTAGGGCGCGCCCTTGCTCGGCTTGATCTTCGCGGTCATGCTCTGGGGCTCCTCGTTGGTTCGCCGATGTCCTGTCGGTCCATCAGGTTCACTCGGCCACGGGATGGATGCGCAGCAGCGGCTGCCCGGGGGCGACAGGGTCGCCGTCCTCGACAAGCCATTCCACGACGGTGCCGCCGTGCTCGGCGGTAACCGCCTGCCGGTCGCGGTTGTTGGCGACATGCGCCACCGTAGCGCCCGGCTCCAGCACATCACCGGCCTTGACCTCGCCGGTGCTCACCGTGCCCTTGAACGGGGCCACCGCGAGCCGCCAGGTCGGCCCGTGCTCCAGCGGGTTGCCGGCGGCGTCGCCGTGCTCCGCGATGATCTCGCGGGCCGCGTCGATGTCGTCGGGGGTCTTCAGCGCCAGCGTCCTGACACCCGGCAGGGCCCGCTTGGCCAGCCCGGCGAGGGTACCGGCCGGGGACACCTCGACCAGCGCGGTGACGCCGAGCTCCTTGAAGGTCTCCATGCACAGGTCCCAACGGACCGGTCCGGCCACCTGCTTCACCAGTCGGCGGACGATCTCCGCGCCGCTGTGCACGACCTGGCCGTCGGCGTTGGAGACGTACCGGGTCCGCGGGTCGTGCACCGACACACCGGGCACCAGGGCCTCCAGCGTGGCGACGGCCGGGGCCATGTGGTGGGTGTGGAACGCACCGGCCACCTGCAGCGGGCGAACGCGCGCCCCCTCGGGCTTGTCCTCGGCCAGCGCCGCGAGCTGCTCCATGGTTCCGGCGGCGACGATCTGGCCCGCGCCGTTCATGTTCGCCGCGGTCAGCCCGTGCTCCTCCAGCTTGGCGACCACGTCCTGCGGATCGCCGCCCAGCACCGCGGACATGCCGGTCTCGGTGACGGTCGCGGCCTGCGCCATGGCGAGGCCGCGCTGCCGTACGAGCACCATGGCCGCCTCGGCGGTGATCACTCCGGCTCCGGCCGCGGCGGTGATCTCACCGACGCTGTGGCCCGCCACCGCGCCGACCACGCGGCGTCCGTCGACCGGGTGCGGGAAGACCGAGAGGGCCGAGACCAGACCGGCGGCCACCAGCAGCGGCTGTGCCACGGAGGTGTCGCGGATCTCGTCGGCGGTGCCCTTCGTGCCGTAGTGCACGAGGTCGAGTCCGGCGACGGCGGACCACCAGTGCAACCGGTCGGCCACGCCCGGGAGTTCGAGCCAGGGACTGAGGAAGCCGGGCGTCTGGGCGCCCTGGCCGGGAGCTACGAGTACGAGCACCTTCACACTCTCTCTCGCGTCAGGCGGTCGCCGCCGGTGAGGACAGGGACCAAGAACGGTCAGGCGATTTGTGGGTGTCCCACAAAAGCTCAATCCGGTTGATCCCCGCCGGAGAGTCGGCCGAGGATCAGGGCGATCCGCAGGGTGAAGGCGGAGCGTACATCGGAAGGCGACCAGCCCGTGACATCCGTCACACGTCGCAGCCGGTAGCGGACGGTATTGGGATGAACGAACAACATCCGGGCAGCGCCTTCCAGTGACGAGGCCTGCTCCAGGTACACGCTGAGCGTCTCCAGCAGCGCGGAGCCCGCTTCCTCCAGCGGTCTGTAGATCTCCTCCACCAGCTGCTCGCGGGCTGCCGGGTCGCCCGCCATCGCCCGCTCCGGCAGCAGATCGTCCGCGAGCACCGGACGCGGTGCGTCCGGCCAGGCCGCACAGGCCTTGAGCCCGGCCGCGGCCGCCTGTGCGGACCGGGTGGCGGCCAGCAGATCGCCCACCACGGGACCGGCCACGACGGGGCCGGGCGCGAACGGGCCGATGAGGTCCTTGGCGGTACGGATCGGATCGTCCGACCCGCCCGCGACGACCACCAGCCGGTGCCCCAGCACTCCGGTCAGCACCTGCAACTTGGCGTGCCGGGCGGCCCGGCGGATGGCGTCCACCGTCAACTCGCTGTCGCCGTCGGGTGCGGTGCCGAGTACCACGACCACTCGGTCGGGTGAGCTCCAGCCGAGCGCGGCGGCCCGGGAAAGCACTCCCTCGTCCGCCTCACCCGACAGCACGGCGTTGACGACCAGCGACTCCAGTCGCGCGTCCCACGCGCCGCGGGCCTCCGCGGCCTGCGCGTAGACCTGCGCCGTGGCGAAGGCGATCTCGCGGGCGTAGACCAGCAGCGCCTCGCGCAGTACGGCCTCGTCGCCCGGCGCCGCGACCTCATCGATCGCGGCTTCCATGACCTCGATGGTCGTCCGCACCATCTCGACGGTCTGCCGCAGCGAGATCGCCCGGGTCAGCTCGCGCGGCGCGGTGCCGAACACATCCGTGCTGATGGCCTGCGGTGCCTCGGGGTGCCGGAACCACTCGGTGAAGGCGGCGATACCGGCCTGGGCGACCAGGCCGATCCAGGAGCGGTTCTCCGGCGGCATCGCGCGGTACCACGGCAACTGCTCGTCCATGCGCGCGATCGCCGCGGCCGACAGCCTGCCGGAGGACTGCTCCAGTCGGCGCAGGGTGGCGCTGTGCGGGTGCGGGGCGCTCCGCGAGGACTTCGGTGGATGCGGGGTATGCGTGGACTCGGGCACGGGACAAGCCTGCCTTATCGCCTGCGGCGAGCGGAAAGGGGTGCGGCGTCGCCTGCGGCGGGCTGGGGTGGGGTGGGGTGGGGTGCGCCGTCGCCTGCGGCGGGCTTCGGCGGGGTGTGCGCTGCGGTGCGCGGGGGCGGTGCGCCTTGCGGCGGGCTTGGGTGGGGGCGGTGCGTCTCGCGGCGGGTTTCGGTGGGGTGGTCGGTGCGCCGCCGTTGCGCCCGCGGCGGATTTTCCCGCCCGCAGGGGCGGGCATACCGTGGGCGGATGACTGAGGTGAGGCGCTCAGGCGAGCGCTACATCGGCGGCGACGCCGCCAACGGCATCGAGACCCGGCACGCGTTCTCCTTCGGGCCGCACTACGACCCGGACAACCTGTCGTTCGGCCTGCTCCTCGCCTGCAACGAGGAGCAGCTCGCGCCGAACGCGGGCTTCGCCCGACACCCGCATCGCGATGTGGAGATCGTCACCTGGGTCATCGAGGGCGAGCTGCGCCACGAGGACGACGCGGGGCACCGCGGACTCGTCCACGAGGGCGAGGTTCAACGCCTGAGCGCAGGCTCAGGCGTCCTGCACAGCGAGCGCAACGCCTCCCCGGACAGACCGCTGAGGTTTGTCCAAATGTGGCTGCACCCCGCCGAGTTCGGCGGCGAACCCTCGTACCAGATCACCCGCGGCCAAGTCGTCAGCCCGCTGCGCCAGCCCGGCGCGGTGCTCAGCGCGCACACCGGCACCGCCCGGCTGCCCGACGCGCCGTTCGTGTACGTGCATGTCGTGCACGGTGAAGTCCGGCTCGGCGGGGAGACGTTGGGCCCGGGGGACTCGGCCCGCGTCCGGGACGAAGCCGGGCTGACGGCCGAGTGCGGCGGCCCGGCCGAGTACCTCGTCTGGGAGATGCACGGCGAGCCGAACTACGGCTGACGCCCCAGTTCCGCGAGCACCGCGTCGGTCAGCGCGGGCCACAGCGGCAGCGCCCACTCGCCGAAGTCCCGGTCCGTGAGGCAGACGCACGCCGCGCCCACCGCGGGGTCGGCCCACAGGAACGTGCCCGACTGGCCGAAGTGGCCGAAGGTGCGTGGCGAGGACGAACTCCCCGTCCAGTGCGGCGACTTGGTGTTCCGGATCTCGAGGCCGAGGCCCCAGTCGTTGGGGTTCTGGTGCCCGTACCCGGGCAGCACGCCCTTCAGCCCGGGGTACGCGACCGCCGTCGCCTCCGCGTGCGTCTGCGGTGCGATCAGCCGCGGGGACAGCAGCTCCGCGGCGAACCGGACGAGATCGTCCACCGTCGAGTAGGCGCCCCACGCGGGCGAGTCGGTGAGCTCGGTCGAGGCCATGCCCAGCGGCTCCAGTACCGCCTCGCGCAGGTACTCCGCGAACGGGATGTCGGTGGCCTTGGCGATGTGGTCGGCCAGCACCTCGAATCCGGCGTTGGAGTACAGCCTGCGGGTGCCGGGCGCGGCCATCACCTGGTGGTCGTTGAAGGCCAGGCCCGACGCGTGCGCGAGCAGATGCCGTACGGTCGAGCCGTCGGGGCCCGCCGGCTCGTCCAGCTCGACCGCGCCCTCCTCGATCGCGACCAGTGCCGCGTAGGCGGTGAGCGGCTTGGTGACCGAGGCGAGACGGAAGCGGTGCCCCGTAGGACCGTACGATCCGGCCATCCGGCCGTCCGCACGGACCACGGCCGCCGCCGCCATCGGCACCGGCCAGTTCTCGATCAACCGCAGACTTTCCAGGCTCTCCATGACCGCGAGCGTAACGCGGTGCCGCTGGGCGCCCACGACCGAGCTTGCTTAGAGTGCACTCGAACTCTCTAGCGTTGAGGACATCGAGAGATCGAGAAGGCGGCAGCCGGAAGGGGCGGTACGGCATGACAGTCGTGGAGACCGAACGGAGCCCGCTGACCAGCTGTCTTGAGCCGGTCGCCAAGCAGCGCCCGGAACGCCAGGACCGCTACACGATCAGCGAGGTCGTCGGCTACACCGGGCTGAGCGCCCACACCCTGCGCTGGTACGAGCGCATCGGTCTGATGCCGCACGTCGACCGATCACACACCGGACAGCGCCGTTACACCGACCGTGACCTGGACTGGCTCGACTTCGTCAGCAAGCTGCGGCTGACCGGGATGCCGGTCGCGGACATGGTCCGCTACGCCGAGCTGGTGCGCGAGGGCGATCACACCTATCCCGACCGGCTGGAGCTGCTGGTGGCGCACCGCGAGGGCGTGCGCCGGCGGATCGCGGAGCTGCGCGGCACTCTCGACGTTCTCGACTACAAGATCGACTTGTATGCGGGCGCCAAGCGTGCGCCGGAGAGGCACTGAGTTTCATGGGCATCGAGAAGATCAGCACGGTAGCGCTCGGCACCAACGGTCCGCAGGTCGGCGTCCAGGGCCTGGGCTGCATGGGCATGAGCGAGTTCTACGGGGACACCGACGAGGCGGCGGCGCGTGACGCGCTGGACGCCGCGCTGGAGGCGGGTGTCACGCTCTTCGACACCGCCGACACCTATGGGTCGGGTGCGAACGAGGAGTTCCTCGCGCCGTTCGTGAACGCCCACCGCGACGAGATCACCTTGGCGACCAAGTTCGCCATCGTCCGCAAGGCCGACGACCCGCAGTACCGCGGCATCCGCAACGACCGGGCGTACCTCCGCCAGGCCGTCGAGGACAGCCTGCGGCGCCTGGGCGTCGAGGTCATCGATCTGTACTACATGCACCGCCGTGACCCGCAGGTCCCGCTGGCCGAATCCGTGGGCGCCATGGCCGAGTTGGTGGCCGAGGGCAAGGTCAAGCACCTGGGCCTGTCCGAGGTGACCGGCGAGGAACTGCGCGAGGCGCACGCGGTCCACCCGATCGCCGCTCTGCAGTCGGAGTGGTCGATCTTCAGCCGCGATGTGGAGCGCAGCGCGGTACCGGCCGCCGCCGAGCTGGGTGTGGCGTTCGTGCCGTACTCGCCGCTCGGCCGGGGCTTCCTCACCGGTGCGTTCACGGACGCGTCCCAGGACCTGTCCAGTGGCGACTTCCGGCGGTTCCAGCCGCGCTTCACCGGCGACAACGCCAAAGCGAACGCGGCGCTGCTGGAGCCGATCCGCAGGGTCGCCGCCGCCCATGGCGCGACGCTCGGGCAGATCGCGCTGGCCTGGGTGCAGCAGCAGGCGGAGGGCCACGAGCTGGCGGTGGTCCCGATCCCGGGTACCCGCAAGCGGACCCGGGTGCTGGAGAACACCGCCGCCACCCGGATCAAGCTCAGCGAAGCGGAACTGGCGGCGCTGGAGCCGATCGCGGGCAAGGTCGCGGGCGACCGCTACCCGGACATGTCGTTCACCTCGGCCGCGCGCGAGTAGACAGCGGAAAGGGGGTTGGGGAAGTCCTTCCCCAACCCCCTGCCGTCCGTGCGGATCAGGCGGCGACGGCGCCCGCGGCGCACGTGGCGTTGCTCGTGGCGCAGCGCACCGACCCGTACTCGCCCAACGCTATGCGGGTGAAGTTCTTGAGGCTCTCCGTACCGGAAGCGAAGTATCCGGTGTGCTGTAGGGCGCCCGCCGCGGAGACCACCCGGGCCCCGAACGAGCTGGAGACGGGGTCGGAGCCATGCCCGATACCGGCGACCTCCAGGTACGGGACGTCCTGGATCCAGTCGGTCGCGTCCCGCGCCGCCCACACCCGGGCCCGGGTGTGCAGCCCGGCGACATTGTCCGCGCGCATGCCCGGGCTGCCGTAGACCGTGATGTCCGTCACCTTCTGCTGCGGCAGCCGGGAGGCGGCCACACCACAGGTCACCGACCCGTACGAGTGGCAGAACAGCTGGACGCTGGTGTCCTGCGGCAGGCCCCGGACCATGTTGTTGAGCCGGATCGCGCCCGCCTCGGCCATGGCGCCGGTGGAGGCGTCCAGGCCGACGCCCTCCGGCGTCGTGTAGTCCGCCCAGGCGATGACCGCGGTCTTCGCCGACGGATCGGCGGCCCGCTCGGCGCCGTAGAGCGCCTCGGCCATGCCGTCGGGGGTCGAGTACGGCTTGACGGTCTTCTCGAACGAGAGGATGTCGGTGTCCACGCCGGGCACCACGACGGCGGTGCGGCGCGCGGTCGTCAGATCGCCGAAGACCTCGGCGACCCGGCCGCGACCGCTCGGGTCGAAGGCGAGGATCTGCCGCTCCGGGCTGCGTAGCGAGCCGAAGCGGTGCGCGAGCTGGAGCGCGGACTGGCGGCCCTCGGCGGTCAGGTCGGTGGCCTTGGAACGCGCCTCCTGCCAGGCCTCGGCCTGGCCGAGCGCCTGCCGGTTGGCCAGGTAGCGCAGCGGGATGGGGGCGCCGTTGAGGTTGCCGACGACCAGCGGGTAGCGGTCCGCGAGCTGCTCCCGCTGCGCGTTGCTCAGCGAGGCGAAGAAGCGGGAGACCGTGGCCGCGCTGGCGGTGTCCGGGTTGGGCAGGCGGCGTCCGGCGACCGAGCCGTGCAGCCACGCGGAGACCGCGGCGGCCCGCGGATCCTGTGGTGGCTTCTGATGGCGCATGGCGGTCCAGCCACTCGTCGCCAGCAGCACGAAGACGACCATCACGGCCATCGCGGCCCGCCCTGGCGAGGTCAGGTCCTGCGCGATGACGCGCAGCCAGTACCAGCCGAGGGATCGAGGGGAGGAGGGAGCGCCGATGCGCTCATCGAAGACATTCACCGCGGGCCACCATAGGAGAAAGACGGCCCCGACCGTGAATACGGTGACTCAGATCACGTTTATATCGGTCATAAACGGCCGTTAGTGGCACAGGGGTGACATTGACTCAGCGTGCGGGTGATGCTACGCGCCAGGCGTGCGCCACTGGCCGGTGAGTGCCGGAGTGAGCGTGGTCAGGTGTTCGTCGAAGCTGCGCCGCATCTGCTCGACGCTGTCGTCTTCGCACTGCCCCCAGTGCCCCGACGCCGCCTGGATGACCCCGCCGACCGCCGCCACCAGCACCCGCGGCCGCAGGTCCGTCACCGGGTCCAGCCCTTCGCGTCGGGCGATCTCGGCGGTGATCCGCTGCTCCATCTCCGACTGGCGCCGCATACGGGTGGACAGCAGGGCGGGGGTGGACTCGATCACCTGGTACATCCGCATGTAGAGCTCGATCGGTACGACCTCGTGGATCGCCGCGCTGATGTCGTCCCAGGTGCCGAGCACCGCCTGGCGCAACGCCTCCAACGGGGTTTCCGTGGCGGGCCGTTCGCGTAGCGAGGCCATGAAGCGCTCCTCGATCAGGTCCTCAAGGGCGAGCGCGGCCTGCTCCTTGTTGCTGAAGTAGCGGAAGAAGGTGCGCTGCGACACCTCCACCGCGTCGGCGATCTCGTCGACCGTGGTGTGCTCGAAGCCCTGGGTGGTGAACAGCTCCATGGCCGCCCGCGTCAGGGCGTCGCGGGTGCGCTGCTTCTTGCGCGCCCGTAGCCCGGAGGCGCCCGGTGCGGGCTGCGCTGTCGCCACGGTGTCCGTCATCCGCCGGCTACCTCCTCATCGTTTTCCGCAGGTCACCATACCTGCGCTATATCTGTCAGTTACCGACAGGTGAACCCGTTTGTCAAATGTCAGCTGCTGACATAATCTCCCGCCCATGAGCCAAGTTCCCCTCGCCACCGACCACCGCCCGGACCAGATACCGGAGCCCCGCAAGTCGCTGCGTGGCCACCCCTGGCTGACCCTGTTCTCGGTCGCCATCGGCGTGATGATGGTGGCGCTGGACGCCACGATCGTCGCGGTCGCCAACCCGGCCATCCAGAAGGACCTCGGGGCCTCCCTCGCCGATGTGCAATGGATCACCAACGGCTATCTGCTCGCGTTGGCCGTCGCGCTGATCACGGCGGGCAAGCTCGGTGACCGGTTCGGACACCGCCAGACCTTCCTGATCGGCATCACCGGATTCGCCCTCACCTCAGGCCTGATCGGCCTGTCGAGCAGTGTGGCGATGGTGATCGTGCTCCGCGTCTTCCAGGGGCTGTTCGGCGCGCTGCTGCAGCCCGCCGCGCTCGGCCTGCTGCGGGCGACCTTCCCGGCGGAGAAGCTGAACACCGCGATCGGCATCTGGGGCGCGGTCATCGGCGCCTCCACCGCCGCCGGGCCGATCATCGGCGGCCTGCTGGTCGAGCACGTCAACTGGCAGTCAGTGTTCTTCATCAACGTCCCCGTCGGGGCCATCGCGTTGGCGCTCGGACTGGTGATCCTGAAGGACCTGCGGGCGGAGAAGGCGCCCAAGTCCTTTGACGTCCCCGGTATCGCGCTGCTGTCGGCCGCGATGTTCTGCCTGATCTGGGGTTTGATCAAGGCTCCCGCCTGGCACTGGAGCTCGTTCGGCACCTGGGCGTTCGTCGGCGGATCGGTGCTGCTGTTCGCGGTCTTCGCGCTGTGGGAGAGCAGGTCGCGTGAACCGCTGATCCCGCTGGGCCTGTTCCGCTCCGTACCGCTGTCGGCGGGCACCGTGCTGATGGTGCTGATGGCCTTCGCCTTCATGGGCGGGCTGTTCTTCGTCACCTTCTACCTGCAGAACGTGCACGGCATGAGCCCGGTCTCCAGCGGCGTCCACCTGCTGCCGCTCACCGCGATGATGATCGTGGCCTCGCCGGTGGCCGGCGCGCTGATCACCAGGTTCGGGCCGCGGATCCCGCTGGTCGGCGGGATGCTCTTCACCGCCGTCGCCATGATCGGCATGTCGCGTCTGACGGCGGACAGCGGCACGGCCGCAACCTCGCTGTGGTTCGCGCTCCTTGGCCTCGGCCTGGCGCCGGTCATGGTCGGCGCCACCGAAGTCATCGTCGGCAACGCCCCGTTGGAGCTGTCCGGTGTCGCCGGAGGCCTGCAGCAGGCCGCGATGCAGGTCGGCGGATCGCTCGGCACCGCCGTGCTCGGCGCGGTCATGGCCGCGCGGGTGGACAACCAGCTGCCGAGCCGCTGGGCCGCCGCGGGGTTGCCCAAGCTGCCCCCCGCGCAGGCCGCCCAGGCTTCCGACGCCGTGGCCGTCGGCGTGGCGCCGGTACCGCCGCACGCGCCCGTCCAGCTGGCGACGACCATCACCCGGGTCGGCCACGAGACGTTCGTCTCCGGGATGGGGCTGTCCTTCACCGTCGCCGCGGTGGTGGCGGCCGTGGCCGCGGTGGTGGCCTTCTTCACCAAGCGCGGGGCGAACGCCGATGCCGCCGGCGGCTCGGTGCACATCTGACGATCGCGTCTGGCGAGATCTCCCCGCCCGCCCACCCG
>NZ_JARHTQ010000012.1 GCF_029223525.1 Streptantibioticus ferralitis | reverse complement strand
GAGCGACGCGATGCCGCGTCGCTCGCCGCCCGGCAGGTACAGCTCGTCGTCGGTGAACAGCCGCTCCGCCATGGTGGGCGTCCGCTCCAGCGCAGCGCCGAAGCGGGCGATCTCGGCGACGTCGATGCCCACCCCGATGATCATTCGGCGATCACTCCACCGTTACCGACTTCGCCAAGTTCCTTGGCTGGTCGACCTCGTTGCCGCGCGCGGTCGCCAACTCGCAGGCGAAGACCTGCAACGGAACGGTGGCGACGAGCGGTTGCAGCAGGGTCGGGGTGGCCGGGATGCGGATCAGGTGGTCCGCGTAGGGGACCACCGTCTCGTCGCCCTCTTCGGCGATGACGATCGTCCTCGCGCCCCGCGCCCGGATCTCCTGGATGTTGGAGACGATCTTGTCGTGCAGCACGGACCGGCCGCGCGGTGACGGCACCACGACGACGACCGGCAGATCGTCCTCGATGAGGGCGATCGGCCCGTGCTTCAACTCGCCCGCCGCGAAGCCCTCCGCGTGCATGTAGGCGAGTTCCTTGAGCTTCAACGCGCCTTCCAGTGCGACCGGGTAGCCGACATGGCGGCCCAGGAACAGCACCGTGTTCTTGTCCTTCAGGGAGCGCGCCAGCTCCCGTACCGGCTCCATGGTCTCCAGGACCTGGTCAACCTGCTTGGCGATGTCGGACAGTTCACGGACCACGGTGTAGATCTCGTCGCCCCACTTGGTGCCGCGCACCTGGCCCAGGTAGAGGGCGACGAGGTAGCAGGCGACGAGCTGGGTCAGGAACGCCTTGGTGGACGCCACCGCCACCTCGGGACCGGCGTGCGTGTAGAGCACGGCGTCGGACTCGCGCGGGATGGTGGAGCCGTTGGTGTTGCAGATGGCCAGGACCTTCGAGCCCTGCTCGCGGGCGTGCCGCAAGGCCATCAGGGTGTCCATCGTCTCGCCGGACTGGCTGATCGCGACGACCAGGGTGCGCGGGTCGAGGATCGGGTCCCGGTACCGGAACTCGCTGGCGAGTTCCGTCTCGCAGGGGATGCGGGTCCAGTGCTCGATGGCGTACTTGGCGATCATTCCGGCGTGGAACGCCGTGCCGCACGCCACGATCACGATCTTGTCGATCTCGCGCAGCGTGTGTGCGTCGATCCGGACCTCGTCCAGCGTGAGCCGACCGCTGGCGTCGATCCGGCCGAGCAGGGTGTCGGCGACCGCCTTGGGCTGTTCGGCGATCTCCTTGAGCATGAAGTAGTCGTAGCCCGCCTTCTCGGCGGCCGAGGCGTCCCAGTCCACGTGGTACTCGCGGAAGGTGCCGGGGTTCCCGTCGAAGTCGGTGATGGTGACCGCGTCCCGGCGCAGCTCGACGACCTGGTCCTGGCCGAGCTCGATGGCGTCCCGGGTGTACGCGATGAAGGCGGCCACGTCGGACGCGAGGAAGTTCTCGCCGTCGCCGACGCCGACGACCAGCGGGGAGTTGCGGCGCGCGGCGACGACCACGTCGGGCGCGTCGGCGCTCACCGCCACCAGCGTGAACGCGCCGTCCAGGCGGCGGGACACCTGGCGCATCGCCTCGGCCAGGTCCCCGGCCGAGGAGTACGCCTCGGCGAGCAGGTGGGAGACCACCTCGGTGTCGGTTTCGGAGAGCAACTCATGGCCGCGGTCGGTGAGTTCGGCGCGCAGTTCCGCGAAGTTCTCGATGATGCCGTTGTGTACGACGGCGACCCGTCCGGCGTTGTCCAGGTGCGGGTGGGCGTTGGCGTCGTTGGGGGCACCGTGGGTGGCCCAGCGGGTGTGGCCGATGCCGGTGGTGCCGGTGGGCAGCGGCCGGTCGGCCAGTGCCTTCTCCAGGTTGGCCAGCTTGCCCGCCTTCTTGGCGGCGGCCAGCCCGCCGTCGGCGAGCAAGGCCACCCCGGCCGAGTCATAGCCGCGGTACTCCAGACGCTTGAGACCGGTGATGACAACGTCGAGGGCGTTCTGGCCGCCCACGTATCCAACGATTCCGCACATGGGGGTCAGCTTAGGGGGCGTGGGGAGGAGGGCTGCGCGTCCAGGTGGTGCGGAGCCGTCTGCGGGGGTGTGCCGTCGCGGGGCATGGGGGTGGTGGCGGGGCGGGTGTGTCGCTGTGGCGTGGGGCGCTTCGGGTGGGCTAGCCGGGTGGACCGCGTCCCGTCGTACGGCGGGGGTACCTGGGGCGTGGGTGTGATTGTCGTACGACTTATGCCGTCTTATCCGGTGCGCGGCTGGGCCGCGCGGCTGACGAAAGGCCGGTGCGATGGCTGGTGTGGTGAGGTTGCGAGCCTGGGCGGCGCTGCTCACGGCGGTCACGGTGCTGCCGTTGCTGTTGGGCGGCGGGACCGCCGTGGCGGTCGGCAGATCCGGAGGCTCACGGGTACCGCTGCACCGGCTGGTGCCGGGCGTGCCGCTGCCCCGAGGTGTGGCGGTGACGCCCGACGAGTCGTATGCGCCGAAGATCACATACGGCCGCAACCCGGCCCGGATGCATCGGAGGCCGGTGCTGACCCCCGCGCAGGTGCGGGCGGCGCGGCTCACCGAGTATGTTCCGGTGGACGACGCCCGCGCGGTGCGGACCAAGGGAGCTCACCGGTACTGCTCCCGCCACGCCGGCCCGTACCAGCGCCAGATCGCGCGCTTCCTGCATCTGCTGGTCCGCAACCGGCAGACCCGCACCACCTGTCTGGCGATCCGCGGCTACCAGCGCACCCATGGCGTCCGCCCGGCCATCGGCTTCGCCGGTCCGGTCACCTGGGGGATGATGCGCGACTCGGTGCGCACCCGCGCGGCTGCCAGGAAGGCGCTGATCAGGTCGAGCAACAGGTGGAACTGCCCCGCCGGCCCCTACCGGATCGCCTGTGTGGACCAGGACTACCAGGAGATGTGGGTCCAGAACGGCAACGAGATCGTCTTCGGCCCGGTCCCGGTACGTACCGGTCTGCCCGGGTATCGGACCCGCAACGGCATGCACACCGTCTACTGGCGGCACCGCGACCATGTGTCGACCATCTACGGCACCCCGATGCCGTTCTCCCAGTTCTTCTCCGGTGGCCAGGCGCTGCACGGGATCATCGGCAACGTCTACGGCCCGGACGGCTCCTACGGCTGTGTGAACCTGCGGATGCGGGACGCGCAGGAGCTGTGGGACGTGCTGCAGCAGGGCGACCGGGTCTACGTGTGGGGGGTCAGACAAATGGAGAACAATGACGACTAGCCCGGTGCGGTTCCGGCCCGGGCGTGAGGCGAATGCCATAGGCACGAGCGGCGCCCCGCCTGAGACACTGGCGGGGATGAACGCTGCACTTGATGAGGACCAGGACCAGGCGGCCGGGACGGCCATGCGGGTGTGGGCCGAGATCGACCTCGCCGCACTGCGGGCCAACGTGGCGGCGCTGCGTGCCCGCACGGGCGGGGCCGCGGTGATGGCCGTGGTGAAGGCGGACGGGTACGGGCACGGCGCGCTCGCCTGTGCGCGGGCCGCCCGTGCGGCCGGTGCGTCCTGGCTCGGTACCGCCACCCCGCAGGAGGCGCTGGCGCTGCGCGCCGCGGGGGTGGACGGCCGGATGCTGTGCTGGCTGTGGACTCCCGGCGGGCCGTGGCGTGCGGCGATCGAGGCGGATGTCGATGTGTCGGTGAGCGGCATGTGGGCGCTGCGCGAGGTGACCGCCGCCGCCCGCGCCGCCGGCCGACCGGCCCGTATCCAGCTCAAGGCCGACACCGGCCTGGGGCGCAACGGCTGCCAGCCCGCCGACTGGCCGGAACTGGTCGCCGCCGCCCGCGCCGCCGAGGTGGCGGGGCTGGCCAAGGTCACCGGAATCTGGTCGCACTTCGCCTGCGCGGACGAGCCGGGCCACCCGTCGATCGCCACCCAACTCGCCCTGTTCCACGAGGCGTTGGGCGCCGCCGAGGCGGCGGGCCTTGAGCCCGAGGTACGGCACATCGCCAACTCGCCCGCGACGCTGACGCTTCCCGAGACGCATTTCGACCTGGTTCGCACCGGCCTCGCCGTCTACGGTGTCTCGCCGGTGCCGCAGGTCGGCGCTCCCGCGGACTTCGGGCTGCGCCCGGTGATGACGCTCCAGGCGACCCTGGCACAGGTCAAGCGGGTGCCCGGCGGCCATGGCGTCAGCTACGGGCACCTGTACACCACCCCGGGCGAGACCACCCTCGCGCTGGTGCCGGCCGGTTACGCGGACGGTATTCCGCGGCACGCCTCGAACGCCGGTCCGGTGCTGGTCGCGGGCAAGTGGCGCACGGTGGCCGGGCGGGTGGCGATGGACCAGTTCGTGGTGGACCTCGGCGGGGACAACGCGCTGGTGGGCGACCGGGCCGTGCTGTTCGGCCCCGGCGACCACGGCGAGCCGACCGTCGAGGACTGGGCGCGGGCGTGCGGGACCATCGCGTATGAGATCGTCACCCGGATCGGCTCCCGGGTGCCGCGCGTGTACGTCGACTCGGCCGATGCGGACGCCGGGGGCAGTGGGAGACAGGTCGGCACGGGGGGTATCTGATCCACGATGACTGACAGCAACGGTAGCGGCAGGGCGCTGAAGTCCGCGGGCAGGTCCGCGGGGTTCGTCGGCGCGGCGATCGGTGTGCTCGCGGCGGGCGCCGCCGCGGGTGTCGCGATAGAGCGGATGACGGTCGGCCGAGGCATACGCAGCAAGGCGCGGCTCACGCTGGACTCGACGGGCCCGTACGGCACGCTGCGCGGTACGCCCGGTGTGGCGTACGCCGAGGACGGCACCGCGCTGGAGTACGAGGTCGAGGAGGCCGCGCCGGACAGCCGGGGACGGCCGGGGATCTTCCGCCGCAACGGAACCGCGCCGCTCACCGTCGTGTTCAGTCACGGCTACTGCCTGAGTCAGGACGCCTGGCACTTCCAGCGGCTGGCGTTGCGCGGCAACGTACGGGCCGTCTACTGGGACCAGCGCAGCCACGGCCGCTCCGAGCGCGGCCGGGCCCAGCTCGACGGCGAGACGGCCACCATCGACCAGCTGGGCCGCGACCTCAAGGCGGTCATCGACGCGGCCGCCCCCGAGGGGCCGCTGGTGCTGGCCGGACACTCGATGGGCGGCATGACGGTCATGGCGTTCGCCGCACAGTTCCCCGAGCTGGTGCGGGAGCGGGTCGCGGGCGTCTTCCTGGTAGGGACCTCGGCGGGCAAGCTGTCCGCCGTGCCGCTCGGTCTGCCCGCGATGGGCGCCCGGGCGTTCCGCGTGCTGGCCCCCGGCGTGCTGCGGGCGCTGGGCAGCCAGGCGACGCTGGTCGAGCGGGGCAGGCGGGTCACCGCCGACCTGTTCGCCGGGGTCATCAAGCGCTACTCGTTCGGCTCGGAGGTCGATCCGGCGATCGCCCGGCTGGCCGAGCGCATGATCGAGTCAACGCCGATCGATGTGGTCGCCGAGTTCTATCCGGCCTTCACCGAGCACGACAAGGCGGAGTCGCTCGCCTTCCTGGACGGCCGTCCCGCGCTGGTGATGGCGGGCGACAAGGACCTGCTGACGCCCAGCGACCACGGTGCGGCGATCGTCGAGCGGCTGCCGAACGCGGAGCTCGTCATCGTCCCCGCCGCGGGCCATCTGGTGATGCTGGAGCATCCGGAGGTGGTCAACGCCCATCTCGCCGCGCTGCTGGCGCGCGCCGCGGACGCGGTACGGGCGCCGCTGCCGGACGCGGTACGGGCGCTGGCCTCCGGCGACGAGGTGACGGAGCCCGCGGGGGCGTAGCCGCCTTGCGTAGCATCGACAACCATGGGTACAAGGCAGGACTTGGACGTACGGGCCGTGGACGTACGGGCACGGATCACCGTCGAGACCGCTGACCGCATGCGGGAGCTGGGCCGGCGGCTCGCCGCGCTGCTTCGGCCGGGTGATCTGGTGCTGCTCAGCGGAGAGCTGGGCGCGGGGAAGACCACGCTGACCCGCGGGCTCGGCGAGGGGCTGGGCGTACGGGGTGCGGTCACCTCGCCCACGTTCGTGATCGCGCGGGTCCATCCCTCGCTGACCGGCGGCCCCGCGCTGGTGCATGTGGACGCGTACCGGCTGGGCGGCGGGCTCGACGAGATGGAGGACCTCGACCTCGATGTGTCGCTGACCGAGTCGGTGGTGGTCGTGGAGTGGGGCGAGGGCAAGGTCGAGGGGCTGTCGGACGAACGGCTGCATGTCGTCATCCACCGCGGTACCGGCGACGAGGCGCACGATGTGCGGGACGTGTCGATCACCGGGGTCGGGGCGCGGTGGGCGGATGTCTCGTTGGCGGCGCTCGGGTAGGTGGGGCGCCCGTGTGCGGCTGATGTGTCCGGGTGCTCTTTCCCGTCTGTGTGATCTTTCGCAACGGTATTCCGACAGGACGTCGGGAAGATGTTGCGCGGGGGGCGCCGGGCATGGTGTGCTTGAGGTCAGAGGTTGGTTAGGCCTGCCTAAGTTCTGGCCCGGGAGGCGACATGTCGGCCGATGGCCGTGCCAAGGACTCCCGGGAATCGCGCGATTCCCGGGATGAGACACCGATGCCGCCGATGAGTGCCCTGCTGGCAGCGGGTGCGGCGGCGGAAGCGGTCTGCACACCGCCCCGGGCGCCCCAGGAGCCCACTGCCGCGGACCCGGATGGCGCGAAGCGTAAGCGTGACGCCGCCTAGGGGTGTCGCTCGTCCGGCGTAATCGTGCGGACGGTGCTCACCGGACGACGATCACCTTCGCGCCGATCAGCGCGAACTGCCACATCGCGGCGCCGTCCGCCGTCTGCTCGCGGACGCCGCCGGTCTTCTTCCCGGTCTGCGGTGTCGACGCGGACCCGTCCACGGCGGCGGAGAACCCGATCGTCGTACCCCGCACCACGGCGAAGCGCACCACATGCTCGATCGGCACCCCGTCGGTGCCGGTAACCCGCTCCGACCGGGAGGTCACCGTGTACGTGCCCGGGCCCGGGGAGACCGATCCCGGGGTGACGTTGTAGGTGTGCTCGACCTGGTCGCTGGCGGACACCAGCCACACGCGGTGCTGCTGCAGGGAGTAGACGACGCGCTTGCCGTGACCGGAGTCGGCGGGCAGCGCGGTGGGCTCGGGGGAGGGCGCCGCCGAGGGAGCGGCACTCGGCTGGGCGGCGGCGGAAGCGCTGGGCGCGGTGTGCGACTTGCCGGTGTGATCGGGGGCGGCCGATGCCTGCCACGCCAGCACGCCGATGGCCGCTAGCGCGGCGGCGGTGAGGCCGGTGACGATCGTGCCGGAGGCAATCCTTGCCATGGGGAGACGTTAGCACCCGGTCACTACGCGTTGGCGTGCGGGTTTTTCGCCCTCCCGGCCACCCGTCGCCGTCGGCCTTCGCGTGCCGTCGCGCACGGTCGGTTGTGGGGCGGGGGCGCGCCGGGGTGTCTCCGCACTCCGCCCGCGTGGTCGACTGCGGGTGCTTCCCGGGGCCGCAGTGGGGACACCCCGGCACACCCTCTCGCGTCCTTGACTGCGAAAAGGATGGGTGGGCGAGAACCTTCCTCAGCACCGGCCACCGCGCACCGGACCCCAAAAGAGGACCGCGAAACGCGCCGTAGGCTGTATCCCGTGCTACTCGCCTTCGACACCGCCACCCCCGCCATCACCGCCGCCGTCCATGACGGCACCGCCGTCCGCGCCGAGTCGACGCAGGTCGACGCCCGCCGGCACGGCGAGCTGCTGCTGCCCACGGTGGACGAGGTGCTGCGTGAGGCGGGCGTGAAGCTGGACGCGGTGACCGGCATCGTGGTCGGCGTCGGCCCCGGGCCGTACACCGGTCTGCGGGTGGGGCTGGTGACCGCCGCCGCCTTCGGCGACGCCCTCGGCGTCCCCGTGTACGGCGTCTGCACGCTCGACGGCATCGCGTACGCGGCCGGGCAGGCGGACGATCTGGACGGCCCGTTCGTCGTGGCGACCGACGCCCGCCGCAAGGAGGTGTACTGGGCGCGATACGGCGACCCCCGCACCCGGATCACCGACCCCGCCGTCGACCGCCCGGCCGACATCGCCGACGAGGTGGCCGGGCTCCCGGCCGTCGGCGCGGGCGCCGCGCTCTACCCCGAGGTCTTCACCGGCGTCCGCCCGCAGGCCCCTGTGCACCAGTCCGCCGCCGCCCTGGCGGCCCTGGCGTCCGAACGGCTCGCGCGCGGCGAGGAGTTCCTGCCCGCGCTGCCGCTCTATCTGCGGCGTCCGGACGCCCAGGTGCCCGCCGGATACAAGCTGGTCATGCCGAAATGACCACCGCCCTGCGCGAGATGCGCTGGTGGGACCTCGAGCCGGTGATGGCGCTTGAGGAAGCGCTGTTTCCGGACGACGCGTGGTCGCGCGGCATGTTCTGGTCGGAGCTGGCCGGTGCGCGCCACCGGGAGGCCACCCGCTACTACGTGGTGGCCGAGGACGGCGGCCGGATCGTCGGCTACGCCGGACTGGCGGCGGTGGCCGGAACCGGTGACGTACAGACCATCGCGGTCGCCACCGACTACTGGGGGACCGGACTCGGCGCCCGGCTGCTCGGCGATCTGCTGCGGCAGGCCACCGCCATGGAGTGCCGCGAGGTGCTCCTGGAGGTGCGGGTGGACAACACCCGCGCCCAGCGCCTGTACGAGCGCTTCGGCTTCGAGCCGATCGGCTTCCGGCGCGGCTACTACCAGCCGGGCAACGTGGACGCCCTTGTCATGCGACTGACCGACCCTTCCTCTGTACCCCTGCAAGGATTGATCCATGGCTGACGAACCCCTCGTCCTCGGTATCGAGACCTCCTGCGACGAGACCGGCGTGGGTGTCGTCCGGGGCCACACGCTGCTGGCCGACGCGGTCGCGACGAGCGTGGACGAACACGCCAGGTTCGGCGGTGTGGTGCCGGAGGTCGCCAGCCGTGCGCATCTGGAGGCGATGGTTCCGACCATTCAGCGGGCGCTCAAGGACGCCGGGGTCTCGGCGAGCGATCTGGACGGCATCGCGGTGACCGCGGGCCCCGGGCTGGCCGGAGCACTGCTGGTCGGCGTCTCGGCGGCGAAGGCGTACGCGTACGCGCTGGGCAAGCCGCTCTACGGGGTCAACCATCTCGCCTCGCACATCTGCGTCGACCAGTTGGAGCACGGCGCGTTGCCCGAGCCGACGATGGCGCTGCTGGTGTCCGGCGGCCACTCCTCGCTGCTGCTGGCGCCGGACATCACCTCGGACGTGCGGTCGCTCGGCTCGACCATCGACGACGCGGCGGGCGAGGCGTTCGACAAGGTCGCGCGGGTGCTGGGCCTGGGCTTCCCCGGCGGCCCGGTCATCGACCGGTACGCGCGGGAGGGCGATCCCGACGCGATCCGCTTCCCGCGCGGGCTGACCGGGCCGCGCGACCCCCTGTACGACTTCTCGTTCTCCGGTCTGAAGACCTCGGTGGCGCGGTGGATCGAGGCCCGGCGCGCCGCGGGCGAGACGGTGCCGGTGGCGGATGTGGCGGCGTCGTTCCAGGAGGCGGTGACCGACGTACTGACCCGCAAGGCGATCCGCGCCTGCAAGGACCACGGCGTGGACCATCTGATGATGGGTGGCGGTGTCGCGGCCAACTCGCGGCTGCGGGCGATGGCCGAGGAACGCTGTGCGGCGGCCGGGATCGAACTGCGGGTGCCCCGCCCCAAGCTGTGCACCGACAACGGCGCGATGGTCGCCGCGCTGGGCGCCGAGATGGTGGCGCGCGGCCGTGCCGCCTCGGACTGGGAGCTGCCCGCCGACTCCTCGCTCCCGGTGACCGAGCCGCATGTCCCCGGCCGGCACCACGCCGCGTGATGCCGACCGTCGCGCTGATGTGGGAGGCGCGCGCCGTGCCGGGCCGCGGCGCGGAGCTCCTGGCGTGGGTACGGACCCAGCGGTCGGACGATGAGCGTCAGCCGCTGCGCCGAGAGGTTTTCACCGCTCCCGAGGACCGGGTGCTCGCGATCACCTGGTGGGAGGGTTCGTACGAGGCCGTAGTGCCGGAACTCCCCGATCCGCCAGAGGATCTGGTGCGCCGTGCGGTCCACCGCTGGCGGTTCGAGTCGGTCGGCGAGTGAGCCCAGCCGTTCCCATCGGGTTGACGGCGGTTCGCGGCTCCGTCGGGTAGCCGTACCCGTTTCCCGGCCGCTGAACGGGCTCGTCGCCAGGTTCCCTCGTATAGGTGGGATTGGCCGCGACCATATCCCTTGGGTGGGGTGGCGGTTCGTAGGCTGACGGGCGTCGTTGACGCCGTTGATCCGAGGGGGTGCCCGTTGGAGGAGCCGGAGAGCGGCCGCAGGAGACTGCGCCAGCGCGCGGACTCTGTTGCCGCGGCCCTCGTGGTCCTCGGTCGCAGTCCCGAGCGTGTCGATGACCCGGTGGCCGATCTCGCCTTCCAGCACGCCACGCTACTGGCCGCGGCCGTAGCCCCGTACCGTGAGACGGCCGCTGATCCGCAGCTTGTGTACGGCGGCCCGGCGGTCCTGGCGCGCGGTGTGCAGAACGTGCACGAGTATCCCGAGCACCGCCATCTCCCGGTCCACGAACACCTGATCACCCATCTCGGCCTGGCCGCGGAGTACGTCCGGGCGCTGTTCGGCGCGGAGGGGGACGGTCGTCCGCAGCACGAACTCCTGATCGCCACCCGGGAGTTCCTCACCGCCATGATCACCGCCGCCGGTCAGACGGCGTACCATCTGCGCTCCGCGCACCTCGGCCCCACCGGCCGCCCTTCCGACACCGGACTGGAAACCATCTCCTACGCCGTCAACGGCGACATCCTCGCTTCCCTCGCGGACGCGGCGGAACAGGCGGCGACGCGTATGCGCAGGGAGCTGGACCGCCTCACCGAACCCGGTGCCCGTCCCCGGCCGGGCGACCAGGGCCCACCCGGCCCGTCCGGCCAGGCCCCGTCCGGGAGTTGACGCCGTCAAGCCGGAGCGCCGATGAGCATGGTCGGTGCCCCGGCGACCCTGGTGAGCAGTACGGTCGCCGCGTTCGGTCCTTGCGGTTTGATCCGCCTGCGCAGTTCCTCCGGTTCGACGGCCGAGCCGCGCTTCTTGACGGTGAGCGTGCCGACCTCGCGTTCGCGCAGCAGTGCCTTGAGCCTCTTGAGGTTGAACGGCAGTGTGTCGGTGATCTGGTAGGCGGTGGCGTACGGGGTGGGGCGCAGCTCGTCCGCCGTGATGTAGGCGATCGTCTCGTCGATGAGACGGCCGTCGAGCCGCGCCGCGGCCTCCGCCACCAGGTGCGCGCGGATCACGGCGCCGTCCGGCTCGTACAGGTACCGCCCGACCGGGCCGACGGGCGGTACCGGCAGGCCGCCGCCGGTCAACGCGGCGCCGTCGGGCAGCAGGGTAGCGCGACGCCCGCCCGGCTGCGTTCCGAACCACAGCACGGCTTCCTTCACATCCCCCCGGTCCGAGACCCACTCCGCCTCGGCCTCCTCCGGCACCGCTTCGTGCGGGATGCCGGGCGCGACCTTGAGCGCGGCGTGCGGGGCGCGGCGGGCGGCGGCCACCGCCCAGGACAGCGGTGGCGAGTAGGCCTCGGGGTCGAAGACCCGGCCGCGTCCGCCGCGCCGGGCCGGGTCGACGAACACGGCGTCGTATCGGTCCGTCACCACCTCTGTGACGTCCGCGCACCGCACCTGGATGTGCTCGTCCAGGCCCAGCGAGCGAGCGTTCGCCTCGGCCACCGCGCAGGTCAACGGCGAGCGGTCAACGGCGAGTACATCGATCCCGGCGCGCGCCAGCGCGATCGCGTCGCCGCCGATGCCGCAGCACAGATCGGCCAGGCGCCGCACGCCCAACCCGGCGAACCGGGCGGCACGGTGCTCGGCGACGGCGGTACGGGTCGCCTGCTCCACGCCGTCCGGCGTGAAGTACATGCGGTACGCGTCCGCACCGAACTTCGCCTCCGCCCGCTGCCGCAACCGCGCCTGCCCCAGCGCCGCCGAAACCAGCGAGGCCGGGTACTGCCGCCGCAACCTGGTCGCCGTGCCTAGCTCGTCGGACGGGTCGTAGTCCCGCAGCGATGCGAGCAGCGCCTGCCCTTCACCGGTCAGGAGCGAGGAGAACGCGTCAAGATCCACCCCACCATTCTCCCAGCCCACCTGGCACCACCGACGGGCCCGCCCCGCGCGGGGTCCGGGGCACAGCCCCGAGTCGGCGGTCCGGGCCGCAACCCGTGCGGGGCCTGGGGCACAGCCCCGAGCTGGCGGTCCGGGGGCTTCGCCCCCGGAAAAACCCCTGACCCCGCGCCGGAGGCGCGCTGGCACTCCGCTTGACCGAGTGCTAACGGAGTTCTAGGCTCGGCCCTGGCACTCCGCACCGCAGAGTGCCAATAGCGACGAGGCAGGTCCGGCACCCGCGACGACGGATCTACCAGGTCGCCACCCCAAGACACACACTCCTGTGAACTCTCCGAAGGGGGAGGTCGGATCGTGACGACCGCCAGCACCAAGGTTGCCATCAAGCCGCTTGAGGACCGCATCGTGGTCCAGCCGCTCGACGCCGAGCAGACCACGGCCTCGGGCCTGGTCATCCCGGACACCGCGAAGGAGAAGCCCCAGGAGGGCGTCGTCCTCGCCGTCGGTCCGGGCCGCTTCGAGGACGGCAAGCGCGTCGAGCTTGACGTCAAGGTCGGCGACGTCGTGCTGTACAGCAAGTACGGCGGCACCGAGGTCAAGTACAACAACGAGGAGTACCTCGTCCTCTCGGCTCGCGACGTTCTCGCGATCGTCGAGAAGTAATCCGGGGCGCCCCCGCCACGCGGGGCCGTACCGACCGGCTCCACTACATGCAGCCGTGACCCGCCCCGGGTCCGCGTCCCTTTGGGCCGGGGACCCGGGGCGTGGTCTCTGACGAGGAATAGACGAGGTAGTACGTAGGTATGGCCAAGATCCTGAAGTTCGACGAGGACGCCCGTCGCGCTCTTGAGCGCGGCGTCAACAAGCTTGCCGACACCGTCAAGGTGACCATCGGCCCCAAGGGCCGCAACGTCGTCATCGACAAGAAGTTCGGCGCTCCGACCATCACCAACGACGGTGTGACCATCGCGCGCGAGGTCGAGATCGACGACCCGTACGAGAACCTGGGCGCCCAGCTCGTCAAGGAGGTGGCGACCAAGACCAACGACATCGCGGGTGACGGCACCACCACCGCCACCGTGCTGGCCCAGGCCCTGGTCCGCGAGGGTCTGCGCAACGTCGCCGCCGGAGCCTCCCCGGCCGCCCTGAAGAAGGGCATCGACGCCGCCGTCAAGGCCGTCTCCGACGAACTGCTCGCCGGTGCCCGCGCTATCGAGGGCAAGGACGACATCGCCGCCGTCGCCGCGCTGTCCGCCCAGGACAAGCAGGTCGGCGAGCTGATCGCCGAGGCCATGGACAAGGTGGGCAAGGACGGTGTCATCACCGTCGAGGAGTCCAACACCTTCGGTCTCGAACTGGACTTCACCGAGGGCATGGCCTTCGACAAGGGCTACCTCTCGCCGTACTTCGTCACCGACCAGGAGCGGATGGAAGCGGTCCTCGAGGACCCGTACATCCTGATCCACCAGGGCAAGATCTCCTCGATCCAGGACCTGCTGCCGCTGCTGGAGAAGATCATCCAGGCGGGCGCCAGCAAGCCGCTGCTGATCATCGCCGAGGACGTCGAGGGCGAGGCGCTGTCCACCCTCGTCGTCAACAAGATCCGCGGCACCTTCAACGCGGTCGCGGTCAAGGCCCCCGGCTTCGGCGACCGCCGCAAGGCGATGCTCGGCGACATGGCGGTTCTCACCGGCGCCACCGTGGTCGCCGAGGAGGTCGGCCTCAAGCTCGACCAGGTCGGCCTGGACGTGCTGGGCACCGCCCGCCGCGTGACCGTCACCAAGGACGACACCACCATCGTCGACGGCGCGGGCGACAAGGCCGAGCTGGAGGGCCGGATCAACCAGATCAAGGCCGAGATCGCCGCGACCGACTCCGACTGGGACCGCGAGAAGCTCCAGGAGCGCCTCGCCAAGCTGGCCGGTGGTGTCTGCGTGATCCGCGTCGGCGCGGCCACCGAGGTCGAGCTGAAGGAGCGCAAGCACCGTCTGGAGGACGCCATTTCCGCGACCCGCGCCGCGGTCGAGGAGGGCATCGTCTCCGGTGGTGGCTCGGCGCTGGTGCACGCCGCCAAGGTGCTCGGCGACTCGCTGGGCAAGGAGGGCGACGAGGCCACCGGTGTCGTGGTCGTGCGCCGCGCCGTGGTCGAGCCGCTGCGCTGGATCGCCGAGAACGCCGGTCTTGAGGGCTACGTGATCACCTCCAAGGTGGCCGAGCTGGACAAGGGCCACGGCTTCAACGCCGCGACCGGCGAGTACGGCGACCTGGTCAAGGCCGGTGTCATCGACCCGGTCAAGGTCACCCGCTCCGCGCTGGAGAACGCCGCGTCGATCGCCTCCCTGCTGCTCACGACCGAGACCCTGGTCGTCGAGAAGAAGGAAGAGGAGCCGGCCGAGGCCGGTCACAGCCACGGTCACGGCCACGCCCACTGACCTGTAGCCGGTCCTCGCCGGTAGCCGTACGAAACGGCCCCGGGTCCCACTGCTCAGCGGTGGGGCCCGGGGCCTTTCGCGCTGCCTTGCGGTCGCTGCGACGACTTGCGGAAACGCCGGGCGGGCGCGGTGCGGAGCCGCTCGCCGTTGCGGCGCCGCGTCCCACCAACGGTTACCGAGGACCGAAGCGTCGCCCGGCCTTGGTGGAGACCCGGGCGAACAGCGCGCTCGGGGTCAACTTCGCCAGCCCGACAACGGCCTTGTACCGGAGGTCCGGCACGCTCACCACCCGGCCGCACGCGAGATCCCGGATCGCCGCCGCGACCACCTTGTCCACATCCAGCCAGGCCCAGTCGGGGATGCCGCTGGCGTCCATACCGGCCCGCTGGTGGAACTCGGTCCGCACAAAGCCCGGGCACAACGCCATCAACCGCACCCCGCTACCGGCGAGTTCACGGGACGCGCCCTGGGTGAACCGCACCACCCACGCCTTGCTCGCCGCGTACGTGCCGCGCGGCAGGAACGCCGCCACGGACGCCACGTTGATGACGAAGCCCCGGCCGCGCTCGCGCATCGCCGCCGTCGCCGCGTAGGTGAGGCGCAGTACCGCCTCGCAGTGCACCTTGAGCATCGTGAGCTCGTCGTCGACGGGCACGTTGAGGAACGTGCCGCGATTGCCGAAGCCCGCGTTGTTCACCAGGACGTCAACCGGCTTGGCCCGGTCGGCGAGCCGTGACTCAACCGCCGCGATGCCCTCGTCGGTGGACAGGTCGGCGGTCAGCACCTGCACCTGGACGCCGTACCGCTGGCGCAACTCCTGCGCGTGCTCCTCCAGCCGTTTCGTGTCGCGCGCCACCAGGACCAGTTCGTGCCCTTCGCCCGCCAGCCGCCGCGCGAAGGCGGCACCGATACCCGCCGTCGCTCCGGTGATCACTGAAGTCGTCATGATGCGAAGGCTAGGCCACGATCACCCCACTTCAGCTCGCCCGCTTCCGGGCGACTTCCTTGATCTCCTCAGGGAGCGCGTCCGCTTCCAACAGCCTCGGCAGCAGATGGGGTTGGCTTGTCATCGCCCGAAACGTGAGGGAGACGGTCACCCCGTGCTGCGGCCGGGACTCGACCGTGATCGGATCCCCGGCCCGGATCTCGCCGGGTTCGATCACCCGGAGATACGGGCCGGGCAGTGCGGCCACCGTGAACTGCTTGATCCAGCCCGGACGGCCCAGCCAGCCTTGGAACGTCGAGCACGGAATGCGCGGGCAGGAGACTTCGAGCACGACATCCGAGCCGATCCGCCAACGCTCGCCGATCAGTGCGTTGTTGACATCAAGGCCGGTGGTGGTGAGGTTCTCCCCGAAGGCGCCGTTGGGCAGCTCTCGGCCGACTATCGTCTGCCAGTCATCCAGATCCTCCCTCGCGTAGGCGTAAACGGCCTGGTCGTCTCCGCCGTGATGTTTCACATCGTGTACCCGGTCGCCCGCCAGACCGACCGCGCCGGTGCCCTTCGGTCCGGGCGCCCGGACCTCGACCGCACCCTCGACCGGTCGCTTGTCGATCCCGGTGGCCGAGGCGTTCTTCTTCCACAGGTTGGGTCGTTCCCTACCGATGTTCACCGAGAGCAGCCGCATACCTCGACGCTACGGGCATGGGCCGCTTCGCGCGACAGCATTGCGTGGCACCGGCCCGGTCCCCGCCCCAGGAATGCACGGGTCCAAGCCCCCGCCCCAGGAACGCGCGGGTCCAAGGGGTGTGCGGGCGGCTGCTCGCGGGCCTCAGGGACGGTGTGCCGGGAGGGCGTCCAGTATTCGGTGCACGTCCTGGGCCGAGTTGTACAGATGGAAGGACGCCCGCAGGTTGCCGGCCCGCGCCGACGCCTGGATACCCGCCCGCTCCAGTTCCTCGGCCGCTCCGCCCAGCCCGGGCACGGAGACGATGGCCGAACCGCCGGTCTCCACCGGCTCGTACCCCAACGAGGCCAGCCCCGCCGCGAACCGGTCCGCCAGCGCCACGTTGTGCGCCCTGATCGTCTCGATGCCGGTCTCCTCGATCAGCGCGAGTGATTCGGCGGCCCCGATGTAGCTCAAGTAGGCCGGGGAGTGGTCGAACCGCCGTGCCGAGGCGGCGAGGTCGGCGACCGGTCCGTAGCAGGACAGCCACGGGTCTTCCCCCGCCAGCCAGCCTGCGAAGGCGGGAGGCAGTTCGGCCGCCGTCGACTCGCCTATCGCCAGGAAGCACACACCGCGCGGGGAGAGCAGCCACTTGAAGGCCGCGCACACCACATAGTCGAAGTCACCGGCGCGCAACGGCAGCCAGCCCGCCGACTGGGTGGCGTCGATCAGGACGCGCGTCCCGCACGCGGCCGCCGCCGTCCGTATCGCGTCGAGGTCGGCGATCCGGCCATCGGCCGACTGCACGGAGCTCACGGCCACCAGCGCCGTGCCCGCGCCGATTTCGTCGGCCACGTTCTCCAGCGGCACGGTGCGGAGCTTGAGGTCCGCGCGGACCGCGAACGGATTGACCAATGAGCTGAAGTCGCCCTCGGCGACCAGGACTTCGGAGCCGGCTGGCAGTCCGGCCGCGATCAGCCCGGCGTACACGGAGACCGACGAGCCCGCCGCGACCCGCTCGACGGGAACGCCCGCGATGCGGGCGAACGACGCACGGGCCGCGGTCAGCGCCAGATCGTAGGCGGAGAAGTCCCCGATGGGCCAGCCCTGTACGGCGCGCTGGATCGCAGACGCGGCCCTCGCGGGTCCAAGGCCGGCGGACGCGGTGTTCAGATACGTGGTGCGGGGCGCGAACTCATCGCCCGCCAGGCTGCCCAGGCTGCCGTCGTGGGGCGCGGGGTGCGTGCCGCCGCCGTTGGCGTTGTGGGTTGCGCTGCTGCTGCCGTTGTCTGTGCGACTCATGATGCCCTCCCTCGAACACCAGACTGCACCCACCCGACCTCAAAGTCCATGGAGAATAATTGACTTTCACCCCTAAGGATGGCTTATGGTTGGAGGGTGATCGAAGCACGCCATCTCCGGGTACTGCGCGCGGTTTCCCGAAGCGGTTCCTTCTCCGCCGCCGCCCGTGAACTCGGCTGCACACAGCCCGCGGTGAGCCAGCAGATGAAGGCGCTCGAACAGTCCGCGGGCACGCCCCTGCTCATCCGGGCGGGCCGGGAGATGCGGCTGACCGAGGCGGGTGAGGCGCTCACCCGGCACGCCGCCGGGATCCTGGCCGGGCTCACCGCCGCCGAGGAGGAGGTCGCCGCGATCGCCGGGCTGCGCGCCGGGCGGGTGCGGATGGTGTCGTTCCCGTCGGGCAGTTCGACGATCGTGCCCACCGCCGTGGCGGAGATGCGTGCCGCGCACCCCGGGACGCAGGTCTCGCTGGAAGAGGCGGAGCCGCCGCGGTCTGTCGAGATGGTGCGCGGCGGCGACTGCGAGGTGGCCCTCGCCTTCCGTTATCTCGGCATGCCCGCGGAGCCCGCCGACACCGAGTGGGACGACCTGGTGGTGCGGCCGCTGCTCACCGACCGCCTGGTCGGCCTGGTCCCGGCCGGACACCGGCTTGCCGAGGTGGCCGTCGAGGGCCGCTCGGTGGAGATCGCCGAGTTGGCCGACGAACAGTGGATCGCGGGCTGCCCGCGCTGTCGCCGTCATCTGGTGGGGGTGTGCGAGGACGCGGGCTTCACCCCGCGGATTGATTTCGCCACCGACGACTACCCGGCCGTGGCGGGTCTGGTCGGCGCTGGACTCGGCGTCGCGATGCTGCCGGAGCTCGCGCTGCAGGCCGTACGTCCCAAGGGCGTCGTGGTCGTCGAGATGGCCCCGGTGGTACGCCGTGAGGTGGTCGCACTGACGCTGCCGGACCTGGAGCACGTGCCCGCCGTGAACGCCATGCTCACCCATCTGGCGACGGCGGCCGCCCACCCTCCGGCCGGTCGCTGACCTGCCGGTCGGGCATGCGCCCGGCCCGGCCGCCGGGGATGGTGCCGGGGCGGGGCTGTAGAGGACGGTGCGGGGGCGTCGGCGTGGTGCCGTAAGGCCTGCCCGGCCGGTCTTCGGCGGATTGCGCGGCCGCAGATCCGCGCCGTAGGGCTGCTCGCCGCCCGGGGCGCCGGGATCTGTCCGCCGTCGCGGCGGTTCCGGAATCTTGGTGGCGGCTCCCCGTCCCGTCCGCCGCCCGGGGCGAGTGGTCCGGCCACTGCTCCGCAGGTGTCGTGCGGGTCCGCCGCTCGAGTGAATCGTTTCCGTCGTATGCGTTAGGCCAACCGGAGCACAATCCTCGTCCGGCTCACTCGAACGGCGTAACGCCCAATTCTCTCGCGGGTCCGCGCGGCGCGCCGCCCCGAGTGCCCGCGGTCGCCCAACGCGCCGCGTGGCGTGTGTCGTTCGGTCGCGCCCACAGGTGCCGCGCCCACGGGGGTGTCGCGCCCGCGGGGTCACGCAGAAGCGATTCTTCAGTTGCTCGGGCTGCTGATCAGCCGGTTCCGCGAACGGCCCATCATCTCCTCGCGCTCATCCTCGGTGAGTCCGCCCCAGACGCCGTACGGCTCACGCACCGCCAGTGCATGAGCCGCGCACGCCGCGCGGACCGGGCAGCGCATGCACACCTCCTTGGCGGCGGCCTCGCGGGAGCTGCGAGCCGCGCCGCGCTCGCCCTCCGGGTGGAAGAACAGGGAGCTGTCGACGCCGCGGCAGGCGGCCACCAGTTGCCAGTCCCACAGGTCGGCGTTGGGGCCAGGGAGTCGGGAGAAATCTGCCATCGCTCATCCCCTCGGAAGGTCTGCCTGCGGGACGTGCTGCCCGCGGCGGTGCACATCCGCGCACATTTGGCATGCAACTGGATGTAAATATGACTGATTGCCAATCTAGTCTCAACATCCCCACTTGGTAAAAAAAGCCGCCAAATAGTTCAAAATCGGGCGTTAGGCCCAGGTGTCGGGCTCGACGTCGGCTCCGGCGCCGTTCCGCCGTCCGAGGTGTGCGGCGCCCGGGGCGCCCGGGAGTGTCCGGTCGGTGGGCGCGGTCGGTCGAACCGGCGCCGTCGCGCTCGCCGTGCGCGCCCGTAGCGCTCCGCCGGGGGGTGTGATGCAACGGTTGGTGGAGCGGTGTAGCCGATCCGTGTTGTGGTGATCACGTAGAGTATCGACGACAGCTGCCAGACTCCGTAACTCTTTCGAGTGAGCGTCGTTGAGAGTGCGGAGGTGGTTGGGCGGCGAGGCGATCGGGCAAGTGCCTCAAGCCGTCAGCCCCACCGGTGACGATTCGTACCAGCCTGGAGGCTCAACGTGACGCGGATCAGCTACGGAGGGCGGTCATGACATCCGTCCTCGTCTGCGACGACTCCCCGCTCGCCCGAGAAGCGCTTCGCCGTGCGGTCGCGACCGTGCCCGGCGTCGAGCGCGTGACGACGGCGGCCAACGGCGAGGAAGTCCTCCGCCGCTGGGGCGCCGACCGTTCCGATCTCATCCTTATGGATGTCCGGATGCCCGGCCTCGGAGGTGTCGAAACCGTGCGGCGGCTGCTGTCCGCGGACCCCGGCGCACGCATCATCATGCTGACCGTCGCGGAGGACCTCGACGGGGTGGCGCTCGCGGTCGCCGCGGGTGCCCGCGGCTATCTGCACAAGGACGCCTCGCGCGCCGAACTGCGGGCCACCGTCACCCAGGCGCTGGCCGACCCGACGTGGCGGCTGGCGCCGCGCAGACTGCGCTCGGCCGAGATGGGCGCGGCGCCCACCCTGACCGCGCGCGAGATCCAGGTGCTGGAGGGCATGAGCCACGGCCGCTCCAACGCGGAGATCGGCCGTGAGCTGTTCCTCTCCGAGGACACGGTCAAGACGCACGCCCGCCGGCTGTTCAAGAAGCTGGGGGCGTCCGACCGGGCGCACGCGGTGGCACTCGGTTTCCGCTGGGGCCTGGTGCGCTGAGGTCCGCGCCGTGCGCCGCTGTCAACGGGGGACATCGTCCCGTCAGCCCCTGGCCTTCGGTGTGGCGGTTCCCGGCGCCGCCACCCTCGGCCGAGGCGCGGTCCGTCGTCGTGGCCGGTCGTCCCGCACGCGGCGGCGCTCGCCCGGATCAGGGCGAGCGGCCCGGTACCGGCGGTGTGCCGAGGACCGGTCGGGGCATCGACAGCGGCGTGAAGTTCCGGATGCTCGCGCGAGGACGCATCCTTGGGGTATGGACTTCCTCGGGGACCGGCGAGCGGGGCTGCGCGCAGCGCCTCCGGCAGCGCCGGTGGTGGGCGACGGACGGGCGGGGCAGTGTGGAGCGCTTCCGCCAGGGTTTGTGGTGATGGCGGCACCCTCGCCGGAGGCCAGAGGCGAGCGGGGCGGTCAGGGTTTGGCGGTTCCACCGGCGGGAACGGCGCTGGAGTCGTCGGCACTAGAGGGCAAGGGCGCGCGGGAGGGACACGGGGTGCGCGACATCACGGCAGCGAGCGCATCACCCCAGCACGTCGACGCACCGCCGCACGAGGCGGCCGCGCCGCCCCCCGGCGACAGTGCCCCGCCGCGCGCCCAGGGTGTTCCGCCTCACGTTCCGCCATCCGCCGAAGGCGGCCCTCAGGAGCGCAACTCGGCCGCGCCACCGGGCGGTTCCGGGACACCGTCCGATAACGCTTCGGCGCACGACTCCGGGCGCGGTGCCGCGAATCCTCCGGCGGCAAGGCACCATGGACCGATGCGCGACGAGGCGGCCGACGAGCACAGGGGGTCCCGGATGGCCGCGGGCCCGGGGAGTATCGGTGCTCTCGTTCGCCGTGCCGCCGAGGGTGACGAGCAGGCCACGCACGATCTGCTGGCGCATGTCCACCCCCTCGCGCTGCGCTACTGCCGTACCCGGCTGTCCCGACTTCCCGGTGATGCCCGTCACTTCGTGGACGACCTCGCCCAGGAGGTCTGCCTCGCCGTGCTGTGCGCGTTGCCGCGCTACCGCGACCAGGGCCGTCCCTTCGAGGCATTCGTCTTCGCCATCGCCTCGCACAAGGTGGCCGACCTTCAGCGGTCGGCTATGCGGGGTCCGGGTTCCACCGCCGTTCCGTCCGAGGACCTGCCGGAGACCCCGGACGACTCGCTCGGTCCCGAGGAGCGCGCCGTGCTCAGCAGCGACGCCGAGTGGGCGAAGGCGCTGCTGGCGAACCTGCCGGCCACCCAGCGCGAACTGGTGTTGCTGCGGGTCGCCGTCGGGCTGACCGCGGAGGAGACCGGGCAGATGCTCGGCATGTCACCGGGGGCGGTCCGGGTCGCCCAGCACCGTGCGCTGAGCAGATTGCGGGCGCTCGCCGAGCAGGCGGAGGCGATGCAGGCCGACGCGATGCGGGCGGACAACCCGCGAGGGCTCACGGCGTAGCGCGGTAGGCCGTTCGGGGACGTTTGCGGCGCGGCCGGTCCGGTGGGCGTTGTACCGGAAGGGGCCGAAAGGCGCCGGATGGGAAGGGTCGCAAACCCCAGTAGCATGGGATGCCACGCCGGGCAAGAGCATTGGGGAAGGTGTCATGACTGCGAACGCCGACGGAGTGGCCGAGAAGGTCGCCGAGAAATTCGGATTCCTCGGGCTCACCTACGACGACGTGCTGCTGTTGCCGGGTGCGTCCGACGTGGTCCCGAACCAGGTCAGCACCGCCTCCCGGATCACCCGGAACATCAAGGTCAACATCCCGCTGCTGTCGGCCGCCATGGACAAGGTGACCGAGGCCCGGATGGCCATCGCGATGGCCCGCCAGGGCGGCGTGGGCGTGTTGCACCGGAACCTGTCGATCGAGGACCAGGTCAACCAGGTCGACCTGGTCAAGCGCTCCGAGTCCGGCATGGTCACCGACCCGATCACGGTGCGCCCGGACGCCACCCTCGCCGAGGCGGACGCGCTGTGCGCCAAGTTCCGGATCAGCGGTGTGCCGGTCACCGACGCGGCGGGCAAGCTGCTCGGCATCGTGACCAACCGCGACATGGCCTTCGAGTCGGACCGCAGCCGTCAGGTGCGCGAGGTCATGACCCCGATGCCGCTGGTCACCGGCAAGGTCGGCATCTCCGGTGAGGACGCCATCGAGCTGCTGCGCCGCCACAAGATCGAGAAGCTGCCGCTCGTCGATGACGAGGGCCGCCTCAAGGGCCTGATCACGGTCAAGGACTTCGTCAAGGCCGAGAAGTACCCGAACGCGGCCAAGGACGCCGAGGGCCGGCTGCTCGTCGGCGCCGCGGTGGGCGTCGGCGACGAGGCGTTCGCCCGGGCTGAGGCGCTGGTGGTGGCCGGTGTCGACTTCCTGGTCATCGACAGCGCGCACGGTCACAGCCGGGGCATCCTCGACATGGTCGCCAAGGTGAAGGCCAACCTGAAGACCGAGGTGGTGGCCGGTAACGTCGCCACCCGGGACGGCGCCCAGGCGCTGATCGACGCGGGCGCCGACGGCGTCAAGGTCGGTGTCGGCCCGGGCTCGATCTGCACCACCCGGGTGGTCGCCGGTGTCGGCGCGCCGCAGGTCACCGCGATCTACGAGGCGTCGCTCGCCGCGGGCCCGGCGGGCGTCCCGCTGATCGGCGACGGCGGTCTGCAGTACTCCGGCGACATCGCCAAGGCCATCGCGGCCGGTGCCGACACGGTGATGCTCGGCAGCCTGCTGGCCGGGTGCGAGGAGTCGCCGGGCGAGCTGCTGTTCATCAACGGCAAGCAGTTCAAGTCGTACCGCGGCATGGGTTCGCTCGGCGCGATGCAGGGGCGCGGCCAGGCCAAGTCGTACTCCAAGGACCGCTACTTCCAGGACAATGTGCTCTCCGAGGACAAGCTGGTGCCCGAGGGCATCGAGGGCCAGGTGCCCTACCGCGGTCCGCTGTCGGCCGTCGCGCACCAGCTCATCGGTGGCCTGCGCTCGTCCATGGGGTACGTGGGCGCGGCGACCGTTCCGGAGCTGAAGGAGAAGGGCCGCTTCGTGCGCATCACGGCGGCGGGCCTGAAGGAAAGCCACCCGCACGACATCCAGATGACCACCGAGGCGCCGAACTACCACACGCGCTGACGCTGGACCGTCCGACGGCGGTGAGCCCGCGTCCCGCAAGGGGCGCGGGCTCACTCCTGCCGTCTCATCTCAGGGATACTGGACGGGCAGGCCACGAAGAAAGGCGAACAGTGACTGAGATCGAGATCGGGCGGGGCAAGCGCGGCCGCAGGGCCTACGCATTCGACGACATCGCCGTCGTCCCGAGCCGGCGCACCCGGGACCCCAAGGAGGTCTCGATCGCCTGGCAGATCGATGCCTACCGCTTCGAGCTGCCGTTCCTCGCCGCCCCGATGGACTCGGTGGTCTCCCCGGAGACCGCGATCCGGATCGGCAACCTCGGTGGCCTGGGCGTGCTCAACCTCGAAGGCCTGTGGACGCGGTACGAGGACCCGGAGCCGCTGCTCGCCGAGATCGCCGAGCTGGACGACAGCTCCGCGACCCGGCGGCTGCAGGAGATCTACGCGGCCCCGATCCGCGAGGACCTGATCGGCCAGCGGATCAAGGAGGTGCGCGACGCGGGCGTGGTCACCGCGGCCGCACTCTCGCCGCAGCGCACCGCGCAGTTCTCCAAGGCCGTGGTGGACGCGGGTGTGGACCTGTTCGTGATCCGCGGTACCACGGTGTCGGCCGAGCATGTGTCGGGTTCGCACGAGCCGCTCAACCTCAAGCAGTTCATCTACGAGTTGGACGTGCCGGTCATCGTCGGCGGCTGTGCCACGTACACCGCGGCGCTGCACCTGATGCGTACCGGTGCGGCGGGTGTGCTGGTCGGCTTCGGCGGCGGCGCGGCGCACACCACGCGCAACGTGCTGGGCATCCAGGTGCCGATGGCGACCGCGGTCGCCGATGTGGCGGCGGCGCGGCGCGACTACATGGACGAGTCCGGCGGCCGGTATGTGCATGTCATCGCGGACGGCGGCTTCGGCTCCAGCGGTGATCTGCCGAAGGCCATCGCCTGTGGTGCGGACGCGGTGATGATGGGTTCGCCGCTGGCGCGCGCCACCGACGCGCCGGGCCGGGGCTTCCACTGGGGCATGGAGGCGGTGCACGAGGAACTGCCGCGCGGCAAGCGGATGAACCTCGGCGCGGCCGGGACCACCGAGGAGATCCTGCTCGGTCCCTCGCACGCGCCGGACGGGTCGATGAACTTCTTCGGCGCGCTGCGCCGCGCGATGGCGACCACCGGTTACTCGGAGCTCAAGGAGTTCCAGCGGGTCGAGGTCACCGTCGCCCCGGTGGCCGGACACCGCTGACACGGTGACGAAGGGGCCCCGGACTCGTCTGAGTCCGGGGCCCCTTCGTGCGTACGGGGACGGGCTCAGCGGTTGTGGCCCACCCGGCGGGTGATGGCCCAACCCTCAAGGCCGGCTATCGCGAAGAAGAGGAAGTCCTTCGCGCCGAGGTTGTCCTTCCAGGCCTTCAGCAGATCACCGAACTGGCCGAAGAACAGGTGGGTGAACGACAGCCCCGGGGCCTCGTGGGTGGCCAGCCAGGCGATGCCGACGAGCTGGCCGAACCAGACCGCGAGCAGTGAGAAGACGATGCCGAGCACCGGCAGTACGGCATTGCGACCGCCTGCCTTGCCCATCGCGGCGCCTATGAGGAGCCCGACGGCGAGCGCCACGTACCCGATCTCATGGTTGGTGAACCGGATGATGGCGGCGTAGAGCAGCATGGTGCCCACCGCCGTGCCGAGACCGGCCAGGACGCCCGCACCCACGTTGTCCGGGCGCGGGGGTATGACGGCTACCGGCGGTGCGGACTGCGCCGGGTACGGGGCGGCGGGCGGCGGGTAGCCGCCGGGCGCGGCCTGGGCCTGAGGCTGGCTCTGCGGTGCGGCCTGCGGGTAGCCGTAGCCCTGCTGGGGGTGGGGCTGCGGTTGGGCGTACGACGGCTGCGCCTGCGGCTGCTGCCCGTACCCCGGCTGGGCGTACGGGTTGTTGGCGGATGGCTGCTGCCAGGGCTGGCTCATGTAGTTGTCCCCCGTGTGTGAGTTTTCGGCCAGAGGCTAGCAGTCGCCTCTGACAGCGCCTCAAGAGCTCGGCCGCGACAGCGCGGTGGAGGCGTTGGGCCACCTGCCGCTCAAGGGGCGGGCAAATACGACTATGGCAATACTTAGTGTTTATGGCGCAAAAGAAGACGTTCTCCGGTCGTGACATGGGTATTGACCTCGGCACCGCCAACACGTTGGTGTACGTCCGAGGACAGGGAGTCGTGCTCAACGAGCCGTCAGTGGTGGCCGTCAACGCCGTCAGTGGCGAGGTGGTCAGCGTGGGCACCGAGGCGAAGTCCACTATTGGCCGAACCCCGACGCACATCGTGGCGGTCCGTCCGCTGCGCGACGGGGTGATAGCCGATTTCGAGATGGCCGAGCGGATGCTCGCCCACTTCATCCGCAAGGTGGCGGGCAGCAGGCGCTACGCGCGCCCGCGGGTGGTGGTCTGCGTGCCGTCGGGGATCACCGGTGTGGAGCGGCGGGCGGTCGTCGAGGCCGCGACCTCCGCGGGTGCTCGCCAGGTCCATCTGATCGAGGAGCCGATGGCGGCGGCGATAGGCGCGGGCCTCCCGGTGAGCGACCCCATAGGTTCCATGGTGGTGGACATCGGCGGCGGCACCACGGAGGTCGCGGTGGTCTCGCTCGGCGGTATCGTCGCGGCCCGCTCGGTGCGTACCGCCGGTGACGCGATCGACGCCGCGATCATGTCGTACGTGCGGCGCGAGCACTCGCTGATCATCGGGGAGCGCACCGCCGAGGAGGTGAAGATGACCATCGGCTCGGCCGCCGCCGCGGGCTCCTGGCCGGTCCGGCTGGACAGGCTGGACCGGGAACTCGACCAGGAGCTGGACCCTGAGCTGGACCGGGAGCTGGACGACGCACTGGGCCAGCGGCTGGACGGCCGGCCCGTGTTCGGCGTCGGGCCGCGGGACGAGCGCGGCGACGAGCCGGACGGTGTCGGCGGCGAGGTGGAGGTCACCCAGACGCTTCCTCGTACCGAGCGCTGTCGGCTGCGCGGCCGGGACCAGGTCAGCGGGCTGCCGAAGACCCTGGAACTGGACGCCGAGCAGGTGCGGCGCGCGATCAGCGAACCGGTCGACTCGATCATCGACGCCGTACGCCACACCCTCGACCTGTGCCCGCCCGAGTTGGCCGGCGACATCATGGACCGCGGCATCGTGCTCACCGGCGGTGGTGCGCTGCTGCGCGGCCTGGACGAGCGGCTGCGTACGGAACTGCAGATGCCGGTCATCGTCGCCGACGATCCGTTGGACTGCGTGGCGATCGGTACCGGCAGGTGCGTTGAGGACTTCGGCGCGCTGAGGCGGGTGTTGGATGCCATACCGCCCTCGTACACGTACACCGTGGCGCGGGTCTGACGTCGTCGTCCGTTCGGACGCGGCGTCACCCCGCTGATGCCCGCGGCAAGTGACGCGAGTGGTCCATCGCGCGTTGAGTGGAGCAGACGACGGCAAACGCGGACGGGGGTACGTGGCCACGTGGCATACGGCGTTGGGGATGCCCCTGCCAGCGGTCAGGGGAGTGCGGGGGCGCGCGGCCATGCCCTGCGCGCCGTGGTGCTGGTGGGCCTCGCCGCCCTGCTCGGCGGACTCATCGTGGGTCCCCTGGCGATGCTCGCCCTGGGCGCCCCCGGTGCGACGGACGGCGTGGGTGCCCCGGCCGCGGCCGCGCAGGCGCCCCTGGACAGCCAGGACGGCGGCGCCACGTACCCGGTCGGCATCGTCCTCGACACGCTGTCCCCGGCCGTGCCCAAGCCCGACGCGACGGTCACCGTCACCGGACGTCTGGTCAACAACACGACCCGCCAGTTCACCGGCGCCCACCTGGGGGTGCGGGTCGACCAGGAGGGCGAGATCGCCGGGCACACCGAGGACGTCGCCTCACTTGTGCCCGGTGAGAGCCTGCCGTTCACCCTCAAGGTGCCGGTTTCCGCGCTCGGCCTGTCCGCCGCGCGGGACTACCGGCTCAGCGTCGCCCTCGCCGGCGGGGACGGCACGGTGCTGGGGCTGTTGCGCACACATCTGCCGTGGTACCCGCCGAACGCCGGTGGGCAGCCGCTGAACGTCGCCGTGCTCTGGCCGCTGTCCGACACCCCGCACATGGAGGCGGTTTCGCTCGGTACGGGCGAGAACGCCAAACCGGTGTTCCGGGACGACGCGTTGGCGGGCGCGTTCAAGAACGGCGGCAGACTGTGGCAGGTGGTCGCTGCGGGCGCGGGCCTGCCCGTCATCTGGGTGGCCGATCCGGGTCTGTTGGACGAGGCGAAGTCGATGGCGAGCGGCTACCAGGTGGCCAAGACCCCGGACAGCAGCAATCCGCAGGACAGCCGGAAGGGCACCGGCGACAAGCTGGCGGCCGCCTGGCTGACCGCCGTGCGGAGCGCGGTGCAGGGGCACACGGTGTCCGCCCTGCCGTACGCCGATCCGGATCTGGCCTCCATCGCCCACAACGGTTCCGGTGGTGACGGTTTGAGCGCCCAACTCGGGCCCGCGGTACGGCTGGGCGGCGAGGTCACCGCCGGCACGCTGGGCGCCTCGGCGCGTACCGATGTGGCGTGGCCGTACGGCGGCGCGGTGGACCGGTCGATCGTCTCGCTCACCGGGAGGCTCGGTCTGACCACCGTGGTCTCCTCCGGGAACGGGCTGTCCACCGGGACCTCGCAGCCGCGGGTGTCGCTGGGCGGCGCGACGACCGCCCTGGTGGGCGATCCGGCGTCGGACGCGGTGCTGGAGCGGGACCTGTCCGGCGAGGGCGAGGGGATGGCGGCCCGTCAGGAACTGCTCGGAGATCTGCTGGACGCCCAGCGCCGCTCGTCCGACTCCCCGGGCGGGCTGGTGGTCGTACCGCCGCGGCAGCTGACCGGGCAGGCGGCGCAGGCGCTGTCCGAGGCGTTGAAGGCGGCGAGCGCCGCGGGATGGATCCATCTGGTCGCACCCGACCAGGTCTCCGACAAGCCGCCGTCCGCGTCGGTCGGCCCGGTGAGCGACTATCCGCAGGAACTGCGGGACACCGAACTGTCGACGCAGGACATCAAGGCGGTGGACAGCATCCAGCCGGATCTGGACGCGTTGGCGCAGGTGCTGTCCGACCCGGACCGCACCACGGGCGCGGTGCACCGGGCGATGCTGCGGGCGGTCTCCACCGGCTGGCGGGCCAACACACAGGGCGCCGAGTCGTACTCCCAGGGGGCGGAGGCGTACGTGGACAACTCGATCGCCTCGGTGCACCTGCTGCCGAAGGTCGGCACGGTCACCGTGGCGGGCGGTTCGGCATCGGTGCCGGTCACGGTCGCCAACGGGCTGCAACAGAGCCTGGCCGGGCTGGAGTTGCGGGTCAGGTCCTCCATTCCCGGCCGGTTGACGGTCGACAATCCGGTGATCCCCATCTCGGCGCCCCCCGCCGCCAACCACACCGAGCAGATCAAGGTAGAGGCGCACACCAACGGCCCGGTGCAGGTCACCGCGCGGCTCTACACCAAGGCCAACGGCAGGCCGTGGGGCGATCCGCTCACCTTCCGGGTGACCGTCCGCAAGTTCTCGCTGGGCGCGGTGGCGATCATCGCGGGCGGGGTGCTGTTGGCGCTGCTCGCGGGCGCGTACAAGATGCGCCAGGCGCGCCGCGCAGGCCGACGCTGACCGGGCGGGTTCACAGCCGGGCCGCGGCGCCCGCCGGTGTCGCGCCACGGGTGTCGAGCAGCAACTGGGCCTTGACGGCCAGGCCTTGCAGGTCGTACGTGCGGTGGTGCTGGAGCAGCACCGTGAGGTCGGCGTCCGCGGCGGCCTCCCACAGCGAGTCGGCGCGGGGCACCGGCCGGTCCATGACGCGCCACTCCGGCACATAGGGATCGTGGTAGCTCAGTGCCGCGCCCAGTTCCATCAGCCGGGAGCCGATCTCCCGCGCGGGGGCGCCCTCCTGGTCGGCGAGGTCGGCCTTGTAGGTGACGCCGAGCAGCAGCACTCGGGCGCCGCGCACCGACTTGCCGTGCTCGTTGAGCAGTGTGGCGCAGCGCTGTACGACGTAGCGCGGCATGCGTCCGTTGACCTCCTGTGCGAGCTCCACCACCCGCAGTGGATATCCCAGGGTGCGGACCTTGTACGACAGGTAGTTGGGGTCGAGCGCCACACCGTGGCCGCCGACGCCGGGGCCGGGGCGGAACGCCTGGAAGCCGAACGGCTTGGTCTCCGCGCAACGGATCACGTCCCACAGGTCGATGCCCGCGTCGTGGCAGAAGACCGCCATCTCGTTGACGAGTGCGATGTTCACCTGCCGGTAGTTGGTTTCCAGCAGTTTGACGGCCTCGGCCTCGCGCAGCCCGCGGGCGCGTACCACCCGTTCGGTGATCCGGCCGTAGAAGGCGGCGGCGGCCTCGGTGCAGGCGGAGGTGAGTCCTCCGATGACCTTGGGGGTGTTGGCGATGCCGTGGGCGCGGTTGCCCGGGTCGAGGCGGTTGGGCGAGTACGCCAGGTGGAAGTCGCGTCCGGCGCGCAGTCCGGAGCCGTCTTCGAGGATGCCGCGCAGGAATTCCTCGGTGGTTCCCGGGTAGGTGGTCGATTCGAGGATGACGGTGGTGTGCGGGCGCAGGTGGGCGGCGAGCGTACGGGCGGCCTCGGCGACGGCCGACAGGTCCAGCGCGCGGTCCTCGCCCAGCGGCGTCGGTGCGCAGATCACGGCGGTACGGGCGCGGCCGAGCGCCGCCGGGTCGCTGGTGGCCCGGAATCCGGCGGCGAGCATCCTGCGCACCCCGGCGGCGGAGAGCCCGTCGATCGGGGAGCGGCCGGTGTTCAGCCCGTCGACGACGGCTTGGTCGGTGTCGTAGCCGATGACGCCGATGCCGCTCGCGGCCGCCGCTTGGGCGAGTGGGAGACCGAATTGGTGGAGGCCGAGGATGGCGAGGTCTGCGGGCACGGTGGTTCAGTCCTCTCCCGGAGGTCTGGTTGTGCCGAATGGCGCATTTAAGGTTAAGCGGACATATGACTGATATTTAGTATTGAGCGCTTTGCGTGGGGGGTGTGGCGCGGTCCGCGATCGATACCGACCAGCGCCGACCGGCTTCGGACTGGCCGACGCTTCGGATGGCGGTCACCATCGAATCCACGGGCAGTGTGACCGGCCGCAACGGGAGGCACAGTGAAGACCGCACGACTGGGGCCGCAGGAGCGGGCCCACGCATTGGCACGGATGGCCGAAGAGGAACTCGACGTGCTGGTAGTCGGCGGCGGGGTGGTGGGCTCCGGAACCGCCCTGGACGCGGCCACCCGCGGTCTGCTCACCGGTGTGGTGGAGGCACGTGACTGGGCGTCGGGGACCTCCAGCCGGTCCAGCAAGCTGATCCACGGCGGTCTGCGCTACCTGGAGATGCTGGACTTCGCGCTGGTACGCGAGGCGCTGAAGGAACGCGGTCTGCTCACCCGGCGGCTGGCGCCGCACTTGGTCAAACCGGTGCCGTTCCTCTACCCGTTGACGCATCGCGGCTGGGAGCGGCTGTACGCCGGTAGTGGTGTGGCGCTGTACGACACCATGGCGGTCACCTCGGGACACGGCCGCGGGCTGCCCGGCCACCGGCATCTGACGCGGCACAAGGCGCTGCGGGTGGCACCGTGCCTCCAGAAGGACTCGCTGGTCGGCGCGCTGCAGTACTACGACGCCCAGATGGACGACGCCCGCTACGTGGCCACGCTGGTGCGCACGGCCGCCTCCTACGGTGCGCTGGCCGCCAACCGGGCGCGGGTCGTGGGGTTCCTCCGCGAGGGTGAACGCGTTGTCGGTGCCCGGGTGCAGGATGTGGAGCAGGGCGGGGAGTACGAGGTCCGGGCTCGTCAGGTCGTCAACGCGACCGGGGTGTGGACGGACGAGACACAGGCGATGGTGGGGGAGAGGGGGCAGTTCCACGTCAGGGCGTCCAAGGGTATCCACCTGGTCGTACCGAAGGACCGGATCCATTCGACGACCGGGCTGATCCTGCGGACCGAGAAGAGCGTGCTGTTCGTGATCCCGTGGGGGAGGCACTGGATCATCGGCACCACCGACACCGACTGGGATCTGGACAAGGCGCACCCGGCCGCGTCCAGCGCCGACATCGACTACCTGCTGGCGCACGTCAACTCGGTGCTCGCGGTCCCGCTGAGCCGCGATGACGTGGAGGGCGTGTACGCCGGGCTGCGCCCGCTGCTGGCCGGGGAGTCGGAGGCGACGAGCCAGCTGTCGCGCGAACACACCGTGGCACATCCCGTGCCGGGCCTGGTGGTTGTTGCGGGCGGCAAGTACACGACGTACCGGGTGATGGCGAAGGACGCGGTGGACGCGGCGGTGCACGGTCTGGACCGCCGGGTCGCGGAGTGCTGCACTGAGCAGGTGCCGCTGACCGGCGCTGACGGCTACCACGCGTTGTGGAACGCGCGGGCGCGCATCGCCGCCGAGTCCGGGCTGCATGTCGTGCGCGTCGAGCATCTATTGAATCGTTATGGATCGTTGATTACCGAGCTGTTGGATCTGATCGCCGCGGACCCAACGCTGGGTGAGCCGCTCGCCGCGGCTGACGACTATCTCCGGGCCGAGGTGGTGTACGCCGCCTCGCACGAGGGCGCGCGTCATCTCGACGACGTGCTGACCCGCCGTACGAGGATCTCCATCGAGGCCTTCGACCGCGGGACGCTGAGTGCCCGTGAGGCGGCGGAGTTGATGGCACCGGTGCTGGGTTGGGACAAGGAACACCTGGAAAAGGAGGTGACGCACTACGAGAAGCGGGTCGAGGCCGAACGCGAATCGCAACGCCAACCCGATGATCTGACCGCGGACGCTGCTCGCTTGGGTGCGCCAGATATCGTGCCCCTCTAGAAAGACCGTGCGGCCACCGGGATCTCAGGCGTGACGGGGGAGTGAGAGGGGTGGAAAGTGTCCGATCAGGGGCGGCTGGTGGCCGGGCGGTACCGGCTGGTCGAGCTGATAGGCCGGGGCGGCATGGGCACCGTCTGGCGGTCCGAGGACGAGCTGCTGGGCCGTCAGGTCGCAGTCAAGAAGCTGCGGGTGCCACCGCAGTTGCACGATGACGAGCGCGAGACGCTCTACGAGCGCACCCGGCGGGAAGCGCGCAGCGCCGCCCGTATCACCCACCCCAACGTGGTCGTGGTGCATGACGTGGTCGAGGACGAGGGCCTGCCGTGCATCGTGATGGAGTACGTGCGGTCCCGGACTCTCGGCGACGTGTTGAAGAAGGACGGTCCGGTCACACCGCGCGAGGCCGCGCGGATCGGCCGCGGGATGGTCGCCGCGTTGCGCGCGGCGCACCGTGCCGGGGTGCTGCACCGTGATGTCAAGCCCGCCAACGTGCTGTTGAGCGCTGACGGTCCGGAGGGCGACGCCAGTTGGCCCGGCGGACGGGTGGTGCTCACCGACTTCGGCATCGCCTCCGCGACAGGAACGTCCACCCTCACCCGCACCGGCGAGTTGATCGGCTCGTTCGACTTCCTGGCGCCCGAGCGGATAACCGGCGGCACGGGCGGCCCGGCCTGCGATCTGTGGGCCCTGGGGGCGACGCTGTACCAAGCGGTGGAGGGCGTGGCGCCGTTCCACCGGGACACCCCGATCGAGACCGCGTACGCCATCGCCTCGGAGCCCGTCCCGACGCCACGCCGGGCGGGTGCGCTGGCCCCGGTCATCGAGTCGCTGCTGGAGAAGGACCCGGACAAGCGGATGTCGGCCGAGCAGGCCGAGCGACTGCTGGTCTCCTCGGTGGAGACGGTGGCGGTGACGGGTAATCTGCCGCGACGTCCGGCGCCGTCCTGGGCGCTTCGGGACGGAGTCGACGACCAACCGACCGCCGTGGTCAGGCCGCGGACCGCCGCCGCTGTCGAGCCGTCCGCGGCCGTCCCGGAGCAGCGCCAGGAGCCGGACCCGCACGGCACCCAGGACACCCAGGGCGGTTCCGGCGCCCAGGACCACCACGACACTCACAGCGTCCACGGTCCGCAGTCCGCCGAGGACGTCACCGCGCAGGTCACCGCGCCCCCGGCCGACGTGACAGCCGTCGCCGCCGCGGCCTCCGCCGCGCCCCTGACCATCGAGCCCACCCCCCGACTCGACGCGCCGGAACGGCCCGATGCCCGCCGCACCGGGCGCGGCAAGCGGGTGGCCGCCTGGTGCGGGGCCGCCGTCGTGGCGGCCGCGGCCGTGGTAGGCGGTCTGCTGCTCGCCCAGCAGGACAGCGGCGCGTCGCAGGGCGGGCAGGCGGCCGACGGCAACGCGGCACAGCGGCCTTCGGCAGCCCCCCCGACCGCGCCCCCGGGCTACCACGTGGTCGACGACCCGGCGGGCTTCACCATGGTGGTGCCCAACGGCTGGACCCGCCAGGTGGACTCGGGCGGCCGCAACATCCACTATGTGGATGTCCAGGGCAAGTGCGACCTCCTGGTCAGCGTGGAGGACTACGCCGGGCCCAGCGCGCTCCAGCACTTCCGTGATCTGGAGGTCACCTTGAAGGCCGACAACAACGGCTACAGCGTCCTTCGGATGAACTCCACCCAGGCCCAGATCAACGGCGAGCAGGTACCGGCGGCGATCTGGGAGTGGACCTGGAACGGGAAGGTGCGCAAGTACCACGCCATCGACCTGGGCTTCGGCAAGGAAGGCGGCACGGAGTACGCGGTCTACCTCTCGGCACCGGACGCCGAGTGGCAGCAGCGTCTTCCGGTCTTCAACAACGCGGCGAAATCCTTCCAGCCGCACAGCTGAGAAAGGCCCTCGCTCATCTGCGATGGCGGATACCCGTCGAAGTACCGGCGTATACCGGTCGAAGTGTGAGCACTAGGTTCCGGAACCGGGGGCAGGCGTACCGATGTCCTACCCACAGGGGATGATGTGATGGGGCAGTCGCATCGACCCCGTGTCGACCCGTGCGCCGCCCGATGCATCGTCATATCGATCTGCAGAGGACGTTGATGACCCAGGCGCAAGGCACCACCGGCCGTCTCCTCGCCGACCGCTACCGCCTCGGCGAGGTCCTTGGCAAAGGCGGTATGGGCACGGTGTGGCGGGCGGTCGACGAGACCCTGGGCCGTACCGTCGCCGTCAAGGAGCTGCGGTTCCCCGGCAATGTCGACGACGACGAGAAGCGCCGCCTGATCACGCGCACCCTGCGCGAGGCCAAGGCGACCGCGCGGATCCGCGCGAACGGCGCGGTGACCGTCTTCGACGTGGTCGAGGAGGACAAGCGGCCGTGGATCGTGATGGAGCTGGTCGAGGGCCGCTCGCTGTCCGACGCGATCCGCGCCGACGGCCCGCTGCCACCCAGACGCGCGGCCGAAGTGGGCCTCGCCGTCCTCGACGTGCTGCGTGCCGCGCACGGCGAGGGCATCCTGCACCGTGATGTGAAACCGTCCAACGTCCTGATCGCGGACGACGGCCGCGTGGTGCTCACCGACTTCGGCATCGCCCAGGTCGAGGGTGACCCGTCGGTGACCTCGACCGGCATGCTGGTGGGCGCGCCGTCCTACATATCCCCGGAGCGGGCCCGCGGCCAGAAGCCGGGTCCGCCGTCCGACCTGTGGTCGCTGGGCGCGCTGCTGTACGCGGTGGTCGAGGGCCGCCCGCCGTACGACAAGGGCTCGGCGATCGCCACGTTGACCGCCGTGATGACCGAGCCGGTAGATCCGCCCAAGATCAACGGGCCGCTCGCCGACGCGGTCCACGGCTTGCTGATCAAGGACCCGGTGAAGCGGCTGGACGAGCCGGGCGTACGGGAGTTGCTGACGGCGGCGGTGAGCGCTCCGGAGCCCCCGGACGCCGAGGAGACCCGCATGATGGCGATCCCGGCCGATCCGCAGCCCACCCCGACCGACGCGCGTCCACTCTCGTCGCAGCAGGAGAAGATGCTGGGCGCGCTGCGGTCGTTGACCAACGCGGCCACCACGAAGGCGGATCCCGAGCCGAAGTTGAAGCCGGTCGCGGTCGCCTCGTCGTTCTCTTCCGGCCGGGCGCCGCTGAGCGATGTGGTGCCGCGCCGCACGCTGGTGATCGTGGTGGCGGTGGTCGTCCTCGCCGTGCTGGGCGCGATCATCGGCACGGCCGTCGCATCCGGTAAGGACGACGGCGGCGGATCCGGCCAGCGGCAGGGCAGCTCGCACACCTCCGGCGCCCCGGCCGGCAGCGGCGCGCCGAGCGGGCGGGCGACGCCGGTCGCCGACACCGGTTCCGGCACCCCGTCGGCCGGTGCGCCGACGGCCGGTGCCGCGCAGGGCAACGGCGGCGTTCCGGCGGATTACGTCGCGCACCAGGACTCCGAGTTCCACTTCACCATGGCGCTGCCCAGCGGTTGGCGGCGGATAGCCACCTCCGGGGACCACTCCGGCGCGGTCTTCGCCGCGTCCGACGGCGGCTTCCCCCGGGTCCAGGTCGACTACAGCGCGAGCCCGGGCACCGACGCGGCCGCCGCCTGGCGCGACCTGGAGCCCGCGGTGCGGGGCAGCAGCGAGAACTACCGCGGCCTGGGCATCGGTTCGGTCGGCTACCAGGGCTTCCGCACCGCCGCCGACTGGAACTTCACCCGCACCCAGAACGGGGTGAACGTCCACGTCCTGGACCGCGGCTTCGCCAACGACCAGGCCGGCTACGCCATCATGTTCAGCTGCCCCGCGGCCGAGTGGAACTCCGCCGGGTGTCAGCAGATGCTCCAGACCTTTTTCAAGACGTTCAAAGCGGTCAACTGACCGGCCACGAGCACGTATCGTAAAGGTACCCAGACTGTCCGTCGCCGACCGAGCTTGACCGAAGACGGCTTGGCTTAAAGCCGTCTGACCTGAGCCCGGGCACACCGTGCCCTGATGCCGCCTGACCGAAAGCCGTGCGACCGCGTTCCTGTGACGCTCATGGGAGGACGCTCATGGGAGGAGCCGTGGACGAGTACGCCGGGCGGGTACTGGCCGGCCGCTACCGGCTGCCGCGGTCGCCCGCCGATGAGTTCGAGCTGGTGGAGACCCGCGCGTTCGACACGTACAGCGGACAGGAAGTGCTCGTACGGCAGTTGCTGCTGCCCGAGATCGTGCACGCCGAGGTGGTCGGCGCCGGACCCGAGCAGGATGCCGTGCCGCGCGGTGGCGGGGATGTCGCGGGCCGGGCCCTCGAAGCCGCCCGGGCCGCCGCCGCCATACCGGACCATCCGGCGCTCGTCCAGGTCTTCGACGTCCTGGTGGAGGACGGCAGCCTCTGGGTGGTCTCCGAACTCGTCCCGGCCCGCCCGATCGCCTCGCTGCTGGCCGACCGGCGGCTCAGCCCCTACCGCGCCGCCGAGGTCGCCGCCGACCTGCTCGCCGGCCTGCGAGCGTTGCACACGCACGGCTGGGCGCACCGCAACATCACCGCCCGTACCGTCCTGGTCTGCGAGGACGGCCGGGCCATGCTCGATGGCCTGGCCTTCGGCGCCGCGCAGGAGGCGCTGTGCGGCTATGACCCGGTGCCGCAGGAGGTACTGACCGCCACCGGCCCCGAAGACCCGCCGGAGCGCGGCGGCTGGGCCGGTCCCGACTCCGCGCTCGCCATGGAGCGCGCCCGCCAGGCCAGGATCACCGTCGTCGGCCCGGTCACCGAGCGCTGGTCCCCGGAACAGGCCGGTCCGGTGCACCAGAACTGGCAGCTGGCCCCGCCCGTCGGCCCGGCCGCCGACCTGTGGGCGCTCGGCGCGCTGCTGTTCCGCTGTGTGCAGGGGCATCCGCCGTTCCCCGAGGAGAGCGCGACCGAACTGGTCGACCTGGTCTGCGCGGAACCGCCCGCGTACGCCGAGGACTGCGGCCCGCTGCGCCCGGTCATAGAGTCGCTGCTGCGCCAGGACCCCACCGAGCGGCCGGAGTTCGAGGAGCTGCGTGGCTGGCTGCGTTCGCTGATCCGCTCCGCTCCCGAGCCGGACATCGGCAGCCGTATGGTCCAGGTTCCGGCCGGTCCCGGCGACCCGCACAAGCTGCCCGTCGTGCGGCGCAAGGGCGAGCTGGTCCGGCTGCGCAAGCGCCGTCGCCCGGGCGGCGACGCGATGGGCGCACCGCCGCACGGCCGCCACGCGCGTGGCCGGGGACAGCGGACGTCCCCGGGACCGGTGGACGGATCCGGTGCGCGGGGCAGACCGGAGACGTCCGGTGAGGCGGTCGAAGTGCGCCGCCGGACGGGCGAGTTGAGCCAGTCGGGGGCGGCCGCACCGCGCGGCGGGGCGCGTCGGCTGGGCGTGCTGCTGGTCGGGCTGGTCTTCCTGCTGCTGCTGGCGCTGGTGCTGTACGCGGTGCTGTTCATGCCCAAGGGCGCGGGCGGCGTCGACAGCCGTTCGCTTCCCGCGCAGGTCTCCGGGGGTGTGGACGCGGGCCGGTCGCCGACCTTGTCCATGTCGTCGCCCGCACACGACGGCCCCACCCCCACCGACCGTTCGACCCTGCAAACTCCGGCGCTGGGCTCGGATTTCACGGTGCGCGGCGATGCGGCGGGCTTCTCGGTGGCGGTGCACAACGGCTGGACCAGGACCGCGGGCCCCAACGGGGAGATCGTCTTCTCCAGCGGCGGCGATGTCCTCCAACTGGTCATCGTCCGCGGCCGGGACAGCGCGGGCACCTACGGCACCGACCCGCTCGCCTACCAGGACAGGGAACCGGAGTTGGCCCCGTTCAGGTCGAGTACCTGGTCCTCGGCCGCCGGTCTCAAGCGGCTCGACGCGGGCGGAGCGGCCGCCGCCGAGGGCGAGTTCACCTGGCGCGACCCGCAGTCCGGCAACCAGGTCTACGGCCGCAACATGGCGATAGCGCGCGGCGGCAGGTACGACGTCATCCTGCTCACCGGCCCCGACGACCAACAGTCGGTGATCTCCGACTACTTCGACAAGGCGGCACAGACCTTCCGCGCGAATGGCTGACCGGGGCGTCCCCGGGCGGCGCGCCCTCCATTGGGTGAACGTCGACGAGCGGGCCCGCCCGCAGTGATACACATCCCGGGTTCGGCGTCGGCGCGTCGGTTGGCACCGGCGGTTCGGTCGATGATCCGAAGTCGGCCGTGAATCGCGCGAGTTTGGGAGTCCCGCATGTTCACCGAAGCGACGGCACCGCTGCGCCTGCCGCCTACCCGTCCAGCGGCGCGGGCGCCACAGAGCGTGACCGAACACCGGCTCTCCTTCGACGGATTCGGCTACATCTGCCGCGTCCTGTGGCAGGACACCCCGGTCACCGAGCCCCTGGTGCTGCTCGGCGGCTCGTCGCAGGACCGGTTCTCCTGGGCGCGGCACGAGGAGCGGTGGGCCGAGGCGTGCACCGTGGTCACCATCGACCTGCCGGGGTACGGCGCCGCGGAGCCGCTGCCGACCAGGTACGGGATCGACTTCCTGGCCGCCGCCGTCCGGGACGCGCTGTACGAGCTGGGCATGGCCAAGGTCAATCTGCTGGGTGCCTGCTTCGGCGGTGCCGTCGCGCTGCGCTTCGCCCAGCACTACCCGGACGCCCTGCGGCGGCTGGTCCTCGCCGGTATGACGACGCGTGTCCCCCGGGAGTACGCGGAGGCCGTGCCGCGTTGGCTGCGGATGCTCGACGACGACCGCCGCGAGGAGATGGCCCGACAACTCGTGGCGCGTTTCATGTCGCAGCCGGGCGCCGGAGCGATCCGGCGGCACGCGGCCATCTCCCGGCTGCTCCACCAGCAGTTCATGGCGCAGACGCCGCGCCAGATCGGCATGGCGGTGGTGGACCACAACGTCCGTCTGATGAACCACGAGTGGTTCCGGCCGGAGCCGGTGCCGGCGCTCCCCGCGCTGGTCTTCACCGGCGAGTACGACTCGCTGACCACCCCGCACATGGGGCGGGAAACCGCCGCCCGGCTGCCCGGCGCCGCCTTCCTCACGGTCCGGGACGCCGACCATCTGGTGCACATGGAACGCATCGACGAGTTCACCGACCTCCTGTTGCGCTTCTGCACCGACCGCCCCATCAGCGATCTGCCGTACTGCAGCCCGGTCGAGTACCCGGCGGCACGGTAGCGAATCGACACGGTCCGCAGCGGGGCGGACGGTCACCGGCGCGCGTACCGTGGGAAGGGACTCCTGCCGTTCGCGCTCATCCGGTACGCGAGGAGGACCCCATGGCTGCGGTCCGTGCGGACACCGCCGATGTCGTCGTCGTGGGGCTCGGCCCCGGCGGGGAGGAGGCGGCCGGGCGGCTGGCCGAGGCCGGGCTCGATGTGGCGGGGGTGGAAGAGGGGCTGGTCGGCGGCGAGTGCCCGTACTACGGCTGTATTCCCTCCAAGATCATGGTGCGTTCGGCCGGTCTGCTGGCCGAAGGGCGGCGGATTGCGGGGCATGCCGGCACCGTGATGGTGCATCCGGACTGGCGGCCGGCGGCCCGTGCGGTGCGCGGGGCCACCTCCGACTGGGACGACAAGATCGCCGTGGACCGGCTGGTCGGGCGCGGCGTGCGGTTCCTGCGCGGTTCCGGGCGGCTCACCGCCCGTGACGAGGTGACCGTCGCGGACACCGACGGCAACGAGATCGCGGTGCGTGCCCGGCAGGCGATCGTGCTGGCGGTCGGCAGCGAGCCCGCCATTCCGCCCATCCCGGGACTGGCCAGGACGCCGTACTGGACGAACCGGGAAGCGATCCGCGCGGAGGAGCCGCCGCGTTCGCTGCTGGTGCTCGGCGGCGGGTCGGTCGGGCTTGAACTCGGCCAGGCCTTCTGCCGGTTCGGCACCCCGGTCACGGTGGTCGAGGGCATGCAGCGGCTGCTGCCGCGCGAGGAGCCGGAGGCGCACGAACTGCTGCTGAAGGTGCTGACGGAGGACGGCATCGAGGTGCACACCAGCGCCCGGGTCGGGTCGGTGGAATACCGGGACCGCTCCGGCTTCACCGCCTACTGCGAGCGCGGTGAACGGCTGGCCGCCGAACGGTTGCTGGTGGCGACCGGACGGCGCAGCGACCTGATCAGGCTGGGGGCGCTGGCCATCGACGTCGACGACGAGGCGGCCGCGCTGCCGGTCGACGAGCGGCTGCGGGTGGCGCCGCCCGTCGGCGGTCGGCCCGGGATCTGGGCGCTGGGCGATGTGACGGGCAAGGGCGCCTACACCCACATGTCGATGTACCAGGCGGATGTGGTGGTGCGCGGCATCCTCGGCGAGGGCGGCCCACCCGCCTCCTACCACGCGGTGCCGCGCGTGACGTTCACCGATCCGGAGATCGGCGCGGTCGGGCTGACCGAGTGGGAGGCGCGTGAGCGCGAACTGGTGGTGCGGACCGGCTACGCGGATCTGTCCGCGAGCGCCCGCGGCCGAACGCACCAGATCGGCAACGACGGCTTCGTCAAGCTGGTCGCGGACATGCTCAGCGGTGTGCTGGTCGGCGGCACCACCGCCGGGCCGTACGGCGGGGAGGTGCTGGGCGCCCTGTCGGTGGCGGTGCACGCCCGCGTTCCGCTGACGGTGCTGCGCGAGCAGATCTGGGCGTATCCGACGTTCCACCGGGCGATCGGTGACGCACTGCGACAGATCGGATAGCGGCCGGGTTGCCCGCTCCCGCCCGGCTGTAAGGCATTACGCCAGCGATTGCTGGCGGCACTGTGGCTGAGCAGTGCCGCTCACTCACGGGAGCCGGCCCCCGGCCCGCTGAGTCGAACGGCAAAATCCGGTTACCGCCGGGTACACAAAACCCCGTGTCGGCCGTAGTGTCGCCGCCATGACGGACGCGCAGGACATTTCCGCGAAGCCCCAGCAGACATCCGGTAACCCGGTCGCCCCCGCGGGAGCCCGCGGTCCCGGCGATGTGGTCACCCCCGAACTGGTCGCCCGGCTCACCCAGGGCGTCACCGGCAGCGGTCGCACCGCCAACCACACGCCCTTCACCGGCGAGCGGCTCGCCGAGCTGCCGGAGTCGAGCCCCGAGGACGTCACCGCCGCCTTCGAGGCGGCCCGAGAGGCGCAGCGCGGGTGGGCCGCCGTACCGGTACGGCAGCGCGCGGCCGTGCTGCTGCGCTTCCACGACCTCGTTCTCCAGCGCCAGTCAGAGGTGCTCGACCTCATCCAGGTGGAGACCGGCAAGACCCGGCTGCACGCCCACGAAGAGGTCCAGGCCGTCGCCGTCGCCGCCCGGCACTACGGCCGCAAGGCCCCCGCCTATCTGCGGCCCAAGGGGCACACCGGCGTCGTGCCCACCCTCACCAAGGTCACCGAACTGCGCCAGCCGCGCGGTGTGGTGGGCCAGATCGCGCCCTGGAACTACCCCTTCGAGCTGTCCGTCGGCGACGCGCTGCCCGCGTTCGTGGCGGGCAACGCCGTCGTCATGAAGCCCGACACCGAGACCGCGCTGACCGCCCTGTGGGCCCGTGAGCAGCTCATCGAGGCCGGACTGCCGCCCGCCGTATGGCAGGTGGTGATCGGTGAGGGCCCGGTCGTCGGCCCCGCCGTCGTGGACCAGGCCGACTACGTGTCCTTCACCGGTTCCACCCGCACCGGCCGCGACGTCGCCCAGCGCGCGGCGGCCCGGCTGGTCGGCTGCTCCCTCGAACTCGGTGGCAAGAACGCCATGTTGGTGCTGCACGACGCCGATCTGGACAAGGCGGCCGAGGGCGCGATCCGCGCGTGCTTCGCCTCGGCGGGGCAACTGTGCATATCCATCGAGCGGTTGTACGTGCACTCCTCGATCGCCGGGCCGTTCCTGGAGAAGTTCGCCGCGCGCACCCGTGCGCTGCGCCTCGGTAAGGGGCTGGCGTACGGGGCGGAGATGGGATCCCTGGTGGGGGAGCGGCAGTTGGAGACGGTCACCCGGCATGTCGAGGAGGCGGTCGGCAAGGGTGCCACGGTCCTCGCGGGCGGCCGTCCGCGGCCGGACATCGGCCCGCTGTTCTACGAGCCGACCATCCTGGACGGTGTGCAGCCGCCCATGGCGGTGTGCACCGAGGAGACCTTCGGCCCGGTGGTCTCCGTCTACCGCTTCGACGACGAGGACGACGCGATCGCCCGCGCCAACGCCACGCCCTACGGCCTCAACGCCAGCGTCTGGACCAAGGACGCCCGGCGTGGCCGGGCCGTCGCCGCCCGGCTGCGTTCCGGGACCGTCAATGTCAACGAGGGGTACGCGGCGGCGTACGGCAGCGTGCAGTCACCGATGGGCGGTATGAAGGACTCCGGTCTCGGCCGCAGGCACGGCTCCGAGGGCATCCTCAAGTACACCGAGCCGCAGACGGTGGCCACTCAGCGCATCCTGCCGATGGGCCCGTCCTTCGGTATGGACGACGAGAAGTACGCGGCGTTCATGAACCGCAGCTTGGCCGTGATGAAACGCCTGCGGCTGCGCTGAGGGGGAGCGGGACGCGGCTTCTCCTTCGGGGGCCTGCGGCCCCCGAACCCCCGCTGCTTTGCCTCAAATCACCATTCTGGAAGGACGGTTCGGGTGAGCGTGAGCGAGGACCCTCACTCCTACGACGTGATCGTGGTCGGATCCGGATTCGGCGGGTCCGTGGCCGCGCTGAGGCTGACCGAGAAGGGGTATCGGGTGGGCGTCCTCGAAGCGGGGCGCCGCTTCACCCGGGAGACGCTGCCGAAGACGTCCTGGTCCGTCCGTGACTACCTGTGGGCCCCGGCCCTGGGCCTCTACGGCATCCAGCGCATCCATCTGCTGGGCAGCGTGCTGGTGCTGGCGGGCGCCGGGGTCGGCGGCGGTTCGCTGAACTACGCCAACACCCTCTACGTACCGCCGGAGCCGTTCTTCGCCGACCGCCAGTGGGCCCACATCACCGACTGGCAGCAGGAGTTGGCGCCCTACTACGACCAGGCCAAGAAGATGCTGGGGGTGCGGCTGAACCCCACGCTCACCCCCTCCGACGTCCATCTGAAGGCCACCGCCGAGAAGATGGGCGTGGCGGACACCTTCCACCTGGCGCCGGTCGGGGTGTTCTTCGGGGACGGTGCGGACGCCGGGGGCATGGCGCCGGTACGGCCGGGGGAGGAGGTCTCCGATCCGTACTTCGGCGGTGCGGGGCCGTCCCGCCGGGCGTGTGTGGAGTGCGGGGAGTGCATGACCGGCTGCCGCCACGGGGCCAAGAACATGCTCACCGAGAACTATCTCCACCTGGCCGAGAAGTCCGGTGCCGTCATCCACCCGATGACCACCGTCGTCGGCCTGTCCGAGGACCCCGACCACGGCGGCTACCGGGTCGCCACCGTACCCACCGACCAGCGGCGCAACGCCGCACCGCAAGTGCTGCGGGCCCCGCAGGTCGTCCTCGCCGCCGGTACCTACGGCACACAGACCCTGCTGCACACCATGCGTGACCGCGGTGAACTGCCCCGGATATCCACCAGGTTGGGCGAGCTGACCCGCACCAACTCCGAGGCGCTGGTGGGCGCCCAGACCACCGACCGCCGGTACCGCACGGCGCACGCCGCCGAACGCGCGGACTTCACCCAGGGCGTGGCCATCACCTCCTCGATCCACCCGAACGACACCACCCACATCGAACCGGTCCGCTACGGCAAGGGATCGAACGCGATGGGCGCGCTCTCCGTGCTCCAGGTGCCGTACGGGGGCCGACTGCCGCGTTGGCTGTCCTACTTGACCAACAGCGTCAAGCATCCGACGCTGACCGTGCGTTCGCTGTCCAACCGCCGCTGGTCGGAACGGACCATCATCGGCCTGGTGATGCAGACCCACGACAACTCCCTGACGACGTACCGGAAGCGGAAGGGCCTGGGGAAGGGGCTGCTGACGGCACGGCAGGGCCATGGCACGCCCAACCCCACGTACATCCCCGAGGGCGCGCAGGCAGCCCGGGTGCTTGCCGCGGAGATCAACGGCTTCGCGGGCAGCAGCGTCGGGGAGATCATGGACACCCCGATGACCGCGCACTTCCTCGGCGGCTGCCCGATCGGCGCGGACCCGGAGCACGGCGTGATCGACGCGTACCACCGGCTGTACGGCTACCCGGGCATCCATGTGGTGGACGGCTCGGCGGTGTCCGCGAACCTCGGGGTGAACCCCTCGCTGACCATCACCGCGCAGGCCGAGCGCGCGATGTCGCTGTGGCCCAACAAGGGAGAGCCGGACCCGCGTCCGGCGCAGTGCGAGGGCTATGTGCGCCTCTCGCCGGTGGCGCCGTGCCAACCGGCCGTGCCGAAGGACGCGTTCGCGGCGCTGGTGCTGCCCGTGCTCCCGGTGCCGCAGGTGCCGCCGAAGTCCTCGAAGCCCTGAAGACGCGGCAGGACCCGCACCTCCCGGCGAGGTGCGGGTCCTGGTGTGTGACGGTCCGTCAGACGGTCGAGCCGCTCTTACGGCGCCGTACGACGAACACCGCACCCGCACCGAGCGCCACGGCGGCCGCACCGGCTCCGGCGAGCGCGGGCAGCGCGGACGACGCACCGGTGTGCGCCAGCGTGCCGCCGGTCGTGCTGTCCGTGGACGTCGCCGAGGCGGGCACCACCTGGTTGGCGCTGTCCTTCTGCGAGTTGTCCGGGGCGGTCTTCGGGGCCGGGACCGGGGCCTCGCCGCCGGTCTGCGGCTGCGGCGTGGAGCCGGTGGTGTCGGTGCCCGGCGCCACGATCTGGATCTTGTAGGCGGCGGCGCTGGTGGCCACGCAGTTGTACTGCTTGTCGAGGTAGAACCCGGCGCCGAGGGTCAGGCCCTTGCCGATCGGGGCGTTCTTCTTGACCTCGATGCGCATCGGCACGTTGAAGTGGGTGTGCGCGGGCAGCGTGCCCCAGCCGAAGTAGCCGACGGAGTGGCCGGAGCCGTCCGAGACGTCCTTCCACTGCTTGCTGCTCGGGTGGTACGCCTGCAGCTCGACCTGGCTGGTGGAGAACGCCTTGGCTTCCTTCGCGACCGGGCCGACGCCCGCGAAGAGGTTGATCCGCGCGACATCGGTCGACGACGGGTTGTCCACCTTCAGCGTGAAGGTGTGCCAGCCGCTGCCCGTCGCGATCTTGCCCGGCAGGCCGGTGATCGCGGTGTGGACGGCGGCCTGGTACTTCGGGTTCTCGACCACGCACACGCCCGGGGTCGGCGGCTTCGTGCCCTGGGTGCTCGTCGGCACGGAGCCGGAGCCGGTGCTCGGCGTCGGGACGGCCGCGGAGGGGGCGGTGGACGGCGTACCGGAGGTGGTCGCAGTGGTCGACGGCGCGGAGCTCGTCGAGGAGGCGCCAGGGGCGCTTGAGGCGGGCGCGGCGGTGTCGGCGGCGAACGCGGACGGCGCGGACATGAGCGCGGCGGGGGCGATGGCTGCGGTCGTGGCAACCGCCACCAGGGCGCGGCGAAGCTTCATGAGACCTCGTCTAGGTCAGAAAGAGATGAGAGGCCGTCGCGGTGGTGGGGGGTGGCTCGCGGTGCGGCAGGCGCTGATCGTAAGGCCGTGTGGAGGCCGTGTGGCCGGGGATTTCACAGCCGGTGCACAGCCGCTTCCGGGGTGGGGATGGCGTAAGTGATGGAATCCGGGCAGTTGCCCACACCCGTGATGCTTTTTCAGTGATCAACGTCACAGTGGGGCGCTTGCGGTAGGGTGCATCGCGTACCGCCCAGCGGAGCGTTTTTCCTGCTCCGCAGAGCGGTCGGCCCCAAGCGTCCTCGGGACCGACCGCCTGTTTTTCAGTTAGGCAACCGGGCTGCTGTCCCCTGCTGACCGGTCACCGGTACCGGGGCGAGGTCCCACGACGTACAACCCAGGTACGTCTCATCGCCCCGGTGAATCCACCCAGCTGCGCCTGGGCGGTCTCCACGCGTGGTAACTACTACTCCCGACCGCACCTGGCTGGAACGGACACCGGGTCCAACGAACCGCCCCGTGGGCGGTCACGCGCCGTACGGGTGATGTCCGAAAGGGCGCGGCGCGTCCTTTCGGCCTGGGCTTCCTGCGTGCTCCGGGTGCGCTGTTCGTGCGCGGGCGCGCCGGGGCTGTTCTCCCGCCCCCACGCCTGAGGCGCGCCCCGCGAAGGCGCGTCAGGCGCGGCCCCGGCACAGTTCCAGCACCGTCATCGCCAGTGCGGTGCCCGGCTTGCCCAGGGCGCCGCTGTAGTGGTTGATGACCTCCATCTCGCGGGACAGATGCACCCGTCGTCCGCCCGAGGCGATACGGGCCCGTTGGATCTGCTCCGACATGGTGATGCGCTCGGCCAGCAGGCCGATGATGCGGTGGTCCAGCGCGTCGATCCGCTCCCGCGCGTCGCTGATCAGCTCCGCCGCATGGTCGCTCGCGGCTCCGGTGTCCACTGTGTGCCGTGTGCTCATGTCCGTTTCGCTCCTCGGGCGAGTGCCCCGGAGTTCGGAACCGGTACGGAAACGACAGGCGCCCCGGACCGAAACCGGTCCGGGGCGCCTGTTGGTGTCTGTGATTCGCTCAGACAGCACGACCATGGCAGCCGGACCAGCCGGTGCCATAGGTAAACGCGAAGTGCGTACTGCTGTGCATAGAACCATTATGCCCGCCCCCCGCCCCCCACGCACCCGGACCGCACTCCTGCAGCGCGCACCCCCAAGCGGGCCGGGGACGCAGCCTTGAGCGGGCCGGGGTGAAGCCCTGAGGGCGCCGGGGGCGTAAGCCCCAAGGGGGCCGGGGCGAAGCCCTGAGGGGGGCCGGGCGCAGCCCCCTGAATCCCGCACCGGCGCGCAGCCCAAGGGGCGCGGCCCCCGATGGGGTGCAGGGGGGAGCCCCCTGGGGGCGTTCGTTCCCACAGCGGGAGGCGTTGCTCGTGGCGACGGTAGAATCGGAAACCGATCCCTTGTAGAAACCGCCGGAAGGCCGCCCGTGGCATCAGCTAGCCCAGCCCCTGCCGACACTGTCCTGGTAGTCGACTTCGGGGCGCAGTACGCCCAGCTCATCGCCCGACGCGTCCGCGAGGCCCGGGTCTACAGCGAGATCGTGCCCAGCACGATGCCGGTCAGCGAGATGCTGGCGAAGAAGCCGAAGGCGATCATCCTGTCCGGCGGACCGTCGTCCGTCTACGAGGAGGGCGCGCCGTCCATCGACGGCGCCCTGTTCGAGGCGGGCGTCCCGGTCTTCGGCATGTGCTACGGCTTCCAGCTGATGGCCGTCACCCTCGGCGGCACGGTCGACAACAACGGCCGCCGCGAGTACGGCGGCACCCCGCTGCACGTCAACCGGCACGGCGCCAACTCCACCCTGTTCGAGGGCACGCCCGCCGAGCAGTCGGTGTGGATGTCGCACGGCGACGCCTGCTCCGCCGCGCCGGAGGGCTTCACCGTCACCGGCTCCACCGACGGCGTCCCGGTCGCCGCCTTCGAGGACGACGAGCGCAGGCTGTACGGCGTCCAGTACCACCCCGAGGTCATGCACTCCACGCACGGCCAGCAGGTGCTTGAGCACTTCCTCTACCGCGGCGCGGGCCTGGAGCCCACCTGGACGACGCACAACGTCGTCGAGGAGCAGATCGCCACCATCCGCGAGCAGGTCGGCGACAAGCGGGTCATCTGCGGGCTGTCCGGCGGTGTGGACTCCGCGGTCGCCGCCGCCCTGGTGCAGAAGGCCGTCGGCTCCCAGCTCACCTGTGTCTTCGTCGACCACGGCCTGCTGCGCAAGGGCGAGGCCGAGCAGGTCGAGAAGGACTTCGTGGCCGCCACCGGCGTCCAGCTGAAGGTGGTCGACGCACAGGAGCGCTTCCTGATCGCGCTCGCCGGGAAGACCGACCCGGAGGAGAAGCGCAAGATCATCGGCCGGGAGTTCATCCGGGTCTTCGAGCAGGCCGCCTCCGAGGTCGTCGCCGACGCGGGCGCGCACGGCGAGGCCGTGGAGTTCCTGGTCCAGGGCACGCTCTACCCGGACGTCGTGGAGTCCGGCGGCGGCACCGGCACCGCCAACATCAAGTCGCACCACAACGTCGGCGGCCTGCCCGAGGACCTGCAGTTCCGGTTGGTCGAGCCGCTGCGCAAGCTGTTCAAGGACGAGGTCCGCAAGGTCGGCGAGGAGCTCGGCCTGCCGTCCGAGATCGTCTGGCGCCAGCCGTTCCCCGGCCCCGGCCTGGGCATCCGGATCATCGGCGAGGTCACCCGCGACCGTCTGGACCTGCTGCGCGACGCCGACGCGATCGCCCGCGAGGAGCTGACCGCCGCCGGTCTCGACCGCGACATCTGGCAGTGCCCGGTGGTCCTGCTGGCGGACGTCCGCTCCGTCGGCGTCCAGGGCGACGGCCGCACCTACGGCCACCCGGTCGTGCTGCGCCCGGTGTCCTCCGAGGACGCGATGACCGCCGACTGGTCGCGGCTGCCGTACGACGTACTGGCGAAGATCTCCACCCGGATCACCAACGAGGTACGCGATGTCAACCGCGTCGTCCTCGACGTGACCAGCAAGCCCCCGGGCACCATCGAGTGGGAGTGACCTCACCGCCCACTCGAACACGTCAACGACGCGTGCCGCCGCTCATACGTATGAGTGGCGGCACCGTCGTTTCCGCTCGGTACGCTGTCCGTACGGTGCAGGATCCCGTCCATGGGAGGAACCATGACCGCCGAACCGCTGCCCGCCACCGCCTCGTCGTGGCCTGAGCCGCCGCGTGACGGCTACACCGTGGATGACCTGTTCACTCTGCCCGACCTCCCGCCGCACACCGAGTTGATCGACGGGAGCCTGGTCTTCGTGAGCCCGCAGCGGGATTTTCATTCCCTGATGTTGACCTTGCTGGAGAATGGCCTGCGCAGGACGGTCCCTGAGCACCTGCGGGTGCGGCGGGAGATGGCCATCGTGCTGAGCAACCGCACCGCTCCCGAACCCGATGTGCTGGTGCTGAAGGCCGAAGCTGTCACTGGGCGGCGGCAGACCCGCTACGAGGCGAAGGACGTCGTGCTCGCGGTCGAGGTCGTCTCACCGGACTCGGAGGAGCGGGACCGGGACACCAAGCCGCACAAGTACGCGCAGGCGGGCATCCCGCACTTCTGGCGGGTGGAGATGACTGGCGAGAAGGACCTCCCGGTGGTCTACGTCTACGAACTGGACCCGGTTACCAGGACCTACGTCGTCACCGGCATCCACCACGACCACCTCAAGGTCGGTGTCCCCTTCACCATCGACATCGACCTCACCGAGATCGACCACCTGTAAGACCCTGGCCATGCGCTGTACCTCGCGGTAACTTCCGCCCCATGAGCGAAAAGACGCCGCCGCAGCCCATACCCACGGACCAGCTCCAGTTCGCGCTTCCGCCGACGTTCGACAACGTCGAGGACGAGCGCCAGTACCGCAAGGAGCGGCTCGCCGCCGCGCTGCGGCTCTTCGGGCGGTTCGGTTTCGAGGAAGGCGTAGCCGGTCACATCACCGCCCGGGACCCGGAGTTCACCGATCACTTCTGGGTCAACCCGTTCGCGATGTCCTTCAAGCACATCACGGTCAGCGACCTGATCCTGGTCAACCACTCCGGGCAGGTCGTCGAGGGCCGCCACCACGTCAACCAGGCCGCGTTCGCGATCCATTCGCAGGTCCACCAGGCGCGCCCGGACGTCGTCGCGGCCGCGCACAGCCACTCCACCTACGGCCGGACGCTGTCCGCGCTCGGTGAGCTGCTGGAGCCGATCACCCAGGACGTCTGCGCCTTCTTCGAGGACCACACGCTGTTCGACGACTACACGGGCGTGGTCGTTGACGAGGAGGAGGGCCGCCGGATCGCGGCGGCGCTCGGCCCGCACAAGGCGGTGATCCTGCGCAACCACGGGCTGTTGACCGTGGGCGACTCGGTGGACGCGGCCGCCTGGTGGTTCATCACCATGGAGCGCTCCTGCCAGGTGCAGCTCACCGCGAAGGCGGCGGGCAAGCCGGTGCCGATCAGCCATGAGAACGCGGTACGCACCCGCGAACAGCTCGGCAACGATCTCGTCGCCTGGATCAACTACCAGCCGCTGTACCAGCAGATCACCCGCAGCGAGCCCGATCTGTTCGGCTGAGTCCTCGACGGGCCCGCACAGGAACTCGACGCGGTGTTGAGCGCGAGCCGTCCGGCCCGCGTACCTGTGTGTGGGAACCGACGGAGAGGCGGGAAAGCGATGTCTGGTGCGGATGCGACGACGCTCGGGTCGTACGGGGCGTGGCGGGCCAATCTGGCCCGCCACGCGCTGCTACCGCTACGGGTCTTCCTGGGCGTGACCTTCATCTACGCAGGCTTCGACAAGCTCGCCCATCCGTCGTTCTTCTCCGTCGGCGGCCCCAACTCCCTGGTGACCACGCTGCACGCGGTGCGCGACAGCTCCGCGATACCGGCGCTGGTGGACCTGGCGCTGAGGAACCCGAGCGGATTCGGCCATGCCATCGCCTTCGGTGAACTCGCCGTCGGACTGGGTATGTTGTTCGGCCTGCTGGCCCGGATCGCCGCGGTGGGCGGTGCGTTGATCTCGCTGAGCCTGTGGCTGACGGTGAGCTGGTCGAGCACGCCGTACTACTACGGCAACGATCTTCCGTATCTCATGGCGTGGCTGCCGCTGGTGCTGGCCGGGGCGCCGGTGCTGTCTCTGGACGCGCTCATCGCACGGCGCCGGAACCGGCGGACCGCCTCCTGACCGATCGGGTCACCGCCCGCGTCAACCCGGTCAACAGCAGCCCGATCCCCAGCGCGGGCAGCGCCAGTACCGGCCGCGGATGCCAGGCCCCGGCCGCGTCCAGTCCGAACCCGGTCGCGATCCCGAGGCAGACCAGGCCCGCCACCAGCGTCGCCGGTTCGAAGCGCCGTTCACGATTCCGTGCCACGCAGCACCACCGCCTCTCCCACGCCGACCTTCAGGTTGAGCGTGATCTTCCCGCTCGACGTCCTGCCCGCGAGCGGGCCCAGTGTCACCGAACGGTTCATGCCGGGGTGCACGTCCACATTGTGCGGGCCGGGCTCGTCGGGGAACCGGATGTCGCCCAGTCCCACATTGGCGTGCACGTCCACCGTGGCGTCCTCGGGCACCCGTACCCGCAGCTGCCCGGCGCCGATGTCCAGCGACGTCGCGGTCGTACCGCCCTTGAGGTTGAGCCCGGTCAGGTCCAAGGTCCCCTGGCCCGCGCCGAGTTGGTAGCTGGGCCGCACCTGCGCGGCCGTCGCCGGGCGCCAGTTCTCGCGGTGCCAGTCCGTTCCGACCGACTTCGGCAGCGAGGCCGCGCCCACCAGCAGTACGCAGCTGAGCGTCGCCCAGAAGATCGTGCCGCGGCCCGGGTGCCCTCGGAAGGCGCCGATCACCAGGCAGAGGCCGAACACGCCGAGCGCGCTGACCAGACCGATCTCCATGATCGTGCCCAGTGGATGGTGCCGCCAGGACAGCGCGGTACCGGCGGTGGCCGCGAGGGCGGCGAGGCAGAACGCCCCCAGGCCGAACCCTGACCGCTCGCGCCGCTCCCCGGGTGCCCGGGACGCGCCCTTCGCCGAGGGCGCCGACCACTTCTCGTACCCCCCGTGGTCCCCGTCGTCCGGACCCCACAGATAACCGGTGGCACCGGCGGCGTAGGCCCTCGACTCACGCCACCACGACGGCGTCTGGGCGGGCGGCGGCTGCGCCGCGGGCGGGGCGTCGGACACCTGGCCGGAGGCGGCCGCGAAGGCCTCGCCGTCCGCTCCGGCCCGGGCCAGCGTCGCTCGCCGCCGGGTCGACCAGTAGACCGCCCCCACCAGCGCGGCCACCAGGCAGATGGAGAACGCCTGGCTGTCCCCGTTGTCCATGGTGGACAGGAACAACCCCGAGCCGACCAGCGCGAACAGCAGCGCGGTCAGCGCGGTCCCCTCGATCCGGCCGGAGAGCAGCCGGTGCAGCTCGGTCTCGTCCTCACCCTGCGTCGGGATCAGCAGCCACCCGATGCCGTACGCGATCAGGCCGACGCCGCCGGTCAGGGCGAGCACGGTGAACACCACCCGGAAGATCACCGGGTCCATGCGGAAGTACCGGCCGAGGCCGCCGCACACTCCGCCGATGACTTTCTGGCGGCGGCTGCGCGTCAGCCCCTTGCGCAGGCCCCGCCCGAGCGCGTCGGGCGCCTCGTCCCGCGGGTCGTCGTCTGTCATGCGCTCCATGGTGCGGGCTGCGCGGGACTGCCGGAATCCGTGACGCCCCTGGTCCGACCCTGATTCCTGACTCAGGGATGCCCAGGTCAGGGAAGACCTCGGGGGCAACCCTGATGCCGGGGGCGGCCCGGACATGTGACCATCGGATGCATGCCAGCCATGTCCGCGCCCGCCGGGTCCGCCCGCGCCGACTTCGACGACGAGCCGCCGCCCAGGCTGTACCGCAGCTCGGAGGGCCGCATGATCGGCGGTGTGGCGCGAGGGCTCGCCGGACACCTCGGACTGCCGACGCCCTGGGTGCGCATCGCCTTCGCGGTGCTGTCGACCATCGGCGGCCTCGGCATTCCGCTCTACGCCGCGTTCTGGTTCGTGGTGCCACTCGGTGTCGGCGGTGTCGACCAGGCGGCGCGGTCGACGGGCCCCCGCGGCTGGCTGACCGGCCGCAGGCCCGACCGCGGCCAGATCATCGCGATGGTCGCGATGATCGCGGGCTTCGCGGTACTGGTGAAGAACCTCAATCTCGGCGCCGCCAACCACTACATCTGGCCGGTGCTGCTGATCGCCGCGGGCGTGGCGCTGGTCTGGCGGCAGGCGGACAACGCCCGCCGGGCCCGCTGGGTCGAGATGAGCCGCGGCAAGCGGTTCCTTCCGGTGGCCCGCGGAGCGGCCGGAGTGATCCTGGTCGCCGCCGGAGTCACCGGCTTCCTTGTGCTGCGCAGCTCCGCGCGCGACCTCGGCGCCGTGCTGCAGGCCTCGCTGGCCGTGCTGGTCGGCATCGCCCTGCTCGCCGGTCCTTACGTGGTGCGGATGACCCAGGACCTGTCCACCGAGCGCATGATGCGCATCCGCGCCCAGGAGCGCGCCGAGGTCGCCGCGCACGTCCACGACTCCGTGCTGCACACCCTGACTCTCATCCAGCGGCACGCCGACGACTCCCGCGAGGTGGCCCGGCTGGCCCGCGCGCAGGAACGCGAGCTGCGCGCCTGGCTGTACCGGCCGGAGGGCACCGGCAAGGAGGACGAACCGACCACCCTCGCCGACGCCGTGCGCGCGACGGCCGCCGAGGTCGAGGACTACCACGGCGTTCCGGTGGAGGTGGTCTGCGTCGGCGACTGCCCGCTGGACGGCAACCTCGGCGCGTTGATGCAGGCCGCGCGTGAGGCAATGGTCAACGCCGCCAAGTACGGTGGCGACGAAGCGGTCCAGGTGTACGCGGAGGTCGAGGACACCCGGGTCTTCGTGTCCGTACGGGACCGCGGCCCCGGCTTCGACATCGACCAGGTGCCGGACGACCGGATGGGCGTCCGGGAATCGATCATCGGCCGGATGAAGCGCAACGGCGGCGAGGCACGGCTGCATGCCGCACCGGGCGGCGGCACCGAAGTGGAACTGGAAATGGAGAGGTCGGCGGCATGAGCGAAGAGACGTCTGCGGCACGTCAGGTACGGGTGGTGCTCGTCGACGACCACAGGATGTTCCGCACCGGCGTACAGGCCGAGATCGGCGACACCGAGCGCACCGGCGTCGACGTGGTCGGCGAGGCCGCCGACGTCGACCAGGCGGTGACGGTGGTGACCGCCACCCGCCCGGACGTCGTCCTGCTGGACGTCCACCTGCCGGGCGGCGGCGGGGTGGAGGTGCTGCGCCGCTGCGCACCGCTGATGGGCGATGTGGAGCAGCCGGTGCGCTTCCTCGCGCTGTCCGTGTCCGACGCGGCCGAGGACGTCATCGGCGTCATCCGCGGCGGCGCCCGCGGCTACGTGACGAAGACCATCACCGGTCCCGATCTGGTCAACTCCATCTTCCGGGTCGCGGACGGCGACGCGGTCTTCTCGCCACGGCTGGCCGGTTTCGTGCTGGACGCCTTCGCCTCCTCGGACGCCCCGCCGGTCGACGAGGACCTGGACCGGCTCACCCAACGCGAGCGCGAGGTGCTGCGGCTGATCGCCCGCGGCTACGCGTACAAGGAGATCGCCAAGCAGCTGTTCATCTCCGTCAAGACGGTCGAGTCCCATGTCTCGGCGGTACTGCGGAAGTTGCAGTTGTCCAACCGCCATGAACTCACCCGCTGGGCGACGGCCCGCAGGTTGGTCTAGGCCGCCGGGACGCGGTCGCGGCCCAGCGCCCGCCGGGTGGCGTCGGCCAGGGCCGCGGTGGCGTTCGCGGCACGGGTGGCACGCCAAACGACCACATGGTCCGGGCGGACCAGCAGGGCGCCACGGTCGCCGATGCCGCAGACGTCGGCGGGCCGTGCCGTTCCGGAACCGGCCTGACGGGGCAGCAGCGCCACGTCGAGGAAGGCACCTCGCGGATCCAACGCGCGCGCGGCTCGTGCCCAGGGGTGCCCTTCGGACCCGGCGAGCAGCAGGTAGCGGCCGTCGCGGACCAGGTCGAGCGTCGAGACGCCGTCCTCCGCGCCGCCCAGCGGCAGGTGCGGCAGCCGGGTGCCGGGCTCGCCGCGCCAGCGGCCCGGCTCATCGGCCTCCGGCAGACCGGGTTCGTCCCCGGTCATGCGGTAGCGGTAGCCGATCGCCACCGCCGCCTCGCTGAGCAGCGGACGGTCCTCGCTCGGCCCCCCGGCACGGTCACGCACGCGCAGCAGCGCCTGATCCACCGTCAACCCGCCCACCGCTCGGCGCTCGGGCTCGTAGTCGTCCAGCAGCCGCGGATCGGCGTCACCGCGCAGTACGGAGACCAGCTTGGCGGTGAGGTTCCAGGCGTCCTGAATCCCGGTGTTGGCGCCGAATCCACCGGTCGGCGGGGTGACGTGCACCGCGTCTCCGAGCAGGAAGACCCGGCCCGCACGGTAGGAGTCGGCCACCCAGCCGCCCATGTGCCACGGCCGGCTCCCGGTGACCGTGAAACGCGACGCGGGCAGTCCGAGCACGCGCGAGACGATCTCACGGCAGCGCTCGGCGTCGAACGCGGTCGCTGGATCGGTGGCCGCGGGGTCGTACGTCACCGACACCGCCCCATGGTCGTGTGCCGTGCCCCAGGAGATGAACGCGCGCTCGGGCAGGTCGGTCCAGGCCAGGGCGAGCCGACGGCCGTCGAGGGCCTGGCGCAGATCGGCCGCGAAGCCGATCTCCATGATGTGCGAGACGACCTCGCTGCCGCTGCGGCCGATCCCCAACGCCTCCCGTATGGCGCTGCCGTTGCCGTCCGCGGCCAGCAGGTAGTCGGCCTGCACGGTGTACGCGTCGCCGTCGGCGTCGAGCACTCGGGCGACGACGTGGTCTTCGTGCTGACGCAGTTCGACAAGGCGGTGGCCGAAACGCAGGTCGGCGCCGGCGGCGCGGGCGTGCGCGCGGACGACCTCCTCCAGGTCGGCCTGCTTGACGAAGGCGCTGGGACACGGCGAGACGTCGCTGAAGTCCGCCGCGGCCGGCAGGCGCCAGCGCCGCAGTTCCGGCCCGGCGAGCGATGTGACCACCGCGGCGTGATCGGCCGGTAAGAGGCCGTGCTGGACGGCGTAGACATCCTGGTCGGCCCCGACGGAGCGGTACGCCTCCATGGTGCGCGGGTAGAACAGCTTGGCACGCAGTCTGGTCGACACCGCTCGGTGCTTCTCGACGAGGACGGGGGTGATGCCGCGGGCCGCGAGGAACAACGCGGCCGAGGCCCCCACGATGCTGCCGCCCACGATCAGGACGGTGCTGCGCTTCGCTGGTATCTGCGGTTCGACGTTCATGGCCGCATCGTGTTCCGCCGCCCGGGGGCGGATCCATCCAGGCGCCGTACTCTGAACAGATCCGACATTATCCCGGGTACCGCGACGGAATCCGACTCCCAGGGAGCGGGCGCCGCTTTACCCGTACTTCACCGACAGCTCGAACCACACCGTTTTGCCGATCCCGTACGGGCGGGGCCGTACGTCCCAGGACGTGGCCAACTCGGCGACCAGCGCCATACCCCGGCCGGACTCGTCCTCCGCCGACGCGCTGGTGAGCTTCGGCCACTCGCTGCTGGCGTCCGAGACCTCGACGCGGAGCGCGCCCTCGTGCAGCGCGCAGCGGGCACCGATCTGCCGCCCCGGCGAGACGTGCGCGTGGCGGCAGGCGTTCGTCATCAGCTCGCTCAGAAGTAGGACGGCGGTCTCCGCGGTCTCATCCGGAATCCGCCACGAACTGACCTGCTCCCGCAGCCATGTTCGGGCCCTCCCCACGCTGCGCGGATGGCGCGGAAAGCGCCGTTCAATGTCGTTCACGGGTCATACCGTGCTGCGCGGGGAATAGCGTTTGGAGTGACGGTACGGGTACGGAGCGCTGCTGTACCCGTCACGTGACAGGGGAGGCGGGACGGTGACGAACGGGACGGCGGCTCAGCCGCCGATGGCCTGGCGCTACTGCGGCAACCAGGTCAAGCTGTGGCGCATTCGCGCGGGCGTGAGCCGCGAGAGCCTCGGCGAGACGGCGGGCTACGAGTACGAGAGCGTCAAGTCCATGGAACAGGGTCGTCGGAGGCCCAGCCTCCGACTCCTGGAGGTCGCCGACGAGATGTGCGGGGCACAGGGGCTTCTGCTCGCGGCACGGGAGTATTTGAAGCCGGAGCGGTTTCCTGCGCGGACGCTGGCCTTCATGCAACTGGAGAGCGAAGCGATCGCCTTTTACTCGTTCGAACCCTTGTTGATCCCGGGCCTGTTGCAGACAGAGGAGTACGCCCGGGAGCTGATGAGTGACAGTTGCCCGCCGCTGGATGACGAGACCCTCGCGGAACGTGTGGCAGCCCGGATGCAGCGCCAGGAGAAGCTGCGAGACAAGCCCAAGATGGCATTCGGATTCGTGATTTACGAGGCCGCGCTCCGCACGTTGGTGGGCGGTCCGGAGGTAATGAGGCGGCAGTTGAACCGGCTGCTGGAAGTCGGCGAGTTGCGCAACGTCTCCATCCAGGTGCTGCCTGTCGGCCGAGGCGCCTACGCCGGGCTCAGCGGTTCGCTGGTGCTGCTGGAGACCGTCGAACACGACCGCTACGCGTTGGTGGAAGGACAGGAGACGAGCATGCTGCACGCTGACCCGGAGCGGATCAGTGCACTAGCTCAGCGGCATGGCATGATCCGCATGCAGGCGCTCAGCGCTGAGGAGTCGGCGCGGTTCATCGAGAAGGCGGCGGAGGAGCTATGAGCACCGAGCTGGCATGGTTCAAGTCCAGCTACAGCGACGACCAAGGCGCGAACTGCGTCGAAGTCGCCATCTCCTGGCACAAGTCCAGCTACAGCGATTCGGAGGGTGGCAACTGCGTCGAGGTCGCCGCCTGCCTCCAAGACACCGTCCATGTCCGGGACTCGAAGGACAAGACCGGACCCCAACTGTCCTTCACGGCCGCCGCCTGGGCGGAGTTCATATCCTTCGCGGCAGCGCAACCCACCTGACCCCAGGCGTCGGAGTGCGCCCCGCACCCCGCAGAGAGCCGCCCGGCAATTCGTTGTACTCAGGCGGGGCGCGTCGCCCCGGCGAACGGCATCTCGGCGACCGGGGAGATGCGGACGGGTGCGCCCGGGTGCGGGGCGTGGATCATCTGCCCGTCACCGATGTAGAGGCCGACATGGCTGACGCTTGAGTAGAAGAACACGAGGTCGCCAGGCTGGAGTTGACTCGCCGGAACGCGGGCGCCGGAGTTGATCTGGCTGTAGGTGGTCCGGGGGAGGGAGACTCCGGCGGCGGACCAGGCGGCCTGGGTGAGGCCTGAGCAGTCGTAGGAGTTGGGCCCGGTCGCGCCCCACACGTACGGCTTGCCGAGTTGCGCGTGGGCGAAGGAGACCGCTTGGGCGGCCCGGGAGTTGGGGGCCTGGACCTGCGGGTGGGCGGTGCCGGGGGCTGGTGCGGGGGCGTGCGGCGCGGTGTCCTGGCTCCCGGTGAGTTGGCCGAGGAGATCGCGGGCATGGTCGAGCTCGGATGTCACCGCCTCCTTGGCGGTGGCGAGTTCACGCTCGCTGGCCTCAAGTAGCGTGAGCCTGCGGCCCGCTTGGTCGCGGAGTGCCTGCGCCTGCCGTTCCTGGGTGGTGAGGCCGCCGAGGGTAGCCGCCTGGTTGGTGCCCACCTGCTGCAGCATGCTGGCCCGTTCGAGGTACTGGTCGGGCCGGGAGGAGAGCATCAGCCGCATGGCGGGGTCGGGCTCGCCGGAGCGGTACTGGGCGGCGGCGACCGAGCCGAGACGGTCCCGCGACTTGTTGATCTCCTGGGTGCGGCGGGCCAGTTGGTCCTGCAACGACGTGAGCTGGGTGCGCGCGGAGTCGGCCAGCGCCTTGACGGCGTCGTACTTCTGGGTGGCCTGCTCGGCCTGCTGGTAGAGCGCGTCCACTTGCGACTTGACCTGGTCCGGGGCGGGTTTCGGGTCCGCGTGGCCGGTGTCGGTGAAGGCGGTGGCCGATGCCGCTCCCGCGATCACGAACGTCGCGGCGGTGCGGGCGGTGGCTCCGGTGAGGGCGCGCTGCTTGGGTTTTCGGTGCGAGGCCACGGGGCAAACTTCTCCGTCTCCGCGAGGGCGCACTCGTTGAGAGGGCGCACTTGTCCCCTCGTCTCCCAGGGCATGTCCCGGCGGTTCACGAACGAGTGGCCGAGGGAGCGCTTCGGTTCTGCTGAGGGACGCTAGACCGGGTGGTTACGGAGATGCGGCGCATGGATCGGGACTGGCGTCAAACGATCATGCGTTGATCGAAGGCGATCACCGCCTTTATGCGTGCGACATGCTTCGCGGGCGGCGGCGATCGATGCGGTGATTGGGGCGCCCCCGGGTGAGTGCGGGTGCTATGGCCGAGATTAGGCTCACGGCCATGGACGTGCTGATTCATCTCTTCGTCGGCCTGCACATCATCGGCATCGCCGCGCTGCTCGGCGGCTTCCTGACCCAGATGAAGGCGATGGGCCGTGGCGAGGCGCGGATGGTCCCCGCGATGCTGCACGGTGCGCTGACCATGCTCGTCACCGGCATCGTGCTGGTGGGCCTCAACGAGGCCCAGCACCACCACGTGAACACCATCAAGATCGGCATCAAGCTGGCGCTGCTGGTGGTGATCCTCGGCTTGGTCTACGTCAAGCGCGACGAGGAGAAGGTGGAAAAGAGCCTCGTCACCACGGTCGGCGCCCTGACCACGGCCAACATCTTCATCGCCGTCCTGTGGACGTAACCCCACAGGGGAGGCGAGGACGCGAGCCCTTCCGAGGGACGTAGCCCCCGGAAGAGGGATCAGGGGGCCCAGCCCCAGGGGCGCCGGGCCCCCGAACCCGCAGCATTGCTGCGGCGCGAACCCCGCAATGGGGGCCAGGAGGCGCAGCCCCCGAACGGGGGCCAGGGGGCGGAGCCCCCAGAAGCGGCGGGGCCCTCGAACCAGCCCGTCAGGCTGCAGGACGTGAAGCCCCCGAGAAGTGGCCGGGGCGCAGCCCCCCCGAACAGGTGCCGGGGGGCGCAGCCCCCGAAACGGGGGGGCGCAGCCCCCAGAGGGGTCCGGGGGCGGGGCCCCGGACAAACCCCCCCTCACTATGCGGGGCGCGTAGCCCCGTAAATGGGCATTTCGGTAACGGGCTGAATGTCGATGACGGCTCCCGTGTGCGGAGCCTGGATCATCTGGCCGTTGCCGATGTACATCGCGACATGGCTGATGTCGCTGTAGTAGAAGACCAGATCGCCGGGCTGAAGATCGGAGATCGAGACGCGCTGCCCGGCGTTGACCTGGTCCCAGGTGGTCCGGGGGAGGGAGACCCCGGCGGCGGACCAGGCGGCCTGGGTGAGGCCGGAGCAGTCGTAGGAGTTGGGCCCGGTCGCCCCCCACACGTACGGCTTGCCGAGCTGCGCCTTGGCGAACGCGATCGCCTGCGCCGCCTTGGCCGCGTACGACCCGCCGCTGGACGACCCCGAACCGCTCGATGAACCCGAGCCGCTGGACGACCCCGAGCCCTGCGCCTGTTGTTGCTGCTGTTGCTTCTGCCGCTGGGCGGCGGCGAGCCGCTCCGCCTCCTGGCGCGCCTGCTCTTCCTTCTGCTTCTGCAGCGCCGCCAGCCGCGCCTTCTGCTGGGCGTTGAGGCTGTTGAGCAGGTTCTGAGCCTGGGTGAGCTTCTTCTGGACGGTTTCCTTGTCGGCCGCCAACTGCTGCTGCGAGTCGGTGAGCGACTGCAGGGTCTTCGCCGCCGTTCCGCGCTGCTTGGCGGCCTGCGCCTGCTGGGTCTCGTAATCCGCCAGTACCTGCTGCTCCTTGCCGGAAGCGCGGTTCATCAGGTGCGACTGGTCGAAGTACTGCTGCGGGTCGGTGGCCAGGAAGAACTGCGCGGTCTTGCCGAGTCCGCCGGTGCGGTACTGGGCCGCGGCGTACTGCCCGAGGGTGCGCCGGGTCTCGTTGAGCTTGCTGGCCCCGCTCGCGAGTTGGGCGAGCAGCGCGTCCGCCTTCTTGCGCTGCGCTTCCGTGTTCTGCTGCGCCTGGTCGTACTTCATGGTGGCGACCTCGGCGTCGTGGTTGAGCTGGTCCACCTGCCGCTGCACGTCGGCGATCGACGGCTGTGCGGCGGGCTGCGCGGGGGCGGCCGAGGCCGTTTCGCTCAGCAGGGTGACGGTGGCGAGCGCGGCCGAGGTCAGACCTATGGCCGAACGCGTGCCCGGTGTCGCCAGGGCAAGGGTCAGCGGTTTGCGGGGCTTGCGATGCGACGCCAACGCGGGGCGCTCCTTCCGTGGACCGCTTACCGGGTTAGCTGTCGGGTTCGGGCGGTCGGAAGGTTGCCCTACGGCATGTGCACGTACGCACGCGCCGATTCACCCCAGTTGGTGCGGGTGGGTCCCCGGTTCCGGCCAGGCCGGACTCAGCGGAGGCGTACGTTTCGGCACGGTCGCCGAGCTGGGGGACGGACGCCTGGTCGAGCACGCTAGCGAACGTGTGTGGCTGGTGTGAAGCCCGTGGCGAGTTTTGTCCGCAACCATTCCGTGATCCTGTGGGCGACCTCACTTCCGGCGCGCCGCGGGTGCGTTCGGCGGACCCGGCCCGGGCTGTCAGTGCGGCGGCCTAGACTCGGTGGACGATGAGCAGCCTCTTCGATGACAGTTTCCTGGCCGACATGGGCTCCACGGAGCCGAGCGAGGAACACCCTCCGCCGCCGGACGAGCACGGACCGGAAGACCTGCCGGACGATCTGTTCGGCGGCCGGTTCGACGCGCCGCCGCACGCCCTCGGCACGCTGCGCGACACGCACTACCGGGATGGTGCCGCGCGGCCCGTCGTCGACCCCGCGGCTCTGCTGGAGGGGCTGAACGAGCAGCAGCGCGCCGCCGTCGTCCACTCCGGCTCCCCCTTGCTCATCGTCGCCGGTGCGGGCTCGGGCAAGACCCGAGTACTGACCCACCGCATCGCGCACCTGCTCGCGGCGCGCAATGTCCACCCCGGCCAGATCCTCGCGATCACGTTCACCAACAAGGCCGCGGGCGAGATGAAGGAGCGGGTGGAGCAGCTGGTGGGACCGCGGTCCGCCGCGATGTGGGTCTCCACCTTCCACAGCGCGTGTGTGCGCATCCTGCGCCGCGAGTCCAAGAAGCTCGGCTTCACCTCCAGCTTCTCGATCTACGACGCCGCCGACTCCAAGCGCCTGATGGCGCTGGTGTGCCGCGATCTCGACCTGGACCCCAAGCAGTTCCCGCCGAAGTCGTTCAGCGCCAAGGTCTCGAACCTGAAGAACGAGCTGATCGACGAGGAGGGGTTCGCCGCCCAGGCGGAGAACCCCTTCGAGAAGAAGCTGGCCGAGGCCTACGCGCTCTACCAGGCGCGGCTGCGCGAGGCCAACGCGCTGGACTTCGACGACATCATCATGACCACCGTCCACCTGCTCCAGGCGTTCCCTGACGTCTCCGAGCACTACCGGCGGCGCTTCCGGCACGTGCTGGTGGACGAGTACCAGGACACCAACCACGCGCAGTACACGCTGGTGCGCGAGCTGGTCGGCACCGGCGAGGACACCGCCGAGCTGTGCGTCGTGGGTGACGCGGACCAGTCGATCTACGCGTTCCGGGGTGCGACGATCCGCAACATCCTCCAGTTCGAGGAGGACTACCCGACGGCGACCACGATCCTGCTGGAGCAGAACTACCGCTCCACGCAGACCATCCTGACCGCCGCCAACGCCGTCATCGAGCGCAACACCAGCCGTCGCCCGAAGAACCTGTGGACCGAGGCGGGCGCCGGACCGGTGATCACCGGCTATGTCGCCGACACCGAGCACGACGAGGCGCAGTTCGTCGCCGAGGAGATAGACCGCCTCAGCGACGCGGGCGATGCCAAACCCTCCGATGTGGCGGTTTTCTACCGGACCAACGCCCAATCCCGTGTCTTCGAAGAGATCTTCATCCGGGTCGGCCTGCCGTACAAGGTCGTCGGCGGTGTGCGCTTCTACGAGCGCAAGGAGGTCCGGGACGTACTGGCGTACCTGCGGGTCCTGGCCAATCCGGAGGACAGCGTTCCGCTGCGCCGGATCCTCAACGTGCCCAAGCGCGGCATCGGCGAGCGCGCGGAGGCGATGATCGACGCGCTGGCGCTGCGCGAGAAGATCACGTTCCCGCAGGCGCTGCGCCGGGTCGACGACGCGTACGGCATGGCGGCCCGCTCCGCCAACGCCGTCCGGCGGTTCAACGAGCTGATGGAGGAGCTGCGGACGATCGTGGAGTCCGGTGCCGGACCCGCGACCGTACTGGAGGCCGTGCTGGAGCAGACCGGCTATCTCGCCGAGTTGCAGGCCTCGTCCGATCCGCAGGACGAGACCCGGATCGAGAACCTCCAGGAACTCGCCGCGGTGGCCCTGGAGTTCGAGCAGGAGCAGCCGGAGGGTGTGCTCTCGGACTTCCTCGAGCAGGTCGCGCTGGTCGCCGACTCGGACCAGATCCCGGACGAGGAGGACAACGGCGGCGTGATCACGCTGATGACGCTGCACACCGCCAAGGGGCTGGAATTCCCGGTGGTGTTCCTGACCGGCATGGAGGACGGCGTCTTCCCGCACATGCGCGCGCTCGGCCAGACCAAGGAGCTGGAGGAGGAGCGGCGGCTGGCGTACGTCGGCATCACCCGTGCCCGCGAGCGGCTGTATGTGACGCGGTCCGCGATGCGCAGCGCCTGGGGCCAGCCGTCGTACAACCCGCCGTCGCGGTTCCTGGAGGAGATCCCGGACAAGCTCATCGAGTGGAAGCGGACGGGTGGTTCGGCGCCGTCGGTGTCCGCCGCCTCCGCGGCCCTGGGCGCCGGCCGCGGTGGTGGGCTGGGGGCCAAGGCAGGTCCCTCCGGCTTCGCCACCCGGCGGGCGAAGGAACGGCAGGTCGTCGCGCTGACGGTCGGTGACCGGGTCACGCATGACTCGTTCGGGCTCGGCACGGTGGTCGCCGTCAAGGGCAGCGGGGACAACGCCGAGGCCACGGTCGACTTCGGCGAGGAGAAGCCGAAGCGGCTGCTGCTGCGGTACGCGCCGGTCGAGAAGCTCTAGGCATACCTCGGGACTTCGCTCCCGGACCCCCACTGGGGCCCCGCCTGGGCTGCGCCTGCGCCCTTGGGGCCGTTCAGCGGGGGTCCAGACCGTGCTCGGTGAGCCAGGGCAGCGGGTCGATGGGCTCGCCGCCCTGCGGCCGTACCTCGAAGTGCAGGTGCGGCCCGGTGGTGTTGCCGGTGTTGCCCGAGTACGCGATGACGGTGCCCGCCTGTACGGCTCCCGCCCGTACCTTGGTGCTGCTCAGATGGCAGTACCAGGTCTCGGTGCCGTCGGGTGCGGTGACTATGGCCATGTTGCCGTAGGACGGGTTCCACAGGGTGCGGACCGTGCCGTCGGTGGCCGCCATGACCGGGGTGCCCTCGCTCACCGGGAAGTCGATACCCGTGTGCACCGACATCCAGTTGATGCCCGCCTGGCCGAAGTAGGCGCTCAACCCCCGCTGGGAGACCGGCAGTACGAATTTCGGCCGCATCGCCTCCTTGCGGGCGACCTGGGCCTGCTTGCGCTTGGCCTCCTCGGCCTGCCGCTTCTTGAGGTCGAGGCGTTGCTGGGCGCGGCCGGCCCGGTCCGCGAAGTCATCGGCGTTGCGGCTGACATCGGACAGCTGCTGGTCGAGCTTGGTGGGCCGGGCCTGCGTCGGGGTGGGCCCCGCCTGGGTGGTCGCGCCGTCATGGTGCCCGGCGGCGACACTGCTCACGGCAGCGGCGGTCACACCCATGACGGCCATCGACGGCACGCCGACGGTGAGCATCGTGGACCGCCTGGAGCGCCGGACGGTCCGCCGCCGACGGCCGGACCGGGTGGACTGCCGTACGACGGCGTCCGGTTGGGGGCCCGAGGTGACGTCCTCGCCCCGGTCCTCGATCGCCTCGTCGACCCCTGCCACGAGGCATTCCGCGGCTTCGCAGGCGGCTTCCGGGGCATCTGACGCCACCGGCACGGTCGCGTAGACGCCGGTGTCCTGGGCGCCGAGGACATACGTTCCGGTCTCATAGGTTCCGGTGTCGTATGTGTGGAAAACGGGGTAGCCGCCGGTGTCGTACCCGGCGTGCATGTCGTACCCGGCGGGCATGTCGTAGGCACCGTAGGCCTGCTGGGCGTTGTGGGACTGGGTTTCGTACGCGTCGTATGCGATGCCCGGGGCATATGCGACAGTTGTGCTGTCGAAGTTCACATGGGTGCCGGTTTCGTACGCCCCGGTGGAATACCCGTCGTAGCCGTACGTGCCGTACTCGTCCACCGCCAACTTCGCTTTCGCCTCAGCATCGGAAGAATTAGCGGCGACTGTATCCCGCCCTGCCGGATGACGACAATCTCCGCGCGGATTCGGGCATGCGCACGAAGAACATTCGCCCGCCGGGCGTCATGCGGCGTCCACCGCGCCGCCCAACTCCTCCTCGTCGGTGAGCGTCTGCCGAATCGCTACCGCCACGGCGCCGTTGACCGGGAACGTCAGATGGCCGATGCCGGGTACCCCGACATTGCGGACGGCCAAATCCGGATGGTCGAGCCGGGCGGTTTCGGCTGGCACCATGAATTCGTCGAGGTCGCTCCAGAAGGCGACGAAGTGCGTGGTGCAGCCGATTGCCGGTTTCCCGAGTTCGCGCAGGAGTTCGGAATTCGGTCGCATTTGCCGGATGAGCGGGTGCGGATTGGCAAACCGTATGGCGCGGGTTCCGGAGTGCGGCGTACCGAGGGTGATGAGCGTGCGCACCCGTGCGTCGCCACCCAGCCGCTGCACGTAGTAGCGGGCGATCAGGCCGCCCAGGCTGTGCCCGACGATGTCGACCCGCTGGTGACCGCTTTGCTCGCAGGCCCGCTCCACGTGCTGGCCCAGTAACGCCGCCGCGTCCCGCACGTCGCAGGTCAGCAGTGAGTAGTTGAGCGACTGCACGCACCGCCAACCGTTCCGCCGCAGGTTCCGGGCCAGCAGTGCGAAGACCGACCGGTTGTCCACGAAGCCGTGCAGCAGCAGCACCGGTGGGGACCCGCAGGGCGCCGCGGATATCCGGCGCTCCGCGAGCGCGCCACCGGCACCGCCCCTGGCGGCGGCGTCCGGCCCGGCGCCGAGCTCCTGGAAGACGCCGGTGGGGTAGAGGAGAAGGTGCCCGGCCAGGACCGCGAGCTCCACACCGGTGGCCCGGATCAGCGTCATCGAGCGCAGCAGCCTGCGCCAGCCGCTGGTGAAGGACAGATCAACCATGGCCCTACCTCCCCGTTTCGGCGCAGGGAAGACAGGCCTGGCCCCCCGCGGCCCTTGCGGGTCGCCGGATGACGCCTGTGGTCCGCCCGCGTGGACGGTGTCGGCGGGCAAAGCCGTACCGCCGCGCCGTGCGGCTGACGGCGCGGGGGTACGGCGACCTGGCTGCGGCTACCCAGGTATGCGAGCGGCCCGCCTGCCACCACCCGGTCGCTACGGGTGGCGCGCTACGGACGAGGCGCTACGGACGACGAGGGCGCAGATGCGGGCCGATCGCGGTGCGAACGTGTCCCACGTGTGATTTCCCCCTCCCTCCGCACCGCGAAACTGCGGTGTGCGCAATGCTGTAGATAACGTTCGTTCACGCTGGGGCCGAATGGCGCTCGATGGCAGCGATGGCATGGCATGGAGGCAGTGATGGGTGTGTCCGGTCCGATCCGCGTGGTGGTGGCCAAGCCGGGTCTCGACGGCCACGACCGCGGGGCCAAGGTCATCGCGCGGGCGCTGCGCGACGCGGGCATGGAGGTCATCTACACCGGTCTGCACCAGACCCCGGAGCAGATCGTGGACACCGCGATCCAGGAGGACGCCGACGCGATCGGCCTGTCCATCCTCTCGGGCGCGCACATGACACTCTTCGCCAAGGTGATCGAGCTGCTCGGCGAGCGGGACGCGAGCGACATCAAGGTCTTCGGGGGCGGGATCATCCCCGAGGCGGATATCGCTCCGCTCAAGGAGCTGGGGGTCTCGGCGATCTTCACGCCTGGTACGCCCACGGGTGACGTCGTCAGCTGGGTGCGGGGGAACGTGCGGGTAGCAGCGTAGGCGCTCGCGCTGGGCGGTTCCGGGTAGGGGCTGCTCCGCTGTCTTCGTCCGCTGCCGGTGCGCTTGCGTTGGCGTTTTGGGGTGATTGCCCTCCCTCCAGCCCGTTTGCCGTGGTCCGCATCTTGTCGTTGCGCACGGGCGCCTGCGGGGCGGGGGTGGGCTATTGCTGTAGTTCGGTCCGCATCGTTGCTCTCAGGCGGAGGGTGGTGATGAGGCGTTGGAATGCCTCGGACCAGTAGCTTCCGGCGCCGGGGGACGCGTCACCTGGGTCTTCCTGGGTGGTGGTGAGAGGTTCCAGGCGGTCTGCGAGGGCCGGGTCCAGGCAGCGTTCGGCCAGGCCCATCACGCCGCTGAAGCTCCAGGGGTAGCTGCCCGCCTCGCGGGCGATGTCGAGCGCGTCCACCACCGCTCGGCCGAGCGGCTCGGCCCACGGCACGGCGCAGGCGCCGAGCAACTGGAACGCCTCGGACAGGCCGTGCCCGGCGATGAACTCGGCCACCCAGACGGCCCGTTCGCCCTCGGGCAGTACGGAGAGCAGTTTCGCCGGGTCCCCGGCGGTCGTGACCGCCCCGGCCGGTACCGGCGGCGGCCCCAGCAGGGCGCGTGCCCATTCGGCGTCCCGCTGCCGCACCGCCGCGCGGCACCACGCTGCGTGCAGGTCCGGCTGCCAGTCGTCGGCCACGGGTAGCGCCACTATCTGCCCCGGGGTACGGCCGCCGAACTGGGCAGGCCAGACCCCGAGCGGTGAGCTGTCCGCCAACTGGCCCAGCCACCAGGCCCGTTCACCGCGACCCGGTGGCGGGCTGGCGGCGACCCCGTCCCGTTCCATCGCCGGGTCGCAGGCGTACGGTGCCTCGACTGCTATGCGTGGACCGACCCCCGTGCGGTCCAACGAGACGCAGGACAAGGCCCGTTCCGCCATGCGGTGGGCGAGTGCCGAGCCGGGCAGCGCGGAGAGCAGTTCGGCGGCGGTGGCACGCACGTTGCGGCTGCGGTCGGTCAGCGACCGTTCGAGGAACGGTTCGTCGTCCCGGCCCAGGCCGGTGCGCAGCGCGTCCAGGAACAGCAGCCGGTCCTCGGCCCGCTCCTGTGCCCAACTGCTGCCGAGCAGTGCGAGCCCGGCCGCCGGATCGCGCTCCCGCACACTGGTGAGCAGCGCGACGCGCTCGGCGAACAGGCCCTCCTCCCACAGCCGCCGGGCCGCCTCCGGATCGGCGGCGGCATCTCCCGCCGCGCCGCGGTTGCCCGAGCGGAGGGCGAACTTCCAGTCCGGGTTCAACTCGGCGAGCCACAAAGCCCGCGGCCCGGCCAGGGTGAGCGCGTCCGGCCGTAGGTCGGTGCGCGCTCTGGCGGCGTCGAGGAGGTCCGGAAGAGCCGCGTCCGGGGCGCGGTAGCCGTGCTGCCCGGCCGCCGCCAGCCACTGCGGCAGCAACTCCCCTAGGCTGGGCGTCGATCCGCGTCGCCCGCCGGCCGAAGCGCCGTTGCCCGTACGGTCGTTGAGCAGTGCCCGCAGCCTGGCCTGGGCGGCCGGTGGTGGCAGTGGGCGGGGGTCGTCGGGTGCCGGGGCGGGGCGCGGCGCGCTGCGGGCCGGTAGCAGTCCGGCGCGGCGGCGCACGGTGGCGACCGCGGCCGCGTCCAGCAGCGCGAACGCCGCGTCATCGTGTTCATGGCCGACTCCGACCGGCGGTCTGCGCCTGGTGGTACCCAGCAGCGCGGCGGAGACCAGTTCCTCCCAGGCCGGTGCCGTGTGTTCGGTGATGGTCACGGTTCCCCTCCCGTTCGTTCCTCTCCTCCTGTCACAGCGCCACTGCCTCTCCCGCCCGGCCGTCGCCTGCCGGCCAGGTGGTCAGCGGGGTGAAGCCGCGGTGGCCCACGGTGCCGAAGACGGTGACCGGGTGGCCGCCGGAGACCGCGGCGAGACGCCACAGGCCAGGCCGCCCCAGCCGCCGCGGATCCACCGGCAGCGCCGAATCCGTGTCGACGTCGGCCAGTTGCCAGCCGCCCGGATCCGGTATCGGCACCACCCCGGACAGCACCACCGGCCACTCGTCCAGCCAGGGGTCGGCGCGCAGCGCCTCCCCGTACCCGGACAGCGCCTCCCCGACCGGCACGCCGGGCGGTAGGTGTCCGGGGGTCGGCGAGCCGTGCTGTGGGCCCAGTGCGGCCCGCAGCGGCACCGCGCCGGGGTGGTAGGCCAGCTCCGCGTCGAGGGACCGGCCGACCGGCAGTGACACCTCGGGGGCCCGGCCCGCCGCACCGAACGAGAGCAGCAGGGCCGGGCGACCGCTGCGCGCACCGCGCAGCCAGATGCGGCGGGTGGTCATCGTCCCCTCGGTGCTGTCCTGCTGGGCGAGGACGAGCCAGCTGTCCCGCAGGGTCGGACCGGCCAGCAACTCCGCGGCGGCGGTGGTGTAGCCGACCCGGGAGCGGACCGTGTCGGACAGGGCGCCGGGCAGTGCGTCGGGCCCGGCGTCGAGGGCGAGGCAGCCGCGGGCGAGGAGGTGCAGCATCCCGTACTCCTCCAGCAGCCGGGAGGGCCAGTCGCCCCCGGATCCCGGTATCCCGCCCAACTCCCTGACCCGCGCGGCGAGTCCGGGCGCCTGGGCGTCGATCATGCGGGCGGCCACTGTGTCCCAGACGCGTTGGTCCTCCCGGCCCGCGGCGAGCCCGGTGCGCAACTGGTCGGTCAGCCGCTGCTCCAGCTCGGCCGCGCCCGCCGCCACCCGCTGGGCGCGCCGCTCGGCGCGTCTGCGGGCGGCCTGCGGATCGGCCGCACCCGCACCGCCACCGGCCGGGGACTTCTCGCGCGCGGCCGTGCGCTTGGCCTGCCACTGGGCGACCCAGTCCGGCGGCTCCGCCGGGCCGATGCCCGTCCCCGAGTCCGCGTCCGTCGCCGCATCGCCCCGAGCCCAGAGCAGCAGCAGCCCCACGGCGTGCTTGCACGGGAATTTGCGGCTCGGGCAGGTGCAGTTGAACGCGGGACCCGTGAGGTCGACGGCCGTGCGGTACGGCCTGCTGCCGCTGCCCGCGCACAGCCCCCACACCACCGCTCCGCCGCCGTCCTCCGACGCGCCCGCCGTGCCCGTGCCGGACCACGGGCCGGGCACGGCGAGCCGGGTACCGGCCTTTTGTGACGCGGCGTCAGGAGCAAGCGCGAGGACCTGCTCCGCCGACCACCGCTGCTCGGTGTCCTCCATGCCCACGACGGTACGAGCGACCACTGACAATTCGCCCTGACCTGGGGTTTCCCATGTGTCGTGAGGGATTGTCAGTGGCCTGGTGCAGTGTGGGATCCGCAAGCTTCTTGCACGGACTCATCGTTGGGGGAGCCATGACCGAACAGGCCCTGCGGCCACACGCCGAGGACGCCTTCGCCGAGGAGCTGGCGGCGCTGGCGGCCGCCGACGACCGCCCGCGCCCTGCCCGTTGGAACCTCTCGCCGTGGGCCGTGGCGACGTACCTGCTGGGCGGCACGCTGCCGGACGGCACGGTGATCAGCCCGAAGTACGTCGGCCCGCGGCGGATCGTCGAGGTCGCCGTCTCCACCCTCGCCACCGACCGCGCCCTGCTGCTGCTCGGCGTGCCGGGCACCGCCAAGACCTGGGTGTCCGAGCACCTGGCGGCGGCCGTCAGCGGTGACTCCACGCTGCTGGTCCAGGGCACGGCGGGCACGCCGGAGGAGGCGATCCGCTACGGCTGGAACTACTCCCAGCTGCTCGCGCACGGCCCCAGCCGCGATGCGCTGGTGCCCGGTCCGGTCATGCGCGCCATGTCCGGTGGCCGCGTCGCCCGGGTCGAGGAACTGACCCGCATCCCGGCCGACGTCCAGGACACCCTCATCACCATCCTGTCCGAGAAGACCCTGCCGATACCGGAGTTGGGCGAGGAGGTCATGGCCGTACGCGGCTTCAACCTCATCGCCACCGCCAACGACCGCGACCGGGGGGTCAACGACCTGTCCAGCGCGCTGCGCCGCCGCTTCAACACGGTCGTGCTGCCGCTGCCCGCCACCGTCGAGGACGAGGTCGACATCGTCGCGCGGCGCGTGGACCAGATCGGCAGCGGCATCGACCTGCCGTCGGTGCCCGAGGGCACCGACGAGATCCGCCGCGTCGTCACCGTCTTCCGCGAACTGCGCGACGGCATCACGGCCGATGGCCGTACCAAGGTGAAGTCCCCGTCCGGCACGCTCTCCACCGCGGAGGCGATCTCCGTGGTCACCGGTGGCCTGGCGCTGTCCGCCCACTTCGGCGACGGTGTGCTGCGCCCCAGCGACGTCGCCGCCGGAATCCTGGGCGCGGTGGTACGCGACCCCGCCGCGGACCGCGTCATCTGGCAGGAGTACCTGGAGTCCGTGGTGCGCGAACGCGACGGCTGGAAGGACTTCTACCGCGCCTGCCGGGAGGTGACCGTATGAGCACCGCGCTGCGCGCGGACCGCACGGCTTCGGCGGAGCCTGGGCCCGTGCGGGGCTCGGGCTCCTGCCCGGAGCGGCTTCAGCTGCTCGGGGTGCGGCACCACGGGCCCGGGTCGGCGCGGGCGGTGCGGGGTGCGCTGGAGTGGTACGAGCCGCAGGTGGTGCTGGTCGAGGGACCGCCCGAGGCCGACGCGGTGGTGGGGATCGCGGCGCAGGAGGGGCTGCGGCCGCCGGTGGCGTTGCTGGCGCACGCGGTCGACGATCCGGCGCGGGCCGCGTTCTGGCCCTTCGCGGAGTTCTCGCCGGAGTGGGTGGCGATCCGCTGGGCCGTCTCGCGAGGCGTACCGGTGCGCTTCGTCGACCTGCCCGCCGCGCACAGCCTGGCCCTGCGCGACCAGGCTGCCGAGGAGGGCGACGCCCGGATCGATCCACTGGCCGCGCTTGCCGGGGCCGCCGGATACGACGATCCGGAGCGCTGGTGGGAGGACGCCGTCGAGCACCGCACGGACACCGGCGCGGGCGGCGGCGCGCTGGCCCCGTTCGCCGTGCTCGCCGAGGCCATGGGCGCGCTGCGCGAGGCGTACGCGGACGGCGGGCACCGCGACGACCCGGTACGGGAAGCGCACATGCGGCTGCGGATCCGCGAGGCCACCCGCGAGTACGACCGCACCGCCGTGGTCTGCGGCGCCTGGCACGTACCGGCGTTGGCCTGTGCCGCCACCGCGACCGCCGACCGCCAGGCGCTCAAGGGCCTGCCCAGGGTGAAGGCCGAGATCACCTGGGTTCCGTGGACGCACCGCAGGCTGAGCCGACGCAGCGGCTACGGCGCCGGAATCGACTCGCCCGGTTGGTACCGGCATCTGTTCACCGCCCCGGACCGCCCCCTGGTGCGCTGGATGACCACGGTCGCCGGACTGCTCAGGGACGAGGACCGCCCGGTCTCGTCGGCCCATGTCATCGAGGCGGTCCGGCTCGCCGAGACGCTGGCCGCGATGCGCGGCCGACCGCTGGCCGGGCTGGGCGAGACCATGGACGCGGTGCGGGCCGTGCTGTGCGACGGCTCCGATGTGCCGCTCGCGCTCATCCATGACCGCCTTGTGGTGGGCGACGAACTCGGCGAGGTCCCCGACACCGCCCCCGCCGTACCGCTCGCCCGGGACCTGGCCCGCCAGCAGCGTTCGCTGCGCCTCAAACCCGAGGCGGCCGAGCGGGAGTTGGACCTCGACCTGCGCAGGGACACCGACGCCGGACGCAGCCGACTGCTGCACCGGCTGGCCCTGCTCGGCGTCCACTGGGGCGAGCCGACGCGCTCCCGTACCGCCAACGCCGGTACGTTCCGGGAGAGTTGGCGACTGCGCTGGGAGCCGGAGCTGGCGGTACGGGTGGCCGAAGCAGGCGTGTGGGGCACGACGGTGGAGTCGGCCGCCACGGCGAAGGCCGAGGACACCGCCATGGGCGCCGCCCAGCTCGCCGAGGTCACCACGCTCGCCGAGCGCTGTCTGCTGGCGGCGTTGCCCGGCGCCCTGCCCACCGTGATGCGGGTACTGGCCGACAGAGCCGCCCTCGACGCCGACGTCGGCCATCTCGCGCAGGCGCTGCCCGCGCTGGTGCGGTCCGTGCGGTACGGCGACGTACGCGGTACCGACGCGGGTGCGCTGCGCGAGGTCGCCGAGGGCGTCGCGCTACGCGTCTGCGTCGGTCTGCCGCCCGCCTGCGCACACCTGGACGACGCGGGTGCCGTGGAGATGCGCGGCCATCTCGACGCGGTGCACACGGCGATCGGGCTGCTGGCGGCCGAACCGCCACGGGAGCGCTGGACCGCCGTACTGACCTCGCTCGCGACCCGGGACAGCGCGGTCCCGGGGGCGATACGCGGCCGCGCCGCCCGGCTGCTGCTGGACGACGGGCAGTTGGACGCGGCGCGGGCCGAGTGGCTGATGGGGCTCGCCCTGTCACCCGGCACCGCGCCCCGGGACGCCGCCGGATGGATCGACGGCTTCCTGTCCGGCGGCGGGATGCTGCTCATCCACGACGAGCGGCTGCTGGCGCTGGTCGACGGCTGGCTGTCGGCGGTGCCGGACGAGGCGTTCACCGACGTACTGCCGTTGGTGCGGCGCACGTTCGCCGAGTTCGAGCCCGGTGTGCGGCGCACGCTCGGGGAGTTGGTGCGGCGCGGGCCGCAGGCGGCCGGACGGCAGGCCGCCGCCGCGGGCGCGGCCGGCTTCGGCGAAGGACTGGACGCCGCCCGCGCCGACGCCGTACTGCCCACGCTCCGGCTGCTGTTGGGGCCGCACGGGCACGGCGATCAGGCGGCAGGGGGCCACACGGAGGGGAGCAGCGCATGACGACGGATGACGAACGGCTGCGCCGCTGGCGGCTGGTGCTGGGTGGCGAGGCCGACGGCAGCTGCCGGACGCCGGCCGGGCAGGACGCGAAGATGGACGCCGCCCTGGCCGCGCTCTACGGCGGCGGCATCGGCGGCCATTCCGGCTCCGGCCGGACGGCGGGGCTCGGCGGCTCGGCGCCGCGGGTGGCCCGCTGGCTGGGGGACATCCGCAGGTACTTCCCCACCTCGGTGGTGCAGGTGATGCAGCGCGACGCCATCGACCGGCTCGGCCTGTCCGCGCTGCTGCTGGAGCCCGAGATGCTGGAGGCCGTCGAGGCCGATGTGCATCTGGTCGGCACCCTGCTCTCGCTGCACCAGGCGATGCCGGAGACCACCAAGGAGACGGCGCGGACCGTGGTGCGCAAGGTGGTGGCGGACCTGGAGGCGCGCCTGGCGACCCGCACCCGGGCGACCCTGACCGGTGCCCTGGACCGGTCCGCCCGCGTGCAACGGCCGCGGCACCGCGACATCGACTGGAACCGCACGATCCGCGGCAACCTCAAGAACTACCTTCCCGAACACCGCACGGTCGTCCCCGAGCGGCTGGTCGGCTATGGGCGCGCCGCGCGGGGCGTGCGCAAGGACGTGGTGCTCTGCGTCGACCAGTCCGGGTCGATGGCGGCCTCCGTCGTCTACGCCTCCGTCTTCGGCGCCGTACTGGCCTCGATGCGGTCCATCGCCACCAAGCTCGTCGTGTTCGACACCTCCGTGGTCGATCTGACCGACCAACTCGACGACCCCGTCGACGTGTTGTTCGGCACCCAGCTCGGCGGCGGCACGGACATCAACCGGGCGCTCGCCTACTGCCAGTCGCTGATCACCCGGCCGAGCGAGACCGTCGTCGTGCTGATCAGCGACCTGTACGAGGGCGGCATACGCCACGAGATGCTCAAGCGGGTGGCGGCGATGAAGGCGTCGGGCGTGCAGTTCGTGGCGCTGCTCGCGCTGTCCGACGAGGGAGCGCCGTCGTACGACCGGGATCACGCGGCCGGGCTCGCCGCGCTCGGCGCACCCGCCTTCGCCTGCACCCCGGACCTGTTCCCGGAGGTGATGGCGGCCGCGATCGAGAAGCGACCGCTGCCCATGCCGGACGACGCACCGCCCATAACGGACATGATGCCGCATCAGTAGCAAGCGGGAGACACAGCTTGCGCACACCCCCGTACACCGTGCAAGGATCAGCGCGTCACCCGGAACGTGTGTCATTCCGTACGGGAAGGTTCCCCCGCTTTGCTGTCTGCTCCGCTTGCCCTGCCTGCTGCCGTTGTGCGTCCGCGCGCCACGGCTGCTCGGCGTGCGCTGCAGGTGGCACTGCTGCTCGGGGGATTCCTGGCGCTCGCCTTCATCCTGAGCGGGCAGGCGCACGCGGACTCACCTGAGGCTGTGTCCATGCCGTCCGCGCGGGCACCCCTGGGTGCCGCTGACGCGGCTCCGCGACCGACGCTGGTCGGGGATGCCGCGCAGAGCGCCGCACGGCAGTTCACGGCCGGTGCGCAGCAGTTCGAGGCTGGCGCGCAGCAGGCTGACCGGGGCGTCAAGGACACGGTGGCGGCGGCCACCAGGACCGTACGGCCGGTTGTCGGCCTGCTCGGTTCCGTCCAAGACGCGGCTGGACAGGCCACGTCGCCCATCGTCGGCGCCACCGGCGCTGGGCACGGCGGCCTCGGCAGCCCGGTCACGAGCGCGCCAACTCCGGTAGGACACCAGGCCGGCCGCCCGCACTCCAGCAGTGCGGCCACATCCGCCACGCGGGTCAGCGGACCCCGGGCGGACCGCTTCCCGGCGGCGGCACACGGCGCCGCACCGCAGCTCGCGCACCTCGCGCAGCAGCGGCAGGTACAGCAGGGCCCGGCCCAACTGCCGGTCCCGGCAGGCCACTGTGGCCAACCCTGCGAGGGTGACGGTCCCACCCACCACACGGGTGACGCGCACGCCGCGCTGTTCGCGGCCGGCGCGCAGTTCCACCTCAGCGCGGGCGTGATGCGTCCCGCGAACGGTTCGTCGCCGACGCGTCGGTCGACGAGCGTCTCCGTCCAGCCGGACTAGGCGGTCCCGGCACCACCCGGTGCGTTGGCACGGGTGGTCGCGCCCCTGTGACGGACCGCCGCCGGTCGATCTTCACCGGTCTCGGATCCCGTACGGGCGCCCCGCCCTTCGCTCCCAACGCATCGCGTGGTCGAGCCATCTCGTGAATCCCCTGGCGAGTCCGCTCGCCGAAGTCCGGCTTACCCGCGGGCCGTCCCGTCCTCTCGCGAGTGACGTCCCGTCAATTTCCTTCGCTCATCGCCGACTTGATCGGCAATGCGCAGATCCATGATCCGCAAGGAGCAGTTCCCCATGCGTACGAGCATCCGTCGTGCCGTCATCGTCGCCGCCGCCGCTTCCGGCATCTGGGCGCTGGGCAACGTCGCCGCCAACGCGGCCGTGCTGCCCGCCGTTCCCGGCACCGGCAACCCGGTAGGCGCCGTCACCGGCACCCTTGGCTCGGTGACCGGCCAGCTGCCCGCCACCGGTTCCCTGACCGGCACCGCCACCGGCGCCGTCAGCTCGGTGACCGGCCAGCTGCCCGCCACCGGCTCGGTGACCGGCACCGTCACCGGTACCGCGCAGTCCGTCGAGGGCCTCACCGGCTCCGGCCACACCGTGCACGCACTGCAGGCGCAGCAGGCCGCCAAGGGCAAGGGCAAGGGCCTCGGCCAGGTCAAGGGCCTGCCGGTCGGCATTCCGGCCGCCCCCACCGGCGCCGTCAGCACGCTGACGCACGCCGCGCACGGCGTGACCGGCAAGGGCCTGCCGACCGGTGCCGCCACCGGTGTGCTGAAGCACGCCGGTCGGCTCCCGTCGGTGCCGTCGCTGCCCGCGCTGCCGAACCCGGGCCAGGCCACCGACCTGTCGAACGGCGTCCTGGCCATGGGTTCCCGGCTGGACGCCCTGGCCAAGCTGGCCAAGGCCGCCAAGCTCCCGTCCGGCCTGCCCGCCGTGCCGAGCGTGCCGTCGGGCCTGCCGACCGGTTTGCCGACCGCGGGCCTGCCCGCCGTGCCCGCCGTGCCGTCCGTGCCCGCCGTCCCGGGCGCCGTCCAGGCCGCCACCACCGAGGTGACCCCCACCGTGGCGCAGGTGACCGCCGACGTGCTGCCGCCGCTGGCGCAGCGCGCGGTGACGCACGTGCTGCCGATCGCCCAGGGCGCCGTCACCGGTGTCGGCACGCTGGCGCAGACCGAGGCCACCGAGGTGCCGCCGTTCGCGAACGGTGTGGTCAACCAGGTGAAGCCGTTCGCGACCGGCGTGGCGGGTGACACCGTTCCGTTCGCCGGGCACGTGGTCGCGCGGGTGAACCCGCTGGCCCAGGGCGTCGCCGGTCAGGCGGCCCCGTTCGCGCAGAACACCGTCCGCAACGTCACCAGCCATGTCACCGTGATCGGCGCCGGCGCCGTCTACAACGTCAAGCTGGTCGTCGCCTCGCTTCCCGGGGGCGCCGCCGCCTCCGGTCTGACCGGCCCGGCCGCCATCCCCGGTCTGCCGGCCGTTCCGGCGCTGCCCGCCGTCTGACGCGGACGGCGACCCGCAGGCTGATCCCGGCGGCACGCTGACCGCCACCCGACTGGGCGGCCCCGGACGAGTAGCTCCCCTTACTCGTCCGGGGTCGCCCGGCCTGCGTTTTTACGCCCTTTAGCCCCCTGCGCCTTTCTTCTGTGGCTTGGTACAGCAGTTCGGACGCTGAGTCTGTGACCGTTCTCACCGCTGTGGTGTGGTCTGGAATTTAGACCGTTGCCACAGGCAGGGATAATCTGCGAGGCGGACATGCCGCGTACCTTGGTCGACGTGAGCGCCCTGAAAACAGATCGCGTAGTCACGCTGCCCGTCACGTCACGGCACGCCCACGCAGACAACTAACCCGCGATCACCAGACTGCGATTTAGAGAAGCAAAGGGACGGACGCGCGTGGACCTGTTCGAGTACCAAGCGAGGGATCTCTTCGCCAAGCACGGTGTACCGGTGCTGGAAGGTGAAGTCATTGACACCCCTGAGGCCGCGCGCGAGGTGACCGAGCGTCTCGGTGGCCGCGTGGTCGTCAAGGCCCAGGTCAAGACCGGTGGCCGGGGCAAGGCCGGCGGCGTGAAGCTGGCCGACGACCCGGCGGACGCCGTGGAGAAGGCCGGCGCCATCCTGGGCATGGACATCAAGGGCCACACGGTCCACAAGGTGATGCTGGCCCAGACCGCGAGCATCGCGGAGGAGTACTACGTCTCCTTCCTGCTGGACCGCACCAACCGGACCTTCCTCGCCATGGCCTCCGTCGAGGGCGGCATGGAGATCGAAGAGGTCGCGGCCACCAAGCCCGAGGCGCTCGCCAAGGTCCCGGTCGACGCCAACGAGGGTGTCACCGACGCCAAGGCCCGCGAGATCATCGAGGCCGCCAACTTCCCGGCCGAGCTGCACGACCAGCTCGTCGAGGTCCTCAAGAGCCTGTGGACCGTCTTCATCAAGGAAGACGCCCTGCTCGTCGAGGTCAACCCGCTGGCCAAGACCCCCGAGGGCAAGGTTCTGGCGATCGACGGCAAGGTCTCGCTGGACGAGAACGCCCGCTTCCGTCAGCCGGAGCACGAGGCGCTTGAGGACAAGGCGTCCGCCAACCCGCTGGAGGCCGCCGCCAAGGCCAAGGGCCTCAACTACGTCAAGCTCGACGGCCAGGTCGGCATCATCGGCAACGGCGCGGGCCTCGTGATGAGCACCCTCGACGTGGTCGCCTACGCCGGTGAGCGGCACGGCAACGTCAAGCCCGCCAACTTCCTCGACATCGGCGGTGGCGCTTCCGCCGAGGTGATGGCGAACGGCCTGGAGATCATCCTCGGCGACCCGGACGTCAAGTCCGTCTTCGTCAACGTCTTCGGTGGCATCACCGCGTGCGACGCGGTCGCCAACGGCATCGTTCAGGCCCTGGAGCTGCTGAAGTCCAAGGGCGAGAACGTCAACAAGCCGCTGGTCGTCCGTCTCGACGGCAACAACGCCGAGCTGGGTCGCAAGATCCTGACCGACGCTAACCACCCGCTTGTTCAGCAGGTGGACACCATGGACGGCGCCGCGGAGCGGGCCGCCGAGCTGGCTGCGAAGTAAGGGACGAGGTCACCAACACCATGGCTATCTTCCTCACCAAGGAATCCAAGGTCATCGTCCAGGGCATGACCGGCTCCGAGGGTCAGAAGCACACCCGCCGGATGCTCGCCTCTGGCACCAACATCGTCGGCGGTGTGAACCCGCGCAAGGCCGGCCAGAAGGTCGACTTCGACGGCCAGGAGATCCCGGTCTTCGGTAGCGTCAAGGAGGCCATCGAGGCCACCGGCGCCGACGTCACCGTCATCTTCGTCCCGGAGAAGTTCACCAAGGACGCGGTCATCGAGGCGATCGACGCCGAGATCCCGCTCGCCGTCGTGATCACCGAGGGCATCGCGGTGCACGACACCGCCTCCTTCTGGGCGCACGCGGGTGCCAAGGGCAACAAGACCCGGATCATCGGCCCGAACTGCCCCGGCCTGATCACCCCCGGCCAGTCCAACGCGGGCATCATCCCGTCGGACATCACCAAGCCGGGCCGCATCGGCCTGGTCTCGAAGTCCGGCACGCTGACCTACCAGATGATGTACGAGCTGCGGGACATCGGCTTCTCGTCGGCGGTCGGCATCGGCGGTGACCCGATCATCGGCACCACCCACATCGACTGCCTCAAGGCGTTCCAGGACGACCCCGACACCGACCTGATCGTGATGATCGGTGAGATCGGCGGCGACGCCGAGGAGCGTGCCGCGGCCTACATCAAGGAGCACGTGACCAAGCCGGTCGTCGGCTACGTCGCGGGCTTCACCGCCCCCGAGGGCAAGACGATGGGCCACGCGGGCGCCATCGTCTCCGGTTCGTCCGGCACCGCCCAGGCGAAGAAGGAGGCCCTGGAGGCCGCCGGTGTCAAGGTCGGCAAGACGCCGTCCGAGACCGCGCGCCTCGCGCGGGCCGCTCTCACCGCGTGACCGCTGCCTGAACAAAAGAGTGGGCCCGCCCCCGAAAGGGGGGCGGGCCCGGTCTTTTTCGTGCCGTGCGGCGCGCATTCACGGGTTATTGGCAGCATTGGGCGATGTGATCCAATTGCTGCACCGCATCCGGTTGTTGTCCCGGTATGACCACGCCCTTCGTTGCTCTCCCAAGGCCATCACGGCGCTGCTCGGTGGGGCGATCGCCGCCGGACTGGGGATCGCGGCGCTGGCGGTGCTCGTGCTGTTCCTGTGGACGATCTCGCCGTACTCGGGCGGTGGACCCGGCACCGCCCTGCACATCGCCGCCGCGCTCTGGCTGCTCGCCCACGGCGCCGAGCTGTCTCGCAGTGACGGGCTCACCGGCGGGACCGTGCCGATCGGGGTCACGCCCCTGCTGCTGACCGCGCTGCCCGTCTGGCTGCTGCACCGGATCGCCGCACAGGCGCTCGCCCCGGACGACGCGGCCGCCGAAGGCCCGGGCGGCACACCGGTGTTGGGACCGGTCGCCGCGACCGGGTGCCTCGTCGGCGGCTATCTGTCGGTCGCCATGGCCGCCGCGCTCTACACCGCCGACGGCCCGCTGCGCAGCGCACCCCTCACCGCACTGCTGTACGTCCCGCTGGTGGCCGCACCGGTGGCCGCCGGCGGAGCATGGACCGCGTACGGCCGACCGACGTCCGCACTGCCCAACTGGGCGCCGCCCCAGCTGACCCGGTTGCTGCCGCGCAGCGGCCCGAGCGTGGCGCTGCAGGCCGCCGCCGTCGGGTTCGGGGCGGTGACCGCGGGCGGTGCGCTGCTCGGCGGCGGCGCGCTGGCATGGCACGCGGGGGCGGTGGGCGATGACTTCCACCAGCTCACCGGCTCGCTCTCCGGAGGGTTCGCGGTACTGCTGCTGATCGTGGCGCTGGTGCCCAACGTCGCGCTGTGGGGCGCCGCTTACGCGCTCGGGCCGGGCTTCGCGCTGGGGGTCGGCGGTGCGGTGTCGCCTGCGGGCGCCTACGGCTACCCGCGGGTGCTGCCGCACTTCCCGCTGCTGGCCGCGCTGCCCGCGCCGACCGGACGCGGCGGCGGTTCGCCGTTCCTGTGGCTGGTGTTGGCGGTTCCGGTGGCCGCGGGCGCCGCGCTGAGCTGGTACGTCAGCCGGTCCGCGGTGCGGCACGGCTGGTCGGTGCCGGGCACGGCGGCGGTGGTGGTGCTCGCGGCGCTGTGCTGCGGTGTGGCGTTGGCGTTGGCCGCGGTGCTGGTGGCCGGGCCGATGGGGACCGGCACGCTGTCGCGGTTCGGCCCGGTCGGCTGGCGGACCGGGGGCGCGGCGCTCGGCTGGATGCTGGCGGTCGGCCTGCCGGGAACGCTCGGCGCGCGCTGGTGGCTGCTGCGCGGGTAGCGCCGTTCCGGCGGCTCTTGGCTTCGGGGGGTGCGGTTCGCTTATGACCACCAGCCGGACCGCCGGTCAGGAGCGAGCCGCAACCCCCCAGCCGCACCACGACGCGCCCGGAACCGGCGCTAGTTCTGAGCGCCCAGCATGGGCCGCAGTTGCTGGGGCAGCAGGTTGCTGCACGCCTGGCGGGCGGGCTGGGTCAGCGCGTCGTTGACGCACGAGTAGTAGTCCCGGTAGGCGAGTTGGAACGCGAACGTCGCGCCGACGATCGCCAGCGCGACCGTGCCCGCGATGATCCCGCTCAACGCCGCGGTGAACTGCGGCTTTTGCTGTACGCGCAGATACGGTGAATCGACCGGCGGCGTCGGCTGCGGCGCGGCGGCCGGGTCCGTCGCGGCCTTCGGCTTCGGCTTGGCGCGCAGCGAGCTGACACCCCAGTACAGCGCGAGCACGCCGAGTAGCAGCGCCACCTGCTCCATGCTGAACAGCCCGAAGAACAACCCCCACATACCCGCCAGCAGCGCGTAGCGGGCCCGCCGCTGCGCCGGGTCGGTGACGTCGAAGCGCGGCCCCTGAGACCGGCCCGGACCGCCGGGACCCTGCCCGGGACGGCCGCCCGGCGGGGTACCGAACGGGCCGCTGGACGGATCGTGCCGCTCCGGCTGCCGGCTGCTCCAGCGGTCGCCCTGGTCGCCGCCCTGCCCGCCGCCGTTGCCGTCGGAGTCGTGCGGCGGACGGCGGGGCTGCCACGGCCGGTCGGGCGCGCCCTTGGGGGGCGGGGCGAACGGATCGTGCTCCTGCTCGTCCGACGGCGCTCGTCGCTCACGCAGCGCGGGGCTCGCGAACGGGGTGGACCCCAGGTCGCGATAGGTGGTGATGCGGACGCTGCTCATGGTTGGTTGCGCCATCCCCTTGCCGTCGACTCCTTGTACGTCGCCGCACGTCAGTCGCGCTTGATAGGCCGTGTGCACGGCCGTCGGACTACTGCTGTTGGTGGCCGGCCGCATGGTATTCAGCCGGTGATACTCAGACGCTACCCGTCCGCGGTGCCACCGTCCCCGTGGGGGCCGCTCGCCGTGCCGGTATCGTTGCTGACGGTCGGCGCCTTCGTAGGGTTCCCTGGATCTTGAGGCCCCTTCGGTTTGTACGACCACACAAACGAACGGTCCCACGAGAAAGAACCCCGCCGTGGCCCCCGCCGAGTCTCCGCAGCCCGCCCGCCCCTGCCGCCTGGTCGTCCTTGTCTCCGGCTCCGGGACGAACCTTCAGGCGCTGCTCGACGCCATCGCCGCCGACCCCGGGTTCGGGGCGAGCATCGTGGCGGTGGGCGCCGACCGGGACGGCATCGCCGGGCTGGAGCGGGCCGAGCGCGCCGGGCTGCCCACCTTCGTCTGCCGGGTCAAGGACCACGAGGACCGCGCCGCGTGGGACCTCGCGCTGGCCGAGGCGGTGACCGGATACCAGCCGGACCTGGTCGTCTCGGCGGGCTTCATGAAGATCCTGGGCAAGGAGTTCCTGACCCGCTTCGGGGGCCGCGTCATCAACACCCACCCGGCACTGCTGCCCAGTTTCCCCGGCACCCACGGTGTCCGGGACGCTCTCGCGTACGGCGCCAAGGTCACCGGCTGCACCGTCCACTTCGTCGACGACGGCGTCGACACCGGCCCGATCATCGCCCAGAGCGTGGTCGAGGTCCGGAACGAGGACGACGAGAACGCGCTGCACGAGCGCATCAAGGAAGTCGAGCGACGGCTGCTCGTCGAGGTCGTGGGCCGGCTCGCCCGAGACGGCTACCGCATTGAGGGAAGAAAGGTCATCGTCCCGTGAGCACCAGTACCGAAGGTACGAAGCGCCCCATCCGGCGGGCCCTGGTCAGCGTCTACGACAAGACCGGTCTTGAGGAGCTCGCCCGCGCTCTGCACGCGGCCGGGGTCGAGCTGGTCTCCACCGGATCGACCGCCAAGAAGATCGCCGACGCCGGGGTGCCGGTCACCCCGGTCCAGGAGCTGACCGGCTTCCCCGAGTGCCTGGACGGCCGGGTCAAGACGCTGCACCCGAAGATCCACGCGGGCATCCTGGCCGACCAGCGGCTGGAGTCGCACCGCGAGCAGCTCACCGAGCTGGGCGTGGCCCCGTTCGACCTCGTGGTGGTCAACCTGTACCCGTTCCGGGAGACCGTCGCCTCCGGCGCCTCGGAGGACGAGTGCGTGGAGCAGATCGACATCGGCGGCCCGTCGATGGTCCGAGCCGCCGCCAAGAACCACCCTTCGGTCGCGGTGGTCGTCAACCCGCGGCGCTACGAGGACGTGCTGAAGGCCCTCGCGGACGGCGGGTTCGACCTTGAGCAGCGCAAGCGGCTGGCCGCCGAGGCGTTCCAGCACACCGCCGCGTACGACGTCGCGGTCGCCAACTGGTTCGCGAACAACGGCTATGCGCCCACCGACGAGAACGGCTTCCCGGACGCCTTCGTCGCCGCCGTGGAGCGCAGGAGCACGCTGCGCTACGGCGAGAACCCGCACCAGGCCGCCGCGTTCTACAGCGACGGCGACTGGGGCCTGGGCGCCGCCGACCAGTTGCACGGCAAGGAGATGTCGTACAACAACTACGTCGACACCGAGGCCGCGCGCCGTGCCGCCTACGACCACGACGAGCCGTGCGTCGCGATCATCAAGCACGCCAACCCGTGCGGTATCGCGGTCGGTTCGGATGTGGCCGAGGCCCACCGCAAGGCGCACGCCTGCGACCCGGTGTCCGCGTACGGCGGTGTCATCGCGGTCAACCGGCCGGTGAGCCTGGCCATGGCCGAGCAGGTCGCGGACATCTTCACCGAGGTCATCGTCGCCCCGGACTTCGAGGACGGCGCGGTCGAGGTGCTGAGCCGCAAGAAGAACATCCGCGTGCTGCGCTGCCCGGGCGAGCCGTGCGAGAAGCGGGAGTTCCGCCGTATCGAGGGCGGCATGCTGGTGCAGATCAAGGACCGGCTGCAGGCCGACGGCGACAACCCCGCCAACTGGACGCTGGCCACCGGTGAGCCGCTGGACGAGGCGGGTCTGCGGGAGCTGGCGTTCGCCTGGCGGGCCTGCCGCTCGGTGAAGTCCAACGCGATCCTGCTGGGCAAGGACGGCGCGACGGTCGGCGTCGGCATGGGCCAGGTCAACCGGGTCGACTCGGCGCGGCTCGCCGTCCAGCGGGCGGGCGCGGAGCGTGCGACGGGCTCCTACGCGGCCTCCGACGCGTTCTTCCCGTTCCCCGACGGCCTTGAGGTGCTGACCGAGGCGGGCGTCAAGGCCGTTGTGCAGCCTGGCGGTTCGGTGCGCGACGACGTGGTGATCGAGGCGGCGCGCGAGGCGGGCGTCACGATGTACCTGACCGGGACGCGGCACTTCTTCCACTGACGGAACGCGAAAGGGGCGGCCCGCAACTGCGGGCCGCCCCTTGGCGTTCGTACGCGCTGTTACTTCTTGATGACCACGGTGCCGGCCGCGCGGTCGTGCCAGCCCTGCAGCTTCCCGGAGTTGTCGAAGAACGGGGACAGGTAGACCAGCAACGCGCCGATGTAGCACAGGAAGACACCGACGATCGGGATGATGTAGCGGATGAAACCACCACCGAGGCCCGGCGCCTGGCCGTTGCTCTCCCTGACCACCTTCAGGCCCATCGCCATCTTGCCCAGCGTCGCGCCGAAGAACGAGATCATCAGCCACTCGTAGAGCAGCGCGAACAGCGCGAACGTGCCCATGAAGCCCAGCATGACCACGGCGATGTTGGAGCTCGCGTGGGCCTGGTCGTTGAGGCACTGCGAGTACGCGGAGGACCCGTAGTCGTAGCCGGAGCAGTCCTTGACGTTGTTGCTGATGCCCACCGCGCCCGCGAGACCCGCGGCCATGGCGATGCCCATCACGATGCCGGCGACCACGCCGTCGATCAGCCGCGCCAGGAAGCGCTGGCCCATCGTGGCGACCTGGACCGTGCCCAGGTAGGCGATGTTGATGTAGCCGTTGTTGGCCTGGATGGTGCCCGGCGCCTGCTGCGGGTAGCCGTACGGGGCCGCGTTCGGGTCGTATCCCGGCTGCTGCGGATAGCCGTACTGCGGCTGTCCCTGCGGCGGCTGCTGCGGATAGCCGTACTGCGGCTGACCCTGCGGCGGCTGCTGCGGGTAGCCGGACTGCGGCTGACCCGGCTGCTGCGGGTAGCCATACGGCTGCTGCTGCTGGCCGTACGGGTCCTGGGGTCCGGGCGGGTAGCTCACGTAACAGTCCTTAGAGCGAGAAGCGGGGACGAATCGGACCATGAAAGATCCAGGCATCGTTGAGCACCCTGTATCCCCCGTTGGTCCAGCGACTCCCCATGGTTCTAGCACCCCATGGGCCGTGTCCAGACAGCGCCCGTCGGACCAGCCGGTATAGGGGGAAATGTGGCGAATGAGCGGACAGAACTCGTCCGGATTGGTTCACGGCGGGCCACATCCGCGAGGATGGGAGCATGACCGCCCAGATTCTCGATGGCAAGGCCACTGCGGCCGAGATCAAGTCCGAGCTCGCCGAGCGCGTCAAGGCGCTCAAGGCCAAGGGCGTCACGCCCGGCCTCGGCACCCTGCTGGTCGGTGACGACCCGGGCAGCCACATCTACGTCGCGGGCAAGCACCGCGACTGCGCGGAGGTCGGCATCGCCTCCATCCAGCGCGAGCTGCCCGCGAGCGCCACCCAGGAGGAGATCGAGGCGGTCGTACGGGAGCTCAACGAGGACCCCGCCTGCACCGGCTACATCGTCCAACTCCCGCTCCCCAAGGGCATCGACACCAACCGAGTCCTGGAGCTGATGGACCCGGCCAAGGACGCGGACGGCCTGCACCCGACGAACCTCGGCCGCCTGGTGCTCAACCAGACGGCGCCGCTGCCGTGCACCCCCAACGGCATCGTCGAGCTGCTGCGCCGCCACGGCGTGGAGATCAACGGGGCACATGTGGTCGTGGTCGGCCGTGGCATCACCGTCGGCCGTTCCATCGGCCTGCTGCTGACCCGTCGCTCGGAGAACGCCACCGTCACCCAGTGCCACACCGGCACCCGGGATCTGCCGGGCCTGCTGCGCCAGGCGGACATCATCGTGGCGGCGGCGGGCGTGCCGCACCTGGTCAAGCCGGAGGACGTCAAGCCGGGCGCCGCCGTTCTGGACGTCGGCGTCAGCCGGGACGAGAACGGCAAGATCGTCGGCGATGTGCACCCGGGCGTACGGGAGGTGGCGGCCTGGCTGTCGCCGAACCCGGGCGGCGTGGGCCCGATGACCCGCGCCCTGCTGGTACAGAACGTCGTAGAGGCCGCCGAGCGCGCGGCGGCTGCCGCCACCGGCTGACGGAGAGGGCGCCTCATGGCCGCTGACACCACAGGAGACCGCCGGGGCCCGGCCGCGGACGGCGGGCCGAGCGCCCGAACCAACGGCGCGGCCCCGGCCGCGAACGGCGCCGCACAGGCCAAGGCGAACGGCGCCGCGCCCGGGAAGCCGGGCGGGGCCGCCCCCACCGCCAAGCCGAGCACCACCACCGCGAAGGCGAACGGCAGCGCAGCCCAGCCCCACGGCACCGCCGCCGCGAAGGCGAACGGCAGCGCCGCCGCGAAGGCGAACGGCTCGGTCGCCGAGCCCAACGGCGCCACCGCCGCGAAGGCGAAGGGCAGCGCAGCCCAGCCCAACGGCGCCACCGCCGCGAAGGCGAACGGCGCCGCGCCCGGGGCGAACGGGACGGCTCCCGTCGCCCCGCGCAGCCGTAGGTTCCCCGAGGTCACCCAGGACACCGCGCGGCCGGAAGGCGGTGGCCGGGCCGCCGGTGGGGCGGCTCCGGCGCCCGCCCGGCAGTGGCCGCTGCTGACCGTGCTGGCCGGGGTCGCCCTTGGCCTCGCCATCACGGCGGGGGGCGGCTTCCGGGCCGGGCTGATCGTGGTGGGCGGCTGCCTGCTGCTGGGCGCGGTGCTGCGCTGGCTGCTGCCCTCGGTGGGCATGCTCGCCGTCCGCAGCCGCTTCACCGACCTGATCACCTACGGCGCACTGGGCACGGCCATCGTGCTGCTGGCGTTGATGATCCAGCCGAAACCGATCCTGCACCTGCCGTTCCTGGACGACATCGTGCACTTCGCGGTGCGCTGACGTTCCATGGACGGTGAAGCAGTCGGTCCGTGTGAAGGGTCGAACCGTCCATGGCCAAGATCAAGGTAGCCAACCCGGTCGTCGAGCTCGACGGCGACGAGATGACCCGCATCATCTGGCGGTTCATCAAGGACAGGTTGATCCTGCCGTATCTCGACATCGAGCTGAAGTACTTCGACCTGGGCATCGAGAACCGCGACGCCACCAGCGACCAGGTCACCATCGACGCCGCCAACGCCATCAAGAAGTACGGCGTCGGCGTCAAGTGCGCCACGATCACCCCGGACGAGGCCCGCGTCGAGGAGTTCGGCCTGAAGGAGATGTACCGGTCTCCCAACGGCACCATCCGCAACATCATCGGCGGGGTGATCTTCCGCGAGCCGATCATCATCACGAACGTGCCCCGGCTGGTCCCCGGCTGGACCAAGCCGATCGTCGTCGGCCGTCACGCCTTCGGCGACCAGTACCGTGCCACCGACCTCAAGATCCCGGGCGAGGGCACCCTCACCATGACCTTCACCCCGAAGGACGGCTCCGAGCCGATCGAGGTGGAGGTCTACGACTTCCCGGGCCCCGGTGTCGCGCTGTCCATGTACAACCTGGACTCCTCGATCCGCGACTTCGCCCGCGCGTCGTTCCGGTACGGCCTGGACCGCGGCTACCCGGTCTACATGTCCACGAAGAACACGATCCTGAAGAAGTACGACGGGCGGTTCAAGGACATCTTCCAGCAGGTCTTCGACACCGAGTTCCGGGCGGACTTCGAGAAGGCCGGGCTCACCTACGAGCACCGCCTGATCGACGACATGGTCGCGGCGGCCCTGAAGTGGCCGGGCGGCTACGTCTGGGCCTGCAAGAACTACGACGGCGACGTGCAGTCCGACATCGTCGCGCAGGGCTTCGGCTCGCTCGGTCTGATGACCTCCGTGCTGATGACCCCGGACGGCAGGACCGTCGAGGCCGAGGCCGCACACGGCACCGTCACCCGGCACTACCGCCAGCACCAGCGGGGCAAGCCGACCTCCACCAACCCGATCGCCTCGGTCTTCGCGTGGACCCGAGGCCTCGCCCATCGCGGCCATCTGGACGACACCCCCGAGGTCAGCGACTTCGCCCACACCCTGGAGCGGGTCTGCGTCGAGACCGTCGAGGGCGGCCAGATGACCAAGGACCTGGCGCTGCTGATCTCCAAGGACCAGCCGTGGCTGACCACCGAGGAGTTCCTCACCGCGGTCGACGAGAACCTGAAGAGGAAGCTCGACGCCGCCTGATTGGCCGGAATGCTGCGGCTGACGGAACGCGACGCAACGGACTGCTGCCTGAGAGGCATGGCTTGGGGTAATCACCGTGTGGGGTGATTCCCACCGGGGGACGCGTTGCATAGATGGGCGGGGGAGAGACATGGCACGTTGGCAGCCGTTGCCGGACGGGCTGGAGGCCCAGTTACGCGAACTGGTACTGCACACCCGCCGCAGCAAGGAGCGTGCTGACCGGCCGCCGCGCCAAGTGGCCGCGCGGCAGGGCGCGTTGGCCGGCGGCGACGCGCTGCGACTGGTCGAGCTGTGGGAGACCGCGGCGCACGGACGGCACCCGGCACGGGACACCCCGCCGGACGTCGTGAGCGGGGACGCCGGGCCGCCGACGAATCGGGTGCGGGCCGGAGGCGAGCACCTCGTCGGTTTCGAGGACTTCACCGCACCGCTGATCTCGGAGCGCCGGTCGCGCCAGCGGCGCGCGGTGCTCGCCGGGGCGGTGGCGATCGTGGTGCTCGGCGGCGGCCTGGCGAGCGGTTACGAACTGCTGCCGGTCGCCCATCGCGACACCGGACCGGGAGCGGCGGGCGCCCTGCCCGGCTTCCCGTGCCACGACAAGGTCCAGGACGGCCGCCACTACGCCGGATACGTCCAGACCAGTACCGATGTCGTCGGCGAGGGCGCCAACGGCCCCCAAGTCACCGAAATACAGTGCCTGTTGGAGCGGCAGCGGGTTGACGCCGGTACGGTCGACGGCCACTTCGGGCGGCGCACCGCGGCGGCCGTCAGGGCCTACCAGCGTGCCCACCGCCTTCCGGCGGACGGTGTGGTGGGCAGGGACACCTGGCAGTGGTTGCGCACATGAGCCGCCTGGCCAACAACCCCGCCGATTCGGGCGCCCATACGGGATATCACCCGTGTGGGCGACATGGATCCGGTCAGCCCGCCCCGGAGCCGCTCTCCGAGGCGCCCTGGCCGCTGCCCGTCCGTACCGGGGTCGAGGTGGCGCTGTGGTCGGCCGTGGGCGCGGGCGTGCTGGCGCTGGCCGTCGGGGCGGTGCTGCTGCTGATCGGCGCGGTGCCGGGATCCAGCGCCACCGAGGTCGCACCGCCGTTCTGCCAGGGGCGGACCTGCGATGGCTTCGCCCCCGATGTGACGCTGTGCGCCGACGACGCCGTGACCACGGCCTCCGCCCAGCTCGCCGGACGCGAGGTCGAGTTGCGGATCAGCGCCCGCTGCCGGGCGGCCTGGGCACTGCTCCCCGCACCCCGTGCGGGTGACACCATCGAAGTGCGCGGCCCGCACGACCGCGTACAACCGCAGAGCGCCCCGTACAACGGGGTCCGGGTGTTCACCCCGATGATCCCGGCCGCCCGCGGCGAAGCGGTCGAGGCCTGCCTCACCGCGCGGGAAGGCCGGGTCTGCGCCAGGCCCGCCACGCCGAAGGGCAGGCGGTGACCCGAGCCACACCATCCCGACGGATCGATGTGCCCGGGGTCCGATAGCCTGACGGCGGATCTCTCGGCGTCGAGACATCGGCAGTCACCGGCGTCGGGTCATCCCGAAACAACAGGGGCCGGGGACGCCCAAAAAACACAGCGCAGGAGATCGCAATGACCCGCACTCCCGTCAACGTCACTGTCACCGGTGCGGCTGGCCAGATCGGCTACGCACTGCTTTTCCGCATCGCCTCCGGGCACCTCCTCGGCGCCGACGTCCCGGTCAAGCTGCGCCTGCTGGAGATCACGCCCGCCCTGAAGGCCGCCGAGGGCACCGCCATGGAGCTCGACGACTGCGCCTTCCCGCTGCTCCAGGGCATCGACATCTCCGATGACCCGAACGTGGCCTTCGACGGTGCCAACGTGGCCCTGCTGGTCGGCGCCCGCCCGCGCACCAAGGGCATGGAGCGCGGCGACCTGCTGGAGGCCAACGGCGGCATCTTCAAGCCGCAGGGCAAGGCGATCAACGACCACGCCGCGGACGACATCAAGGTCCTGGTGGTCGGCAACCCGGCCAACACCAACGCCCTGATCGCCCAGGCCGCCGCCCCCGACGTACCGGCCGAGCGCTTCACCGCGATGACCCGGCTGGACCACAACCGCGCGGTCACCCAGCTCGCCCAGAAGCTGAACGCCTCCGTCGAGGACGTCAAGAAGCTGACGATCTGGGGCAACCACTCCGCCACCCAGTACCCGGACATCTTCCACGCCGAGGTCGCCGGGCGTAACGCCGCCGAGGCCGTCAACGACGAGAAGTGGCTGGCCGAGGAGTTCATCCCGACCGTCGCCAAGCGCGGCGCCGCCATCATCGAGGCCCGCGGCGCGTCCTCGGCCGCCTCCGCCGCCAACGCCGCCATCGACCACGTGCACACCTGGGTCAACGGCACCGCTGAGGGCAACTGGACCTCCATGGGCATCGTCTCCGACGGCTCCTACGGCGTCCCGGAGGGCCTGATCTCCTCCTTCCCGGTCACCACCAAGGACGGCAAGTTCGAGATCGTCCAGGGCCTGGAGATCAACGAGTTCTCGCGGACCCGCATCGACGCATCCGTCAACGAGCTCAAGGAAGAGCGCGAGGCCGTTCGCGCCCTCGGCCTGATCTGAGCCGCAGCCACCAACTGAGCCCCGCCGCTGGCACGTTGCCGGTGGCGGGGCTCCTTTTCAGTCGCGGGGGAACTTGTCGGTGGCGAGGGTCAGTCCGACGACGGTGTCGGTGAGGTCGATGGGTTCACCGAAGGGTGTGGTGGTCTCCGTTCGGTAAGTGCCGTCCTTGGGGTTGGTGAACAGGTGGCACTCGCCCGTGTACGGGTCGACGATGAGGCAGACAGGGACGCCAGCCGTCGCATAGGCGGCCTTCTTCGGCCCGTAGTCGTTGCTGGCGGTGTCCTTGGAGATCACCTCGGCGACGAACTCGACGTCCTGGTACCGCCAGCGGCCCTGCTCCTTCTTGGCATCATCCGCGAGCTTGGCCACGTCGGGTGCGAAGCCGTTCCTGTACCCGAAGTCGATGCGCACGTCCGACTTCACCAGGGTTTCCATGCCGAACCGGTCCTCCACCGCCCGCACGATCCTGCGGATGATCTCCCAGTGCGCGTCCCGCTGCGGCGACATGTGAACGGCCCCCTCGACGATCTCGACCTTGTAGCCCTCGGGGACTGGCATGTGTTCCAGCCGCTCGAACAGTTCGTCCAAGCTCGGCCCGTCGCTGTCGGCCATCTCGGTCCTGTCCATCAGGTCGGCGGTCACGTTGAGCTCCTCCCCGCTGCCGCTTATCGCATGCAGCCGCACACTTCAACGATACGCACGGCGGCCAGGACACGAGGCCCTTTGTCAGCGGGCTGACAGCCGGGGTGGTGGCTTGTCAGCGGCTTGTCAGGTGGGACGCCCAGGATCGATGGCAACGCCAGGCGGTACGCCTCGCGTCGAACAGGACAGATCCCACCTGATGTCGAGGAGCCACAGATGGAGAACGTCAATGTCCTTATCTCCGGAGCCAGCATCGGCGGCCCCGCCCTGGCGTACTTCCTGAACCGCCACGGCTTCAACGTCACCGTCGTCGAGCGCGCGCCCCACCTACGTCCCGGCGGCCAGGCGATCGACGTGCGCGCCGCGGCGCTCGACGTGGTCGAGCAGACAGGCATCCTGGACGAGGTGCGCCGTCTCAAGACCGACCTGCGCGGCATGTCCATCGTGGACAGCACCGGCAAGGAGCTGTTCCGCACCACCGAACACACCTTCACCGGCGGTCCGATCGCCAACTCCGACGTCGAGATCCTCCGCGACGACCTGTGCCGTCTGATCTACGAGGCGACCGGCGACGGCGTCGAGTACCTCTTCGACGACTCGATCACCAGCATCACCCAGGACGCGCACACCGCCCACGTCACCTTCGAGAACAGCGCCCCGCGCGACTTCGACATCGTCGTCGGCGCGGACGGACTGCACTCCAACGTCCGCAAGCTGGTCTTCGGCCCCGAGTCCCAGTTCATCCGCCACCTCGGCTCCTACCTGGCAGTGTTCACCGCCCCCAACTTCCCTGACCTGGACCACTGGCAGGTCTACTACCGACCCGGCGGCATCATGATGAGCCTCCGCGACAACAGCGAACTCCGCGTCTACACGGGCTTCGAGGCCAAGGAACCCATCGACTACGACTTCCGCGACCTCACCGCGCAGAAGCGGCTGGTCGCCGAGAAGATGGCCAACGTCGGCTGGGAGTTCCCCAACGCGCTCAAGTACATGTGGGACGCCCCCGACTTCCACTTCGACTCCATGAGCCAGATCCGCATGGACAGTTGGTCGCACGGCCGGGTCGTACTGCTCGGCGACGCCGGGTACTGCGGCTCGCCCATGTCGGGTCAGGGCACGAGCATGGCGCTGATCGGCGCGTACGTCCTCGCGGGCGAACTCAAGGCGGCGGGCGGCGACCACGTCGCGGCGTTCGGCGCGTACGAGGACGAGCTACGGGGCTTCGTGGAGCGGAACCAGAGCATCGCCCTGGCCAACGCCGAACAGCGGGGCGCGGCGGAGGAGGCCTTCGCCGGTATGTCCGAGGAGGAGATAGCCCAAGCGATTGGCCAGAACGCGGACCACGAGGAGTTCCGCGACGTGGTGACGTCGTACTCCCTGAAGTCGTACTGACGGGAAGTGGCCGCCCCCTTGCGGTGCTGGCGGCCACTTCACCGCGTCAGAGGGTGCCGGTGCCTTGCGCGGCGGCGAACTCCACGAACGCCGACCACTGTTCGGGGGTGAAGTCCAGGACGGGACCGGTCTTGTCCTTGGAGTCCCGGACGTGGACGGCGGTGGGGTGGGCGGCGACCTCTACGCAGTCCTGGCCGCCTCCGCCGCTGTGGGTGGACTTCCGCCAGTTGTAGGCGACTTCGACGCATTGGCCGCCTCCGCCGCCGCTGTAACTGGACTTGAACCAAACGAGCTCGTTCATGTCGCTCCCGTTGCCAACTGCTTGATGAAGCTGACCGATTCATCGGGTGTAAGGGCCTGGCTCCGCAGGATCGCATACCGTTGGGCGATCTTGCTGACGGTTGGACGGTCCGTGATCAGGCGGCCAATGTTCTGGACCTCTAGGTACGCGCACAACTCTTTCTCAGGCGGTTCGACCACGGTCAGTGGACCTTCGAGCCCGGCGTGGCCTGGGCGCTCGGTCGGCATCACTTGGATTTCGACGTGCCGCATCTGTGCTACGTCCAACAGGCGCTCCAGTTGCTCGCGCATGACCTCCCGGCCACCGACGGAGCGGCGTAGCAGGACCTCTTCGAAAATGAAGCTCAGGGATGCGGCTGGTACGCGCGTGAGCAGCTTCTGTCGGGCTAGTCGAGCGTCGACTCGGAGTTCGATCTCCTGGTCGTCCAAGGCTGGGCGGTGCTCGATGTGTACGGCGCGTGCGTACGCCTCGGTCTGCAGCAGGCCGTTGACGAGTTGGTTGTCGTACGCGGACAGCCCGACCGCTTCCGCCTCCAACACCGCGAACGGCTGGAACCACGACGGGTGCGGTTCCTTCAGCAGCTCATCCGCTACCGACGTGAAGACCCCCGGCACCTTGAACAACTCCTCGAACCGAACGAGAAGGTCGGGCTTAGGGGTCCTTCTTCCCGCTTCGATGCTGCGGATCTGGGACTCCGAGTACCCGACTTTCTTGCCGAGTTCTGCCTGCGTCAGTCCGGCCCGCTGCCTCAGGGCCTTGACCTGCGCGCCAATGAGCCGCAGGCTGACCGGTGCTTCGCTCACGTCGATTCTCCCCTCACCGATGAGCACGAAGCGCGCACTGCGCAACGACAGCGCAACCACCGCACAGAACCAGCGCACACCGCGCCAGCGCACCCGTACCCCGCGTCAGTCTCGAAACGCTAGCCCTGACCAGGGCACTGTCGGGGCATGAACGCTGAAAGCCCACCCGATCGAATGCCGGTTCCCGTAAGGCGAGTTGGCGGAGAGCGGACGTTCACAGACGCGGCGCCCGTGGACGTGCAGACGATCGCCGAGACCGTCGATGCGGTCCTCGGCGAACGCGCCGTCTACCCCCGGTACGAGGAGATCGAGGACCTGGTCCTCTGCCTGCGCGGCCACATCATGCTGCTGATCCCGGAGGTCGAGACGTTGGCCTGCGCCCAGCCGAAGGACGACCTCGTACGCGCCCTCGCGCTCGCCGGAATCGGTGAGGCGCGCAGGAAACTGCGCGGCGATGCGGGTACGGGGCTGGCCTCGGCCGTCGTACACGCGGAGCAACTGGCGTGCGCCTGCCGCGCGTTGCTGCTGCACCACAAACGGCTGACGGCCTGAGGGTCGAAAAAAATCATGGTTGCCGGTGTCATACGGCGGCGGTCCCCCGGACGTGTACCTGGTGAACATCACAGCAGCACCCAGACCATGACAAACAAGACCGCGACAAACAAGACCGAGGCAAACCAGCCCACGACAAATGGGGAGAAAGATGACATCTCCGTTCATCACGAAGGCCGCCGTGCTGGCGGCGGCCCTGGCCGCCGCGGCGGGCATCGGCTTCATGGCACCGGCCGCCCAGGCCGCACCGCAGCACCACGCCGTGGCCGCGCACCACGCCGTGGCGACGCACCACGCGGACCAGGCGCCCGCGGGGTGGATCGACCGCGGCAAGTACTGGACGTTCGACGGCTGCAACAGCGACGGGCAGCAGGGCGTCCAGCGCGGCGCCTGGGACCAGTACCAGTGCGCCAACGGAACCGTCTTCTGGAACCTGTGGACCAACCGCTGAGCCACCCGCCCAGAGGGGCGGCCGGAGACGTCGTGTCCGGCTCCGGCCGCCCCGGCTCAGGCAAGGCGCCGCGCAATGGCCGAAAGGTGACTAGCGTCACTCTTTTTAATCAAACACGCATACCCATACGTCTTCCGGTTAGGGGTCCCTGCCGCTGGTGAGCCAGCCAGGGCGAATCGGAAATCGGAAGGCAGAACAGACGTGTCGGCAGTCGAGACCATTCATGTGGACGGGGTGTGGCGCGCTGCCGCGTCCAACGCGCAGCGGGAGGTCCTCGACCCCGCCGACGCCAAGACGCTGGCCGTGGTGGCCGAGGGCGGCGTGGCCGACACGGACGCGGCGGTGGCCGCCGCCCGTCGTGCGTTCGACGCCGGGTCCTGGCCGCGTACGCCGGTCGCCGAGCGGGCCGCGCTGCTGCGGCGCGTCGCCGACCTGCTGCAGCGCGACCGCGAGGCGATCGCGCTGATCGAGAGCCGGGACACCGGAAAGACCCTCGAAGAGGGCCGCGTCGACGTGGACGACGTGACCAACGCCTTCCGCTACTTCGCCGACCTCGCGCTGAACGAGGGCGGCGGCCGGGTCGTCGACGCGGGATCGCCGGAGATCCACAGCGTCGTCGTCCATGAGCCGGTCGGCGTGTGCGCGCTGATCACTCCCTGGAACTACCCCCTCCTGCAGGCCAGCTGGAAGATCGCTCCGGCGCTGGTGGCGGGCAACACCTTCGTGATCAAGCCCAGCGAGATCACCCCGCTGTCCACCGTCCACCTGATGAAGCTGCTGGTCGAGGCCGGTCTGCCGACCGGGGTCGGCAATGTGGTCACCGGCACGGGCGACCCGGTGGGCGCACGGCTCGCCGAGCACCCGGACGTGGACCTGGTCTCCTTCACCGGTGGACTGGCCAGCGGCACCAAGGTCATGCAGGCCGCCGCGCCCACCGTCAAGAAGGTGGCCCTGGAACTGGGCGGCAAGAACCCGAACGTGGTCTTCGCCGACGCCTGCGCCACCGACGAGGGCTTCGACACCGCCGTCGACCAGGCGCTCAACGCGGCCTTCATCCACAGCGGCCAGGTCTGCTCGGCCGGTGCGCGGCTGATCATCGAGGAGCCGGTGCGCGACCGCTTCGTGGCCGAACTCGCCCGCCGCGCCGAGCGGATCAAGCTCGGCCGGGGCACCGAGCCCGGTGTGGAGTGCGGACCGCTGGTCTCCGCCGCGCAACTCGCCAAGACCGAAGCGTATGTGGCCTCCGCGCTCGCCGAGGGCGCCGTCCTGCGCTGCGGCGGCGCACGCCCCGAGCCCAGCGAAACCCGCCCGGCGACCGGCTACTTCTACTCGCCCACCGTCCTCGACCTGTGCCACGGCGAGATGCGGGTGGTCCGCGAGGAGACCTTCGGGCCGATCCTCACCGTGGAGACCTTCCACACCGAGGACGAGGCGGTGGCGCTCGCCAACGACACCGAGTACGGCCTGGCGGGCGCGGTATGGACCGCCGACGCGGGCCGCGCCCGGCGGGTCGCCGGACGGATGCGGCACGGCACGGTGTGGATCAACGACTACCACCCGTACCTCCCGCAGGCCGAGTGGGGCGGCTTCGGCAAGTCCGGCATCGGCCGCGAGCTTGGGCCCTCCGGGCTGGACGAGTACCGCGAGGCCAAGCACGTCTACCAGAACCTGGCGCCACGCCCGGTGCGGTGGTTCAAGGGCTGATTTCTCTTCTGGGGGAGACCCCCAGGCCCCCGCACCAGAGGACATGCACCAAAGGAGCAGCACCCCCATGCCCGTAAATGACTACGTCTACGACTATGTCGTGATCGGCGGCGGCACCGCAGGATCCGTCATCGCCTCCCGGCTCACCGAGGACCCGGCCGTCCGTGTCGCCGTGATCGAGGGCGGCCCGTCCGACATCGACCGCCCGGACGTGCTCACCCTGCGCCGCTGGCTGGGACTGCTCGGCGGTGACCTGGACTACGACTACCCGACCACCGAGCAGCCGCGCGGCAACTCGCACATCCGGCACAGCCGCGCCAGGGTGCTCGGCGGCTGCTCCTCGCACAACACGCTGATCAGCTTCAGGCCGCTGCCGTCCGACTGGGACGAGTGGGCCGCGGCCGGTGCCGAGGGCTGGGACGCGGCGGCCATGGACCCGTACTTCGACCGGCTGCGCAACAACATCGTGGCGGTCGACGAGAAGGACCGGAACGCCATCGCCCGCGACTTCGTCGACGCCGCTCAGACGGCGATCGGCGTGCCGCGGGTGGAGGGCTTCAACGCCAAGCCGTTCCACGAGGGCGTGGGCTTCTTCGACCTGGCGTACCACCCGGAGAACAACAAGCGGTCCTCCGCCTCCGTCGCGTACCTGCACCCCTTCCTGGACCGTCCCAACCTCCATCTGATGCTGGAGACCTGGGCGTACAAGCTGGAACTCGACGCCGACAAGCGCGCCACCGGCGTCCGGGTGCGCACCAAGGACGGTGTGGAGATCCTGGTCGAGGCGTCCCGCGAGGTCCTGGTCTGCGCGGGCGCGGTGGACACCCCGCGGCTGCTGCTGCACTCCGGCGTCGGCCCGAAGCAGGACCTGGAGGCGCTGGGCATACCCGTGGTGCACGACCTGCCGGGAGTGGGGGAGAACCTGCTCGACCACCCCGAGTCGGTGATCGTCTGGGAGACCGACGGACCGATCCCGGACAACTCCGCGATGGACTCCGACGCCGGGCTGTTCGTCCGCCGCGACCCGCACTCCGCGGGCCCCGACCTGATGTTCCACTTCTACCAGATCCCGTTCACCGACAACCCTGAGCGCCTCGGCTACGAAAAGCCCCCGCACGGCGTGTCGATGACACCCAACATCCCCAAGCCGCGCAGCCGTGGCCGCCTCTACCTGACCAGCGCCGATCCGGCCGTCAAGCCCGCCCTGGACTTCCGGTACTTCACCGATCCGGAGGACTACGACGGCCGCACCCTGGTCGACGGCATCCGCATCGCCCGCGAGATCGCCAAGACCCAGCCGCTGGCCAGCTGGCTCAAGCGCGAGGTCTGCCCGGGCCCGGAGGTCACCTCGGACGAGGACCTCTCCGAGTACGCCCGCAAGGTCGCGCACACCGTCTACCACCCGGCCGGAACCTGCCGGATGGGCGCCGCCGATGACGAACAGGCCGTGGTGGACCCGCAGTTGCGGATCCGCGGGCTGAACGGCGTCCGCATCGCCGACGCGTCCGTCTTCCCGACGATGCCCGCCGTGAACCCGATGATCGGCGTCCTGATGGTGGGGGAGAAGGCCGCCGAACTGCTTGCCGCGGCCCCGACACAAGGCGGTGATGTGCGATGACCAACGCCGACTCCACGACCAGTGCCCCCGTGTTCTCCGTCCGCAACCTGTGGAAGGTCTTCGGCCCGAAGGCCGACCGCATCCCCGGCTCGCCGGAGGCCGACCTCAGTGCGGAGGAACTGCGCGCACGCACCGGCTGCACCGTCGCCGTACGGGACGTCTCGTTCGACGTCCGCAAGGGCGAGGTCTTCGTCGTCATGGGCCTGTCCGGCTCCGGCAAGTCCACCCTGGTCCGCTGTCTGACCCGGCTCATCGAGCCGACCGCGGGCGAGATCGCCATCGAGGGCGAGGACGTGCGCGGCATGGACCGCGCCCAGCTGCGCGATCTGCGCCGCCACCGCGCCGCCATGGTCTTCCAGCACTTCGGCCTGCTGCCGCACCGCACCGTGCTGGACAACGTCGCCTACGGCCTTGAGATCCAGGGCACCGGCAAGGCCGAACGGCGGGCCAGGGCCGCCGAGATGGTGGAGAAGGTGGGCCTGGCCGGACTGGAGGGCCGCCGCCCGGGACAGCTGTCCGGAGGCCAGCAGCAGCGCGTGGGGCTCGCCCGGGCGCTCGCCGTCGACCCCGAAGTGCTGCTGTTCGACGAGCCGTTCAGCGCCCTCGACCCGCTGATCCGCCGCGACATGCAGGAAGAGGTCATCCGCCTGCACCGTGAAGAGGGCCGCACCATGGTCTTCATCACCCACGACCTGTCCGAGGCGCTGCGGCTCGGTGACCGGATCGCGCTGATGCGCGACGGCCGGATCGTGCAGTGCGGCAGCCCGGAGGAGATCGTCGGCTCCCCGGCCGACGAGTACGTACGCGACTTCGTCCGGGACGTGCCGCGCGAGCAGGTGCTCACCGTGCGCCGCGCGATGCGTCCGGCCGTGGCCGGGGAGGCCCAGGGCGGCCCCGCGCTGTCCCCCGCGACGCTGGTCAGCGAGGCGATCGAGGCGGTCGCCCGGTCCGGCGGCCCGGCCAGGGTGGTCGAAGGCGGCCGCTGCCTGGGCGTGGTGGACCACCAGCGGCTGCTGGCGGTCGTCGCCGGTATCGAGACCGAGAAGGTCGCAGCGTGAGTGCCGTGACCACGGCGGTGGCCAAGCCGGACGCCGGCGCCGTACACACCGCACGCCAACTGCTGGTGCGCCATCGCGGCCTGGCCAAGCTCGTGCTGCTCGCCGTCGTCGCGGCTGTCGTGGTGCCGATGGTCAACTCCCGCTGGGGAAGCGGCAGCTGGCCGCACGCGCTCACCGTCGACCCGTCGGGCTCGCTGGGCAAGGCCAGCAACTGGATCATCGACAACCGGGACAGCAGCCCGGTCTTCCTCTACTTCTTCGGCTACGTCAGCTACGGCGTCGGCTACGCGGTCCGCGCCGTCTACCTGGTGCTGCTGGCCCTCGGCTGGACCGGGGTGACCGCCGCGGCGACGCTGCTGGCCTGGCGGTTCGCCGGGCTGCGGGTGGCCGTCACCGCACTGGTGTCGCTGGCGCTCTGCGGGGCGCTCGGCATGTGGGTGCCGACGATGCAGACGCTGGCGCTGATGGTCGTCGCGGTGCTCGCCTCGGTCGTCGTCGGCGCGCTGCTCGGGCTGGCGGGCGGGCTGTCCGACCGGATGTTCCGGGCGCTGCGGCCGGTGCTGGACACCATGCAGGTGCTGCCCGCCTTCGCCTATCTGCTGCCGTTCGTGTGGATCTTCGGCATCGGGGTGCCGCCCGCGGTGCTGGCCACCGTCGTCTACGCGGCTCCGCCGATGGCCCGGCTCACCGCGCTCGGGCTGCGCGGCGCCGACGCCGGTGTGCTGGAGGCGGTCACCTCGCTCGGCGCCACCGGCCGCCAGCGGCTGCTGACCGCCCGCCTGCCGCTGGCCCGCAAGCAACTGCTGCTCGGCGTCAACCAGACGATCATGATGGCGCTCTCGATGGCCGTCATCGCCTCGGTGATCGGCGCGGGCGGCCTCGGCGACCGCGTCTACCAGGCGCTGTCCACCGTGGACGTCGGCAACGCGCTCGCCGCGGGCATCCCGATCGTGCTGCTCGCCGTCGTACTGGACCGTACGACGGCGGCGGCCGGGGCGCGGCTCGGCTCCGCCACGGTGGAACGGTCCGGTCGCGGATGGCCCGTGTGGGCCGGGATCGCGGCCCTGACCGCCGCCCTCGCGCTGATCGGCCGGCTGCTGAACTCGGCCTCCTGGCCCGGGGGCTGGACGGTCAGCATCGCCGCTCCCGTCAACAGCGTGGTGGGCTGGATCACCGGCCACCTCAACTCCGGTGTCCCGGTGATCGGCGGTACCGCGGACTGGGCGGCCGGATTCACCACCTGGGTCCTCGACCCGCTGCGCGGCGGCCTGCAGGGCCTGCCGTGGTGGTCCGTGCTGCTCATCGTCGGCGCGCTGGCCTGGCTGATCAGCACCTGGCGTACGGCGCTCACCGCCGTGCTGGCGATGGCCGCGATCGGGGTGCTCGGGGTGTGGAGCGTGTCGCTGGACACCCTCTCCCAGGTGCTGGCCGCGCTGGCGGTGACCCTGGTCGTCGGCATCGCGGTCGGCATCGTGGCGGCACGCAGCCGCCGGGTCGAGGCGCTGCTGCGACCGGTGCTGGACGTCTTCCAGACCATGCCGCAGTTCGTGTACCTGATCCCGGTCGTCGCGCTGTTCGGCGCGGGCCGCGCGGCCGGAGCGGCGGCAGCCGTGGCGTACGCGGTGCCCGCCGTCGTACGTATCACCACCCAGGGCCTGCAGCAGGTCGACCCCGGCGCGATGGAGGCGGCGCGCTCGCTCGGCGCGACCGGCCGCCAGCAGCTGCGTCAGGTCCAACTTCCGCTCGCCCGACCGGCGTTGCTGCTCGCGGTCAACCAGGGCGTGGTCCTGGTGCTGGCGGTCGTCGTCATCGCGGGCATGATCGGCGGCGGCGCCCTCGGCTACAACGTGGTCTTCGGCCTGGCACAGGGCGATCTGGCGACCGGCCTCATCGGCGGTACGGCCATCGTCTGCCTCGGCCTGATGCTGGACCGCGTGACGCAGCCCGCCGCCGCCACCAAGGAGCGCTGAACCCATGGCTCGTAGAAAATTGCTCGGCGCCCTGCTCGCCGCTGGTGTGCTGCTCACCGCCACCGGTTGCGGCGCGGCCGACATGACCAAGCAGACGTCGCCGTACGCGAACGTGTCCGGCGCGAAGACGGTCACCCTGTCCGTGCAGTCGTGGGTGGGCGCCGAGTCCAATGTGGCCGTCGCGCAGTACCTGTTGGAGCACGAGCTCGGGTACCGGGTGGACACCGTCCAGGTCGACGAGGTCCCCGCGTGGGACGCGCTCAGCCAGGACCGCGTCGACGCGATCCTGGAGGACTGGGGTCACCCGGACCAGGAGAAGCGGTACGTCCACGACAAGAAGACCATCGTCTCCGCCGGGGACGAGGGCGTCACCGGCCACATCGGCTGGTGGGTGCCCAAGTATCTGGCCGATGAGCACCCGGACATCCTGGACTGGCACAACCTCAACAAGTACGCGAGCCTCTTCCGCACGGCGGAAAGCGGCAGCAAGGGCCAGCTGCTGGACGGCTCGCCGTCCTATGTCACCAACGACAAGGCGCTGGTGAACAATCTGCACCTGGACTACCAGCCGGTGTTCGCGGGTTCCGAGGCCGCGCAGATCACCCAGATCAAGCAGTTCGCGCAGCAGAAGAAGCCGTTCCTGACCTACTGGTACATGCCTCAGTGGCTGTTCAACGAGGTACCGATGGTCGAGGTCAAGCTCCCGCCGTACACGGACGCGTGCGCTGCCAAGGCGCCCGCGGACATCGACTGTGCGTACCCCACCACGGCGCTGCAGAAGTATCTGAACGCCGACTTCGCCAAGCACGGTGGGAAGGCCGCGCAGTTCCTGCGGAACTTCCACTGGACGAAGGACCAGCAGAACGAGGTGTCGCAGATGATCGCCGAGGAGAAGTTGTCGCCGGAGGCGGCGGCGAAGAAGTGGGTTTCGGAGCATCCGGAAGTCTGGCGGAGCTGGTTGCCCAAGTAGGTTTTTTGCCCACCCGCCACACCCCCTGCGGCGGTTCGCTGCGCTGCAGAAGGGTGGGCGGGCGGGAAAGAACCCTGGTCGCCTAAGCGGCCAGCGTGGCGCACAGCGCACGCAACGCCCCCGCGAAGGAATGCTCCGGCGGCGTGCCGTACCCCACAACGAGGGCGGGGCGCTCCGCGCCCGAGCCGCCGTACATCTCCATGCCGGTTACGGCGAGGCCGAGCCCAGCCGCCCGTTTGACCAACTCGGCCTCCGACGGCGAGCCGTCGGGCAGTTCGATCACCGCGTGCAGTCCGGCCGCGATGCCGGACACCCGGACGTCCGGCGCCCCAGCCGCCAGCGCCGTGACGAGGCGGTCCCGGCGCTGCCGGTACCGCAGCCGCATCCGCCGCACATGGCGGTCGTACGCCCCGCCCGCGATCAGCTCCGCAAGCGTCAACTGGTCGATAACCGGCGACTGCCGGTCGGCGAGCCGCTTCTGCCGCACCACGGGTTCCATCAGCCGCTCAGGCACCACCAGCCACGCCAGTCGTACGCCCGGAGCCAGGCTCTTGCTGGCGGTGCCCGCGTACACGACATTGGCCGGATCAAGACCCTGGAGCGCCCCGACCGGCTGCCGGTCGTAGCGGAACTCGCCGTCGTAGTCGTCCTCGATCACCACGCCACCCGTCGCATGCGCCCAGGCCACGGCGGCCGTACGGCGCTCCGGCGAGAGCGCCACCCCGGAGGGGAACTGGTGCGCGGGCGTCAGCAGGACCGCGTCCGCCGGCTGACCGGCCAGCGCGCCGATGTCGGCGCCGTACTCGTCCACCGGCAGCGGGGTGGTGGCCAGGCTGGAGGCGCGCAGCACGGTAAGGGTGTCGGGAAAGCCCAGCGCCTCCACGGCGATCCGCTGGCCGCCCAGTTCCACCAGTGCCTTCCCCAGCAGCCCTATGGCCTGCACGTATCCCGTACAGACCATGATCAGGTCCGGATCGGCCCGGACCCCGCGCACCCGTGACAGGTACTCGGCGAGCGCCTGGCGCAGTTCCTCCCGGCCGCGCGGATCGGTGTAGCCGAAGGCGTCGTGCGGTGCCTTGGCCATCGCCTGCCGGGTGGCGGCGACCCATGCGGTGCGCGGGAACGACGACAGGTCCGGCGAACCCGGCCGCAGGTCGTACGGCAGATGGTCACCGGCCGCCAGTCCGGGGAACGCCAGCGCCACCGACCTCGACACCGGCGTCTGCGGCCGGGCGCCCGGCGCCACACGTGTCCCGGATCCCTGACGGGCCGTCAACCACCCCTCGGCGACCAGCTGTCCGTACGCGTCGGCGACCGTGTTGCGGGCCAGGCCGAGGTCCTGGGCGAGCGCTCTGGACGACGGCAGCCGGGTGCCCGGCGCCAGTCTCCCGTCGCGTACCGCGCTACGTAGCGCCGCCTCCAGGCCGCTGCGCAACCCGCCGCCGGAGCGGAGTTCCAAATGCAGGTCAAGTCCATGACTGGAGGGGTCCGAATGGGGCCTTCCCCTGTCATGCTGCCTGCCACGCCGGTCAGTACCGTCCGGTCGATTGGCCCGTTCACACACACCGCAAGTGGACCATGCGCGCAGACCAGCGCGCACCTACGGTGGATGTCATGACGACAACCGTGAACCCCGCAGAAGCCCTGGTCCCCGCCCCCGCCCCGCGGATCGCGCTGGGGAAGCTGGTCCCCGACTTCTACAAGGCGATGGTCGCCCTCGACCGCGCCGCGTCGGACGGCCTCGACCCGGACGTCCGGGAGCTCATCAAGATCCGCGCCTCGCAGCTCAACGGCTGCGCGTACTGCCTCGACATGCACACCCGGGACGCGCGCAGCCAGGGAATGTCGGAGCAGAAGGTGATCGGCGTCGCGGTCTGGCGGGACACCCCGTTCTTCACCGCCCGCGAGCGCGCCGCCCTCGCCCTCACCGAGGCCGTCACCCGGCTCGGCGAGCACGGCGTTCCGGACGAGGTCTACGACGAGGCCGCCGGCCTCTTCGACGAGCGGGAGCTGAGCCGGGTGCTGGCGATGGCCATCACCATCAACGCCTGGAACCGCATCGGCGTGGCGACCCGTCTCACCCCGGCCCACCGGCACGCGTAAGCAGCCCGGCACGGGGGTCGGGCGCCATGCCCCGCCGCGCCGCGGCGGGGCGGGGCACGGCATGCAGGGCGTCAACCGGACTGTGCCCGCCGGCGTACGGCGAGGGTGCCGCCGGTCAGTACGAGGGCGAGGGCCGCGCCCGAACCGCCGAGCAGCAGCGGGGTCGAGGACGACGCGGGCTGGTGCGCCGGGGCGGCGAGGCCGTACCCCCCTGCGAGGCCCTTCCGGTCGTATCCGGAACCCGGCAGCTTGTCGGCGTAACGGCCGTGCACCAGCTTCTGATACGCGCTGAGCGACATCGTCCGCTTGCCGCCGAAGGCAGAGACCGCCTCCTGGTTGAGCGGTTCGACGTTGCCGCCCTTGAGGCGGTACCAGGCGTGGATCTGCGGCTCGCTGAACACCGTCGAGCTGGGGGTGGACTGGTCGGCGTAGCCGACGTCGCTGCCGCCGTCGCGTACTCCGGCCAGATGCCAGGCGTTGCCCTTCGGGCCGGTGGAGAGCAGGACGGTGGCCTGGTGACCGTTGGCGCCGTGCACCAGGGACGCCAGATAGGACAGCCGTACCGCGCTGCCCGGTGTGGGCTGGGTCTTGCCGTTGACGAAGTCCGGCGTGATCTCGTACAGCGCGACCGGGTCGTTGAGGCTGAACGACTGCCGGGCGTCGCGCGCCCCGGCGCTCATCGGCGCCTCCGGCTGGCCGCCGTCGGTGCCGACGTTCGCCGTGGTACCGAGGAACCGGGACACGGTGTCATGGACCTGAGCCGACTGCAGCACCTGGCGCGCGCCCTGGTAGTCAGGGACGCCCGAGGGCCCGTCGGCAGCCTGGGCCTGGGGGCATACGGCGAGCAGGATCGCCGACACACTGAGTGACAGACCGCAGGCCAGGCCTGGAATTCTTTTGCTGCGCATTTGCCGCCCGCCTTAGCTGTAGATCCCGATACGGGAATGGGTCCACTGGAACGACGAGTTGCTGACGTAGTCGTTGTAGTTCCACCAGGTGTAGGTCTGGGTGGACGGCCAGGGATCGCCGACCGCGATCGTTCCGGACGACGGGTCGTACCCGTAGATGACATTCATATGGCCACCGCCGGAACGCCACCCGATGCGCACCGCGAACGGCCGCCCGCCGCTTATCTCGTTGCGGACTTCGGAGAAGTAGGCATTGCGGTACAGGTCGTAGCCGGAGTTTGAAAAGCCCATGTTGGACAGGGCGTTGGCCATGTCGTCGAGGGTCGCGGGTTGGTCGTTGCAGCTGAGTGAGCTGTTCTGGGCGGCCAGTTGGCAGAAGTCGTTCTGGCTGTACTGGGTGTAGCCCCAGTAATTCGCGATCGTCAGGCCCGAGGCGTCCCAGCACCATTCGTCCTGGACCTGCTTCTGCATGGAGATGCCGAGCGCGACCCGCCCGCTGGGCTGCGACGAGCAGGACGGCAGGCTGTTGGTGTTCTCGACGATGAACGCGTCGGCTATGTAGAAGGACCCTGGTCCCGACCAGATCCAGCGGGAGTCGTTCTCCACGGTGTCGCCCTGCACCTGGCAGGTCATGGTGACGGTGCTGCCGACGGTGGCCCGACCGACGATTGACGCGGAAAGGCGGGGCGCCTGACGTTCGTTGACGGTGCGGTAGTTGCCCTGGCCACCGGTGACGGTACCGGTCAGGGAATCGGCTTGGGCATGGCCGCCGAGACTGAGCAGAAGTCCGGCGGCGACCGCGGCTGTCGCGACCGCCGCCAATGCTCTCCGCACTACGGAGACGCGGGAAGCGTGCATGAGTTGGCTCTTTCGAACGTGGGGGAAAACGCGGGCACGCCAAAGACAGGGCATTGGTATGGACCGCGAACCTGCTGCAGCGCGCGTAGACGGGCCCTGCGGCAGGAATTACTACAGCACCCGCGACCGCCAGGGCAATGACTCTCCGTCAATATCCTTGAAATGAAGGGGAGTAGTCGCTGCCAGTAACGAACGAAGCCGCGGCCCCGAACCTCAGGTCAATGAGGTTCGGGGCCGCGGCTGTCGGTGTCATCCGGGTTCTGGCGCCGGTTACTCGGGGTAGCGCCTGCCGGTTGCGGTCGCGCGGTTCGCCGCCGTCTCAGCGGTCCGCCGTCACCTTCGGCGCCGATGGGTCGGCCGCCGGTTCCGCGCCGCCCTCGCCGAAGCGGGCCAGTGCCAGCGCGCCGAGTACCGCCAGGGCGTAGCCCGCGATGGCCAGGCCGCCGAGGCCCTCGCGCGTACGGTCGCCCAGGGCCAGCACGCCGACCAGCGCCGGGCCGATCGTTTCGCCGATCACCATGCCCGCCGTCGCCACCGTCACCGAGCCGCGCTGCAGCGCGGTCGTCAGCAGCAGGAACGCCGAGGCCCCGCCGACCAGCACCGCGTAGGTCGCCGGGTTGGTGGCCATGTCCCCGATGGCGAAGTCCGGAACCAGCCGCACCGCCACCGTCACCACACCGAAGCCGAGGCCCGCACCGAGCCCGAGCGCGGCCGCCCGGACGCGCTTCGGCAGCCGACCCGCGGCGAGGCCCGCCAGCAGGACCAGCACCGCCGCGCCCAGTACGCCCCAGCGCAGCTCCGGGCCGCCCGAGCTGTGGCCCTCCGCGCCGGAGGCCGCCGCCAGCAAGCCCAGCCCCAGGCAGACCGTGCCGACCGCCCCCCACTCCGCCTTGCCGAGGCTCGTCTTGAGCAGCCATGAGGCGACCACCGCCGTCACCGCCAGGCTCGCCGCCAGCGCCGCGCCGACCGCGTAGATCGGCACCGAGCGCAGCGCCACCAACTCCAGCGCGAAGCCCGCGCCGTCCAGCCCGAGCCCGAGCACGTACCACCACTGGCGCAGCGCGCGCACCAGCAGCCGTGGGTCGACTCCCGCCGAGTCGTCAGCGGAGGCGGCCCGGCGGGCCGCGACGGCCTGGAAGACCGAGGCCGTACCGAAGCAGATGGCGGAACCGAGGGCGCAGAGCAATCCAAGAAGCACGCAGTGGACTCTACGTCCACCCGCGCCCCTTCCCCGACCCCCGGCCCCCGGGCCCGCGCCCGACCCGAGCACGGCGGCGGTATCCCGCTGGGGCGACGGCGGAGGGTCTTCACCACTGCGGCGCTGCTCGCTCCGGGTCCCCCGGACCCACCCCGGCCCCCGCCGCCAGGCGCACCGGCCCCCGCTGCCCAGCGCACCGCTGCCCGCCGCCAGGCGTCAGGCCCCCCGGGCCCCCGGACCCACCCCGGCCCCCGCCGCTAGACGTACCGGCCCCTGCCGCCAGACACATACCGGCCCCCGCTGCCCAGCGCACCGCTGCCCGCCGCCAGGCGTCAGGCCCCCGGACCCAGCCCGTCGCGCGCCGCCAGACGTACCGGCCCCTGCCGCCAGACACATACCGGCACCCGCCGCCAGGCGCCGGCCCCCGCTGCCCAGCGCACCGCTGCCCGCCGCCAGGCGTCAGGCCCCCGGACCCACCCCGTCGCGCGCCGCCAGGCGTACCGTCGCCCGCCGCCAGGCGCTCCGTTCGTGCGATCCTTTAGGCGGCGGATCATGGCTGGTGGGCGTCCACGCGCGGTGGGCCGCCGCGCGGGACGGTGGACGGACGGGCAGGGGTGCGGCAGCGGAATGACACAAGCACGTCAACGAGCGCGGCAGGCGTGGACCGCTGTATGGGATCGCTTCGTCGCGTCCGACCCGGGGCTGATCCGGCTGATGGCCGGACTCCGTACGGTCGCGTCGATCGTGCTGACCCTCGCGGTGCTCGCGGCATTCCAGATCCCGGTGAACCTCCTGGTCGCGGGGGCGATGGCGGCCATGGTGGCGACCTTCGCGATCAGTGAGCCGCTGCCCAGGGACCAGGCGATCACCCTCGCGTGGGGGCTGCCCACCGGGTTCGCCGCGATGTCGCTCGGCGCCCTGCTGAATCGTTACGTCATCCTCGGCGACCTGTTCTTCGTCGCGTTGATCTTCGCTGCCGTCTACGTGCGCCGGTTCGGCGAGCGCGGAACCGCGCTCGGCCTGGTGGGCTTCCAGATCTACTTCGTCTCGCTCTTCGTGCGCGCCAGCCTTTCCGGCCTGCCCGAGCTGTACGGGACGCTGTTCGCCGCGTTCTGCTGCGCGGCGGTGGCCCGGTTCGCACTGGTACCGGCCACCCCCGAGCACACGCTGCAGCGGCTGCGCCGTGCGTTCCGGGCCCGGCTGGCCCAGGTGGTGGACGCGCAACTGGCGCTGGTGGGGGAGGCGTCACCGGACAAGGTGGACAAGGCCGTTGACGAGCTGCGGCGGCAGAACGCCCGGCTGCACGAGTGCGCGCTGATGATCCAGGGGCGGCTGGAGGACGGCACCCGCGACGCCGCCACCGCCGCGCTGCTGCAACGCCGCATCGCCGACGCCGAGATCGCCGCCGAACGCCTTGGCGTACTGCTGCTCAAGGCGCGGCACTCCGAAAGCGCCGACACCCTCACCCTGCACCTGCCGGACCCGCCCGCCCTCGACGCCCCCGCCGCAGGGTCGGTCGAGGACGAGATGACCCGGCGGCTACGCCGCGACCTGTCCGGTCTGCATCTGCTCATCACCCGGCTCGCCCCGGCGGACCGCGGCACCGGCCTCGCGGTCGTCCGCAACCGCCTGCTGGACTACCGCGACGAGGAGAACCTGCCGCGCGCCTCGCTCGCCGTGCAGGACACGTTCCGCGGCATCGGCGAGACGGCCCGCGCGGTCCTCGGCCTGCGCCTGGCGCTCGACGGGCCGCAGGACGACTCCGACGACAGCCCCGAAGCGACCCGTTCCCGCGAGGAGTTCGACGCCGAGGACGTCTCGATTGCCCGTGAGGAGGAGCCGGAGGACGAGCAGGGCGGACTGCAGCGGCCCACCACCCGGGCGGCGTTCCAGGTGGGGGTCGGCTCGGCGCTGGCCATCGTCGGCGGCGAACTGCTGTCCAGCCAGCGCTGGTACTGGGCGGTGCTGACCTGCTGGGTCGTCTTCCTCAACACCTCCTCGACCGGCGAGATCCTGGTCAAGGGCTACCGGCGACTGCTGGGTACGGTGATCGGCGTGATCGCCGGTGTGGTGCTCGCCGGGCTGGTCGGCCACCACACCTGGACCGCGTTCACGCTCGTACTGCTCTGCGTCTTCGGCGCGTTCTTCACCGCGCCGCTGTCGTACGTGCTGATGTCGTTCTTCCTCACCGCGATGCTCGGCCTGCTCTACACCCTGCTGAGCACCTACAACATCGCCGTGCTGGAACTGCGGATCGAGGAGACCGCGCTGGGCGCCGCGTGCGGGATCATCGCCGCCGTGCTCGTGCTGCCGGTACGCACCCACCAACACACCGACCAGCAGTTGCGGGAAGTGCTCAGCAAGCTCGGCGAGGTCAGTTCGGCCGCGGTCGAGCAGCTCAGCGGCGGCCCGGCGGCCGATCTGCTGGACCTGGCACGGGAGTTGGACACCGCTCTGGACGATCTGCGGCGCTCCACCCGGCCGTTGACGCATCCGATCACCCCGCTGCGGGTCCGCCGCCGCACCGCACGCTATCTGGTGGCGCTGCTGGAGACCTGCGCGTACCACGCACGCAGCCTGGCCGCCACCGCCGAACTCGTACCCAGCAGTACCCGGATCGCCGCCGACCCGCGGCTTGAGCGGGCCGGGCACCGGATCCGCCGCAACCTCGACGTCCTCATAGAGCATCTGGACGACGAGGACGCCAGCAGCGAGGTCGAGTCCGGCGCGAGCGTCGCCTCGATGCTGGAGGGACCGGAGGCGATCGTCTCCAGGCCCGGTTCCGTGACCTTCCGGGTGCTGCGGCACCTGCAACGGCTCGACGAGGGCGTGGTGGGCCTTTCCCGGCCACTAGGCGTGAAGCCCGCCGAAACCCGCCCCACCCGAGCCGCGTAGCGGGCACTGCGCGGGCCAATCCCCCCGCAGCCGCAGCGCGGAAGACGGCGCAAGGGAGTGTGGCGGGGTGTCCCCGCAGCGACCCCGGGAAGCACCGCGACCGTGCGGCGATGCCTGGAGTGAGGAGGCACCCCGCCGCACCCCCGCCCCACAGCCGACCGTGCGCGACGGCGCGATGCGGACCAGGGCAACGGGTGGGCGGGTGGGCAAAGACCCCAACGCGCACCCCAACGCACCCGCAGGGACCCGCAGGGACCCGCAGGGACCCGCTAGGCCCCCAGAACCTCACGCAACTGCGCCAACCCCCAGTCCAGATCCTCCCGCGAGATCACCAACGGCGGCGCGATCCGGATCGTGGCCCCGTGCGTGTCCTTCACCAGCACCCCGCGCTCCATCAGCGCCTCCGACACCTCGCGGCCCGTGCCGTGCCCCGGCGCGATGTCCACCCCGGCCCACAGCCCGCGACCGCGTACCTCGGTCACCGCGCCGCCGCCGACGAGCGCGCCCAGCTCGCTGTGCAGATGAGCGCCCAACTCCTCGGCGCGCCGCTGGAATTCACCGGTCCGCAGCATCGCGATGACCTCCAGCGCGACCGCGCAGGCCAGCGGATTCCCGCCGAACGTCGAACCGTGCTCGCCCGGCCGGTACACCCCGAGTACGGCGTTCGACGACACCACGGCGGACACCGGCACCACGCCGCCGCCGAGCGCCTTGCCCAGGACGTACATGTCCGGGACGACGCCTTCGTGTTCGCACGCGAAGGTCTTGCCTGTCCGGCCCAGACCCGACTGGATCTCGTCGGCGATGAACAGCACCCCGCGCTCCGCGGTGATCCGCCGCACCCCCGCCAGATAGCCGGGCGGCGGCACCAGCACCCCGGCCTCGCCCTGGATCGGCTCCAGCAGAACGGCCACCGTCCGCTCGTCCACCGCCGCTTCGAGCGCCGCCAGATCGCCGTACGGCACGATCTCGAAGCCGGGCGTGTACGGACCGAAGTCCCGGCGCGCCTCCTCGTCGGTGGAGAAGCTGATGATCGTCGTGGTACGGCCGTGGAAGTTGTCGGCGGCCACCACGATCTTGGCCTGGCCGTCCGGTACGCCCTTGACCCGGTAGCCCCACTTGCGGGCGGTCTTGACCGCGGTCTCCACCGCCTCGGCGCCGGTGTTCATCGGAAGGACCGACTCCATACCGCACAGCTCCGCCAACTCCGTACAGAACGCGGCGAAGCGGTCGTGGTGGAAGGCCCGCGAGGTGAGCGTGACGCGGTCCAGCTGGGCCTTGGCGACCTCGATCAACCGCTGGTTGCGATGGCCGAAGTTGAGCGCCGAGTACCCGGCCAGCAGGTCGAGATAGCGGCGGCCCTCGACGTCCGTCATCCACGCGCCCTCCGCGGTCGCGACGACGACGGGCAGCGGATGGTAGTTGTGCGCGCTGTGCGCGTCGGCTTCCCTGATCAGCTCGGCGGAATCGACGGTGCGACGCGCAGCGTCCCCACCAGGGGCGGTGGTGGGAGACGTACGGGCATGCATGGTCATGGGGACTCCGTTTCGTCGTGCGTCGGGAGGCGCCGCCCAGGGCGCGGGCGGGTGGCGGCCCCTTTCTATCGTCGCCCCATGTAAGGCGCCGATAAGCAGACGCCGATCAACACTCGTGCGGGTGGTGCGGCGGTGCCCTCGGCGGGCGGGCGCCCCCGTTGCTAGGCTCAAGCTGAGCCGTGACTGGCGCGCTGGGATGGGATCGACCATCGGGGAGCGGCTCGCGCAAGTGGTGCCGTGCGCCTGGGCCGACCGACCGTAGGCAGCAGTCCGCATGACCCGCCGGAGGACCTCATGGCCGAAGAGCCGACCGCCCGTACCACCGAGTCCATCGCCTTCCGCAGCGCGCTTGACGTCATCCGCGGGGTCGAACCGCGGGTGGCCGACGCCATCGGCGCCGAGCTCGCCGACCAGCGCGAATCCCTCAAGCTCATCGCGAGCGAGAACTACGCCTCCCCCGCCGTACTGCTGGCCATGGGCAACTGGTTCAGCGACAAGTACGCGGAGGGCACCGTCGGCCGCCGCTTCTACGCGGGCTGCCGCAACGTCGACACCGTGGAGGCGCTCGCCGCCGAGCACGCCCGGGAGATCTTCGGCGCCGCGCACGCCTACGTACAGCCGCACTCCGGTATCGACGCCAACCTGGTCGCCTTCTGGGCCGTGCTCTCCCAGCGGGTGGAGAGCCCCGCGCTGCACAAGGCCGGGGTCCGGCAGGTCAACGATCTGACCGAAGCCGACTGGTCCGCGCTGCGCCGCGAACTCGGCAACCAGCGGATGCTCGGCATGTCGCTGGACGCGGGCGGCCACCTCACGCACGGCTTCCGCCCCAACATCTCCGGCAAGATGTTCGACCAGCGCTCCTACGGCACCGACCCGGCCACCGGCCTGGTCGACTACGACGCGCTGCGCGAGTCCGCCCGCGAGTTCCGCCCGCTGATCATCATCGCTGGGTACTCCGCGTACCCGCGGCTGGTGAACTTCCGCATCATGCGCGAGATCGCCGACGAGGTCGGGGCGACGCTGATGGTCGACATGGCGCACTTCGCGGGCCTGGTCGCGGGCAAGGTGCTCACCGGCGACTTCGACCCCGTACCGCACGCGCAGATCGTCACCACGACCACCCACAAGTCGCTGCGCGGCCCGCGCGGCGGCATGGTGCTGTGCGACTCCGAGCTCGCCGAGCACGTGGACCGCGGCTGCCCGATGGTGCTCGGCGGCCCGCTGCCGCATGTGATGGCGGCCAAGGCGGTCGCGCTCGCCGAGGCCCGGCAGCCCGGCTTCCACGACTACGCGCGACGGATCGTCGACAACTCCCAGGCGCTGGCCGAGGGCCTGCTCAAGCGCGGCGCCCGGCTGGTCACCGGCGGCACCGACAACCACATCGTGCTGCTGGACGTCTCCGGCTACGGGCTCACCGGCCGCCAGGCCGAGGCCGCGCTGCTGGACAGCGGGATCGTGACCAACCGCAACTCCGTCCCGCAGGACCCCAACGGCGCCTGGTACACCTCCGGCATCCGGCTGGGCACGCCCGCGCTGACCACCCGCGGGCTCGGCACGGCCGAGATGGACGAGATCGCCGCGCTGATCGACACCGTGCTGGCCGCCACGGCACCGGGCACCGGCGCCGACGGCAAGCCGTCCAAGGCGAAGTACGCGCTGGACGCGGCGGTCGCCCAGCAGGTCGCCGGCCGGGCCACCGATCTGCTCGCCGGGTTCCCGCTCTACCCGGGGATCGACCTGAGCTGACCGCGGTGCGCGGTACGCCGGAGGGCGCGCGCGGGGTGTCTGGCCGGTCCGCCGACCTGAGACAATGAGGGCATGGCCTTCGACCGCCCGTCCGTCACCCACCCTCAGGGGAATGGCTCCGCCATGCAGCGCCGCCCTCGTGTGCTCTCCGGCATCCAGCCCACCGCAGGCTCGTTCCACCTCGGCAACTACCTCGGCGCCGTGCGCCAGTGGGTGGCGCTGCAGGAGAGCCATGACGCGTTCTACATGGTCGTGGACCTGCACGCGATCACCGTGCCGCAGGACCCCGAGGAGCTGCGCGCCAACACCCGGTTCGCCGCCGCCCAACTGCTCGCGGCGGGGCTCGACCCGGAGCGCTGCACCCTGTTCGTGCAGAGCCATGTGCCCGAGCACGCCCAGCTGGCCTGGGTGATGAACTGCCTCACCGGCTTCGGCGAGGCCTCCCGGATGACGCAGTTCAAGGACAAGTCCGCCAAGCAGGGCGCCGACCGCACCACCGTCGGCCTGTTCACGTACCCGATCCTGCAGGTCGCCGACATCCTGCTGTACCAGGCCAACGCGGTGCCGGTCGGTGAGGACCAGCGCCAGCACATCGAGCTGACCCGCGATCTGGCCGAGCGGTTCAACACGCGCTACGCCCCGACCTTCACCGTCCCCGAGCCGTACATCGTCAAGGAGACGGCGAAGATCTACGACCTGCAGGACCCGACGAGCAAGATGAGCAAGTCGGCCTCCTCGCCCAAGGGCCTGGTCAACCTGCTGGACGAGCCGAAGGCCTCGGCCAAGAAGTTCAAGAGCGCGGTGACCGACACCGACACGGTGATCCGTTACGACGCCGAGCAGAAGCCGGGCGTCAGCAATCTGCTGACCATCTACTCCACCCTCACCGGCACCTCGATCCCGGAGCTGGAAGAGCGCTACGAGGGCAAGGGCTACGGCGCGCTGAAGACCGACCTCGCGGAGATTTTCGTGGAATGGGTCACACCGTTCCGCACCCGTACCGAGGAATACTTGGACGATCCGGAGACGTTGGACTCCGTTCTCGCCAAGGGCGCCGAGAAGGCGCGCGCGGTGGCGGCGGAGACCCTGGCCACCGTCTACGACCGGATCGGATTCGTTCCGGCCAAGCACTAGGCGACGCGCGCCTTCCACAGATCCGACGGTTCGAAAGGGGAGTGCGCATGGAGACCAGCACGATCGGTGTGTCCATCGCGGTCCCGGAGCCCTACGGCAGCCTGCTCCAGCAGCGCCGCGCGGGCTTCGGGGACCTGGCAGCCCATGCCATTCCCACCCACATCACGCTGCTGCCGCCCACCGAGGTGGAAACCGCCACGCTGCCGGACGTCCGCCGGCATCTGTCGGACGTCGCCGAGGCGAGCCGGTCCTTTCCGCTGCGGCTGGACGGCACGGACTCGTTCCGGCCGCTGTCGCCGGTGGTGTTCGTACGGCTCGCCGAAGGCGCCGGGGACTGCTCGCAGTTGCAGGAGCGGGTGCGTTCCGGGCCGGTGGCGCGGGAGCTGCAGTTCCCGTACCACCCGCATGTGACGGTGGCGCACGGCATCGCCGACGAGGCGATGGACCGGGCGCAGAGCGAGCTCGCGGGATTCCGCGCGCACTGGACGGTCACCGGCTTCTCGCTGTACGAGCAGGGCGAGGACGGTGTGTGGCGGACGATGGGCGACTACCCTTTTGGCCACCCGAGCACGGCCACGGCCGTGCCGCAGCAGACGGCGCGCCCGGGCGCGGTGGCGTCACCGGGGGACCCCTTGCACGCCTAGGACGACTGCTCGTCCGGGCGCTTTATCACATGGTCTGGAGAGAAGCCGGTATTTGCAGAAACGTGGCGCCACGCCGCGCCCGGCGCGATTTGGCGCGGATGGCCTACCGCCCTCCGGCCAACCGACGGACCTTGCCGTTCCGGTAGGCCCTCGTCGTTTGGGCGGACCAGGAGTGCGCGCGGTCACCGAGGGTAGGCGTCGATCATGGACTGGCTGACCCGGCTGCCCCTCATCGGACCGTTGATCGCGCGGGCCATGCGGACACACGCCTGGTGCGCCTTCGAGCACGCACAGCGGGCGCAGTGGTCCCGGCTGGCGGCTGCCATCACCTTCACCAGCTTCATCGCGCTGTTCCCGCTGCTCACGGTCGGTGCGGCGGTGGGTGCCGCGGTCCTGAGCAGCAGCCAACTGCACACGCTGGAGCAGAAGCTGAGCCAGCAGGTGCCGGGGCTGTCGCAGCAGATCGACATCGGCGCGCTGGCCGCCAACGCGGGCACCGTCGGCCTGGTCGCCGGCGTCGTCCTGCTACTGGCCGGCGTCAGCTGGATCGGCCAGCTCCGCGGCTGCCTACGGGCCATCTGGGGCCAGGACGAAGACCGGGAGAACCCGTTCCTGCGCAAGGTCAAGGACGCCGGGGTGCTGGTCGGACTGGCCGCCGTGGGCCTGTTCTCACTGGCCGGGTCGACCCTGGCGACCGGTGCCGTCGGCTGGGCGGCCCGGCACCTCGGCTTGGCGCACAACGGCGCGGGCGGCGGGCTGCTGACCGTCGCCGGATTCTGCATCGCCGTACTCGCCGACTTCCTGCTGCTGGTCTACCTGCTGACCTGGCTGCCCGGTGTCAGGCCCAGCCGGCATTCGGTCGTCGTCGCGGCACTGCTCGGCGCGTTCGGCCTGGAGATCCTGAAGATCCTGCTCAGCGGCTATCTGCAGGGCGTGGCCGCCAGGAGCATGTACGGCGCGTTCGGCACCCCGGTCGCCCTGCTGCTGTGGATCAACTTCATGGCGAAGCTGCTGCTGTACTGCGCCGCCTGGACCGCCACGCCCGCCGCGGAGGCGGCCACCGCGCGGTCCGGCGGCGAGCCGGACGGTTCCGGGAAGGCCCCCGATGCCTCCCCGGAACCGTCGGCTAGGACTGGTCGCGACGCTTCGGCAGGGGCCAGCGCTTCCGTACCACCATCGTCACCCCGCCCAGTACCACCAGGACACCGGCGGTGATCCCGGCCGCCATCGCCAGGCCGCCCGTGCCCGAGCCCGGACCGGCGGTCGCGGCGGCGGAGGTGTTGCCCTTGGGCGCGCCGGTACGGCCCCCGGCGGGCTGGACGCTCTTGGGCGCGACCAGCGTGCCGACCGGCTTGACCTTGCCCGCCACCTGGAAGCCCCAGTCGAGCAGCGCCGCGGTCTCCTTGTAGACCTCGTTGTCGCCCGGCTCCGGGTGCATCACGGTGACCAGCAGCTTCACACCGTCGTGGTCCGCGACGCCGGTGAAGGTGTTGCCCGCGTTGGTGGTGAAGCCGTTCTTCACGCCCGCCAGGCCCGGGTAGGGCTTCACCCCGTCGATCCCGCTGAGCAGCCGGTCGGTGTTCTGGATCCCGAACGACTCCCGCTCCTTCGAGCCCTTCTTGAAGTCACCGGGGAACTGGGCGTTCGCCGTCGAGCAGTACTCCCGGAAGTCCGCGTTCTGCAGACCGGCCCGGGCGAACAGCGACAGGTCGTACGCCGATGACACCTGACGCGGCATGTCATAGCCGTCAGGGCTGAGTACATGCGTGTCGTTGGCCTGCAGGTCCGCGGCGCGCTCCTGCATCTCACGCACCGTCTTGTCCACGCCGCCGTTCATCGAGGACAGCACGTGCACCGCGTCGTTGCCGGAGCGGAGGAAGACCCCGCGCCACAGGTCCTGCACGGTGTACGGCAGGTTCTCCTTGATGCCGACCATGCTGCTGCCATCGCCTATCCCCGCCATGTCCTGCGGGGTGACGGTATGTGCCTGGTTCCTGGGGAACTTGCCGATCAGGGTGTCCGCGAACAGCATCTTCAGCGTGCTCGCGGGAGCCATCGGCCAGTGTGCGTTGTGCGAGGCCAGCACCTCGCCCGTCTCCGCGTCAGAGACGATCCACGCACGGGCCGTGGTCCTCGGTAGTGGGGGAACACCTGACTTGGGGTCAACCTGGGTGCCCGCCTGGGCAAGCCGTTCGCCACCGACAGTTGACATGTTCTCGGGCGGCCGCGGCTCCTCCGGCTGCTGGGGCGTCTTGGCCGGTTGTCCCGGGCGGGGCACGGCGGACGCGGCAGTGGCGGCCGGAAACAGCGCGGTGCCCGCCAAGGCGGCAGCACACACGGTCAGCGCGGGGCGGCGCAGCGCCGGACGAATCGAGAGCACCAGGTGAACGTACAGGGCGATAGCGGATATGCGGATATCGCAGAGTTGACCCGGAGGGGTGAGGAGTGACACGGCTGGTCTATGCAACCGTCAGGTGGCCGTCGGTCGTCTTCACTTCGAAACGCCTCCCGGCGGACTGACTCATTCCGGATCCGCGACGGCTGCCGAATGTCGCCCGCCGGATCGTGGGCCCTGCCATCCGTCTCGCTTTCGCCCCGTCTCATACTGGCGGTATGAAGCTCAGCCGCCGCGTCTCCTGGTTCCTCACCGCCTTCGGTGTCTGGAGCTGGTGCATCTGGATCACCTTCGTCAAGAATCTGTGGGCCGACGCCAGCGGCCTGGCGTTCCACAACGGCAACCCGACCGCGTACTTCTGGGTGCACCTGCTGCTCGCCATCACCTCGTTCCTGCTCGGCACCGCCGTGGGCGTGCTGGGCCTGCGGAGCCTGCGCGCCCTGCGCGCCGAGGCGGCCGGGGCTCAACGGGCGTAGGGCTGCCACGAGTACGGCCACTCCGGCGGCGGCAGCGCCTCGGCCGCCGCCAGCTCGCCCGCGCGTACGTGGGCGTGCACCCGCCGCGCGAGGGGTGTGACGTCCGTGATCGACACCGTCCACTCGTCCGCGTAGCGGCGGGACGCCGCACCGGACAGACCGAGCTGCAGCGCGCGGAAGGGAAGTGCCCGCAGCTGCGGATCCCGTTCCGGATCCCACTGCACGCGCGCCGGGGAGGTGACTCGTTGAGTGGCTCGACTCGGCGAGGGCATAACAGGAGCAGCAGTCGTGTGCCTGACGGCGAAGGCGGTTACCGGCCCTTCATGGGTACACCTCCGCCATGACCACTTGAGTCCGGGGATCCGGTGTGCCCGCGCGCCTTGGAGAACCATCGGGTCGGGTGCCGCGTCGTTCTGGTGCGGGGCCGTGCCGGGTGGCGCTGCGCGAGGGAGAGCAGGGGACGGATGACGGGTGAAGTGATCAGTGCCGGGGTTTGCGTGTTTGCGGGCCTGCTGTGCCTGTGGGGTGGTGTGCGGGAGGTGCGGCTGCAAGCGCGGCTGCGTCGGTACGGCGTTCACGCCGAGGGGTTGGTGGTGGACCAGGAACAGGCGCCGGCGGACGATTTCTTGACGCCTGTGATCGAGTTCACCGACCGGCAGGGCCGACCCGTCAGGTTCCGGCCCGCGGCGAGGGGGACGGGGCTGGGGCTGGACCTCGGAGCCCATGTGCCGGTCGTCTATCTGCCCGAACAGCCGGAGAACGCAAGGGTGTTCACCCGGAGGCACCGCCTATCCCGGATCGTCGGCCTGTTCACCGGAGGCGTGCTCTTCCTCGGTGCCGCAGTGCTGACCACGCTCACTCGATGATCTTGTTCTTGTTCCTCGTCCATCACGCAAGCCGACACATCCGACGGGCGACTGCTGCCAGCCGATCGACCTCCCGCAAGCGAGGGTCCCGTTCCACATGGGAACGGGACCCTCACCTGGTCGATCGCGAGGCGATCAGAAGCGGCGCGTGATCAGCGCGCGCTTGACTTCCTGGATCGCCTTGGTGACCTCGATACCACGCGGGCAGGCGTCCGTGCAGTTGAAGGTCGTGCGGCAACGCCACACGCCCTCCTTGTCGTTGAGGACCTCCAGGCGCTGCTCGGCGCCCTCGTCACGCGAGTCGAAGATGAAGCGGTGCGCGTTGACGATGGCCGCCGGGCCGAAGTACTGCCCGTCGTTCCAGAACACCGGGCAGGACGACGTGCACGCGGCGCACAGGATGCACTTGGTGGTGTCGTCGAACCGCGCGCGGTCCTCGGCCGACTGCAGGCGCTCCCGGGTCGGCTCGTTGCCCTTGGTGATCAGGAACGGCATGACGTCGCGGAACGCCTGGAAGAACGGATCCATGTCGACCACGAGGTCCTTCAGGACCGTCATGCCCTTGATGGGCTCGACCGTGATCGGCTTCTCCGGGTTGATGTCCTTCAGCAGCGTCTTGCACGCCAGCCGGTTGCGGCCGTTGATGCGCATCGCGTCCGAGCCGCAGATGCCGTGCGCGCAGGAGCGGCGGAAGGTCAGCGAACCGTCGATCTCCCACTTGACCTTGTGGAGTGCGTCAAGGACGCGCTCCTTGGGGTCCATCTCCAGCTGGTAGTCGACCCACGTGACCTCGTCGGAGACCTCGGGGTTGAACCGGCGGACCCGCAGCGTGATGGTGATCTGCTCGAAAGCGGTGTTCTCGGCCGCGTCCAGGGCGGCGGAGTGCTTGTCCAGCGTAGGGGTGCTCATCAGTACTTACGCTCCATCGGCTGGTAGCGGGTCTGGACGACCGGCTTGTAGTCGAGGCGGATCGACTCGGCGCCGTCCTCGCCAACCTCGCGGTACGCCATGGTGTGCCGCATGAAGTTGACGTCGTCGCGGTTCGGGTAGTCCTCGCGGTAGTGGCCGCCGCGCGACTCCTTGCGGGCCAGCGCGGAGACGGCCAGCACCTCGGCCAGGTCGAGCAGGTTGCCCAGCTCGATGGCCTCCAGCAGGTCGGTGTTGTACCGCTTGCCCTTGTCCTGGACGCTGACGTTGTTGTAACGCTGCTTGAGCTCGGCGATGTCCTCGACGGCCTGCTTCAGCGTCTGCTCGGTACGGAACACCATGGCGTTGGTGTCCATGGTCTCCTGCAGCGCCTTGCGGATCTCGGCGACCCGCTCGTTGCCGGTCGCGTCGCGCAGCGACTCCACCTGGTCGACCACCAGCGAGGCCGGGTCCTCCGGCAGTTCGACGAAGTCGTTGCGGGAGGCGAACTCGGCGGCGGCGATGCCCGCCCGACGGCCGAACACGTTGATGTCCAGCAGCGAGTTGGTGCCCAGACGGTTGGCGCCGTGCACCGAGACACACGCCACCTCGCCCGCCGCGTACAGGCCCGGCACGACGGTGGTGTTGTCCGCCAGCACCTCGCCCTCGACGTTGGTCGGGATGCCGCCCATCGCGTAGTGCGCGGTCGGCTGGATCGGCACCGGGTCGGTGTACGGCTCGATGCCGAGGTAGGTGCGGGCGAACTCGGTGATGTCCGGCAGCTTGGCGTCCAGCTGCTCCGGCGGCAGGTGCGTGAGGTCCAGGTAGACGTGGTCGCCCTCGGGGCCGCAGCCGCGGCCCTCGCGGATCTCGGTGTAGATCGCGCGGGAGACGACGTCACGGGAGGCCAGGTCCTTCATGACGGGCGCGTACTTCTCCATGAAGCGCTCGCCGTCCTTGTTGCGAAGGATGCCGCCCTCACCACGGGCGCCCTCGGTGAGCAGGATGCCCATCCGCCAGATGCCGGTCGGGTGGAACTGGAAGAACTCCATGTCCTCCAGCGGCAGTCCGCGCCGGTAGGCGACCGCCTGGCCGTCACCGGTGAGGGTGTGCGCGTTGGAGGTCACCTTGAAGAACTTGCCGGTGCCGCCGGAGGCGAACACCACGGCCTTCGCCTGGAAGACGTGGATCTCACCGGTCGCCAGCTCGTACGCCACCACGCCCGCGGTGCGCTTGACGCCGTCCACCTCGGTGAGCAGCAGGTCGAGCACGTAGAACTCGTTGAAGAACTCCACGCCCTCCTTGACGCAGTTCTGGTACAGCGTCTGGAGAATCATGTGGCCGGTGCGGTCGGCCGCGTAGCAGGCGCGGCGCACCGCGGCCTCGCCGTGGTTGCGGGTGTGACCGCCGAACCGGCGCTGGTCGATCCTGCCCTGCGGCGTCCGGTTGAACGGCAGGCCCATCTTCTCCAGGTCGAGGACCGCGTCGATGGCCTCCTTCGCCAGGATCTCGGCGGCGTCCTGGTCGACCAGGTAGTCACCGCCCTTGATCGTGTCGAAGGTGTGCCACTCCCAGTTGTCCTCCTCGACGTTGGCGAGGGCGGCGGCCATACCGCCCTGCGCGGCGCCGGTGTGGGAGCGGGTCGGGTACAGCTTGGTCAGCACGGCGGTACGGCTGCGCTTGGTCGACTCGATGGCCGCGCGCATGCCGGCGCCGCCGGCGCCGACGATGACGGTGTCGTACTTGTGGATCTGCATGGTCGCGTCAGCCCCGGGTCTACTGGATGTTCGGGTCGAAGGTGAAGATCACCAGCGTGCCGAGGAAGACGGTGAACACCGTGGCGGTGTACAGCAGCATCTTCAACCAGAACCGGGTGTTGTCCCGCTCGGCGTAGTCGTTGATGACCGTCCGCAGGCCGTTGGCACCGTGCAGCATCGCCAGCCACAGCATCAGCAGGTCCCACATCTGCCAGAACGGCGAGGCCCAGCGGCCGGCCACGAAGGCGAAGCCGATCTTGGTGACGCCGCCGTCCAGCACCAGCTGGATCAGCAGATGGCCCAGGACCAGCACCACCAGGACGATGCCGGACAGCCGCATGAACAGCCAGCCGTACATCTCGAAGTTGGTGCGGGTGGCGCGTGGCGTGCTCTTGGTGCGGGTACGCGGCGGTTCGATGACCGGTGCCGGGTTGTCCGGGCTGTAGGTGCCCGCTCCGGCCAGCTCCACGGCGTCCGCGGGGGTCGAGGTCTCGGCAGACATTCTCAGCTCCCGAACAGAGTGCGCAGGGTGTGGTCAAGGACGGGGTAGAACGCCCCGGCCATCAACACGATCCAGATACCGACCACGGACCACAGCATCTGGCGCTGGTACTTCGGCCCCTTGGACCAGAAGTCGACCGCGATGACGCGCAGACCGTTCAAGGCGTGGAAGAGGATGGCCGCGACCAGGCCGTACTCCATCAGGTTCACGATGGGGTTCTTGTAGGTCGCGACCACATTGTCGTAGGCCTGCGGAGACACACGAACGAGCGAGGTGTCGAGGACGTGTACGAACAGGAAGAAGAAGATGAGGACGCCGGTGACTCGATGAGCCACCCAGGACCACATGCCTTCCCGGCCGCGGTACAGCGTTCCAGCCGGCACGGAAACCCTCCGGATACGGGATTAAGGGACCTGCCGGCTTCGGTGTCGGTCGGGCCCGGCCGGGTATGGTCCACCGGCCCCCGACATCGTAGCGACGCGTTCCGGCTCATCGCTTCCGGGGTCGGTCAGGTGTGATCGATCCCGCACGTGCGGCCTAGAGTGCCCGGCGTGTTCCCCCTACTCGGCGTGTTCCCCCTAATGGTGCGGACCGCCGGGGTGCGGGCCGACGGGCGGGCAGGGCCGGGCCAGCTGGGCGAGGCGGCCGCGGGCCAGCGCGCGCAGTTCGTCGGCGGCGACGGCACGTTCCTCCTCGGGAGTGTTGCCGAGCCGTAGGCGCAGGCCCGCGAGGACATGGTCGAGGTGCTCGTCCGGGTGAACGGCGTCAAGGCAGATGACGAAGGCATGGCCGAAACGCCGCTGGTACTCGGCGAGTCCGACGCGCAGCGCGGTGTGCGCCGCCAGGCCGCCGCCCTGGGGGAGCGGGAGCGGTTCCTCGCAGGCCAGCGCCTCGGCGAGATCGCCCGCGGCGAGGTCGTACGCGGCCTGGTCCGCGGCGGCGAGTAGCGCGCCCAGATCGGGGTACGGGCGGTGCGCGGCCATTCGGCGGGCCCACTGGCGACAGCCGCAGCAGGTGAGCAGCGCGGTCTCGGCGGCAGCGGTCGCGGCGTGGTTGAGCGCCGCGAGTCCTGTGACGGTGCTGCCGAGGCCGCGGTTCTGCCGCGGTATCGGCGCCGACGTTCCGGGAAGGTCGCTGGCCAGCTTCGGACTCCTGATGCGATGACGGAAATGATGCGAAAAAACGGGCGAGATGACCCGAGGGAGCGGCAGAGGATGATGCCGGAGAAGGGGACGCCGACAACGTATCGGCGGATGCGCGCACTTGACCGCCAGATGTGCGAATTTCACTCGTACGGGAGAGGAATCGGCCGCGAAGTGGACGAGAGCGGCGCCCGAGTGTTGGCGTTGGGGGAGAGTTGGTAGTGGGGAGTCGGCGGGCGTCACGCCCAAGGGGCGGCCGCGCGGCCGTAACGGCAGAGGCGGCCGGAGTCGCCTCCCCCCACAGGAGCGTCTCCGACCGCCATCTCGCGGCGCGCGCCGTTCTGCGCGTCGCTTATTCAAGACAGCGTCAGGCGGCGCGAAAGTGTCACACCCGCCGCGCCGGGACGAACCGGAAACCCGGGTGTGCGCCTCGGGCGCCGGGGCATCCCGAGGAGAGGTGCGGTAGCACCGGGTTCGGGATGGGTAGTCGGAGCAAGCGTTCGGATCGGGCATGATGAGGCACGTGGTGGGGGCTGACCAGGACACGGACGAAGCGCGGGTGACGGCTGCCATAGCCGCCGCCCAGCGCGGCGACGAGGCTGCCTTCCGCACCGTCTACCGCACCGTCCACCCTCGTCTACTCGCGTACGTACGCACGTTGGTCGGGGATGTGGACGCCGAGGACGTGGCGTCCGAGGCATGGCTGCAGATCACTCGTGATCTCGGCCGGTTCGCGGGGGACGCGGACAGGTTCCGCGGCTGGACCGCGACGATCGCGCGGAACCGCGCACTCGATCACCTGCGTCGTGTTGGCCGAAGGCCCGCCGTCAGCGCTGACGAGTCGGTCCTCTACGGCATCGCGGACCGCGCTGACACGGCGGGGGAGGCCCTGGAGTCACTGGCCACCGGGCGCGCCATGGCGCTGATAGCTCGACTGCCGGTGGACCAGGCGGAAGCGGTGGTGCTGCGCGCGGTCGTCGGACTCGACGCCAAGGGTGCGGCGGAGGTGCTCGGCAAACGACCGGGTGCGGTACGGACGGCCGCGCACCGCGGACTACGGCGGTTGGCGGAGCTGATGGAGGACGGTGCGGGGGGCATTGGGACGGACGGCGGTGTGACGTTTGCGGCCGCGCCGACGCAGAAGGACGTGAGATGAGCGGAAGCCGCCATGACTGGCTGGACGAGGAAGCCGCCGAGCGTCTGCTGAGCGGCGAACCAGTCAATGCCGGAGACGCCGGGGACGCCGGAGACGCCGGGGCAAAGGGACGCGACGGAACCACCACCGTCCGGGCCCTCACCGAGCTGTTGGCCGCGGCCGTCGACCGCTCGGCCGTTGAACAGACCCGTGAGGACGCGGTGTTGGCGGCCTTCCGTGCGGCCCGCGACGAGGCCGCGGTGGCGGCGCCTGCCGAGGCGGCATCCGCCGCGGTCATGGCCATGCCGCACGCTGCGACATCTCCGGTCGAACCCGCCCATACCGGGGCGGAGTACGCCGCGAAGTCGAGCACTGCGACGGCGATCAGTGCGCCACTTCCCCCCGAGGCGGCCGTCGCCGAGCGCGCTCCCGCCCGCGCCGGTGCCCCGGCCAGAGCCGTCGAGCGGCCGAGGCGGCTGCGCCGGCTGCGGGGTCTTTCGGGGTCGGCCAAGGTCGCGGTGGCGGCCGCCTTCGCCGCGACCGCGCTGGTCGGCGGGGTCGCGGCGGCGGCCGGTACCGGGGTGATCTCGTCGCCGTTCAGCAGCGGTGACCCCGCGCCGGAGGTCTCGGGCGGCTCGCAGGCGCCGTCGCTGGACGGGAGCGAGGTGCCGCAGGAATCGGGGGGCAGCGGTCTCCCCTCGACCGTGCCCACGTCACCCGGCGCCTCCTCCGGTTCGAAGGGCGCCACCGCCGGTACGCAGTCGCCGTCCCAGTCGCCGGGCGCATCCGGCGTGCCGGGCGTGCTGGGCGGGACCAACGGCTCCAAGCCGGGTGACCAGGACCACGGCAAGGGCAACTGGGACCAGGGCTCCGGAACCTCCGACCCGGACACGCTGTGCCGCGCCTACTTCGCGGCCGGCGGGGGTGCCGCGCTGCAGGGCAACGAGCTGCAGTGGTTGGCCAAGGACGCGGGCGGCCCGCAGGCCATCGACGCGTACTGCCGTCAGCGGCTGGGTCTCGGCTCCGGGAGCGACAAGAACTCCCACGGCACGAACGGCTCCGGCAGCGGCGGCAGCAGCGGCAGCGGCAGCGGCGGCAACGGGGGCAGCAACGGCGACGGGGGTGGCAACGGCAACCCGAGCGGCAATGGCGGGGGCAAGGGCCACGGCACCAACCAGCTGTTCCAGCAGCCGTCCCGCTGACCCCGTTGCGGGCTCACCCGGCTCCGCTTCTCCGCGCACGCCGCCGTCCCGGCGCCACGGCGTTCCGCAACCGGCCACGGCCCGACCGTGCCGTGGCCGACGTAGCGCCCCCGTCGGCGGAGCCGGAGCCGCTTCCAGACGGCCCCGCTCCGCGCTGGACACCTGCCGCGAACGTCGCTGTAACACTTTTCAACCACCCGGCGCAGTTGCTTACGGGTCGACTGGTCATCGGCCCGCGGACGTGCCGGTTCCCCCGTTACCGGCTGGTCCGCGCCTGACGCGGGTGGGGCGCCTTTCCCCCCGCCCCACCCGCGTCGTCAGGCGGCGACCCCACCTTTCGCGCCTCTCACCCCTACGTTGTGACGTGATGACGCCGGGCGCGGCATGCTGTCCGTAGTGCCGGGCTGTGAGCGAGAGCGCCGGGCTGTGAGCGAGGTCCCAGCCTGCGGGGCTCCACGGCTTGTACGCCCGCCACTGCAGTCCGTTGCGAGGACGGACGGTTACCCGTGCGTAACCAGGGTGTCGGTATCCACAGCGGGAGGCGTAGAGCATGGGGCGCGATTCGGGCAGCGACCGACTGACGGAGTCCGGGCTGCCGATCGAACCGGTCTACGGGCCCGCCGACCTGGCCGGTTGGGATCCGCAGGAGAAGCTGGGCGAGCCCGGCTCGTATCCGTACACCCGCGGTGTGTACCCCTCGATGTACACCGGGCGGCCGTGGACGATGCGGCAGTACGCGGGCTTCGGCACCGCGACCGAGTCCAACGCCCGCTACAAGCAGCTGATCGCCAACGGCACCATGGGGCTGTCGGTCGCCTTCGACCTGCCCACCCAGATGGGGCATGACTCCGACGCGCCCATCGCCTCCGGCGAGGTCGGCAAGGTCGGCGTCGCCATCGACTCGCTCGACGACATGATGGTGCTCTTCGACGGCATCCCGCTGGACAAGGTGTCCACGTCGATGACGATCAACGCCCCCGCCGCCCTGCTGCTCCTGCTGTACCAACTCGTCGCCGAGGAACAGGGCGTGTCCGCGGACAAGCTCACCGGCACGATCCAGAACGATGTGCTCAAGGAGTACATCGCGCGCGGCACCTACATCTTCCCGCCCAAGCCCAGCCTGCGGCTGATCGCCGACATCTTCGCGTACTGCAAGACCGAGATCCCGAAGTGGAACACGATCTCGATCTCCGGCTACCACATGGCCGAGGCCGGGGCGAGCCCCGCGCAGGAGATCGCGTTCACCCTCGCCGACGGCATCGAGTACGTACGGACCGCGATCGCCGCCGGGATGGACGTGGACGACTTCGCGCCCCGGCTGTCGTTCTTCTTCGTCTCGCGCACCACGATCCTGGAGGAGGTCGCCAAGTTCCGTGCGGCCCGCCGGATCTGGGCGCGGGTGATGAAGGATGAGTTCGGCGCCAAGAACCCCAAGTCGCAGATGCTGCGCTTCCACACCCAGACCGCGGGTGTGCAACTCACCGCGCAGCAGCCCGAGGTGAACCTGGTCCGGGTCGCCGTCCAGGGGCTGGCGGCCGTGCTCGGCGGTACCCAGTCGCTGCACACCAACTCCTTCGACGAGGCGATCGCCCTGCCGACCGAGAAGTCGGCCCGGCTGGCGCTGCGCACCCAGCAGGTGCTGGCGTACGAGACCGATGTGACCGCCACCGTCGACCCGTTCGCGGGCTCCTACGTGATCGAGAGGATGACGGACGAGGTCGAGGCCGCCGCGGTGGAACTGATGCGGAGGGTCGAGGACTTCGGCGGCGCGGTCGACGCGATCGAGCACGGCTTCCAGAAGAGCGAGATCGAGCGCAGCGCCTACCGCATCGCCCAGGAGACCGATGCGGGCGACCGGGTCGTGGTCGGCGTCAACCGCTTCAAGCTGGACGAGGAGGAGCCGTACGAGCCGCTGCGCGTCGATCCGGCGATCGAGGCCCAGCAGGCCGAACGCCTCACGAAGCTGCGCGCCACCCGCGACCAGGCCGCGGTGGACGCCGCGTTGGCGGCGCTGCGCGGCGCCGCCGAGGGGACCGAGAACGTGCTGTACCCGATGAAGGAGGCGCTGCGCGCCCGGGCCACGGTGGGCGAGGTGTGCAACACGCTCCGCGGGGTCTGGGGAGCGTACGTGCCCACCGACGCGTTCTAGCCTGCGGCTGGGCTTGCGGCTTGGCGGGATCGGCCGGTTGTGACCGGTTCGGTTCCGCCGAGCTCCGGCGCCGTGGCCGCTCGCCGTCGCGGCGGGGAGAAGCGGGCGTTGGGGGCAAGTCCCCGACGCCCCTCGCGTTCCTACCGCTTGGCGGTCAGCAGGGCTCGCCTGATCCGTGGGGTCAGCGGGCGTTCCACCGCGATGTGCAGCAGCCAGGCGAGGGCCAGCATGCCCGCTGCCGTGGCCACCAGTACGACGGGTGCGGGCAGCCGTAGGTCATGGTGGAGGGTGGGGATGACCGCCCAGCCCAGATGCTCGTGCACCAGGTAGAACGGATAGGTCAGCGCGCCCGCGGTGGTCAGCCAGCGCCAGTCGATCCGGCTCAGCGGGGTCAGGGTGACCACGGCGACAGCCGCGAACGCCAGCGTCACGATCGCGATGACCGTCAGCTGGGTGCGATGGTGGAAGGCCGCCGCATGCGCGGGCTGCACCAACTCCCGTACCGCGTAGTGCTGTCCGAGCAGCCAGCCGACGGCGACGACGGCCCAGCCGGTCGCGTCATGCCCGTACCGGTACACCAGGTACAGGCCGATGCCGCCGACGAAGAAGGGCGCGTAGTCGGGCATCAGGATCTGCTGGAGCAGCGGTTCGTGCGCGGCGTCGGCGAAGACGGCGGCCGCCGTCCACAGCGTGCAGAACAACAGGACGCGACGGCGGGTGGCGCCGCGCCAGATCACGCAGAGCGCGAACAGCAGATAGAAGCGCAGCTCCGCCCAGAGTGTCCAGCACACGCCGAGCACCCGCTTGGCGCCCACCGGCATCTGAAGCATCGTCAGATTGGTCAGCAGGTCGCTCGGTGAGACCGGGTGGAGCGCGACCCAGGGAAGGGCGAAGACCAAGGTGATCAGCAAGATCGCGGCCCAGTAGGCGGGCAGCAGCCGACCCGCCCGCGACGCGGCGAAGGACGTCAGCGAGCGGCCCCAGCCGCTCATGCAGATCACGAACCCGCTGATCACGAAGAACAGCTGCACCCCGAGGCAGCCGTACGAGGCCGGTCCGGCGAGGCTGGGGAAGAGCTTGTGCGGGGAGGCACCCCAGGCGCGGGTGATGTCACCGCCGCGCCCCGCGTAGTGGTACGCGCACACCGACAGCGCCGCGATCAGCCGCAACCCGTCCAGCGGCCGCAGCCGCCCGGAGCGCCGGGTACCGGGTGCCGCGACGGGAGCCGAGGCCGTGGTCGCGGCGGACCCGTCGGCCGGTGCCGAGGTGATCTGCGGGGCGGTCATCGGGCGCCCGCCTGGCGGTCGGAGACGCGCGAGGTCAGCACGCGGGCCCGGCGTACCACCCGGCGCACCGTGCGGTTCTTCGGCAGGAAGGCGAGTTGGGACGGCACGCCGCCGGGCAGCGCCAGCGAGGTGAGCCGACGGCGCTTGAAGTACCGCCGTGTGCCGGCGTTGAGGTTCTTCGCCAGGTAGCCGATCGCGTCATCGCGCAGCCGTGGGTACGCCTTGGACTGCATGCAGTAGCCCACCGCCCGCAGCAGCGCGGTCAGTTCGGCGACGGACAGCGGCTCGGCGGAACCGCCACGGGATGCCCGGTCGCGCTCGTCCAGCGGCGGAAGCACGGCGTCGGCGATGGTGACCGGAACGCGGTTGCTGTTCTGGTACGGGGACAGCCGCTCCAGCAGCAGCCCGGTGCCGGTGCTGGCCACCGGCAGGTCGAAGAACTCGGAGGCGGTGACCAGGGCGGTGGAGAAGCAGCCGACGACCAGCGCGGGCCGCAGGCGCTGGAACAGCACCTCGGCGAGCCCCGGAGTGTCGCAGACGGTGAACTCCACTCCGAGCTCCGCGGCCTCCTTCTCCAGCAGATGCGGCCAGTGCGCGGGCGCCATCGGATGCGGTTTGAACACCGCGTTGCGGTGCCCGCGCGCGGCCACACCCCGCAGCATGCGCACATGCAGCCGCTCCTCCTCCTCGGGCGTGAGGATCTCCAGAGCGGACAGGTACTGGCCGAGCAGCAGAGCGGGACCGTCCGCCGAGACCGGCTCCCCGTCCCGCGGTGTGGCCGCGGCCACCTCCGCCAGTACCGCGGTGAAGGCGCCGGTCGGGACGATCTCGGGCCTGACCCCGTACTCCGAGAGCAGCAGCGGGGTGAGGCCCGGTACCAGATCGAGGTGCAGCAGGCGCCGGATCCGGCTGGTGACCAGCAGCTCCAGTTTGTTGCGGGTGGGGCCGTAGCTCATCAGGCCGTCCGCGTAGACGTCGATGGGCGCGGCCGGGAAGAGCTGGACCACGGCGAGGGCCGGTTCGACCTGGATGGACTCCACGGCCAGCTCGATCTCGTCGTCCCCCAGCTGCCACAGCAGCCGCAGATGCCGTTCCCACAGCGGTACGTCGTCCGGGCGCGGCGTCCAACCGCCGGGGTGGAACGGGGAGATGGCCTCGTTCCAGGACAGGACACGGTCGAAGCGGTCGCGCAGCGCCGCGAAGCCCGGCATCCGGTCCAGCGGCGGGGTGGTCTCCGGCACCGAGGCGTTGTTGCTGACCAGCAGGATCCGCCGGTGCGCCGGGCGGAAGCAGTCGGCGTCCAGCGCGGCGGCCAAGGTGGCGGCGCCGTAGAGGGTGGACGCCATGAAGATCTGGGTACGCGCCATCAGGCCGCCGCCTCCTCTTCGGCGCCCTGCGACGGGCGGGCGTTCGCGTTCCGGGTCGGCAGCAGCCGGTCCATGCGGCGCAGCCGCCTGAGCCGTAGCGAGCGGTCCAGGTCCATGGAGTCCAGGGCCGCGGTCAGCAGCTCCTGCGGCATCCGCTTCATCGCGGCGATGCTCAACGCCCGCAGCTTGCGGGCGACATGGGGCTCGAAGCGTTCGATGTTGTTGAGGTGGTGGGCGATGATCGCGCAGTAGGTGCGCACCGCCTTCGGCAGGAACTCGTCGGCGCGCGGGTCCTGCGCCGTCTCGGCCAGCACCTGGTCGAAGGACCGGATGAAGTCGAGCTGCCGCACATCGCCGATCTGGGTGAGCGAGGTGGCGACACCGCGCCGGTAGAAGACACCGAGCAGGCCGAGCACGGCGAAGGACTCGGCCTTGCGGTGCAGCCGCCAGATCCAGGGGCGGTCCTCGGCGGTGCGCAGCCCGTCCGGGAAGTGCAGCAACCCGGCGTCCTTCAGCCTGCGGTGGTACATCCCGGCCCAGGCGTACGGGTAGTCGACGGAGGTCGAGGTGTCCGCGGGCAGGATCGCGTCGCGTGGGTCGAGCACCTCGCCGCGGCGGCCGTCCGGCACCCGGTGGATGACGCGTTCCCTGCCGGTGCACTGCACATGGTCGGTGCGGACGAAGTCGCAGCCCAAGCCTTCGATGGCGGCCAGGAGTCGGGCGAGGTATCCGGGGGCCAGCCAGTCGTCGCCGTCGAGGAAGGCGAGGTACTCGCCCTCGGCGGCGTCCAGGCCGGTGTTGCGGGCGGTGGCCAGTCCGCTGTTGCGCTCGTGCCGTACCAGCCTGGCGCCGGGCACCGCGCCGTTCGCGGCGCGTTCCAGGATCTCCGGCGTCCGGTCGGTCGAACAATCGTCGACCAGAATGAATTCAAAATCCGTGCGGGCATTCGATACCAGACTTCTCAGCATGTCAGGTGCGAATGGCTGCACGTTGTAGAACGGCACGATGACGGAGAGCTTGGCCACTTGCGGAACGTTATGCAACGGGTCGCCATTTGGGATTGCGAGCTGCGAACCGTCGGGTGAACGACGTGTGGCAGGGCCGTGAACCAGCCGCGTCAAACAGTGAATCCCCCTGCCGTCGGCACGCTGTTAACCATTTGTTGCGGCCCTGTATGCCCACCGCTTTGATTTGATTCCTACGGTCTGCTGTCGTGCCAACCAGTGCCACCCCGGTAAAAAAGATCACCGTACTCGCTGATTCGGACACGCGTTGGAAATGGGGCGCCCAGACCGCCCGCCGAATTGCCGAGGACGCGTGTCTTGACGCGCGACTGCTGCGCGGTCGGGCCACTCCGACCACCCGGCAGTTGGTCGAAGTGGGCGTCCCCGCCGACTCGATGCGCGAGGTGACGGCCAGTCAGTTCCTGGCGGAGACAGACCGGGAGAACGCCGATGTGATCGTGCTCGCCTGCGTGGGCGGCACCGTGCAGGCCATGCTGCACGGCCTGGCCCGCGCCTGGCAGGGGCGAACCAGACGGCCGGTGATCGTCACCGGGTACGTCGGGGTGGTCTACGAGAAGCTCGCCGACGGTCTGCTGCTACGCCACGGTGCCGATGTGGTGCTGGCCAACAGCCGGCACGACGCCGAGCGCTTCCGCGCGGTGTACCAGGGCGTCGGGGCGGACCACGAGTGCGTTGTGGAGAGCGCGCTGCCGTTCCTCGACGGCGCGCCCTACCAGCCGTCCGACGACCGGCCGCTGACCGTGGTCTTCGCCGCCCAGCCCTCGGTGCCGGACAGCCGCCGCGACCGCGAGTACCTGCTGGAGCGGGCGGTGCGGCACGCCGTGGCGCACGGCGACCGGCAGGTCCTGGTCAAACTGCGCAGCAAGCCGGGCGAGCACACCACGCACATCGAGGAGATCCCCTACCCCAAGCTGGCCGCACGGCGTGAACTGCCGTCCAACCTGCGGTTGGGGTACGGGCACATGGGCGAGGTCCTCGACGGCACCGACCTGCTGGTCACCGTCAGCTCCACGGCCGCCCTGGAGTCGATGCACCGTGGCATCCCCACCGCCGTCCTCACCGACCTCGGCGTCCGCGAGGCGCTCGGCAACCACCACTTCCTCGGCTCCGGCTGCCTGGCCTCCTGGGACCAGTTGGACGCCGGACTGCTGCCCCGCGCCGACGACGGATGGCTGCGGCGGCACGGCGTCACGGCCGACGACCCGTTCCGGGCGGTACGCGAGCGGGTCGCCGAGCTGGCGGGCGCGGCCCAACTGCCGCCGCCGCGGCCGTACTACACGCCGCAGACCGCGCCCGGTTACCTGCCCGGCGTACTGGCCCGGCACCACCTCGACGCCAAGGGCGAACCGCTGCCCGGCGCACCGGCTCCCGCCGCACCCGGCCGACTGCGCGGCACGCTCCACGAGCTGACCCGCAACGCGGCCCGCACCCTCTACCGCCAGGGCGTCCAACGCGTGGCGCCCGCCATCCGCCGCTGGGGGCAACTGTGAGTGACGCTCTCGCCGCTTGGGTTCTCCCGACGGCTCTTCGCCGGGTCACGGTCACCCGACTGCGCCGATCCACGGACGCCTCGGCGCACCTTGCTTCCCGCCGCGATGGCGCGCAACCAGAAGATCGTGGTCCGGCGGTTGGCGGGCAGCCGCAGCCCACGGGCACCTCGGCGCAGGCCGACTCGCGACCGCCGGTCTCCGCCGCGGCGCAGGACCCTTCCCGCCGCGCGGTCGGCGAGCCCGTCGTGCTGGCCGTCATTCCCGCTCGCGGCGGATCGAAGGGCGTGCCCGGGAAGAACCTGGCGGAGGTCGGCGGGGTGCCGCTGGTGGCGCGGGCGGCGCGGGCCTGCGGGGCCGCGCGCAACGTCAGTGCCGTCATCGTGTCCACCGACGACGCCGGTATCGCCGAGGCGGCCCGGGAGGCGGGCGCCGAGGTGGTGGCTCGGCCGCCGGGCATCGCGGGTGACACGGCGACCAGCGAGGCGGCCGTACTGCACGCGCTCGACGCGTACGAGGCGATGCACGGCCAAGTCGTCGACGTCGTGGTGCTGGTGCAGTGCACCAGCCCGTTCCTGGCGACCGAGGACGTGACGGGCGTGGTGGCCGCGGTGCTGGAGGACGGCGCGGACACCGCACTGACCGTCGCACCGTTCCACGGCTTCCTGTGGCGCCAGGGCGGCGACGCCCACGGTGTCAACCACGACAAGGCCGTCCGCCCGCGCCGCCAGGACCGCCCGCAGGACCTGCTGGAGACCGGCGCCGCCTACGCGATGCGGGTGCCCGGATTCCGTAAGGCGGGCCATCGCTTCTTCGGACGCACCGCCCTGGTGCGCACCGACGCCGCGCGGGTGCTGGAGATCGACGAACCGGCCGACCTCACCCGTGCCCGTGCCCTCGCCCCACTACTCGACACCGCATGCCCCCCGCTGGGGGCAGCAGGTGACTCTCCGGGGGCCGTGCCCCCGAACCCCCGCTCATGAAAGGACCGTCCCCCGTGACCACCACCCCCCACCGTATGCGCACGATCGGCGAGCGTCTCGTTGGCACCGGCCGTCCCGTGTACATCACCGGCGAGATCGGCATCAACCACAACGGCGACCTGGAGAACGCCTACCGGTTGATCGACGCCGCCGTCGCGGCCGGTTGCGACGCGGTGAAGTTCCAGAAGCGCACCCCGGAGATCTGCACCCCGCGCGACCAGTGGGACATAGAGCGTGACACGCCGTGGGGCCGGATGACGTACATCGACTACCGGCACCGCGTCGAGTTCGGCGAGGACGAGTACCGCGCCATCGACGAGTACTGCCGTGAGCGCGACATCCACTGGTTCGCCTCGCCGTGGGACGTGCCGAGCGTGGAGTTCCTGGAGAAGTTCGACCTGCCCGCGCACAAGGTCGCCTCGGCCTGCCTGACCGACGACGAACTGCTGCGCGCCCTGCGGGCGACCGGCCGCACGATCATTCTGTCCACCGGCATGTCCACCCCCAGGCAGATCCGGCACGCGGTGGAGGTGCTGGGCAGCGACAACATCCTGCTGTGCCACGCCACTTCGACGTACCCGGCGAAGCACGAGGAGCTCAACCTGCGCATGATCCACACCCTGCAGGCCGAGTACCCGAACGTGCCGATCGGCTACTCCGGCCACGAGGTCGGTCTGCAGACCACCCTCGCCGCCGTCGCCCTCGGCGCCGTCTTCGTCGAGCGCCACATCACCCTCGACCGCGCCATGTGGGGCTCCGACCAGGCCGCCTCGGTGGAGACCTCCGGCCTGCAGCGGCTGGTCCGCGACATCCGGATCGTCGAGCAGTCGCTGGGCGACGGTGTGAAGCGGGTGTACGAGGGCGAGCTCGGCCCGATGAAGAAGCTGCGCCGGGTCGCGGGTGTGGTGGCGGAGGCCGAGGAGGCCTCGGCAGCCGGACGAGAGCCGGTCTCCGCGTGACCGGTTCACCAGCCGGCGGGGCCGCCGCCGTTCCGGGGCCCCGTGCCGCGGGCGATCAGGGCGCCGTCGCGGACGGCGGGGGCGGGCTGCGCACGCTCGCCCTCATCGAGTCCCCGGTGCAGCTGCTCAACCTGCTGGAGTGGGTGCACGCCCAGCGCACCGCCGGGGCGCTGAGCGTGGCCGACTGCACCGTCGTCGTCCTGCCGCCGCGCGACCCGATGAGCCGGGGGCAGCTGCGGCGGATGGCGGAGTTGGCGCGGGACGAGGGGCTGGCGCTGCGGTGGTGCGAGCCGCGCACCGCGACCGCCGGGCCGGTACGGACCCTCGCGGGGCTGACGCCGCTGCTGCTGCGCGCCAAGCGCCTGGTGCTGGGCGACCCGTTCTCGCGCTTCGTGCAGACGCTGCTCCCGCTGACCCGGGCCCGCGACCTGGTGGTGATCGACGACGGAACGGCGACCATGGAGTTCGTGGCGCTGATCGCCGACGGGCAGCGCCTGGTGCGCTGGCACCGTGCGGGACGCGGCCTGCGGGACGCCGCGTTCGCCGCCGTCGCCGCCAACGCCCGGCGGCGGCTGACCGCGGGACCCAACCGCCGGGTGGAGCTGTTCAGTTCGATGCCGGTCACACCGCCGCCCGGTACCCGGCTGCACGTCAACCACCTGGCGTGGACCCGGGCCCGCTTCGGCCCGCCCGCCGTCCGGCGCGGCGCGGACCTGATCGGGACCTCGCTGGTGGAGACCGGCGTGGTCGAACCGGACGCCTACCTCGCCGCCGTCCGCGGGATCGCCGCCGCGCACGGCGCCACCCGCTACTTCGCGCACCGCCGGGAGCGCGAGGACAAACTGCGGCGGCTGTCCGCCGAGACCGGGCTGGAGATCGTACGGCCCGACCTGCCGCTGGAACTCGTCGCCCGGCGCGGGCCGATAGGTGCCCGCCTGCTGAGCTTCCCGTCCACGGTCGTGCACACCCTGCCGCTCGCACTCGACGGCACCGGTGTGGAGGTCGCCGTCTGCGAGGTCGACCCGACCTGGCTGACCAGCGGCGCTTCGCCGCGCGCCCATGGCTTCCTGTCCGGCATCACCAGCGCCGCCCGCAGCCGCCACGGGCTCGGCGCGATCCGCAACCCGGTGGCGGTGACCTCATGACCGTAGCCATCGACGCCCCCGCCGCCCGGCTGACGTCCAGCCAGGCCGAGGAGCTGGCCGCCCGGTACGGGCTGACCCCGGCCGTGGTACGGCCCTCCCTGCCCGCGTACCTCCAACAGCTGTGGGGCAGACGGCACTTCACCGTCGCCTACGCCCGCGCCCGGCTGACGGCCCTGTACGCGACGGCCCGCCTCGGCCAGATCTGGCATGTGCTGACGCCGCTGTTCAACGTCGCGGTGTACTGGCTGATCTTCGGCTATCTGCTCGACAAGAAGGCCGGGACCGGCGACAACTACATCGCCTTCCTGTCCGTCGGCATGTTCGTCTTCACCTACTCGCGGGAGTCCATCTCCTCCGGCACCTGGTCGATCTCCAACCGCATCGAACTGGTCCGGGCCATGCACTTCCCGCGCGCCTGCCTGCCGATCGCCTCAACTCTCGTACAGCTCCAGCAACTTGTGCTGTCCATGGGCATCGTCGTCAGCATCGTGCTGGCGACCGGCGAGCCGTTCACCGCGCGCTGGCTGCTGCTGATTCCGGCGCTCGCGCTGCAGACGGTCTTCAACCTCGGCTGCGGGATGCTGATGGCGCGCATCGGCGCCCGCAACCACGACATCGGCGAACTGGTGCCGTTCCTGCTGCGCACCTGGATGTACACCTGCGGCGTCTTCTACAGCATCGCCAAGGTCACCGGGCACGCGCCGCGGATCGTACGGCTCATCCTGGAGGCCAACCCCGGCGCGCTGTACATCGAGCTCGCCCGGCACGCGCTGCTCAACGGCTACCCGCAGCTCACCCCGCATGCCTGGCTGCTGGCCGGGGCATGGGCGGTGACGGCGCTGGTGACCGGCCTGATGGTCTGCTGGCAGGCCGAGGAGAAGTACGGCCGTGGGTGATCGCGCAATGCCCTGCGCAGCGCCGGGCCGCGATCGATACCTATCCGTGACCCGTTCAACCCGGCGCCACACGCCCGCCATCCGGTGATCACCGCCGCCGTGTTCCCTTCTCTCATGGGGAGCACACCGCGGATGACCACGCGGATCGCGGTTCTCGCGGACAGCACACTGGGGAACGACTCGCGAGCACAGCGGGTGGCCCGGGCGGCCGCCGACGCTGGCTATGACGTCACGCTCATCGGACGCGCCGAGGGCCGTCCCGCACCGGTACTCAAGGGCGTCGCGGTGATCACCGTCGACGTACCGGAGACCCTGCGCCGGCACCGGATCCGCAGACCACGACCGGGCCTGCGCTGGCCGCTGGCGTACCGCTGCGCGGAGGCGCATCGCTACCGCACCGCGCAACTCGCGGTACGCGAACAGCTGTTGGGCACCAGAGCCGCCGAACTCGGCGTGATGTATCGGCCGTTGGTCCGGCAGGCCGCCGCCCGGGCGGCCTACTCCCTCGCCCGTGCCCGGTACGAGGTGCGCCGGGCGTGGACCAGGGCGCGCTCCGCCCAGTACCAGGCGGCGGTGCGGCGCCGCCGCGTCCCCGACGGCTTCCTGGACGACCTGGCCACCGCGCTGTCCCGGCTGATGCCCGCCCGGCGTGCCTGGCGCCGTCTCGAACCGCTGCTGCTCGACCTGGAGGCGGCCTACGGCCCGGTACTGGACGAGCGGCGCCCGCAGCTGATCCACGCCCGCGGGCGGCGGGTGCTCGGAGTAGCGCTGCGCGCAGCGGTACGGGCGGAGGCCGCCGGACGGTCGGTGAAGGTGGTGTGGGACGCCGACGAGTGCGCCGCGCTCGGTCCGGCCGGCTCGCGCCGGGCGGCCGCCGCCCGGGACGCCGACGAACGGGCGCACGCCGCCGGGGCCGATGCGGTGGTCACGGTGTGCGAGGCCTACGCGGAGCAGCTGCGCACCCGGCACAAACTGCCGGTGCCGCCCGCCGTGGTGCTCAACGCCCCCGCATACCAGGAGCGTTCGGAGCAGCGCGACGTCGGCGGGGTGCGGGCGGCCTGCCGCCTCGGCCCGGACGTGCCGCTGCTCGTACACAGCGGCGCGGTCGCCCCGGAGCGCGGGCTGCTCACCGCCGTGGAGGCGCTGCCCAAGCTGTACGACCTGCACGCGGCGTTCGTGGTGCCCGATCCGGGCGCCGCATACGTCCGTACCCTCATCGAGCGCGCCGCGGAGCTGGGGGTGGCCTCCCGGCTGCACATCCTGCCGTTCGTGCCGCCCGAGGAGATCGCCCGGTACCTGGCCTCCGCGGACATCGGCGTGGTACCGGTGCACCATCTGCCGCACCATGAAGTCGGGCTCGCCGCCCGCTACTTGGAGTACGCGCACGCCCGGCTGCCGGTGGTGGTCAGCGACGTACGGGTGATGGCCGCCGCCACGCTGTCACTCGGCAACGGAGAGGTGTTCCGCGCCGCGGACACCGCCGACTTCGTCCGCGCGGTCGGCGCGGTGCTGACCAACCGCCCGCGCTACCGCAGGGCGTACCAGCGCTCGCCGATGCTGGGGAAGTGGTCCTGGCAGACCCAGTCGGGGCCGCTGCTGGAGGTCTACGCACGGCTGGCGGGGACGCCGACGGTCGCGGGTCCCGCGGTGCTCGCCCGGACCTGACGGGATTGGGCGCGACCGCGTACGGACCTGACCGAGTCTGCTCCATCCGGGGCCGTTGCCGCGCATTCGGTCGCTCGTTGGTCCACCATGGAGAGGTAGGGAAGACGAAGGCTTAACAAGTGGCTATACCCGCGGCGGCGCCGGATATGCACCACAGGGGTGATGATCTCGTCACTTGAAGGCCGGAATTTCCACTGACGACACACCAGGAGTGGTCATGAGTCCTACGCTGTCGGGGGTGGACCACTCACTACCCGCGCCCGCGTCCGGCGCCCTGCCCGATGACCTGTTCACCGAACTCGTCGCGTTCCGCCGCGACTTGCATATGCACCCCGAACTTTCCCGGGAGGAGTTCCGCACCACCGAGGCGATCAGCAGACGCCTGGCGCAGGCGGACCTCCAGCCCCGAGTGCTCCCCTCCGGTACCGGCCTGATCTGCGACATCGGCGAGGACGAGCCCGGGCGGGACCGGCTGGCGCTGCGCGCCGACATCGATGCGCTGCCGATCCCGGACACCAAGACCGTCGAGTACCGGTCGACCGTGCAGGGCCGGGCGCACGCCTGCGGCCATGATGTCCACACCACCGTCGCCCTCGGGGCCGGCCTGGTCCTCGCCGAGCTGGACCGGGCCGGACGGCTGCCCCGCCCGGTGCGGCTGGTGTTCCAGCCCGCCGAGGAGAGCATGCCGGGCGGCGCGCTCGACATGCTCAAGGCCGACGTACTCGACGGGGTGGGGCGGATCCTCGCCGTGCACTGCGACCCCAAGGTCGAGGTGGGCCGGATCGGGCTGCGCACTGGAGCGATCACCTCCGCCTGTGACCGTCTTGAGCTGCGGCTCGACGGCCCGGGCGGCCACACCGCGCGCCCCCATCTGACCACCGACCTGGTGACCGCGGCGGCCAAGATCGCAACCGAGCTCCCGGCGGCTCTGGCCCGCCGGATCGACCCGCGCGCCGGTGTCTCGGTGGTCTGGGGCCGGATCGAGGCGGGCCACGCGTGCAACGTGATCCCGCAGCGCGCCGAGTTGGAGGGCACGGTCCGCTGCCTCAACCTCGACGCGTGGCACGAGGCGCCCGACCTCATCCATGAGGTGATCGACCAGATCGCCGCGATCTACCGGGCCAAGTGGGAACTGACCTACCACCGGGGCGTGCCCCCGGTGGTCAACGAGGCGTCCTCCGCCGACCTGCTCCGCGAGGCGATGACCTTCCGCCACGGCGCCCATGCCGTCGAGGACACCGAGCAGAGCCTTGGCGGCGAGGACTTCTCCTGGTACCTGGAACGCGTCCCCGGCGCCCTCGCCCGACTCGGCGTGCGCCCGGTCGGCGATCCGACGGTCCGCGATCTGCACCGCGGCGACTTCGACGCCGACGAGGAAGCGATCAGGGTCGGCGTCGAGCTGTTCACGGCGGCGGTGCTGCTCGAATAGGCGCGGACCGGTTCAGTTCGGCGGACCGGTTCAGCTCAGCAGCCTCGCCCGCCAGAAGCGGTGGATGATCTCCCGGAATCCGGTGTGCGAGGGGTTGCGCCCCACGTGCCGGAAGGCCCAGTCCCGGACGTCCTCGAACTCCTCGCTCGCCTGCGAGGCCTCGTCGCAGCGCATGCACTCCATCTCGAAGACCATGCGCGGCGCCTCCGGTGCGGTCTCCGGACCGATCAGCCAGTTCGCACTGCGGATCACCGGGTACGCGCTCAACGCGCCCACCTCCGGGCGGCGTTGACCTCCGCGACCCTGGCGCGCAGCGCGTCGGTCGGGCTGGCGGGGGACACGTCCCGCGGGTGGGCGACCCATGGTTCGCCTTCCCCGGCAGGGCGCAGGTGCACCATGCCCTGCCGCATGAACAGCACCACTCCGACGCGGTCCCGCGCCCTGTCCAGCACCACCGAGCCCGACTCTGGGATCTCCGCCGCCTGCATGCCTCACCTTTCCACTGCCGCTTACCGTGCGTAAACGACCCTTTACTGGTTGTTACCCGTGGTGAGGGGTGCGGCGCTAGGCTGAACAGGGGGTGTGGGGTTACGGGGGGTGTGCGCAGGGCTGGGGGTAACGCCTTTCGCGGCCAGGAGACTTGAACGCGCGAGACGGCAACAGGTTCAAAGGTCACGCGCGAGTTGAATGCGCACCGGCACAAGTGCGGTTACCGGAACCTTCTCCTTGTCGCCGAGGCGTGGAACTCCTCTGCGCGGGACGTAGAAGGCGACAGGATCGGCCGAACCAGGTGACCTGAAGGATGACGACGCGTTCCCGGCGTACAGCCGTGAGGTAGGCGATCGTCAATCGGCCACGTCGCTCCGTCCGTACCCCCGGAGAGTGCCCTGCGTGCGCCAAGCCGTCCAGAAAGATCGTGGAATCGCGAACGGTGATCTCGTTGGCGAGTGGTTCCAGCTCTCGGAGTGCTTCCGAAGGCAACCCGTCGAGCAGGTCATCGGGGTCGCATTCCCGGTGCCGGTCAGCCGTCTGCGACCTCGCGGTGGGCAGCGCGCACGATGTCACCGGCCTCCCGGATGGCGCGCGCTTGCCCTTCGGGGTCCTCGCTGGCAACCGCGCGCTCGGCCGCGTGCAGGCGGCGAGCCGTCCCCGGGTTTCTCTCGATCGCGACGACGACGCCCCAGTGCCGGTAGAGCATCTGGATCGGGACCACGCTGCCTTCCTCGCCCGCCTGGACGAAGGCCTTCTGCATATCCTCGAACATCTCTGGAAGGCGGGAGGGGGCGACCGCGGCCACAGCTTGGCGCAACGCTGGCAGCGTGAGCGCAGGCATGGGGATGATGGGCCTGTCGTGTTCCGGGTGCTGGGTGGTCATGCGCTGCCTTCCTGAGTGCCCTGTCAAGAATTGAGCTCCGTCTCAGAGTGTCGGCAGCGCTGGGGCGTCGGGTCGGGTCTCGCATGGGCCACCCGATCGGGTGTTCTGGTCGCCACGCAACGCCGTGCTGACAGGGAGCGCGGGTGCCACCGCCCTCGGTTACTGCCCCGCCACCCGGTGGCCCATGGCCGGAAACCGACCGTTGGCCTCGATCCGATAACAGGTTCTCAACCCCCCTTTACCTGACATCTACGCGCGTTAAGCTCCCGTTCGACCAGCGCCGGACGGGGCGCTATCTGGATGAAGGGGTACCCCTCGTGCGCCGGGTAACCACAACAATCGCCGCAGCCGGCATAGCCGCGGCCCTCGCGATCAGCGCCACCGCGTGTGGCGCGAGCTCCACCAGCTCGGGTTCGAGCACCTCGGGCTCGTCCTCCAGCGGAATGAAGGTCGGCATCGCCTACGACGTGGGCGGTCGCGGTGACCACTCGTTCAACGACTCCGCTGCGCGTGGTCTGGATCAGGCCACCAAGCAGTTCGGCGGCACGCCGAAGGAGCTGACCGCCAAGACCACCGACACCGAGTCGGACCGCGAGCAGCGGCTGTCCGACCTCGCCTCCGCCGGGTACAACCCGGTCGTCGCGGTCGGCTTCGCCTACGCCGACGCGGTCAAGGCCGTCGCACCGAAGTTCGCCAAGACGAACTTCGGCATCGTCGACTCCGTGGTGCCGGGCAACAACGTCGACAGCATGACGTTCGCCTCCCCGGAGAGCTCCTACCTCGCCGGTGTCGCGGCCGCGCTGAAGTCCAAGAGCGGCAACATCGGCTTCATCGGCGGTGTGGACAACCAGCTCATCAAGGGCTTCGAGGCGGGCTTCCGGCAGGGTGTCACCGACACCAAGCCGAGCGACAAGGTCACCACGCAGTACCTGACCACCGGCTCCGACCTGTCCGGCTTCTCCAGCCCGGACAAGGGCAAGAGCGCGGCCGGCGGCATGCTCTCCAAGGGCATCGACGTGATCTACAGCGCGGCCGGTAGCTCCGGCTCCGGTGCGATCGAGGCCGTGCACGGCCAGAAGGGCGCCTGGGCGATCGGCGTCGACTCCGACCAGTACCAGGACCCGGGTCTGGCCCAGTACAAGGAGTCGATCCTGACCTCCGCGATCAAGAACGTGGACGTCGCGGTGCTGGCCCTGATCAAGAGCGTGCACGACGGCAAGGCGCTCAACGGCAACAACACCTACGGCCTGAACAACGGTGGCGTCAGCCTGGCCACCAGTGGCGGGTTCATCAACGACATCCAGCCGCAGATCGACGCGGTGAAGACGAAGATCGTGGGCGGCCAGATCAAGGTCAAGTCCACTTCCTGACAAGGGAACGGCCTCCCGGCCAGTGGCTCCCGGGCAACCGGGTCACCCGCGGCCGGGAGGCTGAATCCACTCCCTGACAAGGGAGTTCGGTCATCGGCGTGGCGCACGGGGCCCGGTGGCGGAGGTGACTCTCCGCCGGGTCCCGTTGGCTACGTGGCCGTCCTGCGTCATCTGGGCAACCTACGCGCGTAGAACTCGATTTCGGTCGGTCACGCGGTACGTTCGCCCCCCACCGCCCCACTCCTTCGCCCCGAGGAGAGTGCGCCATCAACGCGTCCAGTAATCCTCCCGCTGCAAGCTCCCCCGCAGTCCAGCTCAAGGGAATCACCAAGCGGTTCCCCGGAGTTGTCGCCAACCACGACATCGACATCACCGTCGCCCGTGGCACCGTGCACGCCCTCGTGGGCGAGAACGGTGCCGGCAAGTCGACCCTGATGAAGATCCTCTACGGCATGCAGAAGCCGGACGAGGGCACCATCGCGATCGACGGCGAGCAGGTCACCTTCCACCACCCCGGCGATGCCATCGCCCGGGGCGTCGGCATGGTGCACCAGCACTTCATGCTCGCCGACAACCTCACCGTGCTCGAGAACGTCGTGCTCGGCAGCGAGAAACTGCACGGCATCGGCGCCAAGGCGCGCACCAAGATCCTTGAGATATCCGACAGCTACGGTCTCGGCATACGGCCCGACGTCCTCGTCGAGAACCTCGGCGTCGCCGACCGGCAGCGGGTGGAGATCCTCAAGGTCCTCTACCGCGGTGCCCGCACGCTGATCCTCGACGAGCCGACCGCGGTCCTCGTCCCGCAGGAGGTCGACGCGCTGTTCGACAACCTGCGCGGCCTGAAGGCCGAGGGCCTGACGGTCATCTTCATCTCGCACAAGCTCGGCGAGGTGCTGTCGGTGGCCGACGAGATCACGGTCATCCGGCGCGGTACGACGGTCGGTTCCGCCGACCCGAAGACCACCACCACCAAGCAGCTCGCCGAGCTGATGGTCGGCAGCGAACTGCCGTCCCCCGAGACCCGCGAGTCCACGGTCACCGACGTCCCGATGCTGACGGTGGGCGGCCTGCGGCTCACCGCGCCGGACGCCGACGGCGTCGAGCGGATGGTGCTGGACGACATCGCCTTCACCATCCACAAGGGCGAGGTCCTGGGCCTCGCGGGCGTCGAGGGCAACGGCCAGGCCGAACTCGTCGAAGCCATCATGGGCATGCGCGACGCGGACGCCGGGATCATCACGCTCGACGGCGCCGACATCTCGCACGCCCCCACCCGCAAGCGCCGCGAGAACGGCATCGGCTACGTCCCCGAGGACCGCCACCGCCACGGCCTGCTGCTGGAAGCCCCGCTGTGGGAGAACCGCATCCTCGGCCATGTCACCGAGGAGCCCAACAGCAAGGGCGCCCTGCTCGACAACGCCGCGGCGCGCCGCGACACCGAGCGGATCGTCGCCGAGTACGACGTACGTACCCCTGGCATCGACGTCACCGCCGCCTCACTGTCCGGCGGCAACCAGCAGAAGCTGATCGTCGGCCGCGAGATGAGCCACCGCCCCAAGCTGCTGATCGCGGCGCACCCCACGCGCGGTGTGGACGTCGGCGCGCAGGCGCAGATCTGGGACCAGATCCGCGAGGCACGCCGTGAGGGTCTGGCGGTCCTGCTGATCTCCGCTGACCTGGACGAACTGATCGGCCTGTCCGACACCCTGCGGGTGATGTACCGCGGCCGCCTGGTCGCCGACGCCGACCCCGCCACGATCACCCCCGAGGAGCTGGGTTCCGCCATGACCGGCGCGTCCTCCGGCCGCCTCGAGCACGTTGCGACGGACGCGGACGCCGCTCCGGACGCCGACGGGGGAGAGGAACGATGAAGAAGATCGACAAAGAGCGGCTGCTGCTCGGCATAGCCGCACCCGTACTGGCCCTGCTGGCCGCGTTCGTGGTCACCAGCCTGGTGCTGCTGGCCACCGGCAAGCAGCCGTTCGACGCCTTCCAGATCATGGGCAGCTACGGCGTCAAGAGCGACAGCCAGGTCTACATCCTGAACAAGGCGACCACGTACTACCTGGCGGGTCTCGCGGTGGCCGTCGGCTTCCGGATGAACCTGTTCAACATCGGTGTGGACGGCCAGTACCGGCTCGCGGCCTTCGCGGCCGCCGTGGTCGGCGGCATGGTCAACCTTCCCGGGATCCTCGAACTCCCGCTGATCATCATCGTCGCGATGCTGGTCGGCGCCATGTGGGCGGGCCTCGCCGGTCTGCTCAAGGTCGGCCGGGGCGTCAGCGAGGTGATCGCCACGATCATGCTGAACGCGATCGCCACCGCGATCATCAGCTATCTGCTGCAGCCGGGACGGCTGGCGCACCTGGACGCCAACACCAACAGCGTCCACACCACGGTGCTGCCGAAGTCGGGCTGGTTCTTCACCTTCACCACCAACCCGGCGGCCGGTCCCATCGAGGGCTTCATCGTCGTCGCCGCGCTGGCCGGTGTCGCCTACTGGTTCGTGCTCTCCCGCACCCGCTTCGGCTTCGACCTGCGGACCGTCGGACAGTCCGAGTCCGCCGCACAGGCCAGCGGCGTCAACGTCAAGCGCATGATCGTCACCAGCATGCTGGTCTCCGGTGCGTGCGCCGGACTCGTCGGCATGCCCACGCTGCTCAACGAGTCCCACCAGTACGCCACCGACTTCCCGGCCGGTATCGGCTTCACGGGCATCGCGATCGCGCTGCTCGGCCGCAACAACCCGGGCGGCATCGCCGTCGGCGCGCTGCTGTGGGCGTTCCTCGACCGCACCTCCAACTGGCTTGAGTTCAACGGCTACGACAAGGAGATCGTCGGCGTGATGCAGGGCGTCATCGTCCTGTCCGTCGTCGTCGCCTATGAACTCGTCCGCCGCTACGGCCTCGGCCGCCAACAGCGCCGGGTCGGCGAGCAACTCGCCGCTGCGGCCCGCAATACCGCCAAGCAGGAGCAGGAGGCAGCGATATGACCGCGGTGCGAAGCACCTCCGTTGAGGGCGGTGGCGGGCGACGGGCGGGCATGAGCGCCACCACCACGACCGCTGTACCGGCCACCGCGCCCAAGGCCCCGCAGGCCAAGCGCGGACGACTCTCCTACCCCGTACTGCTGTTGATCTTCGCGGGTGCGCTGCTCGCGGTCTGCGCGGTACGGGCGATCACCGGCGCGCAGGACGTCACCTCCTCGGGCCAGATCAGCGGCATGCTGCAGATGGCCGTGCCGATCGGTCTGGCGGGGCTCGCCGGTCTGTGGTCGGAGCGCGCCGGTGTGGTCAACATCGGCCTTGAGGGCATGATGATCCTCGGCACCTTCTTCGGTGCCTGGGCGGGTTGGCAGACCAACCCGTGGATCGGCCTGGTCGCCGGAATCCTCGGCGGCATGCTCGGCGGACTGCTGCACGCCGTCGCCACCGTGACGTTCGGCGTCGACCACATCGTCTCCGGTGTGGCGATCACCCTGCTCGCCCAGGGCACCACCCAGTACCTGGCCAAGCGCTGGTTCAACACCGGCCACGCCGCGGCGCTCGGCGGCAACCCGAAGCAGTCGCCACCCATCAAGTCGGTGCCGTCGATCACCGTGCCGGGTCTGTCCGACTCGCTGCTGACCATCGAGCACCACCACTGGTTCCTGGTCTCCGACCTCGCGGGCATCCTGGGCGGACTGGTCACCGGGCTGTCCTACTTCACCGTGCTCGCCGCCCTGCTGTTCGCCGCCACGTTCTTCGTCCTGTGGCGCACGGCGTTCGGTCTGCGGCTGCGCTCGTGCGGTGAGGCGCCGATCGCCGCCGAGTCGCTCGGCGTCAACGTGTACTTCTACAAGTACGCGGCGGTCGTGCTCTCCGGTGGACTCGCCGGCTTCGGTGGCGCGTTCCTGGCCATGGTCCCGTCGCACATCTACAACGAGGGCCAGACCGGCGGCCGCGGCTACATCGGTCTCGCGGCGATGATCTTCGGTAACTGGCGGCCGGGCGGTCTCGCCATGGGCGCGGGCCTGTTCGGCTACACCGACAGCCTCCAGCTGCGCAGCGGCGGCCCGGCCGCGCACGCGCTGCTCCTGCTGCTGGTGATCCTGTTGGTCCTGCTGGCCGCACGGAAGGTCTACCGCAAGAGTTACCGACAGGGCGTGCTGAGCGCCGCGTTCGCCGCACTGCTGCTGGTGTGGTTCCTCATGACGGACACCATCCCGAACGAATTCGTCTCCGCCACCCCGTACGTGGCCACGCTGCTGGTGCTCGCGCTGTCCGCGCAACGGCTGCGGATGCCCAAGGCGGACGGCAAGCCCTACCGGAAGGGCCAGGGCAAGTGACCGACCAGCACATCGGCTGGGCGGAGCTGCGCGCGGCGGCCCGGGACGTGATGACCCGGGCCTACGCGCCGTACTCCAACTACCCGGTCGGCGCCGCCGCCCTGGTCGACGACGGGCGGACCGTCGTCGGCTGCAACGTGGAGAACGCGGCCTACGGCGTCGCACTGTGCGCCGAATGCGGCCTGGTCTCCACGCTGCATGCCTCAGGCGGCGGCCGCCTGGTGGCGTTCACCTGCTGCGACGGCCAGGGCCGGGTCCTGATGCCGTGCGGGCGCTGCCGCCAGTTGCTGTGGGAGAACGGCGGACCTCAGCTGCTGGTCGACACCACGAGCGGCATCCGGCCGCTCAGCGAGTTGCTTCCGGACGCCTTCGGCCCCGACGATCTTGACCGATAAGGTCAAACCGACGTAAGGAACGCGAACCCCTCATGGACGTCATCTCCGTCATCCGTACCAAGCGCGACCGAGGTCGTCTCAGCGACGAGCAGATCGACTGGGTGATCGACGCGTACACCAAGGGCGAGGTCGCCGACGAGCAGATGTCCGCGCTCGCCATGGCGATCCTGCTCAACGGTATGGACCGGGCCGAGATCGCCCGCTGGACCGCGGCGATGATCGCCAGCGGTGAGCGGATGGACTTCTCGTCGCTGTCCCGCCCGACCGCCGACAAGCACTCGACGGGCGGCGTCGGCGACAAGATCACGCTGCCGCTGGCCCCGCTGGTCGCCGCGTGCGGCGCCGCCGTACCGCAGCTGTCCGGACGCGGCCTCGGCCACACCGGCGGCACGCTGGACAAGCTGGAGTCCATCCCCGGCTGGCGTGCGCTGCTGTCCAACGACGAGATGATGGGCGTACTGCGGGACGTCGGCGCCGTCATCTGCGCCGCGGGCGACGGCCTGGCACCCGCGGACAAGAAGCTGTACGCGCTGCGCGATGTGACCGGAACGGTCGAGGCGATCCCGCTGATCGCCTCCTCCATCATGTCCAAGAAGATCGCGGAGGGCACCGGCTCGCTGGTGCTGGACGTGAAGGTCGGCTCCGGCGCCTTCATGAAGAACCGCGAGGACGCGGCCGAACTCGCCCGCACGATGGTCGGGTTGGGCACGGACCACGGCGTGAAGACCGTCGCGCTGCTGACCGACATGTCCACTCCGCTGGGCCTGACCGCGGGCAACGCGCTCGAAGTCCGCGAATCCGTCGAGGTGTTGGCGGGCGGCGGCCCGGCCGACGTCGTGGAGCTGACGCTGGCCCTGGCCCGCGAGATGCTCGACGCGGCGGGGCTGAAGGACGCCGACCCGGCCAAGGCGCTGCGCGACGGTTCCGCGATGGACCACTGGCGCCGCATGATCGCCGCCCAGGGCGGCGACCCGGACGCGGAGCTGTCGGTGGCCCGTGAGCAGCACGTGGTGACCGCCTCCGCCTCCGGTGTGCTCACCGGGCTGGACGCCTACGCGGTGGGCGTCGCCGCCTGGCGCCTCGGCGCGGGCCGCGCCCGCAAGGAGGACCCGGTCCAGGCGGGCGCGGGCATCGAGATGCACGCCAAGCCGGGCGACACCGTCACCGCCGGTCAGCCGCTGCTGACGCTGCACACGGACACGCCGGAGCGCTTCGACTACGCACTGCAGGCGCTGGAGGGCGGGGTGACCGTTGCTCCGGCGGGGACGGCGTACGAGGCTGCACCTATCGTGCTGGAACGTATCGCCTGATTTTCGGGTCACTCGTACGGCTGAACGGGACCGGTGGACGGCCATCGGTCCCGTTCGTCATGCTGGGATCGGTGACGCACCGAACGAGGAGCACACCATGAGCGCACTCAGCGTCGAGCACGAGCCGGAGAACGGGTACGGCTGGGACGAGCTTGTCCGCCTCTGGGAGGAGACGGACTGGCCCGAAGGGTGCCTGGTGGAGATCATCGAGGGGATCATCACCGTGGCGCCAGCGCCTTCCAAGAGGAATGCCCTGACCGCAACGCGGCTCGCACGGCAGGTCGACAAAGTCATCCCGGAGGATTGGGGGGTCTTCCAGAACCTTGCCGGTGCTGTACCTGTTCGTCAGGGCTTGTATATCCCCGACTTGGCCGTCTTCGCCCATAGTGTTCTGGAAGCTCCCGGTCCCGCAAACTACGTTCCTTTGGATGAAGCCCAGTTGGTCGTCGAGATCACTTCAGGCAGAAATGCCAATCACGACCGGGTTGAGAAGCTGCGCGGCTATGCGATGGCAGAAGTGCCGTTCTACTTGCTGCTGGATCCGTGGCACTCCGGAGCACCGACAGCAACTCTCTATGGCGAGCCCAGGAACGGCATGTACCGCGTCCTCGCGGCGGTGAAGTACGGCGAGGAACTCCACCTCCCCGCCCCCTTCGACCTCACCATCGACACCAGCGTCTTCCCCGGCGCCTAACCGACCGCCGTCGCCCGCCGGGCCGCCCGCGTCCCGTACAGCGTGACGCCCGCAGCCGCGACCATCGCGGCCAGCCCCACCACCGTCGCCGCGGGCCAGCCGCCGTCGTGGTAGGCCGCGGCGCCGACCGTGCCGCCCACGCTGTTGCCGATGTAGTAGGCCGTCAGGTACAGGGCGCTGGCCTGGGCGCGGCCCGAGGTGGCGGTGTGCGAGACCGCGCCGGAGGCGACCGAGTGGCCCGTGAAGAAGCCCGCGGTGATCAGTACGAGTCCGGCCAGCACAGCGGCGATCGAGTCCGCCAGGCTCAGCAGCAGCCCCACCGCCACGGCGCCGATCCCGAAGTACAGCGCACCCCGCCGCCCCAGCCGGGCCACAAGCTTGCCCGCCGCGGCCGAGCTCGCCGTACCCACCAGGTACACCAGGAAGATCGAACCGACCAGGCCCTCCGGCAGGTTGAACGGCGCCGCCGTCAGGCGGTAGCCCAGCACCGTGTAGACCGAGCCGAACACCGCCATGAACAGCAGGCCGAGCAGATAGAGGCGGACCAGCAGCGGATTGCGCAGGTGCCCGGTGAGAGTGCGCAGCAGCGCGCGCGGGCTGATCGGCGACGGGGTGAAGTGCCGGGCCTTCGGGGCGAGCAGGATGAACGCGACCGCGCAGCCCAGTGACAGCACGCCCAGCACACCGAGCGCCACCCGCCAGCCCGCGAACTGGGCGACGAAACCGGCGATCACCCGCGAGGCCATGCCGCCCAGGCTGTTGCCCGCGACGTACAGGCCGATCGCGGAGGCGATCGCCTTCTTGGAGACCTCCTCGGCCAGATACGCCATGGCGGTGGCCGGAAGCCCGGCGAGCGCGACGCCCTGGAGGGTGCGCAGCACCACCAGCACGGTGAGGTCGGGCGAGAAGGGCACCGCCAGGCCGATCACCGCGGCGCTGACCACCGCGGCCGCCATGACCGGCGTACGGCCGTACTTCTCGGACAGCGTGCTGACCGGGATCAGCGCGATGGCCAGCCCGGCCGTCGTCATCGCCACCGTCAAGCTGGCCTGGGCCGGGCTCACCCGGAGGTCGTCGGAGATCGCGGGCAGCAGCCCCTGGGTCGAGTACAGCAGGAGGAAGGTGGCCGTTCCGGCGGCGAACAACGCCAGGATCGCGCGGCGGTAGGCGGCGCTGCCGGGCAGGAGCTTGGATTCCGCGGCGGCGTCCGTGGTCGTGGTACGAGCGGACGCCGGGGTATCGACATCGGGCATACCTCGAAAGTACGACCGGCATATTGATGCGTCCAATGCATGGAATCGCAATAATCGTTCCCATGCAGCATGACCGCAGGTCAACGAGGGGTGCTTCATCCCATCGCAAAGAAAACGACATTGAGGCGATAAACATCCGTCAACGCGGCGGCAGTACCGGGAGCTGGGCCGCGGTGCTCGCGCCGCGCCTCGCCCAGTTCGCCGCCGTCGCCCGCCATGAGCACGTGACCCGCGCCGCCCAGGAACTCGGCGTGCCGCAGTCCAGCCTCAGCCGCGCCATGGTCCGGCTTGAGGACGACCTCGGCGTCACCCTCTTCGCCCGGCACGGCCGTACGGTCTCGCTGACCCCGGCGGGGCGCGTCTTCCTCGGCTCGGTGGAACGCGCTCTCGACGGGGTGGAACGGGCCGCGGAGACCGTACGCGCCGACGCCGATCCGGCGACCGGGCGGGTCGCCTTCGGCTTCCTGCACACCCTCGGCCCCGAGACGGTACCGGGGCTGCTGCGGGAGTTCCGCGCCGACCACCCGGGCGTGCGCTTCCAGCTCGTACAGAACTACGGCGAGGCGATGTTGGAGAAGCTGCGCGCTGGGGAGTTGGACCTGTGCCTGACCGCGCCGCTGCCCGACGCGCCCGATCTGGTGGTGCGCCGCCTCGACGAACAGCGGCTGCGCCTGGTCGTCCCCGAGGGGCACCGGCTCGCGGCCCGCAGGCGGGTACGGCTGGCGGAGACCGCCGACGAATGGTTCGTCACCCTGGAGCCGGGATACGGGCTGCGCCGGATCACCGACCGCCTGTGCGCGGAGGCCGGGTTCACTCCGAAGGTCGCCTTCGAGGGCGAGGAGGCGGAGACCCTGCGCGGCCTGGTCGCCGCGGGGCTGGGGGTGGCCCTGCTGCCACCCCCGCCCGTACCGCGCCCCGGCGTGGCGGAGTTGACGGTCTCCGGCCCCCGTGCCGTCCGCGAGATCGGCGTCGCCTGGCTGGACGGCCACCCCGACACGGCTCCGGTCGCGGCGTTCAAACGGTTCCTGTTGGGGCGGCGGGGGCGGTTGTTGGCGTAGTGGGTGCGTCGGGCGCTCAACCGGCCCAGGTGACGCTGGTGATCACGATGACTTCTGACCGCTCAAGCGGAAGAAAGGCTAAGAGACCGAACCCTCCGAAAAATTCAAGCAGCCGCAAGCTGCCTGGTCTCGGCCCCCTACCCACGTCCAGCGCATCCCGCCCCAGGTCGGCCAGTTGCTGCGCCATTCGCTCTACCTCGGCCACCACCTCCTCGGGCAGCCCGCCCACAACGTGTTCGGCATCCGGGTCATAGGCCCAGGACCACGCGTCGCTCACCGGGTGGTGTTCACCTCACGTTCCGCGGTATCCATGATGGCTCGGATTTCAGCCAAGGCAGGGCGTGCGGCGTCGAAGGTGGGTGCGGACTGCGCCGCATCCTCCATCTCGCGCAGCCGCGCGGCACGCGCTGGATGGCGCTGGATCGCGATGGTCATACCCCAGTAGAGGAGGAACGTGCGTAGTGGCGCGATGCTGCTTTGGGCGGCGGCGTTCTCCGCGGCTTCCGCCAAGTGCTCGTTGAACCTGGGCAGATCAGCGGGGATGATCTGTGACACCGCCCGCCGCAGGGCTGTCGGCGTCAGGGCTGGCATGGCGATGAGCGGCCCCTCGGGCGGGGTGTGCTGGGCGGACATGGCCTCTCCTCGGAGTCGGACGACTTCACCGTAGCGCGGCCCACATGGGCGCCGGACGCGTCGCCCGCATTTTCATACCTTCGTGCGAGGGTGCCTCCCGAACCCCGCCGCCAGCGGCATCCTCAAACCCAGCGGCGGCGGAGCCGCCAGCGCGTCGACCACCGGGCGGGCCAGCGCGCTCCCGCACAGCGTGCCGAGGGTGAAGTCGGCGGTGAGGGCCATGACCTCGGGGCGGTGCTGGTGGAGCGAGTGGCCGTCGGAGTGGACCTCGAAGCGGCAGACGTTCGGGTTGACCTTCTTGACCCGTTCGGCCAGCCGATAGGACAACTCGGGGTCGGACCTGACGTCGTTGGTGCCGTGCACCATCAGCACATGGCGGCCCGCGAGGTGTTTCACCGGATCGGGTTCCTCTCCCTCCGGCAGCCAGGGGGCGAGGGCCGCCACGGAGTTGACGGCCGGATGGCCGCCCGCCCGCAGTGCGGCGCGGGCGCCCATGTTGATGCCGACCAGGCACAGCGGTACGTCCCCGTACCGCCGGACGATCTCCTCCGCCGCCCATGCGGCGTCCTCGGCGAGGTGCGCGTGATTGCCGTTCCACCCCTGGAAGCGGTAGTGCACCACATGTGCGACCAGGCCCTCGGGCCGTCCGGCGCGCACCAGGGCGCGGGCCAGCGGCCAGGCCGAGGCGGCCGACAGCGCGGAACCGCGGCGGGTGCTGACCGCGCGGCCGGCGGGCAGTACGAGCACCGCGGCGCGCACGGCGGTCCCGGCGACGGCGCCCACCGCCCTGCCGAGCCGAGCCCCCCGCAGGGGCGCGATGCCTTTCCGGGGGGTGACCCCCGGACCCCCGAGCGAGTGCGAAGCCATGGCAAAACCTTGGCAGACGCGGCGGTGTGCTCCACCTGGCCGGTAGGTCAATCTTCGGTATCGGAATGGCTTCACTCGGCTTTCTACGCGCGTAGGGGCTAGCATCGGCCAATGGAGAAGACAAGCCAGCTCACGAATCAGCTGGAGCACACCCTCGGAGACGCCGCCTCCGCGACGCCGGACCGGATCCGCCGGGCACCCAAGGTGCTGCTCCACGACCACCTCGACGGTGGTCTGCGTCCCGAGACCATCATCGAGCTCGCCCAGGCCGTCGGATACGACAACCTGCCCGAGACCGACCCCAAGCGCCTCGCCGCCTGGTTCCGGGACGCCGCCGACGCCCCGGCCAAGGAGGGCGGCGCGGGTCTGGTGCGCTATCTGGAGACCTTCACCCACACCTGCGCGGTGATGCAGACCCGCGACGCGCTCTACCGGGTGGCCGCCGAGTGCGCCGAGGACCTGGCCGCCGACGGGGTCGTCTACGCGGAGATCCGCTACGCCCCCGAGCAGCACCTGGAGGCCGGACTCACCCTCGAAGAGGTCGTCGAGGCGGTCAACGAGGGCTTCCGGGAGGGCGAGCGCCGGGCGCTCGCGGCCGGGCACCGGATCCGCGTCGGCGCGCTGCTGACCGCCATGCGGCACGCCGCACGCTCGCAGGAGATCGCCGAACTCGCCAACCGCTACCGCGACCTCGGCGTCGTCGGCTTCGACATCGCGGGCGCCGAGGCGGGCTTCCCGCCCACCCGCCACCTCGACGCCTTCGAGTACCTCAAGCGCGAGAACAACCACTTCACCATCCACGCCGGTGAGGCCTTCGGCCTGCCGTCGATCTGGCAGGCGATCCAGTGGTGCGGCGCCGACCGGCTGGGCCACGGCGTGCGGCTGATCGACGACATCCACGTCTCCCAGGACGGTTCGGTCAAGCTGGGCCGACTGGCCTCGTACGTACGGGACAAGCGGATCCCGCTGGAGATGTGCCCGACCTCCAACCTGCAGACCGGTGCGGCCGACAGCTACCACGAGCACCCCATCGGCCTGCTGCGGCGGCTGCACTTCCGGGTGACCGTCAACACCGACAACCGGTTGATGAGCGGTACGACCCTCAGCCAGGAGTTCGGCTACCTGGTGGACGCGTTCGGCTACACGCTCGACGATCTGCTGTGGTTCACCGTCAATGCGATGAAGTCCGCGTTCATTCCTTTCGATGAACGTCTGGCCATGATCAATGATGTGATCAAGCCCGGCTACGCCGAACTGAAGGCCGAATGGCTGTTCCGTCCGGCGACCGGACAACCCGGTGTGGCCAGCGGTTCTGCCGCCGAGCGGGACTGACGGGCGGGCGCGGGAACGCGCAGGGGGTCGTGCGGTCACGGTGGCGCGCGCGGCCCCGGCGGCCTGTTTGCACCGGCGACGGCGTGTCACTAGCGTGCTGCGAACGGTGATCGCCTCATTACCTGGCGTGGTCACTGCCGTTGTCGTCGATGGCTCGGCGCCGGGCAACCGACCGCCGGATACTGCCAGGTTCTGGAATTCCGCGGTAACGGCCGGTGTGTCATCGCGGGCCGCCACAAGCCACCAGAGGATGTATTGCGATGAAGAACGGAACCATCAGGACGCTCGGTGCCGCAGCGCTCGGCGTGGCCTTCGCCGCCGCCGCGGGCTCCGCGAACGCCGCGGAGACCGCCGCCCCGGCGGCGCTGCCGGTCGCCAACCCGGCCACCGCGGTCGACGGCCTCACCGGCAAGCTCCCGGTCCAGCAGACCGCCAATCTGCTGCCCGGCGCGGGGACCGCCGCGCAGACGGCCCAGGACACCCTGAAGTCCCTGGCCAGCCCGAACGGTAACGGTCTGCTCGGTGGACTGCCGATCAGCTCGGTGACCGGCGCGCTGGGTGCCGCCGGCCACTGACGCCCCTCCTCTTCGGGCGTCGCACCAGAGCGGGCCGTGTTCTTCCCCCCGGGACACGGCCCGTTCGCCTGCCCGGGGCCGGTTGCCCGTGGGACGTCGGGTGGGAAGCCGGTTACCGGGCCGCGCCCACTCCGGACATCATCGGTGTCCTGCTCTGCGGCTCCCGGTCCGGCTGGTGACCGCGGCGACGGCTTCCGCGGCGCCGCCGCAGTGCCGCCCGCGCCGCGGGCACCACCAGCAGATGCGCCAGCGCCACCCCGGTGGTGTTCAGCAGCAGCGCGTCCACGTCCAGTACCTGGCCCGCCATCCCGGTCCGTCCCGCCTCGAAGCAGAACGAGAGCATCAGACCGGTGAAGACGGTACGGGCGAAGGAGACCACCGGCGGCACGTCCAACCGCCCACCGGCCAGCGGCAACAGCACGCCCAGCGGCGCGAGCAGCAGCAGACCGCCCCCGATGTTCCGCGCCGCCGCCGCCGGTCCGAGCGCCAGATCGGCTCGGATGGTGTGCAGCGGAGTGAAGTTGCCCGCCGCCATCCAGGTCGCGGAGAGCGGCCGCAGGGTGAACCAGCAGACAGCCGCCAGATACAGCGCGGTGAGCACCACGCCCACGGGTCGCGCCCCGGTCAGGGTCGGCTGCTGCCGCTCATCTCGCTGCACGCCGGGAATGACGCCCGGTACCGTGCGGTGGTTCCTGGGCGCCGCCGGACGAGACCTACGTCATGTCACGGCGCGGCCCGCGGGCCGTCAGGAGACCTTGGTGCCCTCGGTCGACCCGGCCTCGGGGCGGGTGCGCAGCCCGTCGTCGCAGCGGTAGCGCAGCGGCGCCATGTTCTTGTCCGGGCCGCCGAGCACCACCGACCGGTCGGCGGCGCCCGCCACCGTCCCCGCGACGGTGCACACCAACTGGCCGACCGCGTACGACGGCAGGTCATCGGGGTCCTGGTTCAGCCGCAGCGTCTCCGGCGGATCGCCCGGGAACGGAGCCGTGACGGTCAGCCCGCCCGGCACCTCGGAGGCGAAGCCGCCCCGCTCCTCGGCCTGGTCGGGCTTGCGCTGCAACTCGGCCAGCAGCATGCGGGCGGTGCCGAGCCGGTCCTGATGCCGGTCCGGAACCATCCGCCGTACCGGCGAGACCCGCTGGCTGCACACCAGATAGACATCCGCGACCACCATGCCCGGCGCCTTGGCCGACGCCCCGGTCCTCGGCTGGTCGCAGGACACCCTGGTCGGCGCGGCGCCCGCGTCGACCGGCACCGAAGTGGCGCGGATCCCGCACCCCGCCGTACCGAGCAGCAGCGCCAGCAGTGCCAGCCCCGCGCCCAGTCGCCTTGGCGACGTCAACTCCGCCCCTCCTCGGGCTCGTTGGGCTCCCCATGATCACTCGGGTCGCCGGACTCATGGTGTTCGGCGGGCGGGATCGGCAGCCGCAGGGTGAACACGGCGCCGCCCTCCGGCCGGTTGGCCGCGGTGATCGTGCCGCCGTGGATGTGCGCGTTCTCCATGGCGATGGACAGGCCGAGACCGCTGCCCTCCGAACGCGCCCGCGAGGCATCCGCCTTGTAGAACCGGTCGAAGACATGCGGCAGGACGTCCTCCGGAATGCCCGGCCCGTTGTCCGCCACCTCGACGACCAACGTCGCGTCTTCGGTCCGCACGGTCACCCGCACCGGTGAGCCGCCGTGCTTGAGGGCGTTGCCGATCAGGTTGGCCAGGATGACGTCCAGCCGCCGCGGGTCCAGACGGACCAGGATGCCGCGCGGCGCGTCCAGTTCCACCGCGTCCAGCCAGGCCCGGGTGTCGATGCAGGCGGTCACCATGTCGGCGACGTCCACCTCGTCGGCCCGCAGCTTCGCGGTGCCCGCGTCGAACCGGGTCACCTCCATCAGGTTCTCCACCAGATCGCCGAGCCGCCGGGTCTCGGTGACGACCAGCCGAACCGCCGGTTCGATCATCGGGTCGAGGGCGTCCGCCTCCTCCTCCAGCACCTCGGTCACCGCGGTGATCGCGGTCAGCGGGGTGCGCAGTTCGTGCGACATGTCCGCGACGAACCTGCGGGACGCCTCCTCCCGGCCGCTCAACTCCTCCACCTGGCGCTGCAACGCCTCCGCCGCGCTGTTGAACGTCCGTGACAGATCGGCGAGTTCATCGGTGCCCGAGATCCGCAGCCGGGTGTCCAGGCGCCCCTCGCCCAGTCTGCGCGCCGCGTCCCCGAGCCGTTGTACCGGCCGCAGCACCGTGGAGGCCGCCGCCTGGGCCAGCAGCGCGGCGCCGATCAGGGCCAGCGCGGTGGCGATGCCCAGCGACCAGGCCAGCGAGTTGAGGTCGGAACGCTCCGCGTCCAGCGACTTGTACATGTAGCCGGTCGGGCCGTTGCTCATCATCTTCGCGCCACCGACCAGGAACGGACGCCCGCCGGGCGCGGTCCGCTGCCAGTACAGGTGGTACGCGGCCTGGTTGCCGTCCTTGATCGGCCGGGGGTTCTGCACCGCCTTCTGCAGCGCGGCCGGCACCTGGTCGAGGGTGAAGACGTCCCGGTCGGAGGTGGCCGCGCACTGGTTGCCGTCCCCGTCCTTGGCGATCAGCAGCACCTGGTAGTTCTGGGTGCTGCTGGCCATGCGGTTGGCGGCCTCCTGCAACTCGTCGCACGGCGGATTCACCGGCAGCGAACCGATGTTGCGGGTCATCGAGGCGCGGAAGTCGTTGAGCGCCGCGTTCTGTGCACGGGTGAGCACCGCGTCGCGGTTCAGCCAGTACGCGATACCGGAGACGGAGACGGCGGCGGTCAGCGCGACCGCCGCGAACACCGCGACCAGCCGCAGCCTCAGGCTGCCGAACCTCAGCCGCGACAGGGCGGCCCTGAACCTCACCATGGCCTCGCTATCGCGGTCACGAACATCACCGTCACTGCGGCGGGTCCAACCGGTAGCCGACGCCACGCACCGTACGGATCAGCTTCGGGGACGACGGGACGTCCTCGACCTTGGCGCGCAGCCGCTGGACACACGCGTCCACCAACCGGGAGTCGCCCAGGTAGTCGTGCTCCCACACCAGTCGCAGCAACTGCTGCCGGGACAGCGCCTGTCCGGGGCGGCGGCTCAGCTCAAGCAGTAGCCGCAACTCGGTCGGGGTCAGCTGGAGATCCTCACCGGCCTTGGTCACCGTCATCGCGGACCGGTCGATCACGATCGAGCCGAATGCCGCCGAATCGGTGCTGTCCCGCTCGCCGCGCCGCAGCACCGCGCGGATCCGCGCGTCCAGCACCCGCGGCTGGATCGGTTTGACCACATAGTCGTCGGCGCCCGACTCCAGGCCGACCACCACGTCGATGTCGTCACTGCGCGCGGTGAGCAGGATGATCGGCAACTGGTCGGTGCGGCGGATCCGACGGCACACCTCGAACCCGTCGATGCCCGGCAGCATCACGTCCAGCACGATCAGGTCGGGACGCTGCTCACGCAGCCGTTCCAGACCTTCCTCGCCGGTCGCGGCGGCCACCACACGGTGGCCCTGCCGGGATAGGGCCAGTTCGAGGCCCGTACGGATGGCGTCGTCGTCCTCGATAAGCAACAGGAAGGGCACGCAGGCCATTGTGGCGCACCGGCGGGTGCCATCGCGTGCACCCCCGAATGTAGAGGCGGACGCGCGGCCCTGTGACGAGCCTGTGACACTTGACGGACAGCCTCATGAAAGTGGTCCGCCAGAGTTGTGGAACAACAGCGGGAAGCCCCGCTGGGAAGTACCACGAATTCCACACCAGACCGGTTCCACTCACGGGGGCACGAGATGAGCGCTATGCACACCAACACCTCCGCCGCGATCGTGCGGCAGCGTCCGCACACCGCACAGTGGAACGAAGGACCGTCCGGTGCCCCGAGCGGGCGGGGGTGCGCACGCGGCACCGGACGCAACACGGTCGGCTCGGCGACAGTGCGCCATCGGGCGCCGTACCTGAGCGCGATCGACGGCGGGGCCGCGGGGGTTGCCGCCACCGCGTACGGGGAGGCCGCGACCGCGCGGAAGGCGTCCAGCGAGGCGGACTTCACCGCCTACGTCGCCGAGCGCCGCGCCTCCCTGTACGCGACCGCGTACCACCTGACCGGTGACCGGCACGAGGCGGAGGACCTGCTGCAGAGCGCGCTGTTCTCCACCTACCGCGCCTGGGACCGGATCAGCGACAAGGCGGCCGTCGGCGGCTACCTGCGCCGCACCATGACCAACCTGCACATCAGCGCCTGGCGCCGCCGCAAGCTCAACGAGTACCCGACCGAGGAACTCCCCGAGACCGTCGGTGAGTCCGACGCGATGCGCGGCACCGAACTGCGCGCCGTGCTGTGGCAGGCGCTCGCCAAGCTGCCGGAGACCCAGCGCACGATGCTGGTGCTGCGCTACTACGAGGGGCGCACCGACCCGGAGATCGCCGACATCCTCGGTATCAGCGTCGGCACCGTCAAGAGCAGCATCTGGCGCTCGCTGCGCCGCCTGCGCGATGACGAGGTGCTGGCCCAGGGCCGCGACGAGGCTGAGGCCTTCGACGAACTGGTCGCGTAGAACGGCCCGGCAAGGCTTTCCCCGGGGGAAAACGGGGTAAACCGGGGGAATGGGGGATGAAGGGGCGGACACGCACGTCCGGGGGGGCCGTGCGTGCCCGTCCCTTCGTACTGCCGTCGGGGGTTTCGGGGGCTCGCCCTCGAACTCCCCCTCAGCCGTGCACCGGTACCGGAACCACCCTGGCGGCAGCGGTCCGTATCCGGTCCAGCGCCTCGGCGTGCCCGCACGGCGTCGCGCCCAACGCGGCCTGCCGGGCGACGATGCCGCGTTCGGCGCGCATCAACCGCCAACCTCTGCGGAGCAGATACGGCATGGACTTGCGGCCCTCCCGCAGATCACGCCGCAGCCGCCGCCACGCGGTGACCGCCGGTCGGCCGCGCAGGCACACCGCGTCGGCCAGCAGCCCGGCCGCGCGGCAGCGGTCCGCGATGTCGGCGGCGAAGATCCCCTCGGCGACGAAGACGGGAGCGCCGCCCAGCGTGAACTCGGTCATGCCGGTGATCGAACTGGTGGCGATGGAGTAGCGGGGGACCACCGCCGTACCGCCGTGCGCCGCCGCCTCGATCGCGGCGACGGCGGCGTCCGCGTCCCAGGACCGCGGTGAGTCCCAGTCCGTGCCACCGCCGCCCGGGAGAGCGGGCAGCGTGGGGTCGTCGCCTTCCTTGTAGAAGTCGTCGAGGTTAAGCACCGGAAGCGCCGCGCGGGCGGCGAGTGAACTCTTCCCCGAGCCGGACGGTCCGGTCAGCAGGACGACGAGGGCAGCGGGGTGGGCAGGGTCAGCGGCAGTCACGGGACACCAGTGTGAGGCATACGACGCGATGCGGCGCTGGTGGACCGTGCGCACTCGATCAACTACGCTGTGTGTTTACAGGTTTGTTCGTTGATGCCGTTGATGTCGGGTAAGTCAGGTAGGTCGCCATGTCGTTCCGTATCCCAGCCGGCCGCGCACTGCTCCGCACCGCGGTCGCCCTGTCCACCGCCGGAGCGGCGCTGGCGGCCGGCGCGGGGGCCGCTTCGGCCCGCAGTGAGCTGCACCTCCCGAGCAGCGGCGACGTGGTGGGCGGCACGCTGCAGGGCCTGGACAGCGGGGTGGCCCCGATCAAGCACCTCCAGCTGTATCCGCTGGCGAAGACCACCGTCGACCCGCTGACCAACACGGTGGGCACCCGGATCGCCGACTTCAAGCCGATCACCACCAGGCCGCTGACCAAGCCGCTGTCCGATGGCGACTCGCTGTCCCAGCTCCCGCTGGTCGGCCAGCTCACCAAAATCCTGCCGGGAGGCTGACCGCGAACGGCCAACCCACCGGCAGGATCACGACGGTCACACCCCGATCGGATGCCAGACGGTCTTGGTCTCCAGGAACGTCAGCAACCGGTCCGTGCCGGGGTCGGCCGACCAGTCCTCGTCGCGCGGCCGCAGCACCCGCTTGAGGTTGTCGGCCGCGGCCGTCTCCAACGCGGTGGCCAACTCGGCGTCCGCGCCGGTCAGATCGATCGCGTTGACATCGCTGTGCGCCGCCAGGTGCGGGCCGATCTCGGCCGCCTTGCCGGACAGCACGTTGACCACGCCACCGGGCAGATCCGAGGTGGCCAGCACCTCGCCCAGCGACAGCGCGGGCAGCGGGGACTTCTCGGAGGTCACCACCACGGCCGTGTTACCGGTCGCGATCACCGGCGCCAGCACCGAGACCAGCCCGAGGAACGAGGAGTCCTGCGGGGCCAGCACCGCCACCACACCGGTCGGCTCGGTGGTCGACAGATTGAAGTACGGCCCGGCGACCGGGTTCGCGGCGCCCGCGATCTGGCCGATCTTGTCGGTCCAGCCCGCGTACCAGACCCAGCGGTCGATCGCCGCGTCCACCACGGCCGCCGCCTTGGACTTGGACAGCCCCTCGGCCTCGGCCACCTCGCGGACGAACTGCTCGCGGCGGCCCTCCAGCATCTCGGCGATCCGGTACAGGATCTGACCGCGGTTGTACGCGGTCGCCCCCGCCCAGCCGCCGAACGCCTTACGGGCGGCCACCACCGCGTCACGCGCGTCCTTGCGGGACGCCAGCGGCGCGTTCGCCAGCCAGTTGCCCTTGGAGTCGGCCACCTCGTACACCCGTCCGCTCTCGGACCGGGGGAACTTGCCCCCGACGAACAGCTTGTAGGTCTTGAAGACGCTCAGCCGTGCATCAGACATTGAGGTACGCCTCCAGACCGTGACGGCCGCCCTCGCGACCGAAGCCCGACTCCTTGTAGCCGCCGAACGGCGAGGTCGGGTCGAACTTGTTGAACGTGTTGGCCCACACCACGCCCGCGCGGAGCTTGTCGGCCATCCACAGGATGCGCGAGCCCTTCTCGGTCCAGATGCCCGCCGACAGGCCGTACTGCGTGTTGTTGGCCTTCTCCACGGCTTCCGCCGGGGTGCGGAAGGTCAGCACCGACAGCACCGGGCCGAAGATCTCCTCGCGGGCGATCCGGTGCGCCTGGGTGACACCGGTGAACAGCGTCGGCGCGAACCAGTAGCCGCTGGACGGAAGTTCACAGGACGGCGCCCAGCGTTCCGCGCCCTCGGCCTCGCCGCTGTCCGCCAGGGACTTGATGCGGGCCAGCTGCTCGGCGGAGTTGATCGCGCCGATGTCGGTGTTCTTGTCCAGCGGGTCACCGACGCGCAGCGTCGACATCCGCCGCTTGAGCGCGTCCAGCAGCTCGTCCTGAACGGACTCCTGCACCAACAGCCGGGATCCGGCGCAGCAGACATGCCCCTGGTTGAAGAAGATGCCGTTGACGATGCCCTCGACCGCCTGGTCGATCGGCGCGTCGTCGAAGACGATGTTCGCGGCCTTGCCGCCGAGTTCGAGCGTCAGCTTCTTGTCCGTACCGGCGACGGTACGGGCGATCGCCTTGCCGACCTCGGTCGAGCCGGTGAACGCCACCTTGTTGACGTCCGGGTGGGCCACCAGCGCGGCGCCCGTGGACCCGTCGCCGGTAAGGATGTTGACGACACCCTTCGGCAGCCCGGCCTGGCGGCAGATGTCCGCGAAGAACAGCGCCGACAGCGGAGTGGTCTCGGCGGGCTTGAGTACCACGGTGTTGCCGCAGGCCAGCGCCGGAGCGATCTTCCACGCCAGCATCAGCAGCGGGAAGTTCCACGGAATGACCTGCCCGGCCACGCCCAGCGGACGCGGATCCTGGCCGAAACCGGCGTGCGAGAGCTTGTCGGCCCAGCCCGCGTAGTAGAAGAAGTGCGCAGCGACCAGCGGCAGGTCGGCGTCCCGGGACTCGCGGATCGGCTTGCCGTTGTCCAGCGACTCCAGCACGGCCAGCTCGCGGGAGCGCTCCTGGATGATCCGGGCGATGCGGAACAGGTACTTGGCGCGCTCGGAGCCGGGCAGCGCCGACCACTTCTCGAACGCCTTGCGAGCGGCCCTGACCGCCGCGTCCACATCCGACTGACCGGCCTGTGCGACCTCGGACAGGACCTCCTCGCTCGACGGGGAGACGGTCTTGAAGACCTTGCCGTCCTCCGCCGGTCGGAACTCCCCGTCGATGAACAGCCCGTAGGAGGGTGCGATGTCGACGATCGCCCGGGACTCGGGAGCCGGTGCGTATTCGAAAGCCATAGTCATGTCCGCTCAGTCCACCGTCACGTAGTCGGGACCGGAGTACCGGCCGGTGCTCAGCTTCTGACGCTGCATCAGCAAGTCGTTCAGCAGGCTGGAGGCACCGAAGCGGAACCAGTCCGGGGTCAGCCACTCCTCGCCCAGGGTCTCGTTCACCATCACCAGGTACTTGATGGCGTCCTTGGTGGTGCGGATGCCGCCCGCGGGCTTCACGCCGACCTGCACCCCGGTGGCGGCGCGGAAGTCCCGTACCGCCTCCAGCATCAGCAGCGTGTTCGGCGGGGTGGCGTTGACCGCGACCTTGCCGGTGGAGGTCTTGATGAAGTCCGCGCCCGCGAGCATCGCCAGCCAGGAGGCCCGGCGGATGTTGTCGTACGTCGACAGCTCGCCGTTCTCGAAGATCACCTTGAGGTGCGCGGCGCTGCCGTCGGGACGGGCGCAGGCCGCCTTGACCGCCTTGATCTCCTCGAAGACCCGCATGTAGCGGCCGGAGAGGAAGGCGCCACGGTCGATGACCATGTCGATCTCGTCCGCGCCCGCGGCCACCGCGTCGGCGGTGTCGGCCAGCTTCACCGGCAGCGCGGCGCGCCCGGCCGGGAAGGCGGTGGCGACCGAGGCCACGTGGATCCCGGAACCGGCGAGCGCGTCCTTGGCGGTCTCCACCATGTCCGGGTAGACGCAGATCGCGGCGACCTTCGGGGTGGTGCGGTCGGTCGGGTCGGGATTGACGCCCTTGGCGCACAGCGCCCGGACCTTGCCGGGGGTGTCGGCGCCCTCAAGGGTCGTCAGGTCGATCATGGAGATCGCCAGGTCGATGGCGTACGCCTTCGCCGTGGTCTTGATCGAACGGGTGCCGAGCGTCGCGGCGCGGCCTTCGAGGCCGACCGCGTCGACGCCGGGCAGCCCGTGGAGGAACCGGCGCAGCGCTGCGTCGGAGGCGGTGACGTCGGCCATCGACGCCAGCCGCTCCGCGGCCTGCGGGCTGTATGCGGGCGTGATGGGCCCAGGGGTCTGCATGGTCACCAGGTGAGCATATCTACGCGCGTAGCGGCGCACCAGCCCCCCGGGAAAGCTCGTCCGTGTGACCTTGTCCCGCGGGCTCGTCCGTTGCGAGGGGCCGCGCCCTCGGAGAGCGGAGCGGAGGTCGCGAACGGACCGCCGCCTTCGGGGGCGCGGAGCAGCGGTCGCGAGCCGATCGCTCGGTCAGCGTCGCGCTCCGGCGGGCGTGTACGGATCGCGCGCTCGGCGTCGTGGATCGGCGGCCAGGAACCGACCGTACGCCCGGCGCCACGAAACCGCAGTCACGGCCCGACCGCACGTCCGGCGTCCCGGACCGGCGGTCACGAACCGACCGCACCCTCGGCACCGCGGACCGGTAGTCACGAACCGACGGCAGGCCAAGCGAGACCCGCCGGACGGTCTCCCGCCCCCGCCCCGCCGATGGGAGCCCCGAAAGGAGCCCGTACGGCCAAAGTCACGGAAGGGAGCCGTCGGAAAACGGACCAACGTCATGCACAATCGTCCGCATGACGAGCCCCGACGCTCCCCGGCAACCCCAGCAGAAGTATGCCGACCGGTCCTTCCGGTCGCCGATGGGCATTGTCAGCGGGGTGCTGCTGCTCGCGCTCGGCGGCTGGCTGGCCGTCGACGCGATCGTCAGCGGTAGCGGCCGCGCGCCTTGGGATGCGGTGGCCGCAATGCTGTTCGCCGCCCCGCTGGTGATCGCCTTCACCATCCGACCGGTGGTCTATGCGAGCGACGTACGGATGCTCGTACGCAACCCGTTCCGTTCCATCACGATCCCCTGGGCGACGGTGGAGACCGTCCGCTCCGGGTACTCCAGTGAAGTCCTCGCGGGCGGGCGGAAGTTCCAGCTCTGGTCGGTGCCGGTCTCGCTGCGCGCCCGCAAGCGGGCGGCCCGGCAGGCCGCGCGGGCGACCGCCGAGGACCCCTTCGGCCGCGGCCCGCGCACCCTGCGGCTGCGCCCCGACGCACCGCTGCGCGCGCCTGCCGACCAGGCGGTGGACGACCTGCGGGAACTCGCCGAGCGCAACGCGGGCAACGAGGGCGCCAAGGGCGAGATCACCATCCGGTGGGCCTACGAGATCATCGCGCCGTCGGCCGTGGGAGCGATCGCCCTCGCGGTCCTGCTCGCCATCGGCTGAGACCCCGGTCCTGCTCGCCGTCGGCTGAAACGCGTACGGGGCCGGTCGCCCGGCCCCGTACGGCGGCTGTCAGATCCCGGCGGCGGCCGCCAGGTCCTTCTTCAGCGACTCCAGCACCCCATCCGCCGCACCCCGGGCGGAAGGCAGCGCATCGCGCGAGTCCACCGGTACGACGACTTCCAGGTAGCACTTCAGCTTCGGCTCGGTGCCGCTCGGGCGCACGATGACCCGCGCCGAGGAGACCGTCCCGTTGCCCGCCAGGTGGTACCGCAGGCCATCGGTGGGTGGCAGCCGGTCACTGCCCTGGCTGAGGTCCTCGGCCGAGGTGACGGCGAGACCGGCCAGCTCGGCGGGCGGCTGCTCGCGCAGCCGGGCCATCGCGTCGGCGATCAGCGCCAGGTCGGCGACCCGCACCGAGAGCTGGTCGGTGGCGTGCAGCCCGTGCTCCACGGCGAGCTCGTCGAGGAGGTCGGTGAGGGTCCGGCCCTCCGCCTTCAGCCCGGCCGCCAGCTCGGCGGCGACCAGCGCCGCGGTGACACCGTCCTTGTCGCGCACGCCCTCGGGGTCGACGCAGTAGCCGAGCGCCTCCTCGTACCCGTACCGCAGACCGGGTACCCGGGCGATCCACTTGAAACCGGTCAGCGTGTCCTCGTACGGCAGTCCGGCGGCGGCCGCGATCCGCGACAGCAGCGAGGACGAGACGATCGAGGCGGCCAGCGTGCCGGTCGCGCCCCTGCGCACCAGGTGCGCGGCGAGCAGCGCGCCCACCTCGTCACCGCGCAGCATCCGCCAGCCGCTCGCCGCGGCGGCGTCCGGTACGGCCACCGCGCAGCGGTCCGCGTCCGGGTCGTTGGCGATAACGATGTCCGGGGCCTCGGCGCGGGCGTGCGCGAAGGCCAGATCCATCGCCCCCGGCTCCTCCGGGTTGGGGAACGCCACGGTCGGGAAGTCCGGATCCGGCTCCGCCTGCTGCGGCACGACCGCCGGAGCCGGGAACCCGGCTCTGGCGAAGGCGGCGGTCAGCACGTCCCGGCCGACGCCGTGCATCGGCGTGTAGACGACGGAGACGTCGCGCGGGCCGCCCGGGGCGACCACGGTCGCGGCGCGGTCGAGGTAGGCCTCGACGATCGACTCGTCGAGCGTCTGCCACCCGCCGTCCGCCAAGGGCACTTCGGCGAGCGCGCCGATCGCGGCGATCTCCGCGGCGATCCCCGCGTCCGCGGGCGGCACGATCTGCGAGCCGTCACCGAGGTAGACCTTGTAGCCGTTGTCCTGCGGCGGGTTGTGGCTGGCGGTCACCATCACACCCGCGGCAGCGCCCAACTCCCGGATGGCGAACGCCAGTACCGGCGTCGGCAGCGGTCCCGGCAGCAGGGCGGCACGCAGCCCGGCACCGGTCACCACGGCCGCGGTGTCGCGGGCGAAGTCGTACGACTTGTGGCGGGCGTCGTACCCGATCACCACCAGGCCCTTGGTGTGGCCCTGCGCCTTGAGGTACGCGGTCAGGCCCGCCGCCGCGCGGATCACCACGGCGCGGTTCATCCGCATCGGACCCGCGCCGAGCTCACCGCGCAGTCCGGCGGTGCCGAACTGGAGCGTTCCGGAGAAGCGCTCGGCGATCTCCACCTCGGCCTCCGGCGTACCGGCGTCGATCAGCGCCGCCAACTCGGCGCGGGTCTCCGGATCCGGGTCTTCCGCCAGCCAGGCGCGAGCCCGGGTCAGCGTGTCCATTCCCATCTGCGGCTCCTTGCGGGTGAGTTAGATGCGGCCGAGCACCTGGGCGAGGAGGCTGCCCATCCGGCTGGCGGAGTCGCGGCCTGCTTCCAGGACCTCTTCGTGGTTGAGCGGCTCGCCCGTCATACCCGCGGCGAGGTTGGTCACCAGCGAGATACCGAGCACCTCGGCGCCCGCCTCACGAGCGGCGATCGCCTCCAGCGTGGTCGACATACCCACCAGGTCGCCACCGATCGCGCGCACCATGCCGATCTCGGCCGGGGTCTCGTAGTGCGGGCCGGGCAGCTGGACGTAGACGCCCTCGGTCAGCGTCGGGTCCACCTCCTTGCACAGCGCGCGCAGCCGCGGCGAGTACAGGTCGGTGAGGTCGACGAAGTTCGCGCCCACGATCGGCGAGGTCGCCGTCATGTTGATGTGGTCGCTGATCAGCACCGCCTCGCCGGGCTTGAAGGTGGGGCGCAGCCCACCGCAGCCGTTGGTCAGCACGACGGTCTTGCACCCCGCGGCGACCGCGGTACGCACGCCGTGCACGACGGGGGCCACGCCGCGGCCCTCGTACAGGTGGGTACGGCCCAGGAACACCAGGGCGCGCTTCTCGCCCACCCGCACGGAACGGATCTTGCCGGAGTGGCCGGCGACGGCGGGCGGCGGGAAGCCGGGCAGCTCGGTGACGGGGAACTCGTGCTCGGCGTCGCCGAGCGCGTCGGCGGCCGGGACCCAGCCGGAACCCATGACGAGCGCGACGTCATGGGTTTCGGCGCCTGTCAGCTCGCGCAGGCGGGACGCCGCCGCGTCTGCGGCGGCGTAGGGGTCGGTGGAGAGATTTGCTGTTGCGTTCACGCGGAGAGGGTAGCGCGCGTGTGGCTACGCGCGTAGATGCAGTTCATCACGTTTTGACTCGCGCCGCGTTTGGCTCTTTCTCCCACCCGCCCCGACCCCTCACGTTGTTTCCCGCGCTGCGACTCGGTGGCCATCACGATCCGCAGGGGGTGCGATTTCTTTTGGCCTTCTATCCCCTCGGGTCCGCATCTCCACCCACTCAGCTGCAAGCGCAGGAACTGACGGAAGGGGGTGGGCCGGGGTGTCCCCGCAGCGACCCCAGGAAGCACCGTAACTGTGCAGTGATAGCTGGAGCGAGGAGACACCCCGGCCCGCCCCCGACCCCACGGCAGCCGCGCGCAACGGCAAGATGCGGGCATCGGCAACGGGGGGTGGGAGGGAAATCTCCGTACCCGGAACCGCCAAGCGCGAGCGGAACCGCAACCGGGCCGCAGGCCACCCCGCGTAACGGCGAGATTGCGGGCACCGGCAAACGGGGGGAGGCAGAACGCCTTACCCGGAACCGCCAAGCGCGAGCGAACTAGCAGGGGCGCTTTCGCAACTCCATGACGTAGTCGTGCGGCGCTCCCGCCGACTCCGCCGCATCGGCGATCTCCCCGAGATACCGCGCCGACGGCAACCCACCCTCGTAGTCGTTCAGCACGTACACCCACGCCGCGATATCCCCGTCCAGCGTGTGCACCCGCATCGTCGTGCGGCGGTAGATCCCGAGCGGCACGCCCTCCCACCGGTCCATCGACTCCTCGTCGACCGGCGCGATGTCGTAGAGACCTACGAAAACCTGGTGCAGGGGGTCCTCGACGAGAGTCGCCAGCGCGCCCTCCCACCCCATGTGCTCCCCGCCGAACGTCAACCGCCAGCCGTCCAGCCAGCCCGTGCCGCGCAGCGGCGAGTGGGGCGCGCGGCGGGTCATCAGCCTCGCATCGAGGTTCCCGGCGTAGGCGGCGTAGAGCGACATGGCCGACAGGGTACGGGAACGAACTGAGCACCCGGTACGCCAAGATCGCCAGGCCCGGCCCCCGGCGCACATCAGCCCCGCGTCGCGCGCCCCCGCCCCTCCCCAGCCCTCCGCAGGGAGCTCCGAACCGCCCTCCAGGGAGAGCCGGGAAACATCCCGCAGGGAGCCCGGAGCATCCCGCAGGCAGCCCCGAGGAGAGAGGAAGGGCCCGCGTGCGGGACAATGGAGCACGTGACTCGGATCGTGATCATCGGTGGCGGACCCGGCGGATACGAGGCGGCGCTGGTCGCGGCCCAACTGGGCGCGGAGGTGACCGTCGTTGACTGCGACGGCCTGGGCGGGGCGTCGGTACTCACCGACTGCGTACCGTCGAAGACGTTGATCGCCACAGCCGAGGTCATGACGACCTTCGACTCTTCCTACGAAGAGCTCGGCATCATCGTGGCGGACGATACGCCCGCGCTCGAACAGTCCGCCCGGGTCGTCGGAGTCGACCTGGGCAAGGTCAACCGCCGGGTGAAGCGCCTCGCGCTCGCCCAGTCGCACGACATCACCGCCGCCGTCACCCGCGCCGGCGGCCGGGTGCTGCGTGGCCGCGGCCGTCTGGAGCCGCAGCAGGCGCCGGACGGCACGCGCACCGTGACCGTCACCGCCGCCGACGGTACGACCGAGGCGCTGACCGCCGACGCGGTCCTCATCGCGACCGGCGCGCACCCGCGGGAGATCCCCGACGCCCTGCCGGACGGCGAGCGGATCCTGAACTGGACCCAGGTCTACGACCTCGACGAGCTGCCCGAGGAGCTCATCGTGGTCGGCTCCGGTGTCACCGGCGCCGAGTTCGCCGGTGCGTACCAGGCGCTCGGCTCGAAGGTGACCTTGGTCTCCTCGCGTGACCGGGTGCTGCCCGGTGAGGACCCGGACGCCGCCGCGGTGCTGGAGGACGTGTTCCGGCGGCGCGGTATGAACGTGATGGCCCGCTCCCGGGCCGCCGCCGCCAAGCGGGTCGGCGACCGGGTCGAGGTGACGCTGGCCGACGGCCGGGTGATCAGCGGCACGCACTGCCTGATGGCGGTCGGATCGATCCCGAACAGCGCCGAAATCGGCTTGGAGGAAGCCGGCGTCAAGCTGAAGGAGTCCGGACACATCTGGACCGACAAGGTCTCGCGGACCACCGCCCCTGGCGTCTACGCCGCGGGCGACTGCACCGGCGTGCTCGCGCTGGCGTCGGTGGCCGCGATGCAGGGCCGGATCGCGATGTACCACTTCCTCGGTGACGCGGTCGCTCCGCTGAACCTGAAGACGGTGTCGGCGAACGTCTTCACCGACCCGGAGATCGCCACCGTCGGTTACAGCCAGGCGGACGTGGACAACGGCATCATCGACGCACGGATGGTGAAGCTGCCGCTGCTGCGTAACCCGCGTGCGAAGATGCAGGGCATCAGGGACGGCTTCGTCAAGCTGTTCTGCCGTCCGGGCACCGGCATCGTGGTCGGCGGCGTGGTGGTCGCGCCACGTGCCAGCGAGTTGATCCACCCGATTTCGATCGCGGTCGACAACAACCTGACGGTCGAGCAGATCGCCAACGCGTTCACCGTCTACCCGTCGCTGTCCGGGTCGGTCGCGGAGGTGGCCCGTCAGTTGCACAACCGCAAGACGACCAGCGCGTAGCACGCCCGGCGCTCCCACTGCCTATAGCACTCGCACGGTGCGCACATGAACAACTTCTGTTAATTGGTGCAAACTGCTGAAAGTAGACGCCTGTTGGCATTACTGTCAGTTTCGTGTTCGCAGCAGAACGTCGTCAGTTGATCCTCGAAATGGTGCGAGCGAACGGGGCGGTCTCGCTCCGTGAACTCGCCCGCGTCGTCCAGACCTCCGAAGTGACCGTACGGCGGGACGTGCGGGCGCTTGAGGCAGAAGGACTGCTCGACCGTCGGCACGGTGGTGCCGTGCTGCCGGGCGGCTTCACCAGGGAATCCGGCTTTCCGCAGAAGACCCATCTAGCGACCGCGGAGAAGACGGCGATCGCCGATCTCGCGGCCGGTCTCGTCGAAGAGGGCGAGGCCATTGTCGTAGGCGCCGGGACCACCACGCAGGAGCTGGCCCGTCGGCTCGCGCGCATTCCCGGACTCACAGTAGTGACCAACTCCCTCTTGGTGGCACAGGCGTTGGCGCACGCCAACCGGGTCGAAGTCGTCATGACCGGTGGCACACTGCGCGGCTCGAACTACGCGCTGGTCGGCAGCGGGGCCGAGCAGTCCCTGCAGGGGCTGCGGGTGACCCGGGCGTTCCTGTCCGGCAGCGGCCTCACCGCGGAGCGCGGTCTGTCCACCTCCAACATGCTCTCCGCGAGCGTGGACCGCGCCCTGGTCCAGGCGGCCGCCGAGGTCGTCGTGCTGGCCGATCACAGCAAGCTCGGTACCGACACCATGTTCCAGACCGTGCCGTCCGACGTCATAACCCATCTGGTCACCGACGAGCCGCCGATGGGCGACGACCGCGCGGCGACCGAACTGCAGGCGCTCGCCGACTGCGGGGTGCGTATCACCGTTGCCTCTGTCTCACCGTCCGACGGCGGTGAGACCGGTGGCGGCCGGACCCGCAGGGACGTTCCGGTACCGGGCCCGCGGCGGCATGTCCGGCCGGGTGGCGGCCAGCCGGGCGCGGCACTGCGCAGTGCCCCGCTCCCGCCGGAGCAGTCCGCACCGGGCCGGGTCGCCGATCTGGCCCCGCGCAGGCGGTAGTTCCGGGTTACGGGGCCGTTCGGCTGGGGTTCCGAGCGGCATCCACCGGCGGGACGCGGTGGAACCGCAGACCGTCCAACGCCAGGGTGAGGAGGCGCTCGGCGATTTCCGGGTCGTCGGGGGTCTTTTCCGCCGCGAGCCCGATGACATGAGTGAGCTGCAACAGGTCGGGGATGTTCGTGTCCTCGCGTACCAGCCCGGCCTGTTGGGCCCGTGTCAGCAGCGCGCCGCCCGCGTTGCGCATCGGGACCTTGCACGCGGTCATCGTGGCGCCTGCCCCCGGCGCGCGGTCCGATTCCATCAGGGAGGCGGCCAGGCCGCGGTACGTGCTGGCGTGCCGCAACACCGCCCGTAGCCATTCGGCCAGCCCCTCGAACGGGTCCTCGGCGTCGGCCAGTTCGTCGGCGCGGGCGACGAGCTTGTCCACCTCCTCCTGGTACACCGCGTCGATCAGCGCGATACGGCAGGGGAAGTGCCGGTAGAGGGTGCCGATGCCCACCCGGGCCCGGCGTGCGATGTCCTCCAGCGAGGCGTTGGTGCCCTGCTCCAGGAACGCGGTCTTGGCCTCCGCCACCAGCCGCTCGTAGTTGCGCCGTGCATCCGCCCGCATCGGCTTCGCCATCGCCCCGACCCTTCCTGTGCCCCGGCCCCCTGAACTCTCCTGGCCTCCACAATCCCATTGCGCGGCTGGAAGCGGTCTCGTCCGAGAACAGTGTGGGCCCCGGCCGAGATCTCGGCCGGGGCCCACCCACGCGCTACTGCCTCAGTCCTTGATCTCGCAGATGACGGCGCCGGAGGAGAGCGACGAGCCGACTTCGGCGGTGAGGGACTTGACGGTGCCGGGGCGGTGGGCGTTGATGGGCTGTTCCATCTTCATCGCTTCCAGTACCACGATCAGGTCGCCTTCACTGACTTCCTGGCCCTCTTCCACGGCGACCTTGACGATGGTGCCCTGCATCGGCGAGGTGAGGGCGTCACCGGAGGCGGCGGGACCGGACTTCTTGGTGGCCTTGCGGCGGGGGGCCTTCTTCGCGCCCGCGGGTGCGGCGGTGGTGGCGACGCCGAGGGAGGCGGGGAGGGTGACTTCCAGGCGTTTGCCGCCGACCTCGACGACGACGGTTTCCCGGGCGGTCTCGGATTCCTCGTCTTCGGTGGCCGCGCCGGTGAAGACGGGGATGTCGTTGACGAATTCGGTTTCGATCCAGCGGGTGTGGACGGTGAACGCCTCGCCGCTGCCGGTCAGTTCGGGGGCGAAGGCGGGGTCGGTGACCACGGCGCGGTGGAACGGGATGGCGGTGGCCATGCCCTCGACGGTGAACTCGGCCAGTGCCCGCTTGGCGCGCTGCAGGGCCTGGGCGCGGGTGGCGCCGGTGACGATGAGCTTGGCGAGCAGGGAGTCCCAGGCCGGGCCGATCACACTGCCGGACTCCACACCGGCGTCCAGCCGCACACCCGGTCCGGCGGGCGGCTGGAAGGCGGTCACGGTGCCCGGCGCGGGCAGGAAGTTACGGCCGGGGTCCTCGCCGTTGATGCGGAACTCGAAGGAGTGGCCACGCAGCGGCGGGTCGTCGTAGCCGAGGGGTTCGCCGTCGGCGATGCGGAACATCTCGCGGACCAGGTCGATGCCGGTGACCTCTTCGGTGACCGGGTGCTCGACCTGCAGGCGGGTGTTGACCTCCAGGAAGGAGATCGTGCCGTCCTGCCCGACGAGGAACTCGCAGGTGCCCGCGCCGACGTAGCCGGCCTCGCGCAGGATGGCCTTGGAGGCGCGGTACAGCTCGGCGTTCTGCTCGGGCGTCAGGAACGGCGCGGGGGCTTCCTCGACGAGCTTTTGGTGGCGGCGCTGCAGCGAGCAGTCGCGGGTGGAGACGACCACGACGTTGCCGTGGGTGTCGGCCAGGCACTGGGTTTCCACGTGCCGGGGGCGGTCGAGGTAGCGCTCGACGAAGCACTCGCCGCGGCCGAACGCGGCGACCGCCTCGCGTACCGCGGACTCGTAGAGTTCGGGGACTTCTTCGAGGGTGCGGGCGACCTTCAGGCCGCGGCCGCCGCCGCCGAAGGCGGCCTTGATGGCGATGGGAAGGCCGTGCTGCTGCGCGAACTCCACGACCTCGTCGGCGCCGGAGACGGGGTCGGGGGTGCCGGCGACCAGGGGGGCTCCGGCGCGTTGGGCGATGTGGCGGGCGGCGACCTTGTCGCCGAGGTCGCGGATGGCCTGCGGGGGCGGGCCGATCCAGATCAGGCCGGCGTCCAGGACGGCTTGGGCGAAGTCGGCGTTTTCCGACAGGAAGCCGTAGCCGGGGTGGATGGCGTCGGCGCCGGAGTCGGCGGCGGCCTTGAGGACCTTGGTGATGTCCAGGTAGCTGGTGGCGGGGGTGTCGCCGCCGAGCGCGTAGGCCTCGTCGGCCGTGCGCACGTGCAGCGCATCCCGGTCCGGATCGGCGTAGACGGCTACGCTGGCGATCCCGGCGTCCTGGCAAGCACGAGCGACACGAACGGCGATTTCGCCGCGGTTCGCGATGAGCACCTTGCGCACGATGGCTCCCTCCTTGAAACAAGGTGAGTTTAGGGACTGCCGACACGTCGTGCCGAGCCACCCCTATGGGTGACCTTGCCCACACGCAGGGTGGTGCCACATCGTCGGGCGACGCCTGAGCCCTTGTCGCACCAAGGTACGCCCGGAATTCGCCACTGATCACCGGCCTTGTGGCGGGGTTCGCACGGAGTGCCGGGGCGGCAGGTGTAGCCCGGATTCTTTGTGGGAATTCCACGATTCCAGGGCGGAAAGTTTGCCGGGTGTTGGCGCTCGGAAGGATGACGGCGGCAGAGCCCCTCAGGACCCCTACCGCACACCTCTTGTCCCCGCCATTACCCGTTAGTAGCGTCAGCCCTGCCGATACCGGCGGTAACGAGGGGCCGAGGGGTGTCCCCACGGCCTAAGGGAGGTGGGGGAGGATGCGCAGACCGGTGGTGGCGGTCGCGGCGGGCGTGCTGATCATCGAGGCGTTCGTCATCGCGTTCATCAACCTCGTGCTCGGGTTGGCGGTGAAACGTCAAAGCATGTCGCTCGGCGGCCTGGCGCCCGGAGCCATGTCGGCGGGGGCCTTCGCGGCCGGTGCGGCCTTCGCTGTGTTCCTGCTGTTCTGCGCCGCGATAGCGATACGTACCGCCGTAACCGACCGTGCCCCCGGCCGCTTCGCCCGTATCGTGCTGGTCGTCTGCGCCGTGCTGCACGGCCTTCTCGGGGCGGCCGTCGTCGGGATGGTCGGCTGGCCGGCGTTCGTCGCGATGATGGTGACGCTCGGCCTGGTGGTGGCGACGCTGGTGCTCTACGCCGAGATCGGCGCGGCGAACAACGGCGTCGCGCCGGAGGCCGGAGGGACCCCTAGCCCCACAAGTCCGTGATGCGGATGCCCAGTTCGGCCAGCAGACGGCGCAGCAGGGGAAGCGACAGGCCGATGACGTTGCCCGGGTCGCCGTCGATGCCGTCGATGAACGGAGCCGACCGGCCGTCGAGGGTGAACGCGCCCGCCACATAGAGCGGTTCGCCGCTGGCCACGTACGCCTCGATCTCGGTGTCGTCCGGGGTCCCGAACCGCACGGTCGTGGAGGCGGTCTCGCTGGCCTGCCGGCCGCTCGCGGTGTCGATCACACAGTGCCCGGTACGCAGCACGCCGGTACGGCCGCGCATGGCCCGCCAGCGCGCCGTCGCGTCGGCGGCGTCGCGCGGCTTGCCCAGCGGGCTGCCGTCGAGGTCCAGTACCGAGTCGCAGCCGATGACGAGTTCGCCGCCGGTCAGTCCGTCCGCCACGGCGGCTGCCTTGGCCTCGGCGAGGAGGCGCGCCAGCTCGGCCGGGGTCGGTGCGCTGATCGCGTCCTCGTCGACGCCGCTGACCACGATCTTGGGGTCGAGTCCGGCCTGCTTGAGCAGCCCAAGACGGGCCGGGGAGGCGGAGGCGAGAACGAGGGGACGCGCAGCGGTCATGGCCATCAGGGTAGTCAGACCGCGGTCGTGCGTGGGACCGGCCCCGAGCGCAGCGGTGCTCAACCTCGACAGAACGCGATCGCCATGATCAGCGGCAGGACGACCGCGATCATGAATCCGGCCCGTCGGAGCATCGCCTGCGCCCGCTGTATCTCCTCGGGCTGTTCGTCGCGATCGGACCAGAGCATGGGTCGATCGTGCGTCCGGCAGGCCGGGCCGCGCCTGAGTACGGGTACTCAGACGCGGCCGGTATCTGGTCAGTACCGTCAGTGCCCGATGGGCATGACGGCCCTCAGTACGGCCAGTACGTGCTGCGCCAGGCCGCCGGGCCCGGCCGTGGCACCCGGCGCAGCGGGATGTTGCGCGCGGGGTCGGCCCATGCGTCCAGCGGGCGCGCGCCGCCCGTCCCGCCCGGGACGGCCGCCGCGCGCGCCTGTACCACCGCCAGCGCGGCGGCCAGCTCCTCAGGGGTCGGATTGCCCCGTACGACCTTGATCATGTCAATGGCCTTTCCAGGTACCGGACTTAGAGCGGGATGTTGCCGTGCTTCTTGGGCGGCAGGCTCTCGCGCTTGTTCCGCAGCGTCCGCAGTGCCTTGACGATGTGGGTACGGGTCTCGGACGGCGGGATGACCGCGTCGACGTAACCGCGCTCGGCCGCGATGTACGGGTTGAGCAGCGCGTCCTCGTACTCGGTGATCAGTTCCTTGCGCAGCGCCTCCGGATCGGCGGCCTCCGCCAGGCTGCGGCGGTGCAGGATGTTCACCGCGCCCTGGGCGCCCATCACCGCGATCTGGGCGGTGGGCCAGGCCAGGTTGAGGTCCGCGCCGAGGTGCTTGGAGCCCATGACGTCGTACGCGCCGCCGTACGCCTTGCGCGTGATCACGGTGATCAGCGGAACGGTCGCCTCGGCGTATGCGTAGATCAGCTTGGCGCCGCGCCGGATGATGCCGTTCCACTCCTGGTCGGTACCGGGCAGGAAGCCGGGTACGTCGACGAAGGTCAGCACCGGGATGTTGAAGCTGTCGCAGGTCCGGACGAACCGTGCCGCCTTCTCCGAGGCGTCGATGTCCAGGCAACCGGCGAACTGCATGGGCTGGTTGCCGACCACGCCGACCGGGTGTCCTTCGACCCGGCCGAAGCCGGTGACGATGTTCGGCGCGAACAGCGCCTGGGTTTCCAGGAATTCACCGTCGTCCAGGACATGCTCGAAGACCGTGTGCATGTCGTAGGGCTGGTTGGCGGAGTCCGGGATCAGGGCGTCCAGTTCCAGATCCGCGTCGGTGACCGAGAGGTCGGCCTCCTCGGCGAACGCCGGTGGCTCCTGCAGGTTGTTGCTCGGCAGGTAGGCCAGCAGCGCCTTGACGAACTCGATGGCGTCCTTCTCGTCGCCCGCCATGTGGTGGGCGTTGCCGGACTTGGTGCTGTGGCTGCGGGCGCCGCCCAGCTCCTCGAAACCCACGTCCTCCCCGGTGACAGTCTTGATCACGTCGGGCCCGGTGATGAACATGTGCGACGTCTGGTCGACCATCACCACGAAGTCGGTGATCGCGGGCGAGTACACCGCACCGCCCGCACACGGACCCATGATCAGCGAGATCTGCGGAATCACGCCCGACGCATGGGTGTTGCGGCGGAAGATCTCGCCGTACATGCCCAGCGAGACCACACCCTCCTGGATGCGGGCGCCGCCGGAGTCGTTGATGCCGATGACCGGGCAGCCGGTCTTCAGCGCGAAGTCCATGACCTTGACGATCTTCTCGCCGAACACCTCGCCCAGGGCGCCGCCGAAGACCGTGAAGTCCTGCGAGAACACCGCCACCGGGCGGCCGTCCACCGTGCCGTAACCGGTGACGACGCCGTCGCCGTACGGGCGGTTCTTCTCCAGGCCGAAGTTGGTCGAACGGTGCCTGGCGAACTCGTCGAGTTCCACGAACGAGCCCTCGTCCAGCAGCATGGTGACCCGTTCGCGTGCGGTCAGCTTGCCCTTCGCGTGCTGCTTCTCCACCGCCCGCTCGGAGCCCGCGTGGGTGGCTTCGTCGATGCGACGGCGCAGGTCCGCCAGCTTGCCGGCGGTCGTATGACTGCTTACCCCGGTTTCCGGGGCGTTCTCCAGCTCGGCCATCTCAGGCGGCTCTCCTGCTCTCGTCGGTGTCTCGTCGATGCTGTCGTACGGGCACAGGTGACTGGCGGGTAACGCTGTTTCGTAGCGTAACGGCGCGTGTGCCGGGTGGGCACTGCGGCGTTGGCCACACTCCGTGGGCGCGCCCCCTAGGCTGCGGGTATGACCTCCTCTAACCGCTGGTCGGACCTGGAGCGGCCGCCGCTCAACGAGACCGCGTTGCGCCACGCGCTGCTCACCCCCTCGGGACTGTGGACCTCGCTGGACGTGGTCGCGGCCACCGGCTCCACCAACACCGACCTGGTGGCGCGGGCCAAGGCGGGCGCCGCCGAGGGCGCGGTGCTGATCGCCGAGGAGCAGTCCGCCGGGCGCGGCCGCCTGGAACGCCGCTGGACGGCACCCGCCCGCTCCGGTCTGTTCTTCTCCATACTGCTCCGACCCGGTCTGCCGACGCCGGACGGGAACGCCGCGCTGCCGGTGGACCGGTGGGGTTGGCTGCCGCTGCTCGCCGGGGTCGCCACCGCCACCGCCGTGTCCCGTACGGCGGGTATCGACACCGCCCTGAAATGGCCCAACGACCTGCTGGTGAAGGTCCCCAAGGACTCCGACAAGCTCCGTCCGGGGGAGACCCCACCCGGCGAGGAGCGAAAGGCCGCCGGGATCCTGGCCGAGCGGGCCGACGACACCGGCATCGTGATCGGCGTAGGGCTCAACGTCACCCTGCGCGAGGACGAGCTGCCGGTGCCCACCGCCACCTCGCTGGCCCTCGCCGGAGCGCCGGGCGTGGACCGCGACCCGCTGCTGCGGGCGGTGCTGCGCTCGATCGCCCAGTGGTACCAGGAGTGGCGGGCGGCGGACGGCGACCCGCACCGGTCCCGGCTGCAGGAGGCGTACGCGGCGGGCTGCGCGACGCTCGGCCGCACGGTTCGCGCCGAACTGCCCGGCGGGCGCGAGCTGGTCGGCGAGGCGGTCGCGGTGGACTCCGACGGTCGACTGGTGATCTCCGCGGAAGGGCGGGAGGAGTCGGTCGGCGCGGGCGACGTCGTCCATGTACGTCCGGCGGCGGACGGCGGATCGGCAGGCTGAGCGGACCGGGAGGCGATCGGCGATGGTGGGTGTGATGGCCGAGGGTGGCGCCCCACGCGGTGGCGCGAGCGTGAGCTACGGCACACTGCCGTATTGTTGACGGGACGTTCTCCGGGGCCCGCGGCGTCCGCTGCTGATGTCCAGGCCCGGGACCCCAGTGATCGGAAGGGCAGTGGTCAGGGATCAGGCAGGGGGCGGCCGGTGACCGCGGAGAACGCGGCGAACTCGCCGCACGACGCGGCTGGCGGTTCCGGCGCGTCTCAATCGCCGGGCGAGCGCCGGGCGCCGGACGAGTTCGAGCCGTCGGGTACACCGGGCGGGCGCGAGACGCCGGGCGAGTTCGAGCCGTCGGGTGCACCGGGCGGGCGCGAGACGCCGGGCGAGTCCGAGCCGTCGGGTGCACCGGGCGGGCGCGAGACGCCGGGCGAGTTCGAGCCGTCGGGTACACCGGGCGGCGGCGAGACGCCGGGCGAGCGCCGGCCATCAGACGCGGACCGGCAGGAAGCACCGGACGAGCGGGAAGCACCGGACGAGCGGGAAGTGCCGGAAGAGCGGGAACCGTCTGACGAGCAGGAGGCGCCCAACGGCGAGAACCCGCTGGCGCTGCGTCTGGAGCAGATGATCCTGGGCGCCGACCGCCAGTACACGCCCTTCCAGGCGGCACGCAGTGCGGGTGTCTCGATGGAGTTGGCCTCGCGCTTCTGGCGTGCGATGGGCTTCGCCGACATCGGCCAGGCCAAGGCGCTCACCGAGGCGGATGTGCTGGCACTGCGGCGGCTCTCCGGACTCGTGGAGGCCGGGCTGCTCAGCGAGTCGATGGCGGTGCAGGTCGCCCGGTCCACCGGCCAGACCACGGCCCGGCTCGCCGACTGGCAGACCGACTCCTTCCTGGAGGGGCTCACCGAGCCGCCGGAGCCGGGCATGACCCGGGCCGAGGTCGCGTATCCGCTGGTCGAACTGCTCCTGCCGGAACTGGAGGAGTTCCTGGTCTACGTGTGGCGGCGTCAGCTCGCCGCCGCCACCAGCCGCATCGCCCGGTCCGACGACGAGGAGGCGGTGAGCCGTCGGCTGGCGGTCGGCTTCGCCGACCTGGTCGGTTTCACCCGGCTCACCCGGCGTCTGGAGGAGGAGGAACTCGGCGAGCTGGTGGAGGCGTTCGAGACCACCTCCGCCGACCTGGTGGCCGCGCACGGCGGACGGCTGATCAAGACCCTCGGCGACGAGGTGCTGTTCGTGGCCGACGACCCCGGGATCGCCGCCGAGATCGGGATGCGGCTGATCGAGACCATGACCGGCGACGAGACGATGCCCGCGCTGCGGGTCGGCATGGCCTTCGGGACGGTGACGACCCGGATGGGCGATGTGTTCGGCACGACGGTGAACCTGGCGAGCCGGCTCACCTCGATAGCGCCGCGGGACGCCGTCCTGGTCGACGGGGAGTTCGCCGAGGCGCTGGGCGCGTCGGGCGATGCGCCGGTCTCCGAGGCCGATGCCTCCGCGGACGAGAAGTACCGGTTCGCACTGCAGCCGATGTGGCGGCGCCCGGTACGCGGGCTCGGTGTCGTCGAACCATGGCTGCTGTCCCGGAGGGAGTGACCTCGGCGGCGATCCCTGCGATGATCCCTCCGTTTGCGGTTTACGGTCGTTAACACCTTGGGCCGGGAGGACGGACGGAATGACGGAGCAGAGGTACGGGGAATGGGTGGCCGTGCGCAGGCACCGGGCACACGTCGCTGAGCTGGTGCTGGACCGGGTCAAGGCGATGAACGCCATCTCCACCCAGATGGCGCGCAGCCTGACCGAGGCGTGCGCGGCCCTGTCCGCCGACCAGGACGTGCGGGTGGTCGTGCTGACCTCCTCGCATGAGCGGGCGTTCTGTGTGGGCGCGGATCTGAAGGAACGCAACGCGCTCAGCGACGCCGAGCTGGTCCGGCAGCGGCCGGTCACCCGGGCCGCCTATACGAGCGTGCTTGAGCTGCCGATGCCGACGATCGCCGCGGTGCACGGCTACGCGCTCGGCGGTGGGTTCGAACTGGCGCTGTCCTGCGATGTGATCGTCGCGGACTCGACGGCGGAGGTCGGGCTTCCGGAGGTGTCGGTCGGCGTCATCCCGGGCGGCGGCGGTACGCAGTTGCTCCCGCGCCGGGTCGGCTCCGCCCGCGCCGCCGAGCTGATCTTCACCGCCCGGCGGGTCGGGGCTGCGGAGGCCGCCGCGATCGGCCTGGTCGACGTCCTGACCGAGGAGGGCCAGGACGCCAAGGACGCACTCGCGTTGGCGGAACGTATCGCCGCGAACTCCCCGGTCGGTCTGCGGGCCGCCAAGCGCGCGCTGCGCCTGGGGCAGGGCCTGGGACTGCGCGAGGGGCTTGAGGTGGAGGACGCCGCGTGGCGCTCGGTCGCCTTCTCCGGCGACCGGGCGGAGGGCGTACGCGCCTTCAACGAACGCCGCAAGCCGAACTGGCCGGGCGCATAGGCCCTTCCGGCGGATTCGCGATGTTCGTCGGGGTGCGGCGGGTTCGGCACCGCCGGTTCCCGGCGTTGTGGTTGCTCGCCGTCGCGGCGGAGATTTCTTGCCTCGATGGCGAGCCGCCTCGATGGCGAGTGGCGCCGGGACCTGTCCCCCCGTGGGAAAATCCCCCCAAACGGAAGCGCGAACGAGCCCGGGGCGAAAAGCCGTGGAAGGCTGGGCCACAAGAACCAGTCGCCAGCCCAAGCGCACCGGAAGCCCAGAGCCCAACGCAGCGCGAGCGAGACGCTGGCCAACCAGAACCACACGCCAGTCCAAGCGCACGGGAAGCGAGAAGCCCCAGACGCCAGCGCGAGCGAAGAGGCGGAGGATGGGCGAGAAGGCCGATGCCAACGGGCGGTTGATGGCCGTCGTCGGGATAGCCCGGGCGGTGGCGGCCGCGCAGACCCCGCTGGATGTGGCGCGCGCGTCGATAGGACGCGCGCGCACCGCCCTGGGCGGATCGTTCGCCGCCATCTCCGTGTGGGAGCGCGAATCCGGCTGGCTGCGGGTCCTCGTCAACGACGGCGACCTCGCCCCGGGCGAGGAGCCGTTGCCGGCGAACGAGACGTACCCGGTACGCAACTTCCCCGAGGTCGTGGAGTACCTGCACCACGAGTGGGCCAACGGCGGCGAGCCGCACGCCTGGGTGGAGACGGTCGGCGGCCCCAGCACCGGGCCGTACGAACACCAGCGGGTGGCCGCCCTGCGGCGCGGTGGCCGGGGCTGCTGCATAGTCGCGCCCATAGTGCTGCACCGGCAAGCCTGGGGCGAGCTGTATGTGGCCCGCCGCACCGGCGGACCGGGGTACGGCAGGACCGACGCCGACTTCGCGACGGTGCTGGCGGCGGTGATCGCGGCCGGTGTGGCGCAGACCGAGCGCCTTGAGGAGGTGCGGCGGCTGGCGTTCACCGATCCGCTGACCGGCCTGGCCAATCGGCGCGCGGTGGACAGGCGGCTGAACGAGGCGCTCGAACGGCACCGGGAGCTGGGTATCGCGGTGAGCCTGGTGGTCTGCGATCTCAACGGGCTCAAACGGGTGAACGACAGCCTCGGCCACGAGGTCGGCGACCGGCTGCTGGTGGGGTTCGGCTCGGTGCTGTCGATGTGCGGGGCGATGCTGCCGGACAGTCTCGCCGCCCGGCTCGGCGGTGACGAGTTCTGTCTGCTGGCCGTGGGCGCGAGCGCGGCGGATGTGGAGCGGGCCGCGGAGGAGCTGTGCGCGCGGGCCCGCTGGCTGGGGCTCGGCGACGGTGTGGCGGTCGGGATCGCCTCTACGGACGCCGACGCCGGGCCGGTGCGCACCGCGCGGCGGCTGTTCCGGCTCGCCGACGCGGCCCAGTACCGCGCCAAGGCGGAACGTTCCATCAAGCCGGTGGTCGCCGGGCGCGCGGTGGCGGAGCTGGCCGACTCGCCGCCCCGTACGCCAGCCGAGCGGCGTAGTTTCCGCGGCCGTCGCCAAAACGAGTCGTGACAGTTAGCGATTCACTCTTTAGGGTGCATGAATATGGATATGCACAACGTGGTCTTGGGGGCGTCCGGGACAACCGCGGACGACGTGCTGGCCGTAGCCCGAGGCGCGGCCAAGGTCGAGCTGTCGCAGCAAGCGCTGGCCGGAATCGCCGCCTCGCGCGCGGTCGTTGACGCGCTGGCCGCCAAGCCGGATCCGGTCTACGGAGTCTCCACCGGGTTCGGCGCGCTCGCCGTCATGCACATCGGCCCCGATCTGCGGGCCCAGCTGCAGCGCTCCATCGTGCGCTCGCACGCCGCGGGGATGGGCCCGCGGGTGGAGCGCGAGGTGGTACGGGCGCTGATGTTCCTGCGGCTGAAGACGCTGGCGTCCGGGCACACCGGGGTGCGGCCGGTGGTCGCCGAGACGCTGGCGGCGCTGCTGAACGCCGGGATCACGCCCGTCGTCCACGAGTACGGCTCACTGGGCTGCTCCGGTGACCTGGCGCCGCTGTCGCACTGTGCGCTCACCCTGATGGGCGAGGGGAACGCCGAGGGCCCGGACGGTGTCGTCCGCCCGTCCGGCGAGCTGCTCGCGGAGCATGGCATCGAGCCGGTGGAGCTGCGCGAGAAGGAGGGCCTGGCGCTGCTCAACGGCACCGACGGCATGCTCGGCATGCTGCTGATGGCCTGCGCCGACCTCGCCCGGCTGTTCACCTCCGCCGACATCACCGCCGCGCTGTCGCTTGAGGCGCTGCTCGGCACCGACAGGGTGCTGGCGCCCGAACTGCACGCCATCCGCCCGCACCCCGGGCAGGCGGCCAGTGCCGAGAACATGCGCCGGGTGCTGGCCGGGTCCGGCCTGACCGGGCACCACCAGAGCGGCTTCGCCGGGGAGTCGGCGGCGCCGCGGGTGCAGGACGCGTACTCGGTGCGTTGCGCCCCGCAGGTCGCCGGTGCCGGACGGGACACCCTCGCGCACGCCCGGCTGGTGGCGGAACGGGAGTTGGCCTCCGCCGTCGACAACCCGGTGGTGCTGCCGGACGGCCGCGTGGAGTCCAACGGCAACTTCCATGGCGCGCCGGTGGGTTACGTGCTCGACTTCCTGGCCATCGCCGCCGCGGACCTGGGCTCGATAGCCGAACGGCGCACCGACCGGCTGCTGGACAAGAACCGTTCGCACGGGCTGCCGCCGTTCCTCGCCGACGACCCCGGTGTGGACTCCGGCCTGATGATCGCCCAGTACACGCAGGCGGCACTGGTCAGCGAGAACAAGCGGCTCGCCACGCCCGCTTCGGCCGACTCGATCCCGTCGTCGGCGATGCAGGAGGACCATGTCTCGATGGGCTGGCACGCGGCGCGCAAGTTGCGGCACTCGATCGACAACCTCGCCCGGATCCTGGCCGTCGAGCTGGTGGCCGCCACCCGCGCCATCGAGCTGCGCGAGCACTCCGGTACGGGGCTGAACGCGGCTCCCGCCTCTCGTGCGGTGCTCGCGGCCACTCGCGAGGCGGGCGTCCAGGGCCCCGGCGAGGACCGCTTCCTTTCGCCCGACCTGGCGGCCGCCGAAGCGTTCGTCCGCTCCGGCGGCCTGGTCAAGGCCGCCGAATCGGTCACCGGCCCGCTGGCGTAGCGCCCTCCCGGCGGTTCCTTCCCTACGGGGTACGCCCCGGTGCCCCTTGCCGTCGCGGCGGAATCAACTTCCGCCGCGACGGCGGGTGCTTCGCGGCGGCGACGATTCGTCACCGCCGCAACGGCGAGCAACCACGCTCAAGAGTCCGGCGGTCCGCAACCCACCTGTTCACTGCCGCGATGGCGAGCAACCACCCTCAAGGACCTGGGCAGTCCCGAGCCCGTCCACGTCGTGGTGGCGAGTGTTTCGCCGTGGCGAAGTTCTGTCACCGCCGCGATGGTGAGCGACCACGCTCAAGAAGCCCGGCGGTCGCCAGCCCGCCCGCACCGCCCAAAGAAACCCACCCGCGCCCGCGGCAGAAACCCCACCCGCACCGCGCGCAGCGGCCCCATCACCCCGCCGGAGGCGACCCCGCGCCGCGCGCAGCGGAACCCCCAACTCCGCCGGAGGCGACCCCGCACCGCGCGCAGCGGCCCCATCACCCCGCCGGAGGCGACCCCGCGCCGCGCAGCGAAAACGCCCCCGCGCCGCGCGCAGCGGAACCCCCGACTCCGCCGGAGGCGACCCCGTACCGCGCGCAGCGGAACCCCCGACCCCGCCGGAGGCGACCCCGCGCCGCGCAGCGAAAACGCCCCCGCGCCGCGCGCAGCGGAACCCCCAACCCCGCTGGAGGCGACCCCTCATCCAGTGGAGAGCGAAACCCCCCGCCGTCGGGAGACGACCAGCAGTGCCGCGCCCGCAACGAGGAACCCCGTGCCGCACACCACGTACGGCGTGGTGTTGACGCTTCCGGTGTCCGCGAGGTTCATCGCGTCGGTCGGCGCCTTGGGCTCACCCAAGGTGCCGTTGCGCGGCGCGGACTTGTGATGCGTGACGTCCTGCCGGGCGGGCGACGGGTGTTCCACGGTCGCCGACGCCGAGGGGACGAAGCACAGAGCGGCGAGGAGCCCGCCCGCGGCGGCCGTGGTGGTGGTGAGCGATCGGCGCGAGGCCATGGAACCCCCTTGCGAATACGGTGACTTCACCGTGGGCACCGATGGTAGTGAGATTTCCCGACCACAGGAAAGTGCCGTGGTGATACCCGGGCCCGCATCGCCGTGTCCGACCACGGTGCGCTGTCCAGCCGCCTACTCTCCGTCGCATGACTACGGAGAACGACAGCAGCGGCGCCGAGGAGACCCCGGCGCGTTACATCCGGCTTCAGGTGGATCTGGTCATGGAGATCACCGACCCTGATGAGCTGACCGAGGCGGCCGTGGCGCAGATCGACGGCGACGAGTTCATGCCGGAGGACGAGCGCGCGCACGCCAGGGACGCCGTCCAACGCGACGAGGCGGAGGCGCTGGCCTATCTCGTCGATCCGTTCGGCCTGGTCAACGGCGTTGCCGGGATCGAACTGGTGCAGGCGTCATGGAGCAGCGCGCACACCGAGTACGACCCGGACTCCGACGAGTGGGACCTGTACGAGGAAGAGATGGGCGAGGAGTAGCGAGACGTTCCGGGGCGACCGTCCGGTGGTCCCGGAGCGTGTCATTCCTCACAGTCCGTTGTGGGGCGGAACGGACTTAACGGGGATAGGTGTCTTCATCCGTACGAGACGTGCGGACGGATGGAGATACGTGTGAAGTCGCCGCAGAGCGGTACGGGTGCATCCCCTGGGCAGCGCCGCGGGCGTGGTGCGCGTCGTGGGCTGGTCGCGGTTTCCGTGGTGGTCGGCGGTGCGCTGCTGCTCACCGCGTGCGGGGGGTCGGGCTCCGCGGAGTCGAAGTCGGCCGCCGCGGACGCTGCCGCCGCCAAGGACGCCTCCGCCGCCAAGATCACCATCACGCCCAAGGACCAGGCGACCAACGTCGGCATCAACAACGACGCCAAGGTCGCGGTCAGCGACGGAACACTGACCAGGGTGTCGATGACCGAGGTCGACGGCGGCAAGATGGTGACCGGCAAGATTTCCGCCGACGGCAGGAGCTGGCAGCCGGACGGCCCGCTGGCCCGGGCCACCGCCTACAAGATCACGGCGGCCGCCAAGGACTCCGGCAACCGCCCGGCCACCGCCAACTCGACCTTCACCACGGTCTCCCAGGCCAACAGCTTCATCGCCTACTACACGCCGGACAACAACTCCACGGTCGGCGTGGGCATGCCGGTGTCCATCAACTTCGACAAGGCGATCACCAACAAGAAGGACGTCGAGTCGCACATCAAGGTGAACTCCAGCAGCGGCCAGCAGGTCGTCGGCCACTGGTTCGGCGACCAGCGCCTGGACTTCCGTCCCCAGGACTACTGGAAGGCCGGATCCACCGTCACCCTGAAGCTGGAGCTCGACAACGTGCAGGGCGGCAAGGGCCTCACCGGCGTGCAGAACAAGACCGTCACGTTCAAGGTCGGCCACTCCCAGGTCTCCACGGTCGATGTGAACACCCAGACCATGACGGTGGTCCGGGACGGCAAGACCATCAAGACCATCCCGGTGTCCACCGGCAGCCCGCAGCACACCACGTACAACGGGCAGATGGTGATCTCGGAGAAGTTCGAGACGACCCGGATGGACGGCAAGACGGTCGGCTTCGGTGGTGAGTACGACATCCCGGACGTGCCGCACGCCATGCGGTTGAGCACCTCGGGCACGTTCATCCACGGCAACTACTGGTCGGACAAGTCGATCTTCGGTTCCACGGCCACCAGCCACGGCTGCATCGGGCTGAGCGATGTGCGCGGCGGCGGCGACCGGACCACGGATGCCGCGTGGTTCTACGGCAACTCGCAGGTCGGCGATCTGGTCGTGGTGAAGAACTCCCACGACAGCACGATCGCCCCGGACAACGGCCTCAACGGCTGGAACATGTCCTGGACCGCCTGGAAGTCGGGCAGCGCGCTCTAGCCGGTCCGGCGCCGACGCATCGGCGCCCCGAAGGACGTTGGGCCCGGCGCTTGCGCCGGGCCCATTCTCATGTCCGTCTCATCCGGGCCTCAGTCATCCCTAACGGGCGGTTCCTACCCTTTCGCCGTCAGTCTCCCCACGCCTCCGCTGACGGGGCGTCGACGGCGAGGGCCGGATGTTCTTCACGTACCTGCGGCGAGAGCTGCGCTGCCACGCGAAGGCGGCGTTGGCCGTCGCCCTGGGGCTCGCCCTCGGTATCGGGCTGGTGATCACCGTGTCATCGGTCGCCTCGGGCATGCGGCAGGCGCAGGGCAGGGTCCTGCAGTCGCGCTACGGGCTCGGCACCGATCTGACCGTCACCAAGGCGGCCACCCCGCCGACCCGCGGCAGCACGCCGACGTTCGACTTCGCCGGGCAGAGCGGCAGTTCGGCGCGGGGCGACGACCTGGTGACGGTCCAGGGCTCCCGGTCGCTGGACGCCTCCGTGGTCTCCGCGGTCACCGGGCAAAGCGGTGTCGCCGACGCCGCGGGCGGGCTCAGCCTGCGGGTCGTCAAGGCCGACCGGCGGTTCACCCAGGGCCAGGCCCGGCAAGGCGGCGACGCCACCGGCGTGATCAACGGCCAGCACGGCTTCGGCGGCTACGGGGGCGTCACCGCCGGCCAGTCGGGCGGCGGTACGGCCGGACAAGGCGGCGGCAGCCGGTTCGACGCCGACGACTACCGCGCGTACGGCGTCGATGTGTCGCGGCCGGACATCGGACCGCTGACGTCCGCCAGGATCACCAGCGGTACCGGCTTCAGCGCGGCGCAGGCCGACGGCAGGGTCGCCGTCGTCGACAGCGGCTACGCCCGGCGCAACAACCTGGCCGTGGGCAGGTCCTTCACCGTCAGTGGCAGTACGTTCAAGATCATCGGTGTTGCCGCCGCCAGCGCGGACCCGGCCGCCGAGGTCTATCTGCCACTGCACCAGGCCCAGGCGCTCGCCAACGCCACGGGCAAGGTCAGCACGGTCTACGTCAGGGCCACCGACGCCCAGCACATCGGCACCGCCAGGTCGGCGATCCAGAAGAACATTCCGGGTACGGACGTCACCACCTCGGCCGAACTCGCCGCCGCTGTCTCCGGATCGCTGACCACCGCCGCCAACCTCGCCACGAACGCGGGGCGCTGGCTGTCCCTCGCGGCCCTGGCCGTCGCGTTCCTGGCGGCGGGGCTGTCGACCTCGTCGGCGGTCGGCCGCCGGGTGCGCGAGTTCGGCACGCTGCGCACGCTCGGCTGGAGCAGTGGCCGGGTGGTCCGGCAGGTCATGGGGGAGGCACTGGTCAACGCCCTGGTCGGCGGGGCGCTCGGGATCGCGCTGGGCCTGGCGGCGGCGTACGCCGTTTCCTGCGTCAGCCCCACGCTCACCGCGCAGGTGGCCGACGCGCCAGGAAGCGGCGGCCTCGACCAGGGCGGCAAGGCCGTCGGCGACGTGCTGCACATCGCGCTGACCGCTCCCGTCAGCGCAGCCACCCTCGCGGTCGCGGTGGCCCTCGCCGTCGGCGGCGGTCTTGTCGCGGGCGGCTGCGGCGGCTGGCGGGCCGCCCGGCTGCGCCCCGCCGACGCGCTGCGCCCCGCCGACGCGCTGCGCCCCGCCGCCTAGCGCCCGTACCCCCACCCCCCACGGAGGCCGCATGTACAGACTGACCGGTGTCACCAAGCGCTACCGCCGCGGCGACGAGACCGTCGACGCGCTCAGCGGCGTCGACCTGGTCATCGAGGGCGGCAGCCAACTCGTCATCCAGGGCCCCGCGGGCGGCGGCAAGACCACCTTGCTGCAGATGCTCGGCGGCCTCGACCGCCCCACCGAGGGCAGCGTCGAACTCGACGGCACCGACCTGGCCCGGCTGCCCGAGCCGCGGCTGACGCGGATCCGCAGCGAGAGCATCGGATTCGTCTTCCGCACCGTCAACCTCATCCCCGCCCTGACCGCCCTGGAGAACGTCGAGACGGCCCTGGTCCCGCTGGGCCTGGCCGCCGCCCAGCGGCGCCAACAGGCCGCGGAGGCACTGGAGTCGGTAGGTCTCGCGGAACACCGCGACGGCCTGCCCGGGGAGTTGTCCGGCGGCCAGCGGCAGCGGGTCGCGGTGGCCCGCGCTCTCGTGAAGCGGCCCAAGGTGCTGCTCGCCGACGAGCCGACCGGCGATCTCGACGAGGACGCCAGGGACGAGGTCATGAGCCTGCTGGAAGGGCTGTGGCGGGCGCACGGGCTGACGTTCGTCGTGGTCACCCATGACTCGGCGATCGCCCGCCGCGCGCCCCGGCTGGCCACCGTCAGGAAGGGCCGGGTGGCGGTGCGGGAGCGCGGGCCGGCCCGCTGACCTGGCCCGCGGCTACAGCTTCCCGATGTAGAGCTCGCAGAAGGCCGTGGCGGCGGCCGGGGAGGAAAGCAGCCGCTGCAGGCGGGCTTCGGCCATCCGGGCGTGGAACGGGTCGGCGTGCGTGGCCCCGTGCAGCACGTCGGCGAACCACTGCGAGAACTCCTGGTACTGCCACACCCGCCGCAGGCAGTCCGCGGAGTACCCGGCCAGCCGGGCGCCGTCGCCGTGCCGCAGCTGTGCGGTGAGCGCCGCGCTGAGCAGGAACGCGTCATGGAGCGCCAGGTTCATGCCCTTCGCACCGATCGGGGCCACCAAGTGCGCGCTGTCCCCGGCGAGATGCAGCCTGCCGTAGGACATCGGCTCGACGACGTAGTTGTGCATGTCGAGGACCTGTCGCTCGACGATGCGACCCTCGGTGATCGGCGCGCCCGGCACCGCCAGCCGGGTGTGCAGTTCCTGCCAGACCCGCTCATGGCTCCAGTTCGCCGGGTCGTCGCCCGGCGGGCACTGCAGGTAGAAGCGGGTGATCTGCGGGGTACGGGCCATGTGGGCGGCGAAGCCGCGCGGATGGATACCGAAGACGACTCCGTCGGCGGAGGGCGGCGCCTCGACGAGCAGCGCGAGCCAGCCGATGCCGTAGTCATGGCTGGCGAACACGCTCTCGTGCGCGGGGATGTGCCGCCGGGAGACACCGCGTGCGCCGTCGCAACCGGCTATGTAGGCGCACTCGACGCGGTGCGACTGTCCGGTGTGCGGATCGGTGTACGTGACGGACGGCGAGTCGCCGGTGAGGTCGTGCAACCGGACGTCGCGCACCCCGAACCGGATGTCACCGGCGGACCCGTCGGCGTAGGCCGCGACGAGGTCCGTCACCAACTCCTGCTGCGGATAGACGAAATGGTGGTGCCCGGTGAGCTCGGCATAGCGGACGGTGTGCCGCCGCGCGGCGAACCGGAACTCGAACGCGCCGTGCTGCCCGGCCTGTTGGAGCAGCCGTCCGGCGAGCCCACGGCGTTCCAGTTCGCGTACCGCCCACTCCTCAAGGAACCCGGCACGCGGGCGCTGCTCGATGAACTCCCGGCTCTGCGCCTCCAGTACGACGCAGTCGACACCCCGCTGGCGCAGTAGGTTCGCCGTCGTGAGCCCGGCGGGACCAGCGCCGATGACGGCGACCTGGGTGCGGGTGGTTGCCGTGATCATCAGTGTGTCAGCCTTCGTCTGATAGTGAGCATGTCAGCGGGGAAAGTATGTCCTAGGAGGGGAGTCGCCATGATGACCAGCAGTGGGCGGCGCAGTGGAGTGATGCGTTCGGTGGGCAGCCTGCCCGCCGCGGCGATGGCGTTGACCGGCACCGTGGCGCTGTACATCGCGCTCGTGGCATTCGGCAACATCACCGACTTCGGTACCAATCAGCAGTTCGTACGGCATGTCTTCGCGATGGACACCACGTTCCACGACAAGTCCCTGATGTGGCGCGCGATCACCTCGCACGCCGTCGCGGACGCCGCCTATGTGGCCATCATCGGATGGGAGACGCTCACCGCGTTCGTCCTGATCGCCGCAACGGTGCTGTGGGCGCGCGGACTCGCGGGCAGGGGCGGCCTGGCCCGCGCCCGGGGTGCCAGCACCCTGGGCCTGGTGATGATGCTGCTGCTGTTCGGCGCGGGCTTCATGGCGATCGGCGGCGAGTGGTTCTCCATGTGGCAGTCGAAGAGCTGGAACGGCCTGGACGCCGCCGCCCGCGATGTGCTGCTGGCAGGCGTCGCACTGGTGGTGGTACGGCTGCCGGAACGCGGGGAGTAGCCGGACAGCCCGCATTACTGCGGAGTTGCGGCGAGTAACCCCACGGCACGGCTCGACGATGCCGAACTCGCCGCAACCCGAGCAGGATCGTGCGGGCATGTTCACCGCCGTAATCGATGGGCCGTCCGATCCCTGACGGACCGAACGTAGAACGTGAACCGCGCTTCATGTCAACGGCCGTCTTACCGCAAGTGGCAGAACATAGCCGGATATCCCGTATCGCACATTCTGCGCGCTGTACGGTGCTGGCCACTAGGCGGTTTCGGCTGGATCACCGCCTGACGGGGACAGGACCGCGGCCGCCAAGCTGTTGCGGAACCAGCGGTGCCCCGGGTCGGTTGAGTTGCGGGGGTGCCAGGCCATTCCGAGGTCGAGGGGTGCCAGGTCGAGGGGGATGGGGAAGGTACGCAGTCCCAGGGCGGAGATGGTGCCGGGGAGCCAGTCGGCCAGGGTGAGCGCAACGAGGTCGGTGTCCCGGGCGAGCATCATCGCGCTCGTGTGACTGGGGACGACGACCGCGATCCGGCGCCGTAGCCCGAGTTCCGCGAGCGCGCTGTCGATGGGCCCGAGGCGCTTGCCGAGCCGGGAGATGCCGATGTGGTCGGCCGCGGCGAAACGGCGGGCGTCGATCCGCCCGTCGAAGAGCGGATGACCGCTGCGGGCGATGCCGACCAGCGTCCTCTGGGTGAGCCGTCGGGTCCGGATCTCCGGGTCCAGATGTCCGAGGACGCCCAGTTCGACGTCCACCCAGCCCTGCCGCAGCGCGGGGCCGCCCTCCACCGCCTCCGGCAGGAAGACCACGTCCACGTGCGGGGCCTCCGCGTGGATCCGGTCGGTCAGGGTCCCGGCCAGCCCCACCAGGAGCAGGTCGGTGGCCTGCACGGTGAAGGTGCGCTGGAGATGCGCGGCATCGAAACCGGCTCCGGGCCGCAGGACGTTGTCGCAGCTGCGCAGCACCGCGCTCACCTCCTCCCGGAGTTCCAAGGCTCGCGGGGTCGGGACCAGGCCCTGGCCCGCGCGGACCAGCAGAGGGTCGCCGACGGCACGGCGGAGCCGGGCCAGCGTACGGCTGGCTGCCGCGGGTGACGTGCCGAGCCGCTCCGCGGCGCGGGTCACGCTGTTCTCCTGGAGCAGGGCGTCCAGGGCTCGCAGCAGGTTGAGATCCATTGGCACTCCTGAGCTGCACGTTTACGTCTGAGTCAACTATTAGGTGCCAATTCTTGCATTGTCGCGGAATCCTCTCGCGGCGAGAGTAGGGGTGTCCGCGAAGACGCGTGACATCCCATTCGTGCCGTTTAAGGAGCCCGCGATGCGGCAGTCCCCCCGCGCCGGTCGAGAAGGCGATGTTCTGGCCGTGGTCAGTCAGAGCGGGCCGACGGTCTCGTTCTTCGACGCCGCCTCCGACCGGCACATCGACACGATCGAAATCCTCACCGAGCCGCACGAGTTGTGCTTCGACCCGACGCAGCGACTGCTGTGGTGCACAACGACATATCACTCGGGCTACTACCACGCGAACAGCGGCCGACGCACCGAGCTGACCGTCATCGACCCTGACACACGCCGCATCGTCGAGGTCGTCGACCTCGCCCCGGAACACGGCCCGCACGGGCTGGCGTTGGACACGGCGCGTCGTCGCCTGTACGTCAGCGTGGAGGGCTCGGCGGATCGGCCCGGCGGCGTCGTGGTGATCGACACGGAGACCCGCCGGCCCCTGGGCAGGATCGACACGGACGCGCCCGGCCCGCACTGGTTCGCCATCGATCCGGCGGGACGGACGGGTTACGCCACCAACAAGGAAGCGCCGTTCGTGTCGGTCGTCGACCTCGAACGGGGAACCCTCACCGCGAAGGTCGAGGTGCCGGGCAGTGAGGGACTCGCCGTCGCCGCCGACGGCACGCACGCCTTCGTCGCCTCGCCCTACGGTGGTTCCTTCTCCCCCACCGCCGAGGAGCGGCCAGACGCTGGAATCCGGGTCATCGACGCCCGGACGGCGTCCGTCGTCGACACCCTGCCCACCGAGAACGTCGTCCTGCCGGTGCACCTGACGTCGACGGGAAAGCTGCTCGTGGGCGAACTGCGCATGGAACCCGACCCGGAGTCCCGACTCGGACGCCACGCGCCGGGTCGCCTCACGGTGTTCTCCGCCGACACCCGCAAGCAGCTGGGCGAGATCGAGGTGGGGCTCTGCCCGCTGACCATCACCTCGTCGCCCGACGGCCGGATCGCCTATGTGGCCTGCGTCGCCTCGTCCACCGTCAACATCGTCGACCTGGAGACGCTGCAGGGCCTGACCCGGCTGGACATCGCCAAGCTCGGCGAGCCCGGCGCCCACGGCCTGGCCTACATCCCCCGCCCGGCCTGACCGCCGTGCGGACAAAGCGCCATGCCATCGGCAGCTGACCCCGCGGCGAAGGCCCGGAGCTGCACACCGCACTCCGCTCGGGCCGCCGTCGCCCACCAACACCCCAAGGAAAGAAAAGGACTTACATGCTTGTCATCACCGCACCCACCAGCACCATCGGCCGCCAGCTCGTCGATGCCCTGCTCGATCTCGGGGCACCGCTGCGCCTTGTCGCCCGCGACCCCTCGCGGCTCGCACCCGAGGTTCGTGAGCGGGCCGAGGTCGTCGAGGGCTCGCACAGCGACGCCGCCGTCATCGACCGGGCGTGTGAGGGCGCCGAGGCTGTCTTCTGGCTCGCGCCGGACGATCCGGCCGCACCGAGCACCGAAGCCGCCTATGTCGACTTCACTCGCCCCGCGTGCGAGGCGTTCGCTCGCCACGGCGTCAAGCGCGTCGTGGGCATCTCCGTGCTCGGACGCGGGACGCCGATGGCCGGTCATGCCGGCCTGGTGACCGCGTCGCTGGCGATGAACGACCTGATCGCCGCCTCGGGCGTCGCCTACCGGGCGGTGAGCTGCCCGTCGTTCATGCACAACCTGCTGCACCAGGTCGGCGCGATCAAGGACCAGGGCAAGTTCTTCATGATGATCGACCCGGACCTGAAGAGCCCCACCGTCGCCACCCGTGACATCGCCGCCACCGCCGCGCGGCTGCTGCTCGACGACTCGTGGAAGGGGTCCGGCCAGGTCGCCTGCCTCGGGCCCGAAGACCTGTCGCCCAACGAGATGGCCCAGATCATCTCCGAGGTCCTCGGCACCGAGATCAGCTACCGGCAGATTCCGGGCGCGGCGTTCAAGGAGCGCCTCACCGGCTTCGGGATGACCGACGCGATGGCGCAGGGGATGGTCGACATGTTCGACGCCAAGAACCAGGGCCTCGACAACGCCGAGCCGCGCACCCCGGAGTCGACGACCCCGACGACGTTCCGGCAGTGGTGCGAGGAGGTCCTCAAGCCCGCCGTGACCGCCTGAATCCGCAGCCCGACGATCACCACCGAACGGCTCCGCGCCGGCGCCACTCGCCGGCGCGGAGCCGTTCGGGCTATGTGACCCATGGCGATACGAGCAGCGATCCACGTCAGGGATGTCACCCGCGGGCATGCCCAACCACGACACCCCCGACCAACGTCGCTGGTCGGGGGCCGAGCTGCCTACTCGCTGTAGAGGTGGTGGATTCGAAGGTGGGATTCGAGCCCACGGTGGTGCCGCCTCCGACGGTCGTCACGATCGTGTGGGGGCTGTCTCGATCATCGGGACTCCGCCGGTACTCCTGCAAGCTCAGTGCCTGCCGGAGCCGGCGGCGTCGCAGTGCGGGACGCTGTTGGGCGGGGCGCAGTTGGTCGGGTGGTTCTTGACGACGGCGCTCTGAATGAGGTCCACCCTGAAGGGCGTCAGCTTGGGCGAGTTCCCCTTGCTCTCCTCGCGCCGAGGGCTGCCCGTCGTACCGATGAAGAGGCCGAGGCGGATTCCGGAATTCGCGATGCCGCCGCCGGTGGTGGGTCCGCCGTTCGAGGTGTTGTGGCTGACGATGCTGCGGTAGAGAGTTGTCGGCTGGTCCGCGCCGGTCTGGATGCCGCCGCCGTCCATCCGGGCGATGCTGTACCTGATCTTGGTGTGCTTCAGGCGCAGCGGCCCGGTCTTGAGGTTGATCGCCAGGGTGACGATGCCGCCCCCGCGCTCACCGGCGTCGTTGCCGTCGACCAACACGGAGTCGAGCTTGGTGTCCCCCGCGTTGGCGAGGCCGCCTCCCCAGGCTCCGCCCGTGTTGTCGTGGAGCGTGCCGCCCTGCATCGTCATCGTGCCGTTGGTGGCCACTCCGCCGCCGAAACCCGCTCGGTTGTTGCTGATCGTGGTGTTCTTCAGGGTGAGCGTTCCCAACTGGTTCCAGATCCCGCCGCCGGCGCCACCCACGTTGTTCCTGACCGTCGAGTCGATCAGGGTGAGGCTGCCGCGGTCGTTGAAGAGGCCCCCACCATTGGAGCTCCCGACAACGGTTTGGCCATAGCGCACGGTGATCGACTTCAGGCTGAGGCTGCCGCCCTGCGTCACATGGAAGATGCGGAAGGACGCGGGGGAATTGCGATCGATTGTGGTGTGGTCTCCGGTGATCCGCACGTCGCCGGTGATCACGGGCAGGCCATCACCCATGTGGTCGGCCTGCGTCAAGGTATAGACGCACCGAGGGGCAAGGGTGATGCTGCCGCCGCTGGTATTCGCGTTGTTGATGGCTGCCTTCAGGGCGGCGATGTCGTTGCACGGGACGAAGGTCGAGCCGTGCGCCTGCGCTTGTCCGGCGGGCAGAAGGGTCAGGCACAGGCCGAGGCCGGTGACGGCGGTGACGGTCGTGCGTCTGAGCGTGTCAGTCATGAGGCTTCCCTTGGCTGTGGGGGGAGGGACTACACGATCCCGGTGACGCACAGCTGTCGAAACGTCACTGAGCACCACTGATCGCCACTCAGACATATACGTGGTCATTCAACGCACTCCGAGCCTGCCGTTCGGACGCACTGCCCCGGGCCAGCTTCACGCGGGTGTGCCGTGAGGCCCAGTTCGGTCAGCAGCCCCGGCAGGTCACGGCATCGGCCGGGGCGGAGCCCGGCCGTCGACGTCGAAGGCGGCCCGGGTTCATCACGGCGCCGGCCAAGACCCGACCGGCGTCGCCGACGGCACTGGATCGGGGTCCGCAAGGGCACGGGGCCGTTCGGCGGTACACCAGGTGAGGCTGCTACGCCTGGCGGTTATGAAGGAAGTGCCATTTGATCCCCCCCGTTGATCGGCGGCATGGCCGTTGGGTGCCGGTGAGATGTGCCTCTTCGCTCCCCAGCACTGAGAAGGGCGTAGTGATGAAGAACATCGTGCGTGCCGCGACCACCACGGTTGGTGTGGGACTGTCCATTGCCGTCCTGTCCGCCGGACCGGCCAGTGCTACCGGGGGGACTCATGTGCGGTGCAACGACATCACCGCCCTGAGGAACGCAATCAGCCAGGCCAACACCAGCGGCGGTCGCATCACCCTTGCGCCCCACTGCACCTACACCCTGACCGCACCCGACAACCCTGAGGACGGGCTTCCGGAGATCACCGGGAACGTGACCATCTCCGGCCGCGACACCTCCGTTCGACGCGCCCCGAACGCGACGCAGGCCTTCCGCATCTTCCACGTGGCGAATGGTGGCAATCTCACGCTGAAATCGCTTACGGTCAGTGGCGGAAGCGTGCCCGATTCCGCTGGCGGCGGCATCTGGAACAGCGGCACCCTGAACCTGAACAGCGCGATCATCAAGGGCAATCTTGCCGGCACGGGTGGTGGCGTCTACAACCTGGGCGGACAGCTCACACTCGACCGCAGCACGGTCAAGCGCAACACCGCAATCCACAATGGCGGCGGAATCGCCAACGGACGCTACGCCATCCTCGACCGTCCCGGCACGGTGACGATGAAGGGCGGGGCGCTGCTCAAGAACCGGGCACTCAACGACAACGGTGGCGGTCTGGAGAACGTCAGAAGTACCGCGTCGCTGGACTCCGTATCGGTCCGGGGCAACACCGCCCTTCACGGTGGCGGCATCAACCAGTTCGGCTCCACCCTGCGCCTCACGTCGACCACTGTCAGGGACAATGTTGCCGTCTCAGGCGGGGGCCTTGCGAACAACGCCAGTACGGCCGCACTGGTTCGAAGCCTGGTCACGCGCAACACGGCGATTACCGCCGGCGGCGGCATCTTCAACGAGAACTCCGGTCAGGCCACCCTCACTGCCAGCAAGGTCATCCACAACACCCCGGACAACTGCAGTCCCGAAGGCAGCGTTCCCGGATGCGCCGGCCCTGCCAACCGCATTACACCGTCGAGCCGGTAACTGTCCCCGCCTGCCAGGGACAGCACAGTGCGCACGTGACCCGCCTGACACGAAAAGCGGCGACGCGCTCCGACCAACTCCGCGAATCCTGAGCCGGAATCCGGAAGGCGGCCCATGCCCGGCTTGGAAGCGCGGGCGTTCTCTGAGCCGCCAACTGACCACGCCTCCCAGCGCCGTTGGCGCCAACGGTCGCGGCCGCCTCCCTCAGGGACCGGCAGAGTGGTTGATGTAGGTGGGGGGTTGATCACGCACACGCGTGCCTGATCACTCTTCGCGCCCGCCAGCGTGGCTGACCTTCTCTGGTGCAGGTCTCACGGACAGCACAAATCGGCATCCCCGTAACCCGAGTCCAGACCCGATCCAGGGCAGACCGGGGGGATGAGTGCATATCCGCAGCGTGCACAGTACCGCCCATGCACCGATTCAGCGCGACGTACGCCGCCGACTCGCGCGACCAGTCGCACGCCCCACACAACGCTTCGCGTGGTCATCGACCGCCGCCGCCATAGCCATCAAGCGACTCTGCCACGGCCAGGAGTCCGGATGTTTCATCACGTGATGAAACCGTAGCGGCACACAAACGGCCCGCACCCCATACAGGTGCGGGCCGTTCTCGTTCCCCGCGTCGGTGTTGCGCGGGTACCGTCCTGAATGCGACCACAGGACGGAGACCAGCATGCCCCAACTCCTCGAAGAACAAGAGGCAATCGGCCGTCGCATCCGCCGCCAGCGCTTGCGGTTGGGGATGACGCAAGCCGATGTGGCTGCCGCCGTTGGCAAATCGCAAGGCTGGCTGTCCAAGGTGGAGAAAGGCCAGATCGAGCTGGACCGCGCGGGGCTGATCAACGCCATTGCCGCAGCGCTGCACTGCCACCCCAACGACCTGATCGAGCGCCCGTACGCAGGCCGTACGGTCGCAGAGAATCAATGGCAGAAGGCCGCCACGGCGATCCTGCGAGAGCTGCGCCGCTACGACCTGGCACCCGTGTTCGACGGCACCCCACGACCGTCCTCGGAACTGTGGGCAGACACCGCCCGGCTACATCGACTCAGGGACGCAGCGGCCAACGTGCCGATTCTTCAATCCCTTCCGGACATGTTCCGCGAGGCCCGCGCCCTAGCCGAGATGAGCACCGGCCATGAACGCGAAGAGGCGTACGCGGTCTACGCGATGTGCTGCAAGTTCGCGCACACCGCCGCACATGCTCTCGGACACCCTGAGCTGATCGCTATGGCGTGCGAACGTGCGGCGTGGTCGGCGCAGCTCTCCGGCGACCCGCTCATGCCCGCCGTCGCCGACTGGATGCGGGTATGGGACATGTGGGCTACCGCCGATTGGGACGATTCCCTGTCCCTGTCGGACAAGGCATTGCGCAGCGTGCAGGCCGAGTACGACAGCGGAGACCCGCTGGCTGTCCGCGTCTGGGGATCGCTGCAACTGCGCGCCGCCGTCTCCGCAGCCCGCGCGAGCAACGCGGCCGAGGTGAACCACCGATTGAGCCTGGCGCAGGAGGCCGCCGACCGCGCCGACAGCAACCCGGCACCGGTGTTCGACCGGCACTCGCTGACGTTCTCCACCGGAAACGTGCTCATCCACGGGGTCAATGTGGCGCTGGAGATGAGCGACCAGACCGAAGCCATTCAACGTGACAAGCGCGCCGACCGCGCCCGCGTGGCCAAACTGCCGAAGTCCCGGCGAGGGCATCACCGGATGGACATGGCCCGCGCCTGGCTATGGGACGGCAACCGGGACAAGGCCCTGTCCGAGCTATCCGAGGCTGAGCGCCTGGCCCCCCAGCTTGTACGTAACCACCCCATCGCGCGGGCGACGTTGCGTCAGATCGTCTATGCCGAACGGGTGTCCACGCGGGAACGCCTGCGGGCGATGTCCAATCGTTTTCATTTGGATGACCAGGAGCTATTCCCCTGATTCATATTCAGGGGTAGTCGCGCCCTTACCGTCCGTTGCATGACACGACGACGCACCCCTGAAGACGCCGAGCGGCGGCGCAACCTCGCCGACGCCGCCGCCGGATGGACACCCCTTCGCGGCGACCTCGCCCAGGACACCAAGACCGGCCGTCTCGGTGTCGTTGTGGCGCTGCCCGAGGACACCGGGGCGCCCGTGTACCACCTGCTGCCCGAAGGCGGTGGCGATGACTGGACAGCGGTGCCCGGCACGCTGCAACCGCACCCTGGCGAAGCCCCCGACGGTCTGACTCTGGCCGAGGCGGTCATGCCTCCGCGCCCGGAGGCCGAGCGGTGAGCGCGGCCGTGTGGGCGCTGGACGGCACGCGGGATCACCCCGGCCTGACGATCGCCGTGTATCGGGTCACCGAGGCCGGTAGGCGCATCCAGGTACGCGAAGCGCATCGCGTTCCGCCTGCCGACGCCGCCCCGTTCTCGCTGGCGTACCCGCCGTGCGAGTGCCCGCAGTGTCTAACGAGCGGGGGCCACCGGTGAGCGGCCGTCACGCGACGCCGTCCGAGCCGATCGCATTACCCGGGTGGCGGTTCGCGGCGGTCCTGGTCGCGGTCGGCGCGGTCGGCCCCGCCGTCACCCTCAGTCACCAGGCCGTCGCCGACACCCACAACGCCGAGCCACCAGCCCCGGTCACCGCGCCCGACACCGAACCATCCCCGTGATCCCGGCCACGCTGAACAAGTCACGCGGACACCCGGGCGTCCGCCTGCCGGGTCAAGAACCCGGCAACTGATCTCCCGCCCCTGCCGGATGGAATCGGACGGGTCTCCCACGCGCCCATGTTCGAGATCCCGGTAGGGGTGGGGCAAGTACCCGCCCCGGGCTCTGCGGATTGGTCGGCCGGGGCGGGTCGGCAAATGCAGTGCACCACTCCAACAGGAGGGATCAAGCACCATGACAGCGACAGCGATTGACCTGCGGTCCGGCAGGTCCCTCGTCAGTGACGAGTTGTTCAACAGCATCGTTCACTTCACCGTCGTCCACTTCGGGCAGGACCCGGAGCGGGCGGAGCGCATCACCGACCAGGCGATTGCGTTCGTTGCCACCGCAGCTACCGCAACCGTCCCCATGGTCCCGAGCTACGACGTCGACCACGGGTTGCACGCTTTCATTCTCCACACGGAGGAGCACCAGGAGTTCTGCCAGAAGCGCGCAGGCCGGATGCTCCATCACAATCCCCGGCCCGCAGGTGGCGGGCGGACGCTCGAAGCCGTCCAAGCGAGCGCCCACGCCATGAAGTCGGCGCGCTTTCTGGTCTTCGATGACCTATGGACCGTGAACGGCGAGAGCGCCGCGCAGTGCGATTCGGACTGCGGACGGCCCTACGGACTGACCGGCGGGGGCAACGGGAGCGACGGCGACAGCGACGGGCAAGGCGGCAATCCCCCAACAGGCGACAGCGATGACGGAAGGCCGTACAACCACTAGCACTACGCTCCCCGGCGTGACGTGACGTGTTCCGGGGCCGACTTCGCGAGGGGGCGGCCCTGTCACATAGGAGGGATAGGGACCATGGACCCTCACGAATTGCCTAGCAGTGTCACGGACCAACTAGCCCCCGCGTCTAGGCGGTTGGTGGTCAATCGGCGCGGTTCCACGGTTTGGAAGATCGAATCTGATCGCGGCCCGTACGCCGTGAAGCTGGGGTACGCCATCAAAGCGACCGATCAATGGGACGGCCAGCCATGGACAGCCATGGCCCCCGCACGCGAAGCAGTAATCATGCACCAGCTCACCCCAGAGCGGATCTTCCACGGGCATTGGGAGGAAGGTACGTGGAACGCCCAACCGTGGCGCCCCGGTCAGAGTCTCTGGGAACTGTGGGAGCCTCACCGCTCCGCCGACGAGTTGCCCCAGCCCACCCTTGACGAAGCGTATTCATGCGCGGTCACCCTCGCCGCGCTCCACGCAAAGGGTTGGGCGCACGGCGACGTCCAACCCGCACACTTCATCATCGGACCGACAGGCACATTCCTGATCGACCTCGCGCTAGCCCACAGCGAGGGACAGGTTCCGGAAGCCTGCGACTTCCCGTACCGGGGGTGCCTTGTGCACTACGAAGCGCCGGAAATCTCGCGCAGCGTTCTGGAGACGAGGACCGCCACGCCGACACCGGAAGCCGACGTATACGGGTTGGGCGCCTCTCTCTTAATCAGCGCTACCGGATTGAGGCACGTCGACTACCCCGACGATGCGTCGCGAAAGGAGCAGCGAACGGCCATTGTGGAGCGTTCACACCGACCGGTGACCGTGCCTGGCACGCTGGGCAAGCTGATTGACGCCATGCTGAGTCGTAAGCCGGAAGACCGTCCAACCGCCGCCGAAGTCTCCCAGGTACTACAAGCTCCCTAGCCCTACCGCCGACGCCCCCCGGAACCTCAACGGCCGGGGGCGTCGGTCTGTCCGGTCCGTGGCGGCGATAGAGGTGTCAGCCCTCCGTCGGAGCCACGCCCACCGGGCAAGAGACGCCCGTCCCTGCGAGGGCCTGGCTATGTGACCCATGGCGAAACGACCATGTCGGTCTTATGAGGCCGCCCCGGCGGGCGCCAACGCGGCCTGCATCGCCACTCCGTCGACATAGGAGTGCTTCTCCTTCACCGCCCCGTTCTCGACCAGGACGAAGTCAGCGAGGTCGATGTCGACCGCGACCCCGGCCGCGGACGTGCCGCTCAGCTTCCACTGGACGACCCAGAAGTCCTCCCCGACGCGGAGCGAGACAAGGTCGAACGCCAGGTCGGGGACCAGCTTGAACAGTCCGGCCGCCGCCTCACGGATGGCAGCCGGCCCCCGCACGGGGTCCTGGCCCGAGTGCAGATGGAACACGGAGTCGGCTGTGTGGAGTCCGGCGATCCGGTCAGGGTCGCGGGACTCCCAGCACGCGTGGTAGCGCTCGAACAGATCGCGGGTGGCAGCGGTCATGGTCTGGCCTCCGGCTCATGGACGAACAGGCTTACTGCACACGGCATTTCGATCGGCCGTGGGCAAGATCTTCCGCGACGAGGGTCCACGCTGTCCATGGCCGCCCCACAGGCCCGAAGGGGCAACGGTGGCGGCGGACGATTGGGCCTACCCGTCTCGTCGCCCTGCTGGATCAGCCCCCTGCCGGAAAGACGTGATCGACCTTGCCGACCGGCACGGCCTGGAGCCGGCCACAGTGAGCGGCGCAGCCGATCTCGCGACGCCCACCCTCCGTGCCGACGCGGAGGAACTCGTAGAGCTGGCAGTCGACTTCGGTAAGCAGGTGATCACCGCATCTTCAGGCACCCACAGCATCTCGTCAACGTCGAACGCGTCACCCTCGAAGCCCGGCCCGTCCGCGCGACACATGCGCCCAGATCCCTTCCCCGTCCATGAGGTCAACTCCATTGCCGAGCAGGTGCGTTGGCCAACGGGCACGACGAGCGCCCCGGTGTCATCAGCACCGGGGTCCGCTCGCGGACCTCCGCCCAACGGCCCCCGCGTCGCCCTGTTCCCGTCCTCGGACGGGTCACGCTGATGCGCTGCTCATGGCTCTGGAGGATCCGGTTCGGCGACTGCGGGAGGCAGGCATCCCGCCCGTTGCGAACCCCATTGGTCTGCCGGCGGCCGTTTGACTGGGGCCTTCTGCGGCGACCCCGCCCATCTGCCGGAACGAGACCGGAAGACGGGCAGGGCCTGTGCCGGTCCGGCCACCGGCTGAGTGCTCACGGTGACCGGCGCAGCGTTCACGGGGGACACGGATTGCCCGGGCTCACTGCTGGCCTGACGGGAGGCGAGGACGGCAGCAGAGGGCACGGAGCAGGCGTGAGAGCCCCACCAATCGCAGGGCTCAACGGCCGGGGGCGTCGGCTTGTTCGGCCTGTAGAGGCTCTAGAGGCATCAGTCTTCCGTCGGAGCCACGCCTACCGGGCAAGAGACACCCGCCAGCAGGACGCGGGGTGGAACCGTTGGCTTCGCGCTCGGGGAGCTCAACCATCGTGGTCCCGCCGGGCTCCTCGGCCACTCCCAGGTCACGGCGCATCGCGTCCCTCATGGTGCCTATGAGGGACCAGAGCGCCTGCTGTGCTTCGAAGGCGGATTGCGGGGTCTCGCCCGGCCGTGGGTTTCCCTGTTCCAGGCGCTTGACCTGCCCGTAGACGCGGGTCAGTGCCTCGTTCAGTTCGTGGGCGGGAACGATCACGGCGTCGGGCGCGATCATCAGTGCCTCGGACCAGCGGTCGCGGTGGGTGTCTTTGGACTCCTCCAACGCCCGAACGTCCTCGTCCCCGGCCGGACGGTCCCGCATGATGTACAGGTGACGGCTGAGCGCCGTGGCGAACTGGCGTGCGTCCCGGTGCAGTTGCGTATAGCAGCCACGTCGCAGTTCACGGTTGTCGCGGACTTCCTGGAGGGCCCGGGTCATCTCCAGCTCGCGTCGCTTGGCCCGCTCGGCACCGCGCTGGGTGAGCAGGGCGCCCCCGAGGGTTCCTGCGACACCCACCACGGCGATCAGCACCGCACCAATGTCCATCCGAGCACCCTAGACCGCGCCTGCCAGGGGGCGGGATGAACAGTCGAAGAGCCTGGGCTCAGCCATCCGCCTTGGCCACGCCGATCGGGCACGCAACCCCCGTCCCCCCGATCCCGCAATAGCCGGCGGGGTTCTTGTCCAAGTACTGCTGGTGGTACGGCTCGGCCGGGTAGAACGGGCCCGCGGGGGTGATTTCCGTGGTGATCGGGCCGTAGCCGGCCTTGGTGAGGATGGGCTGGTAGGCGTCGCGGGAGGTGATGGCGGCGGCCTGCTGGGCGGGGGAGTGGGTGTAGATCGCGGAGCGGTACTGGGTGCCGATGTCGTTGCCCTGGCGGAAGCCCTCGGTGGGGTCGTGGGCCTCCCAGAAGACCTTGAGCAGCTGCTCGTAGGAGACCAGGGCCGGGTCGAAGACGACCCGGACGGCTTCGGTGTGGCCGGTGTGGCCGCTGCAGACCTCCTCGTAGGAGGGGTTGCGGGTGTGGCCGCCCTGGTAGCCGACCAGGGTCGTCCACACGCCCGGGGTCTGCCAGAAGCGCCGCTCCGCGCCCCAGAAGCAGCCCAGGCCGAAGTCCGCGACCTGGAGGTCCTCGGGGTACGGGCCCAGCAGCGGCTTGCCGAGGACCGTGTGCTGGGTGGGGACGGTGAATTCCGGCTGGTCGCGGCCGGGCAGCGCCTCTTCGGCGGTCGGCAGCTTCGTCTTGAAGCGGTTCAGGAACATCGGCTGGTCTCCTCACTACCTACGCTCTCCAGAGAGAACGCAGCGGCGGACCTGGGGATTCCGGGGCAGAGCAGTGCCCCCGGCGCATTACGCTCGGGCACATGAGCGACCAGCACACCGAGCGGCATCAGAGTTTCGAGACCCTCGCCATCCACGCGGGGCAGCCGGCCGACGCCCAGACCGGCGCCGTCGTCACCCCCATCTACCAGGTGTCCACGTACAAGCAGGACGGGGTGGGCGGCCTTCGCGGCGGCTACGAGTACAGCCGGTCGGCCAACCCGACCAGGACCGCGCTGGAGGAGAACCTCGCCGCCCTGGAGGACGGCCGACGCGGCCTCGCCTTCGCGTCCGGGCTGGCCGCGGAGGACTGCCTGCTGCGCACCGTCCTGGTGCCCGGCGACCACGTGGTGATCCCGAACGACGCCTATGGCGGCACGTTCCGCCTGTTCAGCAAGGTCGTTGAGCGGTGGGGCGTGCAGTGGTCGGTGGCCGACACCTCCGACCCGGCGGCGGTACGGGCCGAACTGCGGCCCAACACCAAGCTGATCTGGGTCGAGACGCCCAGCAATCCGCTGCTGGGCATCACGGACATCGCGGCGCTCGCCGACATCGCGCGTGGCGCGGGCGTCCGCCTTGTCGTCGACAACACCTTCGCCAGCCCCTACCTCCAGCAGCCGCTGGCGCTCGGCGCCGATGTCGTCGTGCACTCGACCACCAAGTACATGGGCGGCCACTCCGATGTCGTCGGCGGTGCGCTGGTCACCGGTGACGCCGAGCTCGGCGAGCAGCTCGCGTACCACCAGAACGCGATGGGCGCGGTGGCCGGGCCGTTCGACGCCTGGCTGGTGATGCGCGGCATCAAGACGCTGGCGGTGCGCATGGACCGGCACAGCGCCAACGCCACCCGCATCGCGGAGATGCTGGTCAACCACCCCAAGGTGACCCAGGTGTTCTACCCGGGGCTGGCCGGGCACGCCGGTCACGAGGTCGCGGCCAAGCAGATGCGGGCGTTCGGCGGAATGATCTCGTTCCGGGTCGCGGCCGGCGAGGAGGCGGCCGTCGAGGTCTGCAACCGCGCGAAGCTGTTCACCCTCGGTGAGTCCCTGGGCGGTGTGGAGTCGCTGATCGAGCACCCGGGCCGGATGACCCACGCCTCGGTGGCGGGCTCGGCGCTGGAGGTGCCGTCCGACCTGGTCCGGCTGTCGGTGGGCATCGAGTCCGTCGACGACCTGCTGGCGGACCTGACCGAGGCACTGGGGTAAGCGACTGGCGCCTGTTTCAGGGGGTTTGGGGTGAACCCTCAAACCCCCTGAGATCCGCCTCGTCCCCGAGCAGGCCCCCGCCGGAGGCGCGCGCTCACCAACTCTCCAGCGGGGGCGTGACGTTGAGCGGTGCCGGGGTCGGCCAGTCCATGGCCGCCCATATGGCGACTGCCACCACCGCCGCGAGCAGCAGTGCCCACAGGGTGCGGCGCAGCAGCAGCCGCCGCCGCACCAGGCGCCGCCCGTGCGCTATCGCGCGCTCGGCCAGGTCGGCGGGTACCGGAGGATGCGGTATCTCCAGCATCCGCCGGACCTCGGCCTCCTTGCGGTCCGGCAGCCGGCCGCTGACCGCGTCCGTCACGCCCGGCTCCGCATCGTCGCCATCGCCCGCAGGTAGACGGTCCGCAGCCGTTCCGCGGGCAGCCCGAGCTGGGCCGCGGCCTGCTCCTCGGCCACGCCCTCGTAGAGCCGTAGCACCAGCACCAACCGCTCCTGCGGCGCGAGCCGGTCGAGCAGCCCGCCGCGCGGTCGCCGGTAGTGCCAGGCGTGGTGCGCGAACCGGGTGGCCAGTTCCTCGCGGGTATGGACGTACGGGTCCTCGCCGCGCATCCGGAACCAGTCGGCGTAGGTGCGGGCCAGCGCGGCCACCAGCAGCCGTTCGCCTTCGGCGGGGTCGCCGGTCAGCAGTGTGGCGGCGTGCAGCAGCCGCCCCGCGGCGCCCGCGGTGAACGCCTCGAACTCCCGGGCCCTGCGGTGCTCTTGAGCCTCGCGGCGCGCTCCCACCATGCTTCCCCCGGCCCGGGTGCCTGCACGCTTTGCAGGCTATGGGACGGCACGTGGTGCGCGCCGGTCAAGAGGTACGCCGTGCGGCTGCGGCGCCGCACGGCGTAAGGCCTTCCCCCGTTGTGCCGTGGACCGCTAGGACTCCCCGCCCCCCGAGGCCACGTGGTAGTCGGAGAGGGCGATGTTGAAGCGTGAGAGCAGGTCGCAGAACTGCTCCCGCTCGTCCTGTGTCCAGCCGTCGGTGACGACCTCCATCAGTGCGCACCGTGAGGCCCGTACCTCCTCCAGGCGGCCGCGGCCGCGTGGGGAGAGCGCCAGGACGACGGCGCGGCCGTCCTCGGGGTGGGAGGTCCGTTTGACCAACCCGGACTCGACCAGTGGTGCCACTTGGCGGGTCACGGTGGAGGAGTCGATTCCCATGCCCTCGGCGAGCGCCTTGACGCCCATGGGGCCTTCCCGGTCGAGCCGGTTCAGGAGCAGATAGGCCGCACGGTCCATCGAGTTGCGGGCCTTGCCCACGCCACCGAGGCGGGTCTGCTCCGCGCGCCGCGCGAAGAGGGCGACCTGATGCTGAAGGCGCTCGAAAAGTGCGGCAGATGTCATGTCAACGGAGGTCGGCATGTCGGAAGGGTACGCGGACGGGGTGTTCCCCGTACCCCCGCAGCCCAAACATATGGTCCGACAGCCGGACAGCCGCTCATTCCTACCGCATTCGTCCGCATTCCCTACTGCATTCGTACTGCGTCCGAGTACCTGAGTGCGATGCTTGGCCGCATGGTCGACAAGTTTGCTTCCGTCACTCTCGACGACGTGCGCAACGCCCAGAAGACGCTGTCGGGCGTGGCCCGGGTCACCGCCCTGGAGGGGAGCCGCCATCTCTCCTCGCTGGTTGGCGCACCGGTCCATTTCAAGTGCGAGAACCTGCAACGCACCGGCTCGTTCAAGCTGCGCGGTGCCTTTGTCCGGATCGCGGGCTTGTCCGAGCAGGAGCGGGCGGCCGGTGTGGTGGCGGCCAGCGCGGGCAACCACGCGCAGGGCGTGGCGTTGGCGGCGTCGCTGCTCGGGGTGCGGGCCACCGTCTTCATGCCGGTCGGCGCTCCGCTGCCGAAGGTGGCGGCCACCCGCGACTACGGCGCCGAAGTCCGGCTGCACGGGCAGGTGGTGGACGAGACGCTGCGCGCCGCCCAGGAGTACGCCGTGGCCACCGGGGCGGTGTTCATCCATCCGTTCGACCATCCGGACGTGGTGGCCGGTCAGGGCACGGTGGGCCTGGAGATCCTGGAGCAGTGCCCGGAGGTGGGCACCATCGTCGTGGGCATCGGAGGTGGCGGTCTCGCGGCTGGGATCGCGGTGGCGGTCAAGGCGCTGCGGCCGGACGTTCGGGTGGTGGGTGTGCAGGCGGCTGGCGCGGCGGCGTATCCGCCCTCGCTGGCGGCCGGGCGGCCGGTGGCCATCGAGGCGCCGTCCACCATGGCCGACGGCATCAAGGTCGGGCGGCCGGGCGACGTGCCGTTCGGGATCATCCGTGAGCTGGTGGACGAGGTCCGTACGGTCTCCGAGGACGCGCTGTCCCGTGCGCTGCTGCTGTGTCTTGAGCGGGCGAAGCTGGTGGTGGAGCCCGCAGGGGCGAGTCCGGTGGCGGCGCTGCTGAGTGAGCCGGAGGCATTCGAGGGGCCGGTGGTCGCGGTGCTGTCGGGCGGCAACGTGGACCCGTTGCTGATGCAGCGGATTCTGACCCACGGCATGGCGGCGGCCGGGCGCTATCTGTCGCTGCGGCTGCGGCTGACCGACCGTCCCGGGGCGTTGGCGCTGCTCCTGGGGGTGTTGTCAGAGGTGGACGCTAACGTCCTGGATGTGAGCCATGTGCGGACCGATCCGCGGCTGGGGCTCACGGAGGCGGAGGTGGAGCTGCATCTGGAGACGAAGGGTCCGGAGCACTGCGCGCGGGTGGCCCAGGCGTTGGGCGAGGCGGGGTACGCCGTCATCGGGTGAGGGATGGGGCTGTGTTCGCGCACTGACTCACGACCGGTTGACGCGATATATCGCGAACAGCCATACTCGCGATGCATCGTGACGTTGTCGTGCCGGGTCGCGACACCCGGCATTCGGGGCGAAGGTGACACATGGCGCTGTGGCAGCCGCTGGTGCCGCAGCGTCCGGTGAAGCACCACGCTCACCGCACACAGGCCGAACACGTAGCCCAAACCCAGGGAGTACTCCTATGCCAGGTGCCATTTACGCCGAAGGCCTGGTGAAGACCTTCGGTGACGTACGGGCGCTGGACGGCGTCGATCTCGACGTGCCCGAAGGCACCGTGCTCGGTCTGCTCGGCCCCAACGGTGCCGGGAAGACCACCGCGGTCCGGGTTCTGACCACACTGCTACGGCCGGACAGCGGCCGTGTCGCCGTAGCGGGCATAGACGTCCTCAAACACCCCAACGAAGTGCGCCGCTCGATAGGCCTGTCCGGCCAGTTCGCCGCCGTCGACGAGTACCTCACCGGCCGGGAGAACCTCCAAATGGTCGGCCAGCTCTACCAGATGAGTGCCCGGGTGGCCAAAGCCCGCGCCGGTGAGCTGCTGGAGCGCTTCAACCTCGCCGAAGCGGCCGACCGGCCCGCCAAGACATACTCCGGCGGTATGCGCCGCCGGCTCGACCTGGCCGCGGCGCTGGTCGTCCAGCCGCCGGTGATGTTCATGGACGAGCCGACCACCGGCCTGGACCCGCGCAACCGCCAGCAGTTGTGGGAGGTCATCCAGGAACTGGTCTCCGGCGGCACCACGTTGCTGCTCACCACCCAGTACCTGGAGGAGGCGGACCGCCTCGCGCACGACATCGCGGTGATCGACCACGGCAGGGTCATCGAGCGCGGCACCTCCGACCAACTCAAGGCCCGCACCGGCGGCGAACGCGTCGAAGTCGTCGTCCAGGAACCGGCGATGATCGAACCGGCGACGGCCATCCTGCGCAGGTTCAGCGCCAAGGGGCTCAACAAGAGCGAGGCGACGGTGGACCGGCACACCCGGCGCGTCACCGTTCCCGTCACCGGCGGGGCGAAGCTCCTCGCGGAGGTCATCCGCGAACTCGACACCCAGGGCATCGAGATAGACGACATCGGACTGCGCCGTCCCACCCTGGACGACGTGTTCCTCGCGCTCACCGGCCATGTCGCGGAAGCGGAGGGCGCCGAAGCGGGGGGTGTGGACGCGGGGGGTGCGGACGAGGGCAGCGCCGAACCGCGGCGCACCGGCGCGCAGAACGCCGAGAAGGGGACCGCAGGGAACACCTGCGGGGGCAGCAGCGCGCGCGAGGCCGAGGAGGCAGCCAAGTGACCACCACCCAGACCGTGACCGCCACCCGCGCGCCGCGTCCCTCCGGCGGCCCGGCCCAGGCGGTACGCGACTCCCTGGTCATCGCCAAGCGCAATCTGATCCGCATGGTGCGGATACCCGAGGTCGTGATCTTCGGGCTGGTCCAGCCGATCATGTTCGTCGTGCTGTTCAGCTATGTGTTCGGCGGCGCGATACCGGTGCCCGGCCACCCGGGCAACGATCCCTCCGTCTACCGCGAGTACCTGATGGCGGGCATCTTCGCGCAGACGGTGACGTTCGCCACGGCGGGCGCGGGTGCGGGCATCGCCGACGATATGCACAAGGGGCTGATCGACAGGTTCCGTTCACTGCCGATGTCGCGCGGTGCGGTGCTCACCGGACGCACCCTCGCGGATCTGGTGCAGACGGCGCTGACCATGCTGGTGCTGATCGTGGTGGCGGTGATCGTCGGCTGGCGGATTCACGACGGCTTCCCCAAGGCGCTGGCCGGGATAGGGCTGCTGCTCCTGCTGGGCTACGCCTTCTCGTGGATCGGCGCGCTGATCGGGCTTTCGGTTCGGACCCCGGAGGCGGCCACCTCGGGCGGGCTGATCTGGCTGTTCCCGCTGACGTTCGTGTCCAACGCGTTCGTGCCGACCGCCAACATGCCGGCGTTCCTGCGGCATGTCGCCGACTGGAACCCGTTCAGCGCCACCGTGCAGGCGGCCCGCCAGCTCTTCGGCAACCCGCAGGGCATGGTCTCGCAAGCCTGGCCCATGGAGCACCCGGCGCTGGCGTCGCTGCTCTGGTCCGTCGTGATCATCGCGGTCTTCCGCACCCTGGCGGTGCGGAAGTATCGCTCCGCGACGGCCTAGGAATCGCCCCGCCGGGGTGGGTGGGCTTTTCCGGGGGCTCCGCCCCAGGCCACCGCTGACCCCGCTGGCGCGCTGGTTCGAAGCCCCGGACCGCACGGGGGGTCCGGGGCTTCGGCGTGCGTGTTGGCTCAGGCTCCGTACGGCTTGGCGTCGAGGATCTTCACCGACGCCTTCTTGCCGTTCGGCAGCTCGTACGAGGCGTCGTCACCGGCCTTCTTGCCGCTGACCGCCGACCCCAGCGGGGACTGCGGCGAGTAGGTGTCGATGTCCGAGGAGATGCCCTCGCGCGAGCCCAGCAGGAAGGTCAGGGTGTCGTCGGGGTCCCCGTCGAAGGCGATGGTGACCACCATGCCGGGGGCGACCACGCCGTTGTCCGCGGGTGCCTCGCCCACCTTGGCGTGCTGGAGCAGCTGGGTCAGCTGGCGGATCCGCAGCTCCAGCTTCCCCTGGTCCTCGCGCGCGGCGTGGTAACCCGCGTTCTCCTTGAGGTCGCCCTCCTGGCGCGCTTCCTCGATCTTGGCCACGATCTCGGCGCGGGCGGGACCCGACAGGTGCTCCAGCTCGGCCTTGAGCTGGTCGTACGCCTCCTGGGTCAGCCAGGTGACGTTGTCGCTGGTCTGGGTCACAGGTGCTCCTCGTCGGTACTCGGCTTGCTGCTTACTTGGTGCTGCTTTTGTCTTCAGTCCTACTGCCTGGCTCCGGCTCGTTCCAGCTGGTTCCAGATGCACTGAACGCCCTTCCGACGGCATGCGCCTGTGCGGACGGGCGAAACCACGAGCGTAACAATTACCGGCCGGGACCGGGAGAAGGAAGCCGTTAAATTCCGGCCGCACCCGGGGCGGGCCCGAGGGCGTCAGTGCTGGTCAGCGGCCTTGCAGCGGAGAAGTTCCGCGGTGCTGCCGCGGCCCGTGGTGCGGATCGTCACGGTGGTGTCCACGGTCGACGCGGAACCGCCGACCGTCACGTCCTTGCGGCCCACCTCGGACTGGTCGGCGGCCTGTGAGCGCAGGGTGCACACGGCGGTCTGACCGCTGTCCTTGTGGACCTCCAGATGGGCCCGCACCTCGGTGTCGGACAGCACGTCGAAGGTGACGACCTGGCCGCTGACGGTGTTCGTGGACAGGTACCACCAGCCGCCGATGCCCAGGCCCAGCACGAGCGCCCCGCCCAGCACCGTGCCGAGCAGCTTCAGCCGCCGGTCGGTGGTGGCGCTGTCCGTGCGCCCGTAGCGCCCCTCGGGCAACCGGTCGCGCACGGCGCTCATGATCGATCCTCCAGCGAGGGGGCTACGGAATTATTCACGCCCCCGCGTCGGTCACTATAGAGGGCGTTGCTAGACGTACTGACCCCACTCCCGTAGCCAATCCTTCACCGTAAGGACCTTTGCCTTGACCGATCAGCTGCGACTGATGGCCGTGCACGCGCATCCCGACGACGAGTCCAGCAAGGGCGCGGCGACGATGGCCAAGTACGTGTCCGACGGCGTGGACGTGCTGGTGGCCACCTGTACCGGTGGCGAGCGCGGATCCGTGCTGAACCCCAAGCTCCAGGGCGATCCCTACATCGAGGAGCACATTCACGAGGTGCGGGCCAAGGAGATGGACGAGGCCCGCCAGATCCTGGGCGTCAAGCAGGCGTGGCTCGGCTTCGTGGACTCCGGGCTGCCGGAGGGCGACCCGCTGCCGCCGCTGCCGGAGGGCTGCTTCGGACTGCAGGACGTCGACGAGGCCGCGGGTGCGCTGGTCAAGCTGATCCGCGAGTTCCGGCCGCATGTGATCACCACGTACGACGAGAACGGGGGCTATCCGCACCCCGACCACATCATGACCCACAAGATCTCGATGGTGGCCTTCGACGCTGCCGGGGACCCGGAGCGCTACCCGGACGCGGGCGAGCCTTGGACGCCGTTGAAGCTCTACTACAACCAGGGGTTCAACCGGGTCCGTACCGTCGCCCTGCACGAGGGGCTGCTGGCCCGCGGCCTGGAGTCGCCGTACGGGGAGTGGCTGGAGCGCTGGGACAAGATGGACCGGCCGGACCGGGAGATCACCACCTACGTGCCGTGCGCCGACTTCTTCGAGATCCGGGACAAGGCGCTGCTCGCGCACGCCACGCAGATCGACCCGGACGGCTTCTGGTTCCACGTGCCCATGGACGTGCAGAAGGAGATCTGGCCGACCGAGGACTACGAGCTCGCGAAGTCGCGAGTGGACACCACATTGCCAGAATCGGACCTCTTTGCGGGCATCCGCGAGGCGGGGTAGACAATGGCTCTCGTGAACGCTTCCTTCACCCCGGCGGCCGCGCACCTCGTCCAGCTCGCCGACCTCGACCAGAACAAGGTGACGCCGGGCCTTATCGGCTTCGTCGTCTTCGCGGCCATCGGTGCTGCCGTGTGGTTCTTGATGAAGAGCATGAACAAGCAGTTCCAGAAGATTGACTTCGAGGAGGTTCCCTCCTCGAAGTCCGGGGCTGAGGCGGCGTCCGCGGCCAAGCGGGAGGGTTAGTTCCGGGGGCTTCGCCCCCGGACCCCCTCGCTGCGCCAGGGGCACAGCCCCCGGCGCCCGCCCGGCTGCGCCCCCGGCCCCGCTTGGGGCTGCGCCCCCGGCCCCCCTTCAGGGCTGTGCCCCGGTGCGTATCCGTTGGGGCTGTGCCCCGGTGCGTATCCGCTGCGTGCTTGCGCTACGCCGTTGCCGCCAGGGACAGTCGGTCGCGCGACGCCCGAGTCGGAGTCATGCCCAGCCGCCAGACCTCCCAGGGCTCGCCGGGCTGAAGGCCGCGCTGCAGGACCAGCGACCAGGCTTCCGCGTACTCCTGGAGCGCCGGGTCGCGGCCGTCGTGGTCGGTGGCGAGGAGGTCGGCGAGGTCCTGCTCGGCCGCCTTCGCCCCGGCTTCGGAGGCCAGCGGAAGCAGGGTGCAGCGCAGGAAGCGCGCCCAGTCCTCGCCGCGCCGGTCGCCGATGGTGACGAACAGGCGCCCGGCCTCCTCGGTCAGTTCGAGTGCCTCGGGGATCCGGGCGTTACCGGCGTCGATCACCGCCAGCTCCACGCAGGACCACGCCTCACCGTGCGGCACGCCCACCTTGCGGAAGTCCTGCCTGGCGTCCTGCAGCAACTGCCGGGCGAAGCCGCTGTTGCGCAGGTTTCCGACCTGCTTGGCGCGCTGGTCGCGGGTGAGCCGGGCCGAGTGATGGCGGGCGCAGGCCAGCCCGTAGGCGTCCCGCATGCGGTTGAACATGCTGCGGGCGCGCTCCAGTGAGCGCAGCGCCGCGTCCGCGTCGCCCGCCTCCTCCTGCGCCTGGCCCAGGTAGTACAGCGTCCAGGCCTCGCCCCGGGCGTCCTCGTTCTCCCGGTGCCTGCCGAGCGCCTCGTGCAGCGCCTGTACGGCCTCGGGCGCCGCGCCGCGCACCAACACGGCGCGGGCGAGCTGCGTCATGGTCCACGCGGTGCCGCGCTGGTCGTGGGTGACCTCGTACTCCCGCTGGGCCTCGTGCAGCGCGGCGAGCGCGCTGGCCTCGTCACCGAGCCGCAGATACACCTGCCCCAGCTGCATGTGTGCCCAGGCCTGTCCGTGCACGCTCTCGCTCTCGCGGTGCAACTCCAGCGCCGCCAGCAGCAGTTCGCGCGCCTCCTCGACCCGGCCCTGGTCGCGGAGCACGGCGGCGAGGGCGTGCTGGGTCCAGGCGCGGTCGCCGCGCAGCGCGTCGGTGTTCTGCAGGTCCAGCGCCTCGCCGAGTTTGGCCGCCGCCTCCCGCAGGTTGCCCTGGTGGTGCAGGGTGATGCCGAGGCTGCACAGCGCGCGGGCGGCGCCCGCCGGATGCTGGGCCTCGAAGTACAGGTTGACCACCGAGGTCAGCGTGGAGCGCGCCCGGTCCAACTCGCCGAGCTGCCGCGCCGCGATACCGGTGCGCCACTGCACAGAGCGCACCAGCAGCCCCTGGTCGACCTCCTGCGTCAACTCGCTGATCTCGCCCAGCCGGTACAGATCGCCGCGCAGCAGGCAGTAGTCGCACAGCGCGCCCAGCAGATGCAGCACCGCCGCTTGGTCGACGCCCTCCGCGCTGCGCACCGTCGCCGTGATGAAGCTCGACTCGTCGTCCAGCCAGCGCAGCGCCTGGTCGAGCGAGCGGAAGCCGTGCGAGCCGACCGCGCCCTTGACGAACGTGTCGGCACGGGTGGAGGTCTTGCCGTCGACCAGGCGGATCACCGAGTCGGCCAGCTCCGAGTAGGTGCGGATCAGCCGCTCCTGCGCGGCCGTCTGCTCGCCCGGCTCCTCCTCGTCCAGCAGCCTGGCGTACGCGAAGCCGCGGACCACGTCGTGCAGCCGGTACCGGGTGCCGCGGACATGCTCGATCAGCCCGGCCTTCGCCAACTCCTCAAGCCTGCGTGTCGCCTCCTTCTCGTCGGTCGCCAGCAGCGCACCGGCGGCCGCCGCGCCCAGACTCGCCCGACCGGCCAGTGCCAGACGGCGTAGCAGACGGCGGGAGACCTCGGACTGGTCGTGGTAGCGCAGCGCCAGCGCCCGCTCCACCGGATCCACCGGCCCGTACGCCTCCAGGTCGTCGGCGAGCCGCCGCAGCGTCCGCGAGCCCAGCGAGGATCCGGCGACGGTCAGCGCCAGCGGCAGCCCGCCGCACAACTGCCGTACGTGTTCGGCGGATTGCGGATCGTCCGGCACGCCGTCGACCGCGAGCTCCCGCAGCAGTTCCTTGGCGTCCGTCTCGGTCAGCGCCTCGACGGGCAGGTTGTGCACCCACGCGGACGTGGAGCCGAGGTCCACCGGCGCGGCGGAGGTCACCAGGACCAGGCTCTCGGAGTGTTCCGGGACGAGCGTGCGCACCTGTTCGGGGTCGGAGGCGTCATCGAGGATGATCACGGCGGGCAGATCGGTGAGGTGCTTCTGGTACTGCTCGCTCAACCGCCGCAGGTGCTGCTCCTGGTTGGGCCGCTCGCGGAACAGCAGTTGCTCGCGGGGCGCGCCGAGCCGGTTGAGGATGTACAGCAGCGCTTCGCGGGTGGACATCGGCGCTTCGTTCACTGCGCCGCCCCGCAGCGGGACGACACAGGCGCCCCGGAACTGGTCGCTCAACTGCCGTGCGGCGCGCACCGCGAGCGCGCTGCGGCCCGAGCCCGTCGGGCCGTGGAGCATCACCACGGTCGGCTTGGTCTCGGTGGAGGCGCGGCCCTGCTGCACCCACTGGTTGATCTGCGCCAGATGGCCGCGGCGCCCGGTGAACGGCCCGTCGCTCTGCGGCAGCAGGCTGAACGACTGCTCAAGTACGGCGCGTTGGCGGGCGGCGGCGCTGCGGTCGCCACGCTTCGCCTGCGCCGGTACGGGGGACTTCGAGGTCTTCTTCAGGCTCGGCGTCGGCGGTGTCACCACGCGCTGCTGCTCCAGGAACGGCCGCACCCCGCGTCGCTCCAGTGCCGCCAGCCACTGCTGTCGCAGCTGTTCGGCATCGCCGGACTGCCCCTGCCCGCCCGCCCGTCCCCGGACGACCGACTTGGCGCCGATGGCGACACCCGCGGCGGCCATCACCGCGACACCGGTCACCAGCGAGGCGCCCGCGGAGAGCCCCTGCCCGAGGTCGACGGCGAACGCGGTGGCCCCGCACACCCCGGCCAGCAGCGCCGGGGGTACCGCCGGATCGCGGCGCGGCGCACCGGAACCGGCGTCCACCGCGCGCAGATACGCCGCGTACTCCTCGGTCGCGTGCACCGCGATGTCGTCGAGCGCGGCCCGCCCGCGATCCAGCAGGGCGGTGGCGTCAACCTGCCGCTTGGAGCGGGTGGCGCGCTGGGTCTCCTCCGTGACGGCACGCTGCAGGAGCCGCTCCGCCTGGGCCCGGTCCGGCTCACGCAGCGTGGGCGGTCCCCCGTGGGTCTGTGTGGGTTGGTTCACCGTTCTTCCCCCTAGTGGTGTGTTTCGCTCGCCCTCCGCATACGCGCCCCGTCGCGCGTCTGAGCGCGAGGGGATGTGTGAGGGTGGGTACATGGCCAATCGACTCAGCCGCTCGACCTCTCCCTACCTCCTTCAGCACGCCGACAACCCTGTGGATTGGTGGCCGTGGGGCGAGGAGGCGTTTGCCGAGGCCCGGCGGCGCGGGGTTCCGGTGCTGCTCAGCGTGGGTTATTCCAGCTGCCACTGGTGCCATGTGATGGCCGCGGAGTCCTTCGAGGACGGCCGGACCGCGGCGGTGCTGAACGAGCACTTCGTGCCGGTGAAGGTCGACCGGGAGGAGCGGCCGGACGTCGACGCGGTCTACATGGAGGCGGTGCAGGCGGCGACCGGGCAGGGCGGCTGGCCGATGACCGTGTTCCTGACACCGGACGCCGAGCCGTTCTACTTCGGTACCTACTTCCCGCCCGAGCCCCGGCACGGCATGCCCGGCTTCCGGCAGGTGCTGGAGGGCGTACGGGCCGCCTGGCAGGACCGGCGGGACGAGGTCGGCGAGGTCGCGGCCCGGATCGTACGGGACCTGTCCGGCCGTCGGATCGAGTACGGCAAGGCACCGGCGCCCGGCGAGGCCGAGCTGCACGCCGCGTTGCTGGCGCTGACCCGGGACTACGACACCTCGTACGGCGGCTTCGGCGGCGCGCCGAAGTTCCCGCCGTCCATGGTGCTGGAGTTCCTGCTGCGGCATCACGCGCGCACGGGTTCCGAGGCCGCGCTGCAGATGGCGTCCGACACCTGCGAGGCGATGGCGCGCGGCGGGATCTACGACCAACTCGGCGGCGGCTTCGCCCGCTACGCGGTGGACCGCACGTTCACGGTTCCGCACTTCGAGAAGATGCTCTATGACAACGCGCTGCTGTGCCGCGTCTACGCCCATCTGTGGCGGGCCACCGGCTCCGACCTCGCGCGCCGCGTCGCGCTGGAGACCGCCGACTTCCTGGTCGGCGAACTGCGCACGGACGAGGGCGGGTTCGCTTCCGCGCTGGACGCGGACAGCGACCGTGCTGACGGCACGCACGGCGAAGGAGCCTACTACGTCTGGACACTTGACGAGCTGCGGGACGTGCTGGGGGAGAGCGACGCCGAGTTCGCCGCGCAGTACTACGGGGTGACGCCCGAGGGCACCTTCGAGGAGGGCGCCTCCGTACTGCAGCTGCGGGACGGCGAGTTGGGCGCCGCCGACCGCGTCGCGGCCATCCGCGAACGGCTGTCGGCGGTACGGGCGCGGCGCCCGCGCCCCGGCCGGGACGACAAGGTGGTCGCCGCCTGGAACGGCCTGGCCATCGCGGCCCTCGCCGAGACCGGCGCCTACTTCGGCCGCCCCGACCTGGTCCAGGCCGCGCTGGACGCGGCCGACCTGCTGGTGCGGGTGCACATGGACCCGCACGGGCGGCTGACCCGTACCTCGCGCGACGGCAAGGCCGGTGACAACGCGGGCGTGCTGGAGGACTACGCGGATGTCGCCGAGGGCTTCCTCGCCCTGGCCGCGGTGACCGGCGAAGGCGTATGGGTGGAGTTCGCCGGACTGCTGCTGGACACCGTGCTACGGCACTTCGCGGGCGCCGACGGCACGTTCTACGACACCGCCGATGACGCCGAGGCGCTCATCCGCAGGCCGCAGGACCCGACGGACAACGCGGCCCCCTCCGGCTGGACGGCCGCGACCGGCGCCCTGCTGTCGTACGCGGCCCACACCGGCTCCGCCGAGCACCGCACCGTCGCCGAGCAGGCGTTGGGCGTGGTGGGCGCGCTGGCCGGGCGCGCGCCGCGGTTCATCGGCTGGGGGCTGGCGGTGGCCGAAGCGGCACTGGACGGTCCGCGCGAGGTCGCGGTGGTGGGCCCCGCGCAGGACCCGGCCACCCGCGAGCTGCACCGCACCGCGCTGCGGGGGACGGCCCCCGGAGCGGTGATCGCCTGCGGCGAGCCCGGCAGCGAGGAGTTTCCGCTGCTGCGCGACCGCCCACTGGTGGACGGCCGCCCGGCCGCGTATGTCTGCCGCCAGTTCGTGTGCGAGGCGCCGACGACTGACGCGTCGGCGCTGGCCGAGCGGGTGCGCTGAGCGCTTCGCTGGAAGTGCGGCGATGTGCTTCTGCCGTCGATCGGCTGCGGCTCCGTCGTGGCTGGTCGCGCAGTTCCCCGCGCCCCTTCAGGGCGCTGCCGAACCGCAGCGGACCTCGCCCGACCTGCTGAGCGCCTGCCCGGCGGCTCTTGGCCCGGTCGCGGTGCCCGTCAGGGCCGGTCCCAGACGGTCACCTCGACGTTCTCCCGGTCGGGCCCCGGCTCGCCCGCGACCGTGAAGTAGCCGACGCGGCCGTCCCAGGTCTTGAAACAGCCCATGGCGCCCGCTCGGGCGTCCACCACATGCTGCCCCAGATGAGTGCCCAGGGCATCGGAGCACTGCTGCTGTTGCGGCGCGCCGGGGCCGTCCCACGCCACGATCGCGTTGCCGACGACCTCGTTGGGGTCGCCGTAGCTGAGGTCGCCGACCGGCGCCTGAGTCGGCGGGACGCGATCGAGCCACCAGCCTCCGCCGGTCCCGCCGTAGCCGCCCAGGACCAGCGTGCCGTGCCACCGCACGCGACCGGCCGTCGGGGTGGGCACGGTCGGGGTGGGCGGGGGCGGGGGCGTTGGTGTCGGGGTGGGCGTCGGTGACGGCGACGGTGAGGGCGGGGGCGAGATCGGCGGGGCGGCGGAGTGGCTCGGCGGCGGGTCCGACGGGTAGCCGGAGGGCGAGGCGGCTGATGATTGGCTCGCGGAGCCGTTGGGCGAGCCGGAGGCCGACGAGTCGTTGAGGTAGGCGCCCAGCCCCAGCCCGAGCGCGACCACTCCGATGACCGCGACGGCCCCCCGGGCCGCCGGTGAGGAGATGGCGGGAATCTCCGAGCCGCTCACCTTCACAGCTCCCCCGACCGCCGCCGCGATCAGGCAGGCCAGGCCGATGATCCACAGCGGCGCGACGTTAGCGAGCACAGCCAGCCCCCCAGTTGGCGTTGAGCCGATCTCAGGCCGTGGAGAACTCACCTGCGGTGACGGCTGATACGAAGGATGCCCACGCTTGGAGTGAGAAGAACAGAGCGGGACCGTGGGGGTCCTTGGAGTCTCGTATGGGGACGGTGCCGGAGGTGAGGGCGGCTCTTGGTGCCCACTCGACGCAGCCGCCGCCGCCCCCGTTGCTATAGCTGGACTTGATCCACTCCGCACCGGAAAGATCGGGGGTGGTGCTCATACGGTGTACCCCTCTCATGCTGCTCGGATGAACCTTTGTACGACGCCCACGACTGACGCGTCGGCGCTGGCCGAGCAGGTGCGTTAGCCGGGGAACTCCCCGGCGTTGACGGCGGATATGAAGGACGCCCATGCATCGGGGGAGAAGCGGAGGGCCGGGCCGTGGGGGTCTTTGCTGTCGCGTATGGGGACGGTGCCAGAGGCGAGGGCGGTCTTTGGCGACCACTCGATGCACTCTCCGCCGCCCCCATTGCTGTAGGTGGACTTGATCCACTCCGCACCGGAGAGGTCAGGCGTAGCGCTCATGCGGTGTACTCCTCCTTTACTGCTCTGATGAACGCTGCTGTCTCGCTGGGCGACAGAGCGTACGACCTGAGCAGATCGTATTTGCGCTGACGGGGTGTGACGCTCTCCGGGGCTTCGAGCAGTGTCCCGGTGTCGATGCTCTCTTCGTAGGCGACGGTTGCGCCGTCGTCGAGGGTCATCAACATCAACGCGCCACCCATCAAGGCATGTTCCCCATGCCCATACGGAAGAAGCTGCACAGTAGTTGCGGCAGTGTCCACAAGGCTGACCAAGGCGTCCAGTTGCTCTCGCATCACGCCCGGTCCGCCGACGGGCCGCCTGATCACTGCCTCATCGAGGATCACACAGAGGTCAGGTGAAGGGGCGGATCGCAGGAGTTCCTGGCGGCTCAGCCGAGCAGCCACCATTTCCTCGATCTTCTCCTCGCTCGCCTTCGGGTTGCTGATGCGGAAGAGAGCGCGAGCGTACGGCTCGGTTTGAACGAGCCCCGTCACCACAGTCCCGGCGTACGTCTCGATGACCCGCGCACGCATCTCCAGCAGCATGAGGCGCCGGTACTGCTCCGGATGGATTTCCTGGCTCTGCCGCACAAGCTCATAGAGCCGCTGAAAGTGCATTCCCGTGCCGAACACCTCGTCCAGCGCCGCCGACAGATCGCGCGGCGGCATCATCTCCGCGACCTCGACGCGGTGTAACTGGCTGCGGCTGTGCAGGACCTTCGCGGCCAGGTCGTCCAACGTCATGTCCGCCTCGTTGCGGCAGCGCCGCATCTCGGACCCGTAGAAGTGGCGGTTGGACCGGTAGGGCGTCAGTTCGCGGGGTGGACGTGCCATGGGTGCAACCCCCGTTGTTCCTGATCGGAGTTGGGATTGGTGGCTGCTTCCAAGCCTACGCGCGAGGAGCAACGCTGGGGCTACACAACGTAATCGAGCACACGGAACAGTGAGAGGTACGGAAGCGATGGCGAACGCGAGTGCGACCCCGGCGCCCGGGGCGCTCGTCTACGACCCGGTGGCGGAGCGGGTGGGGACCTACCAGGCGGAGGCAGGCCCGTACCTCCTGTTGCGTCCGGTCGGCGGCGGCCGTGAATGGGAGGCGGACCCGGCCCGTGTTCGTCCGGCCACCCAGGAGGAACGGGTGAGCGCCGAGGTCAGGGCCGCCAACCGGCGTGCGGAGAGGTACGCCCGGTGAGCGACCAGGCGTTCGACGTCAGCCGCCCGCCCGCGCCGGTCCCCGGCTGCCAGGCGTGCGCTAGGCTCGCCGAGCAACGGGCCGTCGCGCGGGCCGAGTTCGACCGCAGCCACGAGACCGACGCCAACGTGCTGATGCGTCGGCACCAGCTACAGCAGCACACCCGATGACGGCCCGGCGCGCCCTCCACAACTACCGGCGGTGCTTCGCTTGCGACGCGGTCATGAAGCCCGGCTGATGTGAGCGAACTCCCCGGCCAGGATGGTCAGGGCGCGGTCCATCAGTTCGGGCAGGTCGGCGGTGCCGTCGGTGTCCACCCAGTGCAGCATCGCCTCCTGCCAGCCGCCGAGCACCGCACCGACCACTACCCGCAGTTCCAGGTCCTTCGGGGAGCGGCCGGTGCGTTGCGCTAGGGCGCCCACGATCATGTCGCAGGAGACGGCCATGTTCTCGCCCATGCGGGCGCGGATCGCCGGGATTCGCTGGACCAGCCGCATGCGGTGGAGCGACTCCTCCCGGTCGGCGTCATGCATCTCGTGCAGCAGCGGCAGGATGGCCTGCCGCAGCGACTCCACGACGGGCTCGTCCGCGGGGCGGTTCCGCAACGCCTCCACCATGATCGGGTCGTACTCGTCTGTGAGTACGACGTCCTCCTTGGTGGGGAAGTAGCGGAAGAACGTGCTGGGCGAGACTTCGGCGGCGGCCGCGATCTGCTCCACCGTGGTGGCGTCGTACCCCTGCTGGTCGAAGAGCCGGTAGGCGGCGCTCCGGATCGCCTGGCGGGTCTTGATCTTCTTCCGCTCGCGCAGGCTGGGCTTGGCGGCGGAGGGGGTCGTTGCAGGGGCCATGGAGCTCATTGTCGGGCATCGACCGGCTCCGGGGCCATGTCCCGAACGGGCGCTTCCGGGGCACGGGTGTCCGGCAGGAAGACCGCGACCAGTAGTGCGGCGACGATGGCGGCGCCCGCGCAGACCATCAGCACCAGGTCCATGCCGTGCACGTACGCGGAGTTGGCGGAGGCGGCGAGCGCCTGGTCGCCGGTCCTGGCAGCGATGGCGTGCGCTGCGCCCACCGTCTTGCGGGCGTACTCGGCGGCCGCGCCCGGCAGCCCCGCCGTGTCGAGGCGGCTGCCGAACGAGGCGGCCAGCAGGCTGCCCAGCAGCGCCACGCCGATCGCACCGCCGGTCTGCCGCAGGGTCATCAGCAGCCCGGAACCGGAGCCCGCCCGTGCCTTCGGCAGTGCGCCCAGTGCCGCGTCCATCGCCGGGATCATGGCGACGCCGAGGCCGAGGCCGGTGAGGGACAGCCACAGCGCGGTGTTGCCGTACCCGTCGGAGACGGTGGTGCGGGAGCCGAGCAGCGCGGCGCCCGCCATGACCAGCAGCCCGGCGGCCACCACCGGCCGGGGTCCGAAGCGGTTGGTCAGCGGTGCCGTGACGCGGGAGGCGATCAGCAGGCCGCCCATCATCGGCAGCAGCCGTACCCCGGTGGCGAACGAGTTGTAGCCGAGCACCGCCTGGAGGTAGGCGGGCAGTACGAACAGCAGTCCCATCATCACGAAGATGGCCAGCGTGGCCGCCACGCTGTTCCACAGGAAGCCGCGCTGGCGCAGGAGTTGCAGGTCGAGCATCGGCCGGGTGGCCTTGCGCTCGCGCAGTACCAGCGCGGTGAGCAGCGCGACCGCGGCGAACAGCGCGACGAGGATGGCCGGATGGGTCCAGCCGTCGCGCGGCGCCTCGATGATTCCGTAGATGAGGGCGCCCAGGCCGAGGCAGTTGAGCGCGGTGCTGAGGGTGTCGATCCGGGGCGTGGCGGGGTCGCGGGACTCCCGGAGCAGCAGGGCGCAGGCGGTGATGCCGATGCCCACCATGGGCACGTTGATCAGGAAGACCGAGCCCCACCAGAAGTGGTCGAGCAGCCAGCCGCCGATGATCGGGCCAAGCGGCATGCCGAGGGCGGAGGCGGCGGTGAGGATGCCGATCGCCTTGGACCGCTCCTCGGGCTCGAAGGCGGTGGGCAGGACCGCCATGCACAGCGGCATGATCAGCGCGGCGCCGCAGCCCATCGCCGTACGGGCGGCGATCACGCTCGCCGGGGTGTCGGCCAGCGTGCCGAACAGCGATCCGGCCAGGAACAGCGCGAGCCCGGTGATCAGCATCCGGCGGCGGCCGAACCGGTCGCCGAGCAGTCCGGCCGGGAGCATCAGGGCGGCCAGCGCCACGCTGTAGGAGTCGGCGATCCACTGCTGCTGGCTGATGTCCGCGCCCAGTTGTGACGCCATGGTGGGCAGGGCGACGTTCAGGATCGTGCCGTCGAATCCCACGACCAGCATGCTGGCGACCAGGGCGGCCAGCGCCCACCAGCGGCGGGGGTCGGGAGTGGTACGGGTGGCCTCCATGGCACCTCCGATAGTCAGCATCAAATGAAAGTAACTCTCAAAAAAGAGTAGCTGTCTATCTGGGCATGCGAAAGCCCCCGGCGCGGAGGTCCGTGCCGGGGGCGGGGTTCGGTGTGCGGAAGGGCTATGCGTGGGTGTACGCGACCAGGGAGATTCCGACGTAGTGGACGATGAACGCGGCCAGTGTCAGGGAGTGGAAGACCTCGTGGAAGCCGAACCAACGCGGTGAGGGATTGGGCCGTTTGATCCCGTAGATCACCCCGCCCGCGCTGTAGAGCAGGCCGCCGACCGTGACGCAGACCAGTACCGCGACACCGCCGGTGCGCATGAAGTCGGGCAGGAAGAACACCGCGGCCCAGCCCAGCGCCAGGTAGCACGGTGTGTAGAGCCAGCGTGGCGCGCTGACCCAGAAGACCCGGAAGGCGATCCCGGCCAGCGCGCCCGCCCAGACGAACCACAGCAGGGCGGTCGCGGTTCCGTTCGGCAGCAGCAGGATCGCCAGCGGGGTGTAGGTGCCCGCGATGATCAGGAAGATGTTGGCGTGGTCGAGTCGGCGTAGTACCGCCGACGCTCTCGGGGACCAGTTCCCCCGATGGTAGAGCGCGCTGACCCCGAACAGCAGACACGCGGTCAGGGTGTAGACGGCGCAGGCGATGCGCCCGCGGGGGCTGTCGGCGAGCGCGGTGAGCACCACGCCCGCGATGAGCGTCGCCGGGAACATCCCGGCGTGCAGCCAGCCGCGCAACTTCGGTTTGACGGCTGAAAGATGCGGACCCGCGGCGGCCGGGGTGGCGGCGCTGGTCTCCTCGGCGGCGGTCATGCCCGTCATGCTACCTACGGAACCGTAGGTTACGGCCAGGTAATAAATCGGACTGGAAGTGGCAATGCTCACTGCTGCGGCCCTGGACAGATCGCCTGTCACGAGCCGACACTCATATGAGTGCGGTCGGCACCGGATGAGCAGGCATCCGGGTCGCAGCCCCCAAGGGGCCATCCACAACCCTCAACATTTGACGCCGGGCATGTGCGTATCCGGCGGAACGGAGCGATCGTGGCGCGCGGCAATGCGGCTCCCACCAAACACCAGGAACTGATCGCGTGGGTCGGCGAGATCGCCGCCCTCACCGAACCTGACGAGATCGTGTGGTGCGACGGCTCCGAGGAGGAGTACCAGCGCCTGTGCGACGAACTCGTCGCCAAGGGGACGTTCAAGCAGCTCGACCCGGTCAAGCGCCCCAACTCGTACTACGCGGCCTCCGATCCGACCGACGTCGCCCGCGTCGAGGACCGCACCTTCATCTGCTCCGAGAAGGAAGAGGACGCCGGTCCCACCAACCACTGGAAGGCCCCCGCCGAGATGCGGGCCGTCTTCCAGGGGGAGCAGGGCCTGTTCCGAGGCTCGATGCGCGGCCGTACGATGTACGTCGTCCCGTTCTGCATGGGACCGCTCGGCTCGCCGCTGTCCGCGCTCGGCGTGGAGATCACCGACTCGGCCTACGTGGCCGTCTCCATGCGCACCATGACCCGGATGGGTCAGGCGGTGCTCGACGAGCTCGCCGAGGACGGCTTCTTCGTCAAGGCCGTGCACACCCTCGGCGCCCCGCTGGAGCCGGGCCAGGCCGACGTGGCATGGCCGTGCAACTCCACCAAGTACATCTCGCACTTCCCCGAGGCCCGCGAGATCTGGTCGTACGGCTCCGGCTACGGCGGCAACGCCCTGCTGGGCAAGAAGTGCTACGCGCTGCGCATCGCCTCGGTCATGGCCCGGGACGAGGGCTGGCTCGCCGAGCACATGCTGATCCTCAAGCTGACTCCGCCGAAGGGCCAGCCGAAGTACGTCGCCGCCGCGTTCCCGAGCGCCTGCGGCAAGACCAACCTCGCCATGCTGGAGCCGACGATCCCCGGCTGGACCGTCGAGACCATCGGCGACGACATCGCCTGGATGCGGTTCGGCGAGGACGGCCAGCTGTACGCCATCAACCCCGAGGCCGGCTTCTTCGGCGTCGCCCCGGGCACCGGCGAGCACACCAACGCCAACGCCATGAAGACCATGTACGGCAACTCGGTCTTCACCAACGTCGCGCTGACCGACGACGGCGACGTGTGGTGGGAGGGCATGACCGAGCAGGCCCCCGCCCACCTCACCGACTGGAAGGGCAACGCCTGGACGCCGCAGTCCGAGACCCCGGCCGCCCACCCCAACGCCCGCTTCACCGTGCCCGCATCGCAGTGCCCGATCATCGCGCCGGAGTGGGAGGACCCCAAGGGCGTGCCGATCTCGGCCATCCTCTTCGGCGGCCGTCGCGCCTCCGCCGTTCCGCTGGTGACCGAGTCCTTCGACTGGCAGCACGGCGTCTTCCTGGGCGCCAACGTGGCCTCCGAGAAGACCGCCGCCGCCGAGGGCAAGGTCGGCGAGCTGCGCCGCGACCCCTTCGCGATGCTGCCGTTCTGCGGCTACAACATGGGCGACTACTTCGGCCACTGGGTGAAGATCGGCCAGACGCACGACGCGGCCAAGCTGCCGAAGATCTACTACGTCAACTGGTTCCGCAAGGACGCGGGCGGCAAGTTCGTGTGGCCGGGCTTCGGCGAGAACAGCCGGGTGCTCAAGTGGATCGTCGAGCGGCTGAACGGCGAGGCCGAGGGCGTAGAGACCGCGATCGGCGTGCTGCCGACCAAGGCGGCGCTGGACACCAAGGGCCTGGACATCGACGAGGCCGACCTCGACCTGCTGCTCACCGTCGACCCCGAGGTGTGGCGCGAGGAGGCCGCGCTCATCCCGCAGCACCTGGAGACCTTCGGCGACCACACGCCGAAGGAGCTGTGGGACGAGTACCGGGCGCTCGTCGCGCGACTGGGGTGACCACGTAGGGGCGCGGGGAGGCAGCGCCCCGTTAGGGGCGCGGGGAACTGCGCGCTCAGCCCCCACCGGCCGGTGGTCGAAGAACGACCGCAGGACCCCGGCCGGTGGCCACCAACAGGTTCGTCGTGGCTGGCCGCGCGGTTTCCCGCGCCCCATTCGGCGCACCGCACAGCCCTTTCGGCGCACCGCACAGCGCGAGCGTTACGGCTGGCCGTAGCCGTCCAGGAAGCGGCCGATGCGGTTGATCGCCTCGGTCAGGTCCTCCGTGCGCGGGAGCGTGACGATCCGGAAGTGGTCCGGGTCCGGCCAGTTGAAGCCCGTACCGTGGACGATCATTATCTTCTCGGCCCGCAGCAGGTCCAGGACCATCTGCCGGTCGTCCTTGATCTTGTAGACCTTGGGGTCGAGCCGCGGGAACGCGTACAGCGCACCCTTCGGCTTCACGCACGTCACACCCGGGATCGCGGTCAGCGCCTGGTAGGCCGCGTCGCGCTGGGCGAGCAGCCGTCCGCCGGGCAGCACCAGCGAGTTGATCGACTGGTGGCCGCCGAGCGCGGTGGCGATGGCGTGCTGGGCGGGCATGTTTGCGCACAGCCGCATGTTCGCCAGGATCGTCAGGCCTTCGATGTAGCTTGCGGCGTGCGCCTTGGGGCCGCAGACCGCCAGCCAGCCGCTGCGGTAGCCCGCCACCCGGTAGGCCTTCGACAGGCCGTTGAAGGTCAGCGTCAGCAGATCGGGCGCGATGGCGGCGGTCGGGGTGTGCGTGGCGCCGTCGTAGAGGATCTTGTCGTAGATCTCGTCCGAGCAGACGACCAGCCGGTGCCGCCGGGCGATGTCGGTGATCCCGCGCAGCAGCTCGTCGTCGTAGACCGCGCCGGTCGGGTTGTTCGGGTTGATCACCACGATCGCCTTGGTGCGATCGGTGATCTTGCGCTCGATGTCGGCCAGGTCGGGCATCCAGTCGGCCTGCTCGTCGCAGCGGTAGTGCACCGCCGTGCCGCCCGCCAGCGAGACCGCGGCGGTCCACAGCGGATAGTCCGGCGCCGGAACCAGCACCTCGTCGCCGTCGTCGAGCAGCGCCTGCATCGACATCTGGATCAGCTCGGAGACCCCGTTGCCGAGGTAGATGTCCTCGACGGCGAGCGGGATGCCCTTGGTCTGGTAGTGCTGCATGACCGCGCGCCGCGCGGACAGCAGGCCCTTGGCGTCCCCGTAGCCGTGCGCGTCGCCGAGCGAGCGCAGCATGTCCTCAAGGATCTCCGGCGGGCACTCGAAGCCGAACGGCGCGGGGTTCCCGGTGTTCAGCTTGAGGATGCGGTGGCCAGCCGCCTCAAGCCGCATCGCCTCTTCGAGAACCGGTCCCCGGATCTCGTAACAGACATTCGCGAGCTTCGTCGACTGGATCACCTGCATGTCGGTCACCTTACGGGCACGTTTGACCCCCCGCTCGGTGTTCTTCGCCACGTCCCCTGACCGAGCGGCCCGGCAGGGCGTCCGTCCTGCGGCCGTCCCTGATCACGAAGCGGCCGTCCACCAGCACGTGCGGGATGCCGGTCGGCAGGGTCCTCGGACGCTCGAACGTGGCACCGGCGGCGACCGTCCCCGGATCGAAGAGCACCAGGTCAGCGCGGCATCCCCGGCGGACGAGACCGCGGTCGGGCAGGCCCAGCCGGGCGGCCGGGCGGCCGGTCAGATGAGCCACGCACTCTTCGAGGGTGAGCACACCGAGCTCCCGCACGTACCGCCCCAGGTAGTGCGGGAACGTGCCGTAGGCGCGCGGATGCGGCTTGTCGCCCATCAGGATGCCGTCGCTGCCGCCGGTGTGCACCGGGTGGCGCATGATCGTCTGGACGTTCTCCTCGTCGCCGACGTGCTGGAGGATCGTCGTCCCGAGCCGGTCGGCGAGCAGCAGGCTCCTCGCCGTGGTGTACGGGGCCTCGCCGCGCTCTCGCGCGCTGCGTGCGATGGTCTTGCCGACGTGGCCCGCCAGCGCGGGGTTCGACACTCCGGAGACCTCGATGCGGTCCCAGTCGATCGGTACACCGTGGCAGCCGTCCGAGCCCTCCTGCTCCAGGGTATGCCTGATCCGCGCGGCGGCCGTCTCGTCTCGCAGCCGCCGCAGCGTCGCCTCCGGGCCGCCCTCGCCGGCCCAACTGGGCAGCATCGCCACCAGAGTCGTACAGCCCGGCAGATACGGATAGCTGTCCAGCGTGATGTCGGCGCCCTCGGCCAGCGCGGCGTCCAGCAGGGCCAGCAGCTGAGGGGCGCGGCCCTTGTTGACGTCGAAGTTCATGGTGGCGTGCGCGAGATGGAGCGCGCAGCCCGCTTCGCGGCACAGCGCGACCATCTCCGCGTAGGCCTCCAGGGCGCCCACGCCGTAACTGCGGTGGTGCGGGCAGTAGTAGCCGCCGTACGCCGCCACCACGCGGCACAGTTCGGTGAGTTCCGCGGTCGGCGCGTACATGCCCGGGGTGTACGTCAGCCCTGACGAGAGCCCGACGGCTCCCTGCGACATGCCCTCGGCGACCAGCCGTTTCATCCGGGCCAGCTCCGCCGGGGTGGCCGGACGGTCGTCCCAACCGACGGCGAGCATACGGACCGTGCCCTGCGGGACGAGGTACGCGGCGTTGACCGCCACGCCCTCGTCCAGGCGGTCCAGGTACTCGCCGACCGTGCGCCAGCTGAAGTCGATGTCGCAACCGTCACCGTTCCAGCCGGTGATCTGGCGGCTGACCTCGTCGAGCGTGCGGTCGTCCACCGGGGCGTACGACAGGCCGTCCTGGCCGAGGACTTCGAGGGGCACGCCCTGGGCGGCCTTCGCGACATGTTCCGGATCCCGTAGCAGGGCCAGGTCGCTGTGCGCGTGCATGTCGATGAAGCCCGGGGCGAGGGCGAGCCCCTCGCCGTCTACGACGGCTCGGGCGGAGGGGCGGGTTCCGTCCCGCTCCCTGTGGATCTCGGCGATCCGGCCGTCGGCCAGGGCCACGTCGGCGCGGTAGGCCGCACCTCCGGTGCCGTCTATGACGGTGACGTCGCGGATGACGGTGTCCATTTTCGGCTTTCCCTTGGCTGTGGGCGATTTCCCACCCGCC
>NZ_JARHTQ010000011.1 GCF_029223525.1 Streptantibioticus ferralitis | reverse complement strand
AAACGCCTGAAACTCAAGTACGCCGACCCGCCGAAAGGTTGGAGACGTCAACCGACTCGACGCATCCAACCCAAGATCGTCAGACTCCTCCCCAGATTGGTTTAGAGGTCAAGCAACGGCATTGCCCCGCCCCCTCAGAACCGTGCAAGCAGCTGTTCACCGCACACGGCTCAAGCAAGCCCCAGGGGCTCGCGGTCAGGAGAAGGTGCGGGGCTTGTAACTGGCGGCTCCATTCCGCCGTTGACATTGGGTGTGGAGGAGACGGATTCGCTGATCGTCCGGCGAGTCCCCGTCCGGGAATGCGACGTACTGCTTGGAGATCGCTTTCCTGAGGACGGCCCGCCACGCTTCCCATTCCTGTGGGCTTCGCGGCGGGTGATCGGCGTGCAGCAGGAGTCCTCCGCAGATCGGGCAGCGACCTTGTTGTGCCTGAAGCAGGCGCACGGTCATGCCGTCGACCGGCGGGGGTGGTCCTTTGCAACGCCGCTCGGCCCAGTACGACTCCAGCGCGGGGTCGTCCGGGGACGCCCTGCCCTTGACCAACTGGTGCCGGACGATCTTCGTCCAGGAGAACTTGAGGAGATAGGCGCCGCTGACGCGGTCGCCGAACACCCACCGGTCCTTCCTGGCCTTGTTGAACCGGCCGAAGTATTTGTCGGATATCCAGTGCTTCGGCTTGTTCGGGTGGCTGTGCTTGGCCCACTTGTAAGCGAGCGTCCACATGTGATTGTCCAGTGCGGTGAAGACCTCGCTGGACACCGCCGTCCGGTAGTAGGCCGACCAGCCCCGCACGATCGGGTTGATCTTCTTGAGTACCGCACCAGCGTTGGCCCCGCGCAGGGCCAGCATCTCGGTACTCAGCCGTTCCCGGATCCGTCGTTGAGCCGCTGTGCTCGGTTTGATCAGCAGCTTGCCGTGATAGCGGCGGACGTTGAACCCCAGGAAGTCGAACCCGCTCTCCGCGTGGACGATGTGTGTCTTGTCCTCGTGGAAGGCGAGCCCCCTGGGCGTCAGCCATGCGGCCAGCCGTTTCTTGACCTGCTCGGCCTGTTCACGGCTGGTGCACATCGCGACGAAATCGTCTGCGTATCTCACCAGCACCGGGCTCCCGCTCTGCGCACTTCCGGCGTCTCTGCCGGTCGTGAAGTAGCGGACGCCTGCGGCTTCCTCCATCCCGTGCAGGGCCACGTTGAAGAGCAACGGGCTGATCACTCCGCCCTGCGGAGTCCCGGTCTCGGTCGGGGCGAACCGGCCTCGATCCTCGGCCCCGGCCTTCAGCCATTGCCGGACCAGTCCCCGGGCGGGGAAGGTGCCAAGCGCGGCCATCAGCCGGTCGTGGTCGATACGGTCGAACGCCGCCGTCAGGTCCGCGTCGAGCACCCACACACGCTGCGGGTTCTTCCCATTGAGCGTGGAGTAGATGGCCCCGATCGCGTCGTGACAGCCGCGGCCGGGCCGAAAGCCGTACGACTTCGGCTCGAACCGCGCCTCCCACTCAGGTTCCAGTGCGCCCAGTGCCACAGCTTGCAGGCACCGGTCAGCGATCACGGGTATCCCGAGGCCGCGCTTCTTCGTCGTCCCCGGTTTGGGGATGAACACCCGCTTGACGGGCTTGGGAATCCACGGTCGAGCACGGTGCTGGACCCAGTCGGCCAACGCGGCCTTGGACTGGGACATCAGCACCACCTTCCCGTCGACTCCCGCCGTCGCGCGTCCCGCGTTGATCTCCGTGACCCGCCGCACGCTCAGGAGCGTGTTCGAACGGGACCGGAGCATCAGCTTCTGCAAGTTGCGGACCTTCTTCAGGTCCCCCGCCTGCGATGCCGTGAAGATCCTCTGCCGCAGACGCCGTACGTCCTCCTCGACCCGGCGCCAGTCGACCGACACCCAGTCCAGGTCTTCGCCCTCGGGTCCGTTCACCGTCGCGGCAACGGACGGGACGGCCGGGGCCGCTCCGTCCGTATCCGTCATGGCGTCCAACTTGCCCCTCAGTTCCATCGTCCTCGTCCAGCGAGTCCACACAGGCTCACCCGGCCCACGTCAGCACCCTTTCGGGTCCGGGCAGCACGCCCGTATCCGGACGGTTATGCGGGGCGACCGGCGGAGAGGCCGGTCATGCTGCCCCGGGTTCCCGTTTCCTTTCGGATTCCGGCATTGGCTTCTTGGGCCATCCTGTTCCCGCTGGGGAGTTGAGCCTTCCTCACGGTCGACCGACCGGGCCACGACGGCCCGGACCCCAACGGGGTTTCCACGTTCCACACGAATGAGATACGACCGGGGTGGGTGCTCCCTTTACCCCGAGGCGGCGGTGTCCACCTGGCCGGAGTGACCTCTGCCGGCCAGCGCCTGCCGCTTCTCAGCGGCCAGCCATGCACCCCACTGGAACCTTCCATCGGCGGGGCTTGGGATCACGAGGCATCATCGGGAGTTCACTTGCGTTCACCCGTCCGGTCTTCCCCTTGCCGGTAACTCCCGGATGGAACGGGAGCCCTTGGGCTTTCCCCTGAGCTTCGCACCACGCCGTTACCGGCATCGCACGTCAAGGGCGGGGACGGGTCATACGGACACGGACCCGTGACTACACCTACGGCCTCATCAGCCGCCCCTCCAACCGGTCAGTCCACTCACCTTCGTGCAGCTTCGTGTCGCACGATCCCCCTCCCAATGGCCCGGGATCTTGCGGTCCTCGACCTCGGCGGGGCGGGCAGTGATGGACACCATGCCGCGGATGATGCCCCGCCCGGTGGGTCGGCGGGCGATCTTCGGGCGACGCATGGGCCTGGCTGACCGCAGTCGCTGGGTGAGGCTGCGGTCGATCGCCTGGCGCCGACGAGGGTCGTAGAGCGAGAGGTAGATCGCCTCGTGCGAGATCTGCATGGAGGCATCGGTGGGGAACTGACGTCGCAACCAGCCCGCGATCTGCTCGGGTGACCAACACAGCGCCAGCTTGGCCTCCACCAAGGCGCGCAGAACAGGACGTTGGGCCAGCTTGGCCGACTTGGGGCGGCGCCCGCGTTCGTAGGCGGCCGCATCTGCGGATGCTGCTCGGTAGCGGCCCCGACCGCCGTTGCGGGCAATCTCGCGAGAGACGGTCGACGGCGATCTGCCCAGCCGCCGGGCCAGTTGCCGGGCAGACTCTCCAGCGGCGATACCGCGGGATATCTCCTCGCGCTCGCTGCCGGTCAGATGCCGCCGTGACCGCTGCTGCGGGGCCTGACGGACGCCGCCGCTCTGGTACAAGAACCGCCGGACATGGTGCATCGGCGCCCCGAGCGCCCGCCCCATCAAGCTAAACGACTGTCCCTCACGCCAGCGTCCCCAGATCTCATCCTGTTGAGCTGCTGAAAAGCCGTAGTCACGCACCTGTTCCTCCACGAACACATGATCATCCGTGGGTGGTGCGTTGATCACTTGAGGGTGCCATCGTTTTCCGACACTGAACGTCGGCCTGCCGCGACAGCGGATCAGCTGGAGATCCGGTCATTGGCTGCGGGTGGTGTGGCGGTGGCGTTCTTCGGCGATCCATTGGGCGAGGGAGGCCAGTGTGGTTTCGGCGCTGTCCGCCATGTAGTCGCGCAGTGCGTCGAGGTCGCTGCGGGTGGTGCCCAGCACCGGGTCGAGGCGCAGGAGTTGCCAGGACTGCTGGACGACGGTTCCGCGTCCTTGGGGTTGGAAGGTCCAGCTCCATCGCACGATGCCGTCCTCGGCGCCGCCGACGACGAAGGTGAAGGTGGCGGGGTCGGCCTGCGTGATCTGGGAGCGGGTGGTCCACTGCTTGCCGTCCCTGTGGTTGCGGCCGCTGAACCAGGCGCCGACTCGGGGTCCGGCGTCCTGGTCGAAGGCGACGTCGGTGGCGTTGGGGCTCCACCGGCGGATCGCGGACACGTCACTGACCAGGTCGTAGACCCGTGTGGGGGCGGCGTCGACCCAGGCGCGCCTGGTGAAGGCGAAATCCGCCGCGTTCAGGGTCTCGACGGGGTCGTCTTCGCGGGTAGCGGTGCTCAAAGGGTCCTCCTGGATGAGTGCGGGATGCGGTGAGACCCACCTCATCGCTGCTCGGACCAGGGAGCCAGACCCGCTGGTGCCTATCCTCGGCAGGGAGAGGCTGTGCGTTGCGGGTCGACCCATACTCGGAGCCATGAACGGGAAATCACAGCTCGGGGACTTCCTGCAGACGCGGCGCTCCCAGCTGCGACCCGACGAGGTCGGGGTGCCCACCTACGGGGAGCGCCGGCGTGTGCCGGGTCTTCGCCGTGAGGAGCTGGCGCTGCTGGCCGGGGTGAGCGCCTCCTACTACGCCCGGTTGGAACAGGGGCACTCGCTGAACGCCTCGCCAGAGGTGCTGGACGCGATCGCCCGGGCCCTGCGGCTGGACGAGTCCGAGCGCCGGTACCTGCACGACCTGGCCCGATCGGCCAAGCCCCGCAGCCGGCGGCGCCCCGCGCCGGAGCGCGTGACGGAGCCGACCGCCCAACTGCTGGACGCGCTCGGGGACGTCCCCGCGATCGTGATCGGCCGGCGCAGTGATGTCCTGGCATGGAACCAACTGGGCCACGCGCTGTTCGCCGGGCACCTCGACCCCGCTGCCCCGGACGTGCCGACGGAGCGCCCCAACATGGCCAGGCTGGTGTTCCTCGACGCCCATACCCGCGACCTGTACGCGGACTGGCCGAGCAAGGCCAGGGCGGTGGTGGGGAATCTTCGCCTGGTGGCGGGCCAGTACCCGGAGGACCCCGCGTTGCACACGCTGGTGGGTGAGCTGAGCGCGAAGAGCGAGGACTTCGCGTCGATGTGGGCCGACCACCGGGTCAAGGCCTGCGCGGTCGCCGACTACGAGATGCGGCACCCGCTGGTCGGTTCACTGACCGTCATGCAGCAGACCCTGAGCCAGGGGCCGGGTCCCAGCATCGTGGTCGCCACCACGGCGGCGGGCTCACCCTCGCGAGCCGCCCTGGACCTCCTTGCCCAGGCCATCACCCAGGCCGCCCGAACCCGTTCGGACAACCGGCTCAGCACCAGCTGACCCAGTCTCAACTCTCCTCCGGTCGGCCCGCACCTGCGCACGCGGATCCCGGCCGGACATCCATCCACCCTTGTGCGTCGGCGTGTCGCTGCCGCATGCCCGAAAACAGTGAAGGAACCCCGTGTTCACCAAGCTCTCCAAGGCCGCCGTGTCGGCCGCCGTCCTGTCGGCCGCCGCGGTCGCGATGGCCGCTGCGGTCCCGGCATCCGCCGTCTCCGCACCGCTCAGCCACGCGCGCACCGCCGTGCACTTCGACCTGGCCAAGGGCCAGACGCCGGAGAACATCGCCCTGGCCCCGGGCGGCACCGCGTACGTCACCTTCGCCAAGGCCCGCCAGGTCGCCGCGGTCTCCCGCAGCGGTGCCGTCCGGATCCTGGCCACCCTGCCCCTGCCCGCCGACGGCGGCGTCCACACCCCGGCCCTGGGCTTCCCGCTGACCGTCGGCATCGTCCGCGCCCACGACGGCACCCTGTACTTCCTTTACGCCACCGGCACCGCGGACCTGACCGGCGTGTGGCGCCTGCGCCCCGGCGGCCGGCCCGAGCGCATCGCCGCGCTGCCCGCGGACAGCCTGCCCAACGGCCTGGCCCTGGACGCCCGCACCCGCACCCTCTACGTCACCGACTCCGAGGGCGCCGTCTGGAGCGTGCCCGCCTCCGGCGGCACCGCCACCGCCTGGTCCACCGACCCCACACTGGCCCCGGCCGGATTCCTCGGCGCCAACGGCCTGAAGATCCATAACGGCGCGGTGTGGGCCACCAACCTCGACAAGGGCACCATCGTCCGCATCCCGATCCTCTCCGACGGAACCGCCGGCACCGCCCAGGTCACCGCCACCGGCCTGACCGGGATCGACGACTTCGCCTTCACCGGCCACGGCGACCAGATCATCGCCGCCCTCGACACCGTCAACGAGGTCGCCCTCGTCCAGCCCGACGGCACCCACACCATCGTCCTGACCGCCGCCGACGGCCTCGAAGGCCCGACCTCCATCGCGCTGCGTGGCGACACCGTCTACGTCATGAGCGCCGCCTACCTCACCGCCAAGGACCCCAACCTCATCCTCGCCCACCTGGGCGACTGAGCCTCAGCTCAGCGCGGCGCCCGCAGGCGCACACCGGCCGGGGAGGAGCGCACCGGCTCCCCGGCCGGCCCCGACACACCGGCACCGTCCCGACAGACCCGCACCTTTCGGAGAACCCCATGCGCGACATGCACGAGATCACCCTGGGCGACGTCACCGTCACCCGGATCGAGGAGATGCACGGGCCGATCATGCCCGCCGACCAGTTCTTCCCCGACCTGCCCGAGCAGGCATGGAAGGACCACCGCGAGATGCTCGTGCCCGACCACCTGGGCACGGACGACGCCATGGTCCACGTCGCCATGCAGACCTGGCTGCTGCGCTGCGAGGGCCGCACCATCCTGGTCGACACCGGCGTCGGCAACGACAAGTCCCGCCCGGCCGTGGCCGCCTGGGACCACCTGCAGCTGGACTACCTCGGCAGCCTCGCCCGCGCCGGGGTCCGGCCCGAGGACGTCGACCTAGTGGTCAACACCCACCTGCACGTCGACCACGTCGGCTGGAACACCCGCCTGGTCGACGGCGCCTGGGTGCCGACCTTCCCCAACGCCACCTACCTGATGCCCCGGGCCGACTTCGAGCGCTGGAACCCGGCGACCCACCCGGACATCGCCGGCGGCGTCAACGAGAACGTCTTCGAGGACAGCGTCGCCCCCGTCCACGCCGCGGGCCAGGTTCTGCTGTGGGAGGACAGCCACACCATCGACGCCAACCTGCGCCTGGAGGCAGCGCCCGGGCACACCCCCGGCTCCAGCGTGATCACCCTGGCCTCCGGCAGCGACCGCGCGGTGTTCGCCGGCGACCTGCTGCACACCCCGCTGCAGATCATGGAGTCCGAGCACAACAGCTGCTTCTGCGAGGACCCGGCCGCCTCCCGCGCCACCCGCCAAAAGATCCTCGGTTGGGCCGCCGACCACAACGCCCTGGTACTACCCGCACACCTCGTCGGCCACAGCGCACTGGAAGTCCAGCGCGACGCCGGCACCTTCGCCATTAAGCAGTGGGCCCCCTTCAGCCGGCTCTGACCCCCGCCTCCGACCGAAAGCACGGGCCGACCATGCAACCCCCCGCCGAGCCCGTCGTGACCACCATCGGTGGCGCCGTCCGCGGACGGCGCCACCTGGGCACGACCGTCTTCTTCAACATCCCCTACGCCGCACCCCCCACGGGCCGTGCCCGCTTCCAGGCACCCCGCCCCCACGCCCCGTGGCCCGGAGTGCGCGACGCCACCGAGCCGGGGCCCACCGCCCCGCAGGCCAAGCGCGACGCCTTCGGGACCCTGGACATGTCCCCGTTCTTCGGCCCCGGATGGATCAAGGGGGAGGACTACCTCACCGTCACCGTCCGGGCACCCGACGACGCGGCCCCAGACCTGCCGGTCATGGTCTTCGTCCACGGCGGCGGCTTCACCGCCGGCTCCACCCGCGCACCGCTGTACGACGGCAGGGCCTTCGCCCGCGACGGCGTCGTGCTCGTCACCGTCAACTACCGCCTGGGCATACCCGGGTTCCTCCACCTGCCCGGAGCACTGGACAACCGCGGCCTGCTCGATGTCATCGCCGCACTGCGCTGGGTCCAGCAGAACATCGGCGCGTTCGGCGGCGACCCGGGCAACGTGACCCTGTGCGGCCAGTCCGCCGGGGCGATCATCGTCGGCGCCGTCCTGGCCGCCGCACCCGCCGCCGGTCTCTTCCGGCGTGCGATCGTCCAAAGCGGCAACATTGAGGGAGCCTTCACGCCCGAGCAGGCTGCCCGCACCACCCACGCAGCCGCCCGCGCCCTGGGCATCTGGCCCCGCCTCGACGCGTTCGCGGCCGTGAGCGACGAACGGTTCGTCGGGATCATGCCCGAGCTTGCGGGCCTCGACCTCACCACCCCCACCCACTTCGACCCCCTGGCCGGGATCACCCCGTTCAGCGTCGTCGCGGACCGGCAACCCGCCCACGCCCTCTCGGCCGGCCACGGCCACGGCATCGACCTGCTGGTGGGCGGCAACTCCGAGGAAGGAAACCTCTACCTCGCCCCACTGGGGCTCCTGACCGCCTCCACCCCCGCTGACGTGAACGCCACCGCCGCCCGCACCCACCCCGCCCCCGCCGACCTCGTCGCGGCCTACCGCGCCCGGCACCCGCAGGCCACCGACGGCGAACTGCGCTCCGCCATCCTGGGCGACGCGCTGTTCGGCAACGGCACCCGCCGCCTCGCCGACGCCCACGCCACCGCCACCGCCACCGCCACCGCAAGGGGCGCGCGCACATACGCCTACGAGTTCGCCTGGCGCTCAAACGCCCTGCACGGACAACTGGGCGCCACCCACACCATGGAACTCCCCTTCGTCTTCCACACCACCCACCTGCCACAGCTCCACGGACCCCGCGCACTGCTGGGAACCGGCAGCCCACCCCCAGACCTGGCGCTGCGGATGCACGCGGCCTGGACCTCCTTCGCCCGCATCGGCGACCCCGGTTGGGACGAGTACGACACCGAGCGGCGCGCCACCATGCGCATCGCCCAGGACTGGACCCTCACCTACGATTCCCGCGCCGCAGAACGCCCGGCCTGGCACCACTGACCGGCGGGACTTCCGGCCCGGTGCGGGCTCCGGTCAAGCACCAGTCGCGGCTACACGCTCCGTCGCGCGAGCGCGCTGGCCGGGGATGGTCACCGTGGACAGGTCGAGGCGGGTGTTCATGTCGAGGCGGAAGGTGCCGTACGGGTCGATGTTCGACCAGAACAGGGCGGTCAGCCCGCGCCGGTCCTTGTCCGACAGTCGCAATGCCCACTGCGGTTCGGTGAGGACCTGCTGCAGCAGCATGGTGTTGATGTGCACAAGCGCGGACTGGAGCAGGTGCAGGGCGAGCATCGAGGTCTCGGCGTGCTCCTTGTCGGGGCCGGTCAGCGCGCCGTCCTTGCCGTAGTGCAGGACCGTGTTCGCGCTGTTCCAGTTCTCCACGACCTGAAGCCCTCCGTGGATCTCGCGCCGCAGCTCGGAACTGGCCAGGTAGTCGCAGGCGAAGATCGTGCGCACGGCGCGGCCGAGTTCTTCGAGAGCCTGGTAGGTCGGGTGCTTGGGGCCGCCGCGGGTGAAGCGCCGCAGCACCTGCTCGGCCTCGGCCGTGCCCAGCCGCAGGGCGGCGTACTTGACCATCTGGTCGTACTGCTGGGCGATCAGGTACCACTTGATCGCGCGGGTCAGTGAGCCGCCGAGCGCCGGCCAGCCGGGCGGGTCGTCGTCGGGCCGGTACAGGCGGATGCTGCCGATGTTCTTCAAACGGGGCAGCAGGCGGAAGTTCAGCAGCTCGGTGAAGGCGAACCCGACCACCGAGGCGCCGTGGGTGTCCACGTAGTTCGACTCGATCTCGGCGTCCGTGCAGTGCCGTGCTCGCCGGTGGCCACGATGGCACGGATGCCCATGTTGGTGCCCAGCGCGAACAGCGCCAACAGGAGACGGCACTGAAGGGTGGCGCGGTCGATGCGCTCGTAGGCGGCCACCGAGCAGAACTCGTCGGTGAAGCCGGTGAGGAAGTCTGTCAGTCGCTGTACGGCAGTAAAGACACCCTTCACCAGGCCGGAGGCGAGCGGCAGGCTCTGCTTTTAAGGGTCTGCCGGGAACCAAGTCGTTGCTTCCCGGCAGACCCTGAGAACTGCGAGCGCGTTCCTACAGGGTTTTCAGCTTGCCCTGGTCGATTCAGCGTCGGGTTCGACGCGGCGGCCGGGGGGCGAGGATCTGGGGGCGCGCTGTCCTGCCTGTCGACGGGTGCTGATAGGCGTCCTTGACGATCTGCTCCAAGTCCTCCTCGCTGAACATCCGTCGGCTGCCGATCATCCGGTGGGGAACCCGGCCTGCACTGGACTCGGAGCGCAGCCACGAGGCCCCGACGCCGAGTCGCTCGGCTGCTTCGGCGACGGAGTAGAGCATCGGCCCCGACTTCTTCTCCTTCTCCGCCGGCGTGCCGGTCGCCCCACCCAGTGCCGCGAGCTCCCCGTTGAGGGCGAGCGCGGCCGACTCCGCCGCCGCCAGCAACACACCGAGGCCGCGCAGCCGGTCGCCGTCGCCGATACCATCGTTCGGGCCCGGCAGGCCGAGCGCGCGACGCTCCTGCGTCGCCGGATCGTCGGAGGGCAGGAGCAGCGCTGTCAGGCGGTAGTCCTCCTCGCTCAGCGTGGCCCGCGCCTCGAGCGCTCGGAACAAGCGCAGTCGCTCGCTCTGCAACGCCCGCTTGTCCAAGTTCCAGATCCGCGCGCGGAGTTCCTCCCAGCCCTCGTGCATCTGAACCGCAGCGAGGGCATAGGAGGTGCTGTCCGTATCCGGATGCGCCTTGGCCCGCCGGTGCATCGCGCAGACGTCCATCCCCTCCTCCACCGGGTACTTGCACGGGAAGCCGTAGAACGAGGTCACCGGCTCCGGGCAGCCCGGGCGGTCCTTGGCCAGCGACCGATGACTGCCCGACCGGATCTGACTGATCTGCTCCGCCGCGTTCCTCAGCCCCTGCGGCGGCACACCCCAAGCCTTCGCCGCATCCCTCGGACTGAGATGATCCAGCGCCCGCATCCGCTCCATCGGTGTCTGCCGCCGGTCCTCCACGATCCGCTCCCGACTCACTCGATCACCCACGCTGACGCCCGTCACAAGGTGTCGTCCCGTATGGCTCGCAGAAGTCGGCCGAACTCGACATCCGCGTCTGCCGGGTCTTCACCCGCCGTTCGGGACCATAGGGCCAAGCGCCGCCAGGCCGCTGGGTCCAGCCCGAACATCTCGACAATCCGCGCTGCGACCTGCGCCGCCTGCACGTCACAGGCCAGCACGCGCTCGGCCGGGAGCGCATCGAGGACGGCCGCGTCGCTGAACCGTGACGCGAGTAGCGCAGCGATGGCCAACTCCCGTTCCACTGAACGGACATCAGGCAGCGGCAATCGTTCACCGAGAGCCGCGGCCGGGTCCGGTTGAGCCGCCAGCTGACGATCGGTCGGCACCGAGGCCCATCGTCGAGGTCCTCGCGTGCCGCTCCCTCCCTGGGCGGTACTCGCCGCTTGGCGCGTAGTGAGTTCGTGCGCGCAGCGCGAGCGCAGGGCCTGCTGGTGGCGCTGCGCCGCCATGCCAAGACCTGCCTCGTCGAGGTGGGGCAGGATCTCGCGCAGGGCGCCGTTCGGGGTGTACGGGTTGTGCGCGAGTCGGTTCGCGACGTGAGAGCGGCAGCGGTCCCGCTCACTTGTCGACTCCAACCCGACCCCGCTCGTCGGGAAGTCCCCTACGACAACAGCTCGGGCAATTCTCGCGAGAACCTTGGCGTCGTGGCTGAGCTCAGCCGCCGCGTCCACCGGTTCCCAGTCACTGGCCCAGCAGAATCTCGGCCGGATCTCCCACCCAGCAGCGAGCGCCTCGGCGATGGTCCGGTCGATCCGGTCCTGGGCGATCTCGCGTAACCGCGGATGCTGACGTACATAGTCGCGTAGAGCGCACAGCCGAATCTTCGCATGCAAGTCGGGCGTGCCCGGGCGCGTGCTCAGCCACTCATGGGTGATAGCCGGGAGGCACACCCGTAGCACCGGATCCGGCATAGGGTCCACGCGGCTCAGCAGCACCCATTGAACATGCCGCCCGGCCCGGCCGTCCCGAGCCGCCAGGTCCGCCCACCACTGCGGGACATGCTCGATCAACTCCCATAGCTGGTCTTCCCATTCGCCCTCCGCTGCCATCTGGGCCTTCAAGTTGCGGTCGTTCTCCTCCTTGTCCGGCCCATTGCAACCGGTACGCGGCGGAACATCGTTGAGCATTGCGTCGATCAGGGCGCTGTGCACCTGCAGGGGTAACGGTCGACTGCGCGGCCAGCGCCGCGCGGCCTCGATGGCCCCCGCCGCCCGCAGTTCGCCGGCGATTCGCACAGCGAGGTCATCCGACTCGAGGTGGGCCGAGCAGGCCAACAGCAGATCCGCGCTGGCGCCGTGTGTCTGAAATGCCGTCAGCGCCAACTCGGCGTTCAACCGTGGCACGCAGCGCACAAGCCGTGTGGCCTCTGACGCGTCGACAGCGCGCAGCATGCCCGTGCGTACCGAATCAGCCACATCTTCCCGGGCGCAGAAGGCCGCACGCTGCGGCGGCGTACCGTGGGCCACCAGCATCTCTGCGACGCTCGCCTGGGCGGCCTCCGGGAGGTCATCCAGCATGGCCAGCACTCGCCAAGCCGCCGGCAGCACCCCATCCTGCGCAGCCTCGCCCCGCCGACGCCGCGTACCGGAGAGCGCAGCCGGGCGCTCCACGATGGCGTCGTCCCTGCCAACCGGCGCCTCATCCCGCCCGCGCCGGCCTGCGGCCGCCTGCCTCGCGGTCGGGGAAGCAACGGGAAGAACCGGATCGTCGACCGCGATCACATCGCGCCGCCCACGTTCCTGACTCAGCCGGCGGGTCCGCGTACTACGCGGCTGCTGCACCTCCCGGCCGACCGGCTCATAGGCGACTATCGTCGCGCGGGCGAATCCACACTCGGGACACCGCTCGTCATACCCAGTGGGCCGTTGAGCCCCGACGTTGCGGGTGACTTCCGCGAGATGGCCGCAGTAGAGCCGCACACGCCAACGCATCACCTCACGCGGAACGTCACTTCCCGCGCTCAGCAGCGCGTTCATCTTCTCCCACTTCTCCTTCGACCACCGCGGCGCCTTCGCCGCCTGCTCCCGGGCCCACTCCCAACACGCCTCGGACTCACGCTGACGACGCTCATCAGCCTTCGTCAGGACGTACTCATCCAACGGCAGACCATGACTCAGATACTCGACGGCCACGACGACCGAAGGTAGGAGCACCACAACCCCGAGCCCAACCCCCGTAACCACCGAGTCGCTCGTTCGAGTGACCAGCATCTGAATCCCTTCCACGTCACTGCCCCAGTCCGACACGCTGGTAGCCTGTATGTGCTCGCCGAAAGCGCTTCTTCTCGGCCCACGTTGGCACCATCCGGACGGCCGACGAGCTGACTCTTAATCAGCGCGGCGAAAGTCGCCGTCGAGCGTGGAGCAGGCCGGCAATGTGGCTTCTCCTCTTTGCAGTACCGGCGATCAGCCTCCTGCCAGACCGGCGGGGTCCGGCAGGCCGTGGTCGACTCAAACCGTACGAGACGGCTGTCGTCACAGGTCATCTTCGATCTCTCGCGTCCCGGCGGGCCGGGTAGGTTCCCGCCGTCGACCAGCCAGGGGTCACGGCCCCTGCACGGCCCCGACCCGCGTGGACCAGGTCCACCGCCATCGATGCACCGACCACTACCAATCGACCCGAAGGAACGGCGGCGGGGCATTCGACCCCGCGCAGCGGCGTGGGCCCATATGGGCTCCGCGTTCAGAGCGGTACCGTCGCCGTCGGGGACTCGAACCTGCGGTAAACGCGCTGGCCACATCAGATGGGCAAGAGAGACTCGATGGTGATCCGTGATCCGTGATCCGGGTATCCACGGCCCGCACCCGTTCCCATCTGGCTGGCGCCCTACGCAGGGTTCAAACCTGCGCATCGAAGAACCGCTTGGCGGCCCGTCACCTGACCCGGGTCTTCGGTAGGTGAAGCGTTTGCTCTACGATCAGCGCGTTTCCGCTGGTCACAGGGCCGTTCGCGCGACCAGCCCTTGATTGCGGCTCCCGCCGGGGGCACGAACCTGCGGCTACGCCGCACCGCATACGCCGCACCGCATACGGCGCGCCGGGGGGCGTAGTGCTGGGCCCCATCCACCGCCCTTCGGACTCAGCGGCTCCCGGGCAGGTGGCCCCAGCCGCGAAGGCGCCGAACGTCGCCCTACCGTGCCTCCCGACCCGTCCACCGCGTGCACACCCAGTGCACACCCGCGCCGGAACTCCCGAGAACCCGCAGGGAAACGTGGGAACTCCGCCGACCCGGCCAAGGGCCCTGACCAGGTCAAACGCCCTGGTCAGGGCCAAGCGACAGACGAGACCGAGCTGTACGCCGGGTATGCCTACCCTCGCCGCGACCGGGTCGCTGACCTGCGACTTTAGAGATCCACGGCGGGGCCTGGGACTTCTCGGGGACTTTCTGCCAGCTTGCCTTCCCAGGGGCGTGGGACCGCCGCTAGGAGCTCGCGGTCCCACGCTGGCAATGCTGGGTCAGGCGCTGGTGCCCAGGAAGCGCGCGCTGGGCTTGTACCACTGTCCGGTTGGTGCTTCCCAGCTGCCGACGGGGTCGTTGAACTTGCCGTTGGGGTTGGCCAGCCAGGTGAGCATCTTCACCTCTCCGGTGTCGTAGAAGTACATGGCGCCGAGGACGAGTGAGACAGGGCCGAACGTCTTACAGTCCCGAACGGGGTCAGTTCCCGGATCCGCGAGAATGACTCGGCGCGCCTTCCGGCGAACTGCCGCCAATTGCTACGACGTTCATGGTCCGAGAGCCTGGTCGAGCACCCGGGAGCCGAGCCCGATGAGGTGGTTGGCGCGGTAGCGGAGGCCGCCCCGGCCCGCGGCGGTGAGTCGATGACCTTCCTCACACGTGGGGAGGGTGAAACCCGACGCATGATTTGTTCATGCAGACGCGAGAGAAACTCCTGACCATCGGCGAAGTCGCTGCCCGCTTGGGCCTGACGACCTCGACACTGCGCTACTGGGAGGAACGGGGGGTACTTCAGCCGGCAGCGCGCCGTTCGGGGCGGCGGCTGTACGGGCCGGAGGAGCTCCGCCGGATCGCTCTCATCCAGATCTGGCAGGGCAGCGGCACGATGAGCCTGGACGAGATAGCCATCGTGCTGGCCGGACGTACCGAGACGGGCCACTGGCGGGACACCGTACGCGGCCGGATGGCCGCGATCGACGGGCAGATCGACCGCCTCACCCAGGCGAAGGCCTATCTCGCTCACTACCTGAACTGTCCACGGGACCATCCCGCCGACGACTGCCCGATGGTGAGCGAGGAGGTCGAAGCCCACTTCGGACACCTCCCCTGACCCTTTTCCCACCTTTTGCTCCGATTGACTTCAAGTCGACTTGAGGATCCATTCTGTCGGCGAACGAGCGAAAGGAGCCTGGGGTGTTGGCATGTGACGCTGTGGTCATCGGGGCAGGCCCGGTCGGTCTGGCAGCCGCGCTCGATCTGGGGCGCCTGGGTGCCGAAGTGCTGCTCGTCGAGCGGCGTACCGAGGTTGCCCGGCTTCCGAAGGCGATGGCCGTCAGCGCCCGGTCGATGGAACTCCTGCGGCAGTGGGGATGTGACCGTGCCCTGCGCGCCCGGGGGTTGCCCCCATGGCGCAGCCGCAACATCGACTGGCGCACCTCGGTGGCGAACGGGCGGCACATCGTCTCCCTTCCCCAGCTGGGGGATGCGGCGGATGTGCAGTCGGCGCTGGGGACGAGTCCGCAGACCTGGCTCAACGTGCCCCAGTACGCCGTCGAGGAGGTCCTCCATGACGCGGTCGGGCGACTGCCCAATGTGCGGTTCTGGCAGGGAGTGGAGGCGGTGGTCGAGGAGCAGGACGACCGCGGTGTCCGGGTGCGGTTGGACCGGTCGGCGGACGACGGCGGATCGCGGCGGCAGTGGGCCAGGGCGCGCTATGCCCTGGCGGCTGACGGGTCAAGAGCCGTCACTCGCCGTCGGCTTGGGGTCGGCGCTGGCGGCGACGGGGTTCTCGGGACATCGCTCAGCATCGCCTTCCATGCCGATCTGGCGGCCCTGGCGCAGCTGGAGAACGCCTTCTACTGGGTGGCCAACGCCAGGCTCGTCGGCATGGTGACCCTGGTCTCCCCGGACTTCGCCGTCCTGAACGTGCTCGACCCCCCGGCCCGGATGGAGACCAGTGCCGCAACACCTCCGCGGGGGCGGCTAGTCGAGCTGGTACGCGTGGCGTTGGGCGTTCCGGACCTGGAGGTCTCCGTTGAGGCGGCTGAGCGGTGGAAGATCGTTCATGACGTGGCCGACACCTACCGCCGGGAGCGGGTCTTCTTCCTCGGTGACTCGGCACACCGGTTCCCTCCCACGGGAGGCCTGGGGCTCAACACCGGGCTGGCGGAGGCGCACAACCTCACGTGGAAACTGGACGCGGTCATGTGCGGGTGGGCCGCCGAGGAGCTGCTTGACAGCTACGAGCGGGAACGCCGCCCGCTCGCCCTGGCCACCTCACGTATGGCCGTGCGCCATTTCCGGTCAATGCTCACGGTACTCGAACGCGTCGGCCGGCTACCCGGCCGGGTGGAATCGGACAGCCGACGAGGGCGAGAGTTCCGTCGCACGCTGGCCGGCCTCGTCGCACGCACCGGCCGCAACTACTCGGCGGACTCAGTCACTTTCGGGTACGCCTACCCGGCGGGGGCCCTGGTGGCGGACGAGGAAGAAGAGCCAGCGCATCAGTGGCCACTCGACCGATACGTTCCGCATACACACGCGGGAGTGCGCGCCCCGCATGTCTGGCTGCTGCTGGACGGTCGGCCGGTCTCCTCGCTCGACCTGTTCCAGGGCAGGTTCACCCTGCTGACAGGGCCGCGAGGACACGCCTGGGTACGTGCCGCCCGCCGGGCGAGCGCCTCGTGCGGGGTACCGCTGGCGGCCTTCGCCGTCGGCGGTGGCGGGCCGCTGGAGGATCCCTGCGGGCGCTGGACCGTGGTCTACGGCGTCGGACCGGCCGACGCCGTGCTGGTGCGGCCGGACGGGCACGTGGCCTGGCGCAAGCGGGTGTCGGCCGCCGCAGCCGACGAGGAGGCGCTGCTACGCCTCCTCGTCAGCGTGCTCAACCAGGTGACCTGCACCAGCGGTCCGGAACCGGCACGCGACTCAAAGGATGCGCCCTCGGCACAAGATTGGCTCGATCTGCCGCCTGAGGGTTGACTTCAAGCCGGAATGAACTCGCACACTCGTGCGGCACTTGTACGCGCCAAACAGATTCGCATTTCAAGGTGTTCACCCAGCTTGGAGGAACCTTGCCACTCAAGCATGTCGCGCTGACGACGGAGCTCTACGACTACGTGGTCGCCCACGGCACACCGCCGGATGCCGTCCTCCAGGAAATCGAGGAGCGGACCAAGGAGTTCGGCCACTACCAGATCATGCAATGCGTCCCCGAGCAGGGGGCACTGCTGCACATGCTCACCAAGCTCGTCGGCGCACGCAAGGCGATCGAGGTGGGCACGTTCACCGGATATTCATCGGTGTGCATCGGCCGAGGCCTGCCGAAGGACGGGCAGCTGCTCTGCTGCGACGTGAGCGAGGAATGGACGCGGGTCGCCCGGGACGCCTGGGAGAAGGCGGGTCTGACCGACCGGATCCAGCTGGCGCTCGGCCCCGCCCTGGAAACCCTGCGGAGCCTGCCGCAGGAGGCCGACGTGGACATCGCGTTTCTCGACGCGGACAAGCTCAACTACTGGGCGTACTTCGAGGAACTCCTGCTCCGTGTCCGCCCGAACGGCCTGATCATCATCGACAACACCCTTTTCCAAGGCGAGGTCATCAATCCCGACACGGAGCACGAGAGCGCTCGGCTGGTGCATGCCTTCAACGAACGGCTCGCCGCCGACCAGCGCGTCGAGGTCGTCATGCTGCCGATCCATGACGGGGTGACGCTCGCCCGCAAACTGCTCTGAGCAGGAAATCGATCGGCCACGAAGTGCACGGGGTCCGTCGCGTAAGCAGCCGGACGGGGGATCGCGGAGTTGCGGCACGAGCTCCGCAGAGGAGGCGACGTGATATTTGGTCGGTCCGCGGAGCTCGCTGGCGTCAGTGATCTCCTGGTCGACGTGCAATCCAACGGCGGCGGTCTCGTGGTGTTCGAGGGCGTCTTCGGCAGCGGTAAGACGGAGTTGCTGCGGGAAGCGGGTGAGCGCGCCCGGCAGCAGGGCTTTCATGTGCTCTCGGCATCCGCCGACTTCCCGGAACGGTTATTCCGGTTCGGAGTCGTCCAACAGCTCTTCGAGTCACTGGGCGACGAGTTCACCGACACCGGAGCCGACAGTGATTCGTTCCGGGTACTGCACGGTCTCTACCGAAAACTGGCAGAACTCTCCAGAGACGCCCCGGTGTTGATCTTGGTGGACAATCTGGAGTTCATCGACGAGCCGTCGATCCGCTGGCTCGATTTCGTGGTCCGCCGGTCGCAGAACATACCGGTGGCCATCATCGCCACGCTCAACCCCGGTGAACAGCCCCAGGATCCGCGACTGCTACCGGGTCTGCTGCTGAGCCGCCTGTGTCGTGAACGGCGGCGGCTTCCGGACCTGAGACCGAAGGAAACGGCGGAACTGCTGGCCGAGTTCGCGGGTTCCCCCGTCTCCGCACGCGTGGCGGAGCGTTATCACCAGGTCACGGATGGCAATCCAGTACTGCTACGGGAATGCCTGCGGGTCGCCCAGGCGGCCCGGCTGCTGGGATCCCCCGGCGAGGCGGGCTGCCCGGTGGTTCCCAGCACGGTGGATCTGCTGCCCGGTCTCACCCTGCTGCGGGACCGCCTGCTCGCCCAGTTGCAGCGGGCGTCACCGCACGCGCTGTCCGTCGCCTGCGCCGCCGCCCTGCTGGGCAGCGCGGCGGACGACGACCTGACCACGGTGGTCTCGGGCCTGACCAGGTCCGAGTTCGCCGACGTCAGGGTGCGGCTCGAAGAACTCGGCATCCTCCAGCGCAACGCGGCAACCGTTCGCTACCCGCTCGTCGGCGAACTTCTGGTCAGCGCGATCCCTGTCGCGAAGCGCCCCGAGTTGCACAGCAGGGCGGCGCGGGCGCTGTACCAGCGGGGTGCGGCACCGGAGTGGACCAGCATGCATGTGGTGGAGGCCGGTGCCTTCGACGAGCCCTGGGCCGAGCAGGTACTCCTCAAGGGCGGGGAGTCCCTGGCGGCCACCTGCCCGAAAGAAGCGGCCCGCATCTACGAGCGGGTGCTCCAGGAGCCGGTGACCGGCGAGCGGCGACGCGAGGTCCTGGCACGCCTGGGAACGGCGCAGCTCGACGCCGATGTGCCAGCGTCCGTGCGGCATCTGGAGGCCGCCATGGAGCTGGCCGCCGCACCGGACGAGCGCGCCCAGATCGCCCTCGGGCTCTCTTGCGGCCTGGCCGTCACCGACCGCCATGAGGAGGCGGTCGCCCGGCTGATCGACGTGCTGGCAAAGGGGGGCCTGGAGAAAGGGGAGTCGGCACAGCGCATCGTGGAGCAACTGGTCCTGGTGGGCACCGAGTGCGGGTCGACCCTCGATACGGTATTCGCCCTGCTCGGTGCCGACGAGGGCGATCGGGGATGGCTCGGACGCTGCCCCGGCACCCTGAAAGCGCTCGTGCGGGCATGGGTCGGGTCCTCGGCCGCACAAGTCCAACGGCGCGCACGGGACTTACTGGCGTGCGGCCACGCCGTGCAGGGCACCAACGCGTGGTACGCGGCTGCCGTCAGCCTGGTCTGGAGCGAAGAGCACGAACTCGCTTCGCGGTACGCGGAGGACGAACTGCGGGCGACAAACGCGGCAACACTGCTGCGCCGAGTGCGCGCGCTGCTCCTGAGGACGCAGGCACTGCACGGACTGGACCGCCTGGAGCAGGCACGGCAGTGCGGGGGCGAGGCACTCGACATGCTCGACCGCCTGGGCATCGGTGATCAGGCGATGGCCGCGGGCGCGCTCGCCCACTACATCACGGTCCTCGTCGAACTGGACGAGTGGGACACCGCGGCGAACCTGATCGCGGAGCGAGGGTGGCGGGACATCCCCCTGACGCACTGGCAGCACGTCATGCTCGCGCACGCTCGTGCGGTCCTGCGGGTGCGGGCCGGCGATCACCGCGGTGGACTGGCCGACGCGACCACCGTCGGCGAGGCGTGCCGCCGCTGGCGGATGAGCAATCCGGCCGTGGTGCCGTGGCAGCTGACCGCCGCCGAATGCCATCAGGGGCTGCAAGCCCCCGGTGAGGCAGAGCGGTTTGCGGCGCAGGGCCTGGCCGCCGCCCGGCGCTGGGGGAGCCCGCGGCTGCTCGGCCGGGCCCTGCGGACGATGGGCATGTCGCTGAACGGGCCCCGACGGACCGAGTTGCTCACCGAGAGCGCGGCACTGCTCGAGTCGTGCGGCGCCCGGCTGGAACTGGCCCGGACCTTCATGGCCATCGGCACCACCACCCGGGAGAAGCATCCCGTCGCGGCGCGGCGCACCCTGCGCCACGCCTACGAACTGGCCGTCTCCTGTGGCGGAAAGGGAGTGGCGCGCCGGATTCAGGAGGAGTTGACGCAGGCCGGTGGGCGTATCGCCCAACCCGCGCAACGGGGCATCGATCTGCTGACCGTCAGCGAGCTGAGGGTCGCGGAGATGGCGGTCTCCGGCATGACCAATCAGGCCATCGCCCGGCGGCTCAAAGTGAGTTTGCGGAACATCGAAGCACATCTCACCCATACGTACCGGAAGTTGGGCGTGACCGGGCGCAGTGAACTGTCCGATCTGCTCCGCAGGTCCGCCGTCGAGATGCGCACGTTCGGCGGCGGTCCACGGCCCATGGCCGCGCTGCCGGGAGCCGGCTGGGTGATGTGAGAAGGCATGAGGCGAGGATGCGTTGGGACGATCTCTACATCGCGGGAACGGGAGTCTGTCTTCCGCCACCGATATCCACCGCGACAGCGGTCGAACAGGGCTGGTACGCCCAGGAGGACGCGGAGGAGGACGAACTCGCCGCGGCGCTGGTGGCCGACGAGCGGTCCGCCCCCGAGATGGCCGTGGCAGCGGGACGACAGGCGCTGGAACGGTCCGGTCGCGCGCCGTCCGACGTCGTCCTGACCCTGCACGCGAACATCTACCACCAGGGACAGGACTTCTGGACGCCCGCCTCCTACGTCCAGCGTTTCACGGTGGGCGGAAACGGACTGGCGATACAGATCCAGCAGGGGTCCAACGGAGGAATGGCCGCCCTTGAGATGGCCGCGGCCTACCTGGCGTCGGCACCGGGCCGTACGGCGGCGCTGGTCACCACCGCGGACAAGTACTGCCTGCCCGGATTCGACCGGTGGAACAGCGACACCGGCCAGGTCTACTCCGACGGGGCGACCGCCGTACTGCTGTCCCGCCGCGCCGGATTCGCCCGGCTGCGGGCCATGGTGTCGACCTCCGATCCGGAACTCGAAGAGGTGTGCCGCGACACCGAGGGCTTCTCTGCCGTACCGCATCAGGACGGCAAGCCACTGGACCTGCGCGGGCGCAAGAAGCGCTACGTCAAGGACCACGGCTACGAAGAGCTGCTGGAACGGCTCTCCGACGGTGCCCGCGCGAACGTACGGCGCACCTTGGCGGCTGCGGAGTCGGATCTCGACGGCATCGCCCGGGTGGTGCTGCCCAACCTGGGCCGCACGCTGCTGGAATGGGAGTTTCTGGAGCCGTTGGGAATCCCCCTGGAGCGGACCGTCTGGGAGTGGGGACGCCATGTGTCGCACCTGGGACCGGGCGACCAGTTCGCCGGCCTCGACCACCTCGTGGTGAGCGGCCGGGTCCACCCAGGTGACCGCGTCCTGCTGGTCGGCGTGGGCATCGGCTTCAACTGGACCAGCGCGGTGGTGGAGATCGAGTCGGTGCCCGCGTGGAGCGGCACCGATCGGCGTCCGATCTGATCACGCGGAAGACCCAACGGCCCGGCAGCGCACCCCGTTGCCGGGCCGTCGCACATCGCGGTGACCATCGACCGAAGCCCGCACCCGTAGTGACGCCCCCGTCCGCTCCTTCGGTAGGAGCATCGGTCGCACCGTAATGAGTCTGCGCACCCCGCGAACTAGGTTCCCTCACAAAGATCAAAACCGGTTCGCCTAGTCAGGGGGAAGGGGAACTCACCGATGACTGTCCCGGCAGACAGCCCGATGGATGGGACCGCGGTGGAGGAGATACGGGGGCTCGCCCCCGACGAGCGGAGAGCCGTGGTGGCCGGATGGCTGCGCGAGCGGATCAGCCGCCTCGGCGCGGCCTCCGCGGAGGAGATCGACGGTTCGGCACCCCTCACCGCAGCGGGCATCAGCTCCTTGCGACTGCTACGGCTGCGGGCGCAGTTGGGCCGCCGCTTCGGTGTGACACCGCCGATGCGTGTCTCCTCGCTGGACGAGCTGGCGAGCTGGGTGGCGGACGCGCTGGAAGAGCACCGGGAGGGGGGCGGCGAACCGGACGAGTTCCAGCTCGCGGCGGACCCGGGTGGCCGGTTCGAGCCCTTTCCGTTGACCGACCTTCAGCACGCCTACCTCATGGGCCGCAGCGACGCCTTCGAACTCGGCTCGCTCGGCGGCCACGCGTACTTCGAACTCATCCCTCCCGATCTGGATGTCGCACGCCTGGAGCGTGCCTGGCAGCTCGTGGTCGAGCGGCACGGGGCACTGCGTATGACGGTTCTGCCGGACGGCAGGCAGCAGGTGGCCGCCAGCGTGCCGCCGTACCGGTTCGAGGTGCTCGACCTGCGCGGTGAACCCATGGAGAAGGCCGTCGAGCGCCTGGAGGAAGTCCGGGCGAAGCTGTCGCACGAGGTCTTCGCGCTGCAGCAGTGGCCACTCTTCCACATCGCCGTGACCCGGATGCCGGATGGCGCGGCTCATGTGCACTTCAGCATCGACCTGTTCATCGCCGACCTGTGGGCACTGCGCGTCCTGCTGGGCGACTGGTGGCGGCTGTACGAGGACCCGGACGCCGAACTGCCCAAGCTCGACCTCACCTTCCGAGACGTGGTGCTGGCCGAGCACGCCGCCCGCGGCTCCGACGCGTACCAGGCGGCCCGGCGCTACTGGGACGAGCGGCTCGACGAGCTCCCGCCGGCTCCGCAACTGCCGGCCAACACCGCTGCGGCGACACGGCACTTCACCCGGCGCATGGCACGCGTGCCGGCTCCCGTGTGGTCCAGGGTGAAAGAGCTCGCGGCGTTCCGCGGAGTCACCCCGTCCGGGGTGCTGCTCGCCGCGTACTCGCTGGTGGTGGGAGCCTGGAGCTCCACCCAGCGGTTCACGGTCGACGTCACGCTCTTCAACCGGCCACCCGTGCATCCGCAGATCAACGACCTCGTCGGCGACTTCACCAACGTCGACCTGCTCGCCGTCGACCTCGTCGACACGGACACCTTCCAGGACCTGGCCGACGCGGTGCAGCAACGTCTGTGGGCCGACCTGCAGCACGCGGCGGCCGGGGGCGTGCAGTCGTTGCGGGAGCTGGCGGCCAGGCGGGGCACGGGCACCGCGGCGCTGGCCCCGGTGGTCTTCACCAGCGCGCTGGGCGGAGACGACGACGGATTCTCCTCCCTGTTCGGCGGCTTCGGGACCCCCGTCCACGCCATCACACAGACCCCGCAGCTCTACCTCGACCACCAGGTCTTCGAGGAGTACGGCGAGGCCGTCCTGGTCTGGGACACCCGGGACGGCGTACTGCCCGAGGGCGTTCTGGAGGACATGTTCGACGCCTACCAGCGGCTGGTGCTCTCGCTCGCCGAAGCGGAGGCATGGACCCGTCCGCCCGAGCTCGAACTGCCCACCTGGCAAAGCGAGATACGCGCACACGTCAACGACACCTCCGGCCCACTCCTCTCCGGCGTCCTCGCCACGCGCGTCCTCGAACAGGCCGCGGCGGCGGAGTCGGCGCAGGCCCCCGCGGTCATCACCGCCGAGCGCACACTCACCTTCGGAGAACTCGGCCGACGGGCCGTCGGCATCGCCCGGGAGCTGCACTCCAGGGGACTCGGCCGAGGGGCACTCGTCGGCGTCGGCGCCCTCAAGGGCTGGCGGCAGATAGCGGCCGTACTCGGCGTGACGGCGGCCGGCTGCACCTATGTGCCCGTCGACCCGGCGCTGCCGCTCACCCGCCGCGCCTGGATGGCCGAGCACGCGGGCGTCGAACTGCTGGTCACCGACGGGGCACCGGGGTACGAGTGGCCCGTGGGGCTGCCGTGCCTCGCCGTGGACGATATCGCACCGGCCACCGCCGAGGAGCTGGCCGAGTGGCGGTGCCCGGCGGAACCGGAGGACACCGCCTACCTCCTGTACACCTCCGGCTCCACGGGCACTCCCAAGGGGGTGGCCGTCAGCCACCGTTCGGTGCTCAACACCCTCTTGGAGGTGAACCGGCGCTTCGACGTCGGGCCGGACGACCGCGTCCTCGGACTGTCCTCGCTCAGCTTCGACCTCTCCCTCTACGACACCTTCGGCGTCCTCGGGGCGGGCGGGGCGCTCGTGCTGCCCGAGCCGGACGCGACACGAGACCCGGGCCGCTGGCTTGAGTTGATGCGCAGTCACCGCGTCACCTTGTGGAACAGCGTCCCGGCCCTGATGGACATGCTGGTCGCCTACTGCGAGGCCCACGACGCCGCCGAGGCCCTCCCACTGCGCCTGGTGCTGATGAGCGGAGACCGGATCCCGGTGCCGCTGCCCGACCGGATCCGCGCCCTGGGCAACGGCATCCGGGTCATCGCGGCGGGCGGCCCGACCGAGACCTCGGTGTGGTCGAACGCCTACGAGGTCGGGGAGGTCGACGGCGACTGGGCGTCGGTCCCGTACGGATTCCCGCTGCGCAACCACACGCTGCACGTGCTCAACGAGCGGTTGGCCCCGGCGCCCGTGTGGGTTCCCGGTCCGCTGTACGTCAGCGGCGCGGGGCTCGCCGCCGGCTACCACCGGGACCCCGAACGGACCGCGCAGTCGTTCATCAGCCACCCGGTCACCGGCGAACGCCTCTACCGCACCGGTGACCTGGCCCGCTACCGCCCCGACGGCTGCCTTGAGATCCTGGGCCGCGAGGACTTCCAGGTGAAGATCGGCGGGTTCCGGATCGAGCTCGGCGAGATCGAGCACGCGCTCACGGACCAGCCCGAGGTGGAGCAGGCGGTCGTGGTCGCCGCCGCCTCGGGAGACCAGCGCCGACTGGTCGGCTTCGTGGTGCCCGCCGCGACCGCGGACCAGGCCGACCCCGTGGGCGACGACTTCGGGGACATCGAACGGGACCCGATGGCCCGGCTGCGGTTCAAGCTCTCCCGTCCCGGCCTGCGAGAACTCGACGGACCGGTCGTCGCTCTGCCGGGCGACCCATCGACCGCCGTGCAGCGCCGCAGCCGCCGTGTCTTCCGCGCCGAGCCAGTGCCCCAGCGGGCATTCGCCGAGATGCTGGGCACGCTGCGCGCGGTCGAGCAGGACGGCCACTTCCTCCCCCGGTACGCGTACGGCTCCCCCGGCGCGCTCTACCCGGTCCAGGTCTATCTGCAGATCCGTCCCGGCCGGGTGGAGGGCGTGGCCGGGGGCAGCTACTACTACGATCCGCGCCACCACGCCCTGGCGCTCTGCTCGTCCGAGACCTCCCTGCCGGAGGAGCTCTTCGCGGCCGGGAACCGGGAGGTGGCCGGGAACGCGGCCTTCGCCGCCTTCCTCGTGGCCCAGCGGAAGGCCATCGACCCGCTCTACGGCAGGGTCGCGCGCGACTTCTGTCTGCTGGAGACCGGGCTGATCACCCAGTTGCTGGAGACCGCGGCGCCCCGCAGCGGCCTGGGCACCTGCCAGTTGGGCGCCACCGCCGACGCCCCCGCCCTGCGCGCGGCGTTCCGCCTCGACGAGGGGCACGAGCTGCTGCACACCCTGGTCGGCGGCCTGCCCGGCGAGGAGGAGACCTCCCCCCCGGTCGACGACCGGGAGGCGCTCGTCGACGTACTGCGCCGCAGGCTGGCCGAACGCCTGCCGTCCTATCTCGTGCCGAGCCTGCTGGTCGCGCTGGACCAACTACCACTCAGCCACCGCGGCAAGGTCGACCGGCAGGCGCTGATCCGCCGCGCCGAACTGGTCGAGACCGGCAGCCGCGTGCGCCAGGCGCCCCGTGACGACACCGAGCGGGTGATCATCGAGGTGGTCTGCGAGGTGCTGGGCCTGGAAAGCGCCGGTGCCACCGACAACTTCATGGAGATCGGTGCCGGGTCGGTGCATCTGACCCGGATGTACGGACTCCTCAGAGACCGCCTGCCCCAGGAGTTCGCACTGCTCGCGCTCTTCGAGCACCCCAGCCCGCGGGCCCTGGCCGAATGGCTGCGCGGCAACGTCGACGACACGGCCGCCGTCGCGGCAGGCCGAGCCCGCGCCCAACAGCAGCGCGCCGCCAGGAAGCGGACCACCCGACGGACGACCGGAACGGAGGAGTAGACATGAGCACCCCAACATCGGAGTTCGTCCCGGACTCGTCCGACATCGCAGTGGTGGGCATGGCGTGCCGCTTGCCGGGCGCCACGGACCCGGAGTCGTACTGGCGGAACCTTCGCGACGGCGTGGTGTCCATCGCCCCGCTGGACGAGGCGGACCTGCTGGCCGAAGGAGTGTCGCGCGACCTGTTCGAACGGCCGGAGTACGTCAGGGCGGCCCCGGCGCTCGACGGCATCGACCGCTTCGACGCTCCGTTCTTCGGGTTCACCGGCCGGGAGGCCGCCCTGCTCGACCCTCAGCAGCGGCTGTTCCTGGAGTGCGCGTGGGAGGCCCTGGAGGGTGCGGGGTTCGATCCCGCGCGAGCGGGCCGGGTGGGTGTCTACGCCGGCGCCGGGATGTCCGCCTACCTGATGTCCAACCTGCTCGGCGGAGGGCGGCTGTTGATGAGCGCCTCCGGCTTCGAGCTGCAGATCCACAACGACAAGGACTACCTGTCGAGCCGTACCGCCTACAAGCTCGGACTGACCGGCCCCGCGGTCAACGTGCAGACCGCGTGCTCCAGTTCACTGGTCGCCGTCCACCAGGCGTGCCAGGCACTGCAAGGCTACGAGTGCGAGACCGCGCTCGCCGGCGCCGCCTGCGTCCGGGTGCCGCACCGTGTCGGCTACCTGTACGAGGCGGGCCTGATGTTCTCGCCGGACGGATCCTGCCGCCCCTTCGACGCCGACGCGGCCGGCACGGTGTTCGGCAGCGGTGTCGGCGTGGTCGCACTGCGCCGGCTGGCGGACGCCCTCGCCGACGGCGACACCGTGCTCGCCGTCATCAAGGCCACCGCGACCAACAACGACGGAACGGCCAAGGTCGGATTCACCGCGCCCAGCGTGGACGGCCAGGCAGAGGTCATCACCACAGCACTCGAACTCGCCGACATCGACGCCAGGACGGTCTCGGCCGTCGAGGCGCACGGCACGGGCACCCCGATCGGCGACCCGATCGAAGTGACCGCCCTCACCCGCGCGTTTCGCGCCCACACCGAGGACACCGACTTCTGCGCGCTGAGTTCGGTGAAGGGCAACGTGGGGCACCTGGAAGCAGCCGCCGGCATGGCCAGCCTGATCAAGGCAGTGCTCCAGCTCCAGCACCGGCAGCTCGCGCCCACCGCCAACTTCCACCGTCCGAACCCGCAACTCGGCATCGCGAAAACCCCGTTCCGGATCACCGAGAAGCTGACCGACTGGACCACCACCGGCACGCCGCTGCGGATCGGCGTGAGCTCGTTCGGTATCGGCGGCACCAACGCCCACCTCGTCCTGGAGGAGCCACCTGAGCCCGTACCGGCCAACCCGCCTGTCCGCGAACGGCAGTTGATCTGCGTTTCGGCGCGGACTCCGCAGGCACTGGACGAGGCGGCGCAACGCCTCGCGGCGCACTTCGCCTCGCTCGACACCGCACCGCGTGAGGCGGAGCGGTTCGCCGACGCCGTGTACACGCTGCAGACCGGGCGCCATCCGTTCCGGTTCCGCCGGACCGTGGTCGCCGACGGCTGCGCCGAAGCCGCCGCCCTGCTGGGTGGCGAGCGCCCCGAGCTGGTGGCCACCGCCGACGCCGGAAACCCGCCGTCCGACGTGGTGTTCCTCTTCCCCGGCCAGGGCGCCCAGTACGCCGGCATGAGCCGCGGCCTGTACAACAGCGAGACCGGTTTCCGCGGCAGGCTCGACGAATGCGCCGAGCTGCTGCTCCCCCACCTCGGCCTGGACCTGCGGGAGGCGCTGTACGCCGATGACTCCGGTACCGAAGGCGCGGCGCGGATCACCGCCACCAGCCTGGCCCAACCGGCCCTGTTCTGCGTCGAGTACGCCCTGGCGGGGCTGCTGTCGGACCTGGGTGTGCAGCCGACCGCCATGGTCGGCCACAGCGTCGGCGAGCTGACCGCCGCCGCACTGGCGGGCGTACTGGAGCTTCCGGACGCGCTCCGCCTGGTGGCCGTCCGGGGCCGCATGATGCAGGAGCAGCCGTCGGGCGCGATGCTCTCGGTGGCGGCGCCGGAGGAGAAGGTCCGCGCCCTGCTCCCGCCCGGAGTGGACATCGCGGCGGTCAACGCGCCGTCGCTGTGCGTGGCCTCCGGCCCGGAAGAAGTGATCGCCTTTCTGGAGCGGACGCTCGCCGGACAGGACATCAGCCACCGCAGACTGCACACCTCCCACGCCTTCCACTCCACGATGATGGACCCGATCGTTGGTCCGTTCACCGAAGAGGTCCGCCGGACCCGCCTGGTGCCGCCGCGACAGCCGTTCACCTCCGACGTGACCGGCACCTGGATCTCCGACGAGCAGGCCACCGACCCCGCGTACTGGGGCTCGCACGCCCGCAAGCCGGTCCGCTTCGCCGACGCGGTGGCCACCGCGGCCCCCGGGCGCGCCGTGTTCATCGAGGTGGGACCGGGCAACACCCTCGCCTCGCTCACCCGGCAGACCGTCCCGGCCGATTCACGGGCCGCCGTGCTGACCACGCTGCCGCGTCCGGACGAGAAGCGCCCGGACAGCGAGGTCCTGCTGGCCGGTCTCGGCGGTCTGTGGCTGGCCGGCATCGAGCTGGACTGGCGGGCGCTGCACGGCGGCCCACGGGGCCGGGTTCCGCTGCCCACCTACCCCTTCCAGCGCCAGCGCTACTGGGTCGAGCCGCGCGGCACCGGCGCCGCGGCGGAGCTGGACGTCATCGCTCCCACGGAACCGTCCGGCACGGAAGCAGCCGAACTCGCGGCACGTCCCCAGGTGCTCACCGCCCACGCTCCGGCGCGCAACGAGGACGAGCGGGTAGCCCTGGCGTTGTGGGAGGAACTGTTCGGCTTCGCCGAGCTGGGCATCCACGACAACTTCTTCGAGCTCGGCGGCCATTCGCTGCTCGCGACCAGGATGCTGGGCCGGTACCGCGAGCTGACCGGCCGCTCCCTCACCCTGTCGGAGCTGCTGGCCGCGCCGACCGTCGCCGGCATGGTGGCCACCGCCGGCACGGCGGGCGACGGACCGTCGGTGCCGCAGGTGGTACCGGACCTGAAGCACCGCTTCGACCCGTTCCCGCTGACCGAGATGCAGCAGGCGCAGTGGATCGGCCGACTCGGCAACTTCGACCTGGGCGGGGTGGCCGCCCACGTCTACCTGGAGTTCGACAGCGAGGGCCTGGACCTGCCCCGCGCCGAGCGCGCCTGGCAGCAGGTGGTAGACCGGCACGACATGCTCCGCGTGGTGGTCCTGCCCGACGGACGCCAGCGCGTCGTGGAGACGGTGATCCCCTACCGGTTCCCCACCCTCGATCTGCGGGAGGCCGACGTCGGCACCGCCGACGAGCAACTGGCTGCGATCCGTGGCGAGATGGAGGCGGAGGTACGGCCTGCGGACACCTGGCCGCTGTGGGAGATCCGCGCCACCCGGCTGCCCGGCGAGCGGACCCGACTGCACATCAGTTTCGACCTGATCGTCGCTGACGTGGCCGGGTTCTTCTTCCAACTGCTCCCCGAATGGGGTGCCCGCTACGCGGACCCGGACGCGCCGCCGAAGCCGCTGGAACTCGGCTTCCGCGACTACGTCCTCGCCGAACAGCAGATGCGGAAGACCGCCGACTACGAGCGCGCCCTGGAGTACTGGCGCCGCCGGGTCGCCGAGCTGCCGCCAGCGCCGGAACTCCCCGTCCTGGCCTCGGGCCGCGCCGCGCACCCCCGGTTCGCCCGCTGGCACGCTTCGGTACCGCCCGCGATCTGGCAGCGGATCCGGGCCCTGGCCACCGAACACGGCATCACCGCGTCCACCGCCCTCATCGCGGCGTACGCGGCCGTGATCGGCACCTGGAGCAAGAGCCAGCACTTCACCCTCAACCTCACCGCTGTCGACCGGCTGCCGGTCCACGACCAAGTCAGGGACATCGTCGGCGAGTTCGCCTCCTTCGACCTGCTCGAAGTCGACCTGCGCGGCGCTGGGGACTTCGCCGTCCTCGCACGCCAGGTCCAGCAGCGCAGTTGGGAGGACTTCGAGCACCGGCATGTCAGCGGTGTCCGGGTGCTGCGCGAACTGGCCCGGGAACGCGGCGGGAGCGGCGGTGCCGCCATGCCCGTCGTGGTCACCAGTTCGCTGACCGAGGGCGAGGACCGGGGCGACAACGGCTTCGCCTGGCTCGGGAAGCAGACCTACTTCATCTCCCAGACGCCGCAGGTCACCCTCGACCACTTCATCATGGAGGTGGACGGCAGCCTGGAACTCGCCTGGCACGCCCTGGAGGGCTACTTCCCCGAGGGCATGCTCGCCGACATGTTCGATGCCTACCGTGAGCTCGTCGTCGGCCTCGCCGACCCCGACCGGTGGTCGGCCGCGCCCTGCCCCGAACTCCCGGCGTACCAGGCTGAATCCCGTGCCGAGGCCAACCGGACGGCGCGGCCCGCGCCGCGCGGGCTGCTCACCGACACCATCCTGCGCCGGGCCGACGACCCCGCTTCGGCCCAGCGCCCGGCGGTGATCGCCCCGGACCGGACGCTGACCCACGCCGAACTGGCGGGGCGGGCCGTCGCACTCGCCCGGCAGTTGGCGTCCCGGGGTTACGGACGGCACGACGTCATCGGCGTCAGCCTCGCCAAGGGCTGGCCGCAGATCGTCGCCGCGCTCGGCGCCTCGGCGGCCGGGGCGCTGTACGTCCCCATCGACCCAGACCTTCCCGAGGCGCGCCGGCGCTGGCTCATCGAGCATGCCGGAGTCACCTGCCTGCTCACCGAGGAGGAGGGCGCACCGGTCGCCGAGGTGGACACGATCGCCGTCCCGGACGCCGTCGCGGCACCGGAGGATATCGCCGACTGGCGGTGCCCCGCCGAGGCCGACGACGTCGCCTATGTCATCTACACCTCCGGCTCCACCGGAACGCCCAAGGGCGTCGCGGTCACCCACCAGGCCGCCCTCAACACCATCGACGACATCAACGAGCGGTTCCGGGTAGGACCGGACGACGCGGTCCTCGGCCTGTCGTCGCTCAGCTTCGACCTGTCCGTCTACGACGTCTTCGGGGTGCTCGGGGCGGGCGGCGCACTGGTGCTGCCCGAGCCGGAGGCGCGGCGCGACCCCGCCCGGTGGCTGGACCTGGTACGCACCCACGGCATCACCCTGTGGAACTCCGTCCCCGCCCTGATGCAGATGTTCGTCGAGCACGCCGAGGCGGTCGAGGCCACCGAACTGCCGCTGCGCCAGGTGTTGTTGAGCGGCGACTGGATCCCGACCACCCTGCCCGACCGGATCCGGGGGACGGCCGCGGCCGAGGTGAACAGTCTCGGCGGCGCCACCGAGGCGTCCATCTGGTCGATCACCTACCCCATCGGGGAGGTGGCCCTGGAATGGGCCTCCATTCCGTACGGCCGGCCACTGGGCAACCAGCGGTTCCACGTCCTCAACGAACGCATGGAACCCGCACCGGTCTGGGTCCCCGGCCAGCTCTACATCGCCGGTGACGGGCTCGCGTGCGGCTACTGGAACGACGCGGAACGCACCGCCGAATCGTTCTTCCCCCACCCAGTGACCGGAGAGCGGCTCTACCGCACGGGCGACCTGGGTCGCTATCTGCCCGACGGCACCCTGGAGTTCCTGGGACGCGAGGACTTCCAGGTCAAGGTCGGCGGCTTCCGCATCGAGCTCGGCGAGATCGAACAGGCGCTGGCCGAGGTGGCGGGTGTACGGCAGAGCGCGGTAGCCGCCCTGGGCCCCCGTCACCAGCAACGGCTCGTGGCCTACCTGGTGCCCGAGCCCGCGGCGGAGGGCGATCTCGTCGAGCGGGCCCGGCAGCGGCTGGCCGAGACACTGCCGTCGTACATGTACCCCTCCGACTACGTCGCCCTGGAGGCCCTGCCGCTCAGTTCCAACGGCAAGGTGGACCGGGCGGCGCTGCCCGAGCCCGAACGGCACGGCGGGCGCCGGGACACCCTGGACGAGGCCGACGAGGCGCTGCGGGAGACCGCGACCCGGCTGGCCGCCATCGCCGCCGAACTCCTCGGGATGGAACAGGTCGGCCCCGGTGACAACTTCTTCGAGCTCGGCGGCGACTCGATCCTGGGCATCCAACTGGTGGCCAGGGCCAACGCGCAGGGGCTAGCCCTCACCCCGCAGGACGTCTTTGAAGCCAACACCATCGCGGAGCTCGCCGCCGCGTGCCATGGGACCGGCGAGGCGGACGCCACCGGGCGCCGGGCACACCTGACCGCCCATCAGTACGCGCTCGCTGTGCGCGCCGACGGCACCGGAGCGGATCCGGTACCGGCCTGGTTGCGGTACGAGGTCGACGGCGACTTCGACCCGGCGCTTGCGGAGGCGGCGCTGGGCGAGCTGATGCGCCGCCATCCCGCGCTGCGGCTGCGCGTCGGCGACGGACCGCAGGGCCCGGTGCAGTGGGTGGGTGACAGCCAGGACTGCTACGTGCCCGACATCGACCTGCGGTCCCTCCCGGAGGAGACGCGGCAGGCCACGATCCGGTCCATGGTGGCCGACATGGCCGGCGAACTGGACCTGGCCACCGGGCCGGTGGTCAAGCTGGCCCTGATCAAGGCGGGCGACGACCGCGGACTCCTGGTGTGGGTCGCTTCCCGGGCGCTGCTGGACGACGCCTCCTGGCCGCGGCTGATCCGCGAATTCCACTTCGCCTATGCCCAGTTGGCAACCGACGAAGCGGTGCGATGGGAGGGTACGGCAGGGGACTTCCTGGACTGGGTGGACACCGCGGCTCCGGTTGGGGCCGTCGAACCGGCCACCAGAGAGGTCCATGCCCTGGACGGTGAGCTGCTGACCGAGCTCACCGCCGAGGAACTCCAGCGCGCCGCGCACCACGCGCACCGCGCATACCGGCTAGAACCGCAGGAGGTGCTGCTCACCGCCCTCACGCGGGCGCTGGGCCAAGGCGACGGCGCCCTGGCCCGGGCGGCGGTCGTCGCGGAGCGCAGTCCGCGCCCCCTCGACGGGGCCGACCACCAACTCGCCTCTGCTCTCGGTCGGTTCACCGACCTGGTGGTCCTCGCGGGGCACACCGGGTCCGGTGACCACACGGAGACCGCCCTGGCCGTCAAGGACGGCTACCGCGCACCCGCGGTCAGCCTGCCCTCCGGTCCCCAGGTCCTGGTACGCGAGACGGCCCGGTGGGCCGACGCCGGTCCCGCCGCCGCGAAAATGCCCTGGCCCGACGGCCCGCGGGACCGGCCGGCGGACCGGCTGGTCGAGATCGCCCCGTCACTCGTCGACGGCGCGCTGCGCCTGCGCTGGTGGTACGCGCCGGAAGCGGAGGAAGCCGTACGTGTCGCCGCGGCGGAACTGCCACGGCAACTGGCCCGGCTTACCGCGCACTTCGAGGAGAACCCGGACGGCATGTTCCACGCCTCCGACTTCCCGCTCGTCGACCTGACCGACGCGGATCTCGAGCAGTTCATATCCGGCCTGGGTGACCACTAGCGCTTGTCGGGAGACAGACATGGCCAAGGACATCGAAGACATCTATCCCCTGTCGCCCATCCAGCAGGGCCTGATGTTCGAGCAGTTGTACCGCAGCGGCACGGGCATCTACATCGAGCACCTGCTGATCGGCTGGGAAGGCCGACTCGACCCGGCGCGGTTCGAGCAGGCCTGGCAGGCGGTCGTGGACCGCCACCCGATCCTGCGCACCACCTTCCACTGGCAGGGGGACCGGGCCCTGCAGGTGGTGCACCGGTCGGCGCGGCTGCCGCTTGAGGTGCTGGACTGGAGAGAACTCCCGGCGGAGGAACAGGAACAGCGCCTGAAGAGTTGGCTGACCCGGGAGCGGATCGAGGGCTTCGCCCTGGACCGGGCCCCGTTGATGCGCAACACCGTCATCCGGCGGTCGGAGACCGAGTGGACCTTCGCGTGGCGCTTCTCCCATCTGCTGATGGACGGCTGGTCCTTCGGGCTCGCGATGCAGGAGTTCGCCCACTGCTACCGCGCACTGTGCCGCGGTGAGCGGCCCGAGCTCCCCCAGGCCCCCGGCTACCGCAACTACCTCGCCTGGTGGCAGGCCCAGGACCCGGCCAAGGACGCCGAGTTCTGGCGCGGCGAACTGGCTGGGTATGTCCAACCCGAGCCGCTGCACCTCGACGGTGCGCCCGTGCCGGAGAACACCGCCACGCACGCGTTCCTCGAACTGGAGCTGAGCGAACTGGCACCGGGGCTGCGCACCCTCGCCCGCGAGCGCCAGTTGACCCTCAACACCCTGGTGCAGGGCGCCTGGTTGCTCGTGCTCAGCCGCTACCACGGCCATCAGGACGTGGCGTGCGGCGCGACCATCGCCCACCGTCCCGCCGATCTGGCGGCCGGTCAGTCCATTCTCGGCCCGATGATCGTCACCCTCCCGGTCCGGGAGCGGCTCGATCCGCACCGGGCCCTGCTCCCCTGGCTCGCGGACTTCCAGACCCACATGGCAGCCGTCCGTGAGCACAGTCGGCTTCCCCTGGTGGAGATCCAGCGGCTGGCGGGCCAGTCACCCGACGCCCCGCTACTGGAGACCAGCGTCTCCTTCGAGAACGTCCCCATGCCCGACCTGGCCCTGGACGACGTCGGCCTTGCGGTGCGTGACATCTTCTACGACGGCCGCCCGCACTTCCCGATCACCATGGTGATCATGCCGGGCGAGGAGATGCCGCTGCGCATCGTGTACGACCTGCGCCGCTTCGCTCCCGACGCGGCGCAGCGGATCGCCGACCACCTCGTGTCGGTGCTCCGCCAGATGGTCCAGCGGCCCGAACTGACCCTGGGCGAGGTGCGGTTGAGCACCGGCGGTCCGACGGAGCCCGAGCGGGAGCCGCTCACCGGACCGGCCGAGACTCTCGCCGAGTCCTTCGCCCGGCAGGTGCGCGAGCGCCCGGACGCGGTGGCCGTGCGGTGCGACGGCAAGGAACTGACATATCGTCACCTCGACGTGCTCGCCGACGACATCGCATCGCGGCTGCGGGCGGCGGGAGCCCGCCGGGGCAGCCGGGTCGGGCTGTGCCTGGGCCGGTCCGCGGAACTGATCGCCACCATGGTGGCGGCCTTCAAGGTCGGCGCCGCATACGTGCCGCTGGACCCTGAGCACCCGGCCGACCGACTGGCCGAGATCCTCGCGGACGCGGAAGTGAACGTCGTCGCCACCGTCCAGGAACTGGCGGACCGGCTGCCCGGGTTCACCGGCCGCACGGTGCTCGTCGACACGGAACCGGTGCCCGCTCCTCGCGCGGACGGCTCCCCCGAGGCGGCCACCCCGGACGACGCCGCGTATGTGCTGTACACCTCCGGCTCCACCGGCCGCCCCAAGGGGGTGATCGTCACCCACGCCAATGTGCAGAGCCTGCTCGCCGCGGGACGCGACGAGTTCGGCTTCACCGCCGACGACACCTGGACCTTCACCCACTCCCACACCTTCGACTACTCGGTCTGGGAGATCTGGGGCGCGCTCGCCCATGGCGGCCGACTGGTGGTCGTGCCGCACTGGACGGCCCGCTCCCCCGAGGAACTCCTGGCCCTGGTCCGGCAGGAGGCGGTCACCGTACTGAGCCTCACCCCGGCCGTGTTCGAACACTTCGCCGGAGCGGCACTCGCCGACCCCGCGACGGACACCGGACGGCTGCGGCAGGTGTTCCTGGGCGGCGACCGCCTGGAGCCCGAGGTGCTGCGGCCCTGGGCCGAGCGGTTCGGACTGGACCACCCGACCATCCACAACCTCTACGGCGTCACCGAGGCGACCGTGGTCTCCACCAGCCACCAGGTCACCCAGGAGACCCTCGCGGCACGAACCCCCGTCCCGATCGGCACTCCGCTGCCGAACCAGCGGGTGGCACTGCTCGACTCCCATGGACGCCCGGTGCCGATGGGGGCACGCGGCGAACTCTGCCTGATCGGCCCGGCGGTGGCACGCGGCTACCTCGCCCGTCCGGAGCTCACCGCCGAACGCTTCACGGCGGCACCCGACCCGCTCTACCGCACCGGGGACCTGGCGCGGCTGCGGGCCGACGGCGCGATCGAGTTCCTCGGGCGCTCGGACGCCCAGGTCAAGGTGCGCGGCTTCAGGATCGAACTCGGCGAGATCGAGGCGGTGCTGCGCGAGCACCCGGCCGTGCGCACCGCCCTGGTGGTGCGGCAGAACCAACACCTCGCGGCGTACCTGGTGCCCGCCGGCGAGCAGGTGCCGGGCACCGCCGTGCACGAGTACGCCGCGGAGCGGCTGCCCGACTACATGGTCCCCGCCGCCGTGGGCTGGCTCGACCGCATCCCGACCACCGTGGGCGGGAAGGTGGACACGGCGGCCCTGCCGCGGCTGGAGCGGCCTGACGACGCCGAGTTCGTCGCGCCGCGCACGGCATCCGAACGACACCTTGCCGAGTTGCTGGCCGACATCCTCAACACCGAGCGGGTCGGTGTGTACGACCGCCTGGCCGAACTCGGCATGCACTCGCTCGCGGCCATGCGGCTGGCGGCGCGCCTGCGTGACGAGACCCGTACCCAACTCCCGCTCAGGGCCCTGCTGGAGGCGCCGACCCTGGAGTCCCTGGCCCGCGCCGTGGACGCCACCACCACGAGCAACGGAGGCCATCATGGCTGAACTGAACGGTCCCGTTCTCGTCGCCGGAGCGGGCATCGGCGGGCTGGCCGTCGCACGGGCGCTGCGCCTGCGCGGCTACCAGGTGATCGTCATCGAGCGCGCCGACGAGACCCGCGGACTGGCCGGGTCGGGGCTGACCATCTGGACCAACGCCCTGACCGCCCTGGACCGGATCGGTCTGGCCGACGAGGCGGTACGGCGGGGGATGCGGCTGGACTGGCAGCGGCTGCACTCCGCCGCCGGCGAGCCGATCCACCAGGTACCCGTGGGGCGGATCGGCGCGGCCATCGGCCGCCAGGGCGTCGGGATCCGCCGACAGGCCCTGCTCGGGCTGCTGTTGGAGGGCTGCGCCGATGTCGAGGTGCGCTACCGCGCCCGCCTGGTGGACCTCGACCAGAACGCCGACGGGGTGCGTGTGCGGCTGGAGAACGGGGAGGAGATCACCGCCGCCCTCCTCGTGGGCGCCGACGGGCTGCGCTCCCGCACCCGATCGCTGCTCGGTGACGACGCGCCGCCGGAGCCTGAGGGCCACATGATCTGGCGAGGCATCAGCGACAGCCACGCCGGGTTCCCCGAACACACCTCCTACATGGTCTACGGCAAGGACGGCGCCCGCTCGGTGGCCTGGCCGGTCGGTCCGGACGCCGTGTGCTGGTCGGTCAGCCGCAACGGCCCGCCCGAATACGGCGAGAGCGCGGACCCGCAGGAGATCAAACGGGCGCTGCTGGCGATGACCGCCGGGTTCCCCGAGCCGGTCACGGCGGTCATCAGCGCCACCCCGGCCCCGCGGATCCTGCGCACGGACCTGTTCGGACGCCCCGAGGTCGTGTGGGGCGACGGCCGGGTCGCTCTGGTCGGGGACGCCAGCCACGCCATGCCGACCGTCTACGGCCAGGGCGCCTGCCAGGCGATCGAGGACGCGGTGGTGTTCGCCGACGCCCTGTCCGCCGCGCAGACCCCCGAGCAGGGGATCCAGGACTACGCGCGCCGCCGCGACGGCCGGGTCGGCTGGATCAGACAGCGCACCTTCCAACTCAGCCGCTACCAGGGCTGGGAACTGCCCCTGCTGATAGCCCTGCGCGACGCCACCATGCGGGCGCTGCCCGCGGAGGCGACCGAGCGCACCTGGCAGACGCTCCTCACCTTCGACGACGGAAGCGCGGAGAACCGTGATGCGGCCTGACCCTCTCGTACCCGATCCGGCGGCGCCCGCGCTGACCCGCCTCACCGAGGCCGACGAGCGCTGGCGGGACCATGTACGCGCCTTCGCAGAGAAGGAGATCCGGCCGTTGTCGGCCGAGATGGACCGGACCGGTGCGCTCGACCCGGGGCTGCGGCAGCGGTTGTTCGACTCGGGGCTGATGTCCATCGCGATACCGGCGGCCTACGGCGGGTTGGGCGGTGGCCTCTTCCACGTGGTCCAGGCGATCGAGGAGGTCGCCCGGGTGGACGCGGGGGTGGCGGTGGGCGTCGATGTGCACAACGCGCTCGTCGTGGCCACGCTGCTGCGTGCCGCCAGCGGCGACCAGCACAGGCGTTACCTTCCGCTGCTGGCCGCCACGAAGGTCGGCGCCTTCGCCATCTCCGAGGAGCAGGCGGGCAGTGACGCCTTCGCCCTGACGACCACGGCACGCAGCGTGCCGGGCGGGTACGTCCTGGACGGGCGCAAGAAGTGGACCAGCAACGCCGACCAGGCGGACGTCTTCCTGGTGTTCGCCAACGGCCCTGACGGCTCGGGCGTCTCCGCCTTCCTGGTGGACCGCGACACCCCGGGTCTGTCCGTCGTGCACCGCACCGAACAACTGGGGGTGCGCGCCGCGTCCACCGGTGATCTGGTCCTGCGTGGTGTACGGGTACGCGCCGGACAGTGCCTGGGAGGCGTGGGCGGTGGCCGCGCCCTCGCCGCCGACGCCCTGGACGTCGGCCGGCTGGGAATCGCCGCACAGCTCGTCGGGCTGGCCCAGGGCGCCCTCGAACACGCCGTGGAGTACAGCAGGACGCGCGAGCAGTTCGGCCAGCGGATCTCCGGCTACCAGGGAGTCCAGTTCACCCTGGCGCGGATGCACGTCGACGTCGAGGCCGCCCGGGTCCTGCTCTACAACGCCACCCGGGTCTTCGAGGCCGGCGCGGACCGCCTGGAACGCACGAAGCAGGCGGCGATGGCCAAGTACTTCGCCTCCGAGGTCGCCGAACGCACCGCATCGCTAGCCGTCGAGGTGCTCGGCGGCAACGGCTACACCCGCGAACACCCGGTGGAACGGTTCTACCGGGACGCCAAGGTCGGCAAGATCTACGAAGGAACGAGCAACATGCTGCTCCGGAGCATCGCCGCGATCCTGATCGGAGCGGCCTCATGACCGGCGCCCAGCGGCGCGTACGGCTCTTCTGCCTGCCATACGCCGGGGGTTCGGCCCGCTCCTACCTGCCCTGGTCCCGGCCACTCGCGGACGTCGCGGAAGTCGTCCCGCTCGAACTGCCCGGCAGGGGCGAACGGATCCGTGAACTCCCCTGCGACCGGCTGCCGGCGCTCCTCGACGACCTGCTCCCGCGCGTCGTCTCCCGCGCCGATGGGCCCTTCGCGCTGTTCGGCCACAGCCTCGGGGCGGCGATCGGCTACGAGCTGTGCCACAGGCTGCGCGAGCGCCACGGCCTGCAGCCGCTGCGGCTGTACGTCTCCGCGCACCGCGCACCCCATCTGCCGCTGCGGGAGCGGCGGATCACGCACCTGTCGGACGACGAGTTCACCAACCACCTGCGCGAACTCGGCGGTACGCCCGCGGAGGTGTTCGACAGCCCGGAGTTGATGCGTCTGCTGCTGCCCGTACTGCGCGCGGACTTCGCCCTCTCCGAGAGCTTCGGGCACCCCGTCGGAGACCCGCTGGACTGCCCCATCACCGCCTTCGGCGGCACGCACGACCCGGATGTGAACGTGGCGGAGCTCAGCGCATGGCAGCAGCACACCAACGACCGCTGCCCGGTGCGGATGTTCGACGGCGACCACTTCTTCATCACCGCCGCCCAGGCCGCGCTCATCGAAGCCGTCCGAGAGGAACTCCACACGCCGGCCGCCGATCTGGCGCCCCGCTCCACCGTCACCGCGCTCCACGGAGGGATGAACCGATGACGTCGCCTACCCGCCCGGCCGCACCCGGGGCCTCGGAACGCCTGCTCGTCATGGGCCTGTTGAAGGGAGCCTGGCTGGCACATGCCTGCTGCGCCCTCACGGAACTCGGCGTCCCGGACATCCTCGGCGAACACGACCGCCCGGTGGCCGAGATCGCCGCCGAGGCCGGAGCCGACACCGAGACGCTCTACCGCGTACTGCGTGCGCTGACCACGGTCGACATCGTCACCGAACTGCCCGGACGGAGTTTCGCCCTCACCGCTGCCGGTTCGCTGCTGCGTTCCGACGCGCGAGGGTCGCTGCTGCCCGTCGTCTCCATGATCCGTGACGAGGTGATGGGGCTGTTCGACGAGCTCACGCACACCGTCCGCACCGGCGAGCCAGCCTTCGAGAAGGTCTACGGGAAGCCGTTCTACGACTATCTGGCGGCCAATCCCGAACGGAACCGCTCGATGACCTCCGGCCTCGCCGCCTCCCGCAGGGCCCCCGCCATGGTGGCCACCTGCCGGCTCGACGGGGCGCGCACGGTCGCCGACATCGGTGGAGGGAACGGCGCCCTGCTCGCCCAACTCCTCACGGTCCAACCACAGTTGCACGGCATACTGATGGAACTCCCGGAAGCGGCACGGCATGCCCGGCAGGTACTGACCGAAGCGGGCGTGGCCGATCGCTGCGAGGTCGTCGAGGGCGACTTCTTCACCTCCGTTCCGGCCGCGGACGCCTACGTGCTCGCGCGGATCGTGCGGAACTGGGACGACGAGCGGGCGCTGGCCCTGCTCTCGGGCATCCGCCGCGCCTGCCATGCGGGCGCCCGGCTGCTGCTGTTCGAGAAGGTCATCCCGGACGAGCCTGTCTTCCACCCGGCGAAGATCGACGACCTGCTGATGCTCGTCCTGGTCCGCGGCCGGGACCGGACCGAGAGCGAACACCGCGAGCTGCTCGGCGCCGCCGGGTTCCGCGTCGAGGAGATCCGCACCGCCGTCACCGACCTGGACGCCGAAGCCGTCATCGAGGCGGTGGCCGAGTAGCGATGACGTACCTCTCGGCGGATCTGCTCATCCCGGGCAGCGGCGAGCCGGTGACCGACGCGGTCGTGGTCATGGCGGAGGGGACCATCCGGTACGCCGGTCCCCGTCCTGACGCCCCCGCACCCGTCGGCTCCGACGACGTGCTCCACGTCCCGGTCGTGATGCCCGGCATGTGGGACTGCCACACCCATCTCGTCGGCACCCGGGCGGGATTCGGTCTCGACACCGTGCTGCTCACCCCGCCCGCGGTGGCCGCGGCCAGATCGGTGGGCGACCTGGCCGCCGCGTTGCGGGCGGGCATCACGAGCGTACGCGAACTCGGCGGCCATGGACCGGAGTTGGCACAGGCGGTCACCGAAGGGAGCGTCATCGGCCCCGACGTGTACGCGGCCGGTGCCGCCATCAGCCCCACGGGCGGGCACGGGGACGCCCATCGGGTCCCCTATCCATGGGTCCGCGACTGCGCGACCCACGGGGGGATCCTGCAGACCGCCGACGGTGTCGACGAATGCCTGCGGGCCGTGCGGTTGCAACTGCGGCGCGGCGCACGGGTGATCAAGGTCTGTGCGTCCGGTGGCGTCATCAGCGACCTCGACCATCCGCTGCACCGGCAGTTCTCGCCCGCGGAGCTGCGGGCCGTCGTCGAGGAGGCCCAGCGGGCCGGCCGGATCGTGGCCGCCCACTGCCATGGCAAGGACGGCATCATGGCGGCGCTCGCCGCCGGATGCCGGACCATCGAGCACGGCAGTTGCCTGGACGAGGAGGCCGCCTCACTGATGCGGGAGCAGGACGCCGCCCTCGTCCCCACCAGGACGATCTTCGAGGGCATCCTCGCCGAACGGCATCTGCTCAACGACGAGTCCTACGCCAAGGCCGCCGCGATGGCCGACCGCCACCTCGAAGCGATCGCCATCGCCCACCGTGCGGGCGTGCGCATCTCCGCCGGCACCGACCTGGGCACCAGCAGACCGGGCACCCCGCTCTCCTGGGGCCGCAACGGCATGGAGGCGGGACACCTCGTCGCCGCCGGGCTCACCCCGCTGGAGGCGATCGAGGCCTGCACCGCGAACGGGCCGCTGACGCTGGGGCCGCAGGCGCCGAAGTCCGGTCAGCTGGCGGCCGGTTACCAGGCCGACGTGCTCGCGCTGTCGGCCGACCCCTTGGCGGACATCACCGTGCTCGGCGACCCGCGGCGGATCACCCATGTCTGGAAGCACGGCGAACTCGTCAAACACCCGACGCCGTCGGGAAGAGGTGTTTGACTTCAAGTCGGCTTGAGGTGAAACGGTACAACTGCCGCCGTCCGGGCCCCGCCCCCGTAGGCCCGGGCGGCAACATTCCAAGCCTCCGTCATCACCGCCGAAGCAGGAGTACGCGTGTCCACACCACGCAAACCCGTCGGGCTTATCACAGCGATCTTCCTCGGAACCTTCATGGCCCTGCTCGACATGAGCGTGGTCAACGTGGCGCTTCCCGCCATGCAAACCCATCTGCACGCCAGGATCACCGACATCCAGTGGGTGGTGGACGGCTACACGTTGTGCCTGTCCGCCTTCATGCTCACCGGTGGGGCGCTGGGCGACCGGTTCGGCCGCAAGAGGCTGTTCCTGTTCGGTCTCGCCCTGTTCACCCTCAGCTCGGTGCTGTGCGCGGTGGCGCCCAACACCGCGACCCTGGTAATCGGCCGCCTGCTCCAGGGCACCGGCGCCTCCACGGTCACTCCTGGAGCGCTGTCGCTGCTGGCCCAGGGCTTCCCGGACCAGGCCAAGCGGGCGAAGATGATTGGTCTGTGGGGCGCCTGCGGCGCGCTCGCCGTCGTCCTGGGCCCGCTGCTCGGCGGGGTGCTGACCGACTCGGTCGGCTGGCCCGCGATCTTCCTGATCAACGTACCGCTGGGCATCATCGCGCTGTTCGCGGGCGCCAAGGGCATCACCGAGACCGCCGACCCCGAGCACGCGGCCACCGATCCGGTCGGTCAGATCCTCGGCATCGTCTGGCTGGCGTCGCTCACCTACGCGGTGAACGAGGCCGGCCGGAAGGGCTGGACGTCCACCGAGATCCTCGTCCTGTTCGTCGTCGCGGCCGTCGCCCTCGTCGCCTTCATCGCGGTCGAGCGCCGCGTCCCGCGGGCGATGCTGCCGGTGTCGCTCTTCGGCAACGGGCGTTTCGTCATCACCAACATCGCTTCTTTCATGCTGGGATTCGGCGCCTACGGCACCTTCTACCTGCTGTCCCTGTACCTGCAGCAGGTGCAGGGCACCAGCGCCGCGATGACCGGTGTGAAGTTCCTGCCGTACTCGGCGGCCATCGCCCTGGGCTCGACCCAGGCAGGCAGGTTGACCGCCCGGTTCGGCCCGCGCGGTGTCATGGTCGCCGGCTACGGCCTGGTCAGCCTCGGCCTGCTGGGGCTGCTCACGCTCACCCCCACCACCGGGTACGCGCAGGTGGCGGTGCTCTTCGCGATCCTGGGCCTGGGCATGGGGCTGGGCATCGCCCCCACCAACGCCGCCGCCATGGCCGCCGTTCCCCGGGAGCGTTCGGGCGCCGCCGCCTCCACCATCAACGCCACCCGCCAGGTGGGTACCGCGCTCGGCATCGCCGTCCTCGGCTCCCTGCTCAACGCCCGTGCCGAAACCACGGTCGCGGGAAAACTGGGCGACTCCGCCTCGTCGCGTGCCGCGGCCCACGTCATCGTCTCCCAGCACGGTGCGGCACCCTCCGGGCTGGGTCTGGACGGCCAAGCGGTGCTGCGGTACTTCGCGTCGGGGTTCGTCGACGGGCTGCACACCAGCCTCCTGGTGGCCGGTGTGGCGACCGCCGTCGCCACACTCGCGGTGCTCTTCCGGCTCCGCGTACCAGGCCCGACGCCGGCACCGCCCCAGCCCATCCAAGGAGCCCGGGAGGGAGGCCAAACCGTGCGCTGAGTGAGCGGCGGCTCCGCCGGTGCAGATGAATCGTCTGCCGAGTTCACGGCGGTGATCGGCGGTACTCGACAGGATGCCGGTCACCCGCTGTCTTCAACCGGGCAGCGGGCGACCGGCATCATGACCGGCCGTGCTGACGCCTGGCGCACCTCAGCGTGACGAACGCGCTCACCATGTCAATCCCCCCGAACGTGGAGATCTTCCTATGCAGCCAGTTCTTCGGTGAGGCTGGCTCGGTGGTCGTGTTCGTAGTCGATCGGGCTCTTGAAGCCGCACACGCTGTGTAGCCGGCCGCGCGTTGTAGAAGTCGGTGATCCAGGTGGCGATCCTGATCCGGGCTTCGGCGCGGGTGGCGAAAGTGTGCCGGTGGACGTATTCGACCTTGAGGACGCTGTTGAACGCCTCGCTGGCGGCGCGGTCGAAGCACGATCCGACGCGACCCGACCAGGCCAGCGTCGTGATGGGCGCCCATCGCATAGCCGAGCAGACGGCGGGAGAACAGGTCGATGACCGTGGCCATACAGCTGGCCCTCCCCGGTCTCGATCTGCGTCATGTCCCCACACCAGACGAGATCGGTCCGTTCGGCGGTGAAGTCCCGCTTCACGAAGTCCGGGGCGGCGGGCCGTTTGCCCGGCCGGGTCAGCCCGCTGCGTCTGCGGACCTTCCGTGCGACCAGGCCGAGTTCGGCCATGAGCTTGGCGACGGTGTTCACCGACACGCGCCAGCCCTGCCGGATCAGCGTGATCCAGATCTTCGGGGAGCCATACGTGCCGCCGGACTTGGTGAAGGTCTCTTTCACCGCCTCGGCCAGCGCCTGTCGGCGCACCTCACGGCCGGTAGGCCGGCGGTTGCGGTGCTTGTAGAACCACGACTCGTCGCGCACTCCCCTGCGACAGCGAAGAAGATCACCTTCCGGGAAAGATCCTCGCCTCGTGAGCGGCTGCGGGTGACAGTGACATCCGCCGGGACCGACGTGTGGGCAAACCCGTCGAGTCGGGGGTGGCCTCAGCTCAACTCCCCAACCCGGAACAGCCTGCTCACAGGCCCATCCCGACTGTCCATCCCTGGGATTTTTCAGGGACTTTCTGCTCTGTCCCAGGGACTTCTCAGGGACTTTTTACCGCCAAAGGCGGCAAGCCCCTGAAAGACCAGAAAGAGACATCACCGCAGGTCAGAGGGCCTTTCCACGGCAAAGCCGCAGGCGGCGGCAGACGAGTCGAGCTGTACGCCGGGCACACTCAGCGCTTCGCCGAGAGCGGCTCTGACCTGCGGATACGCCACATGTGCACCAGCGCCGTGCACACGGCGTGCATGGGCGCGCGATGTTGGCGGATGCGGTGGCATTGGAACAGCCTTGGACGATCACGACTACTGTAGTCCTCCCCGTCCGACTTCGGCGCGGGCGTCCTGCCGTGACCTGTGGGACTCTGTCGCCCGATTCTGCCGACCTGCCGAATCCGGCTGGCTGTCGCGGAGAACGCGCACTGTTCGCCATCCTCACCCGCCTGCTGCCCCGGCCTCTACGTGCCCACCGACTCGCCTCTCCGCGCACCCTGCTTTCCTGGCACCAGAAGATGATCAGCCAGAAGTAGAGCCAGCCACCATCCTTGGGCCGACCACCAATACCCGACGAGTTGCGCGGGCTGATCATCCGCCTCGGCGCCGAGAACTGCCGGAGGGGCCACAAGCGCGTGCACGGCGAACTGCGCCGTCTCGGCCACCGCATCAGCGCGGCCACCGTGAGGCGCGTCCTACGCAGCGCCGGCCTCGGCCCGGCCCCACGACGCCGACAAGCCCGCGACGAATGGGCAGCATTCCTCAAGGCCCAGGCCGACGGGCTTCTCGCCACCGACTTCTGGTCTGTAAATCACCCAGCCACGGGGTTGGTTATGCGTTCTGGGGCCAGAGGGTGACCTGGTAGCCGAGCCGGTGCAGGTCGTTGACGGCCCGGCGCTTCTTGCGCGCGTTGCTGAGCCGCCGGTCGTAGTAGTCCGCTCCGAGTTCCTGGTAGACCACGCCATCGTGCAGAACATGCCATACGGCGATCAAGATCTTGTGCCCGACTGCGACCACGGCACGCTTGCGCCCCGTGTGTCCGACCAACCGCCGGTAGCGAGCACTGAGATACGTGTTCTTCGCACGCGCGGCGGTAATCGCGGCCTGGCCCAAAGCAGCCCTCAAGTGAACATCGCCATGCCGGGTGCGTCCCGGACCCCGCCGGCCCGCCGATTCGTTGTTGCCCGGACACATCCCCGCCCATGAGGCGAGGTGACCCGGAGTCGGGAAGCGGGCCATGTCCAGGCCTACCTCGGCAATGATGACCTGGGCCAGCACAGCGGAGGCCCCGGGGATCGTGGCCAGCCGCTCCACCGGCCCCAAAGACCCCTCGGCACTGCGGTGTTCGCCCAGCTGCGCCTCGATCTGCCCGGTCACCGCCTCGATCTGGGCAGTGCAAGCATCGATGCGGTCGAGCATGATCCGGGCCAGGAAGCCGTGGTGGGCACTCCAGTTGCCAGCCAGGGCTTCCCGCAGCTCCCCGATCTTCCGGCGCATCGGGCCCCTGGCCAGATCGGCCAGCACCGCAGGATCACGCTCTCTTCGATCAGCGCCTCGAGCATCGCACGCACCGACTTGGTCAAAATGTGCGAAGCCACGACCGGCACCTTGACCCCGGAGTCCTCCAGCAGCCTTTCCAGCCGCACCGCCTCACGCGTCCGCTCGGCAGTTAACTCCGCCCGATAACGGGTTAGATCACGCAGATGACGGATCGGCTCGGGCGGCACGAAACTGGGCCTGACAAGACCATGCTCGACCAACTGCGCGATCCACACCGAATCCGCGACATCAGTCTTGCGGCCGGGCAGATTGCGCATGTGCCGGGCATTGAGCAGCCAGGTCTCGAAATCCTGCTCCAGGACGTAGAACACCGGCTTCCAATACGATCCGGTCGCCTCCATCGCCACCAACGTCACGCCCAAGCCAGACAACCAATCGCGGGCCTCGAACACCCCGGCAGCCATCGTCGAGAACGTGCGCACCTCGCTGTGCCGCCTACCTCCGGCCCCGGGAACTCGCACGCACACCTTCATGTCCGCCTTGCCGATATCTATGCCCGCGCACCGCGGGTGCACCACATCCATCCCAACCACCCCAATCCACACCAGCGTTGGCCGACACTGACGGCGACCACCCGGCGGGATCCAGCAGGAGTCAAGATTCTGGTCTGCGTGCTCGAAGCAACAGTGACGGATACCTGAAAGGCGGATCGGATCCCAGCGGCAGACTTCCACACGGGCTGAGCCGCGCCAAGAAATCACGACGTCAGCCGGGCAGCCGCCGACCACATTTTCCACCCGTCAGGGTGCGGCCGACAGGCCCCGGGGTGACTTCCACATCGACTCATCAGTCTGCAACGCTTCTACGCGCTGTTCGTCCTGGAGGTCCGCACCCGAACCGTGCACATCCTCGGCGTGACCGCCCACCCGACCGCCGCCTGGGCCACCCAGCAGGCACGTCAGCTTCTTTGGCAACTCGAAAGCCGCGCACATCAGTTCACACACCTCGTCCGCGACCGGGACGCGAAGTTCACCCACGCCTTCGACGCCGTCTTCGCCAGCGAGGGCATCGAGGTCGTCAAGATCCCGCCCCAATCGCCGAACTGCAACCCGCATGCCGAACGGTTCGTCCGCTCCGTACGCGAGGAGTGCACCGACAGGCTGTTGATCTACGACCACGGCCACGCCGAGAAGATCCTCCACGACTACACCCGACACTTCAACGCGCACCGGCCCCACCAAGGCCGAGGCCAGCTCGCACCCCTCGACAACCCCGACGTCATCCCCTTCCCCACCGCGCGCGTCAAGCGCCGACAAGCCGTCACAGGCCTGATCAACGAGTACTGTCCAGCGAGTTGATCAGAAGAGGGAAACCCCAGATCAGACCCTGTGAATCATTCTGACGCCGTACGACCCCCGGACAGCGACCAACCGCCCACCCCGGCCGCCGTCACCGACTTCCAGGGCCACCGGATCCGACGACGGCCCGTCCTCGACGGCCTGGCCATCGAGTACCAACGCGCCGCCTGACCCAACGACAGCAGCACAGGTCACAGCACGAATCGTATTTTCGAGCGGCACAGGGTGCACATCGCTGGCGTCACTCGCAATGTCACCGCCCAGTGGGCGGCCCAGCAGGCCCGCAACCTCCTGATAAGCCTGGATGACACACGCACCGCAGGCATCCGGTATCTGATTCGCGACAACGCCGGATATTTCACCGAGGGCTTCGACGCGGTCTTCACCGCTGTCGGTGCCCGCGTGGTGCCCGTCCTGCCGGGCGTGCCCGGATCGTTGAGCGCTGGGTCGGCTCGTGCCGCCGCGAAGCCACCGACCGGATCCTCATCACCAGCGAACGTCACCTGCGGCTCGTCGTCGAGGAGTACGCCGACCACCACAATGAACATCGACCTCACCGATCACTCGGACAGCGATGCCCCAACGGCGTCGGCGCGACCGAACCACCCGCCGTAGACGGCCCATCGCGCATCCTCCGGCGTGACCTCCTCGGCGGCCTCATCCACGAATACACGCAGGTCGCATAGGGTGACGGGATGACCGGCACGCACAGGCCGCCATCATGTCAGCCGCGAGAGCAGCTCTCGGGTTTCACCGGTGTGCGGATGCCTGGCTCCCAATACGGTCTCACGGACGGAAAGCAGCTCCCGTAGCATCTCGACCGCACTCCCGACGTCTCCGCAGTGAGCGGACCACCGCGCGAGCTCATGCCAGGTCGTCAGCGTCCGTGGACGGTACGGCCCCTGAACGGCCCTGCGCAGTGGAAGCAACTCACGCAGCATCTGCACCGCGCTCTCACCGTCCCCGGCCTCGCCGGTCCACCGTGCGAACTCATGGCGGGAGGTGAGGAAACTGCAGTGCCTGCTGCCCAAGACCTGCTCTCTTAACGGGAGGAGTTCGGTGAACAGGGCGACGGCTCGGGCCGGTTCACCGGCCTCGCCGACCCGTCTCGCGACTTCGTGCCGGGTGGTCAATGTGTCGGGATGGTCGGCGCCCAGGCACCGCTCCTTCATCTGGAGCAACTGCTGGAGCAAGAGGAGCGCCGTGGCAGTGTCACCGGCTTCCGCAAGCCAGTAGGCGTATCGATGCCGGGTGGTCAATGTGTCAACATGCTCGGGACCGAGCACACGTTGCCGGACCGGCAGGAGCGATTGGCAGAGCTCTGCGGCCATCACCGGGTCCCCGGCCTCTCCGGTCCAGAAGGACAGGTTCTGCCGGCTGTGCATGGTGCCGGGGTGCTCGGGGCCGACGGCGTGCTCCCACTGTGGCACGTAGCGGCGAAAAAGTGACAACGCCTTCAGCGGATCGCCGGCCTCACCGATCCAGTGGACGTGGATGTCGCGCGTGGTGAGCGTTTCAATGTGTTCGGCGCCGTACTCCCTCTCGTATGCGGGGACGAGTTCACCGAAGAGACGGACCGCCTCGGCCGGGTCCTTCTCGCCCCGTTGGTCGGCGTGCCTGCGCTGCTCAGTGAGGCGCCGGCGCCTTGGTGTACTGCGGGTCACCGAGGGGGTCCTCGTCTCCTCCTCGACGGTGGCCGTGCGCACCCACTCCAGCAGCCCGGGCATGGCGGATTCGATGATGCGCAGCACCTCCCGGAAGTCGGACTCCTCGCCGTAGAACGGATCGGGTACGTTCTGATCCAGGCCCGCTGTCGGGTCGAACGAACGCAGCATATAGACCTTGGACTGGTCCTCCAGCTTGTCCCGCAAGACGCTCGCCTGGTGCGCGTCCATGGCTACAAGCAGGTCCGCCGACAGGTGGAGGTCGTCGAGTACCGCTGCCGTGTGATCGGTCGAATAGCCGTGCTCCTTCAGCAGTGCCGTGGTCCTGGGATCGGCCGGCTCTCCTGCGTAGTAGGCCATGGTTCCGGCGCTGGTCACCCGGACCCTGTCGGAGAAGCCGGCACGCCGCACATACTCCCGAAAGACCAGCGCTGCCATGGGCGATCGGCAGATATTGCCCTTGCACACAAAACACACATGCATAACGTCTCCCGTTCAGGCAAGGATGGGGGCCGGTCGCAGTTGCGTGGCTCCGAAGGCCGGAGAGCGACCCGTGCGGGCAAGATTCACCTGCAGCTCGGGCCATTGGCGGTCGAGCTCACTCAGCAGCACGGCCATCTCCTGCCTGGCGAGGAAGGACCCAAGGCAGTAGTGACCACCGCGGCCGAAGGACACATGACGCACCGGTCCCCGCCTCACATCAAAGCTGTCCGCCGCCACGAAGCGGTGCTCGTCCCGATTGGCGGACGCGAGGACCAGCATCACGCGGTCACCGCGGTGGATCGTCGCACCGCCGACGGTGATGTCCGCCACGGCTCGGCGTGCGGCAAAGTGAAACGGAGCGTCGAAACGCACTGCCTCCTCGACGACGTCCGTGTGAAGCACATGCCCCTCACGCACTGCTCGGCGCTGGTCCGGATGGCGCTGGAGGGCGGTCACCGCAATGCCCAGCGCGTTGGACACAGGTTCCAGGGCGCCGGTGAGGAGCTGTGCGAAGGTAGCGCTGACGGTCACCGGATCCCAGCCGCCGTCACGCAAGGCTGATTGCAGTATTGGTACCGCCAAGCCATAGCCGCGTGGCAGCACGGTCGCGACGACGTAGTCCGTCAGGTCCTGGATGGCCTGAAGGGTGGAGCGCACGTCGTACGGCTCAAGGCTGGAGCGGTTGAGAAACCCCATCAACTCCCCGGACCACCGGGCCACTTCGTCAAACTCCTCCGATGCGACCCCGAGCAGCGCGCTCACGGTCGCTTGTGCGAACGGGATCGTGAGGTCCGTCATCAGGTCCTGCCCGGAGGAGCGGAACGCAGCCACGGCATCGGCGCTGATCCGGGCCACCTCGCTCTGGAAGGAGGCCATGGAGGACGATGTGAAGACGTGATGCAGCGTCTCACGTACGCGCGCCTGATGAGGAGGGTCCGAGAACACCATCCAGCGACCGAAGAAGTCGTGCACCAGGGCAGCGACCTGGCCCTCTGCCGGAGTACGGGTGATCGTCTCACCCTCGGCCGAGGCGGACAGCCGGCGGTCCACCAACAGGTCGAAGACATCGGCGTACCGGGTGATGTACCAGGCGCCTGTAGGGGCATTCCAGTGGACAGGGTCATTCCGCCGCGGATCGGCGAAGAACGGGTAGGGATCCTTCAGGAAGGCCTCGTTGACCATCTCCTCCGGGTCCACCTTCCGGCGGCTCGGTCTCGCTCGGCTCATCGGCGGCCACCCTCGAAGACGGTTCCGGCCTCGATCCAGGAGTGATTCGTAGGCTGCCTGATCGCCTCGTACGTGAGGAAGTTGCACTTTAATCCGGATGCCGGGACCACGAGGAATGTCACGATCACGTCCTGTCCAGGGGAAGCATCACCGCTTGCGCCCACGGGCCGTGGACCCGCGCGCGACCACGGTCAGAGACTCGTGTGGGGAAAGTGGGGCATACGGCCTCGCGAGCTTGTTCCCGGCGAGGCGCCCGGCGCGGACGCGGGGCGTACGCCGCGACGTGGGGGCACTGCGCCTCCGGCGAGGGTCTGCGAAAGGGCAACAGGATGTGGGACGGCCTGCCGACTTGCGTCGAAGTTGCCGTCAACTCCTGGCATGCGCCGAAAGGAGCACGCGCTTGAGGTGCCGCTCGGGATCGGAGAATGCATTTCTGCCGTGCAACATCCTCCAGTTGTCCCAGACCAGGATGCAGCCGGGCTCGATCTCGATGGCGATATGCTGCTCGCTAAAAAACTCCTTCGCACCATCGAGTGCGGAGTCAAGGAAGCCGTCGCCTTTCCTCTCCACGTCGATGTAATCATATCTCAGGATGCGACGATCACCGAACTCTTCAAGGATAGGGTGGATGGCACTGGAGTAATATCCCGATCGATTAATGCCATCGGACGAGTTCCACTTGTAGCGATTATCGCGCAGCGACCTCTTCGTCTCGCCTGAAAGATTCTTTATCCACTCGTATCCGTCTGCGAGCGTCGTCTCTCCGCCCACTCCACGCGCCTCCCTGACGCACCAGAGCATGATGTAACGCGGAGGCAAACCGGGATGCTCAACAGCTTCAGTGTGCGGGAGGAGAGCTCCCATGTTTCCTGAGTGGTAAATCGAATCTATCGCCAGATCGCGGCGTATGTCCCAAACGACCTCGCCGTTGTGATGGGGAATCGGATTCCCCAAAGAAGCAGCAAAGGCCATGTAGTCGAACTCACCCATTGAGATGCCATTGATGTAGGAGTATCCATTTCGGTCGAGGCACTCCCGAATTTCACGCAACTCGCCCGCAGAGCAGGAGCTCGCCGAAGCATTCCGACTTATCGTGATAGTCGAAGATAAATGCCGTGTCACGCCAATTCCCCCGTTCTTGTGACGCCACTATCAAATGACCCTAAGTTTAGCACGGCCGTCCAGTCAAGGGGGCGATGCGATAGCGTCTCGTTTATTCGATTTTCCGGAAATCACCGTTTCGCGACATGAGGCAGAGCTTCCCATCGTCGTCCAGAAGCGCATCGGCCGTGATGGCGGCCCTGGAGCCTGTACCGCTCGAAAATACGGTTCGCGGCAGTGGCCTGCACGTTTGCCCGTCCTGGCCACGCGGCCTCGACTGGCCTGCGACGATCCGCGGATGTCACTGTCGGACCTCGCCGTGCTGGTACGAAATCTGATCACAGTGCCCGCTGTCGTGCTGCGCAGCCGAGTGGCCAAGGATGGGGAAACATACGTCGCCACGACCGATTCGACGGAACCGTCCACGAGTACCGACATGCCGCGTGACCAGCGTGGATGCACTTTCCGGCATCCACAGCCTCACGGCGCGCCGTTGACCGAACTGTCGGAGTCCCAGATGCGGGCTGATGACGGGCCCCGGAAAGGCCGTCACCGGTTCCCCGGGTACCAGTGGTGCCGGTGAGCCGGTGACGCGCGCGATTCTGTGTGTTTCAGAGACTGGCGTGGTCGTCCGCGAGCTGACACGCGATGACCGCGACGAGCCCGGGCATTTCGCCACCGAGGAGGAAATGGCCGCCACGTACCGACCGGGTTGTGAACCGGCCTTCGGTGAGGTGCACCCATTCGTCCTCGCTGCCCTGGCCGAGAACGTGGTCGTCGTCTCCTCTGATGGCAAGGATCGGGGCCTTGATCCGGCCGAAGTCCTCGGCGCGCCAGGTCTCGAACGCCTGGAAGTCGGCCCGAATCGCACTCTCGGTGAGCTCGAAGATTGATCGACCCTGTTGTCCGTCGCTCATGGCGCCCGCGCCGACCAACGAGGCATACAGCTCGTCGGACGGCAGCTCATGAGTAAGCTGCCTGGGCGGCACCCGACCCGGCACCGGCGCGCTGGCCGTGACCAGTCGGACGACCTCGCACTCCTTCGTCTCTTCCAGGAGTTGCGCAATCCGGAAGGCCACCGGTCCTCCGAAGCAATGCCCGAAGAGAGCCACACGGCCAGGATATCCTTCGAGCTGTGCAGCGACGTGCCGGGCGATGTCTTCCATCGACGTGAGAAGAGGCTCCCGCAGCCGGCTCTCCCGCCCGGGCAGCCGCACGCCGACGACCGAGATCCAGTCAGGGACCAGTTCGCTCCAGAGGCGGAAGGGCGCGGCGCCAGCTCCGGCATGGGCAATGCACACAAGGCGCAGCCCCTGAGGGCCGAGGTCCGGTGAGCCGAAGTTCACCAGTACCGACCGGGGCTTGTAAGGCTGCATGGGCGTCACCGCACGAGTCCGTAGAGATCCCGCACCACACGGCTTTCGAGGCGGCCGGGGCCGAGCCCTTGGAACGACTCGTTCGACGCCAGGTGGCACACGACGAGCCCACGGTCCAGGTCGCCCACCGCTAGCCCACAGTTGGAACCGGTGTGTCCTACGACGCGGGAGCCGGGGGGCGCGCCGAAGAGTACGGGGTCGACGCAGGCTCCGAGGCCCCAGGAGACGTCCAGGCCGCCGAAATAGTCGTCCACCACTCCGCTTCGGTGGGCGGTCGTGATCACTTCCACCACCTTGGGCTCCAGCACTCTGTGGCCGTTCGCCTTTCCGCCTCGGACCAGGGACTCCACCAACCGTGCCAGCTCGCGTGCTGGCCCGTGCGCACCCACGCTCGGGTGCGGCGTCAGCAAATAGGTGGGGACAGGATCGGGCAGCTCGCCGTTCTCCCCGATCGTGTCCTTCCCCCAGCCGTACACGGGAAGCGGAACCACAGCGCGCTGGCCTGCGGACCCCGGGGCGCCGAGCAGCGTACGCCCCAGGCCCAGGGGCGACAGGATGTGCCGGTGCACGTATTGCTCATAGGGAACCCCTGACAGACGGCTGACTAGTTCGGCGACCACGATCCAGGAACCGATGGCGCTGTACTGCGCACGGGAACCCGGCGGGGCGGACAAAGAGGTCTCGCACAGGAGGGCGAGGGCATTCTCGCGGTCGGTCGTGTAAAAGGGCGCCTCGCTGTGTATCGCGTAGGGCACCGCGTGCGACATCACGTGTGCGAGTGTGACGTCGTGCTTTCCGTTCTGGGCGAATTCAGGTACCACGTCTACGATCGGCGTTTGTGAGCTTAACTCGTGCTCCCTCATCAGCTGGCCCACGGCCATCGCACCGAGCAGCTTCGTCGAACAGATCCACGGGACGGCGTCGTTCCGGAGCAAGGGCGTCCCCGGGGATGCTTCCCCGAAGACATCGTCGACGACTGTCTCGCCGTCAACGGAAGCGTAGAGTTGTATTCCCAGGTGGCGATCGTTCGCGATGGCTGATCGTATGCGGTCGATCGCTCGGTCAACAGGGTTCATCTGTCATCTCCCGATGGGTGGGAACTGGTCATGTCAGCCCGACAGCTCAATCGTTCCTCGGCGGCGCTCGCCGCCCCGAAGGAATCTTTCTCCGACGTGCAGAAGACGCCGGTCCGGGATCTTCTGATGTAGATCCGGGTTAATCCCTCGACATTGATGGCATGGTGCATGACTAATCTCCCGAGCAGTGACGCTGCGTGATGGCCGCGACGAGCAATCCGATTTCAGGCCTTTCGAAGACGGTTCGCAGGCCCACTGCCACGCCGAATGTCTCTTGAATCCAGGTGATGAGCCGAGCCGCATTGACCGACGTGAGGCCGAGATCGAACAGGTCGTCGCTTTGCCTGACGGGCTTCCCTACTAATGCCTCCACCTGCTCCGTGACAAGTTGCCGCATCTTCGCCTTATCGAATTCAGGCCGCATGGAGTCAGCAGATCATGAACGGCAGGGGACGGGCAAGAGTCGTCCGGGGAGGGGAAGCGCGGCGGCGGGGGCTGACCCGGCCGGGGGCTCGGCCCGCGGCCCGGGAACTGGTGCACTGGGATTTCACCGCCGTCGCCCCCGACGTGCTGTGGTGCGGGGACGTCACGCAGATCGACACCGAGGAGGGGTCGCTCCACCTCGCCACCGTCGGGGACCTGTTCTCCCGCCGGATGCTTGGCCGCACGACCGCCACCGCGACGCGGCCCCGGCCGTCGCGTCGCTGCAGATGGCCGCCGTCACCCGCGGCGGGTACGTCGACGGGGTCATCTTTCACACTGACCGCGGCAGCGATCCCGGACTCAACCGGTCGTCGCAACAACGTCGTCCTGGACCGATAGTAGATGCTCATACAGAGCTTCGGCGGGCGTCCTCCAACCGACGGTTTTGCGGGGCTTGTTGTTGAGTGAGAGAGCCACCGCCACGAGCTTACCGGCGTCCCAGCGCGACAGATCGGTGCCCTTCGGGAAGTACTGGCGCAGCAATCCGTTCGTGTTCTCGTTCGCGCCACGTTGCCAGGGCTGTGCAGGTCGGCGAAGTAGACAGGCAGCCGTTTTCGATGAGGAGTTGGGCAATGCTGGGCCAGCTCCTTACCGCGGTCCCAGGTCAACGACCCGCGCAGCGGCTTCGGGCAGTTTGGCGATCGTGGCGGCGATCGCGTCCTTCACGGCCTCGGCGCCGCGGCCGGCCAGCGAGGGGACGTTCCCGCGGCTCAATGCCGCCGCCACTCCCGGTGGTCCGCCGCCGGGGGCGCGCCGACTCCGTGGCGTGCTCGTCGTCCGGACGCAGGATCCTCAGGTCCCGGTGCATCCTGGCCCGGTCCGCGATGGCGGTGGCGCCCTCGGCGTCGGTTTGTCCGCGGAGACGCGGTGGCCTTGCCGGGTGAGTTCTTCGGCGAGTTTGCGCGTCGACTTTGTCGTCCAGCGCAGCGGAAAGGTCGAGTCCCCGCGCATGTCCGGCTCGACCAACGCCAACAGTGCAGGTCGCAACCCCGGATCCACCGCAGCAGCCCTCTTACGCCCGTCGCCGGGGCGGCGGACCCGGCCCAAAGGCTCCGCACCGGCTTCCAGCTCGACGACGCCCTTGCGGACCGTGGTCTCGCTGACCTCGGCCGCCTGCGCGACAACCCGGATCCCGCCATGCCTCAGGATCCGAGCCTCGGCCCCCATCAGCAGACGGCGCTGACGCTCGTCCAGGTACGGGAACAACACCGCGAATTTTCAAGGCGAGTTGATCACGAGAGTCTCCATCAAGGAGCCAGATCCACGGAAGCAACACCTTGATTATCTGCGCACCCTTAGAGGTCGTTTTCTCCCGTTGTTTCATCCCGGAATCTGTGGTTGATGCGGTTTTGCAGGGTCTCGCCAGGAGATGGTGTTCTCGCCGGTGAGGCGGCGGGCCATGAGGTCGGTCATCGCGACGTGGATCATGGCTTCGGAGCAGGCCGGAAGCGTCTCGTAGTCGCGGGCCAGGCGGCGGTGAAGCATGAGCCATCCGGATGGGTGGGCCGCGCGGCGAGGTGCCCGTCGGGACGGGTCCTTTTCCGCGCGGCCTCCCGCCGAACCGGACATGACGGTTTCCCTGTCATCCGGCTCTCCAGTGACTACTGCGTGAGTGATTTGGCAGGCTGTTCTGAGTGGATTCGGTCGTGGCAGGTGTCGCAGGCCACGACGGTTTTGCGTCGCCGGTGAAGCACGACGCGCGCCCAGTCAGAAGGCTGCCATCCGGCATGTGCGAGGTCGGCGAGCGCGCGGACATGGTGCACTTGCACATTGCCCTTGCTTCCGCAGATCTCGCAGGAATCCGCCAGAAGTCTCGCGATGAGTTCCTTCTGCGGATAGTCCACTCGGACCGGCTCGCGGTCGGCAAGTTCCGCCGCCCGCTGTCGTTGGAGTGGAATACCACCGAACCGTGCTACCAGTGGTTTCCTGTTCTTCCGTTCAATGTGGGCCTCGAAAGCGATACGTGGTCCGCTTGGCGTTTCGAAGGTGGTTTTATACTTCGCTGCCATCTTCGACACCGTTGAACGGTGCTTGCCCGCAAGGGTCTTGAGCATCGAGGTCTCCATGACCCATCGCAGGCGGTGCAGCCGGTAGACGTCACCGGCAAGCAGGTAATACTGGATGATTCCCCGGTAGACGGTCCCGAAGGTGGCGACGATAGCGTGGTCGCTGCTGTTCATCAGGGCCGGTTGCTTCGCGGGTTTTCCGTGAGCAAGGTAGGGGGAACACTTGGCCTTGATCACATCCAGTGGGACACGCAGCGCGATCTGCCCGTTGACCACACGACGGCCGCGGGTGACTTTGCTGCTGTTCTGCTGAGTCGTGATCTCGTAGCCGAGGAACAGTGCCGCCTGGGTGCGGGCATGGGTAATCAGCGTCTTTTTCTCGGAGAGTTCCAGCTTGAGTTCTTCGCGCAGGAACGTCGCCAGTCGCTGTTTGATTTCTTCGGCCTCGACCTTCGGCCCGGTGAACCCGAGCAGGTGGTCATCTGCATAGCGGACATAGCGAAGCCGCCTGAACCCCGGATCATCAGGATCGGAGCTCGGCGGACTGTGCATCCGCTGGCGCAGTCTGCGGGACTCAGCCCTGTCACCGCGCCGGCGTGCCCTTGCCAGCGTGTTGGCCACCGCGAGGTACTCCGGGTTGCGAGCCCGGCGTTCCCCTCGGGTGTATTCCGGAGTCAGAACTTCCTCGACGAACTCGTCCAACTTGTGCAGGTAGATGTTGGACAGGACCGGGGAGGCCACTCCGCCTTGTGGTGCTCCGGAGAGCGTGGCTCCCCACCTCCAGTCCTCCACGTATCCGGCCGTCAGCATGTTGCGCACCAACCTCAGGAACCGGTTGTCGTGGATCTTCTCGCCAAGAATCGAGAGCAGGACCTGATGATCCAAACTCCCGAAACAGTCGGCGATATCACCCTCAACAAACCAAGAAGTTCCGGTCCAGGTGTGAGCCACCTCGCGCAGGGCGGTGTGGCATCCCTTCCTGGGCCGGAACCCGTGGGAGTGGTCGGAGAATGTCGGCTCGTAATACGCTTCCAGTAGAAGGCGTACCACTTCGCCGACAAGCTTGTCCGACCATGTCGGCAACCCCAGTGGCCGCGTTGCCCCGTTCTTCTTCGGGATGTTCACGCGGCGTGCTGGACGGAATCGGTATCGCTCGTGGCGCATCGCATCGATGATGCGTCCGATCTTCCGCTGAGACATGCCGTCCACTGTTTCCTTCGTGACTCCGGGCGTCATCGCGCCGTGGTTGGCGTAGATGCGCCCATAAGCCAGCAGATATAACTGCGGGTTGGACATCTGTCGATACAGTTCATCACACGGCAGGCCACGCCTGCCGCGATCACGCAGGACACCCAGCACCGTTTCGGCGCTCTGCATTTCGCATACCTCCCGAGTCTCGGTGTCCGAATCACCTGGCCCCCTTCTCCCGATGCGGACGGCTTTCCCGTCCCCCTTGGCCGGGCGTTACTCCGGCGACTACTACGGGGCCTCCGTCGCCATAGGACTCACGTCCCGTAGGCGATCCCACGTTCGTCTCTGTTCGCACGTTCTAGCGCGACTTAGGCGTCCCACTCATCTCCTTGAATGCCCTCGTTGGGCATCGCTCCGAGCCCCGGAAGTGCACCGGACAACCCACGAGTCCAGTGCAGAGCGCGGCGCCGGTTTCAGTCGTCTTTCCGGCGGATGGGAACTTGCATCTTCTGGAGATTGGGCTTCAAACAATCCAGTCTTCGCCATATCGCGCGGGCCCCCCAGCACACCGTCCCTGACAACTGGTCCCGGTCACTGGTTTTCTGACATGCTGTTGTCCCCTTCACCTTTCGGATCCAGGTAAGTCATCTGGCCCAGGAACCTCCTTCCGCGTTCCTCCCGGCTGAGCCGGGGATACAAACAGAGCGCCTCGTGGCGCACTAGGTCCGCTCCACCGCCCAGCGTTTCGGGATCGGGGTGAATCCCCTGGTCCCGAGTGGGCGTTGGACGATTTCCAGGTCGATGCCGAGGGTGGCGGCGTGCTCGACGAGGTGCTGGCGGTAGCCGCCGTCGACCCATACCTTGCGGATCGTGGGGTGGGCGGCGGCGACCTGATCGAGCAGCTGGGTGCCGGCCACGGAGTCCTGGACGCTGGCGGCGGTGACCAGGACCGCGAGCAGGAGGCCGAGGGTGTCGGTGACGATGCTGCGTTTCCTGCCCACGATCTTCTTGCCCGCATCCGTGCCCTGACTCGTGGCGGGGGCACTGGTGGAGGCCTTGACGCTCTGCGCGTCGATCACACAGGCCGACGGGCTCGCACTCCGCCCGCCCTTCTGCCGCACCAACTCCCTGAGCAGGCCGTTGAGCTGGGCGAACACGCCGTCCTTTTGCCACTTGGCGAAGTAGCCGTACACGGTTTCCCAGGGAGGGAAGTCGTGGGACAGGTAGCGCCACTGCACGCCGGTTCGGTCTACGTACAAGATCGCGTTCATGATCTCGCGCAGCTCGTGCTCGGGCGGGCGGCCGATGTCCAGGGCATGCCGCCGACGCTCGGCCCGCCAGGCAGCCAGCACCGGCTCGATCAACTCCCAACGAGCATCGGACAGATCACTTGGATAGCAGCCACGCTCAGCCATGACCTGGACGTACCGCCGGTGTGCGAGTGCGCCCAGGCGTGGGGATACGACCATGGAGGCACGGTCCCACGCCGGGCAGTTCGGGATGAGACAGGTGCAAGCCTCATCCCACCCCACCTGTCACTCCACGCGACCAATGAGACTCAACCACACCGGCAATCCCACCAACACCGCGTCCCTACACCGCAAAACCCGGGAAATAAGGGGGCGTTGAAGGCGAAAAACATCCTCTTAGCCTCGATCTTGCGTGAGGGTTCGTCAGCTTGTTGACGGACCCTTTCTGCCTTGTTGGGGTCGGGGTTTTCGGCAGGTGGGTGTGGCTGGGGCCCGGCTGTCGCGCCGGGTGAGCTCCGGCTTCCACGGCTCCGGCAGGGTGATCAGGCTCGTCGGGACAGGGATGTTGCTGGTCAGCCGGGCTGCGGTAGGGCTGCCAGTCGCTGAATCGCACTGGTGATCACGTCGGTCCAGGGCCAGTGGGCGGCGAGGCGGAGAATGCGGCGCCGTGCCGTGGTGACGAGCTGGGCGGCGGTGCAGAACAGCCGCAGTCGCGGCCGGCGCGGTTCCCAGAGCCGGGCTGTGTCGGTGAGGGCGAGCATTGGCATCCAGGCGAGCAGGTCACGAGCGATCTGAACGATCTCCAACCAGATCTGGTTCTGTGTGGCGTCGCGGAGGGCCAGGTTGCGCAGACCGGTGACGCGGGCAGCGCGGATGCGGTCCTCGGCTCTGGCGCGCTGGCGGTGCCGCAGCACGAGCGCGGCGATCGGCGCGTGGGTGGTGTTGGTGGCGAACGCGGTCAGCCGCAGTCCCTCGGCGTCGGTGAAACGCAACTGGGCACCGGGATGAGGTCGTTCTTTGCGGACGATCAGCCGCATGCCCTTCGGCCAGCCTTTCAGGACATCGGCGTCGAGTTCGGCGACCCAGGCGGCGTCGCAGATCTCGCCGTCCGGCTCGATAGCCGGTGCCCAGGCCGAGGCGGGGACCTTCAAGACGGCGTGGTGGATGGCGTCGGTGATAGTCATGCCGACCGAGTACGACAGCCACCGGCCCGCGCTGGGCGAGCCAGGCAACGAACTCGTGCGTGCCGCCGCCGGAATCAGTACGGATCAGCGTCTTTCGTCCACGCCGATACCTCTTCGGCAACTGAGGCAGGGCCAGTTGAGCAGCGGTGATGTGGTCGGCGGCGGTGTTGGAGCCTGCGTTGCCGGGCCGCAGCAACCCGACCACCGGCTCACCGCTGCCACCCCTGCCGTGGTCGACGAAGCCCATCAGCGGGTGATGGCCGAAGGTCTTCTTCCAGGTCGCGGCCGCATCCTGCTTGTCGGAGTGCGCGACTACCAGCACCCCGTCGATGTCCACGATCACCTGTCCGCCGGCATCCGGTGCCCGGTCACCCGCCAACTGCCACAGATATACACGGACTTCGGCACGGGCCGTGCGCAGTGCGTCCAGGGCTCGCGTCCCGCTCGCGGCGAGCATATCGATCAGCCGGGAGACGATCGGGTCGGAGGCCACCGGCCCGAACACGGCCGACTCAGCCCGCAGCAGCCCGACATGCGCCAGGCAGTCCCCGCCGAGGGCGACCGTAAGCGCCACATCCAGCAGGATCTTGTCCGGCTCATGCACCGCCCGAGTCTTACGCCACGGCGTCAGCGCCGCCGATATCGCTTGATCCAGCCCGGTCTTGCGCACCGTCTCAATCAGCAGCACGGCCCCGGCCTGCGAGACCACCCCGCGACCACCGCCCTCTACACAGATACGCGGGTACGACCCGATACGCTTCTTCACTTGAGAAGTGCTCCCTCGACAGCAACGGACAGGACCCTCGAAAAGTCCTATCGTTGCAGGTCAGGAGCACTTCTCACCTTTGTGATCAAGTCTCGGACAGGCCGCCTCGTGAAAGCACGAGGTTAGACACACACTCAGGATGCGCTTTCTACCAACCACCTGCCCTGACGCATCATCCGTGCTCCTCGTCGGATGGAGCGGACAACCGGGCTCGCGCCGCCAGCCGGGCGGCGCGCAAGGCCTGTGCCGAGCCTTGCCGCAGCCGATGCCGTACCGACGGTGCCGATGGCACCTCGGCAGGCGGCCGGTCCTGGGTGGTCCGTGCGGGCACGGGAACGTTGCCTGTCAACCAGTTGGACAGTGCTCGCAAGGTGGGGTAGCGGAACGGGACCACAGGAGGCACCGGCCGTCCGATCGCCGCAGCCAGTTCGGCCGTGAGTTGTAGCAGCGACACTGAGGTGAAGCCTGCCGCGAAGAACGTCATCGTCGGGTCAAGCGGGCCACCGGCGATCGACTCGGCGATCAGCCGGAGCCGCTCGTCGGGGGCGGCGTCTTGTGGCAGTGCGGGCAGTTCGTCCGGGACCGCGGCCTTGAGGTTGGTGGTGGTTGGTAGCCGGTCCACCACGAGCACCCGTGCCGGTACCGCGGCGGCTGGCAGCCGCTGCTGCAACGCCCTGCGCAGATCGTCACCAGTCAGCCGGGTGGCAGGGCCAGGGCGCACCCACAGCCGCAGGCTCTCACCAACGTTGTCCCCGCCATTGGTTCGCATGCCGACTACGGCGGCCACGGCGTCGGACACGCCCGGCAGCGCGCGGGCCATAAGCTCGACCTCGTCGAGCGCGAGCCGGTGCCCATTGACCAGCACCTGCCGGTCGGTCCGGCCAGCGAGGTGCAGCCGCCCCTCGGCATCCCTCCTGGCCAGGTCGCCGGTGCGAAACCAGCGCACCCCAGCCTTGTCCACCGTGTACCGCCGCGACAGCTCGGTGCCGAGATAGCCGGACGCTATCCTTGGCCCGGCTACCCAGACCTCGCCCGGCCTACCCACTGGTTGCTCGGAGGCGTCGGCGGGGTCGGAGCGAAGTGCCACCCTGCGGTCGCTGATCGTCGTTCCGACCGGTATGCCACCGGCGGGAAGCGGCTGGCCAGGGGTGAACTCCTCAGCTGTGACAAGCTGCGGGGTCTCGGTGCAGCCGTAGCCGTTGACCAGGGTGGCCGCCGGTGCGCAAGTGCGGACGAGTTCGGCGGTGGTGCGGGACAGCGGCGCGCCGCCGCACACCACAAGGCGAAGCGCATCTAGCCGCCGAGGCGTGAGCCCGAACGCGAGGCCGAGCAGAAGCGGGGTCGCGTTGGCGACGGTCACGCTGTTCTTGGCGAGCCAATCTGGCACGGCGGCCGCGTCGGCGGACACTTCTTGGGGCGGGATACACACGGTCGCACCGGCTCGCAGAGGAAGGACTACGTCGCGCAGCGCCACGTCGTGCGCGGCGCCGGACAGGAATGACACCCGGTCGCCCGGCCCGATCGTGTACCGCTCGCGCAGCACGTCCAGCTCATACTCGGCTGCTCCTGGCGGCACCGCGACGGCGAGCGGCGTGCCGGTGCTGCCCGAGGTGAACAATACGTGTCCCACCGGCTCTCGCTCTGTAGCCGCGCCGGGCAGTGGTTGTGCGCTGCCGTCTCCGGTCCAGTCGAACGCCGAGGTCGCGCCCGCAGCGGCGAGTGCGGCGGCCCTGCGCTGCTGCGGCCAGCCCGCGTCCACCAGGACCGGCACGGCCTCGGCCCGCCAGCAGGCGAGCAACCGGGTTACGAACACGCGATCTCGCCGGGCTGGCACGGCAATCCTCGCACCGGCGGGGAGCGTGTCTGCCACTCGGTCTACCTCGGCGTCCAGGGCCCGGTAGTCAAGCACGCCGGCCGAGTCGGCCAGTGCAGCCGAGTTCGGAGCCCGGTCGGCCCACCGCCGCAGCAGCTCGCTGGTCGTTGCGGGTAGCGCGGTGCTGGCAGGGGGTGCCCCTTCCACGGGGCGCGGCGCGGTGGCGAGCACCTCGTGCAGCGGGGCGGCCGGATCAGCAGCGGCCCGCAGTACGGCGGCCCGCACCTGGTCGAGCAATGCGGTGGCGTCCGCCCGCTCCATCGCGCCAGCCGGGGTTACCAGGTGCAGCCGGTAGCGCCCGTCCGAGGTCAGCCGCAGGTACAGGTTCACCTCGAACAGCGCAGCGGACGGCGGCAGGTCGTACTCGACGGCAGGCGCGCCGCCGAATGCCTCCGGGCAGCTCGCCGTGGTGAGATCGTTGAACCACAATCGGATCAGCGGGCTCGCCTCGCCTGTCCTCGGCAGGTTGAGCACACGAAGCACCTCGTTATAAGGCGGCAGGCTGTGCTCGGCTGCCTCCAGGTAGCCGGTGCGGATCTGCTCGCAGAGGCCGGTGAACGCCAGCTCGGCGGGAGTGGCCAGCCGCAACGGCAGCGTGTCGAGAAGGAAGCCGACCAGTCGTTCCTCGGAAGGGCGCGTTCGACGCACGCTCGGCAGACCGACCACTTCTGGCCTCTCGCCTCCGGTCCAGGCGGACAACACCGCGACTGAGGCGGCGAGGAAGAACGCAGCTGGAGTGAGCTGCGTGGCCAGCAGCGTGGCCGCCACCTTCGCAGTCTCGGCCGAGGACAGCTCTACAGCGTCGGCCTGTCCCTGGTAGGTCGGTGGGTCCGGCGGGGTGCACAGCGGCAGCGGGGCGGGAGGTTCCGCACCCGCGAGCTGGCCCGCCCACCAGGCCAGGTCGGCCCGCCAGCGCGCCGACCCGACCTGGGCGGCCTCATGCTCTAGGTGTGCGAGCAAACTCGGTGCCGGATCGCTTAGATCGGGCACGCTGCCCGCCAGCCTGGCGTCATACGCTGCGGCCAGCTCGGTCAGCAGCACATCGGTTGCGCGCAGATCGCTGATCACGTGATGCAGCACTAGGACGAGCCAGCTTCGGCTGAGTTCCGGCACGTAAACCATGCCGGCCCGCCACAGCGGAGCCTGGTCCATCGGCAGCGCCTGCTCGGTGACCTTCCGTAGTGCCGAGTCCAGTGCCGCGGGGTCCGGCGACCGCACCACCTGTACCGATAGCGGCACCGGCACTGGCGCACCGACCAGCACCTCGAGCCGCCCCGGCGTCGGCTGGATGACTGCACAGCGCAGCGCCTCGTGCCGCTCGACAAGATCGGCGAGCGCCGCCCGCAGTGCGGCGGGCCGTATCTGATCGGCTACCTCGATCACCCGGACCACGTTGTAGGCAGGGGATTCCGGGTGCAGCTGGTGCCACACCCACAACCTGCCCAACGTTGGCCCCGCCGGAGCTGAACGAGCCTCGCCTGGCTGCCCGTTGGCCATTACACGCCCGGCCGCGGCGACGAGGCGTGCATTTCCCTCCGATGCCCGTGTCTCGACTAGCTCGACCAGTTCGGTGAGGGTCGGGTCGTCGCGCAGCAACACCGCGAGGGGCAACTCGACACCGAGCTCCTCCTGCAGCCGGGCCACCAGCCGCGCCGCCGCAAGCGAATGGCCGCCTGCGGACAGGAAACGGGTGTCGTCCGGTGTGCCGGTTTGGCCCGTCGCTGCCGCCCAGGCTGCCCGGACTACCTTGCCCGCCCTCATCGTTCCACCGCCATGGCGGCAAGCGCGGCTCGGTCAACCTTGCCGTTGGAGGTCAGCGGCAACGCGGCGAGCGGCCGCAGTGTGGCGGGCACCAGGTACGGGGGCAGCCGGTTTGCGAGGTCGGCGTGCAGTGCGGCGGCGGGTAACTCAGCCGCCCTGCAGGTGTAGAAGCCAGCCAATGTCCGCCCTCCTGTCGCGTCCACCGCCACCACAACTGCAGCCCGCACCTCGGGATGCGCGGCCATGGCGGCCTCAATCTCACCGAGTTCCACCCGGTATCCATTGATCTTCACCTGATGGTCGAGCCTGCCCAGGAACTGCATCTCGCCGTCCGGCCGCCAGCGAGCCCGGTCGCCGGTGGCATACATCCGCGCGGCAGGGTCGTCCGCCAGCGGATCGGGCAAGAACTTGGTTGCGGTCAGGTCCGGATCGTCGTGATAGCCGAGGGCGAGGCAGTCACCGGCGATGTACAGGTCGCCTGGCTCGTCGATCGGAGCCTCGCGTAACTGCTCATCCAGCATGTAGTAACGCGCGTTCTGCATCGGCTTGCCGTAAGGAATGCTTGGCCAGGCTGGGTCCACCTCGTCGATCCGGTAGTAGTTCGACCACACCGTCGCCTCGGTCGCCCCGCCCAACGAGATGATTTGCGACGATGCGGGGAACCGTGCCCTGATCTCGTCCGGCATTGACAATGGGATCCAGTCGCCGGACAGGAAAATCCTCTGCAGAGCGGGGCTTTCCGCCTGGGCCACCGGAACGAACGGCAACACCCAGGACAGCGCGGCAGGGGCGGAGTTCCAGAACGTGATTGGCTCCTCCCGAAGGATCGCGGCCAGCCGGGCGGGCTCGCCCACCGCCACGTCTCCCGGCATCCGCAGCGTGCCACCCGCCGCAAGCACCCCGAACACGTCGTATACCGAGAGATCGAACGCGAACGAAGTGACGTGCAGCAGCAGATCACCTGGCCCGACCCCGAACTCACGGTTCACCCACTCGATCAGATTCACCAGTGACCGGTGGCCGACCACCACACCCTTCGGCTGGCCAGTCGAGCCGGACGTGAAGATCACGTAAGCGATGTCGTCCGGGCCTGCCTTTTGGCCCAGCGGCTCAGCCCGCCGCGCGGCCACGTGGTGACCAGTCCATAGCCGGGGTCCGTCCGGTCCAGCGACCGGGGCGGCGGTCTCGTGGATTTCGGCGCCGTCGGAGGCTCGGTGGAGTACCACGTCGTAGCGCTCGGCCAGTTCTGCGGGCAGCCCCGGCACCTCCGTACGCTCCAACACCTCCACCTCGGCCCAGCCTCCGGTACCAGCAAGACCGCGAAGCCAGTCCGGGTCCAATCGCAGCAGTTCGGCGGGCGCGCCAGCGTCCGCAGTGGTAGGTAGTAGGTCGGCCAGCGTGACCTGGCCGCCGGGACGCACCGCGCAGGCCAACTGCGCTAGCACAGCGGTGAGGTAGCGGCGGTCGGGGAAGTACTGAACAGTGGAAGCGAGGACTGCGGCGTCCACCGGGCCGAAGCCGAGCGCGGCCACGTCGTCGGCGAACCCAGCCACCAGGTCCACCAGGAGCGACTGCTCCTCGGCGAGCACCAGCCCGGCGTCCACCGCGGAGGGCGCCGGATCGACCCCGGCGTAGAAGCCCACCTCGGGAGCCACCCGCCGCAGCACGAGGCCGGAGCCAAACCCGACCTCCAGCACACTGTCCGGCTTGTCACGCAGTACGAGCCCAGCGACGTGGTCGGCGTAGGCGTCCACCTCCTCTGTGGAGTACGTCCGGCCGCCGTCCAAGTTGAACCCGGCCGCTTGCAGCGGGTCGGAGGATCGGCTCACGGAGTCCCACATGGCGCGCACGTCCTCGCGGGGCAGCCCGTAAGGGGCCTGCTCGTCCGGAACATCGAGTAACAAGACGTCTCGCAGCGTCGGCGCGTACTGAGTCAGGGTTCGCAGCAGGGACAAGTCGGCCTCTCCCGCCAGCAGCCATCGGGCACCGACCGCGGCGAGTACCTTCGCCTGCCTTCGCACTGGCCAGCCAGGATCGACCGGAACATAGGCAGCGCCGGACAACGTGACGCCGAGGATGCCGATCACAGTGTGCTCGGTTTGGTGGCCGACCACGCCAACGTACTGGCCGGGCCCGGCGCCCTCCTCGGCCAGCAGCCCGGCAATCCGAGTGGCCGCGTCCCACACCTGTGCGTAGGTCTGTGCCGCCCCCTCCGGCGAGATGATCGCTACCGCGTCCGGGGTGCGTGCCACTGCCTCGGCGATCAGGTCGGTGGCCACCGCGTTCTTGCGGAACGGCACGCTGGTTTCGTTCCAGGCGACAGGTGGCTGCACGCGCATGCTCCTCTCTGGTCGCGGGTGGTTGGAGAGTCAGAACAGGCCGAGAGACCCGCGCCGACGCGAGCTCTCCACCATCCGTCGGTACAGCAGTGCGCCGATCACTAGCCAGCCCATCCCGACCATCGGCTCGAGAGCAGCCTGGCCGAGCGCGTGGGACATGCTGCCGCCGCTCAGGATGGTGCGGATCGCTGCAAGCCCGTGGGTGACCGGAAATACTTGAGCCAGTGCCGCCAGCGGCGTCGGCCAGAACGACACCGGCACGTTCACCCCAGACAGCGTCATCGGCATCATGAAGCCGACGTTCAGTACCATCCACTCCACGCGGGGGAAGCGCAGCGTGATGGCGCCGAGCGCGCTGCCGTAGAAGTGTGATGTGAGCCCGATAAGCAGCAGTACTGGCAGACAGCCGAGTAGCCCGGGCACCGACAGTGTCTGCCCGAACACCAACAACAGCAGAGTGAGCGTCAGCGCAGAGGAGACAACACCGGTCAGCACCCAGTTCAGTCCGCGCCCAAGCAACACCGTGACCGGGCCCACGGGGCTGGTCGCCAGTAGTTCCAGGGTGCCCTGGAAGCGCTCGGCTGCCATCGTGAGCACCACGACGGTGGCTTCCAGGCAGACCAGTGCCACTGCATTGCCGACCAGCAGGTATCGCACCTGATCCTTAGAATGCAACAGCAGCCCGATGGACGCGAAGAACGCCACTTGGGCAAGCACCCGCACGAACCAGCCCGCCAGCCACGCGCGCAAGGTGTAGAAGGTGCGGAACTCGGCGATGCCGAGCGCGATCGACTGGACAAGCACCCCGCGGTTGGGCAGCCAGAATCTGTGTGTCGGCGCTTGATTCATCCCGCTCACGCCATCGCCGCCGATCCGGTCGCGGTGACCCGGCGTACCACCCGTTCGATCAGCACCAGACCTCCGACCAGTCCAGCCGCACCCAGCACAGCTACCACCGCCAACTGCCATGCCCACCCAGGTGCGTCGGTCCGCATCGAAGCCCGTACTAGGTCCGAGGACCAAGACAGGAAGAACACCCTGGTGACCGGCTGCGCCCAGAACGGCAGCAGCGACACCGGCACCAACACCCCGCCCAAGATGTAGAACGGGTAAGTCATCGAGTTCTGGAACAGAAGCACGTTGCGTGACAGCACGAACAGCCCAGCCAGCGCGGTCGCGGTACCCGCCATCGCGAACAGCGTGACCACGAGAGTCAGCACAAATACCAGCGGGTGCACGATCCGCACGTCCATCCGGAATACCAGCCTGGCCATGACATAGGACTCAACGAAGGTCAACGCGGCCAGCCCAACTACCGCGATGATCCGGCCGAACACCACGGCGCCCAGTCGCGACGGGGAGCCGATCAGACCTTCCAAAGTGGCCTGCCAGCGCTCGTTGCTGATCATCCCGCCGCCGAGATCAAGGGACATGAACCACAGCGAGATCAGCGCCGGCGCGAACACCGCATTGGTCAGCACGGTGGGGTCGCCGTTGCGCTTCATGACGGACAGGAACATCGCGGCGAACAGTGGGCTGGTCGCCAGGATGAGCATCTGCGCCGGTACCCTGCGCGTCTCTGCTACCTGCATCCGGCAGGACGCCGCGATCACTCGAAGGATGTTCATACCGCCATCCCCCGGTCACCGACCAACTGCAGGTAGACCTCTTCCAGCGTCGGCGGCGAGGTGCTCAGTGAGGTGATCCCCTCGTCGGCGAGCAGCCTAATCACGGAGGTGAGCGACTCCTTCGAGGTCGCCTCCGCACGGTAGCGGCCCGGCTTGTCGAGCTCGCTCACCCCGTTCACCAGTCCGCTGCCGCGCAGCTTCTCCAGCACCATATTGTCTTCGGCATCGAAGTCGACCCGGTCAGGGGCGGCCAGCCTGCGGCCGACATCTCGGACGTTCGAGGTCATCAGCAGCGTGCCGCGGTCGATAACGGTTACCTCGGCGCATAGCGCGGCCGCCTCGTCGAGGTCGTGGGTGGTGAGCAGGAAGGTGCGGCCCTCGGCGAGCAGTTCGCCAAGCAGCGCGCGGAAGTCCAGCGCAGCCACCGGATCGAGGCCGGTGGTCGGCTCGTCGAGGAACACCATCCGCGGGTCGCCGATCAGGCCACGGGCCAGGTGTACCCGCTGCACCATGCCCTTGGAGAGCTCCTCCACCCGGTCGTCGGCCCGTTCGGCGAGGCCGACCCGTTCGATCAGCTGCTCGGTGCGGTGCCGCCCCACGCGGCCGCTGAGACCGTACAGGCTGGCCCAGAACAGTAGGTTACGGCGCACGCTAACCCGTGCGTATAGGCCGCGTTCACTGCCGAACACGGTACCGATCCTGGTGCGCACGTCCTGCCGGTGCTCCACCACGTCATAGCCGAGCACCCGCGCCGTGCCTTCGGTGGGAAGTAACACCGTGGAAAGGATCTTGACCAGGGTGGTCTTGCCTGCACCGTTCGGACCCAGCAAGCCGTGGATCTGGCCGGGAACGACATCAAGGTCGATCCCATCGAGTGCGGTCCGTGCCTCGGGCGCACCCCGTCGTGCTTGGTACACCCGCCGCAGTCCGCGTACCTCCACCGCCAGGTCGGTCATCCGGCAACTCCCATCTGCTTCTCAACCTCTTTCATTCCTGCACCCCGTCGGTCCTCCCAGCCGCCCGTGCCCCCCTGCCCGAGCAGTCGCCAAACGGCCGTCCGACCAAGTCCGAATTGGTATCGATGGTGGGATGTCCACCCGGCACCCGCGCGTGCAACGGTGGCCGGTCGGTCAGTGCCGACCAGTCCCGCGGCGAGGGCTCCGGGGCTAGCCAGTCCTCGTCGGCGCCGAGCACGCACCGCAGCGACGAGGCGTAAGCCGCCGCTGAACACCACGTAGGCACGCTCGCCGATGGCCTCTGTCTCGGCCATGGTCAGCCACTCGTGGGAGGCGTAGAAGACGTCCTGCCTCGCCAGCCGGTTCCACTCCGGGCAGGGTAGTTCGATCACGGATGCGAGTACGTCGCAGTTCAGAGTGGCGGTCACCAGGCCCCCAGCGAGTGTAGGTGGTCCGCGAGCATCCTCAGCGTCGGGTACTCGAAGAGCGTGGCGATGCTGAGTTCGACCGCAAAGCGGTCCCGGATCCAGGTCATGAGCTCCACAGCCGTCAAGGAGCTCCCGCCGAGGTCGAAGAAGTCATCGTCGAGACCGATCTCTGGCATTCCCAGGGCACCGGTCCACAGCGTCTGCAGCTCTTCCTCGACCGATAGGGTCTTGCCAGCTGGCGGCGCGGTCACGGCGCTCGCGACACTCGGCTGGGAGGGCGCAGCTGGGGCCGCGGCGCTGGCAGTCATGTGCACCGGCTGGCCGTTGCGGTGGTGAGCCACGGCCACCTGGTTCGAGGTCCGGGATCCCAGAAGGTCCATCAGCAGTCGCACCCCCGCCTCGGGGGCGATCCCCTCCACGCTGGTGGCCGGGACGTCGTCCGTGGGAGGCGGATCGTTCTGCGTCCGGCCCGGCTCGGCCTGTAGCCCGGTGTGGCCCTCGAGGAGATCGGCGTGCGGATCCACGCGCCGCATGGTGAATCCTGTGACCTCCACCAGGATCCGGCCGTCCGGGGCCAAGAGGTCCACGTCTGCCTTGAGCAGCCCCTCCGCTGTGCTCTCCTGGAGCCTGACGTGGCTGTAGGACTCGCCGACCGGTGGCTGATGTACCGTCATGGAGCCGTAGAGGAACGGTATGTGGGGCTCGTCGTGTTCCGGGGTGCGCGCGAAGGACGTCGCGGTGTCAAGCAGTGCCGGATGCACCTCGTATTCGGTCTCCTCCCCGGCGAACTCCGCCGGCAGCCCGAGACGCAGCAGCTTCTCGTTGCCCGCGTCCGCGTTCCGAATCTCGGTGATGTTGTCCCATCTCGGCCCCCAGGTGAACAACTGCCGAGCAATCCCGGGTTTTGGACGTGGCTGTGGCCCGGCAAACCGTGCTTTCAGGCCGGCCATATCGACGGTGCGGCCCGCGGCGGAGCCACGCGTCGCCCTGCCCATAGCATGGGTCAAGAATGAGCCGTCCGGCTCGGCCGGGTCGCAGGAACGCACCACGAACTCCCAGTGACCGTCCGCGGGAACGAAGCCGATCTCCATGGTGCGCTGCTCCCTGACCAGCAGCGGTCGCAGGAACGCGACCTCGTCCAGGCGTACCGGCCCCGCCTCACCGCCCAGCACCTGGGATCGGAACGCCCGGATGACGAAGTCGAGGAAGGCTGTGCCGGGCAACACCGCATCGCCCCGGAGCCGGTGCTCGTCCAGCAGCGGGCAGGTCTGTGGTGTCAGCACCGTGGTCCAGGTCCTCTGGCCGCTCGGAGTCGGGCCGGAGCGGGCCATTCCCGGCACAGCCATGCCGACGGTGTGCCAAGCCGGCCAGTTGATGCTTAGGAAACGGGTGCTGGAGGGCGCCGGCGACCCGGCCCAGGCGTCGAGGAAAGCGTTGGCCGCCGCATAATCGCCGCTCCCACGCAGCCCGCGCAGCGCCGCAGTGCTAGAGAACGCCACGAACAGGTCCAGGGGCTGCTGGTCGGCAAGGGCCTCGGCCAGTGCCAGGGTGCCGAGCACCTTCGGCGCGAACACTGCGTCGGCTTCCGCTGCGGTGCGGAAGTGGAGCATGCCGTCCCCGGGGACACCCGCGAGGTGGAACACTCCGTTGACGGGGCCGAATGCCGCGACGGCCTCGGCCACGGCGCGGCGCGCTGCTGCGGGGTCGGCGACGTCGGCGGCCACCGTCTTGACGTTCGCGCCCATTGCCGTTAGCTCCTGGAGACCATCACGCAGCCGGATCGCTGTATTGTCCCCGTCGGACAGCATTTGCTGCCACGTCTCGCCCGTGGGTACGGCCGTCCTGCCGACCAGCACCAGGCGCGGGCGCAGCCCGGTGCGTGCCAGGCCCTTGGCCGTCTCCAGGCCGAGCCCTCCGAGGCCTCCCGTGATTAGGTAGACGCCGTTTCGCCGCAGCACCTGGCCGGCTGCGGCGGTCTTCGGGGTGTACGGCCGCTCCGTGCGGATCCAGCGCCTGCTTCCGCGCAGCGCCAAGATCTCGCTCCGGTCGAACCGGCTGATCTCCTCGACGAGTTCGTCCTCGGGCACGTTCGCCCCGAGGTCGATCACCCTGCACGCGGCGGCGGGCTCCTCCAGAGCCAGCGTTCTCGCAAAGCCGTGCAGGGTTGCCTTGACCGGGTCGGTCGACTCCCCGCCTGTAACATCGACAGAGCGGTCGGTGACCACGAGCAGGTGGGGCGCGCCCTGGGCCCCGGAACGCCGGGCTGCGTGCTGGACGAGGGACAGCGCGCTGTGGAAGGTCTCGCGAAGCTGGTGGGCGGCGTTGGCTGTGGTCGGAGCCTCCCAAGGCCCCATCGTCGAGGCATGGACGAGGATGCGGGGACAGACGCCTCGTCCGGCCAGCGTGGTGAACAGCCGATCCATATCGGTTGTTTCGTCGAGGCGGACGCGGAAGCCGGAAGCGGACTCCTCGTACGCCTCCCCGGCGCGCACCGGGAGGACGCGGAGGCCTGCTCGTTGACAGGCTGCCATCAGGTCGAGTGCCCGCCCGTCATCCGGCGGGAGCAGGACGAGGGCTGGCTCGTCCCGGCGGTCAGCGGGCACGGATTCGCGTGGGTCCTCAACCCAGGCCAGGGTCGTGAACGGGGACACGTCAGCCGTCGGGGGTGTGTCGTCGTGCCTGGACGGTTCCGAGCGGTCTGCGCCGGCGTGGACGATCGCCTCCGTGTCCCGTGCATCTCCGTGTTCTGTCGGGGCGGGTGTCTCCAGCCAGTGGCGGACGCGTTCGTACGGATATCCGGGTATCGCAGTCCGCCGCACCGGCCGTTGCTGGTCGACTGCATCCCAGTCGATCGTGTGGCCCTCGGTCCACAGGACGCCGACCGCGTTCAGCGCGCACTCCCACTCGTCCCGTCGCCGCTCGCCGCGGTGCGGCAGGGTGGCAAGCGCCAGGCTCCTCCCGGATGCGACGCTCGGGTGCTGAGCCGCCACGCTGGTCAGCGTCCGGCCCGGCCCGACTTCCAGAAGGATCTGGTCCTGGTCGGCGAGCGCCTCGTCGATAGCCTTGCCGAAGAGCACAGGTTGGGCGAGCTGCCCCGCCCAGAACCCGGGGCTGGTGGCCTCCTCGTCAGTCACCAGGCGGCCCGTCATCGCCGATCGCACCGGAATACGGGGCGCGCGCAGCGCGACACCAGAGAACGCGGCCTCGAAGCAGTCAGCGGCGGCGGCCATGGACCGGCTGTGGAAGGCGTGGGAGGTGAGCACAGGTCGGGCGTTGATGCCACGCTCCGCAAGCGCCACGCCGAACTCCTGCAGCACGTCCTCCGGCCCGGAAACGACCGTCTGTCGGGGGCCGTTGACAACGGCGACTTGCAGCGCCTCGGGGAGCAGCGGCACGAGGGCCTCCGCCGCGGCCGTCACTGCGAGCATCCCGCCAGGCGGGGCGGCCGCTGCAGCCTGGGCGCGCGCGGCGACGAGACGGGCCGCGTCGGGCAGGTCGAGGACACCGGCGATGGTCGCCGCCGTCAGTTCCCCGACGCTGTGGCCGAGTAACTGGTGCGGCGTCACGCCCCAGGCCGACCACATCTGGGCGAGCGCGTATCCCGTGGCGAACAGCAGGGGCTGGGCGATGGCCGTGTCCTGCAGTTGCTCGTCGTCTGTCGCGTTCAGCCACGTGGTCCGCACAGTGAGCCCGTGCGTGTCGAGCAGGTCGAGGCATTCGTCAAAGGCACGGGTGAAGGCTGCCTCGGAGCCGTGCAGCCCCGCGGCCATCCCGGCATGCTGGGATCCCTGGCCGGGGAACACGTAGGTGACGGGGCGTGGGGTCCGGGCGGTTCCGGGTCCGGTGATCACGCGTGGGGCATTGGCGGTGCCTGTGAGGGCGGCCGCAGCCTGGTCGGGGCGCGAGGCGACGACAGCAGCACGCACCCCGTGCGGCGACCTACCATGCTGCAGGGTAGCCGCAGTGTCCGCGAAGCCCTCCCCGTTCTGCCGACCGAGATGGTCCGCCAGCCTGGCCCGGTAGGCACGCTCGGCCTGGCCGGTCCGGGCAGACCACACCACGATGCGGGCACGGTCCTCGGCAGTGGTCGGCTGCCGGGCGGGCGCTTCCTCCAAAACCGCGTGTACGTTGGTGCCGCCGATACCGAGAGAGTTGACGGCTGCCATGCGCGGGCGGCCGAGCACGCGGTCCCATCGGCGCAGCACGTCGTTGACGTAGAAGGGGGACTGCTCCAAACCCAGTTTCGGGTTCAGGTCGGTGACGTTGATGCTCGGCGGTATCTGCTCGTTCTCCAGGCTGAGCACGGCCTTGATGAGAGCGGCGGTTCCGGCTGCGTGGCCGAGGTGTCCGATGTTGCCCTTGACGGAGGCCAGCGCACAACTCGCCGTCTCCCCACCGTCGTGGCCGAGGTCGCGATATGCCTGGTGAAGCGCCGCCACTTCGATCGGGTCGCCCAGCGGCGTGCCCGTGGCGTGCGCCTCCACATAGGAGATCTGCTGGGGCGTCACGCCCGCCAGCATCATGGCCTCGACGATCGCGGCTGCCTGGCCGGAGACACTGGGAGCGCTGAACCCGACCTTGTCGGAGCCATCATTGTTCACTGCGATGCTGCGGATCACTGCCCGGATCGGGTCTCCGTCAGCTACGGCGTCCTCCAGCCGCTTGAGCGTGACGACGCCGACGCCGCTGCCGAAGATGGTGCCGCTGGCGGCCCGGTCGAAGGGGCGGCAGTGGCCGTCCCTGGTGAGCGGGCTGCCAGGTGCCCACCAGTGCCCGTGTCCCAGGGGGAACTCCACGTCGGCGCCGCCTGCCAGGGCCAGCGTGCACTCGCCGTTGCGCAGTGCCTGGACGGCGAGGTGGGTGGCGACCATGGAACTGGAGCAGGCCGTCTGCACTGACATGCTCGGGCCGCGCAGGCCCAGGGTGTAGGACGTAAGCGTGGCGACGTAGTCCGGGTTGTTGAGTACATCGATCGACATGCCGGAGGCGCTGCGCAGTTCGCCGGGGTGGCTCGGGCCGGCCTGGTCGGCATAACGGTTGACGCCGGCCGAGCCGAAGACCCCCACGTCGGTGAGACGCTGCGGGTCGTAGCCCGCGTTCTCCAGGGCACCGTGTGCCGCCTCAACAAACAGCCTGATCTGTGGCCCGCACACGGCGGCCTCCCGCGGCGTGAACCCGAAGAAGTCGGCGTCGAACTTGTCGACGTCCGGGGCGAGCGCCACGGCCTTCACGTAGTCGGGGTCGGCGATCGCGGCGGCGGGCACTCTGGCCGCCCGCAGCTCGTCATCGGCGAGGAAGTGGATGGACTCCCGTCCTTCGCACAGGTTCTGCCAGTACTGCTCGATGTTGTGAGCGCCGGGGAATCGACCGGCCATGCCTATAACCGCGATGGGTTCTACGAGATCGTTCATGGTGTACCTCAGTCCTGGCGGTCGAGCTGCCGACATGTCGCCCTGCGGTGCGCGGTCACCCGCAGGCGTTGTTCTTCGGACGGGCGAGGGGCGCGGCCCAGGATGTCGTGGGAGCACCGGGTCGGCCAGAGGGGGGACGCTCGCCTGCATCAGACGAGAGCCCTGGTCAGCCACTACCGCTGACGCGGCGACCCCCTGCCAGCCGACCTCCGCAACTGGGCCCGACCCCCCGCCACCCACTCACTTCAAGATCTCCGGCTCTAGTATTCGTTTCACGTCGGGACCTCGCCGACGATCACCAGGTCAAACCGGACATCCCGGGAACGCTCCGGGGCCCTGGCCATCACCCTTCGATTACCTGGTGAATGTTTGCTTTGGCACGTGTTCCCCCTGACTTGCCGTGAAGTCGCCTGCTCGATGGATGAACCCTCAACCATCAACACGAATTGATTCCAGAGCCCCAAGGAGCAAGCCGCCTCAAGCGCATGCCCGTTGCCGCCCCGTCTCCATATGAGCAGTTGGCAACGCTAAGCGCTCCCCGTTACCTGGCCCGGTTCAACGTACGTGGCCGTCGAGGGAGAGTCAACGATCTTCTTGCGAGAAGCCCCGGCGTCCGCCCACCTGCAACTAGTCAACGATGAATAGGAGTTGACAAACACCGCCTGATTGGGCAGCCTCCGATCACCGGCCATCCGAGGCCCCTTTGCGAGCTCCGGCGCGCAACCATAGGCAGTCGTTCATGCAGAGGCGTGCGAATATGCCGTACCTTAGCGACAGCCAGCATAAGCGGATCAATCGGACACAACTCCCTACACCGTCAACTCCCGCCTTTATCTTGTTCGGTCTGGTACTGCGTGTAAAGGTCACCCACATGGCTGCTACTTCGATAACTGTCCCGTTAGTTTCGTTACCTCACCTGATGACGGCCGTTTGTGCCTTCCGCACTGACGCGGTAGAGGTGACGGGTGAAGTCAGGCCAATTACTTACCCCGAACAGGGCATCGCGGCTGAGGTGATGAACTGGATTCGCGAGGAGTGGGGTGCCGAAGTGAAGCCCCGCATCCTCTACGAGGAGGCGACCATTCGGAACCTGGTGGCGACGGTGCCGCTGTCGGCAGTCCCTGAGTCCCCCGTGGCCGGTGGTTGATGGACGCCCAATCGCAACCGATCTTCTCACGTCAGGCGTTGGCTGGCGAAGTCGCGTTGGTCACTGGGGGGTCCTCTGGGCTCGGGCTGGCGATCGCGGAGAAGTTCGCAACACATGGATGCCAAGTCCTCATCGCCGCGCGCTCCGAAGAACGACTGAAAGCCGCCAGTTCCCTGGTCGCACAGCGGACGGGGCGCCCGTGTGCCACATTCGGCTGCGACGTAAGGGATCCCTCTGCCGTCGACAGCGCGCGTGAGCGTCTGCTTGACCTCTTTGGGAAACTCACGATCGTGGTGAACAATGCGGCCGCGAATTTTCGGATGGCCGCGGACAGGATGACGCTGAGGGCGTTCTCCACGGTCGTTGATATTGACCTTACAGGAACCTTTAATGTCACCCGGGCGTGTGTGGGAGAACTGAAGGCGGCGGGTGGAGGATCCATCCTGAACATCACCGTGCCGGACCCTGAGCGCGGCTTCCCGCAGTACTCCCATGCTGGCGCCGCGAAGGCGGGCATTCTTTCACTGACCCGCAGTTGGGCACGCGAGTGGGGCGAATACGGAATCCGAGTCAACTCCCTGGGGCCGGGGCCTGTGCCTACCGAGGGGGTTGCCAGGAACATGCTGGGGATGTCCGACGGCAGCATGGCGTTCCGTGATTTCACGGACGAAGTTCCGCTGCGGAGACTGGGCACTCCAAAGGATGTGGCAGATGCGGCGCTGTTTCTCAGCAGCCGGGCCGCCAGTTGGATCACCGGGGTGCATCTGCACGTAGACGGTGGGTTCAGTCTCCCGTGATTCCGGGGGTGTCGGGTGCGGAACCTGCTCCACTGCGAGGGGATGCCGTACTGTCACCAAGAGGACTCCAGAGATCCGTCCCGCCGGCCCGTGCGACGAATCGGTCCAGCGGGCAGGAAAGCAAGCACGAGCCATGGGGCCAAGCGCTCGTATCCCGCCGCGGTGAGCGCGGCCGGGTCGACCTTCGCGTAGGCCTCGCGCAGGGTGCCTTCGTCGGGCACCCGGTAGCGGCCGGTGATCGGGTTGAAGGGGCAGCCGAGCCGCTGCAGCTCGGCCGGACCCAGCCGGCGTGCCCATTCCGCCACTGCGGCAAGGGAGTTGTGGCCTGCCGACGTCAGTGCGCACACCCCGATCGCGAGCAGGGTGGCCAGCCGGTAGCGCACCCCGCGCGGATCCCGGGGATCGGGCACCTGGGCCAGGCGGCCGAGCAGTCCCTCCGGCACGACAGGCCGCGGCGGCAGGGCGGATGTGAGGGAGGGGGCGGCGCTGGACGCCGGCGAGATGAGCGATGATGGAGCGACGAGCACGGCAACCTTGCGGATCTTGAAGCGTAGACAACTCCATGATCCACAGGCGGCCGTGCTCGTTTCACGTTGGGGCCTCGCCGACGATCACCAGGTCAAACCGGCCATCCCGGGAACACTCCGGGGCCCTGGGGTGATGGCCGCGGGGTGTTGGTGAGGAATACCTGATGCCGCAGCCCCTCAACCTGGTCGAACAGGGACAGCTGGGCTCCGGGGTGCGGCCGCTCGCGGCGCACGATGATGCGGGTGTCTGGCGGGTAGCCGTCCAGATCGACCATGCCGGTCAATTCGGCGACCTCAGCGCCATCGCGCAGCGTCCAGTCTTGGTCCAGGCCGGATGCCATAGGCAGTCGGGCAGGGCCCGGATGGCGCGGCGGACCGGCTCGGTGATGGCGTGTCCGACCGAGAAGAAGGTGTGGATTCCTCGTTCCCGCAGGCCACGGACGTGGGCAAGGAAGGCTTTCGCGGATCCAGCGCTGTCGGTGCGGACGAGGATGTCGGTGCCGTGCCGGTGGGCGTCGGGTAGCTGTGCGAGTGCCTGGTCGAGCACCGTGATGTGGTCGCTCGCGGTGTTGGCGCCGGCGTTGCCGGGCCGCAGACGGCCGGACAGCGCCTCGCCGGTGTTGGGCAGGAAGCACAGCAGCGGGTGGAACCCGAAACCGCCCTTGTAGGTCGGTGCGGCCTGCTCCTTCTCGGAGTGGCAGGTGATCAGCATGGCGTCGAGGTCCAGGACGAGGCCGGGCAGCATGCGTCCCGCAGCCCGGATTGCGGGTATGCCCTCACCGTGTTCGGCGGCCTGCAGCCAGGCGGCTTCCCGGGCATGGGCGCCGGCCGAGCGCACAGAAGCCAGTGTCCGCTCGTCGATGTCGGCGAGCAGCCGCCAGGCCGTTGGTGTCGAGGCGACCGAGCCGAACACTTCGGTCTGGTCCCGCAGCACGGCCAGGTCCGCGATGGTCCCGCCGCCGTCGGCGAGCATCACCGCCAGGTCGGTGGCGATGCGTCCAGGATCGTGTCCGGTCCCGCGAGGCCGCAGCGGTCTGAGCGCGGTGAGTACGCGGAGGTCAGCCCGGTGGCATCAGCGAGATCCGCCAGCAACTGTGCCCCAGCATGCCCGACCGCCCCCGAACCATCGGCACTGACCTGAACCTTGGGACGCAATCCGATAGCCTGCACGTAGAAAGTGCCCTCCGCTTAGACCGACAGAACCCCTCGGCAAGGTTCATCGTCCCAGGCCAGGAAGGCACTTTCATATTTTCGTCCCAGAGTCAGCCATCCCCGAGCGAAACGGGGAGGCTAGGCGCTGGGCTTTTCCTCCAGGCGGGGGAAGAGGATCGCGCCCTTGGTGACAGTGGAGCCTGTCGGCAGCTTGCCCCACTCGCCGGCCTCCTGGACCCGCTGGTCGGCGAGGGCACCGAGAGAGACCTCGGCGCCAAGCGAGGCCCACACCTTCTGAGAGGTCTCGGGCATAATCGGGTTGAGCAGGACGGCGATTGCGCGCAGCGACTCCGCGGCGGTGTAGAGGATGGTGGCGAGGCGGGCCCGGCCCTCCTCGGCGTCGTCCTTGACGACCTTCCAGGGCTCCTGCTCAGTGATGTAGCCGTTGACCTGCTTGATGAAGTTGAAGACGGCGAGGATGCCACCCTGGAAGTCCAGTTCGTCGCCGATTTTTCGGTCGGCTTCGGTGACCGCCTTCGCCAAGCCGTCGTGGACTGCCTGCTCGGCCTCGCCGTCGGCCGCGGCCTGGGGCAGCGCGCCGCCGAAGTACTTTCCGACCATGGCGGCCACGCGGGAGGCGAGGTTGCCGTAGTCGTTGGCCAGCTCGCTGGTGTAGCGGGCGGAGAAGTCCTCCCAGGAGAACGAGCCGTCCTGGCCGAAGGCGATCGCGCGCAGGAAGTACCAGCGGTACGCGTCCACGCCGAAGTGCGAGGTCAGGTCCTGCGGCTTGATGCCGGTCAGATTGGACTTGGACATCTTCTCGCCGCCGACCATCAACCAGCCGTTCGCGGCGATCTTGCGCGGCAGCGGCAGGCCCTGGGCCATCAGCATCGCCGGCCAGATCACCGCGTGGAAGCGGAGAATGTCCTTGCCGACCAGGTGGATGTCTGCCGGGAAGGTACTCTCGAACTTCTCCGGGTTCTCGTTATATCCGACCGCCGTGGCGTAGTTCAGCAGCGCGTCGACCCAGACGTAGATGACGTGCTTGTCGTCCCAGGGGATCGGGATGCCCCAGTCGAAGGTCGAGCGAGAGATGGAGAGGTCCTGCAGGCCCTGCCGGACGAAGTTCACGACCTCGTTGCGCGCGGACTCGGGCTGGATGAAGCCGGGGTTCGCCTCGTAGTGAGCCAGGAGCTTGTCGCCGTACTCGCCCAGACGGAAGAAGTAGTTCTCCTCGCTGAGGATCTCCACGGGCTTCTTGTGGACAGGGCACAGTTTCTGACCTGCGAGTTCACCGTCACCATCGAGTAGCTCGCCTGGGAGCTTGTACTCCTCGCAGCCGACACAGTACGGGCCTTCGTAGCCGCCCTTGTAGATCTCGCCCTTGTCGTAGAGGTCCTGCACGAACTCCTGGACGCGCTCGGTGTGCCGCTTCTGGGTGGTGCGGATGAAGTCGTCATTTGCGATCTCCAGGTGCTCCCAGAGGGGCTTCCAGGCCCCGTCCACAAGCTTGTCGCACCACTCCTGCGGTGAGACTCCGTTGGCATCGGCGGAACGCAGGATCTTTTGGCCGTGCTCGTCCGTGCCGGTGAGGTACCACACCTGTTCGCCGCGCTGACGGTGCCAACGCGTGAGCACGTCGCCTGCGACGGTCGTGTAGGCGTGGCCTAGATGAGGGGCGTCATTGACGTAGTAAATGGGCGTCGTGACGTAGTAGGCCTTCGTGCCCTGCTTTTCGGATCCAGTAGTCGCCATGGTCGAAATACTACTGACTGTCTGACGGGCATTCACTTCGATATAGAGAGGGAGGATGGGCAGCCGCTGGGGGCGCGAGTCGTTATTTAGTAGTTTTTTGATGGCAATTTGACTGCTTCTTGCCGACGCCCTTCGCAGTGGTGCACTGGTAAACATTCAGCTGGAGCGCGTTGGGTGATGGTTTCGGGTATGTCGCTGCCGGCGGCCAACGTGCCGATTCTCGGCGTGGGCGTGCGTCGGCTCATCGCCACCGGGTCCGTTCCCGCAGCCAGGCCCGGGCCTGATGGCCCTGCCGGGCCTGGACGTCGCGCAACGAGGGAAGGCTCGCCGGGCTCGGGAGCAAGGCCTGCTCGGTGAAGTAGCCGGCGACGGCGGCGACGACCGCGGTGACGGCTTCCGGATCGGCGGTCGCAGCCCGGGGGCACCTGTCCAGCAGCCACTGCGGGGGCGGCCCACCCTGCATGGCGACGCTGGGAGCGAACGCCACGGCATCCACCCAGGCGGCTCCCACGCATGCCCAGGCCCAGTCGACGAAGACCACGTCGTTCCCGACGAGGAGCATGTTGTCCGCACGCAGGTCGGCGTGAAGCAGCGTGGTGCCGTCCACCGCCGCCGGCCACAGACGTTCCAGCCCGGCGAGCCGGTCTAGGTGCCGGCGAGACCAGGCGTCGAGTTCCTCGGGTGGTGCGGCAGCCAGCCTGCGCCACCCGCCCAACTGCTCGGCATGGGTCTCGACGAACGTACGGACGGCGGACGTCGGGGCCGGGGTCACGTTCTCGTGGAGCCGGGATAGGCTCGACATGACTCGCTCCACCTCGTCGGCTCGCCACGGCTGCGCGGGATGCCGTCCGTCGATGTCCGACATGAGCAGGCCGACCCACTCGCCGTCGTCGAACACCGACAGCAGCGTCGGGGCACCGATGTCCGGCGGTAGCGAGCCCGCGGTCACGGCCTCGCGGCGATGGAGGGCGGCCGCCTTCCGGTTGGCCGTCGCCGAGACGGCTTTGAGGAAGGCCCGTTCACCGTTGTCCAGCACCAGCCGGCAGGCGGCTCCGGGCGAGAAACCGCCCGCCTGCGTGCTGGAGTGAGCGATCCCACTGCCGAGCGTGTCGACCACCCAGCGCTGGATGTGGAGCGGCAGCTCGTGCAGATCCGGCCGTCTGGGACGGGGCACGGCTGCCGGTGGATCGGCATGTGCCCGGATTTCGCGGGACACGTCAGTAGAACCTTCCCTGATCGCTGGTGAAGAGCCAGGTGCCCTCGGCGGAGCGGCAGAACTCGCAGCGGCCTCGGCGGACCGGCACGACCTCCCCGAAGACGGGTAGATCTGCGGCACACGACGGGCAGGCCGTGCGCAGGTGTCCGCCGTCGCCCAGGCTCTTTTCGAAGAGCTCCGCCGTGCTGGAGGCCAGCCGCCGGTCGTGGTCGGAGAGCAGCGCGCGTATGTCGTCCGGGGAGGGCAGCCCGGGCAGTTCACGGCGCCGCAGGGGGAGGCGGCTCGCGCAGATCACCGAACCAGGACGGCGGTCGAGGCCGATGGCCAGGGGGGTGCCTTGGCGGTGCCAGCGCTTCTCCCAGCGGTTACGGTCCCGCAGCGCCGAACACGGTGGTGCCACCTGGTAGCGGACGCCCGCGTCCTTCAGGTTCGCCAGCCAGGCCGCCAGCTTCCCCTGGTCCGTCGCGTCCCCGACGGTGACGCCCACCTGCAGCGGAGCCAGCATGCTGGGCAGGGCAAGCCCGCGGCTGTCGGTGTGGAACATCGCGCACAGGGCGATCAGCTTGCCCGTGAAGCCGATATCGACGATGTCCAGGGGATCGCCGAGTGCCTTCTTCAGCTGGGACGAGAGCACGTAGAGCGTGGCCAGCACGGTGGGCCGGCCGTCCGGCAGCACGCTGACGGCGAGGTAGGTGAGGCGGCCGTAGTCGGCGATGGGCCCCGTGCGGACCGTGACGACCGGAAGGGCGAGGGCCGACAGCAGCTCCTCGACCACGCCCCGGTAGAAGTCGAGGGTGTCTTCAGCCGTCGCCTCGGGGACCCGCTGGTTCAGCTGTACAGCCGGCCAGATGTAGCGGTCACGGAACAGGGGAGGTGTCTTTCCGGGGGAATCCCTGAGCAACCCGCCCACCGCGATCGCAGGGCCCGCTGCCTCGGCGTCCCGCAATCCGCCCACGGTATTGACGAGATTGTCCGGGCGCAGCAGATAGTCCACGCCGCTCAGCGGGGCGGACAACCCGTACACATTCGCGTAGTCGCCGAAGACGGCACGGTACTGGCCGGCCTCCATGAGGAAGCCGTGCTCGACCACATGCGGCGTGAAGCGCTGCGCTGTGAGCTGTCTGAATCGCTCGATCAGAAGCTTCACGGCTTGCATCCCGGGCCGGGCCCATACCACGATGCCCTTGCTGCGCGGCGCTCCCATGATGAACGCCCCGCGCTCCAGTGCCCTCGCATACCCGGTGTACTTCATCGTGCGCTGTCTCCCGGCGAGTCGATCAGCGCGGCAGCGCGCAGGCAGTAACCGGCCTCGGTGACTTCGACGGCTTCCGCATAACCGTCGAGGTTCTCCATGAGTTCGGTGTTCGATCGCAGGCCGAGGCGGTCGGAGGGATTCCCCCATTCCTGGACCAGAAGAATTTCACGCTGTTCTCCTACAGGGTCCAGGCCCCAGCCCAGCGAATACCATTTCCTGCTCGACCGCAGCCATCTGGGGCTTGCTAGATCGAATCGCAGGCCGTAGGAACGCACATACCAAGGGTTCCCGGCCGGTGCGACCTCGAAGGCCTTCTGGTACCGGAGTCCCATGGAATTGGATTCCGGTATCGCCGGGAGGTCGAGGAGGCGCATGTATCCCATCCCGTCTAGGACTTCCGTCACGCGCTCCGAGCGCTCACTTCCGAACAGCAGTTCACTCACCTCCAACTAGGCCTCGTGAGCCCTTCGCCGGTGCCGCACAGCTGGGATCAAAGGCCCAGCAGCCGGGAAGGTGGCGTCACGAGGGTGGAGAGGTATTCCCCGTACGAGACGTCTGTGGGCATCGGCTCCAGCGGGACGGTGTCCGGTGTGTCCACCCAGGCACGGGTGGACCAGCCCGCGCAGAGCTCGTCCCAGTCGGGGGTCCGCGGCCATCCGTGCGGATGCGCGAACTCGGCGCGCATGGGCTCGTCGCCGGTCCGCTGGTATCGGACGTCGGCGGACAGCCGTACTGTGTCGGACGCGTTTGGGCCTGCGCCGTGCACGGTGAGGCTGTGGAACACCACCAGGTCGCCCACGGCGTAGTCCGCGGTCATCCAGCGCGGGTCGTCTGCGGCCACTGGCAGGTAGAGCGGCCGGGCACCGCCCACCGAAGCGTCGGTCGGCAGGAAGCCGTCCCGATGCGAGTCGGCGAGAATGCGCAACCCCTGGCTCTCGGGAGTGCACGGCGTGAAGGGAATCCACGCGGTCAGCACGTCCGAACACGTGTGAAGCACCACGAAGTCCTGGTGCGCCCGTGTGAAGTAGGCACCGGCTCCGGCGGACGGTGTGGAGATCCGGCACACCTTCGCCGGGTGGCAGAAGATGTCCCCGCCCAGCAGGCCGGCCATGAGACGCAGGATCCTGTCGTCGTGGGCGAGCTGGTGGAACTCCTCGAGCTGCTGGATGACCGGATAGACCTGGCGGAAGGAATCGCCGGTGAACTTCGGTTCGGCTCCCGGCGCGACCTTTGACGTATCGGGCCCGGCCAGCCAGCCGATCTTGTGCAGCGCCTGCCGCAATTGTCCGGTGACCGCCTCCACCGTGTCCGCCGGCAGGAACCCGGGTAGATACACGTAGCCGTCCCGGACCAGCCGGGAGGTCAGTTCGTTGATGTCCTCGGCGGCGTCCGCCGACGGGAACAGGGTCTTCACGTGTGGGCCTCTTCTCTCGTTTCGGTTGGAGCCGGACAGCAGGGATACGCGGGCTTGGCAGTCGTCCCAGTCGCCTTGGGCGTACGGCACGGCCCGATCGTCCACGTAGGCCACCGCCCGGACCTTCGTTTGCGTGACCTCCAGTTCCGGAAAGCCGTGGGTCCGCAACCACGTGCGGATGGCCTCCGTGCCCTCGGGCCGGTTCGCGCGGGACGACACGATCACGACTTCGGCTCCCTGGCCGATCAGCCAGTGAACGAACCTCAGGGCGCCGGGCTCCGGCGGATCGACGGGGACGTATCCGGTCCAGCCTGAGGTGTACGAGTGGAGGACGCCGTCGAAATCGACTGCCACCACTTTTCCGCTGAGCTCGCCGTACTCCGTCATTGCGCTCCCCCAGGCGTATTGCCGAGTCGTCCGCGTGCCGAAGGCCCCGGGATGTCGATCACGGTGTCGTTGACCCCCAGGAAACGCGGCCCTGCGAGCTCCACGATCACATCGGCGACCTCCTCCGGGCGCATGGCGTCGGCCGGATCACGGAAGGGTAGGTTCGCCCGGAACTGAGGGGTGTCGACGGCTCCGGGGCTGACACAGTTCACGCGTATCCCGTCCTCCGCCAAGTCCAGTGCCAGACAGCCCGCAAGATGTTCGAGGGCGGCCTTGGCGGTTCCGTAAGCGTGACCGTGCAGCCGTGGACGCCGTCCCATCCTGGAGAGCACGAGGATGACGTGCCCCTGTCGGGCGGCCAGCATGCTACGGAACGCCTTCACGGCCCGGAAGGCGCCCACGACATGCTCCAGCAGCATGCGTTCGAGATCGGCCGGTGAGAGCTCTGCCAGTCGGCCCGTCCGGGCACTGCCGGCGGTGATGACCAGCACGTCCAGACCGTGGATCGTGGAATCGAGACGCCGAGCGAGACCGGCGACCGATCCTTCGTCGCAGATGTCGACCGCCGTCTGCTGGATGCCCGGCCCTGGTGCGGGGGTGTCGGCGTCCGCGGAGCGACTGGCCGCGTGGACCGCGTAGGCGTCACGGGCCAATGCGATGGCCGCGGCTCTTCCGATGCCGCTGCTTCCGCCGATGACCAGGGCTGTGCGTTCGCCGCCGTCGGCCTCGTGCCGGGCGTCCCGCTCAGTGGCGTCCTGCACGCTCACCGCTCTGCCCGCCCTTGGGTAGCCGCCTGTGGCAGGCCGCTGCTGTCTCCGGCCCGGACGCCCGAAGTCGTGAGACGGAAGGTTCTCGACGACGCGTCCAGCGCTGCGATGGCGCCCACGGGCAGCGTGAGCATGGGATCGGTGTGTCCTATGTCCACGTTCATGACGAGAGGGAAGCCGTGGTCCGCGTAGCGCTGGGTGACATGAGTCCGCAGCTCGTTCTCGAACGCCTCGCCGCCGCGGAAGGACCTGCCGACTACCATTCCGGCCAGCCCGGAGGTGACTCCTGCCGCGTCGAGCTGGCACAGGGACCGGTCCAGCCTCGCCATGGAGGTGTCGCAGGTCTCCCAGAACAGCACCGCCTCCTCGAAGGAGGGCAGGTAGGGAGTGCCAAGCAGGCAGCACAGGGTCTCCAGGTTCCCGCCCAGCAGCGGCCCCCTGCCGCTCATGCTGCCCACCCACTTCCACCCGGGGTGCCCTTCCAGCCGGCGGGCCCTCTTGTCCTCCTCGTCCCAGAGCAGGAACTCCTCGGTCCAGGAGGCGGGTGGGCGCAGCGGGTTGCATGGGCCTGGTCCGGTAACCACGGACAGGAGCGAGTCCGCGCTGTAGGACAGCATCTCGGGGTACTCAGCGAACTCGGGCATCAAGGTGGGGCCGTGGAAGGTGGTGACCCCGGTCCGCGCGTGGACGCCGAGCAGGATCGCCGTGATGTCGCTGTACCCGACGATGATCTTCGGATCGCTGCGCAGCGCGTCATAGTCCAGGTGCGGCAGGACGCCGTTGGCGTTGAACCCGCCGATCGTGGTGAAGATCGCCCGCACCCGCTCATCACGCAGAAACGCGTTAATCTCCTCGGCCCGGGCCCGTGCGGAACCCGCGCTGTACCCTCTCACTTGCGCCTGCGGCCCCACCACGACGCGCCACTCGAACCCCTCCAGGGCCCGCACGCCGCGCCTGAACCGTTCACCCGCGATGCCGGCCACCGGACCGGACGGCGTGCAGACCCCGACCAGATCGCCGGGCCGCAGGGCAGGGGGGAGGGAGGGGGCCCGCGGGCCGACGAGCTTCGTCCCGTGATCTTCCATCGGTGACACCATGGATCAGCTCGTCCCCGGCTTCACGAGCACCCACGTTTCACGGAGACTCGCCTCGTGGGCCTGCGCGTCCCCGTAGTCGTCGACGACCAGGGACACCTTGAAGCCGGCCGCTGCCGCCGCCGCGCGGATCTCCTCGTGCGAGAACCACCGCTGCCGGTGCCGCTCCTCATGGCGTGTGAAGACGCCCTGTTCACGCAGGAAGAGCGTGATGAGGAAGTCGACGCACCTGGCGTCGGGGGCGTAGCGGTTGCGCCAGACGTACGCGTAGTCACCGCAGTCGTCGCCGTAGTGGCTGGAGCCGAAGACGTTCTCCAGCTTGTGGCGGGTGTTGACGTCGAAGACGAACACGCCTGACGGCTCAAGGGCGTTGCCGACCGCCGTCAGGAAAAGCGACAGGTCGCCGGGGCCGGACATGTAATTCACGCTGTCGAAGGTGCATATGGCCGCCTGGAATCCACCGGGCAGTTCGGCTGCGGGCAGCACAGCACTGATGAACTCGGTCCCCTCAGCGGTGTTGACACGCGCCTGCTCGAGCATCCGTTCCGAGGCGTCCACCCCCGTGACCCGGTGACCGCGCTCCTGGAGCCGCCGGGTGAGGGCTCCCGTCCCGCAGCACACGTCCAGCACGCTCGCCGACTCGTCGCCGAGCGCCGAACGGAGCTGCTCGTGGATGAAATCCGCCCAGGCGTCGTACTTGTTCTCCGCCGTCCAGGCGTCGTACACAGCGGCCAAGGCCTCGTAGGGCTTGAGTTGACCAGTCATCTCGCGCAACTCCGGGGTCAGAAGGGGCGCCGGACGTGGACCATGAGGTTGACGCCGCGGTCGGCCCACTCGGGCTGCTCGGACGCCTGCAGCTCCAGGTCCAGAACGGTGCGGAAGTACTCCTCGTCTTCCAGCGCGCGGGAGATGTCGCTGATGTTCGTGTACGGGTAGCCGAAGTCGTCGGCACCGGGCATCGCCAGGGACGTCACGCCGTAGACGCCCTGGACCTCGAAGCCGACCTCCGAGCCCAGTGTGCGCAGCTCGGCCGAGTCGTAGACACGCAGCGGGGGCACGTGCGGCGCCCACCTGACGATCCTGTCCCGCATGAGCGCGCGGAGCTCTTCAGCGTCGGCGCCGTCGCGGTTGATCTTGGAGTGCACGGCGTTCGACAGCGAGTGGCTCATCAGCAGCGCGTGGGCGCCGGGGCGCATCACCCGGTACAGCGTCGAGAAGGCGGCCGCCGGGTCGGAGAGGAAGCTGAGCACACCATAGGTGCTGATGACGGCGTCGAACTGCTCGTCCTTGAGCTGCGGGGCATTCTCCAGGTCACACTCAACTAGGTGGACCTTGTCCGTCGCACCGGCACGGGCGACGTTCTCCTTGGCCTCCGCCAACATGCGGGAGGACTTGTCGGCCACCGTCACCTCGACACCGAGCGCGTCGGCACACCACAGGCCCCAGCGGCCGGTCCCCCCGCCCGCGTCGAGGATGTGCGCGCCGGGCTCGGCGGAGAGGTGACGGCGGAAGAGCTCCTGGATCAGGGCGTCGGAGAGCTTCCAGTACGCGACCTCGTAGAAGCCCTCTACGTTGCCGGCGTAGGGCTCGAAGAAGTCCTTGAACTGCTCGTCGGTCATGAGAGACATGCAGGTGTCCATTCGTTGAATCGGGGCGGGTACGAGATACGGCGGGGCGGGAACAGAGGATTCCCGCAGGAGGCTCACGGCGCGATGGCGATACCGTTCAGGCGCGGCGCGAGCTGCAGTTCACGGATGTCGCGGTGGTTGAGGACCCACATGAGCCAGCGCTCCACGCCCATGCCGAAACCGGACGTGCGCAGGGGCCGGACGTCTTTCATGTCGACGTACCAGCGGTAGGCCTCCCCGGACACCTGGTGCTGGGCGAGCGCCTTCCTGACCTCCGCTCCGGTGGCGTGACGCTCGCCGGAGCCGACGACCTCCCCGACGCCGAACAGCAGGTCCGCGCTGAGGGAGCTGCGCTGCTCGGGGTCCGCGTACGCCTGGTAGAACGGCACCGACAGGTGGTCGAAGTGGGTGACCCACAGGATCGGGCTGATCTCATCCATCAGCCGCCGCTCACCGTGCCGGGTCAGGGTGCGCCAGCCGTCCGCGTGGTGGACGGCATCCGGGTCGGAGCCGAGATGGTCGACCGCCTCGTCGAGCGTGAGGCGGGGGAAGGAGTCCAGATCGGCCATGTGCTCCAGGTGGCCGACTCCGCCGGCGACGTCGCCCACCTCGTCGGCCATGCGGTCGAGGACTGACCAAGCCAGGGCCTGCACGTACTCCTGAACGGTTGCCATTACGTCGTCGAGGCCGCCCACGATTTCGGCCTCGCTGTGGAAGAACTGGTTCAGATGCGTCTCGTCGGCGTCCTCTCCGCGGAAGCTCGGCATGAGGTACCAGGCACCCTCGGCATTGAACCGACAGCCGTACTCCAGCATGAACTGCATCGAGTCCGCGAGGAACGTGCGGTCACCGAAGAGATCGATCTCGACCGGCGTGGAGTCACTGCCCAGCCCCATGGGGCTGGAGATGCTGCTCGTGGTGATCGGCAGATGGAGGGCCTTCACGCGCCGGGCCGCCCAGAACTCGGTCGTGCGGGTGGTCAGCAGATCCTGGAGGTCGACGAGGACGCGGTAGAAGGGATCATCCATGATCTTGATGAACCGGTCGGAAGCCGGACGCCAGCCGCCGTGCGATGTCTTCTGCGCAACTATCAAAGAATGCTCCCGTGTTTCTGGTGGTGCCTCACATGAATGTGGCATCGGGGCTGAGCTCCGCGGTGCGATGATCAAGGGCCTCAGGTGACGTCGGTCGGTGTCGCCCGCACCGCAGTGGTGTCGGTCGATTTCTACTCCTGGTCATGGAAACCGGTCGACCACGGCAGCAGACATCCGACGGCGGCGATGGTCAGCAAAAGCTCCTTCATCGAGCACGATCGATTCCCCCTTTTATTGTCGAGCCGCTCCCCCCATGGAATTAACCAAGAATTCCGGAGGTGCGCCAATGACAGGTCGTTCCTTCGGCGCTCAACTCTGCCATCCAGGCAATGGCGGGCACAGTCCTGTTGGTGGCCGATTCCGGCCTCGGCATATTGCGTCCAGTGAAGCGGAGTGACGCGATCCGGATGTCGGTGGGCCTCTCGCTATTCCTCGGGCGGCCGCTCCGTGCCTGCTGACCGGAGCATGCGCTCGTAATAGCTCGACGGCATGGCCACACCGCACGACGCCAACCGGAACCGCCGTAGCTCGGGATTCTCGTCCAGCACGCGTTGGCATAGCGTCGCCGCGGTGCGCTCCGCCTCCTCGAGGGTGGCAGCAAGCAGGAAGAGCCCCAGGACAGAGCCGGTGACACGGCTCGTGTGCATTACCGCGTGTTGGAGGCGCTCGCCGGGTCGAGCACTCTGCGTCACCAGGCCGGAGGTGTCTGCGGGGAGTTCGGTGTGCTCGTCCGATTCCAGCCGGGCGTGGACAAGATACATACCCACAATAGTCAGCGGCGGTAAAGGCGTTGCATAGACTCCCACAATGGACAGAATCGGCCACGACATAAACTGTCCAGCGCCGGTCGGTTGCTGTCATCGTAGTATTACGGCGATCCGTGGACAGGACGGAAGACGGAAGGTTGCGATGCTCGACATCTTTGGGCTTGATGCGCTGTCTGAAGAGATATACAGACTGATGCTGACTCACCCTGATAAGGGAGTCGAGGGTCTCGCCGATCTCGTGGGCACCACCGAGGCACAAGTCCGTCGAGCGCTGGAGTGCCTCAGTGAACTGTCTCTCGTCTCGACATCGGAACAGGACCTGAGCGGTTTTCGGGCGCTCAATCCGGAGACGGCGATGGAACTCCTGCTGGCCCAGCAGCAGTCGGAGCTCACGGTCGCGCAGATGCGGCTGGACGCGACGAAGGCCGCTGCCGTCAAGCTGGTAGCGGCGTACTCGAGTCTCTGCCCGCCATACGACGACCGGGACTTCGAGCGGTTGGTCGGCCCGGAGGAGATAGGTCGGCACCTCGCCGGCTTCGCCGCCTTAGCGGAGACGGAGGTAATGACCTTCGCGCACGGAGGCGCGCATCCGGAAGAGGAACTGGTGGCCAGCCGCACACCCAACGTCATGCTGCTCGAGCGCGGTATCCGCATGCGGACCCTCTATCTCGACAGCCTGCGCAACCACCAGCCGACGCTCCACCACATGCGATGGCTCAGCGACCGCGGGGCGGAGGTGCGAACGGCGGCCAGCCTGCCGGTTCGCATGGTCATAGTCGACCGGTGCCAGGCTGTTCTTCCGATGCGAAGCGCCGACGCACGGGTCGGAGCGGTGGTGATCCGCAGTGAGGCGACGGTCGCGGCGCTGTGCGCTCTCTTCGAAGCCAAGTGGGAGAAGGCCACGCCCTTCGGCAGCGGACCCACGGTCGACGACCGCGGGCTGTCCGTCCAGGAGGCCGAAGTGATCCGACTGTTGGCGGAGGGACTGACCGACCAGGCCATCGCCAAACGGCTGGGTGTGTCCGACCGTACGGCCCGTCGGATCGCGGCGGAACTCATGGAGCGACTCAACGCGCGTAGCCGGTTCGAGGCCGGTGTGCGGGCGGTCCAGCGGGGCTGGATACCGCTGGAGCAGGTGCCCGACCAGGCGGCGCCGGTCGGATCCGATCGGGATCAGTAGGCAGACGGGGCGGGGAGAGCGTGAACCCGTCACGCACACAGGCGAGCATGGAGGAGCCGGGATGAAGAACCCGATTGACTGGTACGACCGGATACGTGAGGAACATCGGGTGCTCTGGCACCCGGAGACGTCCTCCTGGTATGTGACGCGGTTCGAAGACGTCTGGAACCTTCTGGTGAGCCCGGACCTGGGTGCCCGCTCCAAGGACACCTTCATCAGGAAGATGACTCCCGAGCAGCGTGAAGTCTGCGCTCCCGTCATCGACTTCATCGCCAAGTGGCCCGTCTTCTCCGATCCGCCCCGCCACACGGACATCCGTCGCCTCATCCTGCCGGCCTTCTCCGCCGCCGAGGTCGAACGGGTCACGGACGCGGTCCGCGTGGAGCTCGATCGGCTAGGAAGCGGTGACAGGAAGCCGTCCGAGCTCTTCGAGGGACTCGTACGTCCCGCTTGCGAGGCGGCGTTGGCCGAGTTCCTCGGCATGGATCTGAGGGAGTTCGACCAGGTACCCGCGTGGGCCGCCCAGATCATGCAGTTCGCGGCGCAGACGGAATACCACCCGGAGGTCATGCCGAGGGCCGCTCGCGCCCTCGCCGAGTTCTCCGAATTCGTCCTCACCAGCGCTCGGAAGGGACGAAGCGCGCTGAGCGCCCAGCTGGACGGGGCGATATCGCGGGGAGACATCGCGGCGTCGGACGTGGTGGCCATCTACGGACAGATGGTCACGGGGATCCTGCAGCCGACGATGAGTACGCTGGCGACCGCTGTGGAACTGGTCTCGCGCGGTGCCGAATACCGTGAATACTTTCAGTCCGATCCCGGCACCTTCGTTTCCGAGGCGATCCGCCTCACGACGCCCTTCCACTTCGCCCCGCGCCGCACACTGGTCGACGTCGATATCGACGATGAGGTGATTCCCGCCGGCGAGCGGATCGTCCTTCTTCTGGTCTCGGCGAACCGTGACCCACGGCGTTTCCCGGATCCCCTGTCGTTTCGTATGGGCCGGGGCCAGCCCCCGCACGTGGCGTTCGCCCGCGGCCGCTATGCCTGCCTGGGAGCCGCCATGACCAGGCAGTTGATGACGGTGGCACTGACGGCCGTGCTCGAAGGACGGTCCGAGCCGCTGTCACCGTTGCGTGTGGTGTGGAACGTCGGCCGGGGGATGAGGGCCGCGGAGCGGTTCGAGCCGGCCGTCCGCTGAGCTGGTTCCCCCAATTTTCTCTTTTGGTGACTGGTTTGGTGCTCAACTTGCCGGGGTGGGGATCCAGGCGCCTCGGCCGTCGAAGAGCAGGGTGATGGCGTCGAGCAGGTTCTCGCTCTGCTTGGCGGCGGTGGACAGGCAGCCGCGCACGGCGAAGAAACGCTCGGTACCGTGCGCCAGCCTCCGGAGATCTTCTGCTGGATCTTCGCCATTCTGATCATCTGCTCGCTGCCGTTGTTGTCGAACGGCACGTGCCAGTCGAACGCGAACCGGAGCACTTGATCGCGCTCGGCGTCCAGGCGGTCCAGCAGGTTCGCCGCTTTTGGTCGTGTGATCCGGGGCTGCCGGGTCCCGGGGTGGGTGCAGCATCCGTCCCACGGTGAAGATCTCCTCGTAGCGGGCGGTGAGACGCTCCAGGGCGTCGACGGTGAAGCCGGTCGCCTCCGGGTGGGCGGCGCGGATCTCCTTGATCTCGTCCCAGGTGTCCACCAGCAGCTTCGCGAGCTCCGCCGCCCACGCCTCGGGGCGCTGCGCCGCCGCGTTCTCCGCGACGGCGGTCAACTCGCGCAGGTGGTGCGCGGCCCACAGGGCATGCTGGGCGCCGGTGTAGGTCTTGTAGGGCTTCCAGCGATCGTGGACAGCGATGCCGGCGAAGGCGGGCAGCACGCCCATGGACTCGATCGCGGCCACCCCGCGCTTGGCGTGTACGTGATACATGGTCAGGGAGGGGGTACAGGCGGTGTGCACCCAGCAGGTCCGGCCGGCGATCCGGGTGCCGGTCTCGTCGAAGCCGACCACGTCGCACTCGATCAGTTGCTCGCGCACTACCTCGGTGCGCGGCGCCACCGCCTGCGCGGCCTGCCCGGCCCATTCCAGCAGGGTGCAGGTGGCCACCTCGGCGCCGTGCACATCGGCGAGCAGTAACGCGCACCGCTCGTACGGCAGGTGCTGACGGGTGAGCAGGTATACGGCCAGACTCTTGATCTGCGGCCCGTACTGGGCCAGAGCTGCCGCCCCGTCCGGCGCGGCAGCCACCGTGACCTGGCCGCAGGCGCAGCGCCGGTGCTCCAGCCGGTGCTCGGTCACCCGCAGCCGCGTGGCGGGCAGGTCGAAGACCTGCCGTCGTTCCACCGAGACCACCTCGGCCTCCGCGAGGTCGCCCGCGCAGCCGCCACACGCGGCCGGGAGGTGAACCTGGACCACATCGGGGCCCTCCACCTGCAGCAACGCACCCCCGGCACCGCCCTTGGCCTTGCCCGGCCCCCGGCCCGACGACTTGCGCAGCGAGACCGGCTTCGCCAGTCCGTCGCTGGAGGGCGGCTTGGAGGAGTTCTTCGGGTTCATCCCCAAGCGGCGCTTCAGCTCGGCGTTCTCCGCCCGCAACTCGGCGATCGCAGCGCGCGCCGCCGCCAGTTCCGCCCGGGTCGCCGTCAGCTCGCTGCGCAACTCGCCGACGAGGGCCAGAAGCACAACCCGCGCACCGCCGACCGGACCGTCTTTGAGCACGTCATCGCCGCGATGGTACACGGCTCTGGGTACGAGCGGATTGCCACTCCCGGCTGCTCCGACCGCACTATGCGTCGCCGCATCAAGTACTGGGCACAGATCGGTATATTCGAGCAGGTGCATGCGCTGGCACTGCAGGCGTACGACCGCATGATCGGCCTGGAGCTCGGTGAGCTGTCCGTGGACGGCTGCATCACCAAGGCCCCATGCGGAGGAGAGACAGCCGGGCGCTCCCCGTGGACCGCGGCAAGCAGGGCCTGAAGCGCTCGGTGGCCACCGAGGCACGCGGCGTCCCGCTCCGCTTGGTCTCGGCCGGAGCGAAGATAGGTGTTCTTCGCACGCGCGGCGGTGATCGCGGCCTGTCCCAGAGCAGCCCGTAGGTGGACATTGCTATGCCGGGTGCGCCCCGGCCCCCGTCGGCCCGTCGATTCGTTGTTGCCCGGACACCTCCCCGCCCACGAGGCGAGGTGTCCGGGAGTGGGGAACCGGGCCATATCCAGGCCCACTTCAGCGATGATGACCTGGGCCAGCAGGGTGGAAACCCCAGAATGGTGGACAACCGCTCCACCGGCCCGGAACACCCTTCGACGCCGCGGTGTTCGCTCAGCTCCACCTCGATCTGCCCGGTCACCGCCTCGATCTGAGCGGTACACGCATCGATGCGGTCGAGCATGATCCGAGCCAGGAAGCCATGGTGGGCGCTCCAATCACCGGCCAGCGCCTCCCGAAGCTCCACGATCTTCCGGCGCATCAGGCCCCTAGCCAGATCGGCCAACACCTGCGGGTCCCGCTCCCCCTCGATCAGCGCCTCGAGTCATCGCGCGAACCGACTTGGTCAGGATGTGCGAAGCCACCACCGACACCTTCACCCCGGAGTCCACCACCAGCTTCTCCAGCCGTACGGCCTCCCGCGTACGCTCGGCGGTCAACTCGGCCCGATAACGCGTCAGGTCACGGAGATGACGGACCGGCTCGGGCGGAACGAAACTGGGCCGGACAAGGCCATGTTCGACCAGCTGAGCAATCCACACCGAATTCGCGACATCCGTCTTGCGGCCCGGCAGATTGCGCATATGCCGAGCCTTGAGCAGCCAGCACTCGAAGTGCTGCTCCAGGCCGTAGAACACCGGCTTCCCATACGACCCAGTCGCCTCCATCGCCACCAGGGCAACACCCAACTCCGCCAGCCAATCGCGAGCTTGGAGCACCCCGGCCGCCATCCTCGAGAAGGTGCCCACCTCACTGTGCCGGTGACCGCCGGTCCCGGGAACCCGCACGCACACCTTCATATCCGCCTTGCCAATATCGATGCCCGCGCACCGCGGATGCACCACATCCATCCCCACCACCCCAACCCATACCAGCGGCCAACACCAACGACGACCGCCCGGCGGGATCCAGCAGGAGTCAAGATTCTGGTCTGCGTGCTCGAAGCAACAGTGACGGATACCTGAAAAGGAGATCGGATCCCAGCGGCAAACTTCCACACGGGCTGGACCGCGCCAAGAAATCACGACGTCAGCCGGGCAGCCGCCGACCATATTTTCCATCCGTCAGGGTGCGGCCAACAGGCCCCGATACCGCCTTCTGCCGACGGCTGTACGTGCTGTTCGGCATGGAGGTCGCATCGCACCGGGTGCACATCCTGGGCATCACCGCACACCCGAACCGGACTGGGCGACCCAACAGGTTCGCAACCTGATGATGGACCTCAACGCTTCCGGGGCCGCCTATAACCCGCGCCTATCGAGTTCACACGCCAAATGGCGCCACTTTTCCGCGCATTGGCGTGCGATTTGCGCCACCACGGCTACGCGATGGCCCGGCACACCTGCTGCAAGCTGTCGCCACTTGACCTCGTCATCGAGCGAGTGAGCAATCAGCAATTGCAGGAGCATACGCCCGGCCTCCGTACGAAGCGACGGATCGTTGCGCAGGCTAGGCAAGACACCATCGGCGGCTACAGGCGGAACTAATGCGGCTCGGCTGGCAGCCGGACCGTGCGCCGATTTCACATTCGCACGAACAGTAGAGTTCGATGAGGTCTTACTAACTTTCGCCGACACGGGATCTATTCCTTGGCGCAAGCGGTCCCGCACGTCTTTGGCTGTTGCCAGGGCAATACCAGCGCTCGTGGCGATCTCCCTCAGCGAGGCGCCAGGATTGTCGGCTATGAGTTGACTCGCCCGCAGGCGCCCTTCAGTCGCGCGGAGCGGTCGGATACGCCCATCGCTCCCAACCCTGGTGTTCAACTGTTCGTTTCGATCAGTTGAACACTGTCGAAGGGCCGCAACAGTACCAGGAGCCAAGCCCGTACTGTGGGCGATTCGGCGGTCGGCCCAGTCAGGGTGATCTGCGAGGATGCGCTTCGCGGCCGCAGTCCGGTCGGCGCGTGAAAGCGGAAGGCCATGAGTGATGTTCTGTTGGACGGCTAAGACGAAGGCATCTTCTGCTTCACCATCAAAGAACTCCACCTCGATGCTCTCGTCACCGCGCAGTTGAGCCGCACGTAGGCGGTGCATCCCGTCGACGATACGCATCGTCTCCCGGTGCACGATGACGGGCGGTAACGTGGTATCTAGTTTGACGAGCAAATCTATATGCTCCTCGCTCTCGCCTTCGATCCGCGGGGAGTCGGAAGGCAGGAGGGAGGAAAGAGGCAGCCTGGCTCGCTGCCGATGCCCCTCAGGGTGGGGTTCATCGGCGCAAGACATGTCGGCTGCGGACGAATAGCTGTGGGCGGCCACCGCAGCGTTGCCGTTGCTCGGGAGTGGGACGCGAGCGAGGCCAGTTCCCGAGTCGACACTACGCTTGCCCCATGAGTCGGAACTGCGATCAACTGCACCACTGCGAGCACCGCTGATATCCACGCCGCCTTACTTCCTCTCTCTTGCGGCCACCGGCATGTTCACGAGAGTGTCGCTGTTATTCCGTGAGCCTCTCGACCGCAGCATGGAGACCGCGCAGCAAGATCTGTTACCAGACCCTACTTCAGGTAGGTCTCGGTATCAAGCCGATGGCTACAATTACTAGGTTCGCCCTCGCAGTTTCAGGAGTTTCTGGTGCCGCCACGTCAGTTCGACGGTCATCGCGTACGCGCCGTACGCCGAGCGGCTGGCCTCAGACAGGCAGACCTCGCCAGCGCTCTCGGGCTCAGCAAGACTCCAATCGTCGATTGGGAGGACGGCAAGGCGGCTCCTCACCCGGACCGCCTGCCTGCCGTCGCAAAGGCCCTCAAGCAGGACATCGACACACTGTTCCCGCGACTCAGCCCTCCCGACCTCAGCGACCTACGCGCCGACGCTGGATACACACAGGCCCAAGCCGCCAAAGCCTTGGGTATCCATCGGCCGCCACTGAGCAACGCCGAGAATGGCAAGCGTCGGCTCCCCGCAGACCTCATGCCACGCGTGGCCGACCTCTACGAAGTGAGTCTTGAGGAGATGGAAGCCGCCCAAGACAGATCCTTCGGCATCCTGACCTCCACTCCCCACATCACCGACCAAACGCCCCGCACGCTACCGGAGAAGATCCGCTTCCTTCTGGACAACCGTCGGCAGGTGACGGACGAAGCCATCGCGTCCGCCATCAACGACAAAGCACGCGCTGAGGTCATCAAACCGGCGACGGTCAAGGCCCTACGGACCGAGGATCTGGCCGCGGGCAAGGCTCTTGAGGGCTTGCCGACAGCCGCGGTTTTCGAAGGGTTGAGTGAAGCGTTCGGGGTGCCTCCGTTCTTCTTCCAATCAGGCGAGGAGATCGAGGCCCAACTGATGGAGCGCCTGCGCTTCTTGTCCTTGATACGCAGCGAAGGCGTGCGCGTGGCGGCCCGCGGCGCCCACAAGGGAATTAGCAGCGACATGCTGGCTACCGTCAGCGAGCTAATTCTGCGCGAGACGACCGAGCCCAATACCGACAGGCAGTGACGTGTACTGACAAGTGCGATAGCCAGCCGTGCGGCGGCCGCTGAGCGTTGACGCCGCGCGCCGTGGGCTTGGTGCACTCACTCCGAATGGAGCGGAGGTTCTCCCGCCCTCTTAAGGATGTCCGCTATCTCCCCTGCCGAGATTCCCGCGTAGACGGCCTGCACACGGGCTAGCCACCAGGCCTCGGCTTGGCTGGTAGCGAAGGGCTTATCCGGCAGAGCCTCTACTGGAAGCGGGGAATGTCGTCCGTTCACAGCGGATTTCAACGCAGCCGCGATCCAGTACGCCTCGGCAGCTGGCCCCGGATCAGAATGCTCGGCCGTGGCCTCCTCAACAACCGGCCAGAGTTGAGGCGTTGCATGGTGGCGCAGTTGTTCAACGGCGTCGCCCAACTCTTGGATCACCCGGTCGAGACGTACATCCAACGAAGGCCACACTCGCGTGACTTCCGACAGACGGCCAACAGCCGGATGAAACGTGACACCAGGGAACTGCCTGGTCAGGTCGTGCCGTAGAGGATAAAGGCGCCACAGCATCCGCCAGGCCGTCCAGCGCTGGGCGGCCACACCCGTCGTCGGCAGACTCGCCCCTGTGGCGAAAAGCACTGCTGCCAGTACGTTTAGGCCGTCGCCGATAGAAGCAACCCTTCCGTCCAGTGCCGCTCCAATGGGTACGAACACCGCGACCCACATGTAGCTCACACGCAGCACCGAGTACAGGGTGTACAGCCATGTTGCAGCCGCTCCCAGGGTCAGGCCGGTACGGAGCACGACCGACTCCGCGTGTCGGCTGACGAAGGTCCACTGATAGGCGCAGGTCACGGCCGCCGACCCCAAATACAGGTAGAAGCAGGTCATGAAGGCCGCTGCACCCCACTCCCCGGCATGGCTGGCAGCGAAGTCATGACTCGGGCGGGCACGGTTCACAGCAGTGAAGAACAACAGTGTCATCAGCGGGACTATAAAGATGGTGGCCCGCCATGAAACGCGAGCCACCTTGCGGCAGATCGCGATACGCCTGGGCACATCGTCAGCTGCAACACCATAGCTAGTGACGGCGTAGCTGAGCAGCGCAAGGCATGCGCCCATCGATACAAGGTATTTCACCAGAGCGTCGAAGTCGACGATCCCCACCTGGTCGAGAGCGTGTTTGAACGGGGGGAAGCGCGCCCACAAAGCGACAGCAAAACCTGAGCTGCAGCCCCACAGGGCGCGACGAAGGGGGTCGCCGTGGCGGATGGCTGGTAGCCGCCATAGCGCCACAAGGGTCATCTCGATGCAAGCAACGAGGACGAGAACGTCCAATGCGAATTTTCCTTACGGCTGGCGGTGTGTCCGTAGCGGGGCGAGAGGGTGGCTAAGGCTTGCTTCCATAACGCTGACCAGGTCCGCTCCGAGCGCCGACCGCCGACGTATGAGGTGTTTAATCAGGCAGGCGGACAGCTCGGCTTCGCGTTCTTCAACACTCGCGTAGTGCGCACGCGCTTGGATCACCACATCGGCACCGAGGTGCTCGGCCAAGAGGCCCTGAAAGATTGGTACGAGGTAGCCTTCCTCCGCGGCGGACAGGTCCTGCCCATGGTCGAACCACAGGTGTGCCAACTCGTGGAAGATCGTGTGCTGGGTCTGGTTCGGCGTAGGGCGAGGGCGGTAAAGGATGAAGTTCTTCGAGCCGACACAGACGCGCAGGCCACAGGCCGTGCGCAGATCTGTCATCATGCCGCGAACCGGAACCAGATGGATGGAGCAGTTCCGCGCGGCCTCGAGATTGCTAATCAGAGCTTGGAGACTGAACGGGTCAGGTACCGGAAAGTCGCTCAGCTGCTGTTCGCAGCGTTTGCTCAGCCGACGCATCTCGCTGCCATGGAGGAGCCGCCGAATCACCTCCAACTCCGTACCTTCCTCCGGTGTCTTGCACCCCCCGTGGAACATGGGCTCTGCCGGAGCCCTACTCCCGATGCCGACAGCAGAGTGCACTGGCAGACCGAGCTGACGCGCCCTCAGCAGTGGCCACGACTCGGACTACTCCGGCACTCCCCTCAAGCTACAGCGAGGTCAACTCCGCGGACCCGCAAGGCACCCAAACGAAACGCGCCATGGAGAATCCCCCGGTGCTGGCAACCCTAGCCGTGCTAGACGCGCCGCCTCAGAGCGAGACTCTAGAGGCCAGATCAGGACCACGAAAGCGGCTTCCGTAAGCGGATGCGCCCCTACCTCCATCGCCCGGCAGGCCGCCAAGAGGCCCACGCACGCGGTGACCTGCCCCAACAGCCTTCAAGGGGCTCCACAGCCTCCCGTGGAAGCCCATTCCAGTGGCTGAAAATGTGTTCTACAACTCACGCTGCGCTTTGCCGCAACCGTCAGCAACTGTCCCATGCCTCGCCGGTAAGCGCTGGCAAACATGGTCTGCGCGGCAGCGATGCGTTGAGGCATCCACCGGCGGGTCAGCAGCACTCGCCTGTCTCGTCGCCTGGCAAGGCGAAATGAAGCAAGCCCTCGGTCCGGCGTCCCTGCGTGCCCGGGTTCCATGTACCCTCCACTCTCATGAACATCTCGGCCGACGCGCTCCTGTTCGACAGCGACGAAACACTGCTCTCCACGCTGAAATCGCTGGTCCGCTGCTGGACCCGCTGGGCCGAGGGATACGGACTAACCCTGGCCGACGTGACCAGTGTCGAAGTCCACGGTCGGCCGGCCTCCGCGATCGTCGCTGATCTGTTGCCAGCCGAGAAGGTCGCCGAAGCGGTGGCCCGCCTCGAACAAGCCGAGATCGATGATGCAGCTGCCGGCGGTGTCACACCGGTGCCTGGCGCTCAGGAGCTCCTCGCTGCGCTTCCGGCCCATCGCTGGGCAGTGGTCACTTCCGGCACTCGACGGGTCGCCGAGATCCGACTCGCCCAGATCGGCGTCTACCCCAAGCACCTGATAACTGTGGACGACGTCACGCGCCACAAGCCGGACCCCGAGCCCTTCTTGCTTGCCGCTCAGCGACTGGGCGTGGATCCGGCCCGCTGCGTGGTGTTTGAGGACGCGCCTGCCGGACTCACCGCAGGACGAGCAGCCGGCATGACGACCGTGGCATTGACAACCACGTGCAGTGCCCAGGAGCTTGAGCATGCCGCAGACATGATCATTTCCGACCTCTCCTCGGTATCTGTACGCGACACGGACAGCGGCGTGCAGATTACGATCACCGCATGATGCGGCTCGGATGAGGGTTTCGAAACCGCAGAGCCACAGCAAGCCACTCCTTGCACATCGCGACAGGACACACTGTCGCACCGAAAACCCTCCAAGTACGGCACGGTGACGTCAGCGGTAATCGCCGACGCCCGGATGCGTGAAAGCATTTTTGTGTAAGTCCTGGGATCCCATGTTTTGCGGCTCCCGCCGGGCGCACAAACCTGCGGCTACGGCGCGGCTGGGGGCGTAGTGCTGGGCCAGCCCATCCACTGCCCTCCGGGCACAGCAGCTCCCGGGAAGGTGGCCCCAGCCAGCAAGGCGCCGAGCGTCGCCGCTGCCGATGCCTTCCAACGCCGTCCCCACCCGTGCATCCCGTGCACACCCCTGCCGGAACTCCCGAGAACCCGCAGCAAATCCCGGGAACTCCGGCAGCCAGCCCAAGGGCCCTGACCAGGCCAAACGCCCAGGCCGAAGGCCCAAAGCGGCAGACGAGTCGAGCTGTACGCCGGGCACCCTCAACGCTTTGCCGAGAGCGGTTCTGACCTGCGGATACGCCGCGCGTGCACTCGCCGTCGTGCACACCGCGTGCACAGCCGCGTGGTGCTGCCGGATGCGGTGGCTTGGGAACGGTCTTGAACGATCACGATACCCGTGATGCTCCCCGCCCGACGTCGGTGCGGACTCCCTGCCGTGACCCGCTCTCCCCCGCAACGCGGCCGACGGTCTGGGCCCCTCGCTCGGCTCGGGGCGCCAGGGCTGCATCCGGCAGGCCGGGGCGCGCCGGGATGCCGTACAGCTCCTCGAAGGAGGCGGGGGGCGGCGCTCTTCAAACACGCTCTTGACCAGGCCCGTTGGACCGCTTGACTTGTCAGCGCATCCACCGCATCCATGGTCGTCGCCAACGGAACCACCGCGATGCGGACGCACCCGACGGCACCCAGCGGCACCACACCGCACCCCCGGCCGGGGACCTACCCCACCGCACCCACCCCGATCTACGTGCAGGTCCCACCATGACCACCCAGCCCCGCCAAACCCATCAACACCCCACCCCCGAACCGCCCACACCCGACACCACAGCGCTCACCGGCACCCATGCCACCGTGTGGGAGGCCCTCACCCAGCAGCCCGGAACCACCGCCGCCGCCCTCGCTGAAGCCACCGGAAACGGCCGCTCCACCGCCACCAAAGCCATCGCCAGCCTGGAAATGGACGGCCACGTCCGCCCAAACCCGGCACACTCGACGGCAACCGCCGCGTCGCCAGTTACTGGTACCCCCACCCCGCCCCACACCAACCACCCCGACAACACCACCGAAGCCCAGCCCTCTGTTTCACACGACAGCCAAGAGCCGCCAACGACCGCACACAAAACACCTATCACCCCAGCCCCGGACGCGCAGGACAACGCACACGAAGCCCCCGCCCAGACCAAGACCAGCGTCCAGACCGAAGAGGGCACTGAGCCTGCACAGATCGACAGCGCGGCTGCGGAAGATGCCCCTAGGACGGCAACCGCCTCGGCCGCCCAAGAGGAGTCCGCAGCGCCGAAACTGACTGTGGTGACCGGTGGTAGCAAGCAGCGACTCGCCCCCCGGCGCGCTGCGCCAGATGGTGCTCGACCACCTACAGGCTCACCCCCGTGGGGAGTTCACCGCCACCGCCCTCAGCCGCGTCACCGGCAAGAGCTACGGGGCCATCGCCAACGCCCTCGTCACCCTCGAACAGCACGGCCAAGCCCAGCAGGTCAACGACCACCCGCGCCGGTACCAACTGCGTACAAGCATCGAGCAGTAGCCGTCCCACACCCTGCGGGGTGTCAGGCCGCAGGACGCCTGCCACCCCGACCAGTCACTACAACAACCACCGCGAAGGGCGGACAGTCACCCCGCCCGCCTGCGGCTTCGAAGCGAGGAGGCGCACGATGATCCAGCTCGGAGACCGGATCGCCCTGGTCCACACCACCGATCCATACACCCGCCTACGCCTGGGCGACCAAGGCACGGTGACGATATATCAGCCAGGCAAACGGCTGGGCGCACGTTTGGAAAGCGTGTTGGGGCAACCCCTCACGAGTTCGAATCTCGTATCCTCCGCACCGCCTGAACAGGCAAAGCGAGGCCCCGGACCGATCTTCGGTCTGGGGCCTCGTCGGCGTCTGGTGCATTTTTGGTTGCAGTTGCCACGGTCAGGCCGCCGTGTCGGCGTCAGTCGCCATGAGCGCCGAGCGGCTCGGTCGTCCGCACCTGGCACCCATGCCAGAAGCCCCAAGTGACCTCCGAAGCGATCACTGCAGTGTTAGCCTCTCCAGCCTCGCATCCGCTGAAGGGGCACCGGTGAGCACCGAGAAGGATCCGAAGCAGCTCAGCGCGGCTTACTGGTCTGCTCTTGCTGACGAGGTGGATGCTCTGAGGGCGGATGGCCGATGGCTGCCAGGCCCTGCTACCACCCTGGAGGTGATCGGGCGGTCCGGTGTCGAGGTCGATCATGAGCGCCTCATCGCCTGGTTGCTGGACCCTCTCGCTGCTCACGGTCTCGGCCCTGCTCTCCTGGGCGCCATGTTGTACCGCTCTGGCGTCTCTGACGCCCCACCGCCGGAGGAACTCGTCCGTGCCCGGGTCAAAAAGCAGGTGGTCCGAGCGACCAGTCGTCCCGACATCGTCGTGCTGATGCCGAGTCATACCCTGGTGATCGAACTGAAGATCAACTCAGAAGAAGGGGCCGGGCAAACCACCCGACAGGCCGACGATCACGCGAACGTACCAAACGCCGTCCTGGTCTTCCTCACTCTTCACCATCAGCAGCCCACCGACGGACGCTTTCGAGCGATGGGGCTACGGAGTTTCGCCGAAGACCTGCGCCAAGCCCTGTCCGAGGTGCTGAAACCGGCTTCTTACGCTGCTGCTAGGGGACGAGCCACGGCCGACAACTACCTAGCCACCTTGGAGAGGATGCTTGGAATGGACCCAGCAGATCAGGAGGCTGCACGCTTCTGGCTCAGCCACAGGAAGAGCCTGCCCGAGGCACAGCAGGCCGCCCAGCGGCTTCTTACTCATCTACCTGAGTATGTCGCCAAGATCCTCGAATCTTTGGCCGGAGAACTCGGCGATGACCTCGTGGTCTCCTCATTCCATTACATGGCCCCGAGCCAAAGGAAAATAGGTGATGAGTTCGAGGAACAAGCCGTACTGCTCTCGCGAAAGCGATGGCTGACCAACGGAAAGGCCCGGCTCGGCATAGGTCTCGGCCAGCGCGTTGACGTAAACCCGGACAGGCCGTATCAGAGGCCGTGGTGGGGAGTGTATGCCGCCGACCTGGATGCCGTTGGCCGTCTACGCGACACGTGGAAGCTGAACAACAAGCCGTGGGCTGGATGGGTTTGGTGGAAATACCTGGACCTCGAGCCGCCAGCCGACCGCAGTGACTTGCTCACTCACTACGCTCGCGACGTCGCTCAACTGGTCCGCGTGAGCTGGAAACAGGACGTAGGTGTTCTCAACCAGGTCTTAGATCCGCCTGCCTCCTGAATGTTGACCACGCGGACGGGTGCCTTGACCGGATCACCAGTGGAGGCCCGTCCCGGCCGTTCTCAGTGGGCCTTCCCGGCTCTCCGCAAAAGCCCGCCCACTTTGTCGGCGGTGTCCTTCAGGACGCGGCCGGCGAGGTGCTGATACCGACGGCGCATCCTGTGGGGCTCGGTTATTCATCGTTGCTGTTCAAAGCGCCTCCGACCCATGCGCAGCTCTGCGAACATGCTCGGGTGATCGTGTCGCTCGGATACCAGGTGACTCGGCGTCTTCTCTCCGTCTCAGCAGGACTGCTTCGGCGGGATACCGCCAAGGAGGCTGAACTTCTCGTCCCGCGCCACGAAAATGCGGTACTACGACGCCAGCTACAAGGGCGAGTACGGTACGAGCCTTCAGCTGCGAGCGCATCATCGGCAGCATCCGCCGCGAAGCCCTCGACCACGTCCTCATCCTGGGCGAAGTGCATGCCCAACAGGTCCTCACGGCCTACAGTGCCATTACAACGAGCACCGGCCCCACCAGACGCGCAACCAGCTACCACCCGATGCCCAGATTCAGCTCACCAACATGGACGTTGGCGCCTACAGACTGCTCCGCACCCGTGTCCTCGGCGGCCTCATCAACGAGTACAGATACACCACGTGACCTGCAGCGACGACTTTTCGAGCGGCACAGGATGATGCCGCAGCAGATCCTCCTTCTTCCGCGCACGACAGGACGCCCTGCGTCAAGTGCGCGGCTCTACTCCCGTGTCATCAGATCGCTGATTCGGAACCTGGCCCCGTTACGCGGGCCAAGCTTGGCCGTGATCTCCACACGGCGCTCCGCTCCGCCTATCATGAACCCCTTGCTAGCCTCGGCGAGACGCGCGCTTCTCTGTCCTCGGTACCGGAAGTACACACTTATGCAGTGGGCACCGGGAGCGAGGGGGATCTCGTTGAGGCCCCACTCTGCGACGTGCTCCCGGCCGTCCGCCTCGATGACTGGATTCGTCAACAGGTAGTGGAACCAAGCCGCGACGAACCATGGTTTGACGCTGACTGCGACAACTGCCCTTTGATCACACATGTATTGATGCTACTGAGATTTTCCGTCCGAGGTGATGGTGGTCTCGGTGGTGGGCATCACGCTGTCATCCGGTATCCCGATGGCGACGGCCTGACTGTGAAGCAGCGGGCTCAGCGGAGCAAGTGCGGTTCAAGGTCGCCGAGTTACTTACGCAAGGGGCGGCGCCACACTGGTCGCGCAGCGATTAGGACGCGCGGCTGTGCTTCGCAGACGAGCCGAGGCCGCTGCTGGAGTGACAGACTGGTTCGCGTCGTCCATCCACGTCGTGGCCCACACCAGGTCGCATCCCAACGCCACGAGACGCGGCCCAATGGCAGGGTTGAGCCGCCCAAGCAATGGGTTTCCCTGATTAGGGAAGTGCGAGGAAGCCGCTTGCAAGCCTCCGCTGACCAGGCCGCGGGCTCAGCATCGCCTCCCGAGAGGGGCAGGGATGCAACTCGGGTAAGACCATCCGGACCGAGCGGCCACTGCCGTACCTTCCTCAGTAGTTGAAGATGGTGCTAATCTCCGGCCACTCGTACGGGGTTGGGTTGCAGTTGCCGGGGGGCTTTCACACTACGGGCTGACCGGGGCGGCAAGCGCAAGCTGTGACCGGTCTTCACCCTCCCCGTGTCTTCATCGCCTTCAGGGGAGGAATGGGTGGCTCAGCGTGCCCTCATACGCGGCTCTATCGCGGTAGCCGCGACTTGCGCCATGGCATCGGGCTTCGCCTGCGCCACCGCGCCGTCCGCTCTCGCGGATGCCCCCACCGAGACGGTCATCCCGGCTGCCCCGCGTTATCAACCGCCCCGGGACGAGGTTGCGTTCGCAGGGCCCGGCGGGTTCCTGCACCGGCATGAGGGGCCGCCCGAATGGGTCTGGACGAAGTATTCGGGCGGTCCCGACATTCCGGTGCCCGGGTTGCACGGCCGCGGGGCCGGATCCTCGGGAGCGGGCTCGGACGTTGTGGCCACCTTGGCCAACGGAGGCGTCCAGCTTCAGGACATGGACGCCGGCACGACGGCCACCATCGTCCCGCCGAGCGGACAGCGCTACATCGGGACCTTCGGGACAAGCGTCCTTACGTACATGAGGGCTGCCGATGGAACCACCGCGTCAATTCACGTCCTGACGATGGTCGGCGGGCAGCAGACCGACACCCTGGTCAGCGGGTGGCCCGCTGGCGCGACGCTCAGCGGGGCGCTGGCGGGCAACGCGAACTCCGCGGTGCTGGAGTACACCGACAGCACCGGCAGGCGGCTGGCCCTGCTGAACTTGGCCACCGGCCAGGTGACGCCCGTCTTCGGACCCATGGCCAGCCCCCCGTCCGCGGTGGTGACGGACAAGTACGTCGGCTGGTACGCCTCCGACATGGACGGGACCCTCCATGTGCTCAAGCGTTCCGATCTCAGCGCCCCCGAAACCACTCTCCAGGTGCCGTTGAACGGCACCACCGAGACCGCGGTCCGCTACTTCGCCATCGTCGGGGACTCGGCGGTCTTCACCTACGACTGGGTCCAGGGCTACTCGGCCGCCAACGACCAGTTCGGCGACCCGCTGGCCGCCATGCCGCTGACCGGCGGAACGGTGGCCCCGATCCTCGACCACGGGGACCACGACACGCTGAGCCCGTACCCGGGCGGCGCCATCGTGGTCGGTGGAACATCTCTCAACGACTGGGCGGCCCGCCGCGTCACCATCGACGCGAGCGGAACGCCGACACTGGCGGCCGTGGACTCCGACCCGCCCATGCCCTCGCCCATCTCGGGAGTCTCACTGGCCGGCGGCCGACTGGTCACCCTTGAGTTCAGCAACGTCAAGGGCGCGAACACCTTCGCCCGCACCGTCCAGCTAGGCAACCCGCCGTCCTACGACGCGCGCACGTCGTTCCCCGCCCTCAGCGTGAGCGACTGCATGAACACGGGCTGCCCGGAGATCGGCACCGGCGACGGCCGGATCGTGCAGCAGGCGTCGAACGGCTACGGGGCGGTCGTGGAGGGTCCCACCGGCTCGGCCGACGTGGACCCGGGGATGAGCGGTGGAACGGTCGTCGACTCCGACGGCCGCTTCGTGATCTACGACAACACCTCCACGGGCAAGCAGTACATCGGCGACACCACGCTGAAGACCAGCACCAATGTGCTGTTCACCCGCCCGATCACCGGGGCGGCGCTCTCCGGCGAGACCCTGTGGACGGCCAACTCGACGACAGGATCGATCAGTTCCACCGACCTGGCAACGCAGCAGACCACCGGGACCGTCCCCCTCGGTGCGCCGTGCGTGCCGAGCGAGGTGCAGGCGGCCGCAGGCCGATGGATTTACTGGTCATGCGGCGCCTCCGGCCCGGCCGGGGTCCACGACCTGGCGACAGGCAAGGACGTCTCCGTACCGCCCGGGCCGTCCGAACTCGGTGACGGCTTCGTCGTCGAACACGACATGACCGCCGGAAAGTTGATGCTGACCGACGTCCACACCGGCACCACGGTCACCAGCGACCTGGCCGCCCTGCCGCCGCTGACATGGCTGCCCACCGATGACCGACAGGTGGCCTGGGCGGTCGACAAGTACGCCGGCGGCATCGCGTACGTCGACGCCCAGGAGAACGTCCACATCGTCGACCCACACATCCCCGCCTCGCCCGCAGCCGGCTACCGCTTGCTGCCCGGTCAGCGACTCAACCCGGGCGACAGTCTGACCAGCGGCAGCATGCGGCTGGTGATGCAGTCCGACGGCAACCTGGTGGCGTATTTGAAGGCAGGCGGCAGCGCCGCCCCCGCGGAGTGGGCCAGCGGGACCTCGGGCCATCCCGGTGCCTACGCGGTCATGCAAACCGACGGCAATCTGGTGGTCTACAGCCAGAACGGCGGCCCCGGCATCGGCGGCATGCTGTGGTCCAGCGGCACCCCCGGGAACCCCGGCGCCCACGCCACCCTCCAGGACGACGGAAACCTGGTCATCTACCGCCAGGGCACCAGCGACCCGGGCAACTCCCTGTGGGCCACCGGCTCATACGCACCGTCGCAGACCATCGCCGCGGGCCAGGTCATCAAGCCCGGGTGGTGGACGCAGGGTCAGCGCACCTTCCTGGTGATGCAGCGGGACGGCAACCTGGTGATGTACCGCAAGCGCGATGGCAAGGCGATCTGGTCCAGTGGCACCTACGGGCACCCGGGCGCGTACGCGGTAATGCAGAACGACGGGAACCTGGTGATCTACCGCTCCGGTGGCGGGTCGAGCACCGGCGGGGCGCTGTGGGCAAGCCGTACCTACGGCCATGCCGACGCGTACGCGATCATGCAGGACGACGGAAACCTGGTGATCTACAAGAGCGGTGGAGGGCCGAGCTCCGGTGGCGCGTTGTGGGCCAGTAACACCTGGAGCACCGCCTCCTGAGTCACCCCTCGCGGAACCCTCCAGCCCGCCCGACCAAAGTCGGGCGGGCAGACGCGTGTCTCGGACTACTCGACTTCGACGGCAGGCGAGCGACTGCGCGTGGCAGTGACATCGCAGGGACCGAGACGTAGTCAAACCCGTCGAGTGAGGAAGCTGGCATCAGCCCGCCCCCCCACCCCGAACAGCCTGCTCAAAGGCCCATCGCGGCCGTCCATCGCTGGGACTTTTCAGGGACTTTCAGCTCTGTACCAGGGACTCCCGAGGGACTTTTCGCCGCCTAACCCAGCAAGCCCCTGAAAGATCGGAAAGGGCCTCCGACACAAGTCAGAGGCCCTTTCCACAGCAAAGCCGCAGGCGGCGGCAGACGAGTCGAGCTGTACGCCGGGCAGGCTCAACGCTTTGCCGAAAGCCGCTCTGACCTGCTGATACACCCCGCGTGCACTCGCCGCCATGCACACCGCGTGCACAGCCACATGGTGCTGTCGGATGCCGTGGCTTGGGAACGGCCTTGAACGATCACGATACCCGCGATCCTCCCCGCCCGACGTCGGTGCGGACTCCCTGCCGTGACCCGCTCTCCCCCGCAACGCGGTTGGCGACCTGGCCCCCTCGCTCAGGGCGGGGCACCAGGGCGGCCTCCGGCAGGCCGGGCGGCGCGAGAATCCCATACAGCTCCTCGAAAGAGGCGGGGGCGTTCTCCCAGTCGACTTCCCAGACGAGGTAGCCATAGGTATCCAGTGTCTCGGCGAGGCGGGCGTGCCGCATGCGGGCCTGGACTTTGCGCGGCTCCAGGCCCGACGCCACCAGCACGGCGTCGGCGAAGTGCCGCAAGTCCCGGAATGTAGCCTCCGCCGGAACCTTGATCCCCCTCGCCCGAGCCCGTTCCTTCGCGAGATCGAACGCCTGGCACAGCGTGTTCTCTCGCACCGGAGACCAGTACCGGGTCAGTGTGACCAGGTCGGCGTACTCCTCCGGAATGGGCGGCAGGCCTCGCCGCTCCCGTCTACGCAGCACTGCGCTCGGCAAGGGCGCCCGCCAACGTGCCATGTGTGCCTTGTACTTGTCCATCAGGAAGGATCCGACGGCCAGAGGGGCTTGGCTGGCTTCGGTTTTCAGGGGCACCGCTTTCCCGCGTTGCCGCTGCTCCTCCACCAGTTGTTTGCCGGGGATGGTCTCCATGTCCGTACGCCGCACCCCGGTTGCTTCCATGGAACGTAGGGCCTGGAGCGCGCCGTACCAGATCAGCAGCTCGTAACGAGGGTTGATCTCCTCGGCCAGCGCGACCACGTGCTGCCATGTCAACCGCACGCCTCGGCTCTTGCCTTTTGGTAGGCGGATGCCCGCGACGGGGTTGCCCTCCAGGTAGCCGTCCTCCACGGCCATCGAGAGCATCGCGGACAGCGACTTCTTCACCCCGGAGCGGGTGGTGTCCGGCATCCCTTTCGCCTTCAGTGCGGTGAAGAAGTCCCGGTACTCGCCGCGCTTCACGTCGTCCACCCGCCGTTCGCCCAGTGCCGGGACCACGTGCCCTCGCAGGCGGTATCCGTACGACTTGACGGTGCCTTCTCGGCCTTCGTGCCGGGAGAGGAACGTCTCCACGTACATGCTGATGGTCGGTGTCCCGGCCGTGTTCTTCCGGCCCCGGTGTGGGAAAGGGTCCCGTCCCTCCTCGACGGCGGCGCGCTGGCTGCGTTGGAAGGCGACGGCCGCTGTCTTCTTGTTCTTTGGAAAGTTCCTGGACCGCTGGTGACCGTTCTTGTCCCTCCAGCGTGCTTGCCACCGTTTTTCACAACCGTGATCGGCGCTCGGCACCAAGCCTGGATGCTCGGGGCATTCCGGCTCGCCCGGTTCCGGCCGGGATTTGTGCCAGCGGTCGTACGGCTCCTCCTTGGCCACGTGTGTCTCTCCCGTCTCTGGCCATGGATGTTTCAACCTGCCGTCGACGACAGGTCCTTGATGTACCGAGCCACCTCCGATTCCCGATATCGGAGCGACCGGCCCTCCATGCGCAGCGGCTCCGGCCCTCGCCGCTCGACCTCCCATGTGCTGGCCCAGTTGTAGAGCGTTTTGCGCTTCAACCGGAGGCGGTCGGCCGTCTCCTGCGCCGTGAGCAGGTACTCATGGGATGGGCGGGTCTTCGACAACGGGAATCTCCAAGGCTCTGGCGCTCCGCATGGGAGGGAGCGGGTTAAATCGGTTCGGCCCCCGTTGGTGCACGCTTTCGCCTGGCCAAGCAGGCGGAAGCTTGCTGCACCGCAATCGATGAGCTCTTCGCGGCCGGATTCGCTGTCACGGCCTGCACTGAGTTAGGCAATGGCCGCGGCGGCCGGGGCTGCACCCAGGTCCGCAGATATCAATGACATGGGCCGTGCCGGAGCGGGCACGGCCCAGGGCGGCTCCGCCGCCGTCGCGTCCAGCTTCATTTCCACTCCTGATCCAGTTGACCGGCCGGTTTTGCGACACGTCCCAGCGGCTCCGCTGAAGCCACGCTGAGCGTGAAATGCAGCGGAGCGGCTGCCGTTTGACGTCGGTGCAGAGCAGCACCGTCCGGTTCGTGGGCGTACTGTCACGGGCACGTTCAACTCGGGCTCGGTAGCGCGGTGGCTGAGCCGTCAGACCCGGTTGGGGGTGCCCGCACCGATGGACGCTCTGCTTGGCGCCCGTCGTCAAGCCCGAATTGCGTCCGTTGGCTGGGAAGATGTGCAGCGACGTTGCAGCGCGCGAGTTTCTGCTGGGCGTACGTGCGAGGAACTGCAGGAAGTTAGTCCGTATTTGAGGATGAGCAGATCCTCATGCGCGATCAAGTGCAGCGGGTGACCTGCTCGGCGAGCGTCACGGACGTTTTTCATCTGGAAGAACGAAGGGCGGGTGACCAGTTGCCCATCGCGGATTCCGGCCAGCAGCGCGACGCAGCGTTCGGTGGGAATGAGTCCGGCGGCTTCGCCTGCGGCGAGAACGGCGGAGGGCAGGTCGATCAGTTCGCCGCGTTCGCGCCAGGGTCGGGTCGTGATGGCCACCGTGCCGCCGGGGCGGAGCAGGTGACGGCACTGGGTGAGGATGCGGGTAAAGGCGGCCAGGAGGTGGTCGGTACTTGCGTGGGCGAGGTTGGCCGGGTCGGTGCCATAGCGGTAGTCGTGCTTGGCGACGCCGGGTTGGCCGGTCTCGCGGCTGGAGCGGACCTGACCGTGCAAAGAGCTGCCGTACGGCGGTGAGGTGACCACCAACGCGACGCGTCCGTGGTGTCCCTGCGGGATCAACTCGAGCAGGTTGCGGGCGTCGCCGCGGAAGACGGCCCCCTGGCCGGTAGCCCCGTGTTCGGTGGCGTGGTCGAGGTTGCTGCGGGCGATGTGCGCCCAGCGGGGCTCGTATTCGACGCCGATCGCGTGGCGGCCTTGGTGGACGGCTTCGACGAGGGTGGTGCCGATGCCGCACATCGGGTCCAGGACGAGGTCACCCGGGCTGGTGTAGCGGGCGATGGCCTGGGCGGCGATAGCGGGCAGCATTTTGGCGGGATGGGCGGCGGATACGGGCAGGTAGCGTCCGGCGCGCTGGGCCGGTGCGGGCCTTTGGGCGGTCGGCCACACGGAGTCAGGCATGACAGCTCTCCTCTTGTTCTGCGGGTGTCTCGCGTGCGGGGCGGGCGACCGTCACGGGCGCGTGATTCGTTCGAACACCAGCAGGTCGCTGTGGAGCAGCCCCGGCGGCATCTCCGGCGGACGGGTGGATTCGATGCGGTCGCCGACCAAGCGGCCGTGGACGACGACGATGTGCTGCAGGTAGGTGAAGCCCGCTGCGCGGGCGGTGGCGACCAGGGTGCCGAGGGGGTCGGTCAGGCGTCCGGCGAGGCGTTGCTGGCGTGCGGCGGCCAGGAGGAATCCGCCGCGGGCAAGGAGGCGGTGGGTGCGGTGGAAGAAGTGGGGCCACTCGTCGTACTTCGCCGCCTCGGGGTGCGTGGCGCCGTGGGTGGCGGGCAGGGCGTCGGGGTGGAGTTCGGCGAGGATGACCGCCCGGCGCGGCGCCGGAGGCACGCCGTCGGCGGTGCAGCGGGTGCGCGTGTCCATTCCTGGGCGGCAGTCGGGAATGGCCAAGCGCAGCAGCGGCAGTCGCGGCTGGTCGGCGTGGCGGGGGCGGGTGAACTCGGTGCGGATGCGGTCCACCGCCCAGTTGGGCAGTACGGCTGACGCGGGCGGCTCGTCAGGTCGTGGGGCGGGGAGGGAAGTGGGGTGGGTGGGGAGCCAGATGGCGGCTGGCGGTGTGGGGACGTGCGGTCGGGTGCGGGGTGAGGTTGGGCGGCGGTTCAGGTTCATCGCGGCGGTGCGCTGCAGGCGGCCTGCCGTCTCGTGCTGACACCCTTCTATGGACGAATCCGGGTCCTTCAGTGCCACGGCGGTCAGATCCAGGTCTTTTGCCGCAGTGAAGTTGGGCGACCGCGATGCCCGGCGTTTTATGGATCTGATCGCTCCGTAAAAATGCTGGTCAGCGACTTGTTTGCCAGTCGCCAGCCTCCCTTGTCTGCCGTCCGCTGTCCGCGGTGCGGGCTGGTATCGAAGGGGTTGAGATCTGGGAGCAGGTTCACCGGACCGGAGCAGCCGCAGCCACTTGCGATCGCCTCGGCGTATCCGGACCGATTACCGCTTGGATCACGCGGGCGATCACGGTCCAGGTCTACGGCGCTTCCCGAGCCCGCCGCGACCTCCCGCCCAATGAATTGCCGCTCAGGTCACAGCGCTTGGCCGACCGCGTTCCAGGTGACACAGCATCGGATCCGGGTGAGTCTGGGGTGGTCGCCGGGTCGATCATCAGGGACGAAAGCGCTGGTCCGCGGCGTGTTCGCCAGTTGCCTGCCACACGGCATGCTGTCGCTGAGCCAGTGTGCGGGCCAGGATTTTTTTCAGGAAATTTTTCTCGTCTCCGCCGGTTCGACTCAGCGGCAGATCACGGCAGGCCAGGGGCGGATTCGCCAGCGGCGAGCCGGTGCATGTGGCAGACCGGTGGCAGACCGATGGTCCGCAAGGGGCTGGCAGGTGGTTCCTGGATGGCGCGGTGGTGGCAAGGGCGCCTGGCGCGATGGCGGCTGTCCGCACGTTGGCCGCTCTCGTTGAAGGAGCCGCACGATGAACCCCAACCGCACCACCTCCCCCACGCCCGCCTCGTCGCCGTTGGCCGTGGTGGATGCCGCGTTCGTGTCCCTGGCCCGCGGGATTCGCCCGCTGTCCCTGCCCGCCGCGCTGCTCGCTGACCCGCTCGTCGACCGGCCGGTGCCGGTCGATCAGGTTCGCGCCCGCATCGTCCACCCCTCGTGCCGCCCCGAGGTGCGGGAACGCATCTGGAGTGAGGTCACCTCTCGGGCTCGCCGGGAGGGCGAGCCGTGGACGACGGTGGTGTGCGGGTTCGCCGTGCCGGGGCTGCGCAGGATGCTGGCCCGACTTCCCAAGGGTGCGCACCTCGACCGCGGTGAGATCGAGCAGGAGGCCCTGGCGGGACTGGTGGCCGAACTCGCGGACGTGGAGCTGGGCGACCCGCTCCTGGCACGCCGCCTGCTGCGGGCGGCCGATCGCGCCGCCCACCATCTGATCCGGGCAGACCGTCCGCGCCGCGTCCGGGTAGTCACCACCGACCTGCCGCCCATCACCCCGGCCCTGCCCTCCGCTGGGTCATGCGGCGATGAGTACACCGTGTTGTGGCAGGCCGTGCGCGATCAGATCGTCACGCCCGACGAGGCCGACCTGATCGCCCGTACCCGGCTGGACCTGACCTCGGTTGATGACATGGCCATGGAGCGAGGGGTGAGCAGGCGAACGATCTTTAGGCAGCGCGCTGCTGCCGAGAAGAGCCTGGGTGAGGCCCTGCGCCATCGGGTCTCCATTCCGCCGCAGAGGTGACGGGCTGGCACTGATCGGCCCGAATCCGTCCATAGATAGTGAGGCACTTCGCCGGCCCCACGCCGTTGACGGTCCCTCACCTCGCTGGCCAGGCAACTCCTGTGGGCCCGAGCGCACCATCTCGCGCTGACACCCGAGCAAGGCCCTTGTGCCGCACACCCCAAAGGGAGGTGCCGCGCCGCAGAGCCCTCGCGCTCGGGCCCCAGGAGCCTGGACGCCCCTTGCCGCTTCGCTCGTCTGCTTCGTCGTGCCGGAGGTCCCGCATGTCGCCACCAGGCCAACACCCAACCGCCCCTCGCCCGCTCCGGCAGGGCCACATCTTCCTCGGCCCAACCATCGCGGCGTGCGTGACGCTCTTCCTCGCCGCAGACCCCGCAACCGCAGCTGACACGATCCCGCAGGTCATCGGCAACCTGCGGAACTGGCTCGTGGGGCTGCTCGCGGGACTTGCCACCCTGTTCTTGACCGTTGGGGGCCTGCGGTACCTGATGGCCGGCGGTGACCCGGGGGAAGTCGAGTCCGCCAAGCGCGCCTTGAGGGCGGCGGCCACTGGTTATGGCTTGGCGGCGCTCGCGCCGGTCATCGTCGAAGTTCTCAAGTCCCTCGTCGGTGCCCCGTGACCACACATCGCACCGCGGGGCCCAGACTGCTCCTCGCAGTCTTCCTCGCCATCACCGTCGCTGTCGCCGTCGATGGCGAGCTACCCCGGGCCGCTGCCGCAGCACCAGCCAGCGCCCCAACCGACCCCCAGCCCCAGCCCCGCCCCGTCGGCGGCCCCGCAACCGCCGCACCAGCCCCAGCCCCCGTACAGCCGTCACCGGGGCTGACACCACCCGCCACCTCGCTACCCCAACCGCCCGGCAACCACGAGCACCAGCTGCCTGAGCCCTCCCCGGGCCCGTCGCCGTCTCCCGGCCCGTACCCGGGTCCTGGCGTGAGGGGTTGGGGGTGGGTCGGGGATCTGTTCGATGTGCCGAAGATGGTCTCGGATGCGATCGCCTCATTGCTGGGGGCGCTCATCGAGCAGGCGGAAAAGCCCCTGTTCGCGCTGTTGAGCGACACGCTGCTGGCCACACCGGATGTGACTGGCAATCCGGCCCTGGTCGAGTTGTGGACCACCTCATTAGCCACCGCCGGCGCCGCATATGTGCTGTTCATCCTGATCGGCGGGATCCTGGTCATGGGGCACGAGACCGTGCAGACCCGCTACACGCTCAAGCAGATCGCACCCCGCCTGGTCATCGGCCTGGCCGCCGCGGCCAGTTCACTGGCCATCCTCGGCAAAGCCATCGAGCTGGCGAACGCCGCCTCTCAGGCGATCTTGGGCAGCACCACCGTGTCCGGCAAGGGCGTCGCTCAGCAGTTGATCGGCCAGGTGCTCCTGCCGTCCAGCGGGGCGCTGTACGGGCTGATCCTCGGCCTGATCGTGCTTGCCTTGATCTTCGGGGTATTGGTCGGCTACACGGTGCGCGTCGCGCTGGTCGCGGTCCTGGCCGCGTGTGCGCCGCTGGCGTTGTCGTGCCACGCGCTGCCGGTCACTGACGGCATCGCCCGCCTGTGGTGGCGCGCGATCGCCGGGTGCCTGGTCATCCAACTCGCCCAGTCCACCGTCTTCGTCGTTGGACTGAAGCTGTACTTCACCCCCGACAACACCATCTGGGGTGTTCCCAACCCGTCGCAGTTGAGCAACCTGCTGGCCGGATTGTGCCTGTTCTGGGTGCTGGTGAAGATTCCCGGCTGGACCGCCCGCGTCGTCTTCCGCTCCACCCCCATCACCATGCCCAGCATGCCACTGCCGCTTCGGATCCTGCGATCGGTCGCCCTGGCCTACGTCATGCGCGGCGCTTTCCGCGGCATGAGACCTGCCCGTACCCCGCCCGCCCGTCCCGGCCCAGGGTCGGCACCGCCGGGATCCGGCAACCGTCCAGGCCCGCGCCCCGGCCCTGGCGGCCCGGCCGGGCGAGGCACACCGGGCACGGCAGGTCCGGGCCCCGGCACTTGCCCTCCCCCCGCCTTGCCATCTATCGGTCCGCCCACGCCACATGGTCCGGGCGGTGCGACACCGACTTCAGGAGGCACCACCGTGCAGTCCCCATCGCCCCCGGGCACTTCAAGCCCTCGCGACTCGACCCCGCCCCCGTCGGGCGGGGTACCGCATCCGGCCGCGGCCCGGCGCAGGCAGCAGTTGACGCTGCCCATTCCCGCCACGAAAACCCCGGGACGGCCTGCTCGCCCGGTACAGACGTGGCTGCCGATCACCGCCACCCGCCATCCGCGCGCCAGCACCGCGCCGCCGCCAGCATCCATGGCACCGCCACAGGGCGCACGGGGGCGGCAGACGGCGCTGCCGATCCGCGTCGAGCGAAGTCGTCTGCGCCCGCCACGACCGATGCAGATGCGCCTCCCCCTGGAAGGGCTCTCGACTCCGCGCCGCAGGAGGTGAATACATGACGCGCGACCGTACCGAGAACGATGAGGTTTCGTACTCCACCCGGATTCCCGCTGACATCGGATGCCCTGACCGCATCCTCGGCCCCCTGACCGCACGTCAGTCCGCGATCCTTACCGGTACCGCAGGAGCCTTGTGGCTCGGCTACGTGGCCACCCGTCCGTTTCTTGCCCCGCTCGTCTACGTGGCGTTGGTGGCACCGATCGCCGCGGTGATGACCGCCGTGTCGCTCGGGCGCCGCGACGGGATCGGCATGGACCGCTTCGCCCTAGCCGCGCTCGCGTATCGGCGCTCCCCTAAGCGGCGCCTCCACGCTCCTGAGGGCGTCCCTGGCCTTCCCGACGTCGTGCCGCAAGAGCTTGCGGCCCGGGTGGGGCCGACGCCTGCGGTGTTGCGGATGCCGTGCCAGCAGGTCCTCGACTCAGGTGTGGTGGATCTGGGCCGGGACGGGTACGCGGCGGTGGCGTCCTGTTCGACCGTCAACTTCGACCTGCGAACCGGAGCCGAGCAGCAGGCCCTGACCGGCGCGTTCGCGCGGTGGCTGAACTCCCTGACCGGACCAGCGCAGATCCTCATCCGCGCCCATCGGCTGAACATCCATCCCCTGGTCGACCAGCTCGCTCAGACCGCGCCGGCCTTGCCGCACCCTGCTCTGGAGCACGCGGCGCTCGCCCACGCCACCTTCTTGCACGACCTCGCGGCCCACAGCGATCTGCTGACCCGCCAAGCCCTGCTGGTCGTGCGCGAGCCCGACCCCGCAACCAGCCGCGCCAGCGCCGCTGCGGCCCGGGTCAGACACCGCATCACGGAGGCCACCCGGGCGCTGGCCGCCGCTGAGATCACCACGACCGCCCTGGACCCGGGTCAGACCGCGGCAGCCATCACCGAGGCCACCTCCCCCGAGACCACTGAGCACATCACAGCCGGCCAGGCACAAGGAGAAGGAAGGGTATGGCCATCCATGCGCTGATCAAGCGGCACCGCGAGCGCGCAGAGCAACCTGTTGTCTCGGGCCGTGAGTTGCTCGCCGGGCTGGGGCCAGAGGCCGTGGAAGTGCGGGCCCGGTATCTGCAGGTTGGCGGTCATCTCGCGGCGACGCTGGTCGTCACCGGCTACCCGGCCGAGGTCCACCCCGGCTGGCTGCAACCGTTGTTGACCTACCCCGGCCGTCTGGACGTGGCGCTGCACATCGAACCGATCCCCACCACCGTAGCCGCCGCATCCTTGCGTAAGCAGCGAGCCCGGCTGGAGTCCGGACGACGCACCGGATTCGACAAGGGCAAGCTGGATGACCCCGACACCGAAGCCGCAGCCGCCGATGCCGCCGAACTCGCCTACCGAATCGCCCGCGGCGAAGGAAAACTCTTCCACGTCGGCCTGTACCTGACCATCCACGCTGGCGATGAGGAAAGCCTCGCCGAGCAGGTCGCCTCGGTCCGGGCGATCGCTGAATCCCTGCTCATCACCACCGCACCGGCCACCTTCCGAGCCCTGCCCGGATGGATCGCCACCCTCCCCTTCGGCATCGACACCCTCAAAGTACGCCGCACCTTCGACACCGCAGCACTCGCCGCCTGCTTCCCCTTCACCTCCCCCGACCTGCCCGCCGCCGACCAAACCCCCTCCGACTCGCCGGTGTTGTACGGCGTCAATGCGGCCAGCTCCTCGTTGCTGTTGTGGGACCGGTTCGCCCAGGACAACTACAACTCCATCACCCTGGCCCGCTCGGGGGCGGGCAAGTCCTACCTGACCAAACTCGAGCTGCTGCGACAGCTGTTCACCGGCACCGAAGCCCTCGTCATCGACCCGGAAGACGAATACCTCCGCCTCGCCGAGCAGGTCGGCGGCACCGTGATCCGGCTCGGCGCACCCGGGGTGCGGCTGAACCCCTTCGACCTGCCCGAAGGCGCCCACAACAGCCGCGATGTGCTGACCCGGCGCGCGCTGTTCCTGCACACCTTCCTGACCGTCCTGCTGGGCGCCGAGCTGGCCTCGAGCGAGAGAGCCGTGCTGGATGCCGCGATCCTGACCACCTACGAACGCGCCGGGATCACCGGCGATCCACGCACCTGGAACCGCCCGGCACCACTGCTGGGTGACCTCGCCGTGGTGCTGCGCGAGCACGGCGCGCAGGGGATCGGGCTGGCCGACCGCCTGGCCCCGTATATCACCGGCAGCCACGCCGGTCTCTTCGACGGCCCCACGACCACGCCGCCGCGCGGCCATCTGGTCGTCTTCTCCCTACGCCAGCTGCCAGCCGAAGTGGTTACCGCCGCCATGCTGTTGGCGTTGGATGCGATCTGGCGGCAGGTCGCTGACGCTAAGCAGCGGCGCAGGCGTCTGGTCGTGGTGGATGAGGCGTGGTTGTTGATGCGCCACGGCGACGGGGCAAGGTTCTTGTTCCGGATGGCCAAGGCCGCCCGCAAGTACTGGGCTGGGCTCGCGGTGGTCACCCAAGACGCTGACGACGTCCTGTCCAGCGAGCTCGGGCGGGCAATCGTGGCGAACGCCGCCACACAGATCCTGCTGCGGCAAGCCCCACAGGCCATCGACCAGGTCGCCTCCGCCTTTCATCTATCCCGTGGTGAACAAGAGTTCTTGCTCACGGCCGAACGAGGTTCCGCGCTGCTGCTCGCCGGGCGCCATAAAGCAGCGTTCTATGCAGTTGCCTCTCCGTCGGAGCATCAGGTCGTCACCACTGACCCGGCCGAACTCGCCGCCACCTGCGAAACCAGCACCACTAGCCCCGATGTCGATGCCCTCGACCCGTACGACGACACCCCCACACCCGCCCTGCAGGACGTCCGGTGACCGGCCCGATGGCGCCCACCCCGGTTGGCGGGCTTTTGGGCCGCTACCTCACCGACCCCGAAGCGGTGTGGACCGAGCTCGCCCACACCATCACCGGCTTCGCCGCCACCGCCTGGCCGTGGCTGACCCCCGGCGTGCTCCTCATCGCCACCGCCATCCCCGTGGGGCGCGCCGGATGGCACCGAAGGCGTAACACCGCCCTGGCCGACTCGGCGCGCTGTATCACGATCCTCGCCCCACCCAAGGTCGCCGAACACGGCGGCCAGGTGCTGTGGAGCCAACTCGCAGGGCTGCTACGCCCCTGGTGGCGGCGCATGACCAGCGGCCAACCGCACCTGGCGTTCGAGTACGCCTGGAACAGCGACGGGCTCACCGTGCGCCTGTGGCTGCCCCAGGCCGTGCCGACCGCGCTGGCACGCCGAGCGGTTGAGGCCGCCTGGCCCGGCGCCCACACCCGCCTGACCGAACCACCACCGCCGATCCCCCGTGGGCATATCAGCACGGCGGGCAGGTTGCGGTTGGCCCGGCCCGAGGTGCTGCCACTGCGCACCGATCACGACACCGACCCGCTGCGCGCCCTGCTGCAGGCCGCCACCGGCATGGACACGGGCGAAGCCGCGGTGGTACAGATCCTCGCCCGTCCCGCCACCGGAGCCCGCCTGCGCCGCGCCCGCCGCGCGGCACGGCGGTTGAAGGCGGGCGCGAATCCACGGCGGCTCAGCGCGATCTTCGACCTGATCACCCACGCCCCGCAGCGCACCCATGTCACCTCGCTGGACCCATCCCACGGCGCCGAAGTTCGGCAGACCGTCACCAAACTCACCGGCCCACAATGGGAAGTCGACATCCGCTACGCGGTCACTCTCTGCCCCGACACCGGCAACCCGCAGGCCCGGCTCCGCGGCCGGGCGCACGCCCTCGCTTCGGCGTTCTCGTTGTTCGCGGCCCGCAACTGGTTGGCCCGAGCCCGGCTCTTCCAGGCGGATGAGGTGGTGTCGGGCCGGTGGTTTCCGCGTCGCGGGAATCTGCTGTCCGTACCGGAACTGGCAGCCTTGGCTCACCTGCCCGTCGACGCCGACGCCCCCGGCCTCGCACGGGCCGGAGCCCGCTCCGTACTCCCGCCACCGGCCATCCCGACACCCGGCGCCGGGGTCAAGCCGCTCGGGCAGACCGATACCGGCCGACGCCGCGGCGTCGGCCTGAAGGTCGCCGACGCCCGACACCACCTGCACGTTATGGGCGCGACCGGGTCGGGCAAGTCCACGCTGATCGCCAACATGGTCCTCGACGATGTCGCAGCGGGCCGCGGGGCGATCGTCGTCGACCCCAAGGGCGACCTCGTCACCGACCTGCTGCAGCGGCTACCCGAGCAGTGCGCGGACCGGCTGGTGCTCCTCGATCCCGACGACCCCCATGCCCCGCCGTGCCTGAACGTGCTGGAAGGCGAGGACATCGACGTCGTCGTCGACAACATCACCGGCATCTTCCGCCGCATCTTCTCCGCGTTCTGGGGCCCGCGCACCGACGACGTGATGCGCGCCGCCTGCCTGACGCTGCTGCTGCACGCCCGCAAGAGCCATCAGATCGTCACGCTCGCCGACATCCCCCGGCTGCTGGGCGAGTCCGCCTACCGGCTGCGGATCCTGCCCGGCATCAAAGACCCCGTCCTGCGCGGCTTTTGGGCCTGGTACGAGAGCTTGTCCGAGCCGTCACGGGCAGCGGTGGTCGGCCCGGTGATGAACAAGCTCCGTGCTTTCCTCCTACGCTCCTACCCCCGCCGCGCTATCGCCGGCGGCAAGTCGACCTTCCACCTCGACGATGTCCTCGACGGCGGCATTCTGCTGGCCCGCCTGCCCAAGGGCGCGCTCGGTGAGGAGACCGCCCGTCTGCTGGGCTCCTTCGTGGTGGCGAAGACGTGGCAGGCCGCAGCAGCCCGCGCCCGCACCCCCGAACACACCCGCATCGACGCGGCTTTGTTCCTGGACGAATGCCACAACTTCCTCACGATCCCCTACCCGTTGGAGGACATGCTGGCCGAGGCCCGCGGACACCGGCTCTCCCTCACCCTGGCCCACCAGCACCTCGCCCAACTCCCCCGTGACCTACGCGAGGGCATCTCCGCCAACGCTCGTAACAAGGTCTTCTTCAATGCCTCCCCCGAAGACGCCCACGCCCTCGAACGCCACACCCTGCCCACCATGGCCGCCCACGACCTCGCCCACCTCGGCCCCTACCAGGCTGCCGCCCACCTGCTCGCAGACGGCTCGGAGACCGCCGCCTTCACCCTCACCACCCGCCCCCTGCCACCGCCAGTGCCCGGCCGCTCAGCGCACTTGCGGGCAGCAGCCGCAGCCCGCGTCGGCGCCACCACCTCCCGCTCCCCCTACCTACCGCTGTAGCCACCCCGTCGCACTGCCCACCGAAAACAGGGGTTTTGCCATGCCCGCTGCCCACCGCTTCGCCACTCACTCTCGCTCGGCATACGTGCCGCGTGCCGCCACCAGTCGCCGCCGCCCCAACCACCCACTCCGGGCCCGCACCGACCTGGCCACCCTCGCCGCCCGACTCACCCCACGCGACCTCTGGCTGACCGCCATGCTCCACGAGCACCGAGTCCTCACCTCCCACCACATCAGCGCGTTGGCGTTCACCAGCCACCGCTGCGCCAACCGCCGCCTACGCGACCTGTACTTCCTCGGCGTCGTGGACTCCTTCCGGCCCCTTTTGCAGACCGGCTCCGCCCCCGAGCACTACACCCTCGGCCGCACCGGAGCCGAAGTACTGGCCGCCACCCGCGGCACCGACCTGGCCTCGATCGGCTGGCGCAAGGACCTGTGCGCCCGCACCGCCTTCTCCCCCACCCTCGACCACGACCTCGACGTCAACACCCACCTCGTCACCCTCGCCGCCACCCACCGCCAACGCAGCAACGAGCACCTGGCGCTGTGGCTCTCCCCCCGCTCGGCGAAACGACTGTGGGGTGACTGGATCCGCCCCGATGCCTACGCACACTGGCAAAGCGGCCCGACCATGGTGCCATTCTTCTTCGAATACGACACCGGCACCGAACGCCCCCTCGCCCGGCTCGAGGCCAAACTCCCCGGCTACGCCAGCCTCGCCGCCACCACCGGCACCCGCACCGCCCTGTTGATCCACACCAGCACCACCCGCCGGGAAGCAGCCCTGCGCACCCGGCTCACCGACACCGCCCACCAGGCGCAGCTGCCCGTCGCCACCACCAGCGCCGACCTCATGTCCCCTGCTGGGCTGGCCGGACCCGTCTGGCTGCCGCTGGGTGACACGGCGGGCGGCAGGCTCCCGCTGGCCGCCCTCGCCGCCCACTGGCCAGGCCTCACCCCGGCGTTGACCACGCAAGACCCAGCCCTGTCCCCGGGCGAGGCAGACACACGGCCGTGGCGGCCCATCACTCCGCTACCGCCCGACGGCGGTGTCCGCTGATGGGGACAGCCGTCAAGGCAGCGGTCGGCACCACCGCCGGGCTGCTGTTCCTCGCGGTCATCGCCGTCGTCGGGATCGCTGGCATCGCGGGCAGCACCACCTCCGGCATCACAGCCACCGGTGCCACGCTGCTGCCCACCCGGGCAGCGCTCGCCGACATCCCCGCCCGAATGCTGACCCTCTACCAGCAGGCCGCCGCTACCTGCCCCGGCCTGCCGTGGACCGTACTCGCAGCGATCGGCAAGACAGAGACCGACCACGCCCGCAACCCGCACATGATCTCCACCGCCGGAGCCGTCGGCCCCATGCAATTCCTCCCCAGCACCTTCGCCACCTACGCCACCCCAGTCCCGCCCGGCGGGAAGACACCGCCCACCCCGTGGGATCCAGTCGACGCCGTCTACGCAGCAGCCCGCCTGCTATGCACCAACGGGGCCCGAGATGGCCGCAACCTACGCGGCGCGATCTTCGCCTACAACCACGACACCGCCTACGTCAACGACGTGCTGCACACCGCCGCCACCTACGCGGTCAGCGACCAACCCACCAACCCCGACGGCGCGTTCCACGCCCCAACTCCACAAGCTGCCATCGCGATCGCGTACGCCCGCGCCCAGCTCGGCCGCCCCTACATCTGGGGCGGAGAAGGCCCTACTCACGATAGCGTCGGCTTCGATTGCTCGGGCCTGACCCAAGCCGCCTACGCCGCCGCCGGCATCCGCCTACAGCGCGTCGCCCAAGACCAGTACAACGCCGGACCCCACGTCCCCGACCGCACACCGCTGCGGCCCGGGGATCTCGTCTTCTACGGCACACCGACCCACGTACACCACGTCGGGCTCTACGTAGGCGCAGGACGCATGATCGACGCCCCACGCCCGCATGAAGTCATCCGCGAGGAGCCCATCCGCTACGCCGGGGACCAATACCTCGGCGCGGTACGAGTATCGGCCCGCCCGTGAACAGCCGCCCGAGTCGGCAAGAGGCCGAGGCGCTCCTGCGAGCGCTGACCAGGGCGTTGGCCAGCGTCGCTGTTTTGGCGGCCGTCTTCACCGCGGTCAACGTCACCGGTTTCGCCACCACCCACAAGATCCCCCCTCTGACCGCGGCGCTCCTGGACCCCATGGTCGTCCTGGCGCTGGCCACGGTGCTCCTCGCCGACGCCCGCCTCGCCTCCTGGGGCGTGCCACCACCGGGCTGGTCCGCAGCCCTGCGCTGGTTCACCGGATGCACCGCCACGGTGATGAACACCTGGACCTCGATCTGGCCCGACGACCGTATCGGCTGGCCACGCCACGCCGATCCCACAGGAGTGCTCCTGCACACGGTGCCACCGGTGCTCCTGATCCTGCTCACCGAGACCGTCGCCGCCTACCGCCACCGCATCACCACCCCTCCCCTGCCCCCGCACGACCACCCGCAGGAGCACCCCGCCCCCGCACCGCTCCCCCCGAGCACCGTCTCCCCTACGGCCACCCCGGACACCATCCCGCCAGGGCCGCCCCCGCTCCCGCACCCGCACCCGCACCCGCACCCGCACCCGGGCACAACTGCCCTGCACCCGGTGCACGTTGGGCCGTGTACGGCCGGCCGCGGCCCACAACCGGCCGGAACCGCCCTACCCGGCCAGCCCTCCCCGACCCATCGTGGTGATCCCGCACACGGCGGCGTGTTCGCCCGCGCACTGCGGCTCGACGCCGAACACCGCTCCCGCACCGGACGACCGATGAGCATCCGCCAACTCAAGCGGGCCCTACGCATCGGGCACCCCCGCGCCAAGTCCCTGCGCACCCAACTCGAAACCCGCACCGCCACCGCCACTCACCACCCGCTCCCCGGACCGCTCCCGGGCGCCAGGAGCACCCACGGGAGCGCTCCTCAAACGCGCTCCTGACCAGGCACATTGGACCGCTTGACTTGTCGGCGCATCCACGGCTCCATGGTCGTCGCCGACCGGACCACCGCGATGCGCACGCACCCGACGGCACCCAGCGGCACCACGCCGCACCCCGGCCGGGGACCCCACCACAGCCACCCCGATCTTCGTGGAGGTCCCACCATGACCACCCAGCCCGGCCAAACCGACCAACAGCCCACCGCCGAAAAGCCCGCACCCGACACCACAGCGCTCACCGGCACCCACACCACCGTGTGGGACGCCCTCACCCAGCAGCCCGGAACCACCGCCGCCGCCCTCGCCGAAGCCACCGGAATCGGACGCTCCACCGCTGCCAAAGCCCTCGCCCGTCTGGAAAAGGACGGCCGCGTCCGCCGCGATCCCGGCACACCCGACGGCAACCGCCGCGTCGCAAGCCACTGGTACCCCACCCACCCCGCACCGCTCCACACCAACACCCCCGAAGCTCAGACCTCGGATCCACACGACAGCCAGGAACTCCCGACGGCAGCACCCGACACACCCACCAGCCCAGCCCCGGACGAGGACAGCGCGCACGAAGCCCCCGCCGAGACCGAGACCAGCATCCGGTCCAAGGAGAGCACCGAGCCTGCTCAGATCGATAGCGCGACTGCGGAAGATGCCCCTTGTGAGACGGCGGAATCCGCCTCGGCCGCCCGGGAGGAGTCCGCAGCGCCGAAACTGACTGTGGTGACCGGCGGTAGCAAGCAGCGGCTCGCACCCGGCGGGCTGCGCCAGATGGTGCTGGACCACCTACAGGCCCACCCCGATGGGGAGTTCACCGCCACCGCCCTCAGCCGCGTCATCGGCAAGAGCTCCGGGGCCATCGCCAACGCCCTCGTCACCCTCGAAAAGCACGGACAAGCCCGGCAGGTCAACGACCACCCGCGCCGGTACCAACTACGCACAAGCATCGAACAGTAGCCATCCCACACACCCGCCGGGGTGGCAGGCCGCAAGACGTCCGCCACCCCGACCGATGACTACAACAACCACCGCGAAAGGCGGACGGTCCCCCCGCCCCCTTGCGGCTGCGACGGTGAGGAGGCGCACGATGTACCAGCCCGGAGACCGGATTGTCCTGGTCCACACCACCGATCCGTACACCCACCTACGCCCCGGTGAACAAGGCACTGTGACGGCATATCAGCCGGACGAACGGCTGGGCACACGCTTGAACATCAACTGGGACTCGGGATCGACACTCGCGATGCTGCTCGACGAAGGAGACCAGGTACACAAGCTGTAACACACCCTGTGACACCCCCGAGCCGGGGAATGCTCGATACCCCGGCACCGCAGGGAGCGGACGGATGTCCTGGGCATAGGGAACCTTGGCCGATTGCCATTGATCTTTGACCGGTTGGGTGGATCGGTTCACGCGCTGCGGTGTGTCCGGTAGGAGTCGGCGCCGACCCCGAAGAAAGGTGCTCTCGTCCGCAAGGAGACGACCGAGCAAAGCCGAGCAGAGGCGCTGACCGGCCAGTTCCACGATGCGCTACTGTGCCCCCACCATTTGAACATCCAACTACTCGTACAACAGAAAATGGGGGGCGCACCATGCGTGGCATGCGATTCCGTAAGGTTCTGGCGGTCGCGGCCGCCACGGCGGCTTTGGGCACGGTCTCCGCCTGCGGCAGCAAACCCGTCTCAGCGACGGGCAAGCACGCACCCTCGTCACCGTCACCGGTCGCCGTCTCACCCATGGCCTACCTGCTCAAGGTTGAGGACGCCACGGCCAAGGTGCACTCGGCCGAAATAGACCGTACCGTCACCGTCGGCACCTTGCACGAGATGCGCATCGCGGGCGACAACGACTGGACCAACGGTCTGCAGGGCAACGTCACGTTCTCGGTGAAGTCTTCCGCTCCGACGCCGGTCCCACCCTTGCGGATTGAGATCCGCAGCGACGCCATGTACGTGCAAGTGCCCCCGCAGAAGGTAGCCAAGGTGGGCGGCAAGCACTGGGTCAAGGAACCACTCGCCCTCCTCGCCGCGCAAGGTGACGGCGGCAAGGCCGAGACCGACCAGCTCAGGCAGGCCAACCCAGCCATGGAGGTACGGATGCTGATCGCCAGTGGCGATCTGCACAAAGTGGGCCCGGAGACCGTAAGCGGGACGGCCGCCACCCACTACACAGGCACGTTGAACCTGGCCAAGCTAATTGCCAGCAAGCAAGGCCTGACGCCCGATGACGTGAAGTTCCTCCAGAAGGAAGTCGCGGCACAAGGCGCTGCCGAGGACCACATCGACCTCTGGATCAACAACGACAATCTCCCGGTGAAGACACAGGAGCAGATACAGACGAACACCGCCAAGATCACCTCGACCACCGACTACTCCAACTACGGCGTCGCGGTCGACCTGTCGGCTCCGGCAGAATCGGATACCTTCACCCTCCACTCGGTAACCGGCGGCAACACATCCGGCGCGGCCTGACCCAAGCGGATAAACCGGGCAGTCCTCAACACCGCCCGCCCCGCGACCCACCGCCCTCAATACCCAACCCGGAGCGGCGCCTGCTCCGGGTACCCCGCCACACCGGCGGCCAACCGGTAAACCACATTGAGCCTTTTGCAACCTCAGTTGTGTCGTCGCGCTGTTCGATCGAAACTCGCGATGCTGCTCGACGAAGGAAACCAGGTACGCAAGCTGTAGCGGGCCCTGTGGCTGCCGGATTCAGCCCGGGGCGGGCTGGACCGACACTGCCAGACGGTCGGGACTCGAGGCCTCGGCGGCCCATACCGGCCGTGGTGACCGGTTCACCAAGTCGGTGATGCAAGGGCAGAGGCTACGAGGAAAGCCTATGGCCTGCTCACAGCGATGTCGCAGCGTCACCGCATCCGAACGAGAGAACGCGCCCTACCGTCCCAACTGGCAGGGCGCGTTCCTGATCGACGGGAGGACGGCGCTACGAAGCGCCGTTAGTCCTCCTCTACTCGTCGTCCTCGTCAACGGGTTCCGGCTCGCCGACGAACCACAGATCAAGGATGTATCGCTCAGTGACTGGGCATCGTTGCCAGGCTTCCCCGAATTGGTCCGGGCCCCACTCCTCGTCAGCGCCTTGCGCGATGGTGCTGCCGTAGTAGGCGCCTACGGCCTCCCGCGCGGTCCACGAGACGTGTCCGTCGTAGACACCGGGCTTGGGCAGGTCCATGGTTCCGGCCGGTCCCAGTGTGAACTGGTTGACGACGAGCACGCCGGTCTCCGATTCCAAGGTCACCGGGACGCATCCCTCGGCTTCCTTGATCGGGTCCTGGGCAGCTTCCCAGACACGGATGACGACTTCGACCTCGACGGCCGGCTGCAGGCTGAGGATGTAGAGGTGGTAACCGTTGCCAGCGACCACCTTCGCCTCGGCCTCGTCAAGTGCGCTGCTGTCTCCGAGGTAGGCGTCGGCATCGTAGATCTGGATGACGCCACGATCTGGTAGAGCCGCAGTCCGGAACTGCGCGATGGGCTCCATGTTTGTCGCTCCAGCGTGGTGACTAGGGAGTGATCTTCACGTAGACGGGGTCGCCGTCGAGCATACGGTTCATCGTGGAGAGGGCGTTGATGTCAGCACGAGCAGGACCCGCAGGAGCGTGGTGGTGTGGCGGGCGCTCAGGTGTGATCGTGCCCGTCTTGCGTTGGTCACCACCACGGCCGGCTGTGGGAGTCCCCGGTTATCCTGCCTTGTCCTGAACAGGCCAGGGAGGTCCCTCACCATGAGCAGCACCACGTTGCCCTTTCCCGATCGGATCGAGCTCACGGGGGAAGGTCTCGTCCTGCGCGACTGGACGGAAGCGGACCTGGCCGCGATGCCGGATTTGTTCGACCACCCCGACATCGCGTACTGGACGCCGATCGTCTCACCCTTCGACGAAGCGGCCGCGCGAGCACGACTAGACCGGGACCGGCAGCTGCGGGCGGAGGGCACAACCATTCTGCTCGCCATCACCGTTGACGGCCGCGCACCGCTCGGCGAGGTGATGCTGCGGCGTGCCCCCGAGGGCGCAGAGCTCGGCTACGCGGTCGGCCCGGCGCACCGCGGCCAGGGGCTGGCTGCGCGGGCGGTGCGGGTGATGGCTGCGTATGCCTTCGAGCAGTTGGGCGTGGAACAAGTGGTCCTGGAGCTGGAGGCCGAAAACGCCGCCAGCGTCGCCGTGGCCACCAAGGCGGGCTTCAGTCTGATCGACGTGCCGCTGATCAAGGGGGAGGAGAAGGGACGGCCCTATGCCCTGCAGACATGGGGCCTGAATCTCCTCTGACCCTCAGCCTCCGTCCCTTTGCGGTGCCGATCGGACGGAATCCAGACAGGTCACCGGGGCGGTGCGGCGTGTGTCCCGGGTGGTGCGACCTCGCGGAGAGTGCCCAGCGCGCGTCCGAACCGCAGGCAAGGCTTGTGCCCCGGTCGGCGTCGGCAAATCCGCGGCAGATAGCCGCCGCGCCCGTGCCCAGGGTCTTGTGGCAAACATGCGGCCCTCGTTTTGAGCTCGTAACACGATCTCAGTTGTGTAGCTGATTGGGCTTGGCTGAGTTCGATGCGTTCACGCGGACGCGGTGTGCTTGAGGATGATTTCACCGATCTGTCGAGGCAGTTCCGGGGAGAAGAACGCATGTCCCATGCCGGAAATCACCTGCAGGCGGGCGTGCGGGATCTGCTCGGCGAGAGCCTCGCCGTGAGGCAGCGGGCGCAGGGGGTCTTCGGTGCCATGGATGACGAGTGTCGGGGCCTTGATCGAGGACAGAGGGGCACGTCGGTCGTCGGTCATGCGGCGTCCGGCCAGGTCGTGGTTGAGGGCCGCGGCGCGATCAGTTGCCCGGTCGTAGGAGGCTTCGACGAAACGGCGAGCGGCAACCTCGTCGAAGGGCAGGACGTCACCGTTCAGTACGCGCCAGGTCTCCAGGTTCGCAGCGACATGCTCGTCCCGGGTGGCCTGGGGCAACGTCGCCCGGTGCGCCAGGTGCCGCAGGAAGCTGGGCGCAGGCGGCGGCAGATCGTCGGGGTCGGGGGCTTGGCCGGTCATGGCACGCGCCCAGGCGGGTCCCGCGTCACAGCCCATCGGGCCGGACATGATCGAGGTGAGCGTCAGCACGCGCTCAGGGCGATGTACGGCCAGCCACTGGGCGACCGCCCCACCGAGGGACGCTCCGACGATGTGTGCGGCGGTGAGTCCATGACCGTCAAGCACTGCCGTCACATCGGATGCGATGTCCGCCAGCGTGTACGGAGTGGTCGCGAAATCCACGCAGGTAGACCGGCCGGTGTCCCGGTGATCGAAGCGGATGACCTGTCGTCCACCGGCCACGATCGCCTTCACAAGCTCATCCGGCCATCCGATGCCCTGCGCGGAGGTGCCCATGATGAGCAGCACCGCCGGGTCGTTCGGGCCACCGAACCGCTCAGTCCACAGTTGCAGTTCATTGGACCTGACAATCAATTCTTCGCGTTCAACCATGGCCGCAAAGACTAGCGAATCAAACGGCCATTTTCACCCATCCATTCCACGTGAATTAACGTCAATTCCCTGATATAATAAGCGGTGATGAAATCACGGCCGATGCTTGGGGAGGCGTCGCCAGCAGATGAGGCCGCAGGCGAGGGAGACAAGCGCGTCGTGCAGGTCAAGGCGTCTTTCCCAGCCGACGGCCAGGCATTTGAAGTGGTGCAGCAACGAGAAGGTCTGCTCGACGACGTAGCGGAGCTTGCCCAGGCCCTTGATGCTCGGGGCGCCCTTGCGGGAGATCACCGGCAGGATGTGTCGCTTGCGGAGCTCGCGGCGGTTGGAATTGCTGTCATATCCCTTGTCTCCGAGGAGGGCGTCGGACCGCCTACGGGGCCGGCCGGGCTTCCCGGCCACGGGCGGGATGCCCTCCACGAGCGCCAGCGTCTGGGTGACATCGTAGTGATGACCTCGAGCGGGTGCCCTTCCCGTGGCAGCAGTTGCCAGCTGACGTCGCCGTAGAGCACGTACAGGATGCCCTGCAGGCACAGCCGGTCGTCCAGCGGCCGAGGGCCGGGCGCCTCCTGAGCCAAGGCGGCAACAACGGCTCGATCAGCGCCACAACTCGTCATCCACGATCCACGGCCTGTTCCCCACACCCCCACAAACAGGCGGAACACCGCCAACGTCACGGCCGACCAGCCGAACTCCACAAGATCGCGTTATGAGCTCTTCGCGCGGTTTCGCGCATCATGTTCGACAGCCGACCTGGGAGTAGGTTCATTAGGTTTCCCGGGTGGAACACGCACGTGGGACAGGGAAAAGCGCACACGCGGATCTGGCCAGTGACCGGGTCGGCCACCTCGTTGGCTTCCTCGTTCTCGTCTTCCACGTCATCGTTGATGCTCATCGAGCCTGCCTTCCTTCCTTATTGGGTCTCATCGGTCGCACTGCGGAGCAGCGCCCCCAGGCCAGTTGTCGCATCGGGCCGTTTGTTGAGGCGTGGACGGTGGCGAGCTGGGGGCTCGCGGTGGGCTTTTGAGTGCCCGGGCTATTGGCTGGGAACTTCGGGTCAGGCATCACCGGTCCCCGCCTTACCTCCGGCTCGGCTTCCCCAGGTTGAATACCTGTGCCGTCTGCCGTGTGACGGTCCAGAGGTAGTACCGGCTGTGGCCGGTGTGTTCCGTGTGCTTGGCATCCCACGGGGAGTGCGGCGTGTTGTCGTCCGTGCGGAACCAGTCACTCTGTGACAGGCAGCTGCGGCATTGGAGCTTGCCGAAGGCCACCACGGGTTCGTTCGGGCCGATGTCGCCGGATTCCAGGGACTCGATGATGTCCTTGCCGTTCATGGTCTTCCTTGCGTTAGTGCGGAGCGCCGGTGGTGGGACCGGTGCCGCCCCCGGCGGGGCGGGAGCGGGTGCGGGGGGCGGCCTCAGCTCGGTGAGGTTGGTTGGGCGCGTCAGACGCTGTGCCCGGTGTGCTGGAGGAGGCGTCAGTGCAGCGGGGTGATGGTGACGGGGCCGAGGTTGGGCGCGGGGGTGTTGGTCCTGGTGACGGGTTCGGGGTCTGTGATCGCGAGACAGAGGGCTGTGATCAGCGAGTCGGGGGTGGTGGGGGTGAGTACGGCCAGCCACAGCACGTCCAAGCTGGTGGCCTCCCGCACTGCTGCGAGCCAGTTGCGGCTGTCTGGTTGGGGCCTTGAGGTGCCGACGACGACGGCTTGGTCGGTGGGGGCGTACCAAGCGGTGTCGGCGTCGTCGACGTCGCGGATCCATCCCGCGTCTGCCAACGGCTTGCGGGCGGCCTCTGGTTGGCTGGGGCGTTGAAGGAAGTGCGGGGTGCTACCCGTGTCGTGTGAGGTGTCGTTGGCGAGGGCGTGGGCGAAGTCGGCGACGATTTCCGGTGGGGTTGCCGGGGTGAACGCGGCCGTCCATACCAGCGCTTTGTCTGGTTCTCCTCGGGCGGCGAACTCCCACCCGATGAGCGGGCCGCCCAGGAGCCTCCTGGCGCCTTTGGCATGGAAGGTGGCGTGGCGCAGTTTGTCGGGCGAGGTGTAGAGCGTGGAAGTGCGGTTTCGGGTGGTGGTCCATCCGGCCCGGTGCAGGGTGTCCACCACGTGCTGCGTGGCGGACGTGCTGGGGCCCGCGAGGTAGCGGGGTGCGATCAAATGCCGGGCACGGGCGTGCGGTTCCGGGTGCATGGGTGCAACTCCTCCGGGGGTGACAGGCAATCAGTTGACGTGCGTCTGGGGGCGTGCCAAGCCTGCGTGGCGGTGCCGGGAGCGGTGCGCTGTGCGGGTCAGGTGAGGGTGAGGTGGTCGCGCAGCGTGTCGGGGAGGTCATCGGGGTCGCGGGGCAGCCCTGTCGGTTCGGCGAGTGCGGTCAGGAATGCGGCGATCAGGTGGGCGGGAGTGGCGGAGGTGAGGGTCGCCCGCCACAAGGCGAATGGGCTGGTGCGCGGCTGGGCGGCGATGATCCATACCGGTCCGCACCGCAGCTCTTCGAACGGGTGGCGGCGTTCGTGTGCGGGGCGGTAGTGGGCTTCGGCTTGTCGGTCTGGGGCGCGGAAGCCCCACTGCTCTGCGCGGTGGGCGGGCTGCCACCCGGCTGCGGCCAAGGGGTGGAGGGCGTGCTCGTGTTCGCCGGGGCTGGTCAGGTAGTGCGGTGTGCCCTGTGGCGTGGTGTGGTCGGCGGCGAGTGCTGCGGTGAAGCCGCCGATGATCTCGGGTGGGGTGTCGGTGGTGAACTGCGCGATCCAGGCCGGGCTGCGCAGGCCGTCCGGGCGCGCCCATGCCTCCCACAGGGGGTGCAACGCGCACTCGAGGAGGTGCTGTTCGTCAGGGCGGAACGTGACGCACCGCCGTCCGTCGGCGGCGAAGTACCGGCTGGTGCCGAGCTCGTCGGCCAAGTGCGGCCACCCGGCCTCCTCCAGTGGGGCCAGGCCTGGTGTGCCGTAACAGCCGTGGTTTCCCGCCAGGTAGCGCGGTGTCACCTTCGGCAGCGACGCGTACCACTGTTCAAACGACCGTACGGGCCGTGGGCTGTTCATGAACATCTCCTTTGGGTCGGGGTGGAGGCGATTGGCGTGGATTGCGGGGCCGGTGCCCGCCCTCAGCCACGGGCTGAGGCGGTATGTGGGCGGCGGGTCGCCGGGCTTTGCGGGCGGTGGTGGTCGGCGGCGCGGTCCGGGGTGTCTCGGGAGCGTGATGCCGTGCAGGCGGTGCCCGGCGTGCATCAAGTCAGCGACGTCCCATCCGTGGCTGCGATTGGGCCTGTTGGATGGCTAGCGGACTTCGGCGTGTTCGACGCACTCGGCATCGACCCAGTGCATCTCGCCGTCGTCGTACGCCAGCACGTGGAGCCCTTCGGTACTCACCCCGAGGAGATGGCCGTCGAAGGCGTGGAGTGGTGTGCTATGGCGGGCGGTCACGCGGATGATCTGGTCGGTTTCCAGGCCCGCCACATGGCGTGGAGGGTCTTGGGGGATACAGGCATGCCGGTCTCCTCATTCGTGGAGAGTGGGGTTAGCGGGTGGTGGTGATTGCGGTGGTCGCGGCCTTGGCGATCGCGGCGGCGGCGCAGGCTGGGTCGGCCAGTTCGAGCAGGGTGGTGCCGGGCAGCGGCCGGGGGGCGGGGGCGAAGGCCAGCCACAGCACCGCGCATCCGGCGTCACGCAGGGCATGGATGCGGTCGGTGGCTCTCGCTGCCTGCTCTGCGGTGTACTTGCCGTCGGAGGCGATCACCAGCAGTCGCCCCGCCCCTGGTGCCGTCAGGCCTAGCCCAGCCGACAGGGCGTCGGTGGCCTCGGCGAGGCTGTGGCCGCCGCCCTTTGCGGTGAACTCGGTGACCTGGTTCGGGGTGCGGCCGGGTGCGGTGATCGCGGTGAGTGAGGTGTCGTAGGCGATGGTGGCGGCGCGTGAGTCGGGGTCGGTGAGCGCCGTGGCTTTGGCGACGATCCAGGCGGCCGAGGCGATCGGGCTGGTGGCGGCCTTCATCGATCCGGAGACATCGACCGCGATCCCGACTCGCAGCGGTGGGCTGGGGGTTGGGCGGCGCTGGGTGTGGATCCAGGGCAGCGCGGTCGGAGTGGCGCCTGCCGCCTTTTGCGCGTCGCGCGCGAGGGCGCCGCGCATGTTCAGGCGTCCGGGCGGGGCGGCCGAGGCGGTGACGGTCTCGGTTCGTTCGCGGTAGGCGGCGGCCCGCAACGCACGGGCCAGTTGTCCGGCAGCTGCCTTCTCAGCCGGGGTTGGGGGGCGGGTGCCGGTGATCGGCGAGCGGGTGCGCGAGCTGGGATGTGGCTGTCCGGGCGTGAAGGGTCGCGCGCCGGGTGCAAAGACGCGGGCAGCGATCTGGGCGGCTTGCCGCTCGTGCCCCCCCTTGGTGGCCTTCGCTTTTCGGCGGGCGGAAGCTGCGGCTGCGATCGCCGCCTGCGCGGCAGCCAGCACGGCCTCGTGCGCAGCCACGCCTCCAACGACCTTGCCGATCGCCCCGGCCAGCACGCCCACTTGTCCGCTGTCGGGTGTGGGGGTGGCTTCGGGCTGGTCGGGGTCCGCGCCCAGTGCGGTGCACCAGGCGCGGGCATGTTCCAGCATCGCCGTCCCGTCGTTGTCGGCGGTGTGGTGGGCGGCTTGCCAGATGGCGGCGAGGGTGGCCAGGAGGTCTTCGCCGAGGATGCTGGTGACGGTGTCCTCGACGGGTTTGGTCTCGTCCGCATCGAGGATTCCGGCGTCGCGGCGGGCGAGGATCAGTGCTGCGGCGCAGGCGGCCTGCCAGGCATCGGCCGGTGCCTGGTCGGTGAAGTCCGGCATGACCAGGGTGCCGACGGTTGCCCGGAGAAATCGGCGGTCTGCGGGGCGTCGGGCGAGATGGGCGCGTTCGGCCCGGGACTCCTCCAGCAACTGCGCCGCCGTATCAACCGCCGTCCCGCGCAAAGTTGGTGGGGTGGTCCAGGTGCTGTGGGCGGCGTGTGCGGCCTCGTGCACGAGTGCTCCCCAGGCTGCCGGGTAGCGTTCCTCGTCCCCGGGCCGGTTGGGGTCGAGGGTGGCGGGGTGGTGCGGGGCGAAGACGGTGGTGTCGATCTCGATCGTGGCCAGGTCCGGGAAGAACGCGGCGGGGGCTCCGGAGAGGGTGCCGTCTGCCTCGCAGGTGACGATCACGTCGCCGCGTCCTGCGAGGTCGGGGAGTCGCTCGGTCAGCGCTGCCGAGATGCGCAGCCAGTGCTTGGCCTGTGACGTTGAGCGGGGTTCGATGGCCGGGCCGCCGTCGTCCTCCCAGCGGGCGGTGGCCAGCTCTGTCTCGCTCACCGGCGGCGGGGCGTGGTGGATGTGGGTGTACGCGGGCATGGCAGATCGGTGTCGCTTTCGTTGAGGTGTCAGCCGGTGGCCGGGGGTGTGGTGTGGCCGGTGTCAGAGTTGGCGGCCGAGGGTGAGGGCGGTGACGGGTTTGCCGGTGGCTTTGGTGACGATCTCGGCGATCGTGTCGCGGTCCTCTACCGGTGCGATGCCGACCAGGTTGGCGAAGGCGGCCTCGGTTCCGAGCACGTCGGCGATCTTTTGGAAGGCGATCAGTTCGCGCAGTTGTGGGGCCCAGCCGACCTCGCCGGTCTGTTGGCGGGTGGCGATGTTGCGGGCGATGCGTACCGCTGTGCCGTTGATTTTCAAGGCGGCGGCCAGGTCGTAGTCGGAGCCCACCTGGATCTGCACGCTGAACCGGGAGGCGAGGGCTTCGGTGAGGATCGCGCCGTGGACGCCCGGGTTGTGACCGGCGATCACGTAGAAGCCGTCGGCGGCGGTGATCGTCTCGCCTTTGTGGGCCTTGACCTGGATCTGCCTGCGGCCGTCCATCGCCGGATACAGCGCGGCCAAAACCTTTGGCGAGATCAACGTGGCGTCATCCAGCAGTAGGGCCCGGCCTTCTTGCATCGCCGTGACCAAGGGCCCGTGGATAAACTCATAGCCGCCGCTGGCGTTTTGGGTGTACTCGCCGATCAGGTCGCCGACCGTGGTGTCGCCGTCCCCGGCCACCGTGATCAAGTCGCCGAACGCCGCCTCGATCAGCGAGGTCTTTCCCGTGCCCGGGGGGCCGTAGAGCAGGACGGGGACGTTCGCGTCGCGCAGCCGCCGCAGTGCCTCCACGTCAGGCAGGTTGGCCAAGGCTCTGGGGTGGTAGCGCTGACCGTTGGGCCGTGTGATCGGTACTGATCTTCCCGGTGGCGGGGTCGCGTACGGCTTTGCCGTCGTCGGCGGGGCTGAGTTGGGGGTGGTGCTGCCTTGACTGGGTGGTGTGGTGGCTGCGCGGTGTGCCGCAGCGGCGGTCGTGGTGGCGGTCGCCCGGTAGGTGCGGGGCTGGGTGCCGATCCGGTCGGCCTGCCCCCGGGCGACGAGGGTCTCCAGCGCGTTGCCGACCGCACCGCCGGAATGCCCAAGCTGGTTGGCCAGTTCAGTCACGGTGAACGACCTGCTCGGATCGGTGGCGAGCATTGCGGCGATCCGGGCTCGCAGTTCTCCCGGGCGTGCCTTCGAACTTGCCGGAGTGCCTTGGGCAGGTGAGGGCGGCGTGGTCATAAAAGATGGCTCCGATCGTGTGCGTCGCGAGGGGCGGAATCGGCTACTTTTCAGCGGGCGGCGTGGGCGGCGGGATGCGGGGCCGCTGCGGCGGTTTGGGCGGTCGGGGCATGGGCTCCAGCGGTGATCTGGGCCGAGGGATCCGAGGGATGACCGGGGCGTTGTCGTCAGACGCGTCGCGCATGGGGCTCTCCGTCTACAAAAGGGGGCGCGCAGGTTGGGGGGGCTGGCGCCGCCCGCACCGGGCTGGGCTGGGGCTTGCGGGCGGCGCGAGTTGATCCTTGATGGCGGGCCAAGGGCGGTGATCAGCTGCCGGTGTGCCAGTCGGTTGGCGGCTTGCCGCCCCGGGTGAGCCACCGATCGAGGGCGTCGATGCCTTCCAGGGCCTCGATGGCAACGCCGGACCAGTCGCGGTCGCGGTGGGCGTGAATCTCGTCGATGCGGCTGATCAGTTGGCGCAGTACGCGCAACACGGTGTCGGGATACATGACCGCCTCACACCCCGCTCAGATCGGGCAGCCGGTAGGTGGTGCCGCGAAACCGGATGCCGTACGTGTCGAGGTCGGATGGGTCTCGCATGGCGCGGTACGCGCCGGGCATGAACGTCAGACCGCCGCATGTGAGGGCAACTCCGGTGCAGATCACCGGCCAGCCCGCGAGGAATCCCACCTCGCCGGTCAAGGTGACGGTGCGGTGTGCCCCCAGGACCGCCTCGATGCCGATCCGGCGTGCCACGTCGCCTGTGGCCACCTCGGCCATGAGCGTCACATGCGCGTACGCCCGGCCGCAGGCCACGTCGGTCTCGACGCTGGCGAGTTCACCGTGGAGCACGACCGGTCTGCCGAGTCTGCCCAGGCCCGCCCATTGCATTTCGGGGGTGGCTACGGTCTCGAACTCGATCACGTTCCCGGCGTGCACCGGCCGCAATCGGGTCGCATTCATCACGCACTCTACATTCATGCAGACTCCTTCTATTTTTGGCCGCACTTCACCCGTGCGCGGATATCATCCGCAAAGGCGTTAGCGGTTTTCCCCTTTCCCCGTTCCCTGGGGACAATTCAAATATAGCTCTGGTCGCGGGGGGCGCGGGGCCATAATTCGGCTGGATAATGCTGGAATTCTCGCTAATTCACGACGCTTTATCTGGTGAATTCACAGGTGCTCGACCGGAACGGTCGTGGGCGCGGTTGGCCACGACCGGATCACAGCCACACCCCGGCGGCGCGGCCCCGGCGGCGCGGCCCCGGCGGCGCGGCCCCGGCAGCGCGGCCCCGGCAGCGCGGCCCCGGCAGCGCGGCCCCGGCAGCGCGGCCCCGGCAGCGCGGCCCCGGCAGCGCGGCCCCGGCAGCGCGGCCCCGGCAGCGCGGCCCCGGCAGCGCGGCGGCACCCTCGGCTTCGCCTGGGCGCCTGCCGCGCCTTCGGCAGTTACTGGCCGTCCTTACGAACTGGTCATAGTGACCAGGTGATGAGGGAGGGACAGGAGGAGGGGGAGTGTCGGGTAGCGGACGGCTGGAGGTCGTACGCATGGTGTTGGGGGCCCGCGCGCCGGTGGTGTGCAGATTGGGGCATCGATGTGCACCTATATGCAGTCGCACCTGGCTAGCGGTGGCGGATCGGCCGCTGACCTGCCGCGTTGCGCGGGGCGGGGGGTCCTGTGCAAGCAGGACACCGGGATGGATGACGCATCGGCCTGCGGCTGGGACGGGCCGTGGGCCAGCGAGCCATCCGCCTGCCAGCAGGCGCCAGCGTCAGCGCGCGGCGACGGCCTGCTGGCGCTGCACCAGTGCGGTGGTAGCGGGGTCCGGGGTGGCGTCCAGGTCGGCGAGTCGGCGTTTGAGCAGGGCGTATGTGCGGTGGGCGGCGTCGTCTCGCCCGGCTGTGCGTTGCAGGCGGATGGTGCGCTGGTAGACCGCTTCGTTGTACGGGTCCCACTCGGCGGCTTGGTCGAGGAGCGCGAGCGCCTCGTCGGGATCCGGGTGGCTCTTGGCCGTGTGGTCGGCGAGCAGCACCAGGGCGTCGACGGCCTTGCGGTGCACAGCTTCCCTCAGCTCATCGGCCCACGGGTAGTCGGCGCCCTCACACAGCTGGCCCCCATACGCGGTGACGGCCGCCCGCAACGCGGTTGCCCGGACTGTGTCGTCGCGGGCGGTGGATGCCTGCTGGACGGCGGCGGTGAAGGCGGCGATGTCGGTGGCGATGAGATTGTGGTCCAGCAGGTGCCGGTCGCCGGCACGCACGACGAAGGCTGCCTGCTGGGCGCCGGTCGCCTGGCGCAGGCTGCGTCGCACAGCGCGACGTAGATTGGCGAGTTCACGCCCCGCCTGCTCGGGGTCGGTGACCGTGCGCAGGGCTTCGGTGATCTCCTCGCCGCGGATTCCCTTCGGGTGAGCGGCGAGCAGGCACAAGAATTCACGGGTTTCCGCCCGCATGCCGTGGCCGAATTCTTCGCCTTTCCCGCGGGCTCTGATACGAAATCTCCCGAGGATGTGCACGGTCACCGGCGCAGACGGCCGCTGATTTTCGCAAATCTCCGCTTCGGTGCTTTTGGGGTTCTGCTGGTCCAGCGGTTGATTGTTCTCGTGGGTGCGGCGTTGCTGTAGCGCTGGCGTCGGTGTGCTCGGTGGCCGGTGCGCCGGTGGGACGGGAGCTTCAGCACATGGCGGTGGTGGTGCAGTGGTTGCGGCGGGAGCGGTGTGGCCGTGGGCGGCGTAGAGGGTGTCGAGGAGTTCGTGTGCGGGTTCGGAGGCGAGGGTGAACATCCGGGCAGCGCTCAGGTGTTGGACTGCGGGACCGGTGGCCGCGGTGACGGTTCCTTCTGCGGCGAGCTGGACGTGGCAGGGCCAGTCGTCGGCGCCCAGGATGACGACGGCGAGTTGGCCAGGGGCTGCCCGATGAGCGGTGGCCTTCAACCGTTCGACGGACCGCGGGTCGAGGTCGGTGATCAGCAGGTCCATTGGCGGCTCGTCGGCCGCCGAGACGATGTCGGCCTCGTCGCTGTCGGCGAGGCGGGCGCGGTGCAGAAGGCTCTGCTCGATCAGGGAGAGGGCCTGTGCGCAGTCGCCTGTGATGGCCCAGGCGGGCAGGGACCCGGTGGCGTGCAGGAGGAGGCGCTGTGCGGTCGCGGTGGGGGTGATCAGGCGAACCTTCGGCTGGACGGGCCGCAGGCGTTCGGCCGCGCTGAGGACGGCGATGGCCAAGGCGCGGGCGCCCGGATCAGCGCCGGGGCCGGTCAAGGTGATGCCACCAGGAACAGCCAGCAGATCAGCAATCAGTTCGTGGCCATCGCGAGTCGCGCAGGCCACGGTGCCCGGTGGTGTCGGCTTGGCCGGGGACGGGTGGTGCAGTGTGGTCTCGTCCTGTTCGGCCGACTCGTGCCGCTCCTGACAGGCAGCCAGGTGGGCGGTGGTGGCGGCCCGCACCGCATCAGCCAGAGGTGGCGGTGCGGCTGCGGTGAGGTCGGGTTGGCGGCGTCGGCGGGCGTGGGCGCGCGCGAAGGAGACTGCAGCGGCGATGCCCGCAGCCGTGGTGATGCCGATGGTGGACGCGGTGCCCACGCTGATGTCCACGGCCCTTTGGTGCCGTTGATAGCTGGGGGCGGGGATTGCCGGGTGCGTGTTCAGCCGGGGTGCTGCAGCCTGCTCGCGGTGCTGCGCGGGAATGCTGGCATGTGGCGGCGTTGTGGGGTGCTGGTGGGGTGGAGCGACCGCGTCGTGGTGCGGCATGGGGGCCGCCGGAGCAGGCTGAGGCCGCGGGGCGTGAGCGGTACCCGTGTCGGAGTGGGTGGGGAGGTGGAGGGTCCAGCCGGGCAGGAGCAGGTCGGGGTCGCGCAGCCGCTGACCATCAGGCTGGATCCGGTTGCAGTTGAGTTGGTAGATCACCGGCCAGCGCAGCGGATCGCCCAGGTGGGCCCGGGCGATGTCCCACAAGGTGTCGCCAGGCTGGACCGTGTATGCCACGGTCGCGGGCTCCTCAGCTCGTTGAGAGCGGGCCGCCTGACCTGTCCCCGCGGTCGGCGCCGCCACAGAGACAACCGGCCTGGCCGTGCCCATGCCGGAGGCAGCGTGCGCCGCGACAGGGCGCCACATCGCGGCCAGGGCGAGCAGCAGCGTGGCGACCAGGAACCCGGCAGCCGCCCGGTGGGCCGGGAGCGTATGCAGGCGGGTGCGCAGCAAGGTGACATCGCCGAGGAGGGTACGCAGTTGCCGTGTCGCCCAGGCAGCTTCACGCAGGAGACAGAGCATGAAGGCGGCCCAGCACACCCACCCGGCCAACGCCAACAGCCGGGTGACGAACGGGTCGCTGACCGGCTGCGCCAACCGAGAAGCAAGGTCGCCAAGTGACGTGACTGGGGCAGGCCACGGCACCCCCGCCGAGACGGCCAGCGCGTACGGGATGCCGACGGTGACGGCTGCCAAACCGGTCGCAGAGAGCAGCAACTGGATGAAGGCGCACACGCGCCCCCACGCGGTGGTGACGGCTGCATTCATGGCTTTTTTCCTTGCAGCCAAGGGGCGTTGATGCCCTGCTCGGCGCGTGCGGTCGCGTGCGCCGTGGTGACCAGGTGGTCGATACCGACGAGGGACAGGATCTGGGTCCGCTGACGGTGCGTGACGAAGACCGTTGCCGTATCAGCGGTGGCTTCGGCGTGGCCGGTGTCCCCGGTGGCCTTGATGTAGTCGAGTGCGGCGGCAACGGCGCGGTGGCGGTCCAGGCGGACGCGCCTGGTGGATCGCAGCTGGGTCAGGTCGAGTTGCTGGGTGGCGGCGCGTGCGGCTTCCTGCGCGTCATCGGCCGCGGCCACCTTCCCCGCCAGCGCGAGGCCACCATCCAAGACCAGCCCAGCGAACAGGAACAACCCCGCGATCACCACCACGACGAACGCCGTGGTCTGCCCGGCATCCGCCCTCCATCCCCCGCGTCTCACCGCCGGTACCTGCCCATTACGGCGCAGTGGTTGCGTCATGCCTCTTTTGTCCCCCGGTAGGAGTCGATGACGGAGACGGCGTTGCGGGTGACGGTGACATGTGCGGGCAGTGCGGATACGCCGAGGTCGGCGGTACAGGCCACGCTGACGCGCACTACCGTGCCGGGGGTCATGGCGCCGACATCGGCGGTAACCGTGAAGCGCGCGCACGAGGCGCCCGAGGCGGCTAGCGCCGCGCGGGCAGTGGCCTGTGCCCGCTGCTGAGCGTCGCCTGCAGTGCGGGCCAACGAGGCCGCACGGGCGGCCTGGTGCGCGGCATCATCAACACGCAGACGAGCCGAGGCCATCCGCCCCAAAGCCACCGCAACCAACAACACCAGCACCAGCAGCGGGGTGGCCAGGACCAGTTCGGTCGAAGCTGAGCCACGATCCGGCTTCCACAGCCACACAACCCGCCTGTGGATACCACTGGTAGAAGGTCGGGGACGCTTGGTCATCTCGGGGCCAAGGTGGGGCATGCTGGTCACCCCTTCTCCACGGGTGTCGACCATCGATCGATCGCGCCTGCGTCGCGGGCGGAGATCGGCACATGGAAGCCTGGTACGACCGGTTCGGCCCAACCGCGTACCTCGATGGTGGCGGTGCGGTTGGTGCGGGCGACGGTGATGTGCGGGTCGAGCAGCACGCTGTGCCCCAAGGCGCTCAGCGTCGCGGCTGCCTGAGTGCGCCCGGCAGCGGCGCTGCTGCCCTGAGCACGTGTGATCGCCAGTGCACGGGAGGCTGCGGTCTGGGCGATGTGTTGGGCATGCCAGGCGAGGGCGAACTGCACGATCAGCAACAGCAGGAGCAACAGCAGGGGTGTAGCGATGACCGTCTCGGCCGCTACAGCACCACGATCCTCACGCTCTGCAGGCGCCAGACTGCGGGCCTGCTTCGCCCCGCGGTTACCTTGCTGCTCGTGGTCGGGGAGCACTAGCCGAGGTTGATGCCGTGGGCTTTGGCCATCACCTTCGCCGTGATGACCGCCACGGCCGCGATCCCCAGTGCGGCGAGCAGCGCGGTGATGATCACGGTCTCGGTGGAGTACCCGGCATCGTCCCGGGCATGCTCGCGCAACCAGGCCGCACGGCCGCGGAGTTCACCAACCAGAAGGGAGAGGAAGAATTCCATAATCGATGGGTCTTTCTACGTGAACGGGTGAGTCCTACAGGCCGATCAGCACGTGAGCCATGGCCGGATAGCCGATGAACAGCAAGAACGCGGCGAACAGCAACACCACTGGCAGTGACATGCGTTCGGTGGCGGATTGGGCGGCACCGTCGGCCTCGGCCAGGCGACGGCCGCGCATGGCTGCGGCTTTGGTCTGAAGCGAGTGGCGGATCTTCGCGCCCTCGGCGCCAGCCAGGCCGACAGTGGCGGCCAGTTCCACCAACTCGGGCACGCCGGTCTGCTCCCCGAGGGCGGCGAGTTCGTCCCAGACGCTGGTGCGGGCCAGCTGCGCGGTGGCCAACGCCCGCCGGATACAGGACGCCGCCCAGCCCTGCGGCGCAGCGGCAGCATCGCCAAGCGCCTGTTCAACACCGGCTCCTCCGGCTAGGGCGATGACCACCAGGTCGAGGAAGACCGCCAGCGCGTGCCGCATTTCGGCTCGTCGCCTGGTGGCCTGGGCTCGCACGGCAAGGTCCGGTGCGCAGAACATCACCGCAGCGCCTGCCAGCGCCGTCCAGGTCGGCGTCCACCATCCGAGCCCGGTTCCGGCCGCTACCTCTGCCACGACGATGAGGGCGGGCGGCGTGATGAGTCCGGCGGTGGCCGAGGCGGTCTTCTCGGCCAAGTGCCGTTCCACGCCGATGCCGACCAGATCAAGGTCTGCGCGCAAGGCCGCGGTGGGCAGACCAGCCGCGCGCAGCAGTGGCACGCCCCGCCGTCCCCACCGTGCGGCCCACCCGTGCGCAGTCTCCGGCTGTGCGAGTGCCTCCCGGGGACGGGAGGCAGGGCGGTGCAAGGCTGCCAACGCCGTGGCCAGGGGCGGGCGGGATGGGCGCAAGCCGAGGACGATGGCCAGCAGGCCGCTGCCGAAGAGCGCGCCAAGCACCATGGTGATCACGTGCCGCCTGCCTTTCCCTGGGCGGGCATCACGGCCAATCCCGCCGCTTCTGTTGGGGTCAGGGCGAGGATTCGTGGTTCTTCGGTGAACTGGGCGACCTTCAGCAGCCAGGCGAACCCGGCAGTGAACAAAGCGCCCACCAAGCCCAGCACCAGCTGTCCTTGAAGACCGGAGAAAGGCTGGAGATAGGGGCGGTTGAGGAGGACGAGTCCGGTGGCCATCGCCAGGGTGGTGGCGGTGATGACGCGCACGGAGGTGCGTACGCGGGCGCGGCCCGCGTCGATCCGCAGCCGCATCGCCATCTGCTCGCGCGTGGAGGTGGCCAGGGAGCCGAGCAGGTCGGCCAGCTTGCGGGCCTGGCGCTCGGCTGCCATCACCAACGCCGCGACCACGGTGTCGACGACCGGATCGGCTACCTCGTCGGCGAAGATCCTCAAGCTCGCGCCCAGCGGTTGGCCGCGCTCGATCCGTCCGCCGAGCGCGGTGGTGTGGGGGCGCAATGCCGGTGGCGCCAACTGTGCGGTGGCGAGGATGGCCTGCTCCAGCCCGGCAGCGGCCGACAGGGTGTCGCGCAGCATCTCCGCCCACACCGCCACCGCCTCCAGCCGCTCGGTCCGCGCCTGGGCAGCCTTGTTCCGGCCCAGTAGCTGTGGCAGGCATCCAGCGGCCACCGCGGCGAGCAACGCCCCGACCGGCCACCCGGTCACCGCACCCACGGCCAGCCCTGACAGCAGCGCGGCGCACCCGCGACGCCAACCGAACCTCGCCGCCCAACTACGCCACGCCACGCTTGGCCCAGGTACACGGTGCTCGTGGGGCAGGGCGCCGTGCACGCTCAGCCACAGCCCGCCGCCCGCAGCGGCACCGAAAACAACTGCGTACAGCATGGTGGTGGTCATGTACTGCGCCCCCACCACTGCCCGTGCAGGGCCCGCTCGTCCAGGCCCGCTGCCAGCAGGTCGGCAAGGGTCTCGCCGCGCAGCGGTGTGGCCGGTACCGCCCGACCATTGGGCCCTGGCTGGTAGACCTCGTTCGAGATCACCTGGGGACCGTCGGCGTCGACGATCTCGCGCACCGAATCAATCACCCGACAGCCATCGGCATCCCAGACCAGGTGGACCACGAAGTGGACGGCTGAGGCCACCAGCAGGTTCGTCGCTTCCAACGACAACCGCTCCGGCGCCTGGGCTGCGTAGGCAGCGAGCTTGGTGAACACGCCGCGAGAGGTGGAGGCGTGGATCGTGGACAGCGAGCCGTCGTTGCCCTGGGACATCGCGTTGCACATCGGCACGACCTCGGCCCCGCGGATCTCGCCGACGATCACCCGGTCCGGAGACATCCGCAGCCCCCAGCGGACCAGCTCTGCTTGGTCGATGGCACCCTCGCCTTCGATGTTCGCCTCGCGGGCCTGCATCGCCACCACATTCGGATGGGCCACCCGGTCGGCATCCAGGCCGAGTTCGAAGGTGTCCTCGATCGTCACCAACCGCTCACGGGCAGGGATGGCCGAGGCCAGGGCGCGCAGCACCGTGGTCTTGCCGACGTTGGTGCCACCGGCAACGATCACATTGCGGCGGGCTCGAACCAGCGCACCCAGGAAGTCCGCCATCGGCTCCTCGCACACCCCCAGCCGCACCAGATCTGCCAAGGTGGCAGTGCGGAAGCGATGGCGGCGAATCGACAGCGACACTCGTCCGGTGACCGCCATGACCGCGAACAGCCGAGAGCCATCCGGCAGGCAGATGTTCAGCCTCGGGACCGCGCGGTCAAAGCGCCGCTCCTCCAACCCGGCGCGCGCGGCGATCTGCCGCACCGCCTCGACCAGTTCCTCGTCGGACGCGGCCAGTGGGGCGGCTCGGTGCTCGGTGCCGTCCGCGTAGCGCACCCACACGGTGTCGGCTCCGTTGACCGCGATGTTCTCCACCCGCTCATCCGCCAACAACGCCTCCAGCGGCCCCAGCCCGAACAGTGCGTCCAGCACCGCCTGCTCGATCCGCTGCTCCTCCCCCGCATCGAGCGCCTGGCGCCCGGCGGCCAACTCAGCCGCCGCGTAGGCGTTGAGTTCCTCGGCCAGCAGGCGTCGCACGACCTGACGGCGCTGTTCGGCGTCCTCCAGGGGCAGCCCAGCCTGTTCCCGCGCGTGGGCGTAGCGGGCCATCCGGTCGGCGACCTGCTCGCGCATCAGGTCCACTAGCTGCTTTCCGCTTGCCCCGGCGACCGGTGTCCAGGGCAGCCCGGCCGCGTCCGTCACCGCGCTCACCGCACTCCACCTCCCTCCCACGATTTTTCGGCCGCCTGCCCGGGCACCCCACTGGTGGCGGTGGGCTTGGTCAGATCCCGGCCTGCGGCTTCGCTGTTCTGTGCGACGAGGGCTTCCAGGTGCCAGGCCAGGTCGGTGACGGTGCGCACCAGCGGGGCCGTGCGCCACCTGCGCGGCGACGCCGCAGTACGGCCCGCCAGGCAGTGGGCGGTCCGTGAATCCCACGGCACCTGATGCACCCGCTGCACACCGAGCGACTTGCGGATCTCGGCCAATGGATACGGGCTGGGCCCGACCAGCGCCAGCTCCACCCTTCCCCGCGGCAGGCTCAACTGCGCTACCTGTGCAGCGGCATGGGCCAGGGCGTCCACCTCGCCCCGGGTTACCAGTAGCAGCCGATCAGCCGCCGCGACCAGCCCGCTGGTCTCCGCCTGGAGCCGTCCGACGTCCACCAGGACCGAGCCGCCGCTGCCCATCCCCGCCCTCAACAACCCTGCACCGTTGCCCGCGAACAACCCCACCGCCGCAGCCGCCTGCTGCGCACCCGTCGGGCCAACGACCACATGCACCCCGCCCGGGAGCAGCTGCACACACTCCCCCAACACCCGAGCAGAGACAGCGCGCCGCGCAGCGGCAGCCAACTCCATCAGCCCCGGGGAATCCGACAGCTCAAACCGCGCCGCCACATCACCGCCGGACGGGTCCGCCTCCACCACCAACGGCCGAGGCCGCCGCGCGGAGGTCGGCCAACACGCCGCCAACCCCAGCGTCAGCGTCGTTGCCCCCGGCGAGCCCTTCGCCGACCCGATCACCACCAGCGCCCGACTCACGGCACCTCCCGACCCGCCGGGCTGAGCACCACCACATGCGGCTTGTCCATCCGCGCCGCCCGCCCCACCGCAGCGGTATCCACCAACACCGTCACCACCGAAGCCGCAGAATCATGGTCCGGTGCCATCACATCCGTCACCGTCCCCACCAGACCAGCACCGGAGCTGTCCTTCGCACCATCGCCCGGCTGCTCCGCAGGCCCCGCTGAAGGCGCACCAGGAAAGACAGCTACCCGCTGGCCCGCACCCAGTCCCGCAGGCAGCCCGCCGGGTTCGACCGCGAATGACACCTGTGCTTTACCCGTAGGCGGATACCCCGCGCGGTTGCCCACCTCTTGGGGTGTCAACAACGCCCCGGCTACCAGCGGGACCACCGCCGTCTTGCCCACCACCACGTCCTCATCCGCCGCCCGCACCACGTACTCGGCCGGGCCATCCACCCCCAGCCGAACCTCCCGCAGGTCCTCAGCCCTGACCACCGCCCCGGCGGGCAACGACCGCGCCACAGCCAGCACCGGCACACGCCGTCCCACATGCGTGAGTACCGCGGTGAATCCCACGGACGAGGCGATCACCACAGCCACCCCGACCCACACCAACGCCGGTCTGCGGCGAAGCCGCCCGCCCACCACCCCCAGCGGGCTTTTCTCTGCAGGCTCCTGTGAGGGGCCAGACCGCGGCCGAGCGAACAGGCCACCGTCGCGTAGTCGAGTCGAGGAAGACGAAGAAGACATGGAGGTACCCACAGATCACCTTGCATATAGGGGGGTTCACCTATCAGGACGCGCCATCCGCCCACTCGTGACGGCTACGGAACCGCCGACCGCTGGCTATATGGAGCCGGACCTGGCGACGACCACGCCCTGCACCTCCGTGACCCGCACCGGAACCTCAGACCGACTCTCCAGCCCCCGGATCGTTCCGCCTCGGCCCCCGCCCTGCCACACCACATCCCATACAACGGTGGCCGTCACAGTGAACGCCTCGCCAGGCTGCCCGGCCGACGACCGCCGATAGACATAGCCGCAATCCGGGGACGCCGTACTCGCCGAGTACCGCGACGAGTACGGCGTCCCCGGCCCCGCGCACGTCACCGACTCGCCGTTCCCCATCGACCACACCACCCGCTGCGGCGTGGCCGTCGCTGTCACCGCAACACCGGGAACTGCAGCCGTCTTCGATACCGGCCGCCAACCCGCGCGATCGATCCACATCCACGTCGGCACCCGCACTACCTGCGTCGCCCCGGCATCCGGGCTCATCCGGACTTGCGGCGAGGGCAACTGCAATTGGCTTACGGCTTGTCGAGCAACTTCCTCTGGCTTCGTCTGGTGTTGAGCCGCATGGGCATCCGGCTGAGGCCCCTGCCAGCCTGTGGCCAGACAGGTACCGTCGAGGTTTGACAACCAGCAGTTCGCTGGGACAGCGGGGGAAGGGACCGACTGGCCGCCTTGTACTCCGGGCGCCTGGCTCGCTGAGTGAGGAGCGACTTCGGGGTGGCCAAGATCCGTCGATCTCCTAGTGATTCCGGCCTGCAACTGGCAACTGGCTTCCGCACAGTGCATAGCTGAAAAACGCCCAAAGTCGTCACCAGCGACGGCTTGTTGAACGGCAAGAAGCACAATCAGGACTGCCCAAGATCCAGTGGTAAGCAAGCGTGGCGCATATCTGCCTGATCGGCTGATCAGCATGAGCCGACCTCGCCCATCGTCAGGTCTACGACCTTCCACTCAGTCCCGAAATGCTGCACTGTCGCCTTGGTCTCGTGATGGCCACCGGGAACATCGTTTTCCAATGCCCCATCGTGCTTATACACCAGCCAATGAGAGCCATCGGAGCAGTCCACAATCTTTACCTGCTTGGGCGCCGCTGCAGGCGTGGCCGATTCCACTTGGGGAGACAGGATGACCTCGCCCTTGGCGATCACTCCGTCTTGACGGTCCTTAGCCAAGCCGTATTTCAGCAACCGCAGTGCACCACCAGCCGCGTGGTCGCCGAGCTGTGGTGCGTTCGGATCGGCGGTCCGGCCAGCCGCTTCAAGGTCCTTCCACATGGCGCGGTAGGCGGCAACCGCATCTTCAACCCCGGCAACCGGTTGGCTACTCGACGCCGGGGCCGGGGCCGGGGGCGCTCCACCGTTATCGCGAGCAGGTGACGGCGCTTCGCCAGTGCAACCGGCCGCCCCCAGACTCAGTGCCGCAAGCAGCGTCATCGCAGTGACACCACATCGGCCATTTGCGCCCATCCGCTCCCGCCTTCTCACCGCCCTGTCGCATACGGACAGCAACCGTCAGCAACACCAAGTTACACGCTCGTTCCCCAGCGTGACGGAAGCCAACCCGGCAAGAAGGAGGAAATCCCTCTAGACCACGACTATCCCTCGTTCGAGGGACACCCCCGCTCAAGAGCCCAAGCGGTACAAGCTGCCCGTGAGTGCACTACGACAGCGGCCCATGTAAACATCAGCAGTCAGCACACAGGTGCCCCACAACCGCTCAGGTGGTGCTGGCAGTCATTGCCGCCACCCGTCCATCGCGCAGGGCGGCCCCGACCATTCCGCCGGGATTGCAATCCAGGCGACCTTGGTCCCGTTTCCCGACAGCCGGTAACCCCAGAGTCCACGCGAGAGATGGTGAACGATCTGCAACCCGCGTCCGCGTTCGGCCAGCAACACGCACAGCGCGCTCAGTCCGCCTCCGCGATCTTTGAGGACTGGGGCAAACGGCATCGTAGCGGGGCTCACAGGGAGTTGCGGGACGCGCGGATCCCGGTCGTGCACCTCGCATACGAGATAGACAGGCGTGCCGCGCAGCCACAACTCGTACGGGCCGTTAGCGTGCTCGGTAGCGTTGGCTACGAGTTCGGAGACAGCCAGGACGGCATCGCTGGCCGTCTCGTCCGGTAGCCCCCGGGCTTCCAAGCTCCGACGCAGGGTCCTACGTGCTTGCGCCGTGGCTCCGGGCGTACGGCTCGTCCACTTGCACAGGCGTACCAGGCTCCGGGGCCGGCCGCGCCGGGTCATTGGGCACCTCCGCGGGCGGCGTGCCGAGCTCGCAGTGCGGCACGTCGGTGTCGGCCTCGGCCAGGGCGGGCCATCGCGCGCGCTTCGTTGAGAGCAAATGGCGCGGTAGTTGGCCACATGCCCAACAGCAGGGCCGTGGTCAGCAGGACGGGCGGCATCATCGCGCCTCCATCGTGATCGCGATTTGGGAACGCGACCACGACACCCCGACTCTCTTGGAGAGGGGAACCCTACGGTGGCGACATTTTCACCGGAAATTTATTTGAGGTGAGTTCAAAAACTTCAGCCCGGGCGAGATGGGATCCCGATCCGCCGATGAGTGGCGTTTCGATCGACAAAAAGCACGCTCGACACCAGCTATTCCGCACGCAGGGAGCAGGTGGGAGCGCCTCCTGCTAAAGGATGTTCCAGCGTTGCCCGAGATCTCCGCAGCGGAGCCCGTCGATGCGGCGTTGCACCTCGGAGAGCTTTGCGGGCTCGTGGGTGGCTTTACTTGCGTTGGTCGTGATCATGCGTAGTTCGCGCAGATCTCGCAGGACGGGGTATCCGGGCCATTGGGTGACATCCCAGCCGTAGGCTTCGGCGAATTGGTTGTAGTGCCGGGTTCCGTAACCGAAGCGCCGACAGTGCACTTCTATCGTGACCAGATCCCATTCAGGTTGCCCAAAGGCGACGCTGTCCCAGTCGCACAGCACGGCGCGTTCTCCGTCGTGGAGTGCGTTGCCGTGCTGTGGGTCACCCTGGAGTACCGCGCTTTCAAGTTCGTACGTGACCCCGGTAAGGGCCTGCTGCAGTGATCCGACACGGTTATTGAGGAAGTCGAGTTCGTCTTGTCTCAAGGTGGTGATGCTGTCCAGCGAGTGCCGGATGGCGGCGCAAACGTTCAACGGATCTAGCGCGACCGGGGGTTGGCTGAGACTGTGGAGAACATTCAGCGGCTTAGCGATGGCTCCGGCCGGTACTGGATAACGAGGCTGCGGCAGATATGTCCACAAGGTGACGGGATGGCCGTCGATCACGAGGGGCTGTGCCTCTGGGCGGTACAGGGGGACGGTAGGGAAGCCGAGGTCCATCAACCAGCGAACGAACCTCACCGTTCGGTGAACTTCCTGTAGATTCGTTCCGTTCCGGGCGATCTTTACGACGACCGGCTCGCTGGCCAGTCGGATTACAGCGTTGGTCTGGCCGCGCATCAACTCTGCATCCGTCGCATCGAGGCCGACGGCTGTGCACGCGCGGTTGAGTAGATCCTGCATCTGGTCGTAGGTGAACCCGCCGTGGATCGGTGCAGTCATGTGACCAGGCTGACGGATCGCTTGGGCGCTGTCACATCTCTGGGGAAGGCAGTGCCAAGATCTCATTCAGCTCGCGTGCGCAGCGAGAAGCTCGCATGCGCTTGGGTACGGCTTCGATTACGTTTCGGGCCCGAGCGTCAAGGATCTGGGTACGGTGCTGCGAGGGCACCGCCAGATAAGCCTCGACCGCGAGCTGGCACGCATCGGCGAGGTGCCGCTCGTGCGCCAGGCAGATCGCCTCCTCGATGCGGAGCAAGGTGGGGTCGATGCTGCCGGACTGGTCGCGATAGAGCGCGTGCGCCTGTGTTTGGGCCGCTCTGGCCCGCCGTGTCTGCCCCAGATACGTGAGAGTGCCGCTGAGATAAAGCAGCAGCCGCCGCTCGGGGAAGGACCATGCGTCGTCCACAGGCGGACGTTCAGCCCGCGCGAAGAGATCTCGGGCCAGGTGCATGGCCTGCTCGGCCCCGGTAGCGTCGCCATGACGGGCGCGGATGCGGCCTTCGGCCGCGGCGGCAAACGAACCAGTAATAGTGGGCCGGTTCTGTGCTAGTAGGCGGGCCTCCTGGGCAAGTCGGAGCGCGCTCTCCAGCGGACCGTAGTAGTAAGGCAGCATCGCAGCCTGGATGCGCACGCGTGCTCGCAGGTCACGCTTTCCGCTGTCGTCAGCGGCAGTGCAGGCGGTGGCGTACCAGGCGCTGGCGTGTCGCAAGCACCCGAGTTTCATGAGGGCATCGGCGATCAAGGTCGCCAAGATCGCGGTCATCTCCGACAACCGAAGCTGCACCACTGCTGGTTGCCGATCGGCCGCGAGAACGCGGACTTCCTGGATATCGGCAACCAGTTCACTCAGCATCAGTTGCGGTGGAAGGAGGAGGTACTGCTGCCGGTGCACGAAGAGTCGCTCGTCGAGCAGGTCCAGCTGCCCGGCAGTTACGGTACCGGCGGCGAGGGTGCGATCGACAGAGAGCCGAACGCTGTCCAGCCAATCAGGAGAGTTCCGTTGCGGCTGGTCGCCTGGCGATTCCCTTGTCCTCGTAGGCGCAGTCATGGTGCGCTGTGCGGCCGGAGTGTAGTCGCAAGGTACGTCTATTCCCAGATCGATCGGGTTCGATTGGTAGAGACGGCAGAGTAGGTCGATCGTCGACGGTTGCGGCCGACGTTCAGGGTTCGTTTCCCACGTACGCAACTGGTCGGCATCCAGGCGAGGTCCGGCGAGTTGCTCAGCAGCACACAGGTTGTGGAACTGCTGTACGGCTTGAGTGAGCGTCCATCCTCGGGCAAGACGGTGAGCACGTAGTCGGGTGACCCCGCAGCATTCGCTGATCTCGGAGACGAGACGGCTGATCGGCCACTGCTGCTCGTCAGCCAGACGGCGCCATCGCCTAGCACACGGCTTCCCGTGATCATTGACCATCTTCACGTCTCCCGCAGGTGACTTGGGATCCATCAAACGTAACCAGCCCCTGAGCCACCGGGGGTTGAAAGTCGTGAAGCCGTCACCGGTTTCGGTCATACCCGTACCTCGGTCACCGGTTTCAGTTCACCGGTGACCGAGGCGCGTTGAGCGGTGGCCGTGGTCCGCGAACACTCTGTGCGCAGGTGCTGCCGCGGAGCTGACGGCACACGTCGGCTCACCGCAGGAGGTTAAGGGCCATGCCGGACCAAGATCCCCTGCGCGGATCAGCGTCGCTTCCGTCCCCACCGCAGACGGCGACTCCTTCGCCAGAAGGAACGAGTGATTCCGCATGACTGACCAGGCTCCATATACCGACACCTCCGGCATCGCCAAGCCCCAGCAAGTCACCACTTCCATCAGACGTGAACGGCGACGAGTACGGCAGCTCCGCCGCGTAGGGAGGGAGCACATGACCTCCTGGGGACTCGGCGCCTTGGCCGACGACGTCGAGCTGCTGATCAGCGAGATGGCGACCAACGCCGTCGTGCATGGTAAGGCGAGATCAGTGGGTTTCTTCCTTTCGTACGCACAGGGTGAGGTGCGCATCGAGGTTGATGACGGAACTCCGGGCAGTTGGCCACAACTCATTGACCAGGACACGGGTCGAGAGAGCGGGCGCGGTGTGTTCATTCTGGACTCCCTTGCCCGTAGCTGGGGCACCAGCGCCGATGGTCGGCGGACCTGGTGCACTCTCTCGGTGCATAGCGCGGTCCCGTGAGCGCTGTGGGGCACTCCGGCCTCGATGTTGACCGGATCCAGGAGGCAATTTGGAACGCCCGTTTCCGGGTCAGCCAGCCGAGCGGATTTCAGACTCGTGGACTTACCGCAGCGTTGGTTGGACACCTCCAGACTCTTCTGGCGTACGCCGCAGTACGGCAGGCCGACCTTGAGGGTGACGAAGCCGCTTCCTCCGTGGCCATGGAGACAATCACGAGAGCCCAGGCGGCCCTGAGAGGCTCAAGATCAGGCTGCATCGATCACATGCGACTGGCTGACGCTACGGCTGCTCTGATCAAGTTGCTAGGCACAGGGCAATGACAGGTCCGTCCCGTATGAAGCGGCCCTCGCCGCCCACCCGTACTGGTTCAACGGTGGTCCCAGCTAGCCCGGACGCCGATGGCCTTAATGCACGCCGCTTCTCGCGAACCCGAAATGCGCGTCGCCTGAGGCGAATGGGAGATCGTTGTGGTCGATTGCGAGCGGTATTGGAGGAGGCCCTCGTGGTCTCGCTGAAGACTGTGCGGCGTCCCCCAGTGGTGCGAGCCCGTCCGTTGATGTGGTGGTACGAGGCCGCCGTTCAGTTCCTCGTTGTGCTCGGTCTTGGCTCGGCTCTCGCCGCTCTGTTCTTCTACACGACGCCAGGCAAGGGTTAGCGACCTCGCACGGGGACCAGGTACGGCCCGCTTTGTCCTCCGAATTGCTGGGAGGGCGGCCGGTCATGCGTTAGCGACATGTTGATCCGGAGGAAAACCTGATGCAGTTCCCGCTGTTGTCACGGCGAGAGATTCCTGGGACGATCGGCGTGATCACGGGCGGCTGGAGCCGTGAGCGCGACCGCTCTCTGAACTCCGCTCGGGCTGTCATGGAATCACTAGGCCGCCAACAGGCCCGGGCAATCCTGGTGGACCCGGAAACCGAGAACTTCCTCGACCAGATCACCCAAGTTGGCATGGCGTTCCTTGCTATCGCTGGGCGCGGCGGCGAGGACGGGCGCCTGCAAGGATTGCTGGACACGCTCGATATCCCCTATACGGGCTCGGGAGTTTTAGCGTCGGCGACGGGGATGCACAAGCCCACTGCCAAGATGCTCGTCGCTGACGCTGGGCTAAGGGTGCCGAAGGGGCTGATCGTCGATCGGACTGCCGGTGGTTTGGGCGAGGCCGAGCGACTGGTGGGAATCCTTGGGTTGCCTGTGGCCCTCAAGCCAGCCAACGAAGGCGGGTCCATCGGCCTGCGGGTGGCTCGCGACCTGGCGGAGCTTGCCGAGGACCTGTCCGAGCTCAGCAGGAGTGATACCGAGCTGCTGGCTGAGCAGTTTAGTCCTGGCCGTCCGGTGAGCGTCGGCGTGCTCGAAGCCCGGGCTGTCGATGGCGAGGAGCTGTACGTGCTGCCCCCGCTGGAGGTCGACGTTCCTGGCGGGATCTACACCTACGCCGCCAAGCGCGCCCAACGACCATGCGTCTACCACTGCCCGGCCCGCTTGCCGCTGGCGATGCGGAAGCAGCTACAGGCTGCGGCACAGGCCGCGCACCGAGCCCTGCACTGCACCGGGTACTCCCGGCACGACTTCGTCGTCACCGGTCCGGGCGAGGCGGTCTGGTTGGAGGTCAACACGCTGCCAGGCCTGACGGAGCAAGGGAACCTCGCCCGCATGGCCGACGCCGACGGCCTGTCCTACGACCAACTGGTCGCGCACATCGCGCGCGGTGCCGCGGTCGATCGTCGCGCCCAGGTTTGATAGATGCTCACCCCTTGTGAAGGAGCGGCTCCGGTGTCGATCACCGCGCACAACGTCGGCAACGCCATCCACACGCTGGAAGGGGTCGCGGTACACACCCCGGTCCTTCATTCGCCGGGGCTGGACCGGCTGCTGGGGCGGAGGGTCCTGGTGAAGGCCGAGAACCTGCAGCGCGGTGGCTCCTTCAAGTTCCGCGGGGCGTATCACTACGTGTCCGCTCTCGGGCCACAGGCGCGGTCCCGTGGCGTGGTCGGCGCCTCGTCGGGCAATCACGGGCAGGCTTTGGCCTTGGCGGCGCAACTGCTTCGGGTGCCGGCCACCGTCGTCGTCCCACAGGATGCCCCGCGGATAAAGCTCGAAGGCATTGCTGCGGCCGGGGCGCGCATCGTGCGCTACCAGCGCGGTCACGACGACCGGGATGCGATCGTGGCCGACCACGCGCAACGCCGCGATCTGGCCATCGTGCCGTCGGCGAACCACCCGTTGGTCATCGCGGGGGCTGGGACTGTCGCCTGGGAGCTGCTGCGTGAGCACCCGGAGACCTCCATCGTGCTGGTGCCACTGGGTGGAGGAGGACTCGCTGCGGGAACAGCCCTGATCACCAAGGCGCTTCACCCAAAGGTCAAGGTCATCGGGGTCGAGCCGAATCTTGCTGACGACACCGCACGCAGCCTTCGAGCCGGTCGGCGCGTGGCCATACCCGCGCCGCGCACCATCGCCGACGGGCTCACCCACACCACCCCCGCGCCGATCCCGTACGAGATCAACGCCCGGCTGCTGGACGACGTGATCACGGTCCCGGAATCGGCCATCAGCGATGCGATGGCCTTGCTATACCACTACTTCCACCAGGTCGCCGAGCCCTCCGGCGCGGTTGCCCTCGCTGGTCTGCTCGCCGCGCCCGGTCGCCTTCCGACGGGGACCGCAGCCGTGGTCCTGTCCGGAGGAAACGTCGACTGGAGCGCCTACCGGACGTTGCTCAACTGTTCCCTGACGCGAATGGAGAACCCCCGTGCCGCCCTGCCCGGCCTGCGCCAGCGCACCGCTGCCGGAGCCCCGGCTACATGATCCGGTGCCCGCCCACACGCAGTACGCCAGTTCGCACCTCATCTCCGCCATCGCCTACCACGGTCTTGATCCAGCCGCCGATCCGGCGTGGGCGAGCACCGGCGCCACGACCGTCGAGGAGTACGCCAGGTGGAGCCGGAACCTGTGCGGCATGGCATGCCTGCGCATGCTGCTCGCCCACCGCGACGGCACCGCCCCTAGCCTGTTCGACCTGGCCGCCATGGCCCGTCGCCATAGGGCTTATGTCGAGGAGAGCGACGGGAGTATCAAGGGTCTGATCTACGCGCCGTTCGTCGCTTACGTTCACGAGGCCCACGAGATCAACGCGACCGTGCACCGTGATCTGTCGATGGTCGAGCTGTCCCAACTCCTGCAAGCCGGGCGGATGGTGATGGCTTCGGTCCACAAGGAGATCCGCCGCCCGGATCGCGATCCGCCAGGCCGGGGCGGCCACCTCGTCCTGGTCATCGGCCAGGACGAGTGCGGTCGCCTGCACTGGCGCAATCCGTCCGGTCACACCCATCAGGCGCGGATCGCCGCGCACCCGCCGGAGGTGTTCGCACGGTTCTTTGGCCATCGCGGCATCTCCCTCGATCCCGCACCAGCCACACGTCGCCCGGCTGCCTCAAGCACCGACGCCAAGACACCAGGCGACCGCCGATAGCGCCCACGAATCCTCGTCCGCCCCCTCCCCAGACAGGAAGAAGGCCCCGTGCTGCCCATCCCCCTGACCCGCATCGCCGACATCGTTGGCGGCAACCTCCACGACGCACCCGATCCCATGGCCATCGTGGATGCCCCGGCGGTCTTCGATTCCCGGGAAGCCCAGCCCGGCTCACTGTTCATCGCCCTGCGCGGCGAGCAGGCCGACGGCCACGCCTACGCTCCCGACGCGATCGCCTCCGGTGCCGCAGCGGCCTTGGTCACCCGGCCGGTCGGCGTCCCCGCGATCGTCGTACCCGACGTACTGACCGCGCTCGGCCGTCTGGCGCAGCACCTGGTCCACCAACTCAACCGCACCGATGTGGTCGCCGTCACTGGGTCCGCGGGCAAGACCAGCACCAAGGACCTCATCGCCCACCTGCTGTCCGATCTTGCTCCGACGGTGGCCACCCACCAGTCGTTCAACAATGAGATCGGTCTGCCCGTCACTATCAGCCGCGCCACGCAGAGCACCCGCTATCTGGTGCTGGAGATGGGCGCTCGCGGGATCGGCCACATCCGCGACCTCACCCGCATCGCCCGCCCGCAGATCGCCGTCGTGCTGAACGTCGGCACTGCCCACGTCGGAGAATTCGGCAGCCGCGACAACATCGCCCAGGCCAAGGGCGAACTCGTCGAAGCCCTCCCGCCTGGCGGCTTGGCCGTGCTCAACGCCGACGACGACCTCGTGCACACCATGGCCACCCGCACCCAAGCCCGGCTCGTCACCTTCGGCCAGGCTCCCAACTCCACTATCCGCGCTGAGAGAGTCCAGCTCAGCGATAGTGGCCAGCCGCACTTCACCCTGTGCACCCCTGAGGGTGCCGCCCGAGTCGCATTGCAACTCGTCGGCGAACACCACGTTTCCAACGCGGTGGCGGCTGCCGCCGTTGCCCGTGAGGCGGGCATGCGCCTGGACCGGATCGCCGCACGCCTCGCTACCGCCACCCCCCAGTCGCGCTGGCGCATGGAGACCACCGACCGGCCGGACGGTGTCACCGTGGTCAACGACGCCTACAACGCCAACCCCGATTCCATGGCGGCCGCGCTCAAAGCCCTGGCCGCCATGGCACGAGGCGGACGGCGCGCCATCGCCGTCCTCGGTGAGATGCGCGAGTTGGGCCAAGACACCCGCAGCGCGCACGAGGAAGTCGGCACTCTAGCCGGGAAGTTGGGCTTGGACCTGGTCATCACCATCGGCGGGAAGGAAGCGCGATGGCTGCACGATGCCGTATCGGCCGCTGGCGTCTCCGCGACGCATCTGGCCGATCAGGGCGCCGCTCGCGAACTCCTCAACGCATCGTTGCGGACAGGCGACGTGGTGCTGGTCAAGGCGTCGCGTGGGGCCGGTCTGCAGACCTTGGCCGAGGCACTGGTGCAGACCGACCCCAGCCCCGCGGCCTAGACCACAGGGGCGAAGACGGCGCTGGCGAGGGCACACAGCGTGCCCTCGGCCACACGGGTGACCTCCTGCCCAGGCCCCGTGGTCAAGACCACGTCACCCGGCTTCACCACCGCGTCCAACGCACGGACCGTCGCCAGCCCTTCGCGGACCTGAACAGCAGCATGACGAGCCGAATCACGCAAGCACCCGGCGATCAGTTCGCTGTCGACCCCTGGCACCGGATCTCCCACGAGGTCGTGCAACTTCAGCAAAAACACTTCATCCGCCGCGGCCAAGGCCTGTCCGAGCGCCCGCGCCAGGGCCTGCACGCGGCCGTACCCGGACGGCTGGCACACCACGATCACCCGGCCGCCGTCGCCCGCCACCGCACGGGCGGCGGCGATATCCGCCGTGATCGCCGTCGGGTGATGCGCGAAGGAATCAATCAACACCACACCTCGGGCATCCCCTACCACCTGCAGGCGACGCTCCACTCCGGCGAACGCCTGCAAGCCAGGGAGCAGATCAGCCGCGGTGAACCCAAGCGCGACGCCCGCGGCCAGTGCGGCCACCGCGTTGCCCGCATTGTGCCGACCGGGCGTGTGCACCGTGAACGAATGCACGCTCTCCTCCGGACCACATACGACCACCTGCGAGGACAGCCCATCCCGGGCCGCGGTCACATCGAGGACGCGCCAGTGGGCGTCATCCGCCTCACCGACCAGCACCACATTGACCAAGCCTCGCGCGGACGCGGCCTCAGCAACGCGGCGGGCACCGGCATCATCCGCCGAGCACACCAGCGTCCCGCCCTCGCGCACCGTCGCCGCGAAGCCGATGAACGCCTCCACCGCGTCGTCCACCCCGGCGTACCTCTCGGGATGATCGTCGTCCACGTTCAACACCACCCCCACACTGGGGGCGTAGCGTGTGAAGCTGCCGTCGCTCTCGTCCGCTTCCGCGACGAACACCGACTCATATGGAGATACCCGGACGCCCGACAAAGGGCCTTCAGTATCCCCGCCAAAGACGTACGACGGATCGCCGCCCGCCTCCTCCAAGGCTCGGGCCAGCATCGCCGACGCCGTCGTCTTCCCGTGCGTTCCGGCGACCGCGACCGGCCGGTGACCGGCCATCAACTCCGCGAGCAGATCGGAACGGTGCACTACCGGGATGCCAGCCTGACGGGCCGCCTGCAGCAGCGGATCATCGTCGCGGACGGCCGTGGAGCGCACCACCACGCTCGACCGTCCCAGATCCGCCCACGCGGCCTCCCTACGATCCCCGATGGTGACCTGTACTCCGCGTTCCTTCAGAGCTCCGATGGCCGGGCTTTCTCGTCGGTCGTGCCCAGCCACCGCAGAGCCGTGTGCCCGGCACATCGCCGCCAGTGGCGCCATCCCCACGCCACCGATCCCCACGAAGTACGGCCGCCGCCAATCGAAGTCACGCTCCGGGCCTGGCAGTTCCACATACTTGGTCTCTGTCATGACGACAGCTCCTTGAGGTCGTCGGCAGCACTTCTCGGGCTGCCGCCACAGGTCGGCGTCCACGAGCGGCCGCCGCACCTCCACCGTCGCGGCATCATCCGACCTGTCGCTACGGCCTGCGCCGTTGCGAAGCATTCGCAACCCCCGCTCCGCTGCCTTCGAGGAGAGTGAACCGTGGCCCGAACACCCAACTACCGCCTCGCGCACGCCTTGGCCCTGGCCCAATGGAGCAACAGCCACACCGCGCGGACCATCAACAACGGTGCCCGCACCATGGGCTACCGGGGAATCGCCGTCGATACCTCACGCATCGGCCGCTGGATCCGCATCGGAGAGATCCCACGTCCCCCCATCCCGCACATCCTCGCCACGTTGCTCACCGAGCATCTCGGCCAGCCGATCAACACCTCGGACCTCGGCCTGACCACCGCCTGGCACACCATGCCCCTGGGACAACTCCTGACCCCCGCCGAACTGACCGCACTCACCCACCGCGCCGCAGAGCAGGACACCACGCCCGAGCACTACCTACGCACCATCATCCGACTCGTGCTTTACACAACCTCCGCCCACAGGCCCTTGAACACGCTAGCGTCAGACACCGAACTGCCCACGTAGCGGCACCTGGCCAAAGCCCGGTCACCCCCTCTGAGGGTGCGCTTCAGCCCACGCTGGCTTCGCTCCAACGTCGCTGCCCAGAACAGCAGCTCCCGCATGCAGGCCCTCTCAGAGGCAGCGAAAGGCCGGGATGCGCGGTTCGGCGAGGAGACGCCTCGTGGTCACACCGAGCTGGAAGATAGGCTTGCTCCCTCCTGTGACTGCGGCAAACTAACCTCGCAGGAACGGAAGTTGAGGCCAGTACTCGCGCGGAGTGGGGAAGCAAACGTGAAGTTCGACATGGGCAACACCACGCTGTCGACTCTGATCAAGCAGACCCAGGGGTCCAACGAGGATCTGGGATCGTTGATCAAGCAGCTGATCGCGGCGGCACAGCCATTGGAGGGGAAGTTCAACGGCGCGGGTAAGGCGGCGTTCGACGCCTTCAAGACCCAGTCTGACCGGATCACTGCGGATTTGAACAGTGCGCTGGGTTCGATCCTGGGTGGTCAGGGCGGTATGCACAAGTCGTTCGCCACGGGTGACACCCAGATGCAGGACGATGCCCGGTCGTCGATGAGCTCGGCCAACTTCGACGCGGCCCGGTTCTCCGGCCGCTGACACGCAGGGGGACTGTTTTCATGGGTAACACTGACCGCCGCAGCTACGACACCGCCGCGTCCGGCGAGGCGCAGACGAACCTGGCGGGTGTCATCTCCCATCTGGAGACGGTGATCAACGCGCGGGACGGGCAGGTGAAGGCGGCGATGGCCGACTTCCAGGCCGACGGCGTCTCGGACGAGTACCACGCCAAGGAACAGCGCTGGAACCGCGCGGCCACCGAGGTGCGGCAGATCATCCACCTCGTGCGATCCACGCTGGAGAAGAACGACGGCACCGCGCAGCAGACCCTGTCGCAGGCGAAGGCCTCGGTCGACGCGATCGGCTGACCCGGATCTGCACAGCACCGGTTCGGATAGAGACGCTGAGGACGCACGGGGAGGGGACGGACACAGGCATGTCGCATCCGCAGGGGAAGTGGAACATCGATTCCGCGGGGGTGGACGGGGTCCTTGCGACAACACGCGAGGTAGCAGGAGGGCTCGAGGGCGAGGCGAAGTCCTACGCCAAGAATCTGGAGCACGCCGCCGGCCACGCTGGCAAGCTCAGCACTGAGGACGGCGCGATCGGGGCTGTTGGGGCCGCCCTTGGCCAGTTCGCTCTGGCTACCGAGGCCGCGCTGAAGTTCGTGTTCACCCGCGCTGGCAAGTCCATCGACGGCGCCCAGAACGCATCGAACAAGTACGCGATCGGCGATGAGCAGATGGCTGCCGAGGCACAGAGCAAGGCACTGGAAGGCACCCGCATTCCACCGTTCCATCTCGCTCCGCAGGACAAGAAGTGACACAGAACCTGATCGATCCGGACCATATCCCGAGATTTACTGGGGATCTGGATCAATTAGAGTCCGATGCCAGAGGTTTGAAGACTGACGGCGGCAACATCTCCAAGACCGGCGGGGACGTTCACGCCAAGTTCCAAGGGCTGTCGGCGTACTACGAGGCTCCCGAAGCAGAGCAGTTGTTCGCCACCACCAAGCCGGTTGCGGAGGCGGCCAAGACGTTCGGCGACAGCCTGGCGACGGTGTCGGACGCGCTGGTGGAGTACGCGCAGACGGTGCGACCTATCGCGAGCAGACTTGAGGACCTCCGACACAAGGCGACAGCCTTCCGCCAGAGCATCGAAGGCCATCCCCACTGGCGCTCCAACCACGACAGAGTCAAGGAACACAACGACCTGTGGGACGACGTCAACGCCGCCGTTGCCGCCTATTACGACGCCGCGCGCACGGCGACGGACAAGATTGAGAAGATCTTCGGCGGCACGATCCTCATCGCCAACGACGGCTCCAACAAGCCGAACATGTACGGCTACAGCGCTGACATGCTCGACCATGCCAAAGGTCTGCCGTGGGGCGGTCCTGTAGAGCAGACCTACCGCGGCTACGACGTTTGGCACTGGGGCGGGGTCTTTCTGAACGGCTTCGTCATTGACGGCGGCTGGTCCCTACTCAAAGGCCTGTACGACCTGACCCCCTTCGCGGGCTGGCATACCTTCACCCAGTCCTGGGACGGCCTCGGCCACGTAGCGATCGGATTTATCGCCCGCTTCGGCCCGAACCCCGCGGCCGCCACATACTCCGTCGCGAACGGCATGGATCCCGGCGGTGTCTCCGGTCTGCCTACTGGGGAACTGCCTCAATGGATGCAGGACGACAAGAAGGTGGCGCTCAACTTCGCCAAGAGCATGGTCGCCTGGGACGAGTGGAAGACAAACCCAGTCCGCGCGGCTGGCTCAACGCTCTTCAACGGCGTGACGATAGCCGCTGGGCCACTGACGAAATTCGGCGAGGCTGGCGAAGCCGGACGATTCGCCATGGCCGCCAAGACTGCCGCCGCCCTCGGGAAGGCCGGTCGCATCATCGACCCGATGACCTACATCAGCAAGGGCGTCGGTCACGTGGTCGGCACACTCCCGAGGATTTCTGACATCGCCGCCGCCATCGACCACTTCCGGATGGGCGACGTCCAAGGGCTCGACGAGCTCACCAAACTTCACGGTGTCGAACTCCCCGATGGCTCACTCAAGTTCGTAGACGGCTCGGTACTCCATACAAACGGAGAATGGCACTTCACCGACGGCACGACCATCGAGGCCGTCAACCCTCACGAACTGGCGATCACCCATGCGGGACACGATGCCCCTCAGGCTATTGATCACGCTAGCTCGCACTCGCCCGCCCCTGCGAGCCACGACATGCCGAGTTCGGCGGACCGGGCAGCCTTCGATCATGCCAGTGACCCGCTATGGGACGAAGGGGGAGCTGGGGCCGGTCACGATCACCCGGGCATCCACGCCGCATCTGCGGAGCCTCGGGGCAACCTCCCGGATGGCTCCTGGGAAGGACCGAACGGGCTCAGGTTGAGCCCGGAAGCCAATGCGGCAACGGACCATTTCCTTGGCCGGGCTATATCCACCGAGCCGCACGTCACCGGTGCGGTGCAGTCGATCGCGCACGACATCCACCATGGCAAGCTCAACGGTCTCGAATTCAGGCTGAAGGGCGAAGAGTCACTCAAGCGCAAGATCGCCACGGCGATGTTCGAAGACCCGAGGCTCACGCCAGAGCGGGCACTGGCCAGCATCAAGGATTCCTTGCGCTACACCGTGGAGATCCCCGCCGACAACTACGTTCATGGCGTCGAGCAAGCCGTAAGCGATCTCCACGGCCGAGGTTTTGAGAACGTTACGTTCAAGAACACGTGGGAGAGCTCGGGGTACAAGGGGATCAACTCCACGTGGCGCGACCCAGCCACGGGCCAGATCTTCGAGGTGCAGTTCCACACGCCCGAGAGCTTCGCCGCCAAGATGGACAGCCACGGCCTCTATGAGAGGGAGCGCCTCCCGGGCGTCTCTCCCGAAGAGCTCACCTCCATCAGGGCCGAAAAGCAAGAGGTGTTCGGGAGAGTCCCCGTCCCTCATGATGCTGGATACATCCACCTTGAGCATCCCGACCGAGGCCCGGAAGGTTCCACTGGTCACGCCGGAAACCCCGCACCTCGCGGACACGATGGCGGGTTCGGTCTGCGCCATGAGCACACCGACGCGTCCAGCGGTGGGCACAGTTCCGGTGACGATCACGGCACTCACGCCGGACACACAGGAGCGGAGCACCATGACGGTTCCGCTGCGCACGCCGTGCACGACAGTGGTAACGCCGTGGCAGACGGGCTGGAAAACAGGGGAACGCCTACCCCGACGCCCCAGACGCACTCGCTAGGACACGGCCATCCCGGATTTTCCATCATGGACAAGGGTGACCGCTTCTACACGAGCTTCCTGAAGGCAAAACCCTTGGAAGGCCACTATGACGTGGTCGCCCACGGAACGATGCACAACACCATCATGGACACTGCAGGCGGGCGGGAACTCTCTCCGAGAGAGTTGGCCGACGTCATCCGCAGGCGTGCCGACTACGAACCTGGAACTCCTATCCGCTTGATATCATGCAACACCGGCCACCTGGACGGAACCTTTGCAGGACAGCTTGCCCGGGACCTCGGGGTTCCGGTCGTAGCGCCAGATGGTTACGCTTACGTGGACGCATACGGGCGACTTGGAGTCGAAAGAGAGCTCAACCTCTTGCCCCGCCATATACCAGGACTACGCGGTTCGTTCTACCGGTATTACCCCGGGGGGTACGTCGAAGAGCTCCCGCGCTCCAAGTGGGCTGTCGATCAGTAAAGGGCATAACTCTCATGCGTGTACTACCAGCGTTCGAAGAGATCCAGACTGCGGACCAGGCGGCGTTCCAGCAGATCTCCCTGAGCAGTCGGCTGGACCGGCTCCCAGCCGACTTGAGGGGGCCACTGTCCGAGTACATGCTCGGATCGACAGCACTGTTTGCGACTTCCAACATCACCGATCCGCTCGCCCCTTCGAAGGGGGCAGTGGTGCCGTTCGGTTTCTCCACCGACGGCGAATGGGCGTGGCCTACGTACTGGGGATACTTCGTTCGCGAATATGGGGTATCGGTCCCCGACGACTTCATCACGCATGCTCGAGCAGCAAACTTCACCCCCGTGACCTTGCCGATGGAAGAATTTGACCGCGTTAACGAAGAGTTGATGCGCGAATTCCCACAAGAAAAGGTGACATACTACGCGAAGATCGGTGAAGGCTACTCGCGTGGCAACCCGCGGGGAATCGTCCGACGCCGGGTCGCCGATGGAGTCGAATACGATGAGGCCTTCACGCGAAATCTGCGTTGGGAACCCACGGAGTACCTCCGGCTCTACGAGCTCGGCCACAATGAAGTGGATCACGTAGAGATTACCGAGTCGGAAGCGAACGCCTTCGTCGAAGCCGTCACCCGGGAAATCGGCACCCAGCACTGATCGTAGGCTACGCGTATGACTGATATGACCTTGACCGAGGTTGAGGACCTGGCTCGCCGTCTTCACGCCACCCAAGTTGACAAGGCAGGCCGACCCTACGCAGAACACCTCGCCGCCGTCGCAAGCGGCGTGGCGGAGCGGCGCGGCTCAGAAGAGCAGATAGCAGCCGCATGGCTACATGACGCCGTTGAGGACGGGGTGTTGTCCAGGGAGCAGCTGGCCGAGGCTGCGTTGCCTCAGGGCACCAAGGACATGATCCTGGCTGTGACCAAACGGCCGGGAGAGTCACTGGAGGCGTACACGGCACGGATCCTCAGCACGCCAGGCGCTCTACTGATCAAAGAAGCTGACCTGGCGCATAATGCCGATCCGCAGCGTCTCGCACTTCTCGACGAAGCTACTGGCGACCGGCTGAGGGCGAAGTACGCGCGGGTACGGCAGCTCCTCGGTCTGGGTACGGGCTGAGAGCACAGGATATCGACGGTCCGCTGCTGAAAGTCGGCAGCACTTCGGCGGGGTGGGACGCGCTGCGCGTGAGGTCGCGGCGGCGGGGAACGACGGTCCTTCAAGGCCGTTCGGGCTGAGCGCCGGGTCCGCGACGGCGGAGTCAGTAGCCGAGCTTTTGAACCTGGTTGTGCAGGTGGTGCCGCTAGTGAATCAAGGCGCGCAGCGGTCGTGGCACTCTCGGCCGTCGTGTGAGCCGACTGAAGTCGAGCGCATACAGGGACCCTTGCGCCCACCACAACAGCCGGTCGCTGCAAGGGTCATTGGCGTCCGCGTACGTGCGCCGCGCGAGATCAGCGAGTGCACGAGCGGCTGACCGAAAGCTTGCGGGATGGACGGGGTGCAGGAGGATCTCGCTGTAGCGGGGAAGCGCGATCAGGAGACCGGATGGGCATGGGCCGGGCAGGAAGCGTTCGATGTCCAGCAACGCGCTGGTGACATACGGACTGCCCGGTCGGCCGATGACACGGACCGGCCCACCCGTGGTCAACTGACGGTCGGTTACGGTGCAAGCGGAGAGTTCGGCGGGGAGGGTGTTGGCGAGGGCGCGCGTGCCGGGATCTGTGACAGCCAGTTGCTCGGCACGTTCCCGGGTGAGCCAGCCGCCGTTTGGGTGGTCGAGGACGATCACGATGTCCAGCAGATCCCCGTACGGCGTGCACATCAGTCGCTCCCGCTCGCCGTCCGGCAATCGGGGAGTGACCTGGGCACGCAGCAACTGCTCTACCGGACCGTACCCTTCCCGTTCCGCCAGTGCCGCAGTCACCTCAGCGGCCTTCTCGGCGAGCCACAGCTGCACGCGGGTCGGCCAGGTATGCGCAGGCGTAGCCGCGCAGGTTGCCGTGATGGAGTCGAGGGAGATGTCGGCGTGCGCCGTGCCAACGGGCAGGACAAGCAGACCGGTGTCGGCGTCGAGCATTGCGTGCGGGGCCAGCAGCGGCAGCAAGTCGGCGATCAGCGCCCGCACATCGGCAGCGACCCGGTTGTCCGCACCCGTCATTGCTTGTTCCTACCAGCCGGACGGCGCTCATGGCCATCCGCCTGGTCCACCGATCCGCCCATTGTCGCGCGGCACCCGGTCGGCAACGCAGCACCCGCAAGACATGTAGATCGCCCCACGGGACCGCCCTAGCCCAGGAGAATTCCGCGTGACCAAGGACGTCATCGCCCTCACCCCGCGCATGCCCGACACCCGCAGCATCATCAACGCCCTCATGGCCGCGGGACCAGACCTTCGGTTGCAGTCCATCGCGGACGGCGCCGTCCTCCAACTCTGCGACGATGGCGGCCGACCTCTGATATCGGTCGAAGCGCCCATCCTCATCCAGGTACCTGGCGAGACCACGCGCCTCCTCGGCACCGACGTAGCCTGTACCTCAATCCCCATCTGGTGGGTCGAAGCGCGCGCATCGACCGCCGTCGACGAGGCCGGACGTGCGGCCGCCACCTTCGCCAGCCACCTCGCCGACCACCTCGACGGCACCGTCTGGCCACCAGACACCGCCCTCCCGCCACAGGCCCTTACGCCCGTCGACGCGAAGACCACCTCGGCGCCAACACCAGCCGCCGTCCAGCCCGCCGTCGACGTGCTCACCGACCGTGCAGCCGTCGTCATCCAAGACCGCCCTGTGGTCCCCATGAGCTCGTGGCTGTCCGACACCTTCCGCTCCTGCCTGGTCAGCAACCGCGCCCTGCAGATCGTCACCCCACCGAGCACACGGCTCAGCCTGCCGACCCGGACCGCCCTCATGGGCCCACCGAACCGCTGGGTGGTACGCAACCCTGCGGGCGGCTACTACGACGGACTGTTCGGAACCGAACTCCACTGGCACGATGGCGCCTTCACACCCGTTGGGAACCCACCGGGAGAGGTGCCAGTAGCTCGTGCCTTCTGCGACGTCGACGTCACAGCGGACAGCCAACTCCTCCTCTCGCTCCGCACCTGCCACCCGGCCGACGAACAACTCCTGCTCGGCGGTGGACTAGAGACCGCTTGGCGCACCCTGACTGGTACGCCCCCATCGGGTTGGGCCACCGCTGAACCCGCCAACCTGCCCTGGTCCCGCCCCGACATCACCCGCCTCGCCCGCAGGCGCGTCCCCGACGGCACCTGGATCGTCGCCGTCGGAACGCCCGACCGCCCTGCCATCGCCACCATGCGCATCGCCCGCACCACCGCAGGCGTCGAAGAAGACGTCACCATCGCCCTCGGCTACGCCGAAGGAGAACAGCCGCCCTTCGACCGACTACCAGACCTGGCTGCCCAACTGGCCACCGAGCACAACTTGCACTCCCTGCTCGCGCAACGCCGCGCAGCTCGCCGGGACCTCACTGCCCCCGGACACTTCGAAGACCTTCCCATCCCCCTCGCCTTCGCCATCGGCCCCAAGCCAGTCCAGGAAGTCGGCTTCCACCACGCCCGCCACGCGCCCGTGCCGGTCGCCGTGCAGGTGCTCGGCTGCGCCGAGCTCCCCGGCCTGTACTACCCGCTCAGCGAGAGCCCGTCCGTCTCCAGCTGGACAGCACTGCAACAGCTCATGCGCCATCTTCGTCCCGCAAACGAAACGCAAGGCCGATGATCTGCTGATCCGACGCAGCATCCTGTTGTTGGCGCCGTGGCCCTTGGTGCAGAACGGTGTGTCGAGCGGCGGCCTGCCTGGGTGTCGACCTTGACCACGGTCCGCGAATGCTGCTCCGCTTGGGAGTCGACTTGTCGGACTGGGGGGTGGCCTTCGTGATCAAATCGGATCTGCGTGCGCTGTTTCGGGCAGACGGCGGCCAGGCGGACATGTACAGGCTCGTGACCATCGTGGCGGCGCGCGCATGAGGCTCCGCCAGGGCATCACTATCGCCGTCGTCGCCGGTGGTGGCGCGCTGACGACAATGCTCGTAGGGCTCGTCACGAACGCGGTGTCCAGCCAGTCGCGTTGGCCCGGATGGCTGGGATGGATACAGCGGCACCCTTGGCTCTCGTTCGTCATGCTGGGCGTGGCGACAGTCGGGTTAACCGCGTTGCTCGCCGCGTTGTCCGAGAGCCGTGGGCCGACGCTGAGCCCCGAGCAGTTGCCTCGACCGAAGGATGACTCGGGTCCTCCAGGTGCCGCGCTGGTGCTGCGGTCGCTGCCGCGCGACTCTGCGGCGTTCACTGATCGGTCCGCCGAGCTGGAGCGGCTGGAGGTGTCGGTGCGGGCGTCGCAGGAGAGGGGCGAGGCGCTGCCCGTTCATGTGATCGACGGGATGGCAGGGGTTGGGAAGACCAGCTTCGCGGTCCACGCCGGGCATGTGCTCTCGGAGCGGTTTCCAGATGGTCAGCTCTTTGTGAACCTCAACGGGCACACGCCGGGGCGCAGCCCAGTGCAGGCTGTCGAAGCGCTGGCCTCGCTGCTGGCGGCTGCCGGTGTGCCGACTCAGCAGATCCCGGTCGGCGATGACGTGGACGCGGTCACGGAGGCGCGGGCCGCCATATGGCGGAGTCGGCTCGCGGACAAGAAGGCGCTGCTCATCCTCGACAACGCGGCCAGCTACCGGCAGCTGGAGCCCCTGCTTCCAGGTGGCGGTGGCTGTCTGGTGCTGGTGACCAGTCGTAAACGGCTGGCGGCGCACGAGGAGGTGGTCTTGCCGGTGGATGCGCTGCCGCCGGACGACGCGGTCAACCTGTTCGTACGGCTCAGCGGGCGGTCGGCCGACACCCTCGACCGGGGCGTGCTGGAAGAGTTGGTGCGGCTGTGCGGATACCTGCCGCTGGGGGTGTCGCTGCTCGCGGCACGACTGCGGCACCATCCGTCCTGGAGTGCCGAGGACCTACGGGAGCGGCTGGTGGCGGCCCGGGATCGGCTGGGGGAACTGCGCGCCGGGGAGCGCGCGGTCACCGCGACGTTCGATCTGTCCTTTCGGGATCTCACGCCAGAGCGTCAACGTTTCTTCCAGTCTCTCGGCTTCTACCCTGGTACGGACCTCGACGCGTACGTCGGGGCCGCGCTCGGCTTGGTTCCGGTGGCAGCGGCCCGTAGCCACCTCGACGCGCTCTACGACGCCCACCTGATCGACGAACACCCAGGGAGCCGCTACCGGCTTCATGATCTCTTACGCGACTACGCCCGCGGTTTCGCCGACGAGGGAGCCAGCATGGACCACGTTCAGGCCGTCCAGCGTGTGTGCACCTACTACCTGGCCGCGCTCGCCGCAGCGAACAACCACATCGCCCGCGGCGACGCGGTCACTCCGCCCGCGCTAGACAACGCCTCGCCGGTAGAGACCCCACCCATCCAGACGCGTACAGCGGCGCTGAATTGGCTGGAGAACGAGCGACCCAACATTCTGTCCTGCATCCGGCGGGCGAACAGCCTCGCCCTGCACGACCTGGTGATCCGCCTGGCCGCGGCCATGGCTCCCTTCCTGCGGCAGGCCGGCCCCTGGGACCAAGCCGTCGGCCTGCACCGGACGGCAGCCGAAGCCGCTCGGCACACCGGCGACCGGCGGGCCCTCGCCGGCGCGCTGGCCGAACTCGGAGTCGTACGACGCTGCATGGCCGCCTACCCCGAAGCGACCGAAGCCCTAAACGAGGCAGTGACACAGTACGAGACGGTCGGCGACCGGCGCGGAAAGGCGGACGCCCTGAACCAGGCGGGCATTGTCTGGTACCTGACCGCGGACAACGAGGCCGCGGCCCGAGCCCAGAGCGAGGCCCTCGCCATCTACCGCGAGCTCGGCGACCGGCTCGGCCAAGCCAACGCCCTCGCGGACCTCGGCATGGTGCGCCGACAAACAAGTCAGTTCGACGCAGCCGTGGAGGCGCAAAGCGAAGCCCTGTCAATCTACCGCGAGCTGAACGACCGCTACGGGGAGGCCAACTCGCTGCGGGACCTCGGCGCGGTGCACTGCTTCTTGGGCGAGTACGACCGAGCCGCCCGACAACACCGCGAAGCGCTCGACATCTACCGGGAGCTCGACGACCGGCACCACCAGGCCTACGCCCTCAACGAGTTGGGCGTGGTGCGGCGACTGACCGGTGATCTCGCCGGTGCCCGGGACGCCCACGCCCAGGCACTCGAGCTCTTCACCGAGTTCGGCGACCGGTTCGGGCGGACGAACAGCATCCGTCATCTCGGGGCACTGGAGCGCGTCTCCCATAACGCCACGGAGGCGATCCGGCTGCTGGAAGAAGCCCTGGACGCGTATCGCGATCTGGGCAGTCGCGGGGGCGAGGCCGCCTCGCTGAGCGAGCTTGGAGCGGCTCTCGGAAACATCGGAGAGCGCGACGGCGCTGTGGAGGCGTTCCAGCGCAGCCTGGAGATCCTCAGCGAGTTGGGTGACCGGTACGGCGAAGCTGAGGTGTTGAACCACTGGGGATCGCTGCTGCGCACCTGCGGTGACCAGACCGCCGCCCGCGAACACTTCGAGCGAGCGCTGACTGTGGCCCGCGACATCCGCTGCCCGCTGGAGGAAGCACGGGCGCTGGAAGGCATCGGCCGCTGCGACTGGGCGGTCGACAGGCCCATTCAGGCCGCAGGCTCGCTGCGTGAAGCACTGGCCACATACCGGAGGTTGGGCGCAGGCCCGGCGGCCGAGGGCATCGAGCGACTGCTGGCATCGCAGCCCGGATAGCCAGGCATGTGACCGGTTTCCGTATGCCGCCGCGGGCGGTACGGCTGTTACGTTGCCAGCTCAGCTGTCGTCTCCACCGCCGTCGCACTGTGCCGGTCTGCCACGGTGTGCCCATCACGAGGAGCGCTGAATGCCGTCACCCACGTCTGCTCCCGCGCCACAGGCCTCGGCTACCGTCGGCCCCGAGCCCGCGCAGGCGGCACAGGGCACGGCGGTCTTGGACCGTGTCGCTGCCCGTGTCCGGCAGCGGCTAGCGGCCGAGCAGGCCGCGACGAACCGCGTCGGCGACGGCTCCCACGCAGCCTCGATCATCTTGCCCTGGCCACTGTGAGCGCTACCGCTCGATGACACCGCTGGAAGACACCGCACCCTTTCAGACGTTCATCCTCAAGGTCGCGAACCGCTGCAACATCGATTGCGACTACTGCTACGTCTTCAACTCCACGGACCAGGCGTGGCGGCACCTTCCCGCCCGCATGAGCCTGGACGTAGCCCGAGCGGCAGGTCGACGGATCAGTGAGCACATCACGGCGCACGCCCTGCCTACGGTGCATATCGTGCTGCACGGTGGCGAACCACTGCTCGCCGGTCCCCGCCACATGGCCAACCTGCTCAGCACTGTCCGTCACGGGATACCCGCGGATACGGCAGTCCGCTTCGAGCTCCAGACCAACGGGACGCTCCTCACGACGGCGTGGCTCAACCTCTTCGAGCAGTACGAGGTGGCCGTGGGCGTCAGCCTCGACGGGCCACCAGCCGCGAACGACCGACACCGGCTCACTCACGCCTCGCGATCGAGCGCCGCCTCAGCCGTACACGGCATCGAACTCCTGCGGTCCCGACCGCACCTGTTCGCCGGACTGCTCGCCGTCGTAGACCTGGCCAACGACCCGGTGCAGGTCCACGACTACCTGGGATCATTCGACCCCCCAGTGATCGACTTCAACCTGCCACACGGAACGCACGACCAACCGCCCCACCGCAACGACCCAACCGTGCCCGAATACGGGCTGTGGATGAGCCGCGTCTACGACACCTGGCTCGCCCGGCCCGACCACCGGCACAGCGTCCGAATGCTGGAAGACATCGTCGCGCTCAGCTCCGGCGTACACGGCTCAGTGGAAACCCTCGGCCTCGCCCCGCCAACCAGCGTCGTAATCGAGTCCGACGGAACAATCGAAGGCGTGGACACCCTGCGATCCGTCGAGGAAGGCGCCTCCTGGCTAGGCCTCAACGTCGCCAACCACCCCTTCGACGACGCCCTTCGCCATCCCAAGCTTCAGCACCGGGAACACGGCATTACCGCGCTGGCCGAGAAATGTCAGCGCTGCGCGCTCGTGGACGTGTGCGGCGGCGGCTACCTCCCCCATCGCTTCAGCACCACCCGCGGCTACCAGAATCCCTCCGTCTACTGCCGTGACCTCGAGCACCTCATACGCCACGTCCACAACTCCCTGCGGCAGCACGGCTGGAATCCGCACGCACCCTCCGCACCGTCCCCCTAGCCACGCCGCACCCCCACAGGGGATCACGCGTTGGAGCAAGCGAGTAAAGCGACCGGAGAACGACAGGAGACGACGATGACCGTGACGATCCGCCCCGCCGACAAGCGGGACATCCTCGCCGTGGCCGAACTGATCGAGGAGATCGAACGGTTCTACGGATCGACCGAAATCCAGCCACTCGAAGAACGCCGGCCCCAAGTGGAAGAAGCCCTCTTCGGATCACCGCCGCTCGCATCCGCTCTCCTGGTCGAAGACGAAGCCGGCGACCTCGTCGGCCTCGCCGCCTACTCCTTCCTCTGGCCAGCAGCAGGCTCCTCCCACTCCCTCTTCCTCAAAGAGCTCTACGTCCGCGACACCCTCCGCCGACAAGGCATCGGCGCCCAACTCATGAACCAACTCCGCACCCTCGCCGCCGCACGCCCCGGCTGCAGCCGTATCGAGTGGATGACCGACCACGACAACCCAGACGCACGATCCTTCTACCGATCCCTCGGATTCGCCGAGTTCGACGGAAAGATCGTCTACCGCATCGACACCAATACGGCATGATGATGAACGCGGTAGCGAAGAAGAGCGCTGCGCAAGATGCAGCCGCATCGTTGGACTCGGGTGTAACCGCCCAACCGACGGCTCCACGTCGAAGGCACTTCGTACGTCACGGCCGAGGCGGGAATGGCAGCGCTTCCCCGCAGACACGACCCTGATCTCACCCACGCGGTACGCGCACGTACCAGGGGCTTGTACCCGCGTGACCGAAGAGTTCGTGAGGGCCCCGCGTTGGGGCTGGATACCTGACCCGCCGCCCGGGCTCTGGGACCCGCCTGAGTAACAACTACACAGCCATCGTCGTAGAAGGCAACACCGCAAGGCAGGCGACACGACGGTGCGAGGAGGGCCAGGCGACGTTGTCGGGGTGATGCAAGCCCCGAGGTCTCACAAGAACTTGAATTCCCTCGGCAGCGCCACCAGGTTCCGCCTCTGCCCGACGACGACGCCTAGCAATGCGAGGTCGACTCCAACAGGGCGGACACTGGAGCTGCCTTACGGAGTCTTCGGTGCCTGCCGCTCGCGCGACAACCATAGCTGGCTCATCGCCTCGGGCACCCGCTGCACAGCGCGCGGGTTAGGGCGCCAGGCCAGGTCGCCGAACGGGAACTGGTTACCAACCCATAGCACCCCCGCAAGATCCGACGGCATCTGCCATTTCCGCGGCTTGTTCAGGTCAATCTGGATCGGCTTGCCGAGGTAGGCATCTCCTGCATTGAACTGGAGCGTCATCGTGGGATTACCTGCCAGCAGGTTATCGAGCTGCTCTAGACCCAGGCCAGTGAAGCGGTGGGCACCAATCGCGGCAACCAGCGGCAGGCCTGTCTCCTGTTGAAGCGTTCGGTACTTCTTGGCCTTCTCCTCGGCCTTCTCTGCAGCCCGATGCGCACTCACCTCGCCAGCCAGGCAACTCGGCGGCTCGAAGCATGCCGCCATCCCCAGCGGGGACTGCGCCAGGCTGCCGGTCCGCCGGTCGCCCATGACCAGGAAGGTGTAGCTGAGGCAGGTGAAGTAATTCCGGCGCCACGGCTGCATGATCTCCCGGCGTACGTACTGGGCTATCTTCTTTGCCTCCTGTGGGCTCGGCGGCACTGGCGGCGTGTCCATGGGGGCGAGCGTCAACACTATCGGCACCGGGATCGTCCGCAGCCGCATCGCCAGACCGGACCACGCCCGCATCTGACCGTACGTCTCTTTTGTCGGGCTGTCCGTGTGGACCTCAACTAGGCATGCCGGTTGGCCATCCGGTGCCAGCACTGTCCAATCCGGCGTCTGGGTCCCCCAACGCTGCTCGTAGACGATCTCCAGGCCTGCGGCTCGAAGCCCGCAGCCGACCGCAAGCTCGTTGATGACAGCCCAGAAGTGCTCGTCGTACCAAAGCTTTCCGGCCAAGGCGTCCGCTTCGGCTTTCGACAGAAGAGCAAGCTGCTCGTCCAGCCAGTCTCGCCACGGCGCATACTCGTCATTGACGGCGATGTCGTACGACAGCTCGCGCTGTTCCGGAGTCTTCTTTCCATGCTGAGCCCGCTGCGCACGGACGAACTCCGTGCCGAAGCGGCGGCCGGGTGATGCTTCTTCGCTCATGCACAGGGATTTTCCCCTGACAGCGGATCAATGGCTACGCATTTGCGTCCGGCGCACCCCGTGCGGTATAGCGTCAATTGCTGCGACGGTACCCCGCTCCCTCACACAGCAAACCTTCCCAGGGCCAGACGCCAGTCTCTCGATGCACATCATTCCGGCCTGCGGGTTTCGCTGCGCGAGCACGGCATCCCTCCATTGCTACCTGACGCTTCCGCGCCACATGAATGGTTCTTCTTGCTCGAACCACGTCTCGCGCCGGGCGAAGTCAGGGAGGGCTAGCGTCATTTCCCGACGGAACGCAGGGCCATGCCCGGGCTCCTTCAAGTGGCAGAGCTCGTGAACCAGAACATATTCAATCAAGTCGGGGGGGAGCTGCATGACGGCCCAGTGAAGGGAGATGGAGCCGTCAGCGGTGCAGGATCCCCAGCGCACTCCCAGATCACCCACGGTGACTCCTTCGGATCGCACGCCTATGCGCGTTTCGACAGAGTCTGTACGGGCGGCAAGCCAACGCCGCCCCCGTTCGGTATACCAGCCCACGAGGCTGGCCACCCCAGCGACCGGTGAGGAGGGCTCGGGGAGTTCCAGCCATCCAGCCCGCAGCCGGACCCGGGAGTGGGGGCCGGCCTCTACCAGCCGGAGCCGGTACCGTCGGCCGAGATAGGCAAAGCTGCTCCCAACGACGAGCTCCTTGACCGGCTCTCCAGGCCGAGTGGTACGACGGCGCACTACGGCCCCGAGCCGAGGAAGCCTACGGCGGACCGCAGCGGCGACCGTCCCGGGATCGGCGTTCATGGGGACCGCGAACACCACTTCACCGTCCGGTGTCACCTCGATGCCCAGGGTCCGGCGCCGGGGCCGACAGTCGACGCGCCATCGCCAACCCTCAGGAAGGGGCAGCGCGGCGATCGCCTGCTGAACCGTGGTACTCACCCGGCATTCCTACCACCCGGCTCGGACAGCCCGGCGGAACAGCTCAGGGTTCACCACGTTCGGCATAGTGCAGGAAGTCGCTATGCCGGTGAAACGCGAGGTCGACCAGCACGCTGGCGATCGGCCCCGTCTCACCCCAGTCGATGAACAGCTCAGCCTCCAAGTGGTTCCGCAGCTCCCTACGCACGCGCTCCCGGGCGTCAGGCAACGTGGTGAAGTTCGGGGAACGCACGAGTCCGGAGATAGTCCACGTGAGGTCGCGCGCCGCCTGGTGCAGGTCGACTCCCGCGGGAACAACGGGGCCGGCTCCGGTCACCCGGCCGGCGAGCACCGCGTACACCGGTCGTTCGGTCCACGGTTCCAGCCCGGCCTCGGCCTCCGGGCCCCCGTCGCGCTCCGCGGCGACGATGTCGGCGGCAAGGCGCGCGAGTGCTGCGGCAGCCGCGTCGAAGTCCGCGTTCATCCGCTGGATGACCGCCTCCAGGCGCTCGCTGAACGTCCCGTACCGATCGCGGTCGCCATCCAGCCGCGTCGTGATGTGCGTATGGATACGGCTGGTGAGGTATGAGATCCGGGCGCGCGCATCGGCGTTGGCATTGACCCGGTCCATGAAGTCGGGGGCACCGAGCTCGATCCCCGGCACCCGTTCCACGATGTCGATCACCCGCAGATGCGCGGCGATCAGCGCGCGCACCTTGGCCCCGTAGCGGCGCGGGCTGAACTGATCCCGGCCGTCGAGATAGCGCACCCGTGCCAGGTACTGCACCTCGCCGAGCAGAGCGGCGAACGTCTCGTACACGAGTGCGCCTGGGCGGGGCAGGACCGCGTTGAGCGCGTTGAGGAAATCCCGCGCCAGTTCGTCGAACTCGCCCCGCAGCAGCGGATCCTCCAGTGCGGCGAGCAGATCCTCCCGCTGCGACTCCTCAGTGAGCGTACTGATCCCCTGCTCCGCCAGGAAGTCGCCAAGCCGCTTGTAAAGGTCGGCGAGGAGGGCGTCGGCCGCCGCGTCAGTCTGGAGCCACATCCGGTCCCGGACGGGCCGCGGTGCTCCGCTTTCGGGGTCAAGGTGGTCGAAGGAGACGTCCTCATAGCCAAGTACGGCGCGCAGGTGCGCGTCCTCGTACGCGTTCATCGACTTGGCCAGGTCGGGGCCGATCCCCACGTAGTCGACCACCTGCCCCCACTGCTTCTTGTGGTACGGGCGGTTGGTGCGGGCGATAGCCTGGAGCAGGCCGGCGCCGAACATCGGACGGTCGAGGTACATGACCTGTTCGACGGGGGCGTCGAAACCGGTGAGCAGCATGTTGGTGACGACGAGGAACCCGAGCGGGCGCTCGTTCTTCTTGGCATCCGGCCGGTCTGCAGCCTTGTGGCGCTGGGCTGCGGTCTCCCGGTGCCAGGGATCATGAACCGAGACCTCTGTCCCTGGCTGGGGACCACCTTGCGGCCGACCGTGGATCCGGGCGGCCCACGAGGGATCCTCACTCACCTCGAAGGGATCGGGGACGGGCACGCCGCGCCGGAATCGTTCGATGTGCGCCATCTGGCTCCCCGGGCGAGTCCACGCATCCCACTCCTTAGGATCGTTAGTTTTAGCCCCCTTGCTCTCCCCCTTCTTCTGAGACTTCGAGATGACCACGGCCGCGTCGACCGAGGCGAGGACATCGCGGTAACGCAGCAGGCTCACCAGGTCGACCTGCCCGTCGGGGGCGGGACCCGCGGCCGGGTCGTGCGCGTCGCCGCCGAGCGCGTCCAGTTCCGCCACCAGCCCGGCCAGGGCCTTCCGCAGGGCGTCGCGATACGCCACGGCGGCGCGTCGTGAGACCGCGACGACTTGGGCGCCGAATCCGTCCGGTAGAGCGGTCTGTGCCCAGTGGCGCACCATGTGATCGGCTTTCCAGGCGATCACCGACGGCGATTCGAGGACTTCCTTCTTGCGCCCGAACTTGCGGAGGACACGCGTCCGCTTCTCGGGGTCGCTGGGTACCTTCTCGTCGAATCCGGCATCGAGATGCGCCTTTTCGATGATCTCCAGGTCCGCCTGGTGGGCCTCGTACCGCACGGGGACGACAGAGCCGTCGCGCTCGGCGTCCTTCAGCGTGTAGGTGTCGGCGTATGAGCCGAAGATATCCTCGGTGGTCTTGCGGGCCCCACTGAGGATGGGGGTGCCGGTGAAGCCCACCATGGCAGAATTGGGCAGCATGGCGCGCAGGCGGGCGTGCTGCCAGGCGCTCTGCCCCCGGTGCGCTTCGTCGACGAGGACGACGATGTCGGAACTCGCGTTCGCCACACGGTTATGGACGTGGTCCCGATGGTCGGGAGAGGTCGCGAGCAGCTCGTCACGGCCATCGTCCGCCGCGTCGTCCCGGCGGGCCTTCTGGAGCATGACCAGCACGACGTCCGGGACGTCCAGGCCCAGAAATCGGCGGGCGTGGCGCACCGACGGCGCCCGGTGGATCGTCTCGTCGGCCGCCGCCATGCTGGTGCGGATCTGCCTCTCCAGATCCTTGCGGTCGGTTACGACGACGACCTTATGTCCCTTCAGGTCCCTGCTGCTGCGCAGGTGGCGGACGAGGAAGGCCATGGTCAGGGACTTGCCAGAACCCTGGGTGTGCCAGGTGACACCGCCGCGCTGATCGACGTCCTGGCCCGCGGCCTGCGTCTCGCGGCGGTCGCGCAGGCGCTTGGCGATCTTGTGTACGGCCCTAAACTGCTGGTACCGCCCGACCACCTTGACCGTACGGGGGCCGCGTCCGGCCGCGGTGGTGAAGTCCCGTACGAGCGTCAGCAGATGCGCGGGCCGGAGTACACCGCCGACCAAGGTCTCCTGGGCGTAAAGTTCTTGCCGGTGCTCGGGGACCCCGGCCTCTCCCCGGACCTTGTCCCGGGCTGCCGGGTAGACGGTACGCCAGGGCGCGAAGTGCTCGGCCTCCGAGCTAACCGTGCCGAGCTCCGCGTGGTCCCTGTCAGTGGCCACGAGCAGCTGCGCGAACCGTACTAACTCGGGGACCGGGTCGTCGGCTTCGGCGCCGGTATAGCCGATGACGTCCTCGACCGCCCAGTCGATGGCGAATCGCTTCTCGCCACCTCGCGACAAGGGCGCCTTGCACTCGATGACCACCCAGGGCAGGCCGTTGACGAACAGCACCAGGTCGGGGATCGCAGTACCGCCACTGCTGCGTTCCGCCTTGAACTGGGATACGGCGAGCAGATCGTTGCCGGTCCCGGCCTCACCGAGCTCGGCGAACGGCCCATCCGCCACTTCCCAGTCGACCAACCGGACGTGTTCGGGATCCCCCTTGGCCCATCCCGGGAGCGTGCGCGCGTTGACCCCATCGCGCAGGAGCTTGGTGACGCGGAGATTCTCGGCGACCCCGCGGTCGGCCGGGCCTCGGCCCGCCACGGTGCCGAGAAGCAGCGCGAGGAGATACTCCAGCTGATCGCCAGTGAGCCAGGGATTGCCATCGGCACCGGGGTTGATACGGGCAACGGCAGTACGGAACCGGTCCGCGAACACAGCCGCAACTGCTGTCTGGCCAGCATGAGCCGGATCATCGCCGTGCTGCTTCGCGGAGTCAGTTGCGGGCTCTGCGGGAGGCGCACCGACGTGGTGTCGCCATCCCATGGCGACCAGCTGGTCGATGAGCGGCCTCTCGACCTTCTCGTATTCCGGCTGCCCCATCCCCGAACTCCCCGCCCGTAGCCGTACGTCGCGCCCGTCCCCCCATCGAACAGAGGTGAGGGCAACTCTACCCACGGGCGTGGAGGGGGCCGGTCTGCGGAGTCAGGCGGCGAGCGTCGGCCGGGGGCTAGAGGAGGTGTCTCGGCCCGCCGCAGGTCGCTTTCAGTTCGAAGCCGCTGGGCTCGCCGTCAGTCTCGAACAGCCGCTCGTGGCACGAGCCCCGAGGTTCGCACAGACAACCCGTAAGCGCCGGTTTGGCACCGAGCTTCGCCGATTCCTTGAATCGGCAGGCATGTCCGCACCTACCGCCGCAACCTTGCTCGGCGCCGACCAGACGGCTATCTCGAACATCGAAGCTGGACGCTTCAGGATTAGGAGGAGCGGCAAAGTCGCCTGAAGAGCATTTACGAGTGCGAGGACACGGCGCCCATCGATGCTCTGGCCGAGGATAGCCAGCGGGCGCAAAGCCCATTGGTGGGATGAGTACCAGGGGAAGACCCCGCCAAGCTTCCTCGCGGTCTCCGTGCTCAAAAACGACGCCCCGTGGTTGCGCACGGTACAGACGGCGCATCCTGCCGGGGCGCGCTGGGCCTGTTTCTGACGGAGGGCTACGCGCGAGCCATGTTCTGCCCTATCGCATCGCCCGAGATCTGTAGAGGCGCTGAGTGCTGCCCGAAGTGATGGGTGAAGGCGTCCTACACGGAGGAGGGCGGCAACGACTGTGTGGAAGTCCCCGTACAGCCTGACGGCGTAGGCATCCGAGACAGCTTCATCCCTCACTGAGTGGTGAGGGTCGGAGCCCCGCCGCGTTGGCAGCATTCCTCTCCGGGGTAAGGACAGTTACGCTCGGCGGCACGCTCCGCTGACGGACCGTATGGCGGAGGACATCCACGCCTGCTTTTCCCACCAGTAGGTCTTCGGTCACCGCCCGCTGAACCAACCGGAGTTTGTCAATCACCGCCCCCTGCTGGGCGATGCGTGAGTCGACGGCGGCAACTGCCAGCACCGCACGCCGTTGCGCTTCGACCGACGGTAGGGGTACATCAAGCGACTCTGCGAACTCTGCGCTGATCTTCACCATGGACTCGCTCGTCCCACGCGCACCCGCCTGAATGGCGCGCCGAACGCTGGGGGTGCTGAGCACCAGCGCCAGGTACTCCGGTAGGCACTTTCCGGGGTCAGGACGCAACCTCATCATCAGATCCGGATAGATGCATGGGTAGCCTACGTCCCTGTACATGCCTACCAGCCCGACGAGTTCCCGGGTATTGGCCCGGCTCATCAGAAGGTCACCGTCCGCGAGCAGAAAGCGTCGTGCCGAGTCACTGTCCGGAATGCGCTTCATCTGACGCGGGCGAAATCCGTCTGTTGTCAGACAGCCGAGACCGAGCGTCAGCAATCCGGTCCATTCAGGCACCTCAAGCGGTGAGAAGCCATTCCGTGGCCGATGTTCGAGCAGGGTACCCAGTGCCAGCGGCGGGCCTGTCACCAAGTCGTCAACCACGGTGCGCCTCAACACTGCAAGCTTGGCTCGCACACGCTTGATGGCGGCGATACGACGCTCGATCGCCTCGCAGGCGGCCACGATTCGACGCTGCTCAGGCAGCGGCGGCACGCCGATCTCCAACTCTTGTAGCCGGATCGTATCGAGACGGCCCGTCCCATGGCTGGTTTCCTCGACCATGGCCAGGATCTCTGGTGTCTTCGTCTGGATCGCGTAGGCCAAGAAGTACGGGTCAATGTCCTCGGCAGGAAGCACAGCCTTGCAGTCCTGGCCAAAGGCGACTGTCCGCTGGGTGACGCCGATCCGGAACTCCGACTTCAGACTCATGCCTCGGACAACGAATAGCACCGTTCCCGCTCCAACGAGACGTGATCCGTTCTCCGCGCCGAGCGCTGTTACGCGCCGATCTGACTCGGCGAGACGAAAAGTCTTCAGGCTTGCCGCGCTGATCCACGGGATATCGCCGTCCCAATACGCATCGTTGGACGTGCTGGGCGTGCCACCGGACAGCCATTTACCGACATCCGACAGCGCCACCCTGCGCCAGTCGGTCGGCCAGGATGACCGGTGCGCCATCAGAGCCTCACCGTGCATAGCCGAGCTCCTTCAGCCAGTCCCGGAACTCCCCTGCCGCGTCCGCACCTTCCGCCTCCAGCTCCTCCAGCGAGACCGCGTACTTCTCGGCCCAGCGCTGCACGGACGCCACCAGTTCGCGGCACCCCGCAGCGACCGCAGCGTCCAGGCGGGTGGACAGAGCCTCGTCCAGGACGGTCAGCACAACACGCTGCGCACCGCCATCCGCCGCCTTCGCCAGCTCGGAGTAGGCGTGCAGCTCCGGTAGGAAACGCGCGTCCAAGGCCGAGCGCTTCTTCGATACTGCCGTGCGCTCCTTGCGGCGGCGAGTGACCTTCGCTTCCAGACGGGCCAGGTCCTCCGGCGCAACAGGCGTTCGCTCCTCGGAGTCCTCCTCGGAGTCCCCGACCGCGCCTGGCGCGGTCGGCTGCGCGGCGGCCAGTTCCTCCACGGCCGCCTTGTACGCGGCGTCGGCCGCCGCATACGCCTCGTCTGCGCGGGCGACCTCCGCCACGAAGTCCGGGATCAGCGCCCGGACTACCGGCTGGTCCATCGCGCGGCGGCGGTCGGCGGCCGTTGTGGAGGACTTCGTCCGAGTCCTGCCACGCTCGGAGCCTGAGCCGGTACCCGGCTCGTCCGTGTCCGGGACCACCGGTTCGACCATCGTCTCGACCGAGTCGACCCAGCCTTCGAGAACCCGCTCGTACCCGCCCGCCGCGAGGGCCTTGAGGTCGTACCTCGTCACCGTCCACCAGTCGGCCATGATCCCGGCACTCGTGTATTCGTCCAGGACTCCTGTCGAGCCCACGGCCTCCGTGAAACCGGACACAAGGTGCTCGCGCAGATCCATCAAACGGTGATTGTCGGCGAGTGCCGTGAAGTGGGCGGCCTGGTCGGCCCACCATTTCTCGTACGTCTCACGCAGCTCCGCTTCCTTCGCGGCCGCCAGCTCCGGCACGCGGGCGGCCATCGTCTCGGGGCCCTCCGGGAGGAAGTCCACGTACTCCGGGTCTCCGTCACGCGGCGCGAAGAGAGCCGAGGCGTCAACGCCGTACGCCTCGAACAGCTTTGCCTTCGCTTCGATCTCGGCCTTCGGTACTCCGCCGTACAGGTGCGCCCGTACGTCCTGCGGTTCGGCTGGCGGCGAGTTGTCCACCCAGCGGCGGATGTTCAGGTTGGCGTCGGCGGCCAGAAGCTCCTTGACACTCACCGCGCGCGAGTAGCCCGGCTGCTGCCTCCAGTGCCGAAAGACCGTGGCGATCTTCTCGACGTGCTCGGGGCCAAGTTCGTTCTGGTTGCGGGCAGCCCGGAAGTCTCGATCCGCGTTGATGAAGAGGACGTACTTTTCCCGCGGCCCTCGCTTGCGGTGCGGCGGCCGCAGCACCAGGATGCAGGCCGGGATGCCCGTCCCGTAGAAGAGATTGGGGCCTAGGCCGATCACGGCCTCGATGCAATCGTCCTCCAGCAGCTTGAAGCGGATGTCGCGCTCCTTGCCGCTACGGAAGAGCACACCGTGCGGCATGACTGTGGCCGCCACACCCCGCGCCTCCAGCACGGAGATCATGTGCTGGACGAACATCAGGTCCGCCTTTTTGCCATTCTCGGGAGTGGCGCCCCACTTCATGCGCCAGCCGTGTTTCCCATCGGCGAGTTCGACCAACTCGGCGTCGTAGTTCAGCGAGAAGGGTGGGTTCGACAGGACCTTGGTAAAGGTGCGCAGCCGGCCGGCCGGGGTGAGATGCAGAGGCTCGGTGAGCGTGTCGCCGTGATGGAGATCGAACTCGCGGATGCCGTGAAGGACCATGTTCATGCTGGCCATGGACCAGGAGGGGCCATTCTTGTCCTGGCCGTTGATGGAAAGGTCGTCAGGCGATCCGCCGTGCTCCTCCACGTACTCGTGGGCTGCGATCAGCATGCCACCGGAGCCGGCGCAGGGGTCGTAGACGCTGTCCCCGGGCTGCGGGTCGACGAGGCGGACCATCATTCGGACCACCTCGCGCGGGGTGTAGAACTCGCCGCCTCGCTGGCCTGCCGAGTCGGCGAATCGGGCCAGCAAGTATTCGTACGCCGCCCCCAGCATGTCGGGGAACTCGAAGTCCTCGTTGCGCAGCCGGTAGAGACTGAAATGGCGGATGAGCGAGCGCAACTCGGCGTTAGTGAATCGGGGCTTGGTGCCGACGATCTCGTTGAAGGAGATGTGCGAGGCGACACCCGCGAGGCGGCTGTGGCTTCCTTGGAGGGCCATGAGGGCCTGGTCCAGGCTCTCACCCACGCGGTCTACGAGCATGGACAGTCCCGGGAGCGGATGGTCCGGCTGCTCCAGGTTCTCATGGGGGCCCTTCCACCAGCGGGCGCGCGGCGGGACGTAGAAGATCCGGGGGTACTTGTCCGGGTCGTTGGCTCGCGCCAAGGCCTTGGCCGGATCACCGGTCCGCTCCAGGGCATCCTTGTGAACGCGCTCCCATTCAGGCTGAAACTCATCGGAGGACCGCTTCAGGAACAGCATTCCAAAGATGTAGTCACGGTACTCCGAGGCGTCCATCCGACCACGCAGGATGTCGGCGGCCGAGAAGAGATGCCGCTCTAGCTGGGGCAGTGTGAGACGGGCCACGCACCGGTCCTTCGTACGCCATGGAGTTTTGAGAGAACTCCGGCAGCGTAGTCGGGGAGGCACTCCTGACGGAAACCGTCGGGTCAGGGGCGGTGGCCAGACGAGCCGGATGGTTCCGTGCCGATCTCCAGCATGTAGAGCAGCCGCCACACGTCGGTGGACGGGTCTCGCTTCAGCGGATCACAGCCGTCTACGTGCCCGGACCGGCGGTTCCACTCCTCGTACGACTCGGTGCGTGGCCCGGGGATCTTGTCGAAGCTGAGCTCCTTCGTCGAGCATCCGCCGTACGGGCAGTTCGCAACAAGGTTGCGCGCGTGATCGACCGCGGCTTTCTCCTTGCCCAACAGGGACTGGCCTCGCTGACCGACCAGCCCCTTGCCCCGGTCGCCCGACTTCTTGTCGTACTCGGCGAAGCCCTTGGCCCCTGGATGCTTGCGCAGCCGATCCTTGATCATGTCGCTGAGGCCGTCCTCCTGGCTGGTGAACGGCTGGAAATGGAGGAGCAGCCACAGCTCGAAGGAGGGGTGTGAGAGGGCGACTTGCACCCCCTCCCTGGCCGCCTTACGCATGGCGGCGCGGATGTCGTCATCACGGTTGTCTGCTGTGTCCCGGTCGAATAGAGCCCACTTCTCGTCCTTCGGGCTTGGCGCGGCGGCGATCACATGGCTGACCACCTCGCTGGGCCGCAGCCCCTCGCCCGCATGGCAGAAGTGCAGGAAGAACTTCCGCCCGGGGCGCTGGCCGTAGGTGTCGTTGAGGAGATTGACGTAGTCGGGCTCAGTCTTCTCGCCTTCTGCCGCGATGTAGACGACCCGGCACGACTCGTCCGGGTACGAGTCGAGGCCGCGCCGCAGGGGCCGGGGCGTGTCGTGCCGGTTCTTGCGCCGGTTAACGCGCCGGCTCTCCGCGGGTGGTCTACTCACGCTGTCGTCGTTGCCTTCGGCTCCGGGTCCGATTCCGTCCGCTGCGCCTCCAGGCGCCGTTCCAGCGCGGCGAGCTGGCGGGCCACCTCCCCGGTGGTTAGGCGCGGCACGCCGCCGTAGTAGCCCCGCAGGTACCGCCGCTCCAGGTTCTCGTCGTTGCGGGCCTTGCGGGCCGCGAGGAGGGGATAGAGAGCCGACTCCCCTTCTCTCTGCTTGACCGTGAGCCACACCTGGTCACGGTCAAGTGGACGCTCCACAACGGAGGGTCCGAGCAGCGTGGCATCGTGAGTGGTGAAGATCAGTTGGGCGAGCTCGGGGTTGGCTTCTGCGTCCTGGAAGAAACGCACGACCTCGGCCGCCAGGACCGGATGCAGGCTGGAGTCGAGCTCGTCGGCGAGCAGCACGCCGCCGCCCCTCCTGCCCAACAGGTGGAGCAACGGGCCAAGGAAGGCAAACCAAGCGTGAGTGCCTAGAGACTCCTGCTCCCAGAAGTCCAGCCGGCGGGAGGAGCCGTCCGCGCCTCGGTGCAAGAGCTGGACCTCTCCGCTCTCCGCGTCCACGTCGACGTCCGTGACGCCGAGGTCGGCCGAAGCGAGCATGGTGACGAGCCGATCCCGCATCTCCTTCGCCTCTTTGCGGGTCAGTAGCTCTCGGGTCCAAGCCGTCCGGGCCTCCACGTCGCTGCCGCTGGTGACCAGCCACAGGTTGTCCTGGAACCAACGGTGAATGGCGGAGAGCTGGGGGTGGTTGAGGGCAGCCCCGACCGTCAAAAAGAGAGCGTTGGAGCGGGTAGTGGTGACCAAGAGGTCTTTGAGGTCCTTGCGGCCACTGAGTCCTGTGCCGGGGAATCGGAATTCGCCTCCTTCCGTCTCCGGCCGGTTGGCTTCCCTCTCGAACCACACCTGTCGGCGGCCAGACGGATAGGCGTGGAGCCACTCGCTCTCGACCCTGTCGTCTGACAGTTCGAAGCCGTACGTGTACCTGGTCTTGTTATCCGCCCGGCCGAGCAGCAGCTCAACCTCGAACAGGCTGGTGTCCGCCGATGCCTCGTCGGCGAGCTCGAAGGGCTGCCGGGGCACGCCCTGGCCCTTTCCCCATGTCGCAAGGGACTCGATGACCGCCTCGCGCATGAAGCGCATGGCCGACAGAACATTGGATTTGCCGGAAGCGTTGGCACCGAAGATGCCGATTGCCGGAAGTACACGTACCGGCTTGCCTTCCGAGCGGGTGCCGGTCTCTCGCCCTGTTCCCTCGTTGAACTCGGTGGCCACAAGCGAAAGCTCTTGCTCATCACGGATCGACCTGTGATTGGCCACCCGGAAACTGAGCAGCATGACCGACCTCCCAATGAGGCGGGCTAGCGGACCGCCGCCTTAGGCATTTTCGTGCAGGTAATCCGTACCAAACACCCTAGAACCTCTCGAGGAGATGCGCCAGCGCCCAGGACAGCGCATTCGCCTGCAACCGGCTGAGGAGCTAGGCAATCGATCGCACGTCGGGGCGGGTCTTCATCGCTCTGCTCGGCCAAGCGGGCACCGAAGACGACCTAGACTGAGCGCTCGTGGTCGACCACGCGATCGTCCACACATATCAGCGCACCGCCGGAGCCGAAGGGCCCCGGTCGGACATTCGAACCTGCGCACCGCGGCACGCATCACCCGCAATGAGGAAGCGGCACCAGACGCGCCCGCCCCTTCACCGCCACACGGCCACGAATGACCAGTTCAGCGTCGTCGGCACAACCAGCCATGCTTTGCTGCTTCCGCCGAGGGCTCGAACCTGCGCAGCGCCCCCGACCACCCGACGGACTCTGAGTTCAAGACGACACGGTCGTAGTGACAACCAGCGCCCCCGCGTAGACACGTGATGATCCGGCTTCCCATGTTCTGCTGCTCCTGCCGGGGGCACGAACCTGCGGCTACGGCGCAGCGGGGAGCGTCGTGCTAGGCCAGCCCGTCCACTGTCCTTCGAATACAGCAGCTCCCGGCCAGGTGACCCCAGCCACCAAGGCTCCGGACGTCGCCCCTACCGCGCCTCCAACGCCGTCCCCACCCGTGCACCGCGTGCACACCCAGTGCACACCCGCGCCGGAACTCCCGAGAACCCGCAGGAAAACGTGGGGACCCCGCCGAGACGACCAAGGGCCCAGACCAGGCCAAACGCCCAGGTCAGGGCCCGAGCGGCAGACGAGTCGAGCTGTACGCCGGGTTCTGTCTCCGGTGGGCCTCGCGGCCCGCCGGGAGGCGGTCATCCATCTAGGGCCGGCGTTGCCGTCGGCCTCGTGCGGTCTACCCGCGGACTCGGGCGGGCCGCCCTCGAACATCCGCGCAGAGCCGCCTGGCGGCGGCTCCATCTTGACCTTGCTCCAGGTGGGGTTTACCTAGCCGTCCAGGTCACCCTGGACGCTGGTGGTCTCTTACACCACCGTTTCACCCTTACCAGGTGCCTTTCGGCTCCCGGCGGTCTGTTTTCTGTGGCACTGTCCCGCGGGTCACCCCGGGTGGGCGTTACCCACCACCTTGCCCTGTGGAGCCCGGACGTTCCTCGGCGGAACCCCAAGGGGTTCCGACGCGACCGCCCGCTCGGCTCGTCTGCCGTACCCACATGGTAGTCGAGCACGGCCGGGCCGCCGACCAGGGGCGCTTATGCTGCACCGGGATGTGACGTCGTGACGTACGAGGGAGAAATACCGTGCTCGTCCTGCTGCCGCCGTCCGAGGGGAAGGCCCAGGACGGCTCCGGAGCCGCGCTGGAGCTGGGGTCGTTGTCGCTGCCGGGGCTGAGCGAGGCGCGGCGGACGGTGCTCGACGAGCTGGTCGGGCTCTGCTCGGGGAGTCCGCAGAAGGCGCTGGACGTGCTGGGTCTCGGCGAGACGCTGCGCGGTGAGGTGGGGAAGAACGCGGGGCTGTGGTCCGCCCCGACGCTGCCCGCCGGGAAGTTGTACACCGGGGTGCTCTACGACGCCCTGGGGCTGGCCACTCTGGACGCGGACGCGGCGCTGCGGGCGCGCGGCACGTTGTTGATCTCCTCTGGGCTGTGGGGTGCGGTGCGGCTCGATGACCGGATCCCGTCATACCGCTGCTCCATGGGCGTGAAGTTGCCCGCGCTCGGTGCGCTGGGCGCGTACTGGCGTGGCCCGATGGCCGAGGTGATGCCGGAGGCGGCGGGCGACGGGCTGGTGCTCGACCTGCGCTCCGCCGCGTACGCGGCCGCGTGGAAGCCGAAGGGCGAGGTGGCCAAGCGAACGGCGACCGTCCGGGTGCTTCAGGTACGCACCGTGGACGGGGTGGAGAAGCGAAGCGTGGTGAGCCACTTCAACAAGGCGACGAAGGGGCGGCTGGTCCGGGCGCTGCTCACCGACGGCGGGGTGCCGCGCGATCCCGCGGAACTCGCTGTCGCGCTGCGGGATTTGGGGTTCACGGTGGAGACTCCGGCCCCGGGCAAGCTGGACGTGCTGGTCACCGAGGTGTGAGTTCGTCGATCAGGTCCGGTAGCCAGGCCAGTTCGGCGGCGCGCATGGTCCGCAGGTAGTCGTACTCCACGATGTTGATGCGCTCCAGGCCGCCGGGGATCTCCGCGATCCTGGTCGCGACCTCGGCGTCCTCGCGTTCGATGGTCTCCGCGAGCACCGCCGCGCTGCGGGCCATTCGGCACATCGCCGCCGAGGTGCCGGAGGCCACGGTCGGCGCGGGGACCGTTGTCACCCCGGAACACGTCATAGCGGCGGTGGCCGCCGGAGCACGCTTTCTGGTCAGCCCGGGCTGGACCGACCTGCTGCTGACCGCCCTGCGGGAGCCGGGGGTGCCGTGTCTGCCGGGGGTGTCCACCACGTCAGAGGTGGTGGCGCTGCTGGAGCGCGGGGTGACCGAGATGAAGTTCTTCCCCGCGGAGGTGGCCGGGGGCGCCGCGTATCTGAAGTCGCTGGCCGACCGTTTCCCGGGGCCCGCTTCTGCCCGACCGGGGGTATCGACGCCGAGCGTGCCCCGCGCTATCTCGCGCTGCCCAACGTCGGCTGTGCGGGCGGCACTGGGATGATTCCGCCGGATGCTCTGCGGATGAAGGACTGGGCACGCATCGAGCGTCTGGCCCTGGAGGCGGTGCGCCTCCAGGGCACCGAGGTGCCGGGTGGCGCCGGGAACACCTAACCGCGCAGGTGCCCCGTGTCGTTGAGGAGTCGCACCGAGGCGTTGCCGTCCGAGTAGTACGCCACGGCGGACAGCGACGCCGCTGACAGCTCCATCCGGAACAGCGATTCCGGCGGGGCGCCGAGGGCCAGCCGCACCAGCGTCTTGACCGGCGTGACATGGGTGACGAGCAGTACGGTCCGTCCCGGGTAACGGGCGATCAGCCGGTCACGGGTGGCCGACACCCGGCGGGCCACGGTCGCGAAACTCTCACCGCCGCCGGTCGGTTGGGCCTTGGTGGAGGCCAACCAGGCGTTGAGGTCGTCCGGATAGCGCTCCTGCGCCTCGCCGAACGTCAGGCCCTCCCACGCCCCGAAGTCGGCCTCGCGCAGCCCCTCCTCGACCCGTACGTCGAGACCGAGCGTGCCCGCCACCACCTCGGCGGTCTGCCGGGCGCGGGTCAACGGCGAGGTGACGACGGCCTGGATGCTGCCGCGCGCGGCCAGCGCCTCGGCGCAGCGCTCCGCCTGCCAGCGGCCCTTGTCCGACAGCTCCGGGTCCGCGCCGCCGCTGCCGGAGAACCGCTTCTCCGGGGTGAGCGGGGTCTCCCCGTGCCGCAGCAGGACGAAGGTGGTGGGTGTACCGAGATCAGCGGACCAGCCGACCGTCGGCTTGGCCGCCGCCGCGGTTTCGGCACGCTCCCCGTCCGACACGGCGGCGCCCACGGCAGCGGCGGACGTGCCCGCCACCGGGGCGGGCGTGCCCACGGCCGAGGGCTTCGGCTCCCACTGCCTGCCCGACTTGCCCGCGTCCATCGCCTCGTTGGCGAGCCGGTCCGCGCGCTTGTTCTGCGAGCGGGGGATCCACTCGTAGGCCACCCGGTCGGGCGGGAAGATCGTCCGGGCCTCCGCCGCGAGCGGGCGCATGTCGGGGTGCTTGACCTGCCAGCGGCCCGACATCTGCTCGACGACGAGCTTGGAGTCCATCCGTACCCGTACCGTCGCCTCGGGGTCCAACTCCCGTGCGGCGCGCAGCCCCGCGATCAGACCGCGGTACTCGGCGACGTTGTTGGTGGCGGTGCCCAGGTACTCGGCCCGCTCGGCCAGCGTCTCGCCGGTGGCCGCGTCGATGACCACCGCCCCGTAGCCCGCGGGCCCCGGGTTGCCCCGCGACCCGCCGTCGGCCTCGACGATGAACGTGGCCATCTCGGCCGTCACAGACCGGAATCCGGGGTACGCACCAGGATCCGGCGGCAGTTCTCGCACCGTACGACCTCGTCGGCCGGGGCGGACCGCACCTCGTTCAACTCGGTGATGTTGAGCTCCAAGCGGCAGCCCTCGCAGCGCTTCTGGTAGAGCTTGGCCGCACCGACGCCGGCGAACTGGCCCCGCAGCTTGTCGTAGAGCTTCAGCAGCTCGCCGGGGACGGAACCGGCCAGGATCTCGCGCTCCTTGGCGGCCGTGAAGCCCTCGGCGTCGATCTCCTCCAGCGTGCTGTTGCGGCGCGCCTCCGCCTCGGTGACCTTGGTCTGCACGGCCGCCAGTCGCTGCTCCAGTTCGGCGGCCCGCGCCTGCGCACCCTCGCGGCGCTCCATGACCTCCAGCACCACGTCCTCCAGGTCGCCCTGGCGCTTGGCCAGCGAGGCGATCTCGCGCTGGAGGTTCTCCAGGTCCTTGGGCGAGGTGACCGCGCCGGAGTCCAGGCGCTGCTGGTCGCGGGTGGCGCGCTGGCGTACCTGGTCCACGTCCTGCTCGGCCTTGACCTGTTCGCGTGCGGTGTCGCTCTCCTCGGTCCGAGCGGCGACGAGCAGGTCGCGTACCTGCGCGGCGTCGGCGCTCAGCCGCTCGATCTCGGCGTGCTCTGGGAGGTTCTTGCGCTTGTGGTCCAGCCGCCCGAGACGTGCGTCGAGGGCCTGGACTTCGAGAAGTCGAATCTGGTCGGCGGGCGCGGCTTTCAAGCGGAAGCTCCTGGGCTAGTGATAGGGGACGTCGGGTCAGTGCTTGGCGCGTGGAGCGTCCACGGGTCGGTGACCTGGCGCGATACATGCGTACGCAGCGCCCAGCCGTGCCGGTCGGAGATCTCGTCGAGCTCCGCGGCGGCCTGCTCGCACCAGGGCCACTCGGTGGCCCAGTGCGCGGCGTCCAACAGCGCCGGCCCGCCGTGCTGTTGGGCTTCGGAGGCGGGGTGGTGACGCAGGTCGGCGGTGAGGTAGGCGTCGACTCCGGCGCGCCGGACCTCGTCGAAGAGGCTGTCGCCGGAACCGCCGCAGACCGCGACGGTGCGGATCTCCCGTTTCGGGTCACCGGCCACCCGCAGTCCGGTGGCGGTGCCGGGCAGCGCGCGGGCGGCCTGTTCGGCGAATTCTGCCAGCGGCAGCGGTCCCGGCAGCTCGCCGATCCGGCCGAGACCCCGGCGGCCTGCCGGGTCCTCGGGGTCGGGGACCAGCGGCCCGGTGATGTGCAGCCCGATGGCCGCGGCGAGCGCGTCGGAGACGCCGGGGTCGGCCCGGTCGGCGTTGGTGTGCGCGACGTGCAGCGCGATGTCGTTCTTGATCAGGCCGTGTACCACACGCCCCTTGAACCCGGTGGCGGCGACCGTCGTGGTGCCGCGCAGATAGAGCGGGTGGTGGGTGACCAGCAGGTCGGCGCCGATGCGTACCGCCTCGTCGGCGACCTCCTGGACCGGGTCGACGGCGAACAGCACCCGTCGTATCTCGGCGTCCGGGTCCCCGCAGACCAGGCCCACGGCGTCCCACTGCTCGGCCCGCTGCGGGGGCCAGAGGGCGTCGAGGGCGTCGATCACATCGGACAGTTTGGGCACGGGTGGAAGGTTACCTCCCGCTCGTGCTCCCCGGATCCCCCGAGGGGTCCGTTCATCTGCTGCTTCGCCGGGGCTGACCCACGACGAAATAAGGGGAACCTAACCTTAACGCCATCGCGGGACGCAGCACACAACAGTCCACGATCTCCAGCAAACCGGAAGACGGCCACCCTTACGTGTGAAGCATTTCAACTCGCGTTGTTCGGCTGGAAGTACGAAAACTAGCTTCTGAGCCGGAGGTGACGCGGAACATGACGGCCTGCGCCACGAAGACCGCAGCAGCGTCCGGTACCGCACGGCGCTCGGGATTCAGCATCGCGGCGGACGGCTCCTACGCCGCCTGTCTCACCCAGGGCGCAAGCCCGCCGACCGGGAGCGTGCACGACACCGGCTGGTACCCGGAGCGCTGGACGCTGAGCGGCCCCGAGCCCTACACGGTGCCGCTGCCCGGGCGGCAGCCCGAGGCAGTGGACGCCCAGGTCCTGCCGCTGCCGGACGGCCGGGTCCTGATCCGCCGCCGGTCCGCCGACCGCCATGATCTGGCGCTGCTCTACCCGACCGGCCCCGGCACCGGCGAACTGCCGGTGGGCTTCCTGCACGGCGAGTCCGTACGGCTGCTGCCCGCGCTGCCCTGCGGTACCGCCTACGCGCTGGGCTACGCGAACGGCAGATCCACCGTCTGGCTGGTGCACGGCGGACCCGGCCTGGAGCAGCGCGCCGAGATCGACGGCCGCTGCACGGGCGGAGTGTGGCTGGACCGCGCCGGTCGGCTCCTCGCCCTCGACCGCGAACACGAAGGACGCACCAAGACCATCGCGGTGGACCTGTGCACGGGGGCGACGAGCCCGCTGCTGCAGATCACCGAGGAGAGCGACGACCGGCTGCTGCTCGCCGATCCGGACAGCAAACTGCTGCTGGTCCGCAGCAACGCACCGGGCACCCACCGGCTGGGCTGGGGCGTACTGGACAGCAGGCGGCCGGTGCGGTTCCCCGACTGCCTGCGAGAGCCGGGCGGCAGCGACGCCGCCACACCGTCCGCACCGCAGATCGAACCGCTGGCCATCCAGCCGGGGCAGTTGCTGATGCCGGAGTCCTGCGCGGTGGTGCTGCGGATCGGCCGCCGTGCGGTGCTGTGGCGGCCGTCGGCCCGGGGACTGTGGCCGCTGCCCACCCCGCCCGGCTGGCTGGTCGGCAGCGCATGGTGGTCGGCGGACGGCACGCTGCGGTTGCCGTACGCGCGTCCTGAACAGCCGTACGGGGTGCGTGACATCACATCCGCGGCGCTGAGCGACCCGGTCCCGCGGGCGACGCGTACACCGGGGCCAGCAGTCGGCGCGCCGTCCGTGCCGCGGCCGATGACACCTGTCAGCCGGGTGCTCCCGCTACGGCAGGCGCCGCTCGCGGGCGTGCGGTAGGGGCCTTGGCCCACGGATCTTGTTCGCCGTTAGACTTGATCAGGGGCCACGCGGCCGTGACGACCCGGCCACCTATGGGTAGCAGGAGGTGAACGGGCGGCCGCGATTGGCGTGTTATGCGCGCTCCGCCCCGATTCGCCATCCCCACAAGCGATCCCGACGGAGAGACCTGTGATGCCCGAGACCCGTACCGACACCACTGACGACCGCGCCCAGCAAGCGGCCGCCCTGGGCGCCGAGGTGGGAAAGCACCGCGGTTCCGCCTCCGCCTTCGAAGACGACGGAACTCCGGCGCACGGCAAGCACCGCCGACCGGAGCAGGACAACCGCTGAGCGGCACCGCGTACGACGGCGGCCACGGGAATCGTCCCCGTGGCCGCCGTTCGCTTTGTCGACCGTCAGGGCCGGTGGGCGCGCTTGAGGCCGAGGACCTCCGTCGCGGCGAACGTCTCGTTCGGGCCCCGCCCCGCGAAGTACGGGGTGAGCAACTCGTCCAACTCCTCGTAGCCGAAGGCCTCCTTGGCGGTGTCGAACTGCGCGGCGATCCGCGGCCGGTCGAGGACCGCGACCATGCCGCCGTGCACCACCAGCACCTGGCCGTTGACCTGTGCGGCGGCGGGGGCGGCCAGATAGCCGACCAGCGGAGCGACATGCTCCGGTGCCAGCGGATCCAGCCCCTCGGCCGGGGCGGCGAACCCCTCGAACACGTCCCGCGTCATCCGGGTACGGGCGCGCGGGCAGATCGCGTTGGCCGTCACCCCGTACTTGCGCAGGGCGAGCGCGGTCGACGTCGTCAGCCCGACGATGCCGCCCTTGGCGGCCGCGTAGTTGGGCTGTCCGGCCGACCCCGCCACGAAGGCCTCCGACGAGGTGTTCACGATCCGCCCGTACACCGGGCCGCCCGATGACTTGGCGCGCTCCCGCCAGTGCGCTGCCGCGAAGCGGGTGGTGTTGAAGTGGCCCTTGAGGTGGACCCTGAGCACGGAGTCCCACTCGTCCTCGGACATCGAGAAGACCATGCGGTCCCGCAGAATGCCCGCGTTGTTGACGAGGATGTCCAGCGATCCATAGGTGTCGAGCGCGAGTTGGACCAGTCCGCGGGCCTGCTCGAAGTCGGCCACATCGCCATGGTGCGCCACCGCCGCGCCGCCCGCCGCGACGATCTCGGCGGCGACCTCCTCCGCGGGGGTCGGCGAGGCCTCGCCCGTGCCGTCCCGGCCGGGCTGGCCGAAGTCGTTGACCACGACACTGGCGCCGAGCCTGGCCAACTCCAGCGCTTCGACGCGGCCGAGACCACGCCCGGCACCGGTGACGATCGCGGTCCTGCCGTGCAACGCGGACATACCTCTACCCTCCGATGTGCGCTGAACGAATGGGGCGGTTGGGCGGGACGGTCCCGCTCACACGGTGATGGACGTCCTGAGTGCCTCGCCGCTGCGCATCTGGTGCACCGCGTCGTTGATCTCCTCCAGCCGCACCCGATGGGTGATCAGCCCCTCCAGATCGATGCGCCCGGCCCTCCAGAGCTTGATCACCCGCTCGTAGGAGCGCAGCACATCGCCGCCCCCGTACAGCGACGGCAGCACCCGCTTCTCGTCGAAGAACAGCTCAAACATGTTGATCTTCAGGAAGTCGTCCATCGCACCGGCCCCGACAACGCACAGCGTGCCGCCGCGCCGGGTGGCCTCATAGGCGGTACGGGCGGTGTCCGAGCGGCCCACGACCTCGAAGACGTAGTCGAAGCCCTCGCCACCGGTGAGCCGGTTCTTGGCGTCGGCCAGCTCCTCGGGGGACACCGCGTCGCTGGCACCGAACCGCGTAGCGGCCTCGCGGCGCGACTCGACCGGGTCGACGGCGACGATCTCGGCGGCGCCGGCGGCCCGCGCGCCCTGGATGACGGAGATGCCGACGCCGCCACAGCCGATCACCGCGACCGACGAACCGGCCGCCACCTTCGCAGTGTTCAGCGCGGCGCCGATGCCGGTGGTGACACCGCAGCCGATCAGCGCGGCGATCTCGTACGGCACGTCGTCCGGGATCGGCACCGCGCACGCGGCGTCGACCACGAGTTCCTCGGCGAAGGTACCGGTCCCGGCGAAGCCGAACACATCGCCGGAGGCACAGCGGTAGTTGGGGGTTCCGGCGTTCAGGAATCCGGTCAGGCACAGGTGGGTCTGACCGCGCTTGCAGGACGGACACTGGCCGCAGGCGGGCAGCCAGCACACCAGCACCCGGTCCCCGGACTTGAGTCGGCCGACCTCCGCACCGACCTCCACGACCTCGCCCGCTCCCTCATGTCCGGGGACGAACGGGGCGGGCTGCGGCAGCACCCCGTTCATCGCCGACAGGTCGGAGTGGCACAGCCCGGTGGCCTTGATCCGCAGCCGTACCTTGCCCGGGCCGAACCCCACCGCCTGGGCGTCGTCCACGACTTCGAGCTTGTCCTGCCCGATCTCCCGCTGTACGGCTGCGCGCATGACGCGTCCCTTCGCTACGAGTGCTGGATGACGGTGTCGGCGAGTACCGGGGCGTCGTCCCGCTCCACGGCGGTGGCCGAGACCTGGACGTGTCCGTCATCGGTCCACATCTGGATGCGCAGCGTCTCGCCGGGGAAGAAGATCCCGGCGAACCGGGTGGAGTAGGCGTTCACCCGGGCCACCTCTCCGCCGAGCACGGTGTCCACGACGGCCTTGAGCACGATGCCGTAGGAGCACAGCCCGTGCAGGATCGGCCGGTCGAAGCCCGCCGGCTTGGCGAACTCCGGGTCGGCGTGCAGCGGGTTCCAGTCGCCGGACAGCCGGTAGAGCAGCGCCTGCTCCTCTCTGGTGGCACGCTCGACGACCCGGTCAGGTGCACGTTGCGGCAGGTCAAGGCGGGGGGACGGGCCGCGGTCGCCGCCGAAGCCGCCCTCGCCGCGGACGAAGATCTGGGTGTCGCACGTCCACAGCGGACCGTCCTGGTCCGCCACGTCGGAGCGCAGCACGATGATCGCGGCCTTCCCCTTGTCGTACACCGCGGCGACCTTCGAGCTCTGGGTGGCCCGGCCGGTCACCGGGATGGGCCGGTGCAGCTCTACGCGCTGGCCGCCGTGCAGCACGGCGGCCAGATCGACGTCGATACCGGGTGCGGACATGCCTCCGGCGACCGCCATTCCGCCGCCCGCGACGGTCGCGAAGCTGGGCAGTACGTGCAGCCTGCTCTCCAGGGTGTAGCGCAGTTCGTCGGAGTCCGTGGCGGGGACGCCCGCGCCGATTCCCAGGTGGTAGAGCTGGATGTCCTTGTGCCCCCAACTCAGTTCGGTGCTGCGGGCTTCGGCGGCGATGGCCCTGGCGACGTCGATCGGCATCTGCACGGCTCCTTGTCGGTGGTCCGGGGGCAGCGCCTCCGGGAGGAAACGCGGACGGTCACGCCGGGACCCCGACGCGACCGTCCGCACCGTCGGCCGCGCCGGGGTCGATCAGGGCAATCGCTAGCGGCACGTAGAACGCGTTCTAGTCGATGGGCCTTGTATAACGCATCACCCTGCCACAGGGAATAGCTGACGCATAGTCAGCTGATCGGTGGATCCTCGACGGCTCCGCGGATGAGACGCGGATCAGCCAACCGGCGCCCATCGGCCGCCGATCCCTCGATGGCCGCCCGCCCCCGCGCACCGCATGATGGACCACGACCAGCACGATCGAACGGACGAGAGGCATGACGGGGGCACGGGGGATGCAGGAGACATGGGGCACCGAAGGGTTTCAGGCCGCCATGGAACGACGGCGCTGCGGCAAGGCCCGCCGCGAGCGGGGGTTGCTCGACGCGCATGAGATGCGACAGTTGCGCGGCGCCGAACTGGACACGTACATAGAGAAGCTCAAGGCGCCCACCGCCAAGGCGATGATGCCCTGACTGTCGATGCTGATGGCGCCGGGCGCCGATGTGGCGCATGGCCGGGTCGGACCGGCATGGCTGGCCTGTTCCGCGCTCGCCGCCTTCGGCGTGATCTATGTGATGACGGTCAGGGCGGAGTTCGACGAGAGCCTCAGGGACGGCCGACAACCGCGCTACCTGCTGCTGGCGCTCGCCGCGCTCACCTACGCGACCAACATCGCGTTCGGCCACAGTTGGATCCTGCTGTTCATCCTGCTCTCGCTGGCCTGCGGGGCACTGCTCGGCGGCAAGCAGCTGGCCATCGTCCTGTTGCTGCTGTCCTCATCGGACGGGGCGATCTCCGGGTTCCACGGCGGAGGCGTCTGGGCCTCGGCCGCCACCGCGTACGGAACCTTCCTGTCCGGCCTGGTGACCGCCGCGATCCTTTCGTTGCACCAGCTCATCAGCCAACTACGGCCCACCCGGCAGAAGTTGGCCCGCGCCCCGGTCAGCCAGGAACGGCTACGCTTCTCACGTGATCTTCATGACCTCCTCGGGCACACCATGTCCGTCGTGGCCGTGAAAGCGGAGGCGGTACGCCGCCTGGCCCCCCGCGACCTGGATGCCGCGCTGAGCCACGCGTCCGACATCGAGTCGGTCAGCCGCCAGGCGCTCACCGAGATACGGGAGGCCGTCTCCGGCTACCGGAACGGCAGCCTGACGGCCGAGTTGGAGCGCGCCCGTTCCGTGCTGGACGCCTCCGGCATAGCGGTGACCGTCCAGGAGTCAGGTCCGCCGTTGGCGTCGCAGACCGAGGCCCTGGTGGGATGGGTGGTACGGGAAGGCGTGACGAACGTGGTACGGCACAGCGGGGCATCGTCCTGCCGGATAGAGCTGGACACCGATGGCGACCGGGCCGTTCTGCGGATCACCGATGACGGGGACGGCAGCGGCGCGGGTTCCGGCGCCTGCGCCCAGGGCGGCGGATGGCGGGCGGGGGGCACCGGTCTGAAGGGGCTGGCCGAGCGGATGTCCATGGCGGGCGGCTCACTGACCGCCGGTCCCGCACCCCGGCGCGGGTTCCAGCTGACGGCTGAACTGCCGGTGGAAGAGGAGCGGTGACATGACCGCGGCGCGGGACGCCCAGCTGACCAGAGTCCTCCTCACCGAGGATCAGCGCATGATGCGTGGTGCGTTGGCGCTGCTGCTGGGACGTGAGGACGACATGGAGGTCGTCGCGCAGGTCTCGGACGGCGACGCGATCGTGCCCGCCGCGAAGGAGGCGCAGCCCGATGTCGCCCTGCTCGGGGGGCCCGGGGCGCAGCCCCGAACGGGGGCCCGGGGCGCAGCCCCAAACGGGGGCCCGGGGCGCAGCGGGTAAAGAGAGAAGGCCCCGATTACTGATCCAAGCCGACCTGACGCACACTCAGAAATGCTGTCCGTGCGTCCTCGCTACTCGGGGTGACTGGTCTGGGTGGTTGCCCCTGGGTTGGCTGGTGGTCTGGGAGCGGGGGTGTCGGTGGTCTTTCTCGTTCGGTTGCGCTGTTCTGCTGCCTGGGGCGGTGGTGTGCTGGATGCACGGAACCCCCGACGCTGTGTGTCGGGGGTTCGGTGTCTTCGGGTGGTGTCGGGTGCGGGGCGTCTGTGCGGTGGCGGGTGCGGGGCTGCTGGCCGTCGGGTGGATCCGGTTTGTGGGGCCTGGCACTCCTCCGCCACGCGTGCACCGTAGACGTGCTCAGGCTGCACACACCGATCCGTACGCGGTGGTTTTCTCGCGCGCCCAGCAACCAGCTTTTGAGGCGCTTCGGGAAGCTCTGCGCAGCGTGCCCAAGATAGGACTTAGACAGCGGAAAGCCCCGTCCGCGCGCCCGGCGTGGGTATGCGAACGGGGCTTCCGCTATCGCCCGTGCACCCTCGGTGTTTGGCGCACGGACGCGGTGACTCCGTATTGCATCACGGGTAGGCCCACAGACCGAACACCCCGCCTGCGCTGCTCAGATTCTGAACGTCCAACCGTTCGGGGCAGTGAGCGTACTGCTGCCTGGCGTGAGCTTTACGGCCAACCGGTGTAGCGGAACCTGCCTGCGCTCTCCCAACGCCGACGGACACGCGCCAGGTCGTCCCACAGGAGTCGGGGCCCGCTTTGGTGGACTGTAGGGGCCGAGCCGTTCAAAGAAGACGATCACTCCAAAAGTGCGTGGAAGCGGGCGTTTTCTTCCTCGGCGTACGAGCCGAAATGGGCCGTGGCGTCATCGCTAACCACGCGTACGAACACAGCCTTGGCGGCCCCGTTGGCATGCTCCCACTCTGGAAAGCTGCTGAGCCACGCACGGGCGTCCCGAGGCTTCCAGCCGTACCCCATGAGCCGAACTGCCGTCTGTGCAGCGTCCACCCACGCTGGGCCGGTGGCGGGCATAGCCCAATCGACAAGGTAGCCGCGCTTAGACGCAATCAAGAGGTTGTGAGGGTTGGTGTCAGTGTGCAACAGCGATGAGCCTTCGAGCGTTTCGGAGTCCCCGGGGCGAAGAACCTGGCGGTACCGTTCGGCCAGTGGCGGGACAAGTCCGCCTGTAGGCACACGGCAAGAACGAGCGCGTTTGAGCGCGTCGGCAACGATCGCCGCGTCTCGCGACTGGGGCGTGAGATCAGCGTGTCGGCCGTCCACATAATCGAATGCGATTAGGTGCCACCCGTCGGCGACGGCTTCCCAGCGCATTGCCGGGCTGACCTTACGAACCGCTTCATTGATCTCCGCTTCGGTGCGCTGTGCCTCCATGCTGCTGCGGTCGGCGACGGGCGCACCTTTCAGAAACAGCGTTGCGGTCGCTGTTGAGAGGACCAGTGCCGTTCGGCAGGTGATCCCTTCCGGTACGGTCCTGGCAGAGAGCACCTTGCCCACGCGTTTCTCAACTACCGTCCGTAGGGTTTCGGGAAGTTCGTTCCAGCTGACGTGAGGTTCCATGCCTCGATCCCTTCGGCGAAAGGGAGGGAACCCGTCCGAGTTCCCCCCAGACTCACGTGATCAGCCCTGCGTGGCACCGCACTTGACGCAGCGCACCTTGGAACTCCACATCTGGTACTGGTGGTCTCCGCCCGCTGGGCAAGTGCCGTTCCCCACAATGTGCGCCGTGATCTTGGGTCGCATGGCCGCACTTCCCTTCATGTAGTTGATGAACCTTGCAGGACCCGCCCCGGCCCGTGAATCCCGTACCAACAACCGGGGCGGGCTTACCCGTCCGACTCGCGGACGTGAGACGAACGGGCGTTCAACCCTGCCCCTGCCGGGATCTCGAACAGTGGGACGCCCGTTTGACTCTGTCCGGCAGGGACGGGAGCCTCAGAGATGGCCGGTTGCACCAAGCGTGACAATCACGCCGCAAGCAAACCAGATGACACCCAGCATCAGCGGGTCCGCGAAGCGACCGAGTAAGTGCATGTCAGTTGTCCTTCACTGCTGTAAGGTGCGGGCGGCGCTTCGCGGGCTCAAGGGGTGACCCTCGCACTGCACGATTGCGTGATCAGAGAAGATCCTCAGAAAGCGGGTGTGGCCGGTCTCTTGGCAGTGTGCCTTCGTCCATGCCCCCACGTCGCCAATGCTGCGCATTGAGCCGGATGCAGCCGTGCAATCAAGGCCATCGGTGGTGCATTCCGCCTCGTAAATGCGTGAAGTTGGGTATTGGACGGTCGTCCACGCGCTCATAGCAGCCTTCCCAACTGGCCGAACTCGCGCCGCTTTGAGGACTCTTTCCGTACGCGCTCACGAAGTCGCGCAAGGATCGGGCTGTCGTCCGCGTCGCCCGCCCGGCTGTGCTCGGGGCACTCACACGGCGGGTAGGTGAGCCCTGAGCAGGGCGCAGGGTCAGCACCTTCAGGGAGTTCCGCAGTCATGCGGCCCCCTTTTCCGGCGCGTTCTCGTGCGGGTGCTGGCTGATGGTGATGCCGCACGCCCGAACGCTGATCACGCTGGCCGTCTTGCGCGCCGTTTCGCGCCGTCGAGCCGCCGCAGCACAGATCCGGCAGCCCTCGACGGGCACCGGCTCAAGGGCAGGGACGCGTACCTCTGGGGTGCTCACCAGATCGCCCCGTGCCCGTTGATGCTGGGATCTACCGCGATGAGCCCCTGCAGGACGGTGCGCAAGCGGACGTGCTGTTCCGCGTCGCTCATGGCGCGGAGATCGTGAAGCGGGGTGATGCGTGCTCCCATGGCTGCCCGGACATGGGCGGGCAGTTCGAAGTACTTGCGTGAGTGACGCCCTGGTGGACGGGCTCCGGTAAGCCCCCAACGGGCGATAGTGTGTGCCACGTTGACGCTCCTAACCAGCGTTGACCATGCCCCGGGGCCGTGTCAGGCGGTCGCCGGGGTCTGCGCGTTGTTACTGCGCGTCTCCACAGCGTTGCCCTCCGCGCGTACGCTGAACAGGTGCTAGGCCATTCCAAACCTCATTGGAATATGGGGAGTTGAACGCATGAGCGAGGAACCGCAGTCCCCCGCCGCTCAGTTCGGCCACGAGATCAAGCGCGCCCGGGAGTCGCGTGGCTGGTCGCAAACAGAGCTGGCGGACTAGCTGTGTTGTCAGCAGCCTTACGTCAGCAAGGTGGAGACGGGGCAGCAGCTACCGAGCGCCCAGTTTGCCGAAGGCTGCGACCGGGTGTTTGGTACGCCGGGGGTCTACGCACGCATGCGCCAGCGGGCCGCCGATGCGGGCAATCCCGCGTGGATGATCCCGTACCTCCAGTTGGAGCGCGAGGCAGCGGCCATCTGTGACTACTCGCCCGCCTTGGTTGCGGGCATCCTGCAAACCCCCTCGTACGCTGCGGCCGTCTACCAGTCCGCCCGCCCGCAAGACTCAGCGGACGAGATCAAGGCCCATGTGGAAGAGCGCATGACGCGCCGGGAACTGCTCGACGGACCAAACCCCCCATCGCTGTGGGTGATCCTGCATGAGGCGGCGCTATGGTCCGGCGTGGGTGGTCCGGACATCATGCGTAGCCAGCTTCGGCACCTTGTGGCGGTAGCCGAGCATCCGCGCGTCACGGTTCAGGTGTTCCCGTTCAGTGGATCCCAGGCGCGTGCAACTCCGTTTATCGTAATCAGACGGCAGGACGGAACCGAAGTCCTGTACGAGGAGACTTACGAGCAAGGGCAGGTGCACGACTCGACGGAAGCCGTTGCCGAGGCACGAGCGGCGTACGACCGGCTAAGCGCTGACGCCCTGTTGGCGTGCTCGGGTAGGCAGGCGGGCCGTGATGCCCGTTCAAGTCCCCCTGGCAACCCCTCGGTTGGGCACGTTGCCGCGACCGTCGCACGCACGGGCTTGCTCGTGCTGGCGGGCCGTGCGGGATGCGGTGCGGTGGTGCGGCGGGGGCCTCGCGCTGCGGTGGGCAGGCTGCGGCCGATGGGACCGGTCGGGCGGGGTGTGGCGGGTACGTCGCCGGTTGCGATGGCGGCCAGCGTACGGCGCACGTGGGCAGCGTGCTGGGCTGCGTCGGCGAACCAGTCGGAGAGCCGCTCGGCGATCTCGTGGGTGAGGGGCGCCAGCACTCGGCACATGCCGTCGCGGGTCTGGGTGAAGTCGTCGGCGGGGGTCCACGGTCGGGCGGACGGCCTTCAACAGGTCCAGGGCGAAGGAGTCGCGGCCGTCCTTATCAGCGTGGGAGATGCCCATGCCGGGATCGATGCCGTAGGCGCGGCAGGCGCTGACGCATGCGGATTCCGCGACGCGGTAGGCGTAGTTCAGCAGGGCGTTGATCGGTTCGGTGGCGCGGCGCGGGGATCGGCCGATGCGGGATTCTCTGCCGATGAACACTGACCACTCGGCCGGGAGCGTGGCGGCGCGCTTCCCGGTGAATTCCATCTCGACGGTTCCGGTCCACGCGGTCCAGTACTCCTCAGCCGCCTTGCCCTCGAATCCCCGGGCGGTGGCGATGGTGTCGGCGGCGTTCACGGCGGTGGCGCATGCGCGGATGGCGGCGGCGCGGGTCGGCTGGTGGAGGAGGGTTTCGGCGATGTCGGCCTGCCCAGACAGCTTGACAGCCAACAACGTTTTGGTGATGGCGAGTCCGGTCTCTTCGCGGGGCTTGCCTTCGCCGCACAGGGCCTGTGCGCGCACGATCCGAGCGTCAGGGGTAGGGAGTGCTCCGAATTACCCGGGCGGCCCGAAGGTTGTTTCAAGGTGTAGCGATGCCGTAGCGATGGCGCGCAGAGAAGACACCCAGCACGCGTGAGAAGAGCACACCGTGAACTCACGAGAATTTATCGGCAAAGAATCCGCGCACGGAACCGGCGGACGATACCGAGACGGATGCAGATGCGAACAAAAAGGGTGGGCGGGTGGAAAGACAAAAACCCCCGCCCGCCGCAGGCGAAGGACAAGCCCCCACCCAAAGCCCGCCGCAGGCGATAGTGCACGATGGCCCCCATGACCGCCGCCCCACCACCCCCCGCCCAGCCGCAGGCGCCCCCGCAGGCGCCCCCGCCGGCCGAAACGATCGCCGCGTTCGAGGCGGCCAAGGGCTTCATGCCGCTCGACGAGGGCCTGGCCCTGCACGCCGCCGCGACCGAGGCCGCCGCGCTCGGCCTGCCGCTGCTGGAGATCGGCACGTACTGCGGCCGCTCCACGATCCTGCTCGCCGCCGTGGCCCGCGACGCCGGGCTCACCGCGGTGACCGTCGACCACCACCGCGGTAGCGAGGAGCAGCAGCCCGGCTGGGAGTACCACGACCCCGAGCTGGTCGACCCCGAGGTCAAGGCGATGGACACCCTCCCCTCGTTCCGCCGCACACTGCACGCGGCGGGCCTGGAGGAGCATGTGGTCGCGGTCGTCGGCCGCTCACCGCGGGTGGCCGCGCTGTGGCGCTCGCCCCTCGGGCTGGTCTTCATCGACGGCGGTCACACCGACGAGCACGCCACAGCGGACTACGAGGGCTGGGCGCCACATGTCGCCCCCGGCGGACTGCTCGTCATCCACGATGTGTTCCCCGACCCGGCCGACGGCGGACAGGCCCCGTACCGGATCCACCAACGCGCCCTGGAATCGGGCGCGTTCACCGAAATCTCGGTGACCGGCTCGCTGCGGGTGCTACGGCGTACCGGCGTGGGTAGTCAAGGAGCGGTACGCGGTGTTCACAGCGGGTTGACCCACGTCTGACAACACGTCGCGGGCCAGGGCATCCAGGACGGCATCCGCACATACCCGGAGGGTTCCGGAGGGTAGGGATTCCGTCCCACCCGGCTCACCCGCCGCCGTTCACACCCGTACGATGGGTGCCCACCCCCGCACTCCGCCCCGCTGAGCGGAGCGCGCTGCGCGTACCGGCGACAGCGACGACGTCCACCGAACTGACAAAGGACCACTACGTGAACATCCGCTCCCTCACCCGAGGCGACGGCGCGGTGATCGGTGCAGCGGTGCTGCTGCTCATCGCGTCATTCCTCGATTTCCACTCGGCCAGCGACTGCGGCAACTTCTGTGGCCAGGTCACCATGCCGAGCGCATGGAAGTCGTCACTGTTCCCCGTGCTTCCTTCGATCTTCCTGGCCGGAATCATCGCCGCGGGCCTGACCGTCGGCGCGCGCTTCCTGCCCGAGGGCCGTAAGGCCGCCGGGCTCACCCTGGACCAGTGGGGGACCGCTCTCGCGGTGTTCGCCGCGTGGAGCTCGCTGTGGTCGTTGATGGGTGGCGGCCAGGGCGTGAGCCCGGGCATCGGCGCCATCCTCGGCTTCGTCGCCACCGTGGCGATGGCCGCCGTCGCGATCCTCACCCCCCGCGTCCCGGCTCTGAAGGCCGCCCTGGTCAGCGCCCCCAAGCCGGTGCAGGCCCAGCCCTACGGCGGTCAGCCGTACGGCGCCCAGCCGTACGGCACGGAGCAGCCCGGGAGCGGTTACGGCTACCCCGGCGGACAGCAGCCGTACGGCGCGCAGCCGCAGCAGCCGGGCGCTCCGCTCGGTGGCGCCACGCACCCCGCGGCGTCCGGCCCGGCCGCCGCGCAGGCGCCGGTCGGCGGTGCCGCGGACTTCGCTCCGTTCTGGTTCGCGGTGCCGGTGCCGCGCCCGATCTACCCGGAGGACGGTTCGCCGAACCCGATCGCCGAACTGACGCCGGGCACCTGGTATCTCGCGGTGGACCAGCGCGGTTCGTCGCTGGTCGCGCAGACCCAGGACGGCCGGCGCGGGGTGCTCCAGGACACCACGGGCATCCAGCGCGGCTGAAACGCTTCCGCGAGCGAACGGCCCCTGCCGAACTTCCGGTTCGGCAGGGGCCGTTGCGCTGTCCGGTGCCCGGCCCTTACCGTGGCTGACTCCACGTCAGATACGGGAAAGGGAGAATCCGCGATGCGGCTCGGCCTGGCGCTCGGCTACTGGGGGCGCGGCCCCAACCCGCAGCATGTGGACCTCGCCGTGGCGGCCGAGCGGCTCGGCTACCACTCGGTGTGGACCGCGGAGTCCTGGGGCTCGGACGCCTTCACCCCGCTCACCTGGATAGCCGCCCGCACCACGCGTATCAAACTGGGCACGGCGGTGGCGCAGATGGCCGCCCGCTCCCCCACCGCGACCGCGATGCACGCGCTCACCCTGGACCATCTGTCGGGCGGCCGGATGATGCTGGGGCTCGGACTGTCCGGTCCGCAGGTGGTCGAGGGATGGTACGGGCGCCCGTTTCCGCGCAGTCCACTGACCGCGACCCGGGAGTACGTCGACGTCATCCGCCAAGTGCTGCGCCGCGAAGCCCCCGTTGAACTGGCCGGCGACTACCACAGCCACCCCTACGGCGGTCCGGACGGTACCGGTCTCGGGAGACCGCTGCGGTCCATCACCCATCCGCTGCGCGCGGATCTGCCCGTACTGCTCGGCGCCGAGGGCCCGAAGAACATCGCGCAGACCGCACGGATCGCGGACGGTTGGCTGCCGCTGTACTGGTCGCCGCTGCGTACGGACGTCTACCAGGGCTCGCTGGCGGACGCACCCGAGGGGTTCCTGATCGCCCCGATGGTGCGGGCCCAGGTCTGCGACGACCCGGCGGAGGCACTGGCCGCCGTCAAGCTGGCGCTCGGCTTCTACATCGGCGGCATGGGCGCCAAGTCCCGCAACTTCCACGCCGACTTGATGGCGCGCATGGGCTTCGAGGAGGAGGCCCGCCGGATCCAGGAGCTGTTCCTCGCCGGGCGGCGCGAGGAAGCGGTGGCGGCCGTGCCGGACGTGTTCGCCGACGAGATCTCGCTCATCGGGCCGAGGCAACGGATCGCCGAACGGCTGGAGTTGTGGCGCAAGGGTCCGGTCACCGACCTGCTGGTGACGGCGCCGGACCCCATGACGCTCGAAGTGCTCGCGGAGTTGAACTCCTGAGCCCGCAGGCTCCGGACTCAGATGGCGGTGTACTCCAGCCAGTCGGTGAGCAGCGCCCTGTCGCCGACCACCTCAAGCCGCTCGTCGTCCAGCGGCAGCCGCCGGTAGTACGCGAGCAGCACCTCGGTGAGCGGGCCGCGCAGCGCGACATCGCCCTTGCCGTGCTCGCGCCGCCAGACGACGCCGTCCGGCTTCCGCTCGATCAGCCACTCGGCGGCCACCTCGGCAGGGGTGTCGGTGGCGTGCAGATGGATCGTCTGACCGTTGCCGCGCAGTTTGGCCAGCTCCGGGCGGAAGGCGATGGCCGCCGGTGAGGTGATGATTTCCAGGAACTCGTCGACGGCGTCGGCGGCCAGTTCCGGCGACGCCTGGTACGGACCGCCGACGGCGATCGAGGCGTCCGCGCGGTGTACCAGGGTCTCGCACGCCATCCGCCGGGCCCAGAAGCCGGACCGCTGGTGCGCGGTCCAGGTCCACACCTTGGTGTCGGCACCCGCCTCTCGCAGCGCCGCCACCAGCAGCTCGGCGCCCTCGCCGAGCCAGTCGCCCAACTCCTCGGCGCTCTCCGGAGCGGAGTGGCTGCGGGACATCACCTGCTGGATGTCGCGCTCGACGACCCGGGTGCGCACCACCTCCTCCGCGAGGCGGTGCGCGCCGCTGAGGTGTTCGACCAGCTTCCGCAGCGTCCACTCAGGACACGTCGGCACGTTGGCGTCCAGATCGGCACCGTGCAGCGTCTGCCGCAGCCGGTCGGTCTCGCCGATGATGTGCGAACAGTAGGTCTCGTGGTCCAGTACGGCCATGCGCCTGCCCCGTTCTCGAAGGTCCGCGGAGTTCTCAAGTGCGGTACCAGCCTATCGACCCGTCAGCAGCAGCCGTCCGAGGGCTCGGTGAAGCCGGCCGGAAGCCTTTCTCCGTCGAAGACCGCGGTGGTGGCCTCGTCCCCGCCGAGCGCGGCCACCGCGAGCAGCAGCGCCCCGGCGGTCCAGGCGGTCTTCTCCTCCGGCCAGACCGCCGAGTCCTGGAAGACGTAGCCGGTCCAGTACATACCGTCCTCGGCGCGCAGATGCTGGATGGACCTGAGGATCTCCACCGCCCGGTCGGACTCCCCCATCGCCCACAGGGCCAGGGCAAGTTCGGCGCTCTCGCCACCGGTCACCCACGGATTGGGCAGTACGCAGCGCACGCCGAGGCCCGGGACCACGAAGTCGTCCCAGCGGGCCTCGATCCGCTCCTTGGCGGCCGGGCCGCGCACCGCGCCGCCCAGGATGGGGTAGTACCAGTCCATCGAGTAGTGGTTCTTGTCCAAGAACCGCTCGGGGTGGTGCTGGATCGCGTGCGCCAGCCGCCCGGTCGCCAACTCCCAGTCGGGCTGCGGGTCTTCGCGTAGTTCGGCCACCGCGAGGGCGCAGCGCAACGCCTGGTAGATGGACGAGCAGCCGGTGAGCAGCGCCTCGTGCGGATGGCTGCCGTCCTCGTCGCGCCGCCACGCGATCTGGCCGCCGGGAAGCTGCAGCGCCAGCACGAACTCGACAGCCGCGAACAGGTTCGGCCATATCTCGTCGAGGAACGCCTCGTCGCCGGTGGTCAGGTAGTGGTGCCAGACGCCCACCGCCAGGTAGGCGCAGAAGTTCGTCTCCCGGCCGCGGTCCGTGGGACTGCCGTCGACGTAGGCGGCGTACCAGGAGCCGTCGGAGTTCTGGTTGTCGGCCAGCCAGCGGTACGCGGCGGCGGCGCTGGTGTGTTCCCCTGCCGCGTCCAGGGCCATGGCGGCCTCGACGTGGTCCCAGGGGTCCAGATGTCCCCCGGTGAACCACGGTATGGAACCGTCCGGCCGTTGGACCGCGAGGATCCCGGCCACCGTCTGCGCAGCCTGTTCGGCGGAGAGCACACCCGGCAGGACCAGGTGCTCGGTGCGCCCAGGGCTCGTCACGCCTGCCCCTCGCGGGGAGCGGTACGGGAGCGGGTCTTGGCGCGGCGGCTTTGGGCACCGCTCACGCCCTCGGCGTCCACCGCGTCCGCTTGGGATCCGGCGGCCGGGACCACACCGTCATCGGTCAACGCACCGCGCGGCGCCTGCGGCTTGGTCGCGTAGGCCACGAAGCTCTTGCCGATCAGCGGGTTGAGCGCCTGTTCGGCGAGCCGGGTGGCCAGCGGCTTCTTCATGATGTCCCAGACCAGCAGCTTGTGGTACGCCTTGACCGGCAGCGCCTGGTCGTTGTCCACGCCGAACGCGCACTTGAGCCACCAGTACGGGCTGTGCAGGCCGTGCGCGTGGTGGGTGCCGTACGGCTTGAGACCGGCCTCGCGCATCTTGTCCAGCAGTTCGTCGCCTCGGTAGATGCGGATGTGTCCGCCCTCCACCTCGTGGTAGGCGTCGGACAGCGCCCAGCAGATCTTCTCCGGCAGCCAGCGCGGCACCGTGACGGCTATCCGGCCGCCGGGGCGCAGCACCCGGACCATCTCGGCGAGCACGCCCTTGTCGTCCGGGATGTGCTCCATGACCTCGGAGATGATCACGACGTCGAAACTGTCGTCGGGGAACGGCAGTTGCAGCGCGTCGCCCTCCATGGCGACGGCCGAGGCGCCGGCCGGTGCCTCTCCGGCCTCCTTCATGGCCGCGAACCACTTGGCGACCTCGCGGATCTCCTCGCCGTTGCGGTCGAGGGCGACGACATCGGCGCCACGCCGATAGCACTCGAAGGCATGGCGTCCCGCGCCGCATCCGAGATCGAGTACCCGGTCGCCAGGGGCGAGCGGGAAGCGGGAGAAGTCGACGGTCAGCACGAGGACTCTGCTTTCACTTGGGGGTACGGGGACTTGCCCCCGAAAAACTCCTGCTTTGGGAGATCGCCGCGCGGTAGCGCTCCACCGTGCCGCGCGCCGCCTGTTCCCAGGTGAACCGGGCGAGCACGCGTTCTCGCCCGGCCGCGCCGAGACGTGCGCGCAGTTGCGCGTCGCCCAGCAGTCTGGCCAGCGCACCGGCCAGCGCGTCCGCGTCGCCGGGCGGTACGGCGAGGCAGGTCTCTCCGTCGGTACCGGCCACCTCGGGGATCGCGCCGCCGGTGGTGGCGACCAGCGGGGTGCCGGTGGCCATCGCCTCGGCGGCGGGTAGCGAGAACCCCTCGTAGAGCGAGGGCACACAGGACACCTGCGCTCCGCGCACCAGGTCGACCAGCTCGGCGTCGCTGATGCCCTTGACGAACTCCACGGCGCCGCCCAGCCCGTGCCGCTCGATGGCGGCGGCCACCGGGCCCTTCTCCGGGCGCTTGCCGACGACGACGAGGTGGGCGTGCTGGTGCTCGCGGCGGACGGTGGCGAGCGCCTCGACGAGGTGGACCAGGCCCTTGAGCGGCACGTCGGCGCTGGAGGTGGTGACGATGCGGCCGGGGATCTCGGGCACGGACGGATCCGGCGAGAACAGCCGGGTGTCGGCGCCGATGGGCACCACATGGATGCGGTCCTCGCCGACCCCGAGGTCGTCGATGATCTCCCGGCGGGAGGAGCCGGAGACGGTGACCACGGACGGCAGCCGCCGGGCGACACGTTTCTGCATCTGGGTGAACCCGTACCAGCGTCTGACCGACAGCCGCCGCTTCCAGGTCTGTGCGGCGGCCAGCTCCAGACGGCGGTCGACGGTGATCGGGTGGTGGATGGTGGTGACCAGCGGAACGCCGATCCGCTCCATGCCCAACAGGCCGTAACCCAGCGTCTGGTTGTCGTGGACGACGTCGAAATCGCCGCGGCGGGCGGCCAGATGACGCCGCGCCCGCAGCGAGAAGGTCAGCGGCTCGGGGAACCCGCCGGTCCACATGGTGCCGACCTCAAGGGCGTCGATCCAGTCGCGCATCTCGTCGCGCTTGGGGGTGCGGAACGGGTCCGGCTGCCGGTAGAGGTCCAGGCTGGGGAGCTCGGTGAGGGTGACGCCCTCGTCGAGTACGGGGTACGGCTGCGCGCCGATGACCTCGACGGTGTGGCCGAGGCGGGCGAGCTCACGGGACAGATGGCGTACGTAGACGCCCTGGCCGCCGCAGAAGGGGTTGCCCTTGTAGGTGAGCAGCGCGATCCGCAGGGTGTCTGGGGCGTGCGGCGCTTCCGTGGAAGGGCGGTGGCGGGTGGCGGGCGGGACCTCGACAGCGGTCCGCGCGAGAGGTGCAAGCGGCGCAGGCCCGACTATCCGAGTGGCCTCAGTCGTCACTCACGGCCCCCTTCTCACTGCAGTTCAGCCGGAGCGTAACCGGTCGCGCTAATCTAGAACAAGTTTCAGACCCACTCGTCCAACGAACCCCGAATCTACCGGCAGCATGTACGACCGCCAGGGGCGGATCAGGTGATTCGCGCCACGGCTCGGCCTGCTGCCATCATGCGCACACCACCCCAGTGCACCGCGCCTCGCGGACGGATTCCACGGAATGGGACAAATGGCCACAGAACCGAAGCCGGCCTCTCCGCCCCTGACCGAACGTCAGGAAGCCCGCCGTCGCCGCATACTGCACGCCAGCGCCCAACTCGCCAGCCGGGGCGGCTTCGACGCCGTACAGATGCGGGAGGTCGCCGAGAACTCCCAGGTGGCACTTGGCACGCTGTACCGCTACTTCCCGTCCAAGGTTCACCTGCTGGTCGCGACCATGCAGGACCAGTTGCAGCAGATGCACGAGACGCTGCGCAAGCGCCCGCCCGCCGCGGAAGCCCCGTCCGCACGGGTCGCCGAGACGCTGATGCGGGCCTTCCGCGCACTGCAGCGCGAGCCCCAGTTGGCCGACGCCATGCTCAGGGCGCTGACCTTCGCCGACCGCTCGGTGAGCCCCGAGGTGGACACCGTCTCACGGCTCACCACCGCGATCATCCTCGACGCGATGCGGCTGCCGGGTCCGGCGACGGCCGAGCAACTCTCGGCGGTACGGGTCATCGAGCACACCTGGCACTCGGCGCTGGTCACCTGGCTGTCGGGGCGGGCGTCCATCGCCCAGGTGAAGATCGACATCGAGATGGTCTGCCGTCTGATCGACCTGACCGGCCGCGCCTGAGCCCGTCCGGCGAGTCTGGGGCAACCGTCTGAAGCCCGGTTTCCTCGACGCGGGAAGCCCGCGCTGAAGCCGCGCGGAGCGCAGCGGGAGCGCTCGCGCGCGCAGCGTGCGCCGGGGGCGCTTCGCCTTGGCCGAATCGCATACCCAAGCCGGCAGCCATGCCCGGTACTAATGGGTGCTGCTTCGGCTGGGGGGCAGAAGTTCGGCCGTGAGGGAGGCGCACACGTTCGACACGGGGGCCCGGCGGGTGTCCCCCGGGGACACACAGTGGCCGGGGGACCAGGCGTTGCCCCCGGACAGCACGGTGACCGGATCCCGGGGCTGCCCCGGAGCTCGGTGACGGGTGTTGCTTCCGGGCGGGTACCGACGCGGGCGTTTGGGAGGGGAATCCGTGATTCGCGTTCTTCTGGTGCACGACACTCACCTGTTCCGGTCGGCGCTCGCCGCACTGCTCAGCCGGGACGGCGATCTGGATGTCACGACGACGAGTTGGTCGGACTTCAGAACCGTGGCCCGCACCTCGTTGCCACAGGTGTGCGTGGTCGACGTGGACTGCCCCGGCTCCGCCGCGCTCACCACGACGGCCGGTACCGCCCGCTCGTGTACCGGGCCCGGCCTGCCGGACCTGTCGGCGTTAGTGGTGCTGGCCACCGCCAGCAAGCCGGGTCTGCTGCGCCGGGCGTCGCAGGCCCGCGCCCGGGGGTACGTCAACAAGGACGGCTCGCCGGAGAGTCTGCTGCGGGCGATCCGGCAGGTCGCTCAGGGGGAACGTTTCGTCGACAGCACGCTCGCCCTGGACTTCCTCCAGGCCGCCGACATCCCACTGACCGGGCGGGAGTTGAGCGTGCTGTCACTCGCCGCCGAGGGCGCCTCGGTGCCCGAGATCGCCCGCCGGCTGCATCTGTGTCACGGCACGGTGCGCAACTACATGGCCGCGATCAACCGCAAGACCGGGGCCCGCAACCGCGTTGACGCCATCCGGATATCGCAGGGCGCGGGCTGGCTGTGACGAGGGCCCGACGGCCTCCCAGTGGCCCACCAGGTCGCGGTAGAGCCCGGAGTGCTCCAGCAGTTCCTCGTGGCGGCCGCACAGCGCCCGCGCACCGTCCATCACCAGCACCCGCTCCGCCCGGCGGGCCGAGCTGATGCGGTGTGCGATCACCACCAGTGTGCCGCCGGGCCGTGCCGCGAAGGCCCGCTCGGCGCGGGCCTCGGCCGCCGCGTCCAGGTGGCAGGTCGCCTCGTCCAGCAGTACGACCCGCGCCGGGGACACATACGCGCGGGCCAGCGCCAGCAACTGCCGCTCGCCCGCGGACAGCGCGGCCGGGTCGACCACCGCGTCCAACCCGCCGATCCGGCCGACGAGTTGGGCCGCCCCCACCGCGTCGGCCGCCCGCCACACCTCGTCGTCCGGCACCGGCTCCGCACACAGATAGCGCAGGTTGTCGCCAACGGTGCCGGAGAAGACGTACGCCTCCTGCGGGATGAGTACCCGCAGCCGGTTCAGTTGCCCGGGTTCCCGCTCGGACACGGGCTCACCGCCTACCCGTACCTCGCCGGAGCGCGGCTTCAGCAGACCGCAGATCAGCCCTGCCAGCGTGGACTTGCCGATGCCGCTCGGGCCCACCACGGCCAGGTGGGACCCCATGGGCAGCACCAGGTCGAGGTCGTGCACGACGGGGCGGCTGGTCTCCCCGTATCCGAAGGTGACCGCGCGCAGTTCCACGGCCGGTGTGGTCGGTTCGCCGCGCACGAGGCTGTCAGCGCGGCCGTCAACGGCCCGCTTCCCGCTCCCCTGCCCGTCGCCGTCTCCCGCCAGGCGCCGCATGACCACCGTCAGGCGCGTCCCGGCGCCGCCGAAGCCCTGCACCAGGCTCTGCAGCGCGGGCAGCAGCGACTGCGTCACATACGTCATCGCGCCCACCAGCGCGCCCGCGGTCACCCCGTGGTCCAGCAGCCAGGGCGCCAGCACCAGCAGCAGCAGGACCGGCAGCCGTCCGCCCACGCCCAGTGCCGCGACGCGCACCATGCCCCAGCGGGCCAGCACCCGGGCCGCCGCGTACTCGGCATCGATGCGCGCCCGCACCCGCCGGCCCGCGTAATCCTCTGCGCCGCACGCGACAACGTCCCGCAGTCCTGCCGCGGTCTGCCCCACCGTCTCGGCGAACGCCTCGTCGGCGGCGAGGAACGCCCGCTGCCCACGTGCCAGCGGGCGCAGCGACAGCGCGAAGACGGCCAGCCCCAGCAGGAGCGGCGGGCCGACGACGAGCAGCAGCGCACCGGAGAGGGAGAGCAGTCCGGCCAGCGCGCCCAACGCCGTGAAGGCGAAGGACCGAGCGACCATCACCAGGCCCGCGAAACTGTCCCTGGCGATCTCCACCTGCTGGGTGAGCCGGGAGACGACCGCGGTGTCCGCCCGGTGCGGATGCGCCACGGCATCCCGCAGGCTGCCCACCACCACCCGTCTGACCAGCGCGTCCCGTAGTGGCTCGGCGAGCCCGGCGACGCCCCGGAAGGACCGGCCGGTGCCGATCGCGCCGACCGCGATGCCGACGGCGCCAGCGGCCAGCCACCACAGGCCCACCGCGGTGCGGTGCGCGAGGAACCCGTCGTCCAGCGCCCGCGCGAAGGCGTACCCGCCGAGGAAGGTCTGCCCGGCCTCCAGCAGCGACCATCCGGTGAGCGCGATCAGCACCCGGACCCGGCGCCGCAGGAACCGCAGCCCCTGGGCGGCGAGTTCAACTCCCGTCATCGGCCGCTCCCTCCGACCGCGAACCGCCGAACACGGCTCGGTATTCGGCCAGTTTCCACAGCCGCCCATGCGGTCCAACCGCCCGTACCCTGCCGTCCTCCAGCCACACGACGAGGTCCGCGCGGGCCGCGGTGGAGGCGCGATGCGCGATCAGCAGCCGGGTGCGGGCGGGCACGTGGTGTGCCAGTGCCTCGCTGATCCGCAGCTCGGTGACCGAGTCGAGGCTTGAGGTGGCGTCGTCCAGGATCAGCAGCCGTCCGCAGTGGGCGAACGCCCGGGCCAGGCCGAGGCGTTGGATCTCGCCACCGGACAGCGGCGCCCGCGCGCGCTCGGTCTGGTAGGCGCCCGGCAGCAGCCGCACGAAGTCGTCGGCGTGCGCCGCCCGGGCCGCCGCCACGCACCGCTCGGGCGCGGGCCGGTCGACGCCGTAGCCGATGGCGTCGGCGATGGTGGTGCCGAACAGTGCCGGGCGTTCGAAGGCGTAGCCGACCTCGCGCCGCAGTTCCTGCCGGGCGATCCGCGGCAGCGGCACACCGTCCAGCAGCACCGTTCCCGCGTCCGGGTCGGTCAACCGCCCGGCCACCGCGGCCAGTACGGACTTGCCCGCGCCGGAGCGGCCCACCACGGCGACCGAGCTGCCGCCCGGGACTCTTAGGTCGAGCCCGTCCAGCACCGGCACGCCACCCCGTACCACGGTCACCCCGCGCAGTTCCAACTCGCCGTCCCCGCCCGGCGGTTTTCGGTCTCCGTACGGCATGGCCGGGACGGCCAGCACCTCCGCGGCCCGCGCGACAGCGGCCCTGGCACTCACCAGGGCGGCCAGGCGGCCGACGAACACGCCGACGCCGGTCGCCAGCACCGCGTACCGCGACGCGGCCAGCAGCTCTCCGACGCTCAGGTGCCCGGTGCCCAGCCGTACGCCGCCGACCGCGAGCACGGCCGTCTGCAGCAGCGGAACGAGGACTGCCGCCTGTCCGGTCGCCCGGCCCTGCACCTGCCACATCCGGTGGCCCTGGCGGCTCAGCTCCGGCAGCGGTTCCAGCACCCGCGCGGCCTCCCATTCGGCGGTACCGGCCGCGGCGATGGTCCGGGCGCCGGTCAGCGCCTCCACCAGCCGTCCGGCCATCGCACCTTGGGCGCGCTGGTAGCGGGCGACGCAGTCGGACGAGGCATGGGCGAAGGTCCGCAGCAGCAGGGCGAGGAGCGGGCCTCCGGCGAGGAAGACGGCGGACAGCCAGGGGTCGATGAGGGTGAGCGCGACCAGCGCGCCGACCGGCGTGATCAGCGTGGCGACCAGCGAGGCGACCGCGGTGGCCGCGGTGCCCGCGGTCGCGGCGTTGCCGGTGCAGCGGGCGACCAGGTCGCCGGGGGTGAACCGGGCGGCGGCGTCCGGCCCGATGCCGAGGATGCGGTGCAGCAGGCGGTCGCGCAGCCATGCCGTGGTCCTGGCGTCGGTGGTGCCGGACAGCAGTGTCTGCGCCGCGTCGAGAGCGACGGACGCGGCGAGCAGCGCCGCGCACAGCAGCGTCCAGCGGGCCGCCTGGGCTGCGGTGCCGTGCCTCAGGAGCAGGTCGAGTGCGCGGCCGAGGGCGGTGGGCAGCAGCAGCGCGGCGGCGGAGCCGGCGGCGCTGGTGAGACACAGGACCGCGGTACGCGGAGCGCTGTGCCGTACGGCGGCCAGCAGCAGCCGGTTGGCGGTACGGGCGGTGTCGGTGCGCACGCTCACGGCCTCCCGGTAGGGGGTGGCCCCGGGACGAGTCGACGCCGTCCCGGGGCCACCAATACCTGACGTATCGTCAGAGGCAGAGCAGAACGCTGGCCGTGCTGTCGCACAGCAGCAGGCTGGCCTCGCTGCCGCCGCCGTGGTTCTCGTGCTCGGGGGTCTCCATCTTCTGCAGGTCAAGCAGTGCCATGGTGATGTCCTTTCCTTCAGAGTCGTCCGCAACATCCGTGGGGACGGGATTCACGAGATATCTCGCTACGGCCCCTGGATCGGGGCCGGCTTGTGGTCCCGCCGCGTCGGCGGCAGGAAGGGGAGCCCGACGGGCTCGGTGTGCAGGGCCGCGCCGAGCGCCAGCAGACAGCCCGCGGTGCCGGTGGCCAGGTCCATGGACAGCCGCATCATCTGCTCGCCGGGGAAGGCGAGTTGACCACGGTAGGCCATCGCGTACCAGTCGAGGCCGGCGATCTGGGCGGTCAGCTGCGCGGCATCGGCCTGCGGCGCCGTGGTGCGGCTGAGGTGCAGCAGCATGCCCGCGCGCCCGCGGAACAGGCCGGGCTGCGCGTAGAAGCGGGAGTGCGCGGCGGGCAGGATGGCGGCCCTGGCCCGTTCGAACTCCGGGTCCGCGCGGTGCGCGAGGTAGTCGTCGAGCACCATGGCGATGCCCACGCTTCCGGCACCGACGTACGGCAGGGTGCGGGGGCCGTCGTCGACCGCCAGCGTGCCGTCCGCCCGCTGCACGCACCGCGCCAGGTCGAGCCGGAGCGCGGCGGCGGCCAGATCGAGCAGCGCCGTCTCGCCGGTGCGCTCGTACAGCCGCAGGAACAGCAGTGCGGGTCCGGTGGCGCCGTACAGCAGTCCGGCGCGACGTGGCACGGTGCGCGAGAGCTCGGTCAGGCGCTGCGCGGCGAGCCGGGAGGCGTTCATGGCCTGCGCGAGCAGCGCCCGCTCGCCGGTGGTGTGTGCGAGGTGGTCGAGGACCAGGCCGACTCCGGCGAGTCCGCCGTACAGCCCGAGGCCGATGCGCTGCCACTGCTCACTGAGCACCCGCCCGGTGAGGTCGAGCGCGGGCCCGGTGTGTCCAAGCCGGTCCAGCACGTAGGCGACGCCCAGCAGCCCGTCGTACAGGCCCGGCGGTGTGCCGTGCGGGGGTGCGGCGGCGTGCCGCAGCAGCCAGTGCTCGCCCTCTTCGTAGCGGTCGGCGCCGGTCTCGGCGAGGGCGTACAGCACACCGGCCGCGCCGTGCGCGAGGCCGAGGCCGCCGCCGTCGTCGAACTGCGCGATGTCGCCGGGGAAGAGCCGGTCCGCGCGGTCCGGGGTCGCGGAGGCGAGGATGGCGGCGGTCATCGACGCGCGGCCGCGCGGCCAGTCGTCCACCGTCACGGGGACGGGGACAGGGCGGGGCGCGGCCGGGGATGGCCGGTCGCGGCCCACGATCTCGGCGACCGCCTCGTCGAGGAACTCCGCCGGCAGGTCGGGGAACTGCTCGGCGGCGGTCCGTGCCAGGTGCGCGGCCTTGTCCCGGTCGACGGCCAGCAGCGTGGTCAACGGGATGAACAGGGCCAGCCGCAGACAGGCCAGTGCGTAGCGGTCGATGTCGAAGCCGGTACGGTCGGCCGGGGCGACGAAGCCGGGGTGCGCGACGACCTGCCGCCGGTGCTCGTCGACATGGGCGGCGGCCTCGAAGTCCAGCAGCGCCACGGACTGTTCGTCCGGGCCGACCATGATGTTGAACATGTGCAGGTCGTTGAAGACCACGCCCCGGCTGTGTACGGCGGCGACCGCCTCCTCGACGGCGCGGTGTACGCGCAGCGCCCAGCGGGTGTAGTCGGCGAGCGCGGCTGGGTCGGGTTGCGCGCCGATCAGCGGATGGCGCTCGGCGAAGAAGGAGTTGAGGGTGCGTCCCGGCAGGAAGTCCATCACCAGGAACTGGTGGTCGCCGAGGGTGAACCAGTCGCGTACTTCTGGCGCGACGCCCAGTCCCGCCACCTGTTCCAGTGCCTTCTTCTCACGCTCCAGACGGGTGACCGCGTCGGCGCCGTCGGCCGCGAGCCCGGCGTGCGGGCGGGCCTCCTTCAGCACTACCTGTTCGCCGGTTCTGCTGTCGGTGCCCAGGTAGACCCCGCCGCCGTTGGAGAAGTGCAGGGCGCTGTCGATGCGGTAGGGCAGGTCGGTGGTGGTGGTCGCGGATCGGGCGGCGAGCTGCGGTTCCAGGAAGGCGGGGAGCGTCACCCACTCCGGGACCTGGAAGACCGGGTCCTTCGGGTCGGGGACGAGCTGCCCCTCGGCGTTCTCGATCGCCGGTACGAGGGTGCCGTTCGGGTCCGGACAGTAGCGGGGCGCGAAGCCTCCGTACCGCACGTACAGCGGACCGTCGTTCCACCGCAGGTCGGTGAGGATGTACGGGCCCGGCTCACCGGCCAGCAGGTCGCCCAACTCGGATAACACGGTGCGGAGTTGGTCCTCGTCGACCGGGTAGATGGTGACGAACTTGCCGCTTGAGCCACGTGCGGCGTACTTGGAGTTGCGCAGGAACAGCTGCGGTCTGCTCGGTATGAACTTGAACGGGATCGCTCTGGGGACGCAGTACTCCCAGACCTTGGCGGCGGTCTTCTCCGCGTTGTCCAGACAGGCGGAGACGTGGATCTTCCATCCCTGCGCAGGGGTTTCGGCGTCCACCGGGCGCAGATGGAGCCAGTCTCCGTGGAAGGAGCTCCGCCAGCCCCGCGGTGCCGGGCGCTGGGCGGGCTCGAAGCGCGCGGCGGTGTCGGTGCTGTCGCTGGCCAGGCGGGCGGTGGTCTCGTAGAAATGTCTGTCGGCGAGACAGAAGACCTCGTACCGCTTGTCCATCACTCCCCCTTGGTCCGCGTGGGGTTGAGATTTCCACGCGAACCAAGGGCCGCGACAGTCACGTCTGTCATGAAGCGGCCGTGAGGAATACACGGGTAACCAACGGTAGGGGGCGATTCGCCTGCGCCCGCGGCGCACCCGGCGGCGGGCTACTCCTCCGGTGGGAAGACCGGCTGCCCGGTCCCGGCGAGGGTGAGAGTGATCGCCTCCACCGGACAGCTCTCGGCCGCCGCCAGCACCGACTCGTCGGCGTCGGTCTCGGCCGCCACCGGATGGGACTGCCGAGCCTCGTCAAGGGCGAATCCGGCGGGCGCCGCGCCCGCGCACAGGCCCGAGCCGATGCACACCGAGCGGTCCACCTCCACGTGCCAGCGCTGCCCCATCGCGCTCACCCCTCCCAGCCGGCCGGAAGGTGGATCATCTTGTGCTCCAGGTACTCCGAGTACCCCTCGGGCCCGAACTCCCGTCCCAGGCCGGAGTCCTTGTAGCCGCCGAACGGGCCCAGCATGTCGAGGCTGAAGGTGTTCACCGAGTACGTACCGGTGCGCACCCGGCGGGCGATGTCGATGCCGTGCGCCACGTCGGAGGTCCATACGCTGCCGGACAGGCCGTAGTCGGAGTCGTTGGCGATGCGTACCGCGTCGTCCTCGTCCGTGTACGGCAGCAGGCAGACGACCGGACCGAAGATCTCCTCGCGGGCGATGCGCATGGTGTTGCCGACCTCGCCGAAGAGGGTCGGCTCGACGTACCAGCCGTGCTGCTGCGACGCCGGACGGCCGCCGCCGGTCAGCACCTTGGCGCCCTCCCGCTGGCCGAGGGCGATGTAGTCGAGGGAGCGCTGCTGCTGGCGTCGCGCGACCAGCGGTCCGACCTGCGTGCCGGGGTCGAGCGGATCACCGACCACGAGCGCGCCGGCCGCGGCCGCGAGGCGCTCGGCGATCTCGTCGTAGTGCTCGCGGGGCGCGAGGATCCGGGTCTGGGCCACACACGCCTGGCCGTTGTTCATCCAGGCGTTGGGAACGATCCCGGCCACGGCGGCCTCCAGATCCGCGTCCGGCAGGATCACGGCCGCCGACTTTCCGCCCAACTCCAGGGTGACGCGGGTGAGATGGCGGGCGGCGACCTCCATCACCCGCTTGCCCGCGGCGACCGACCCGGTGAAGGAGACCTTGTCGACACCGGGGTGCCCGACGAGGTACTCGCTGACCTCGCGGTCGGCCGGGAGCACGGACAGCACCCCTTCGGGCAGTCCCGCCTCGGCCGCGATCCCGGCCAACAGGTAGGCGTCCAGCGGTGATTCAGGGGACGGCTTGAGGATGGCCGTACAGCCGCTGAGCAGCGCCGGGCCGAGCTTGGCGGCGGCCACGAACTGCGGAACGTTCCACGGCACGACGGCGGCGACCACTCCAACGGGCTCACGGCGCACCAGCAGCGGCCCCAGCACACCCGCGCGCCGCTCCTCGTAGCGGAAGTCGCGGGCGACGGTGATCGCCGCGTCCCAGACCATCATCGCGCCGAGCGCCTGCGCGAGCACGCTCCAGGAATACGGGGAGCCGTTCTGCACACTGATGAGGCGGGCCATCTCCTCGTGCCGCGCGGCGATCGCGTCCTTGATCCGGCTGACGACCGCGATCCGCTCGTCAAGCGGGGTACGCGGCCAGGGCCCCTCGTCGAACGCCTTACGGGCGGCGGCGACCGCCCGGTCCACATCACCCCGCGAGGCGTGCGGCACGCGCCCGATGAGCTGTTCGGTGTGCGGGGATATCACGTCGATGGTCGCGGTGCCCAGCGGTGCCACCAACTCGCCGCCGATGAACAGCTGTCCGTGCTCGATGAGGTCGGTCATCGCCTGATGCCTCCAGCGGGTCGGCAATTTCCTGACACTGTTTCAGGACTAGTACCAGTTCTGGTCAAACTAAGCCAGCGATCGACACAAGTGGGCCCCCACCAGCGGTTTTTCCGCCGGTGGGGGCCCTTGCCATGCCGCCTGGGCCGTCTCTGGGCCGTCCTGCCCTTCACCGGCCCCCTGGTGCGTGCCGTCGACCGCTTTCCGGGTGCGGCTCTCGCCGCTGGGCATCAGGTGCGGCTGGAAACGCACGTGACGGGTGCGCAGTCGGCGCACCCGCCATCGTGGCTGACTTTCGGTGGCTCAGGTCAGAACTGTGCCTCCGGGCTGACGTAGGTCACGCGCGCTCGTGCCCCAACGCGCACCGGGTTCCCGAGGGTGAATGCCGGTCAGCATGACGCGGGCGGGATGCTCTGGTCGTACTGGAAGACGTTCTGGGGGTCGTACTTCGCCTTGATCCTGCGCAGCCGGTCGAAGTTGGATCCCCAGTAGGCGGTTTCCCACTCCTGCATTCCGACGTTCGGCACATTGACGTAGGCCCCGTTGCCGTAGGGCAGCAGCGCCTGTGCGAACTCGGCGATCCAGGCCTGGGCTTGCGAGGTGAGCGGGTCGCAGACGCCTGGTTGTGTTCCACGAGTCCCCCAGCCGGCGCCGGGCTCGGAGTAGAAGAGCGCGTTGCGATGCGGGAACGCTGTGCCGCCGCGGGGGCTCCTCCTGACCGCCCCGCCGAAGGCCTGGGTGAAGAAATTGCTGTCATCCGTGGGGGCGTCTTGCATGAACGAGGCGATCACGCTGATCGCCTTCTTCGGGAACGGCTTGTTGGTGAACTGGGAGTTGAACTTCCAGTTCGCAGGTTCGTTCTGGATCGGAGTCTGGAATCCCGCATAAATGTCGCCCCAGTTGCCGACCTGCGCCGATACCTGGGGGCTGTCGATCGACAGGATCGGGGCCAGCATCTGCTTTGCCTCTTCCGGCGTCCCTTCCGCGAGAACCGCGAACAGCACGATCTGCTTTCTGTGGATCTCAAGCTGGGTTCCGAGCCGGTCGTCGGCGAACGGTGCCGTACGCTGCCATGCGTCGAAGATCCCCTCCAGGTCTCCGAGACCGTTCCAGGTCGCTTGCAAATAAGTGACGCTCTTCAGCGGAGCCACTTTGTAGGTGAGTGACGTGACGATCCCGAAATTGCCGTTTCCCGCCCCGCGGAGTGCCCACAGCAGGTCCGAGTTGTCCTTCAGGTCCGCCCTGATCACCTTGGCGCAATCGCTACCCGACGGGACGACGATCTCAGCCCCGACAAGGCGGTCGCAGGCCATGCCAAGCCAGCGGGTGAGGAAGCCGAAGCCGCCGCCGAGCGTCGCACCGGCCAGGCCTACGCTGCCCTCCGTTCCCGTCGTCACCGCGAGGTCCTGCTTCGCGAGCGTGGTCACCGCTTCCAACTGGTTGAGCCCGGAGCCGACTGTCGCGATATGAGAGGCGGTGTCGATGTCGACCGACTTCAACTCGCTGATGTCGATCACGAGGCCGTTGTCCACGTTCGACCAGCCCTCAAGGGCGTGGCGGCCGCTCCGCACCCGCAGCGCGACGTTGTTCTGCCGCGCCCATGTGAGGGCGTTGACCACGTCCTGGGTGTTCTGGGCGAAGACGATGACCAGCGGATAGTGAGAGAAGAGCTGGTCCCAGCCGAGGCGCGCATCCGTGTACCCGGGGTCGTTGGGGCGGACGATGCGGCCGGTCAGCTGCGTCGGCTGGTGATCCACGCTTTTGGGCTCATTGCTCGCCGCACTCGCGCTCGCAGCGCCTACGGCCGTGACGCCCGGGACAACGACCGCACTGGCGCCAGCGGCCGCCGTCGCCTTGAGCAGGCCACGACGGGAAAAATCATTCATGGTCCGTATCCTCTCGACCGGGATACGCCAGTATTCAGCTGAGGCGAATTCTGTTTGCCAGCTGGCGCATTCATTCCTCTGTGGACTATTACTGGGCCCGGAGACTAACAGAAGCGACCGTGGCGGTGTTGCCCGACACGCCAATCGAGGACGATGACGACATGCTGCAGGATGAAATATGCGGGTGGGCATGAATTAGCCCAGCCGAGTGGATCCAGCGGCGCTTGTTATTCGTGTTGTCAGCGGTGGTAGTCATCCTGTCGTGGCTTCGGATACCGCGATGCGTGCGCTGGACTCTGCCACGCCGCCAGAGTGAGTGCGGGTCGCAGCAGTACACTTCGATCCCGGTTTTGACCGTGAAGTCCGCGCTCAGCCACTTCCACACCCGGTCCCAGGCATACTCTTAAGCAGAAACTCGGAAGCGTTTCCATCTTTTTAGCCTGAATCCACCAACTTGACGCCTGTGGATAATATCTCCGAAAGCGAGAAGGTGCCTTTTACCCTGTGGTGACGGAATTTCTCCAGGCTTCCAGCACGCAGGTCTGCAAGGAACGACGTCAGCGCCGGAACAGGCCAAGAACGATCGCAGCTTCCCAGGCTGACAGCGCCGCAGGGGGTCACGTAACGGTCGGGCCGCGTCGTTCGATCGGGACGACGTCTGTCCAGCTCCCGTTGCGCCGACAACGGCACCCGGAACGCCGCGCCGCCACCTCAACAGTGGTTCGCCGGGGGTACGTTGAGGGCTGGAACTAGTACCAGTTCTAGTTATAGTGAGCAATGCGGGTGCGCCCACCCGCCCGCCCGTTCTCGGGGGCTCAGCCACCGAACCCCTGGGGCGCCCAAGTCCCGCCGCAGGCGAAGAAGGGCGCCCCCAACCGGAGAGGGGATCGACGCATGACGCGAGTCACCGCTCACGGCGGCGGAGTGTGGAGCATTCCCGTCCCCATCCCGGACAACCCGCTCGGCCACACCCTCGTCCACGTTCTGGAGACCGACCGCGGCCCGGTGCTGATCGACACCGGCTGGGACGATCCCGGCTCCTGGGACGCACTCGTGAACGGTCTCGCCGAGTGCGGCACCTCCGCGGCCGAGGTGCACGGCGTGCTGATCACCCACCACCACCCCGATCACCACGGGCTGTCCGGTCGGGTGCGCGAGGTGTCCGGAGCATGGCTGGCGATGCATCCGGCGGACACCGCCGTCGTCCAGCGCACCCGTGAGGCCGCACCCCAGCTCTGGCTTGACTACCTGATAGACAAGCTCGCCGCGGCCGGCGCCCCCGACGACCACCTCGCACCGCTGCACACCGCGCGCGCCGCCGGACGCGGACGCGTCCTCCCCGGCACCCGCGCCGCGCTCCCGGACCGGGACATCGTCCCCGGCGAACTCACCGAAGTGCCAGGACGACGGCTGCGTGCGATCTGGACACCGGGCCACACACCGGGCCATGTCTGCCTGCACCTGGAGGAGAGCCGCCGACTGTTCTCCGGCGACCACCTGCTGCCCGGCATCACCCCGCACATCGGCCTCTACGAGGACCCCGAGCAGCAGAACACCGGCGACGGTCCCGCGGCGTTGAACCCGCTCGACCGGGGTGACCCCCTCGGTGACTACCTCGACTCGCTGGAGCGCATCGCCCGCCTGGACCCGGCCGAGGTGCTCCCCGCCCACCAGCACGCCTTCACCGACGCACCCGGCCGGGTACGGGAGCTGCTGGCGCACCACGCGGACCGGCTGGCGGATCTGCGGGCCCTGGTCGCCGCCCGGCCGCTGACCCCCTGGCAGTTGGCCGAGACCATGAAGTGGAACCGGCCGTGGGCGGACCTTCCGTACCGCTCCCGCAACATCGCGGTCTCCGAGGCCGAGGCCCATCTGCGCCATCTCGTCAAACTGGGCCTCGCGGAACCGCTGCCCGGCTCGCGCCCGGTCGCGTACACGGCCGTCTGAACAGGCCTGGCGCGCACCGCGTAAAGTGTCCGCGACAATTCCATCCGCGTACGAACGGGGAAAGCCGGTGCAATTCCGGCACTGACCCGCAACCGTGATTCCGGTGGCGCTACGGCACCGGATCAGTCGGAGCACCCTTTCGTACGCGAGCGGCTCCCGGTGGTGGCGCTCCGTGCGATCACCGGCACCGTCGAGGTATACGGAGCCGGAGCCCGGTGCCGTGCCCGCGCCTGACGCCCGGGCACGCGACGGTGCGCCCGGCTGCCCTCCGCTCACCGAAAGGCAACCGACTCACATGGCCCGCCCGCCACTCGGCCACCGCCCCTCAAGACCGCTGCGCGACCGCCCGGCCACGGCGACACGACGCGCCGCCGCGCTGGCCGCCGTCACACTTCTCGGCGCGGTCGCAGGCCCCACCGCCAGCGCGGCCTCCCCCTCCCCGTCGCCGTCCAACCTGCCCGTCGGGCTCTACGGCACCGCGGACCCCACGTACAACGGGGTGTGGCGGCAGTCGACCGCACTGCTCGCGCTGAGCTCGGTCAAGGTCGCCCCGGCAAGGGAGGCGGTGGACTGGCTGGTCGGGCAGCAGTGCGCCGACGGCGGCTTCACCACCTACCGCGCCAATCCCGACAAGGCCTGCGCGCCGAAGACCGAGGACACCAACTCGGTGGCCGTCGCCGTCCAGGCGCTGGCGGCCGTCGGCGGGCACGGGACCACCGTGAGCAAGGCCGTGCACTGGCTGAAGTCGGTGCAGAACAGCGACGGCGGCTGGGGCTACCAGCCGTACACGCCGAGCGACGCCAACTCCACGGCCGTGGCGATCGGCGCACTGGCCGCTCCCGGCGAGGACGTGGCGAGCGTGACGAGGGGCGGCAAGTCGCCCTACGACGCCCTGCTTTCGCTCCAGCTCGGCTGCGGAACCAAGGGTGTGCAGGACGCACAGCGCGGGGCGTTCGCCTATCAACCGGACAAGTCCGGCACGCTCACCGCCAACGACAAGGCGACCGCGGACGCCGCCTTCGCGGCGCTCGGCAAGGGATATGTGATCGGCGCGCCCGCGAAGAACACCGACCCGAAGGCGTTTGACTGCTCGGCGACGCAGAAGGCGAACGATCCGACCACGGCCGCCGCCGCGGCCTCCGCATACCTCGCCGCCACGCTCTCCGCTGGCGGCGACCATCTGACCACCGCCCAGCCCGGCTCGTCGCAGAAGACCCCGGACTACGGGACCACAGCCGACGCGGTACTGGCCCTGGCCGCGGGCGGTCACGCGGATGCGGCGAAGAAGCCGTACCAGTGGCTGACGAAGAACGCCGGCGGCTGGGCCAAGGGCGACCCGGCCGCGCTGGGTTCACTCATCCTGGCGTCCGGCGCGGCCGGTGCCAACCCGCATGACTTCGCGGGCGCCGACCTGGTCCAGCAACTGGTCAACACCGGTCCGCGCCCGGACGAGACCGCGACACCGTCACCGTCCGCCGACCACAAGGACGACGGCGGCGGTATGTCGGTGTGGTGGATCGTCGGCGCCGGACTGATCGCGGGCATCGGCATCGGCTGGGCGTTCAGCATGCGCAACAAGAAGCGGGTCTGATGACGGCGTACGCCCTACGGCGGGCGGTGGCCGGATCGTCCGGCTCCGGCTCACCGCAGTCCCGTGCGTGGGCGCTGCTCGCCGTGCCGTTGCTCGCGGCGACGGTCCTGCTCACCGCGGGCCCGGCGCAGGCGGATGGCTACCGGTACTGGTCGTTCTGGGGGCGCGACGGGAGCGAGTGGACCTATGCGCAGACCGGGCCCGCGACGACCAAGCCGTCCGACGGCGATATCGAGGGCTGGCGGTTCGCGGTCAGCGCGGACTCGGCGAGCGCGGCGAAGCCGCGTGGCGACGCGGAGTTCAGCAGGATCTGCGCCAACACCGAGACCAAGGACGGCATGAAGCGCATCGCGCTGGTACTGGACTTCGGTACCCAGGGTGACGCTCCGAGCGGCGGCACCCCGCCGCCCGCGCACACCGCGTGCGCACAGGTCCCGCAGGATGCCAGCGCCGCCGACGCGCTGGCCGCGGTGGCCAAGCCGCTGCGCTACAACTCGGCGGGAATGGTGTGCGCCATCGCCGGCTACCCGCAGTCGGGTTGCGGCGAGCAGGTCACCTCCGGCGGGAACTCCCGGCGCACACCAGCGCCTTCCGCTTCCGCCCAGCCGAGTGAGTCGGGCAACGGCCCGTCGCTCGGCGTGTTCGCGGGCATCGCCGCGGTCGTCGTACTGGGCGCGGCAGCGCTTTGGCAGACCCGCAGGCGGCGATCGCGGTGATGAGGTTTCCGGTGGGCGCTCGGTGACAGCTCGGGCGCGCGAGCGGGGCGGCCTGCGCGGCCGGATCCGGCAACCGGCGGCCAGCCGCTCCAACGCGCTGCACGCGGGCGCGTGGTGGCTTTGGGCGCTGGGGCTGGCGACGGCCGCGTCGCGGACCAGCAATCCGCTGCTGCTACTGCTGCTGGTCGCGGTGGCGGGCTATGTGGTGGCGGCCCGCCGGACCGAGGCGCCGTGGGCGCGCTCTTACGGTGCGTTCCTCAAGCTCGGGCTGCTGGTGCTGGCCCTCCGGCTGGTCTTCGCGGTGCTGCTCGGCTCGCCGATCCCGGGCACCCATGTGCTGTTCCGGCTGCCTGAACTCCCGTTGCCGCACTGGGCGCAGGGCGTGCGGCTCGGCGGGCCGGTCGGGGCCGAGGGAGTGGTGTTCGCCCTGTGCGACGGGTTGAAGCTGGCCGCACTGCTCGTCTGCGTGGGTGCGGCGAATGCGCTGGCCAACCCGGCCCGGCTGCTCAAGTCGCTGCCCGGAGCGCTCTACGAGGCCGGGGTGGCGGTGGTCGTGGCGATGACGTTCGCACCGAATCTGGTCGCCGATGTACAGCGGCTGCGTACCGCGCGGCGGATGCGCGGCCGCAGTGACCGGGGCGTGCGCGCCCTGATCCAGGTCGGACTGCCGGTGCTGGAGGGCGCGTTGGAGCGGTCGGTGGCGTTGGCGGCCGCGATGGACGCGCGCGGCTACGGCCGTACCGCCGAAGTCCCGCCGGGCGTACGGCGGTTGACCGCCGCGCTCACGCTCGGCGGGTTGCTCGGGGTGTGCGCGGGGACGTACGGGCTGCTGGCGGCCGAGGGCGCGGGCTTCGGCCTGCCGGTGCTCGCGTTGGGGCTCGCGGCGGCGCTCGCCGGGCTGTGGCTGGGCGGCAGGCGCAGCGTACGCACCCGCTACCGGCCGGACCGGTGGGGGGTGCGGGCCTGGCTGGTCGCCGGTTCGGGGGTCGCGGTCGCGGCGCTGATGATCCATGCGGCGGTCAGCGACCCTGGTGCGCTGACGCCGCCCGCCGTACCGCTGCGCGCGCCGACGCTGCCGCTGTGGCCGGCGGTGTCGGTGCTGCTCGGCCTGCTGCCCGCGTTCGCGGCACCGGCACCCACCCCAGCACCAGCACCGGGCCCAGCCCCGGCGCCCCACCGGAGTGCCCCGCGGAACTCGAAGGGAGCCGAGCGGTGATCCGCTTCGACAACGTCTCCGTCACCTACCCGGGCGCGGCCGCACCCGCCCTGCGCGGTGTCGACCTGACCGTCCCCGAGGGCGAGCTGTGCCTGCTGGTCGGCCCGTCCGGTGTCGGCAAGTCGACTCTGCTGGGCGCGGTCAGCGGTCTCGTACCGCACTTCACCGGCGGGACACTGCACGGCCGCGTCACCGTGGCGGGCCGCCACACCCACGTCCACAAGCCGCGTGAACTCGCCGATGTCGTCGGCACGGTGGGCCAGGACCCGCTGGCGCACTTCGTCACCGACACTGTCGAGGACGAACTCGCCTACGGCATGGAGTCGTTGGGCGTCCCGTCCGATGTGATGCGGCGGCGAGTAGAGGAGACACTCGACCTGCTGGGCCTGGCGGAGCTGCGGGACCGGCCGATCGCCACGCTCTCCGGCGGCCAGCGGCAGCGCGTCGCGATCGGCTCGGTGCTCACCGTCCACCCCAAGGTGCTGGTCCTCGACGAACCCACCTCGGCCCTCGACCCGGGCGCCGCCGAGGAGGTGCTCGCCGTACTGCAACGCCTGGTCCACGACCTGGGTACGACGGTCCTGCTCGCCGAGCACCGCCTGGAGCGGGTGGTGCAGTACGCGGACCAGGTCATCCTGCTGCCCGAACCCGGCGCGCCGCCGGTGGTCGGCGACCCCGCCGCGATCATGGCGGCCTCCCCGGTCTTCCCACCGGTCGTCGGCCTCGGCAAGCTGGCGGGCTGGTCACCGCTGCCGCTGTCGGTACGGGACGCCCGGCGTGCGGCGCGCCCGTTGCGCGAGCGGCTGGCGGACAGGAGGCCGACGCCCGCGCTCCCGCCGCAGAAGACCGCCGCGATCGCCGAGGCATCGGGGCTGTCGGTCCGACGAGGCCGTATCGAGGCGCTGCGCGCGGTGGACCTGACCGTCCGCCCTGGCGAGACGCTCGCGCTGATGGGCCGCAACGGGGCGGGTAAGTCAACCCTGTTGGGCACGCTCACCGGTCTGCACGAGCCCGCCTCCGGCACCGTACGGGTCGGCGGGCTGCTCCCGCACCGGACGCCGCCGCGCGAACTGGTGCGCTGCGTGGGCCTGGTACCGCAGGAGCCGCGCGATCTGCTGTACGCGGACACGGTCGCGGCCGAGTGCGCGGCGGCCGACGAGGACGCGGGCGCCGCGCCGGGCAGCTGCCGGGCACTGGTCGCGGAGCTGCTGCCGGGCGTACCGGACGATACCCATCCGAGTGATCTGTCCGAGGGCCAGCGGCTGACGCTGGCGCTGGCCGTCGTCCTGGCCGCCCGGCCGCCGCTCCTGCTGCTCGACGAGCCGACCCGCGGCCTGGACTACGCGGCCAAGTCCCGGCTGGTCGCGCATCTGCGCGCGCTCGCGGCGGACGGCCATGCGATCGTGCTGGCCACGCATGACGTGGAGTTGGCGGCGGAGCTCGCGCACCGGGTGGTCATCCTCGCCGACGGTGAGATCGTCGCCGACGGCCGCACGGCGGAGGTGGTCGTCTCCTCGCCCGCCTTCGCCCCGCAGGTGGCGAAGATCCTCCAGCCGGGCCCGTGGCTGACGGTCCCGCAGGTCGCGACGGCGCTCGGGGAAGGGGCAAGGGCATGAGGGGCGCCGAGCGCACCGGACCCGTGCCCCCGCCGGAGTCGGCAACCCGCCCGGTGCGGCCGATTCGGCTCGGTCCACGGTCGACGGCCGCCCTCGCTCTCCTCTCGGCGATCGGCCTGGCCGCCTTCGGCTGGCCGCTGCTGGCCGACCCCGGCTCCGGGCTGGCGCACAGCGCCGACGCGCCGTGGCTGTTCGCCGGGCTGCTGCCGTTGCTGCTGGCGGTGGTCGTCGCGACGATCGCCGACACCGGCCTGGACGCCAAGGCGATAGCGATGCTCGGCGTACTCGCGGCGGCGGGCGCGGCGCTGCGCCCACTGGGTGCGGGAACGGCGGGCATCGAGCCGATGTTCTTCCTGATCGTGCTGGCGGGCCGGGTCCTCGGCCCCGGCTTCGGCTTCGTGCTCGGCGCGCTCGCGATGTTCGCCTCCGCGCTGCTGACCGGCGGGGTCGGCCCGTGGATGCCGTTCCAGATGCTCAGCATGGGCTGGGTCGGCATGGGCTCGGGTCTGCTGCCCGAACGGCCCCGTGGCCGGGCCGAGTTGACGATGCTGGCGGGGTACGGGGTCGTCTCCTCCGTTCTCTACGGCACGATCATGAACCTCCAGGGCTGGCCGTACATCGGCGGCCTGTCCTCGGGGATCGGCTACGTCCCCGGTGCGCCGCTGCCGGAGAACCTCGCCCACTTCACCGCGTACTGCCTGGCGACGTCACTCGGCTGGGACCTCCCGCGCGCCGCCGTCACCGCCGTACTCACCCTGGCCCTGGGCTCCCCCATCCTCAAGGCCCTGCGCCGGGCCACCCGCCGCGCGGCGTTCGCGGCGCCGGTGGCGTTCTCCGAGGTGGACCGGCCGACGCTATGATCCCTCGTCGTTCGATTCGAGCAGGGGGAATCCCATGTCCACGCCTGGCACATCCGCGCGGGAGCGCGCCGCCGGAAGCCAGTTGGCGCCCGGAGAGCGGCTGCTCTCCCACGCTCTCGTCGTTCCGGTGAAGAACGCCCGCGGCGTGAGCGTGAATGTCGGGGGCATGATCGGCAACGCCATCATGCGGAACGTAGGCGCCCAAGGCGGCGGCCACGGCAGCATCGCCGCCTCCTGCCCGGACGTCTCACGCGGTCTCGTGCTACGGGTCACCGACCAACGCGTGGGCCTGGTGAACAGCCTGGACGGCACCCCGATATGGGAGGTTCCCCGGAACTGGGTCGCCCGCGTGGAACGCCGACCCCGCCTCCAGCTCATGGCCCGCTTCCGGGTCCACTACGCGGACGGCTCCTGGCTGGCGTTCATGACGTTCCGCCGCCGCAACATCGAGGCGTTCCGGGCCGTACTCGGCGAGTGAGGGTTCGCTCCCGCTGGGGTTCGGCGTTTTTCCCACCCGCCCGCCCGATTACCGTCGGCCTTTCGCTTGCCGTTGCGCTCTGCTGTCTTTGGGTCGGGGCGCGCCGGGGTGTCTCCTCTCTCCGCCCGCGTTGTCGACTGC
>NZ_JARHTQ010000110.1 GCF_029223525.1 Streptantibioticus ferralitis | reverse complement strand
GGATCGACGACCGTCACCTGGCGTCGTCCCGGTCGCTGGACTTCGAAGCCGCGTTCTTACAGGCCACGGACGGTCGTGGTGTGGATGTCGTGCTCAACTCCCTCACCGGCGACTTCATCGACGCGTCACTGCGGCTGATGCCGCACGGTGGCCGGTTCATCGAGATGGGCAAGGCCGACCTCCGGCCGGACGACCAGGTCCGCGCGGACCACCCGGGGGTCAGCTACCAGTCGTTCGACCTGGTGGAGGCCGGCCCCGACCGGGTCCAGCAGATGCTGCTCGAACTGGTGGGCCTGTTCGAGGCCGGCATTCTGGAGCCGCTCCCCACGGTGGAGCGGGATGTGCGGCGGGCGCCTGAGGCGTTCCGGTACATGAGCCAGGCCCGGCACGTCGGCAAGATCGTGCTGACCGTACGGCAGCAGCTCGTCGGCACGGGCACGGTCCTGGTCACCGGGGGTACCGGCGGCCTGGGCAGCGAGGTGGCCCGGCACCTGGTCACGACCCACGGCGTACGGGATCTGG
>NZ_JARHTQ010000010.1 GCF_029223525.1 Streptantibioticus ferralitis | reverse complement strand
CCCCCGTTGGCACGGCCGTGCTGTCTGGAGGGACGGCAACCGTCACCACCAGCTCTTTGGCTGTGGGTCCGCATGCCGTCACTGCTGTCTACGCGGGTGACGGTGACTTCAACGGTTCGACGTCTGCGGTGGACAACCAGGTGGTCAACAAGGCCGACACCACTACTGGTCTGACGTCGGCGCCTGACCCTTCCGTTTTCGGTCAGGCCAAGACTCTCACCGCGACCGTCACCCCTGTGAGCCCCGGTGCGGGCACGCCGACGGGCACCGTCACTTTCTTCGATGGTGGCACCCCCGTTGGCACGGCCGTGCTGTCTGGAGGGACGGCAACCGTCACCACCAGCTCTTTGGCTGTGGGTCCGCATGCCGTCACTGCTGTCTACGCGGGTGACGGTGACTTCAACGGTTCGACGTCTGCTGTGGACAACCAGGTGGTCAACAAGGCGGACACCACTACTGGTCTGACGTCGGCGCCTGACCCTTCCGTTTTCGGTCAGGCCAAGACCCTCACCGCCACCGTCACGGTGACCGGACCCGGCGCGGGTACGCCCACGGGCTCCGTTACGTTCTTCGACGGCGGCAGCCCCATCGGGAGCGGCACTCTCAACGGCAGTGGTGTGGCGACGCTCACCACCTCAGCGCTGGGCGCGGGTCCGCACTCGCTGACCGCCACGTACAACGGGGACAGCAGCTTCAACAGCTCCACCTCGCCGACCGACGCACAAACCGTCAACAAGGCCGACACCAGCACCGCCTTGACGTCCAGCCCGGACCCTTCCGTTTTCGGTCAGGCCAAGACCCTCACCGCCACCGTAACGGCCGTAAGCCCTGGTGCGGGTACGCCCACGGGCTCCGTGACGTTCTTCGACGGCGGCAGCCCCATCGGGAGCGGCACTCTCAACGGCAGTGGTGTGGCGACGCTCACCACCTCAGCGCTGGGCGCGGGTCCGCACTCGCTGACCGCCACGTACAACGGGGACAGCAACTTCAACACCTCCACCTCGCCGACCGACCCGCAGACGGTCAACAAGGCGAGCACGTCCACGGCGGTGAACTCCGCGCCCAACCCGTCGGTGTTCGGCCAACCCGTCACCCTGACCGCCACAGTGACCGCGACCCCGCCCGGATCCGGTACCCCGACGGGGACGGTCACCTTCTTCATCGGCGGCATCCCACAATCCCCTGTCACCCTCAACGGCAGTGGTGTGGCCACCCTCACCACCTCGTCGTTGCCGGTCGGCACCCGCACGGTGCGCGCCACGTACAACGGCAGCAGCAACTACAACAACTCCACCTCCCCGACGATCAACCAGACCGTCAAAAAGGCCAACAGCACCACCAGCCTCACCTCGGCCCCCGACCCCTCGCCCTTCGGCCAGCCCAAGACCCTCACCGCCACGGTCACCGCCGCGGCACCCGGGGCGGGCACCCCGACCGGTACCGTCAGCTTCTTCGACGGCGCCACCCTCCTGGGCAGCAGCACCCTCTCCGGCGGCACGGCTACGTTCACGACCTCCACGCTCACCATCGGCACCCACTCGCTGACGGCCGTCTACAACGGCAGCGGTAGCTTCAACACCTCTACCTCGCCGGCGGACATGCAGACCGTCACCAGGACAGCGACCACCACGTCGCTCACGTCCAGCCCGGACCCGACGGTGTTCGGTCAGGCCAAGACGCTCACCGCCACGGTCACCACCAGCGGGGCGGGCACGCCGACCGGTACCGTCACCTTCTTCGACGGCGGCAACCCGATCGGCACGGCCACCCTCAACGGCAGCAGTGTGGCGACGCTCTCTGTCTCGAACCTCAGCGCCGGTTCCCACTCGCTGACCGCCACCTACAACGGGGACACCAACTTCGATGTCTCCACCTCGCCGGCCGACCCGCAGACGGTCACCAAGGCGAACACCAGCACCGCCCTGACGTCCAGCCCGGACCCCTCGGTGTTCGGTCAGGCCAAGACCCTCACCGCCACCGTGACCGCCGTAAGCCCCGGAGCAGGCACCCCGACCGGCGCTGTCACCTTCTTCGACGGCGGCAACCCGATCGGCACGGCCACCCTCAACGGCAGCGGTGTGGCCACACTGTCGGTCTCGAACCTCAGCACCGGCTCGCACTCGCTGACGGCGACCTACGCCGGTGACAGCAACTTCAACGGTTCGACGTCACCCTCCGACGCTCAGACGGTCAACAAGGCGAGCACGTCCACGGTGGTGAACTCCGCGCCCAACCCGTCGGTGTTCGGCCAACCCGTCACCCTGACCGCCACAGTGACCGCGACCGCGCCTGGATCCGGTACCCCAACGGGGACGGTCACCTTCTTCGTCGGCGGCATCCCTCAGACCCCCGTCGCCCTCAACAGCAGTGGCGTTGCCACCCTCACCACGTCCACCATCTCGGTCGGTACACACACCGTCCGGGCCACCTACAACGGCAGCAGCAACTTCAACAGCTCCACGTCCGCGACGATCAACCAGACGGTGGGCAAGGCGAACACCAGCACCGCCCTGACCTCGGCTCCGAACCCGTCATCCTCGGGCCAGGCGGTGACCCTCACCGCCACGGTCACCGCCGTAAGCCCCGGGGCGGGAACCCCGACCGGTACCGTCGGCTTCTTCGACGGCGCCACCCTCCTGGGCACCAGCACGCTCTCCGGCGGCACGGCGACCTTCGCCACCTCCGCCCTCGCCGTCGGCACCCATCCTCTGACCGCCACCTACAACGGCAGCGGTAACTTCAACACCTCCACCTCACCCACCGACAACCAGACCGTGACTCCGTGACCCTCTCTACCGCGGTGCCCCCGGCCGACTCCGGGGGGGCGGGGGGCACCGCCCTGTTCCATGCGGGCTCGGCGGAACGACGATGTCACACGATCGACTTGCTCCGGCCAGCGCAACGTCCAGTACGTCGTGATCTGGAATGCCGCGATCGTTGTGGCCGCCGATGTCGAGGATGCCGCTAGCCTTCCGCGTCGCCCACCGTGGACAGGTCGACGGTCCACGTGTGATTTCCCGCCGCGCGCGCGGTGATCGGAGCGGACTGCCCGGGATTGTCCGGGTCCAAGGCCGACTGCAGGGTGTGGGTGACGACGGGACTGGTCCAGCACGGGATGTTCCTGTTCCAAGTGCCGGTGTTCCGGGCGACCTTCCAGCGGAACGAGATGGTGTAGGACTTCAGCCAGTACCCGGGAGTCATCCTGTCCGTGGTCGAGAATCCCGGGTTGTCCGGGAACTCGATGCTGTTCTGACCGTTGTTGATGACGTCATTGTTGTAGGGCGGCCGGTACGGGCCGTCCTGCGCCCAGGAACGTGAGGACGGCTGGTCGCGCAGGCCGTTCGCCTCGACGTTCTGTACGTTGGAGTCGGTGACCTCCTGCCAGAAGTGGTAGTTGGTGGCGGCTCTCTGCGGCGCGCCCGTGGGATTGTTCAACTTGGCCACCTGCTGGAACCCGATGCTCTGATCGGCGTGGAGCCGCTGGGTCTGCGGGCCTTCGTAGGCGGACTCGAACTCCAGGGTGGGCCTGTTGAGGTCGAGACCCTCTTCGCGGGCCTTGGAACGGGTGTTGCGGCGCTGCGGGGGCGGGCTGTTCCCCTTGATCTCCGCGGTCTCCTTGTTGCGCTTGGGCATCCGTTGCACCGCGGTCCCGGAGTCCGGCGGCGGCCCGCCATCGCTCTGGGTTTGCGCGTGGCCGGGAGCGAGCGGCGCGGACAGCGCGCGGGCGGCCATGGCTTCCGCCTCGCGTTCATAGCGGTCGGACGGATCGGAGACCTTGAGACCGTTGCCGTGGTCGGTGCCGGCGACGGGCCCTCGGCGCTGCTGGATGACATGGGTGAGTTCATGCGCCAAGGTGTGCCGGTCGCCTCCGCCTTCCCCGATCACGACGTGGTTGCCGGAGGTGTAGGCACGGGCGCCTACCTCCGCCGCGGAGGCACGGGCCGCGTTGCCGGTGTGCAGGCGCACGTCGGAGAAGTCGGCGCCGAGGCGGGACTCCATCTCGCGGCGGGTGGCCCCGTCCAACGGCCGTCCGGCGGTACGCAGTACGTGGTGCACCAAGGAGCGCTGGACGGGCTGTGCATCGTGCTGGACCAGGTTGGCGCCGTCGCCGAGCGTGCCCCGCTCTTCCTCGATCATGCGCGCTACCGCGGCGTTTCCCACGGTCCGTTGCAGGGTGCGTGCCGCTGCGGGTCCCATGACGCCCGCGAGCGGGCTCGGCGCCCGTCGCACCGCCTGGACGGCTCTCGGCGAGGTGTCGTGGTCGGCTCTGCGGGATGGTTCCTGAGCGTGCACGGCGATTCGGCCCCTTCCGTCGATGCGCCGGGCCCGCAGCGGTCGGTGCGTCGTGCGGGGCTCCGTGACGGCCGCGGAGGCACAATGCCGCAACGTTACAAGAGGGATGGCGATACGTCAGCTATACGCAAGGGCACACTCCGCCGTGCGAAAGGGCCGCGCGGTCTGCCCACCGCGGGTAATCCGGGCGGAATTCCACAGCCCGGGCATGGATTCGGGCAGCGGTTACGGTTGACGGCCGGAAGGCCTGCCCAGGATCCTCCTGGGCAGGCCTCGGGTGGGGTTCCGTATTCCGTGCCCAGTCGGACACGCCACCAGGCTGCCATCGGACGAGGGTTGGGGATTAAGGGCAGGGTTGAAGGGGGGAATGGTCACTGCAGGGATGAACCGTCAGGTCCGATAAGGGGTCCGGGTGCCTTCGCAGGGGCATCCGGGAAATTCCGGACCGGCTGTCCGGGGAGGGGAGTCATATGCCCGACATACCGCTTCAGCGCTTGAGATCGCTCAGTTCTCCGCTGACGTTGAGCAGTTCGTGACACTCGGACGCCTGCTTCCCCGAGGCCGGAGTGCCCGGCTGTTGGCAGGTCACGCTCGCTGTCACAGTCTGGTTCTCGGGGACCTCGATGGGCGTCACCCAGTGGTAGTCCTGGTTGCGAAAGGTCTCCAAGGCGATGGTAGTGATCGTTTGATCGCCGAACTTTATGGTCAACAACCCTTGATCGCCCTGGAAGTTGGCGGTGACGATGTCGGTGATGCCGAGGACCTTGCCGGGTGGCACCCGGTAAGTGCCCACCGCGGAACCACCGTTCCCGGTCTGCACGTCTATCGTCGTGGAGCGTTGCTGGCCGGTCCCCGGCACCGCCAGGCCGGGGCTTCCGCTGGAGCCGTCGCCGGTGCTGCCGTTACCGGTTCCCTGCTGGCCGTGGCCGCCCGTTCGCCCGCCGGCCGAGCCCGACCCCGATGCGCCGGACGGATTGAGCGCCGCGACCTTCTTGTCTACGGCCTGCGCGGCGGCCTGCTTCGCGGAGCTCTGCACCGCGGGCCGCACCAGCGCGAACCAGGCGAGGAGCAACGCGAGCAACGCCGCGAGGAGTGCCAGCAGCCACTTGGGAAGTATGGAGAGTTGGACGAATTCGCCGTCCAGCACGTGCCCACGGTTCGCCGACTGCCAGCCGCCCTGGTCGTCGGCGCCGCCCTGCTGGCCGACGGCGACATCGAAGGGCCACGTCACCGGTTTGCCGAACCAGATCAACTTGCGTGTGCGGACCCGCAACCGGACCTCGGCGGACTCGCCGGGTTCGAGGTGGCGGGCGTCCGGGTCGATCCCGAAGCGCAGGTCCTCGCCGGACTGACCGGGGGCGAACGTCACATCGGTGGCCGCGTTCCCCAGGTTCTGCACCGACGTCCGGTAGCGCGCGCGGAGCCAGCCGCGGCGGCGGCGGGGAGCGAGTTCCGCGCGGAGCTCGTGGAACGCGGCGACGGTGACCGTGGTCTCGGGAACGGCCACGAGCTCGGGACGCTCGGCGGGCAACACCCTTATGCCGAGCGGGAACTCACCCGCGCGCACCTCGGAGGAGCGGGGAGGCGCGAGGCGTACCGTCACCGTCTCGGACGTCCCCGGGTAGAGGGAGACACGGGCCGGCTGGACCGTCGTCCACGGGGCGCAGTCTCCGACCACTTCCAACGAGTACGCCTCAACGATGTCGGTGTCGTTGCGTACCGTCAGGGTCGTCGTCGCCTCGCCTCCGGGCGACACCGTCACTGCGGGAAGGCCGAGTTCGGCGGATGTGGTCACACCGCGACGGTAGGACCGCCGGACACCCCGGGGAGAGAGCCGCGGGGGCAAGCCGCGGGCACGCGCCTTGCCCGCGAGAACAACTCGGCCCTGCCCGATGTTATTGCTCCAGCCTCCATCGTCTCACGGACGGCCTTCGCGACACGGCGGCCCAGGTCATCATCACAACAGCCCATTGGTGGCGCAGATATAGAACGGAACGGTTGATGACGTCGATCGAGATAACCCACGAGGCGGCCGTACCGACGCAGTACGGTCGTGCTCGCACGCCCGGATCTTCCGAAGTCGCCGAGATACACGTCAAGCCGAGTCGGGTGCCGGTGGCGGTGTACGCGGAGGACATCATCCTGCACACCGGCGTCGTCCACCAGTTAAGGCATAGGCCGGAGGTGGAGTTGCTCACGGATGCCGAGGCCGCGAAGGCAATGGTCTCCCTGATGGTGGTCGACAGACTCAACGAGACCGTGGCCGAACAGCTGCGCAGGCTCCACCGCGGCACGACGACCCGGATCGGGCTGGTGGTGGGCCACTTCGAGATCGGCGGGCTGCAGACCGTAATAGAGTGCGGTGTCGCCGCGCTGCTGCGCCGGTCAGAGGCCGACCAGGACCGGCTCGTGCATCTCATCACCGCCCTGGCGAGGGGTGAGGGCGTCATGCCCGGGGATCTGCTCGGCAAGCTGCTCGAGCATGTCGGGAGCCTGCAGCGCACGATGCTCGACCCACGGGGCCTCACCCTGTCGACCCTGACGGCTCGGGAGGCGGAGATGCTCCGGCTGGTCGCCGACGGCTTCGACACCAGCGAGATCGCGGCGCAGACCTCGTACTCCGAACGCACGGTCAAGAACGTGCTGCATGAGATCGCGACGCGGTTGGGGCTGCGCAACCGTGCGCATGCGGTGGGGTACGCCATGCGTCATGGGCTCATCTGACGTCGTCGGCAACGGCGGATTGCCCTTGGGGACACCGGCGTTTACCCCCGGCTCGGGTATCCGGGGTCTGTCCGTGCGCAGCCGCGCCGGGGAGACTGCCGGGAGTACCGCCCTTCTCGGTCTGTGAGGTTGAGCGTGATCGGCGCCACCGGCACTTCCCGGTCCATTCCACGGCGGACGCGACTCGCCGTCGTCGCCGCAGTGTTGCTGTGTACGGTCACCGCTTTGGTGGCGCTGGGCACTTCGAACTCCGACGGGCGGGGAAGGGACGCGGCCCCGGCGGCAGCCGCCGCGTCGGAGGTCGGGAGGATCGCCTTCGCCGGCACCGACCACCGCAGCCTGGCGCGCGTCACCGGTACGGCTTCGACCGCGCCGCTGTTCGGCGCCGGTCCGGCCCACTTCGACGTGGACCCCTCGGCCCGCGGCGGCCTGCTGGTCTTCACCAGCCTGCGGGACGGTCCGCGACCCCAGGTGTACCTGCGCGAGGGGTCGGGCGCGGTGCGCAAGCTGACCACCGGCATGGACGCCGCCGATCCGCAGTTGACCCCGGACGGGCGGTCCGTCGTGTTCGACGCGGTGGAGCCCGGCGGACGCGGCGGGAAGACCCAGCGGGACCTGTGGCTGGTCAGGACGGACGGCACCGGGCTGCACAGGCTGACCGACACCACGTCCGACGAGACGTCACCGACGGTCTCGCCCGACGGCGAATGGATCGCGTACGCGTGCACCGCCGACCCGACGCACACCCAGATCTACGTTCGGCGTCTGTCCGGCGGCGGATCGAGGCGGATCACGGATGTGACCACCGGCAACGCCATCAGCCCGGCATGGAACCCGGTGAACGACCCCGCGCACCGCGACCAGATCGTCTACACCTGGGACCAGGGCGGCCAGATCGGTCCACGGCTGAGGATCACTTCGCCCAACGGCGGCGACCGGGCGTTCTTCCCCGGAACCGGCGCCGACTGGCGGACCAGATCGGCCGCCTGGCTGCCCGACGGGAGCGGGGTCCTCTTCCTCAGCCCCGACCGGGGCGAGGGTGGTCCGACACCGTTCGAGAACGTGTACCGGGCTCCGACGTGCTCGTGCACCCCGGCCCAACTGGTGCTCAGCGAGGACCGCGAGGTCGAGACGCCGACCTGGCTGGGTACCCAGACCGGCGGCGGGCCCGTTGTCGGCGAGACGAGTGCCTCCGCTCCCAACGTGGCCGACCTGGAGGACGTCCGTCCCGACGGAGCGGACCCGCGCGACCTGGGCATCAGCGTGCTCAGGGAGGACCCGGCCGCCGACACCAACACCGATCCCGCGGCCGACCCGCTGTTCAACCCCCGCCCCGGCTACGACCCGTGGACCGAGCGGCAGAACTACACGCCGGACGGCCGGAAGATCGTGGTGACCCGCTTCGAGGACTCGGCCGCCGGCCGCATCGAACGGATCTGGCTGGCCGACGCCGACGGTTCCAATCCGCAGCCGATGAACCTCGCCGGACGCGGGCCGAACGACTGGGACACCGACCCTGCCGTCTCACCGGACGGCCGCCTCATCGTCTTCTCCAGGAGCTCGCCCGGCGGTGTCGGAACGGCGTCAGGGCCGCGGCGCGTCGTCATCGCGAACGTCTCCACCGGCGCGATCGTCGCGACCATCCAGCCGCCGGCCGACCAGCAGACAGCCTCCGACGCAGAGCCCACCTGGTCCCCGGACGGCAAGCTGATCGCCTTCACCAGGACCGAGGTCATCAGCGGCAACGGCGCCAACAAGCATGTGCTGACGGTACCCGCCGACGCGCTTGACCAGCAGACCGACGTGAGCCGGACGGCGTGCCCGGGTGACTGCGAAGTCATCGACGACAGCCCCGCGTTCTCGCCGGACGGCCGGACCGTCGCGTTCAACCGCAAGGCCGGTGGCGGCCAGCCCAACGAGCGCAACGGCATCCTCGTGGCCTCGCTGACGGGCGGCGGATGCACGGTGATACTGCCCGCGGGGCTCGGCCACCAGAAGGACGCCTGCCGCCGCCAACTGCCGGACACCTCCGCCACCGGCCCGTTCCAGCCCCGTGACGTCGCCTGGTCTGCGGACGGCTCCCATCTGGTGCTGACCTCCCGCCGGGCCCTGCCGCCGAACTCGCCGGAGGCGCTGGCGGTCTACGACTTCGCGACCGGCAAGCTCACCCCCGTCGACAGCAGCCTGCCGGGACGGCAGAAGGAGCCGACCCTTCAGCCCTCGGCCGACCTGTCGCTGAGCGCGCCGGGTACCGTGCCCCCGGTGCCGACCGGCTCCAGCACGACCGTCACCATCACCGTGACGAACCACGGGCCCTCGCCTTCGCCGGGCACGGTCTTCACGGCATCGGTGCCGGCGGGTGCCCGGCTCAGCGGGCTGACCACCCCGGCCGGGCAGTGCGATGCCGCGGCCCTCCGGTGCGATCTCGGCCTTCTCGCGCCGGGCGCGCGCATCCGGCTGACCGCCACGATCACCGGGACGCAGATCGGTGAGCAGCGGTTCGGCTGGGGCGTCACCGGAGCGGTGGTCGACCCGAACCCCGGTGACAACGCGGCACAGACGGCCGTACCCGTCGTGGCCGTGCCGCCCCCCTCGTCACCGCCTCCCACGCCACCACCGCACCCGAGGCCGCCCACGCCGAAGGCCGGCCCGGGAGTGGCGGTCACCGCGCAGCCGAATCCGGGATACGTCGGCGGCCATGTGACCGTGACCTACAGCGTGAGCAACGGGGGCGATGCGCTCGCGACCGGGTTGCGCCTGTCGCTCGGGCTGCCCGCAGGGGTCCCCACCGAGCCGCTGCCCCCCGGCTGCTCGGCGGGAGCGTGCGAGTTGGGCGACCTGTCCCCGGGAGGCACCGAGGACGTGCAGGTCGTGCTGTCACCCAAGGCGGCGCTGAGCACCACCATCACCGCGATCCTGACCACCACCGGCACTGACGCCCACCCGGGCGACCACGTGGCGAGGACCCCGCTGCGCATCCTCCAGCCCCGCATCGTCGCGGTGCCGCCGATCGGAAAGCCCGGTTTCGTGACGTCCGTACGCGGCAAGGACTTCCCGCCGGGCGTACCGGTGAGGTTCACCTGGAAGCCGGGCATCACCGCCGCCGCGGCGCCCACGGTCCCCGCTGACGACGGGACCTTCGCAGGGCAGTTGCTGATCCTCGCCAAGGACGAGACGGGGCCGCGCGTCATCACCGCGAGCGGTCCCGGGTTCTCCCCGGTGACCACACCCTTCCTCGTGGTGACCGGCAGCATCGGCCCGCCGGGGGAGGTGCAGCGGCGGTGATTCACGAAGTCGACGAGGCGTTGCGGCTCCTGCTGGTCGAGAGCGGCCTGCAGGAGGGCGGGGTCGAGCTGGTCTTCGACTCGCCCACCCGGGAATGGGCCGCTCGGCGCAACGCCCCGACGGTCAGCGTCTTCCTCTACGGAATCCGCGAGGAGGTGGCCCGCAGGCAGACCGGTGCCGCGGAGGAGCACGACGCGGACGGCGTGGTCGTCGCCTGGCGCACCGCGCCCCGCTGGTTCGAGCTGGCGTACCTGGTGACCGCCTGGACCAACCGGCCGCAGGACGAGCACCGGTTGCTGTCGGAGGTGCTGCGGTGTGTGACAGCCTCCGACGCCCTGCCCGCACGCCTGCTCACGGGTACGCTCGCCCAACTCGGGCTCACCGTCGGGATCGACACTGCGGGGCAGAGCCAGGGCATGCCGTCGGTGTCCGACGTGTGGTCCGCCCTCGGCGGCGAGCTGAAACCGTCCATCGACCTCAGGGTGTTCGCTCCGCTCTCCGGCGAGCGCGGCCCCGCGGGGCCCCCGGTGACCGAGGGGCTCGTGGTGCGGGCCACCGACACGACCGGGGCGACCGGCGGGCCGGACGACGCCCACACAAGCGGCGCCGAACCCGGCCGCCGACTGCGGTACCACGGCGCCACGGACCCCGGTCCCGACGGGTTCACGGCGCCCCGGGAGCGCCCGCTGCCGCCCGGCCGCCGACGGCGCGGCGGTCCGGCGCGATGACCCTCGACGTCGAGGCGGCCCGGAGCGAGCAGGCGATCGGCCTCGACCACCTGTGGGACCGGCTGCGCCACGTCGAGCAGCGGGTCAGAGCCGCTGTCCGCGAGCGCAGGACCAGCGATCCGGACCCGGACGACCCGTACCGCGGTCAGTACCTCACCCCGCAGGCGGTGGAGCGGATCCTGGCCACGCCCGCGTCGGCGTGGAGCCCCGGCATGGGCCTCGGCGAACCGCCGGCGCCACCGCCCGGGTCGAGGATCGAGCGGCTCACCGGCACCTTCGGTCTGCTTCCCCTGGACCTCGAACTCCTGCTCGTGGCGATGGCTCCCGACATCGACACCCGGTTCGAACGGCTCTACGGCTACCTCAACGACGACCTCACCCTGCGCAGGCCGACCATCGGGCTCGCGCTCGAACTGTGCGGCCTGCCAGGGGCGGGAGCCGGGCGTTTCCGTTTCTCCGCCCACGCCCCGCTGATCGCCGGCGGACTGCTGGAGACCACCGAGCCGGAGCGGCCGCTGCTCTCCCGAGGGCTGCGCGTACCCGACCGGGTGACGGCACATCTGCTCGGGGACGACGAGCTCGACAGCGCGCTGTACGGGCTCGTCCGCGTCGGCCGGGATGCCGACGGCCGCCCCCCGGAGCCGACCCGCCGCATCGGCGCCGCCGCATCGAGCGCCGGCGGACTGGTGCACCTGCTCGACAAGGGCGGCAACGCCGGCCGCCTGGCGGTCGAAGCCCTGGTGGGCATCGGCCGACAGCCCCTGGTCCTCGACGTCGCCGCGTTCGCCGCCCGCCCGGCCGACACGACCGTGCGCGCGCTCGCCAGGGAGGCGCGCCTGAGTGGAAGCGGTGTGGTGCTCGGTCCCTTGGACGGACTCGAACCCCAACGCCCCGAGCGGGCACGGCTGTTGCGTGAGTTGTGCGCCGACCTCGCCGGGGTTCCACTGATCGTGCACGGCACCCAGGCATGGGACCCGCTGTGGGCGCCGGACAGCCCGGTCGTGATCGCGGTCCCGCCGCTGAGCCCGCGGCAGCGCGCTGAGCAGTGGGCGCGCGCGTTGAGCGGGTCGCAGGGGCCGTCGGACGGCTCCTCACGGCAGGGCGGGCACGCCGCGCTGGGCGACGAGTTCGCCGCGGCAGTCGCCACGTACCGGCTTGACGAGAACCAGGTGGCCAAGGCGGCCGGTGTGGCGATCAGGACGGCGGCAGCCGAGCGCCGCCCGCCCAGCGCCGACGATCTGCGCGCCGCGGTGCGGGCGCAGAACGGGGCGGGACTCGCGCGCCTCGCCCGTCGGATCGAGCCCGCAGTCGGATGGGACGATCTGGTGCTGCCCGAAGCCACCTCGCGCCAACTGCGCGAGCTCGCGCTGCGCGCAAGCCACCGCGACCAGGTGCTCGGTCAGTGGCGGATGCGGCCGGGCGGCGGGCGGGGGCACGGGGTGATCGCGCTGTTCGCCGGGGAGTCGGGCACCGGCAAGACGATGTCGGCAGAAGTGGTCGCGGCGGAACTCGGCATGGAACTGTACGTCGTGGACCTGTCCACCGTCGTGGACAAGTACATCGGTGAGACGGAGAAGAACCTCGAGCGCATCTTCGCCGAGGCGGCGCAGGTGAACGGCGTCCTGCTCTTCGACGAGGCCGACGCGATCTTCGGAAAGCGGTCGCAGGTCAAGGACGCGCACGATCGCCACGCGAACGTGGAGTCGGCGTACCTGCTGCAACGCATGGAGTCCTTCGACGGGATCGCGGTTCTGACGACCAACCTGCGGGCCAACCTCGACCAGGCGTTCACCCGACGGCTGGACGTGATCGCGGAGTTCCCCGTACCGGACGAGGAGCAGCGGCGCGCCCTGTGGGACCGCTGCCTCGGCCCGCAGATCCCGCGCGGTGACGACCTCGACCTGGAGTTCTGCGCGCGGCGCTTCGAGCTCGCCGGCGGTTCCATCCGGGCGTGCGCGGTGACCGCGGCCTATCTGGCCGCCGAGACGGGGCGGCCGCTGACCATGGCGCAGTTGGTGTCCGCGGTGATGCAGGAGTACCGCAAACTCGGCCGCCTGGTGCTGGAAAGCGAGTTCGGACCATGGCTCGACCAGCAGTGGCACAGCGCCTGACCTGTGCAGGCCCGTCGCGGCGGATCCCCCTGAGCGGCCGGCCCGCCCTCGCGTCCGTCCTTGGCGGCCTTGCGGCTCCCACGGCTCACCGTCGGTCAGAGCCGACCGGTGGGTACCTGCAGCGATGCCCGCCGGGGCAGCGTCCTTGCCCCTGGTCCGGGACCGCGGGACATGTCGTGGGAAGCGGCCCTGGCAGCAGACTCGGTGGCGAATGACGGGCCACCCGAAGGAGCGAGCATGCCGTCGTACCTCACCCCGGGCGTGTATGTGGAGGAGGTCCAGTCCGGTGCCCGGCCGATCGAGGGGGTCGGCACGGCTGTCGCCGCCCTGGTCGGCTTCGCCGAGACCGGTCCCTTCCACGAGCCCACCCTGGTGACCAACTGGGACCAGTACGTGCAGCAGTTCGGCGGCTTCACCGAAGGCACGTACCTCGCCCACGCGGTGTACGGCTTCTTCGCGAACGGCGGCGGCTCGGCCTACGTCGTACGTGTCGGGGGGCCCGCGCAGGCGGCCGGCACCAGCAAGGACGCCGTCCGGCAGGCACCCGCGCCCACCGCGGTCGCGGGCTTCCTGTTCTCGGCCCTGCCCGGCGCGGGACCCGACGTGTCCGTCGAGATCGCCGACGCCGACGGGGAGAACGTCCCGGACGACCGGTTCAAGCTGGTGGTTCGGCAGGGCGACAAGGTGGCCGAGACGTACGACGTCTCCACACGCAGGAACATCAAGGGATATGTCGTCACCCAGCTGAAGGAGTCGAAGCTCATCGCGGTGACCGAGCAGCCCGGCACCGCGCCGAGCCGCCCGGAGCGCCAGGCTCTCGCACTCGCCGCCGCCCCCGCGGCCGCGCCGGCGGCCCCCGCCACCCGGCTCGACCCCGCGGAGTACGTGGGCGACGCCTCGGCCCGAACCGGATTCGCGGGGCTGGAGGCGATCGACGAGATCACCATGGTCGCGGTGCCCGACCTGATGAGTGCCTTCCAGCGCGGTGACATCGACGCGGAGGGGGTCAGGACCGTTCAGTTGGCGGTGATGTCGCACTGCGAGCAGATGGGTGACCGGATCGCCGTCCTGGACACCCCGCCGGGTCTGACAGCCCAGAAGGTGCGCACCTGGCGGAACGAGGAGGCGGGCTTCGACTCCCGCTACGCCGCCCTGTACTACCCTTGGATCAAGGTGTTCGACCCGGCGATCGGCCGGAACGTGATGGTCCCCCCGAGCGGGCACGCCGCTGGTGTGTGGGCGCGCAGCGACTCCGAACGCGGTGTGCACAAGGCGCCGGCCAACGAGATCATCCGCGGCGCGGTGGACCTGGAGATCCGCCTCAGCAAGGGCGAGCAGGATCTGCTGAATCCGATCGGCGTCAACTGCGTACGCGCCTTCCCCGGGCGCGGCATCCGGATCTGGGGTGCGCGGACCCTCTCGTCGGACCCCGCCTGGCGCTACCTCAACGTGCGGCGGCTGTTCAACTACCTGGAGGAGTCCATACTCCTGGGCACCCAATGGGTGGTGTTCGAGCCCAACGACGATCGGCTGTGGTCCAGCATCCGCAGGAACATCACCGCGTTCCTGACCGAGGAGTGGCGGCGCGGAGCGCTGTTCGGCAGTACCGCGGCCGAGGCCTTCTACGTCAAGTGCGACCGCGACAACAACCCCCAGGAGTCCATCGACCTCGGGCAGGTGGTGTGCGAGATCGGGGTCGCTCCGGTGAAGCCCGCCGAGTTCGTGGTGTTCCGGCTGTCCCAGTTCTCCGACAGCACGAGCCTCGTCAACGAGTGACCAGCAGGGTCAGAACACACCGGGAGGTGACACGCAGCCATGGCTGAAGGCGATCCGCTCTCCACACATATCTTCGGCGTGCAACTCGGCGGCTACAACGTCGAGTCCGTCAAGGAGATCAGCAACCTCACCGTCGACCAGGATGTCGTCGAGTACAAACAGGTCACCCAGCAGGGCAAGTTGATCGTCCGCAAGCAGCCAGGGGCGCGGCTGCCGGGCGAGGTGACGATCACCCGCGGTCTCGACAAGAGTGGGGCGTTCACGAAGTGGATCAAGGAGACCCTCAACAACGGCGCGATCAACACCGCACGGCAGAACCTCACCATCGAGGTCAAGGACACCACCGGCGCCACGCTTCGGCGCATCCAGCTGACGAACGCGTGGGCCAGCAGGTGGGAGGGCCCCACGCTCACCGCGGGTGAGTCGAACGCCGCGACCGAGACGGTGACCATCGTGTTCGAGGAGATCTCCGTCGAATGAGGCGACGGATCGGCCTTGAGGAACTCCTGGAGCAGGCACCGGCCCCGGCACAGCGGACTGCGCCGCAGCGGGGGCGGGAGTCCCAGGAGCACGAGTTGCGCACGGAGTTCGAGTTCGAGCTTCCGCGGGGGTACGTCGACGACGAGGGTACCGTGCACCGGCACGGCGCCATGCGTCTGGCCACCGCGCGGGACGAGTTGATGCCCCAGATCGACCAGCGGGTCAAGGAGAACCCGGCATATCTGAGTGTGGTGCTGCTGAGCCACGTGATCACCAGGCTGGGCAACGTCACCGACGTGCACGCCGGTGTCGTCGAGCGCATGTACGCCACCGATGTCGCGTTCCTCCAGGACTTCTACCAGCGGATCAACAGCGAAGGCCACACGCGCGCCGCGGTGACCTGCCCGCACTGCGACGGTTCCTTCGAAGTGGACCTCGCTGGTGGGCGCCTGGGGGAATGGTGACGTACGCGCCTGCTCGGCTGTACGAGGAGATCGCGTACATCGCCTACCACTTCCACTGGCAGCGAGAGGACATCCTCGACCTTTCCCACCGCGAACGCCAGCAGTGGGTACGGGAGATCGCGCGGATCAACACCCGCGTCAGCGAAGGCGGGTGAGCGGCATGGGGTTCTGGGACAGGTTCGCACGCCGGGCGGGCGGCGGCGCGGCGGACGATGTCCGCGCCCCCCGGGCCGGGGCGGACGCCCCACACCGCTCCGACACCGGCGGGGACGGGGGCTGGCGCGCGGTCCCGCCGTTGGCCACGACCGTCGCGGGGGCGGCGGGCGGAGTCAGTGACGGCCTCCGGTTCAGGTCACGGCTCGCCGCCTGGCAGAACCCGTCCTTGAGCGGCGCACTGAGACACGCGGTGCTGCCGTCCGCCCCGGCGGGACTGCTGCGTGCGGTGGCACGGCCGCTCGCTCCTGCGACCTTTGCCGACGCGGACGACCCCGAGCTGCCGTACGCCGCACCGCCGCAGGCGTCCGAGCCGGACGAACCCACAGAGGCGGGGACCGAGCCGGTACCACCAGTGCAGAGGTCCCGAGCCGCGCGCCGGCGGCTCCGCGCCACGCCGGCGGCCCCGGCGGCACCCGGCGACGACGGCGCCGCGCCGTCCGTGGGGCGGGCCCGGCCGCAGCAGACCGGCCTGGTCCTGCTCCGCCCCATCGGCGAGCCGCTGACCGTGGCCCCGCCCCCACGGCCGTTCCCTACACGCGCGGTCACCGTGGTCCCGCCCCGCGGTGCGCAGGGTCCCGTGGGCGCGACGCCCACGCACCGGTCCGCCACCGAGCCAGAGCCCGCGGCGGCGGACCGGGCCACCGCGACCGCCCGCCCATCGGCGGCCTCCGCGCCGATCCCAGCGGAACGAACCGGCATTGACCCGGAACCGGCCGTCGCAACCGCCCGCCCACCCGTGGCCTCGGTGCCGATCGTGGTGCGGCGATCGGGTGTTGACGGGGGACCGGTCGCGGCATCCGACTTCGCTTCGGCGCGGGATGCCGATGGTTTGGGGCAGCGCGGCGGCGTGGGAGAGGGCGGATCGGCAATGGCTCGCCCACCCGTGGCCTCGGTGCCGATCGTGGTGCGGCGATCGGGTGTTGACGGGGGACCGGTCGCGGCATCCGACTTCGCTTCGGCGCGGGATGCCGACGGTTTGGGGCAGCGCGGCGGCGCGGGAGAGGGCGCATCGGCAGTGGCTCGCCCACCCGTGGCCTCGGTGCCGATCGTGGTGCAGCGATCGGGCGCCGATGCGGGACCGGTCGCGGCATCCGACTCCCCTTCGGCACGGGACACCGACGACTTGGAGCAGCGCGGCGGCGCGGGAGGAACCGCATCGGCGAGGCCGGTACTCGGCGCGCCGCTGACGTCGTTGCCCGCGAGCGCCTCGACACAGCACGCCGCGGACGGCCTCGGCCACGCTGACGACGCGCCAGGCCCCGCGTCCTCACCGATGCGGATCGTCCCCTCGCCCACCCAACCGATCGGCCTGACGGAGAGCGTGCCCGGCGGACCCGGACCATCAGCCTCCGCCCCGCCGCCGGGCGGGTCGACGCATTCCCACCCCGCGCCCGAACGGCGCGACGGCACCTCTGTGCAGCGCGCGCCGTACGAGGGCGGTTCCTCCGTCGGGCCGCCCCCGGCGGCGCCCGGTGCTCAGCCCACCACGCAGCCGCGCGCCGGCACCGCCGACGCGCGGACGCGCGGGGGACTGGGCGCGCCCCTCAACGCGCTGCCGCCGACCGCGGGTGTGCCGGACGGCACCGCCCCGCTTCTCGGCAGGCGCCGCCCCGCCCGGCGGATCACGGACACCGCGGCGGCGGGCGTCGGCACGGACGGCGCGAGTGGATCCGCGCCGGAACACGTCCCCCCCACGGTCCCCACACCACCGCGGTCGGCCGCCCGGACCGGGATGCCGCTGCGCACGGAAGGCGTCCCCGTGGACGTATCTGTGCCCGGGCGGCCATTCGACGCCGCGCTGAACACAACAGCTCTCCAGCGCACGGTCGATGGCGGACGGCCCGACCCCGGGCGCGGCCCGGCCCCCGGCGATCGAGGCGCGGATGCGAACGAGCAGCGCGACATCGGCGCGCCAACGGCCGGGCGCGGGGCGGCATCCGCGCCACAGCCGATCGACGCCGCGCCGACGAGTTCCAGCGACTTCCCCTCGCGTCAGCCCAGTTCTGGACCGCGGGGGTCCGGAATCACGCCGCAGCCGCCCGCCGGAGCGGCAGAGCGTGACGCCACTGGAGCGCTGGGCCCGGCTCGCCACGCCCGCAGCGTCGGTGGCGGTGAGACCGCGCGGCGTGCCGTTCCGCAGCGCGACCACGGGCCGACGGTCGTGGCGCGCTCGCCGACCGGCGGCATCGCGCCGCATGCGACCGCGCCCGTCCAACACACGCGAGGACTGCTCGGCGAGCGCCCGATGGTGCTCGATCTCCGCGCACCCGCGGCGGCGCCCGCAACGGATACCGGCTCCGCCGCCGCCCGCGCCACGCCGGTCGTAGGGGCCGTATGGGTTCACGACCTTCCCCGGCGCGCCGACGGCCGGTCGGCCGCGGAGCCGGCGACACCCAGGACGCGGCGGCGCCGGGCCACCGGCGTCCCACGGCTGCCGAAGCGCGAAGAGGCCCGCCACCAACTCGATGATCCGCGCCCAGCGCCACCGGCGGACCCACCCGGCGCTGCTCCGGACGTGCGGCCGTCGGAGCCCCGCGTCGCACGTGCCACGGCTCCTGCCCCGGGGCCGCCGGTGCCCGACAGCCCACGCGGCGCGACAGCGCCGAGCCCGCAGCCACCGGAGCGCGGTCCTGCACCCGCGGGGCGCCCGATCGTGCAGCGTTCCGTGCCCGGCGGCCCGCGCTCAACAGGACCGAACGCGCAACCGGCGCTGCCCGGAACGCCTCCAGGGTCTGCCGCGGCCCCCGCCCGGCGCGTGCGACGTGGCGACCGCGACACGCCACCGGTCGCCGTCCCGGCTTCCCCCCTCCGCCGCGGTACGGAGCCCTCGACCACCTCGCGGGGTGGGCCTGGTACGAGCGTGCCCCTGGTACGGCTGGCGGCGCCGGGGGGAGTGACGGGTCGATCGTCGGTCCAGCGGCTGCCGGTCGGCGCCGGGGCCGCGCGGCCGTCCCTGGCACGGTCGCCGAGTGGTCCCGCCCGGCCGTGGCGCACGGCAGAGGAAGGAGCTGTCACACCGGGTGCGAGCCCGGAGCCGGCGCCGCTTCCTTCCGTCGCGTCGGCGCGTACCGCGTCGTGGACACAGCAGGCTCGGGGAGACGGGACGTCAACGCCTGTGCCTGCCCCGCGTACGGCGGCCTCGCGGTCGCGGCGTTCGGCCGACACGGCACGGGTGCTGCAGCGGGTGGCCGAGCAAGCGGGGCTGTCCGGAGTGCCGTTGACCGCCGTACCGTCCCGCACCCGGGCCGACGTCGCGCCCGTGGCCGAGGGCGAGGCATCGGCCGCCGGATCGCCCGCGGAGGCGAGCGCCGGATCGCCGACCGGGGCTGCCGCGGGTGTCGACATCAACGAAATCGACGAACTGGCCCGGCGGTTGATCGAACCCGTCGGACGGCTGCTGCGCGCCGAACTGCGCCGGGGAAGGGAACGCGCCGGGCGGCCGTACGACGGCCGCCGCTGAGCGCGGAAGGCATCGACGGGCAGGTGACGGAGGCATGGATGACCGACAACATCTTCGCGACGAGCGTGTTCTTCAGGCTCACGATCGGCGGCAACGACCTGGGGGACTTCGCGACGTGCTCGGGGCTCGGCGCCCAGGTCGAGATCGAACAGTACGCAGAGGGCGGCAACAACGGCTTCTCCTGGCAGCTGCCGGGCCGAATCACCTGGTCGAACATCACCCTGACCCGCGCGGTCACCGCGGACACCACCAAGATCGCGCGCTGGCTGGACGAGATCGTGCGGCGGGTGGAGCCGAAGGACGGCGAAATCGTGGCGTTGCGGCCCGACTTGAGCCGCATCGTCAGCTGGCAGGTGCTGGGCATCGTCCCCGTGCGGTGGCAGGGGCCGTCGTTCGACCCCGGGAACTCCCAAGCCGCCGTCGAAACCCTGGAAATCGCACACGCGGGCCTGCGTCCGTCATGACGTGCCGTCGTGGACGACTCATGGAAGGAGGTACGGGATGTCTTCAGCGGTCCCCACGAGTCACACCCGGGCCCAACTGACCATCATGGAGCCCCCTTCGACCGTCGGCGCACAGCCCGGCGGGGCCATCGCGAGGCTTCCCCTCCAGTTCAACCCGGCGACCCTCGTGTTGAGCAAGACCACGGAGTGGCGGCGCACACCGTCCCGGATGGCGGGCCAGTCCGCGCTGCCCGAGTTCGTCGGCAGCGGACCGCGCGCGCTCTCCCTCAACGTGTTCCTCGACGCGACGGCGACCCACGACAACTCGGTGGAGAAGGCTGTGGAGCAGCTGATGGCGGCCTGCGTCCCCACACCGAGCAGCCTGGCGCGCAAGACCCCGGCGAGCCCGTGGATACGCTTCGACTGGGGCACGTCGAAGACGACGTCGTTCAACGGCGTGCTGACCAGCCTGTCGGTCAGCTACACGCTCTTCGACGTCGACGGCAAGCCGCTGCGGGCCACCTGCTCGCTCAGCATCCAGGAGGCCAGTGTCGATCCGGCGGGCCAGAACCCGACCTCCGGCTCGCTGGAGGCACGCAGCACCCACCGGGTGATCGCGGGCGACAGCCTGCCCCTGCTCGCCTGGCGGGAGTACGGCGACGCGACGGCATGGCGCACCATCGCCGAGGCCAACGGTATCGACGACCCGATGGTGCTCGTGCCCGGAACGGAACTGATCGTGCCGGGGACTGACGAACTGGCACAAGGCAGGCGTTCATGACCACTCCCGAGGCGCGAGGCGGCCGGTCGTTCGCCGCGGACCCCGTCGTCGAGGCGCCGGGCCCGCTGCCACCGGCATGGGCGGCGCAGCTCGTGTCCTGCGACATCGACGAAAGCGTCGGCCTGCCCAACACCGCCGTACTGACGTTCCGCGACTACGACCACAAATTCCTCTCCGACACCGGGATCACCATCGGCACCCGGCTGCGGGTCTCCGTGGTCACCGTGCAGGGGCACGCGCAGGTGCGGCTGTTCACCGGCGAGGTGACCGCGCTGGAACTCGACGTGGACACGACGGGTTCGTTCACCGTGGTACGGGCGTCGGCGACCACGCACCGCCTGATGCGCGGGCGCAAGGTGAAGGCCTTCCGCAACATGACGACCGCGGACATCGTCAGCGAGGTCGCTGCGGGTGCGGGGCTGGGCTGCGGCCGTATCGACGCGTTCGCCACCGTCCACCAGCAGCTCTCGCAGGCCAACGTCTCGGACTGGGAGTTTCTCCAGTACCTGGCGCAGGAGAGCGGCGCGCAGGTGCGCGTCGACGACGAAGGGCTGCTGGAGTTCGTCAAGCCGGAGCCCGCGTTCTCCGCCCCGCCCCCCTCCACCCCCGCTCCCCAGAGCCCGATGGTCCTGGAGTACGGCCGCAACCTGCTGGAACTGCGAAGCGTACTGACGGCCGCCGCAGGGGCGGGCACGGTCGAGGTGCGCGGCTGGAACGTCACCACCAAGAGCGCCCTGGTCGCCACGGAACCCTCGGTGGCCAGCCAGACCGTGCAACCCGGGATGAGCCCGTCAGTGGTGAGCTCCGCCTTCGCCGGTCCCACACGGATGACCGTCGCCGACACGCCGTACCGTACGCAGGCGGAGACGACAGCCGCGGCCGAGTCGCTCGCCGCCACGGTCGGCGCCGGATTCAGCGAGTTGGAGGCGGTCGTCGAGGGCAACCCGATGCTGAAGGCGGGCACACCCGTCGCCCTGGGCAACGTCGGTGCTGCCTTCTCCGGCCGCTACACCGCCACCTCGGCGCGCCATGTACTCGAACCGTACCGGGGCTACCGGACCACGGTCGTGGTCAGCACGGCACCGGACCGCTCCCTCGCCGGGCTCGTCACCGGGGGCAACGCGCCACCCCGCGGGCCGCGGATGCAGGGTCTGGCCATCGCCGTGGTCACCGACGTCCGGGAGCCGGGAGACGCGCAACGCGGCTGGGTGCGGCTGAAGTTCCCGTGGCTGGACGACAACTACGTCTCCGACTGGGTGCGCACGGTCCAGTGGGGAGGCCACGGAGGTGGCGGTGTCCTCAGTCCCGAGGTCAACGACGAGGTGCTGGTCGGCTTCGAGCAGGGCTCCCTCGACAGCCCCTACGTGCTGGGCGGCCTCTACAACGGCGTCGACAAACCCTCGCCGCACGACGTGCCGCTGGTCGACCCGGCCGGCGGCAGGGTCAACCGCCGCTCGCTGGTGTCCCGTTCGGGCAACCGGATGGAGCTGCTGGACGTTCCGGGCGGCCCGTCCGGCGTCCGGCTGGCCAGCGGCGACAAGAAGCTGGAGGTCAGGCTGGACGAGCAGCGCGGCGAGATCGTCCTGACCGTCTTCGGCGCGGCCGGTGCGGCAGCGGCGAGTTCGGTGCGCCTGTCCTCGTCCGGTATCACCCTCGACGCCGGCACGGGAGCGGTGAACCTGCGCGGGGGATCGGTGACTGTCAATGGCGAGACGTCGGTCACCGTGGACGGTGGTGTGCTGGCGGTGCTCAAGGCCGACCTCGTCCGCATCAACTGACCGCCGTCGACGGCCCGGGACGCCGCAACCGCGCTGATCCCTCGAACCACCGGATATCGAACCACCGGATTGGAGACCGCACATGCCCCCCGCAGCCCGGACGGGCGACGCCACCGACCACGGCGGTGTCATCACCACCGCGCCACCAGGCGCCATCGCGGTGGAGACCGTGCTGATCGGCGGCCGGCCGGCCGCCGTCGCAGGCAGCCTGCACGAATGCGTCCCGCACGTGGAGCTCGGGCCCGCCAACGTCGTCATGCCCAACCTCGCGGCGGTGGCCGGGGGAGAGGTTCTGATCGGGGGGCTGCCCGCGGCTCGGATGGGGGACCAGACGGTCTGCGGCGCCGAAATCGTGACCGGCGCGTTCAACGTGCTGATGGGAGGCGCCGGGTGAGCGGAGGCTTCATCGGCCGCGGCTGGGCCTTCCCGCTCCGGGTGAACGCCACCGGCGGCATCGGGATGGTCGACCGGGACCGGGAGATCGAGGAGGCCATCCGGCTGGTGCTCGGTACCGCCCCCGGGGAGCGGCCGATGCGCCCCGAGTTCGGCTGCGGTATCCACGACTACGTGTTCGCGCCGGGCGACGGCACCACCGCGGGCCGCATCGCGCGCGAGGTGCGCACGGCCCTGGACCGTTGGGAGCCGCGCATCGAGGTCGACGATGTCGTGATCGCCTTCGACACCGTCGACAACGGCACCCTCTACATCGACGTGCACTACACCGTGCGGTCCACGAACGACCGCCGCAACCTCGTGTTCCCCTTCTACACCATCCCGGCCTCCCCGGACGCTTCGGACGGAGGAGAGAGCTGATGGCGCTGCCCTCCCCGAACCTGGACGACCGCCGCTTCCAGCAACTCGTCGACGAGGCGAAGAGGTACGTACAGCAGCGTGCGCCGGAGTGGACCGACCACAACGTGTCCGATCCGGGGGTCACACTCATCGAGACCTTCGCGTACATGGTGGACCAGTTGCTGTACCGGCTGAACCGGGTACCGGAGAAGAACTACTCGGCCTTCCTCGACCTCCTGGGCATCCGGCTCTTCCCGCCGGCCGCGGCGACCGCCGAGGTCGACTTCTGGCTGTCGGCCCCGCAACCCGAGACCGTTCTCCTGCGGGCGGACACCGAGGTCTCCACGCTGCGGACCGAGACCGAGGAGGCGGTGGTGTTCTCCACCGTCGAGGACCTCCCCGTCGTCCCCAGCTCCCTCGACCGGCTGGTCACGGTCTCCGCCTCGGGGGAGCAGGCCGACTGCACGGCACGGCTGGCCGACGGCGCGGACGTGCCGTGCTTCCAGCCGCGTCCCGAGCCCGGGGACGCCATGCTGTTCGCTCTGCCCGTCGTCGTACCGCGGTGCATCCTCGTCGTCAGGCTGGACAGCCGGGTGGAGGGCGTCGGCGTCGACCCGCGGCAGCCGCCTTTGGCGTGGGAGGTGTGGGACGGTGTGCGGTGGATCGCCTGCGATACCGGGCCAGACACCACCGGTGGCCTCAACAGGCCCGGCGAGGTGGTGGTGTTCGTCCCGGCCGGACACGTCGCATCGGTGGTCGCCGGGCGCAGGGCGGGCTGGCTGCGCTGCCGGGTGACCGAGCCGGAGCGGGACCAGCCCTTCTACTCCGAGTCCCCCACGATCCGCCGGGCCGAGGTGTTCACGATCGGCGGCACCGCCACCGTCGCCCACGCGCAGACCGTGACCGACGCACCTCTCGGCACGTCGGAAGGGGTCGCGGGCCAGCGCTTCCGCGTCAGCAAGCCGCCCGTCCTGCTCGACGGGGAGCCCCCGGTGGTCGAGGCGTCGGCCGGCGAGGGCTGGGAGAGGTGGACGGCCGTCGAGCACTTCGGCGACTCGTCACCGACCGACCGGCACGTCGTGATCGACGCGACCACGGGCGAGTTCATGTTCCCGCCCGCGGTACGCGAACCCGACGGCAGCCTGCGCGCCTTCGGCGCGGTGCCGCCCAAGGGCGCGCAGCTGCGCGTACCGCTCTACCGCACGGGCGGCGGCACCGCCGGAAACGTCGCCCGGGGAACGATCTCGGTGCTGCGCAGCTCGGTCCCGTATGTGGCCAGGGTCGACAACCGCGAGGCCGCCAGGGGTGGAGTCGAGGGCGAGACGGTGGAGAACGCCAAACTGCGCGCCCCCCATCTGCTGCGCCTCCAGGAGAGAGCCGTCACGGCCGGGGACTTCGAGATGATCGCCCGGCAGGCCGCCCCCTCCGCGGCCCGCGTCAAGTGCGTGCCGGCCGTGGCCGGGGAAGCGGGCGCGGTGCGTGTGCTCGTGGTACCCGACGCGGTGGCGGACGAGGACGACCGCCTGCGCTTCGAGCAGTTGATCCCCGGCGAACAGATGCTGTCCGCCATCGCGGCAGCCCTCGACGAGCGGCGGCTCATCGGCACCCGGCTCGTCGTACAACCCCCCGACTACCAGGGCGTGACGGTGGTCGCCCGGCTCGAAACCCGTTCCCCGGACGCGGATCGCGTACGGGAGGCGGCGCTCGCGGCGTTGTTCAGGCATCTCAACCCGCTGCGCGGTGGCGCTGACGGGACGGGCTGGCCGTTCGGCAGGGCGGTGCAGTACGGGGAGGTGTTCGCCGCACTCCAGCAGGTGACCGGCGTCGCAACGGTCGAGGAGCTGCGGCTGTTCCCGGCGGACCCGATCACCGGACGCCGGGGCGCGCCCGCCGAGCGGGTCGACGTCGCACCGGACGCCCTGGTCTTCTCCTATCAGCACCAGGTCGTGGTCAACTCGGTTCTCCCGGACGGCCTGTCATGAGCCGAGCCGCCGTCCCGGGCCTGCCGAGCCCCCATCCGATCGGCGACATGCTGCCCGCGCTCTACGCCGACGATGACTTCGCCCAGCGGTTCACAGCAGGCCTGGACACCGTCCTCGCCCCGGTCTTCGCCGCCTTGGACAACCTGCCCGCCTACTTCCAACCACGGCTGGCTCCAGCGGACTTCCTCGCCTGGCTGGCGGACTGGGTCGGCATGGAGGCCGACCCCGCCTGGCCGGAGGAGGTACGCCGCACCGTGGTCGAGCGCGCGGTGGAGCTGCACAGGTGGCGCGGAACCCGGCGGGGACTTCAGGAGCGGCTGCGCCTGAGTCTCGGAGTCGGTGCGCAGATCGTGGACGGCGGCGGCGTGTCCTGGTCCACGACTCCGGACCCTACGCTTCCGCTCGCGCCCTCCGGTGAGTTGCTGGTTCGGGTCTGGCCCATACGGACCCCGGAGGTGGACGAGGCCCAGGTACTGGCCGTCGTCCGGGCTTCCTGCCCGGTCCATCTCACCTGCCGGGTGCAGATCCTGCCCGGTCCACCGGGGAGAGAGGAGAGCTGACGCATGCGTACGTGCCCCGACTGCGGATCGGCCAACGGTGATGGGGACGACTTCTGCGGCAACTGCGGTGCCTACCTGGGCTGGTCCCGAGCAACATCCACGACCGGCCCGGCCGCGGCGAGCAGTAGTCCGTCCGCGCCCGCCGAGCCGCGGCGGCGTGACGAGAAGGAAGCCGCGCCTGGCGGCCCGGCGGCGGATGCCCGGGCCGACGCATCGGCTGCGGACACCGGGAAGCCCAGTGCGTCACCGGCACGGAGTCCCGCGCCCGACGCCGAACCGGCGGGTGCGCCCGCCGCCGAGGCGGGATCCCCGCTTCCGCGCGGCGCGCAACCAGCAGCCGAGGCACGCCGAACGCCCGAGGCCGACCCGGTGGCGGTCCAGCCTGCCAAGCCCATCCCCGCACGCCCCGTCGTACGGCCATCCGCGGTCGACGACGCCCAGGACGGCCCCCCATGCCCTCGGTGCGGCACGCCCAACCGGCCCGGCAGGCGATTCTGTCGACGCTGCGCGGCACCGCTGACCACCGCCGCACCCGCGCCGACCCTCCCGTGGTGGCGCACGCGCTGGCCGTTCCGGCGCCGGGTGCGCATCGGCGGTTCCGGCAACACCCTGCGACGGCTCATCACGCTGATCGTGGTGGCGGCGGTGGTGGTCGCGGGGATCCTGCTGTACCCGGCCGGCCGCAGAGCCTACGAAGACGTGCGGGACAAGCTCCGCGGCGCGTCAGCGATCAGCCCCTCCGGGGTTTCGGCGAGCGCCGAGGTCGAAGGCCATCCCGCGGCCGCGGCCGTCGACGGCCTGACGAACCGCTACTGGGGAGCGCCGCAGCTCGGGGCCTCGATAACCTTCACGTTCCACACCCCGTTCCGGCTGGTGGACCTCATCATCCACACCGGCGCCTCCACCGATCCGCAGCAGTTCCAGCGGGAGGCACGGCCCACGAGCCTGGACCTCCTGGCCACGACGTCGGATGGAAAGGTGCACGAGCAGACGGTGACCCTGAACGACAAGCCGGGCCCGCAGACAGTGTTGACCGGAATCAGCGACGTGGCCCGAATGACGCTCGTCATCCGCGCAGCGGCCGGAACGGGACCGGGACGTCACATCGCCCTGGGCGAGGTCGAGTTCTTCAAACGGGGTTGAGCGGCCCGCCGGGCACGGGGCGAGTGCCATGGCGCAGCGGCCTGATCCCGGGGCCTTCGTCGGCGGTCTGCTACGGCTCGGCCACCGAAGTCCACCATAAGCGCCCGGAGTTCACGCGATCCGGCGTGCTTGTGGTTGCTGACAAATTCATCCGTGCCGTTCAAGGGGCTCTACCTGTCGCGGCGGGTCGCAAATGACTAACCGGGGCTCCACCAACGTGCAACAGGCCATCTCCCGCGCAATGCTGTGCACCGCGTCATCAAGGTCCGGGAACACGCGAGGAGTTGGAACGCTCCGGATCAACCGTTCAGCTCAGCTTGATACGCAAGTCACGGTGACCCCTTGATCGACAACGCTGCTTAGGCGAAGGTCGTGAGCAGGGCGTCGAGGCGCTCATAGCCCTCGGTGACACCCTGGTCCATGCCGCTGGCCAGGATCGCGTCGCGGGCGACGAGTGAGTCGACGACGGAGAGGATGGTGACGCGTGTGCGGCCGTCGCCGAGATCCTCGAACGTGGCGGTGTCCAGGCTGACGCCATCGGGCACGCCCTCGAAGGTGAAGGTCTGCACGAGCCTGCCGTTGGGGCGCACTTCATGGAACGAGCCGTAGAAGGAGGCGACCACCTGGCCCTCCCGGATCGCGCGGTAGCGGTAGCTGCCGCCGGTGCGCATGTCCCAGCTGTCAATCTTCATGGTGAGGCTCTTTGGGCCGAGCCACTGCGTCACGAGGTCCGGGTCCGTCCAGGCGTGGAAGACCTTGGCAGGGGGTGCCGCGAACTCGCGGGTGATGCGGATGGTGGGGAGCTGGGGGTCGGCGTCGATACGGGTTTCCTGGGCCGGTTGGCTCGTCATGATGCTTCCTCTTCTTCCTCGTCAAGTGACGCCAGGACTGCGTCCAGGCGCTGGAAGCGCTCCTCGGCGCGGCGCCGGTAGCGTTCAACCCAGGCGGACATGAGGTCGAGCACCTCGGTCTCGAGGTGGCAAGGGCGACGCTGGGCGTCGCGGCTGCGGCTGATCAGCCCGGCGTCCTCCAGCACCTTCAGGTGCTTGGACACCGCCTGGAGCGAGACGTCGAACGGTTCGGCCAACTGACCCGGAGTGGCGTCGCCGAGCGCAAGCCGGGCGACGATGTCCCGCCTGGTCGGGTCGGCGAGCGCGGTGAACGCTCGGGAGAGCCGGTTGTCCGTCACTGGATGCCTCCGGATGCCTCGTTCTCAACCGACTGGTTGAGAACGAGGCTACGCTTCTGGCCTGCATTGTCAACCGCACGGTTGAATACGAGTCGTCGTAGGTCCTGGACGCGCGCTCCTTGGCCGTCACCGAGGGCGGGGCCGGTCCCTGGACCACGGTGAACCCATGTCACCGTCGACCGGCCGTTGTGGAGGGCTGCGGCCGTCCGGGCTGATCCACGGGTGTGAGTCGCTTGCCCGACGGACCGCACAGGAGTGCCGCGCGGAGATCGAGGCGGTCCGCGAGCCGGGACAGATTGCGGTTGGTGAGCTGTTCGATCCGTTGCAGACGGTAGTGGACGGTGTTCACGTGGACGTGCAGCGCCTCGGCCGAGCGGGTCCATGAGCCGTCGTTGGCGAGGAAGACCTCAAGGGTTTCCATGAGTACACCGTCGGTCTTCTCGTCCTGTTCGATGAGGGGGGCCAGGACCAACTCGCGGAACCCAGCGCGTACTTCGGCGGGAATGCCGGCGAGCAGGTCGGTGAGGGCGGTCATGTCCTCGGCTGCGCGGATGGCGAAGGTTGCCGGCGCGGCGGACCGCGCGGCCGACAGGGCGAAGCGGGCCTGCACGAGCCCGGCGGGGAGCTCGGCCGGCGTGGCGGCGGCTGGTCCGATGCCTGCGTGCACGAACGCCTGCGGGGTGAGGGCGTGCAGGGCCGGCCAGATGGCGTGCAGCTGGTCGGCGAGGTCTCCCGGCGTGCTTCCCGCCACGATGGCGACCGCCTCCCCCGTGTCGGAGGAGCCGATCGCGAAGGTGTCGGCGCCGGCTTGGCTGAGGGCTTCGCCGAGGGCACCAGCGGCCCAAAGCGCCGCCCCGCGTCCTGGTGAAGCGGCCCCAAGGCACGAAAAAAGCCTCCCCGGCGTTCGTAGGCTACCGGCGAGCGGCGATAAAATTACCCAAATCGGTGGCCTGGCTTCCGGCCCTAGGCTGCTGCTCGACCTGTGCGACCTTGGGGAGCGGCACGGTGGCGAGGTCTCCTGAGGAACGCGGAGTCACGCACAGCGCTGGTGCGCGGGGCAGGTTGCTGCCCGTGCTGCCTGCTCTGCTGCTGTTCATCGGCCTGTTCATCGGCCTCTTCACACCCCGCGATGTCAGGCCGGATGCCTTCCTCGCCACGGCCATGGTTGCCGCTGCCGCGCTGCTGCCTCTGTGGGGGACCGTGCTCATCGGAGTGGGCGCGTGCGCCGTCTTTGTCGGCCTGATGGTGGACTTCGATTCGCTGCGGGATGCGACCGCCTACTCTGAGCTGACCACCCTCGCGGCGATTGCGGCATTCGCCGTCTTCTTCAACCGCCTGCTTGCCCGACGCGCCCAGCAACTGGTCCAGGTCCGCTCAGTGGCCGAGACCGCCCAGTTGGCGGTGCTGCATCCGGTACCGCGACACCTCGGGCACGTCACGCTCGAGAGCCTGTACCTGGCCGCCGCGGCGGAAGCCCGGATCGGCGGCGACCTGTACGAGGCGATACGCACCCCGCACGGTGTACGGCTGCTTATCGGTGACGTACGCGGCAAGGGCCTGCTCGCGATCCAGACGGCCGCGACGCTGCTCAGCGCCTTCCGCGAGGCCGCCCACGACGCGCCCGACCTGCCCCACCTCGCGCGCCGCCTGGAGACGAGCATGAGCCGCTACGCTTCCCAGTACCCGGGGGTCCCGGGCTCGGAGATCGCTGAACGTTTCATCACCGCTCTCCTCGCCGAGATCCCGGACGATGAACCGGTCGTCCGGACCGTCACCTGCGGCCACCCGCCCCCGCTGCTGCTGCACCGCGGCGAGGTCCGGGAGCTGCAGCCCGCTGCTCCCTCGCCGCCGCTCAACCTGGGCATGCTGGTGAACGACGGGTACCACGTCGACCTCGCCCCCTTCCACCCCGGAGACCAGCTCCTGCTGTTCACAGACGGGGTCACTGAGACTCGCGACCGCTCCGGCGCCTTCTACCCCCTCGCCGAACGCATCCGCTCATGGAGCGGCGAGACGCCCCACCAGCTCCTCGACCATCTCCACCGCGACCTGATCGCCTACAGCGGCGGCGAGCTCGACGACGACATCGCTGCCCTCGTCGCCCGGCGGCGCCCGAGCCTCTGAACCTGAGATACGGCTCTGACCTGCGCAGGTTTGCCGGAACTCGTTCGAGGTGCCTGAAGCCGGGGGCACCCTCGCGTGCCGCCAACTCACTCCAAACGACCGCTACTTGGCACCATCCGACGGCCGCAGGCCGTCGGACAGGGCGCGGACCTGGCGCGCGAGGCGGCCCTGCCGCCGCAGGACGCGCGGCCGGCGAACCGGGGTGTCAGGCTAGGCCGTGTCACGAGGCACGCCCCGACCGGAGGGGAGCCCCTGGGGTTCTACATCGAAGTGGGCAACTTCGATCCAAAGAAGCGCCATGTCCTCTCCTCTGCAAAGGAGTTGGCGATACCCAGCGCGGTAGCGTCGGTGACCGTCCCGCGCACGTGGCTCAAGGTGCCCCTTGGAGCCGGACGAGGTGGGCCGGTGGCTCCCTCAAGGCTGGGTCGTGGAACGCCAGGGCGCGGTGCCCCGTCGCGGGGGGGGAACGGGGATGGTGGTGGTTCGGGTTCGCGGGTGCAGGGGCTTACGAAGGCGAGGCCGGGATGGCAGGCGCGCTTGTACGGGTGTCTGGTACCCCGGGTGTGCGGCTGGACGCCCGATGCCGGCCAGTGCCTGGTCGCCCAGCGCGGCTACCGGATCGCCCCCGCGATCGGGTCGCTGAGCGGCGCGCCGCCGAGTTCGGCCCGATGGACGGCGACCAGGCTCAGCGGGACCTTGCGCGGCTTCCCGGTGTCATCGTCACCGGGCTCTGCCCTGCTGCTCGACACCGTCCTCACGCCCCTGCTGGCATCCCGCGGCCGATCACGGTGCACGCGCCGTAGTCCCGCTCGGCCTCTGGGTCATTATGGATCTTTCGTGGTGGATTGCTGCGATCGCTCATAGGATGGGCATTATCGGCGCTCGGGCGTGCCCGGACAGGTGACGCCAGGGCGGGAAGCCGATCAGCTCGGGACGGGATGCCCATGGCTCAGGCCGTCAATCCAGCGCGGACCGTTCTCATGACCGTGGACGACGATCCCGGAGTGTCCCGTGCCGTCGCCCGTGACCTGCGGCGACGCTACGGCGAGTCGTACCGCGTGGTGCGCGCGGAATCCGGGGAGTCCGCGTTGCACGCTCTGCGGGAGCTGAAGCTGCGCGGCGACCTCGTGGCGGTGATCGTCGCCGACTACCGCATGCCCAACATGAACGGCATCGAATTCCTGGAGCGGGCACTCGACGTCTACCCGGGCGCGCGGCGGGTGCTGCTGACCGCCTACGCGGACACCGACGCGGCCATCAACGCGATCAACGTCATCGACCTCGACCACTACCTCCTCAAGCCCTGGGAGCCGCCCGAGGAGAAGCTCTACCCCGTCCTCGACGACCTCCTGGAGGCCTGGCGGGCCACCGACCACCGGTCGGTGGCCGTCACCAAGGTCGTCGGACACCGCTGGTCGGCGCGCTCGTCGGCGGTACGGGAGTTCCTCGCGCGCAACGAGGTGCCGTACCGCTGGTACTCCTCCGACGATCCCGAGGGCCGCCGGCTGCTCTGCGCCGCGGGCCAGGACGGCCTGCGGCTCCCACTCGTGGTCACCCCGGACGGCACGGCTCTCGTGGAGCCGGCGGACCGGGACCTCGCCGCCCGGGTCGGACTGGCGACGACACCGACGGCCGACTTCTACGACCTCGTCATCATCGGCGGCGGACCCGCCGGCCTGGGAGCGGCCGTGTACGGCGCCTCCGAGGGACTTCGCACCGTCCTGGTGGAACGGTCCGCCACCGGCGGACAGGCGGGCCAGAGCTCACGCATCGAGAACTACCTCGGCTTCCCCGACGGAGTCTCCGGGGCGCAGCTCACCGACCGGGCCCGGCGCCAGGCGGCGAAGTTCGGCGCCGAGATGCTGACCGCGCGCGAGGTCACCGGGTTGGAGATCAACGGCGCCTCCCGTGTCGTCCGGTTCTCGGACGGCTCCGCGATCGCCGCGCACGCCGTGATCCTGGCGACCGGCGTGTCGTACCGGCAACTCGACGCGCCCGGGGTGGCGGAGCTGACCGGGTGCGGGGTGTTCTACGGTTCGGCGCTGACCGAGGCGGCCGCGTGCCACGGCCACGACGTGTACATCGTCGGCGGCGCGAACTCCGCGGGCCAGGCGGCGATCTATCTGGCCCGGGGCGCCAAGTCGGTGACCCTCGTCGTGCGCAGGGCCTCCGTGACCACCTCGATGTCGCACTACCTCGTCGAGCAGGTCGAGGAGACGCCCACGATCTCCGTGCGCGCCAACACGGTCGTCGACGCCGCCCACGGCGAGCACCAGCTGGAACGGCTCACCCTGCGCGACACGCGGACCGGCAACACCGAACTCGTCGACGCCCAGTGGATGTTCGTGTTCATCGGTGCCGCCCCGCTCACCGACTGGCTGGAGGGCACCGTGCGCCGCGACCCCCGCGGGTTCATCCTGACCGGCCCCGATCTCACCCCCGACGGGCACCCACCAGCCGACTGGGAGCTGGACCGGCCGCCGTACCACCTGGAGACGAACGTCCCCGGCGTGTTCGTCGCGGGAGACGCCCGCGCCGAGTCGGCCAAGCGTGTCGCCTCCGCCGTCGGAGAGGGAGCCATGGCCGTCATGCTCGTGCACCGCTACCTGGAGCAGTCATGAACAGCCGGCCGATGCCGTGCAGTCGCGAGGAGCTCGCCTCCCTGTTCCTGTTCGAGGAGTTCGCCCCCGACCAGATCGACCGGTTGTGCCGGGAAGGCCGCGTGGAGGAGTTCGAGCCAGGACCCGTCTACGCGGAGGGCGCCCCGGCCACGTGCTTCTACGTGCTGCTCGAAGGGACCGTCGTCCTCTCGCGCCGGGTGGGGGACTACGACGTGGAGGTCACCCGGACCTGCGATCGCGGTGTGTACGCCGGAGCCTTCCAGTCCTACCTGGGCGACCGCGTGCAGCAGGTGTACAACAGCTCCCTGCGCGTCACCGAGCGCTCGCGGTTCTTCATGCTGCCGGCGGAGAGTTTCGCCGCGATCATGCGCGAGTGGTTCCCGATGGCCGTGCACCTGCTGGAGGGGCTCTTCTTCGGGACCAAGAGCTTCCAGGCCGCCGTCGGCCAGCGAGAACGGCTCCTGGCCCTAGGGTCGTTGTCCGCGGGGCTCACCCACGAGCTGAACAACCCCGCCGCCGCGGCCGTACGGGCCACGTCCGCGCTCCGGGAGCGAGTCGCCGGCATGCGCCACAAGCTCGGCGCGATCGCGGCGGGTCCGTACCGGCGCGACAGCCTGGAGACCCTCATCGAGGTACAGGAACGCACGGCGGAGCGCGTCGCCAAGGCCGACACACTCAGCCCGCTCGAAGCCTCGGACCGGGAGGACGCCATCTCCGACTGGCTGGAGGACCACGGCATCGCCGACGCCTGGCAGCTCGCGCCGACCTTCGTCCAGGCCGGCCTCGACACCGACTGGCTCGACCACGTCGCGGCAACCGTGGAGGAGGGCACCCTCGAAGGCGCGGTGCGCTGGCTCAACTACACCGTCGAGACAGAACTGCTCATGAACGAGATCCAGGAGTCGACCAACCGCATCTCGGCCCTCGTCACCGCGGCCAAGCAGTACTCCCAGATCGACCGGGCACCCTACCAGATCGCCGACGTGCACGAACTGCTCGACAGCACGCTGCTGATGGTCTCCGGGAAGATCGGCCGCCGCATCAGGGTCGTCAAGGACTACGACCGTACCCTGCCGAAGATCCCGGCCTACCCCGGCGAGCTCAACCAGGTGTGGACGAACCTGATCGACAACGCGGTCTCGGCGATGAACAGCACCGACGGGGAAGGCACGTTGACGGTGCGCACCGCGCGGGACGGCGACCGCCTCCTCGTCGAGTTCGGCGACACGGGCCCCGGCGTGCCCGAGGAGATCCGCGACCGCATCTTCGACCCGTTCTTCACCACCAAACCGGTCGGTGAGGGCACCGGCCTCGGTCTGGACATCTCCTGGCGCATCGTCGTCAACAAACACAACGGCGACCTGCGGGTCGAGTCCGTCCCGGGCGACACCCGCTTCCAGGTGCGCCTCCCGCTGACCTCCGCCGACACCGGCGCCGCGCAGCAGCCATCATGAGGCGTTCCCACGGAGAGCACGGCTGGTTGAGAGGTCGGTGGAGCTGGTGCTTCCCACATGCATCAGGATGATGGCACCCGGGATGAGGACCTCCATGACGCGGTCGATCCTTGAACCACGACGATCCGTTCGCTGCGTATGTCCGTGAGATATGTGAGCAGTAGTCGCCCTCGGCTCGCGGTGCCCACTCCGGGATTGCGGTCGGTGAATGTGGCTGCTCGAGGAAGAAACACCGCCCGCAGCCCAACGTGATCCGGAAGGGCGCGCCCGATCGTGTGAACGTACTGGCGGCATCGTCCGGGCTGGGCTGGTGCGACGCGTGCGGTCGATGGGATCGAGCCCCACGAAGGTTGAGTGGCGGCCGAGAAAGATCTTTGTAGGCTCGGTGGCGTCGGCCAACGGCCTCCCGCGTCCGGGCCCGGCCTGTCGCTACCCCTACCTCCGAAGGAGAGCTGTCATGACCTCTTCCGATTCCCCTGGGGCCTCCCGGCGCTCGGACGAGGATGTCGCCGGGTTCACGGCCTCGCCTCAGCTTGCCCGAGCCTTGCAACAGATTGTGGTGGACCTGATCGAACTGAATCTGCAGGGGAAACAAGCCCACTGGAACGTGGTCGGCCACAACTTCCGGGATCTCCACCTGCAACTGGATCAGATCGTTGATGACGCCCGGGAGGCGGCCGACACCATCGCCGAGCGCATGCGGGCTCTGGGGTCTGTTCCCGACGGGCGTTCTGACACCGTGGCGGCGACCACCACTCTCCCGCGTCATCCGGAGGGCGAGCAGAGTGTCAGCGCGGTGGTCGATCTCATCACCGTGCGCCTGCGCGCCACCGTCGATACTGTGCGCACCTTCCACGACCAGGTCGACAGCGAGGACCCCTCGACGGCCGACCTTCTACACACAATCATCGACTGCTTCGAGAAACATGCCTGGATGGTCAGCGCGGAGAATCGGTCCGTCTGAAGCTGGTCCTCTGGTTTGCCGCAGACTGGCGCTAAAGGCTCCGCGCTCTGTCCGCCCGCTTCTGCGGCTGCCCCCGGGCCAGACCTTTTGACGGGGTTACCGTTCCCGGCGGACGGCGAGCAGGGCCGCGTCGTCCGTCAGCCCTGTGCCGACGTAGGCCCGTACGTCCACGAGTAGCTGGTCCAGCAAGGCGTCCGGCTCCCCGTGCGGCAGCGTGGCCAGGCGTTGGGCGAGCGGGTAGAACCGGTTGGCCGCGTCCCGTGCCTCGGTCACGCGGTCCGTGTAGAGCAGCAGAAGATCACCGCGGTCGAAGGTGAGCGATCGGGCGCGGTAGTCCCCGCCGACCAGGCCATGCTCGAAGTCGGGCGCGTGCGTCGGAGATGAACAGCGCAGGGTTGGAATACTGACTCTTCACCAGTACGCGACTGGGGCGTGGTTTGTCCGGCAGGGAGGCGAAGCGCGCCCGGACCTCGGCGTCGGCCGGTGCGGCGGTTGCCTGGGCGCGCCTCCCTGCGCTGAGGGCCTCGGCACGCTGCTGGGCGACGCTCTTGCGCCGGGCACGCCAGGCATCGGGATCAGTCAGGTGGCGGTCGCCGGGCGGCACGTCCATCCCGGACTCTGCGAGCACCGCACCCCGACCACCCTGCTGAACCACCCGGACACCCTGCTGCGGGCTGTGCGATGTCGTGATCAATCTTGCCGATCCGGATCCGTCGGGAGGGCGGATCCGGTACGAACGAGACCGTGACGCGCAGGCAACTCACCGATGACCACTGGACGTTGATCGAGCCGTACCTGCCGATCGGCGAGTACGGCCCGTACCCAGAGCGGCTGCGGGATCAGTTCGCAGGGGGATCTGGCGGGCCAGGTCGCCGTTTCCCCAGGAGTCGCGCACCCAGGATCAGGACTGTCGCTGCGCCGACCCGAGCGAGGGCCGGCCCAGCTTCATGACGTAGCCCGCGTGGTGCAGTTCGTCGCCTCGGAACTCTCCGTAGGCCCAGAAGCCGAGGTCGTCCAGGTAGTCGATGCGGTCGCCGTCGATCCAGTAGCGGCCCTGGTAGGCGTGCGGTCGGCCGCCCCGGGTCTCGTCGTAGCGACCGTCGGCGGTGAGCTCCTGGTGCAGGAAGTCCATCTGGTCGATCCAGACGCCGACCCGCGGACTGCCGGTCAGGTCCGGTGCGGCCGGGATGCCCGCCTCGGGGGCGGTGGCCCTGCCGGGGGCGTCGGTGCCGGCCCACAGGACAGGCCGGCCGCCCGCGACCAGTGAGCGGACCTGCTCCGGCCGGGACATGAGCGTGGCCACCGCGGCAGGCACGTCGGCGGCGAGTTCGTCGGGCACCACCAGAAAGTCGGTGCTGTTGCCCGGGGTCAGCGTCGCGACGTACTCCGAGCGGCGGCCACGGCCGCCCGCCAGCGCAACGGTGTCCACGACGGCGGGGACGATGGTCATGCCGGTGCAGTCGACGACGATGGCGTTGTCGTCCTCCGCAGCGGTGACGATGGCAGGGCCGACAGCCACGATCAGGGCGCCGATGAACAGAATGTCGGCGCCGGTCATCGTCCCGATCAGCGGGTCCATCGTCAGGATCCGGGCGTTGGTGAACAGGACGGGACGCCCCCCGTCGTTCGAGAGGATCTCGTCGAAGGCCTCGGGGTTCCAGCTCACGGTGTCGGTGTCGGTGATGCTCATTGGATGCTCCTCAGCAGATGTTCGGCAGCTACAGCGGCTGCTTGACCACCAGGTTCGTCGCGCGGCGGAATCGGAACCAGGCCGCCCTATCCCCAGGTGCGCGGCACCCACGGTCGGTACCGCTGTTCGTAATCGGGGCCGTGGGGCGGCCCTCACCAGCCACCACTCGCGGCCCTCCCCTGCACTGCGCACCGCTGCCGCACCGCGCGAAAGGCCCAGCCGCTCGCGATGCTGGGTGCGTGGCGCCCAGGAAGCCCTCACCTGGGGAGACGGCGGCCTGGTTGCCATCGCCCGCCGGGCCGACGGTAGAGCCATGACCAGCAACGACACGCCCCGCGACTCGCACCCGTACTCGGGATGTGGGTGACCGCGGACGGCTTCATCCGTCAGGAACTGCTGAGGATTGCGGCGACGGCGCAGTCGATGGCGTTGGACCACGACACCTTTCATGTCCGTTGATGGAGCGTCAGTCAGCGGATGGACTGGCGAGCGTCACGGACGAAGCCGTTCCGCTGCCGTCGCTACCGCCCGTCTGCAACCATCGGAGCGTGGCGGCGGGAGAACGAGCAGATGCGGAACCTGCACAGACGGCGAACGATGCGGCTCGTTTGGAGTACATCCGGGGGGAGTTCGAACGTCTGGCGCGCGAGTCTGCTGCGAAGAGTCAACGTGCGGCCCGCAGGTCCCGCTTTTGGTCGGCAGCTGACGTAGTCCTCGGGTTGCCGGCGGTGGTTCTTGCGTCCGTGTCAGGGGCGACGGGCCTGTCGTCCTCTCAAGCGCGGATCCCGGCTGCTCTTCTCGCTTTGGTTGCCGCCGCGCTCACGGCGGCGGCAACGTACTTGCGCAGCGACGTACGCCATTCGCTCGCTCATCGCAGGAAGAACGCCTGGCGGGTGCTGGAGGACGCCGCGCGCATGGCGGCCGTCAAGGACAGCTTCACGAACGTGCACAGCGCCCTGGCTGCCGTGGAACGCCTGCATGAGATGCGAAGGGCCGTCTTCGCCGGTCGCTATGACGACATTCTTGAAGCGTCCGGCGAAGAGCCACAACGACGTTAACCCTTCAGGCATCGGGCCTTGGCGTCTCACGCCCCCGGCTGTGCCCATGCCCAGCGAACTCGGTACCGTCACCACCGCTGTACTGCTCCTGTGGCTGCGGTCATGTTCGCAAGCCGCAGTTGGCCGGGGTGTTTCAGGCTCGTGGGGCGAGCGGTCCGCTGGTGCCGAAGGCCAGTTTGGCGAAGCGTTCGCCGATGCGGTGGTGGGTGGCGGCGTCCGGGTGGAGTTGGTCGGGTAGCGGTAGTTCGGTGAAGTCTGCCTCGCCGTACAGGCCGCGGCCGTCGAGGTAGTGCAGGTTGGGGTCGTCCGCCGTCCGTTGGTTGACGATGCGGGAGATCTCTTGACGGATGACGGCCAGTGTCAGCTTTCCGGCGGCGCGTTCGGCGGGGTCGCCCGCGGCTCGGAACTGCAGTTTCCCGGCGCTGAGGTTGCTGAAGTCCGGGGTGGTGGGGCCGGGGGTGTCTTCGTGGATGGGGCAGTGGAGGGGGGAGACGACCAGCAGCGGCGTGGTGGGGTGTCCTTCGCGGATGGTGTCGAGGAAGCCGTGCACGGCTGGAGTGAAGGCCCGTAGGCGCATCAGGTCGGCGTTGACTACGTTGATGCCGATTTTGACGCTGATCAGGTCCGCGGGGGTGTCGCGCAGGGCGCGGGCGGTGAACGGGTCGAGGAGGGCGCTGCCGCCGAGTCCGAGGTTGATCAGTTCGACACCGCCGAGGCGGGCGGCCAGTGCCGGCCATGTTGTGGTGGGGCTTGCGGCGTCGGAGCCCTGGCTGATCGAACTGCCGTGGTGTAGCCACACCTTGCGGCCGTGCTGCGGTGCGGCCTCGACGGGGGCGTCGGTGCGCAGGGCGACGAGCTGGGTGATCTCGTTGTACGGCAGCCAGATCTCGACGTCCTTGGCCCTTTCGGGCAGACCGGCGAACCGGACGGAGCCGACGGGGCCGGGCCGGGTTTCCGCGGACCCGGTGGCCATGTCCACCAACGTGACGTTGCCGCCGTGCACACTGGCCCGGCCGACCAGATCGCCGTCGACGAGTAGGTCGTACACGCCGTCCGGGCGGGGCGGAGCGCCTTGGTAGGCCATCTTGGTACGGAGCGTGTCCAACTCGATCGCGGTGGCCCGGGTACGGAACACCAGCCGTACTCCGGAGGGTTGGGCCTCCGCCATGGCCAACTGCCCGTCGGCGCATTGCGCGCGGGCCCAGGCGGGCAGCCGGTGCGGCAGCAGCCCGTGCTCGGTGCGCTCCAGGTCGAGCGCGCCGCGTAGGAGGTCCGCGGTGAGGGGCATGGTGATCCAGTCCGTCGCCCGGGGCGCGGGGGAGGAGCCGGGCGCGGGGACGGGGTTGTACGAGTTGTCCATGGTCTCAGCCTGTCAACCGGATACCTGATCCGCACATCACTTTCCGGCCCACCAGCCTCGTTTTCCGGCCCGCCGCCAGCCGACCCGCGCCCGGTTCGGCTGCTGCCGGTGCTGCACGCTCTGGCCGGCCGAGGCGTGCACGGCCTGCCCCGGGACCAGTGACGCGGAGCGAGTGCGGCGGAGGGGGTAGCCGCCGGATGGGCTTAGCCCTCGGTGGGGACGATCTGGGCGTCGGTGACCGCGTAGCGGCCGTCGGTCCAGTATGGCGCCGCGCCGGGCGAGGTCTCTTTGTCCTGCCGGTACGGGCGTCCAGGATCACTGGGCCGTTGTCCGTCTGGCCGTAGACGACACCGTGCCAGGCGCCGTTCACCTGGGGCGCGATCCGCCCTGACGAGTCCGGCAGCGACCACAGCACCTTCCCGCTGTGCGGCTCCATGCCGAACGCTCCGTTGCGGCGCCGCCCGACCGTCGCGGCTCAGGGCTCCCGCACCCGGTGGCCCCCACCAGCAGCGACACGGCGACGACCGCGCCCGCGGCGCCCCGGGCGACACCTGTGTTTCTCGTGCCGCTTCGCGTGCTGCCCTGACTCATGCCCCTTGTCCTTACGGTCAAGATCAGCTGTAGTCGAGGCAGAACCTTATCCCCAACACCTCAATGACAGTGGGGGATTGTCCCTCGGCGGCGCCCCTGAGGACCTCACCGTCTGCCGCGACTTGGTGGTGGTGCGGTTACCGCCATTTCCAGCCCAACTCCCGTAGGATGCTGGTGCGTTGCATGATCGCAGCTATTCGCGTGGCCGCTTCGGCCGGCTCCCAGTAGTGGTCCGATGCGGTTGTCTGGTGGGGATGCTTGCGATAGAGGATGCTCGGCTCCGCTACGAACTCTCCGGGTGCCACGGCCTCCGCGGCGAGGAGTAGTGCTACGGTCTCGGCTCCGGACAGTGCCTGCCATCCGCCGAGCGCGAGGACCAGGCGGCGGTGAGCGGCGAACGTGGTCGCCTGAACGGACAGACGGTCCTCCATCACCTCGCGGTAGAAACGCCCGGGCTCCACGGGGCCGCCCGCGGGATCGTAGGGGCCCGGTGCGGTGCTCCCGTCCTCATGGAGGTCGACGCAGGCGGATACGCACCACGGAACGCGCTCAAGTGTCTCGATGTCGCGCTCCAGGGCTCCCGGCAGCAGTACATCGTCCGCGTCCAGCGTGCGGATCAGGTCTCCTGTCGCGCGCGTGAGGGCGTGCGTGCGCGTCACCGCTATGCGAGCTCGCAGTCCTGTCCCGAACATGATCCTGGGGTCATCGGGCAGGCTGTTGGCGGGGATGCCTGTGGTGCCGTCCTCCTGTACGCACCATTGCCATTGCCAATCGTCCGGGAGCTTTTGTTCGCGCAGGGATTCGTAGGCGTCACCGATGTAGTGATGACCGCCGTTGTGTACGGCGGTGATGACGCTGATGGTTCGCATGGGGAGGGTCCTGTCGGGGGAGGGCTCGGCTGACCGTGATCATGACATAGGTGATGGGTCAGGGGCGTGGCGGTCGGTGTTCGGCGACCGTCGCGCCGGCGAACACACTTCGTGCTGTTGCTACGTACCGCCTCGTGCTGGTGTCGCGCGGAAAGGCCGGACGGTGCCGTGCCGTGCCGTGTGGGCCGGGGCAGCCGCCTTTGCGCTGCGTCGTACCCGGAGTTTTAGTGATGCTCCGCCACCGGGCAGGAAGGCCTCGAAAGTTCGCTGTTGTCGCTGGTCAGGGGCCCATCCGGGGGCATCTGGCGGACGGGCCGTCATGTGGTGGGGAAGTTGCCGCATTCGTCCGAAGTGGTACCACGCATGATGGGGAGGGCGTCCGGGCCGTGATCGGCGCACTGCCTACAATGGACATCCGCCACGCCAGCCCGCCCGTCATCAGTCGACCGGCCGGGCGAGGACGACCATGAGGTGTTCCATGCGAGTGCTCCTGGTAGAGGACGAACCGGACCTGAGCGCGATCGTCGCCTCCGGCCTGCGTGCGGCGGGCTTCTTCGTCGACACGGCCGACGACTGGCCGGCCGCCGACGAGCTGTTGCACGTCAACGCGTACGACTGCGTCGTCCTTGACCGGCTGGTCCCGCACGGCGACACGCGGCACGAGTTGCAGCAGCGGCGCCGGGCAGGCTGGTCGGTCCCGGTGCTGTTCCTCACCGCGCTCCACACCGTCGACGAGCGCATCACAGGATTCGAGCATGGCGCCGACGACTACCTGGTGAAGCCGTTCGCGATGGCGGAGTTGGTGATGCGGGTACGGAGCCTGGCCCGGCGGGCCCAGGAACGGCTGCCGGTCTTCCTGCGCTGCGCGGACCTCGAACTCGACCTGGCGCGACGGGAGGTACGCCGTGCCGGTGTCCTGCTGTCACTTACCCGCAAGGAACTGGCCGTGCTGCACCGGCTGTTGATCAGCTCAGAGCAGGTTGTCACCAAGGGCGAGCTGTTCCGCCATGGATGGGACGAGTCGGCTGACCCCTCGTCGAACGTCGTCGAGGCCGTCGTGGCCGGTCTGCGGCGCAAGCTCGGCGGTCCCCAACTGGTCCACACGGTCTGGGGGGAGGGCTTCCGGTTGAGCGCGTCGCCCATGGCAGGCCGGTGAGGCAGCGCCGTCCAGGACCGGGGGGACGCTCTCCCGCCCACCGTGGCATCGCCCGCCTGCGATGGCGGATGACCGCGGCTTACACAGTGATCACCGTCATCGGGCTGGCGGCGCTGTCAGGGCTGGTCATCCGCACCGACTCCCGGTCCTGGCGGTCCAGCGAATACGACGAGATGCGCCGCAGGGCCAACGTGGTCACCTCGCTCATCTACTACGACCACGACCGCGTCCAGCTCGATGGGCTCTACGATGACGAGGCGACCGCGGGCAACCCCCAGGTGAGCGTCCTGCTCAAGCAGGGTCGCGACCCAGCCGCGTTCAGGCAGGTCTTCGCGAGCAGGCAGGGCCGCTTCCCGGTCTCGCTCGCGCGCCTGGCGCAGCCCGCCAGCACCGCGGCGACCGCCGACGACACCGTCATCTCGGCCGGGGCGGACGACACCGGACACCTGGTCTACTTCCTGGCAGCCCCGTTCTACGTGGATGGCACTCAGCAGGTGGCGGGCGCGGTCGTCGTGATCGGGGACCCGGCGCACGGCGCTGCCGAGCACCACCGCCTCGTCCTCACCCTCCTGGCCGGCTGCGCGACGCTCACCGCACTCGGCGGTGCCACCGGGTACCTGCTGTCCGGGCGCAGCATGCGTCCGGCACTGCTCAGCCTGGAGCAGCAGGAACGGCTGCTGGCCGACGCAGCTCACGAACTACGCACACCCGTCGCCGTGATGCGTGGCGCGGTGGATGTCGCGGAGGCCACGCCATCCGCACTGGCCGTGCATCTGCCGCGCATCCGACGGGCCTCCGACCGGATGTCGGACGTCATCGAGAACCTGTTGGTCCGCGGGCGCCTGCAGGCCGGTGTGGACGCCGTCCGCCGGGAGCCTGTGCGGCTGGACCAGCTTGTCGAGGCGGTGTGCGAGGACTTCCCGCCAGGCGACCACCGGATCCGGCTCGACGCCCAGGAGTCGGCGGCCTGCGTGGATCCGAGTCTGGTCCGGCTGGCGGTGCGCAACCTGCTCGACAATGCGGCCCGCCACGGTGCCACCCCGACCGGGCCCGGGGCGGGCTGGGCCGACATCACGGTCATGGTGCGCGGCGCGGAGATCTCGGTGGCTGACCGGGGGCCGGGCATCGACCCGGCCGACCTCCCGGCACTGTTCGCCCGCTTCCACTCGCCGAGCGGTGGCACCGGGATCGGGCTGTCGCTGGTGCAGTGGGTCGCCGACGCCCACCGCGGGAGTGTCCAGGCCCGCCGACTGCCTGACGGCGGAACGGTGTTCGTGCTGCGGCTAGCCAGGCCCCAGCGCTCCGAGCGCCGCCCCAGGCCACATCGGGCGAGGTGAGCCCCGTCACAGGAGGCGGTCGGCTCACGAATTCCTCACGACTGGCTGACCAGGATGACGCGAAGCCCCGCTCCGCAGACGCACCCAGGAGTTCACATGCCCGGACATGCCTCACCCTTCCTCCGCCGCAAGGCCCTCGTGGTCGGCCTGACAGCCGGGGTCGTCTGCGCGGTGGGCGCCGGGTTCGCGCTGACCGACGCCTCCGCCGCCATGGAGTCACCGAAGCCGAGTGCCAGGGCGTCCCGCCACTCCTCGCCGGGCCTCTCCGCCGTCACCCGTGCCCCCGGACTTGGCAGCAGCCACGCCGCGGGCCCCACGCCCGTCGGCACGCCCTCCGCCCCGGCATCCAAGCCCGGAGCAGGTTCGCCCACGGCACCCGCCGGTGCGGCTGGCTCTGGCACGCCGGGAAAGCAGGTGGTACCGCCCACCGCCCACACCACCTTCGACTACCAGATCGGCAGCCCCTACCGGCCGGCCTCCGGGGTCGGTGCGGTCTCCCGTGACCGCGCCGCCGGGGCCGTCGCGGGCTTGTACAACGTCTGTTACATCAACGCCTTCCAGGCCCAGCCCGACGCCACGGCCTGGTGGCAGAGCGGCCACCCCGGACTCCTGCTGCGCAACGACGGCGGCAACCCCGTCATGGACCAGGACTGGAACGAAGCCCTGCTCGACGTCTCGACCGCCGCCAAACGGACCCAGCTCGCCGCGATCGTCGGAGGCTGGATCGACGACTGTGCCGCCAAGGGCTACCAGGCCGTCGAGCCGGACAACCTCGACTCCTACACCCGCTCCGACGGCCGCCTCACCGCCGGTGAGAACGCCGCCTTCGCCCAGCTGCTCGTCCAGCGCGCACACGCCGACGGGCTGGCGATAGGTCAGAAGAACACCGCCGACCTGCTCGGGCAGCACGGCACCATCGGCTTCGACTTCGCCGTGGCCGAGGAGTGCGGCCGCTACAACGAGTGCGGAAAGTTCGCCGACGCCTACACCAACCGCGTCTTCGTCATCGAGTACGACGATGCCGACTTCCACAAGAGCTGCTCGACCTGGGGGGACAAGCTCTCAGTCGTCCTGCGCGACCGCGACGTGACCGCTCCGGGGTCCGCCGACTACGTCTTCAAGACCTGCTGAACGCACCCCGGGGCGACGCAGCCCCTCGGGGCGGTGCGCCGTAACGGGGCGGACTCGCCGGATGCGACGGCCACGGTTGGTAATCCGGCAGCACTTTGGTATCCGCGCTGGTTAGACCCATGTCTTCGAGTGCAGTGGCGGTCTGACGTGCGGTCATGTTGCCGGATGTGGCTGGTGCGGGGCCCGGCGGTTCGTGACCGAGCCACGTCGCCTTCGCCGACGAGGAAAGAGGCGTTTTGGGCGTCTCGTCCGACCGCAGTGTCCTCAACCTTCTCATCGAAGGTGACGGAGGACTGCCCGGACGGTCGACGGAACCCATCTCGGCGCTACGGCAAAGGTGATCGCGGCACCGGCGGCCTCCTACAGCCCCGGCCGGTTCCTGCCACAGCGCCCTCAGACACGACGCCGATGAAACCGGCCCTCGGGGATCGGCCGGCCGGGGGTGTCAGGGGTGCGCGGCCTTGGCGGCCGCCACCATGGGGTGGGTGGCCAGTGGGGTGACGTCGATGTCGGCATAGGGCCGGATCGGCAGGCTGTCCAGCACCTCCTCCAGGGCATCTGCGTCCGCAACGGTCCAGACGCCGATGTTGGCGCGTTTGCCGGGCAGGCGCCAGAAGTGCCGCAGTACGCCCTCGGCCATGAGTTCTCGGCCCCGGACACGCTCCTGTTCGATGACGTCCTTGCGATCGTCAGCCGGTAGGTCGTAGGCGCGGGACGCGTCGACGCGCACCAGAAAGTCCATCGTCCTCTCCATTCTTGAGGCCCTTTCATCGATATTCGTCGAACATCGATGAAAGGGTACGCTAGTCGCATGCCTCGTCAACCCGACCACCCCGACCTTGGGGCAATCCCACTCGCCCGAGTCCTCTCGGCCCTGGGGGATCCAGTGCGACTGCGGATCGTGGCGGTGGTCGCGGATCGCAAGGAGCATCCGCGCGAGGACTTCGAGGTAGAGGTGGGGTCGTCCACCCTGAGCCACCACATGAAGACGCTCCGCGAGGCGGGGCTGACCCGGCACCGGCTGGAAGGCACGCGCTGCTTCGTGTCGCTGCGGGAGGAGGCGTTCCAATACTTCCCGCATGTCTTGGAGGGCGTACTGCGAACGCTCACAGCGGAGTAAGTCGAGTGACGGATGGCGAACACCGACCGGGTACTGGGCAATTCGGCGGCCGATCCAGTCAGGGTCGTGCCCGCATCCCTTGCCGTTGTGGCCGGGCTCCGTGCGGAGCGCGCAGCCGTCGACGGCCCCCTACTGGCATGGCCGGTCGTCGTCCCGCGCCACACCCGTCCCTCGGCGGCGCGGCGACCACCAGCTCCGTGCTCACCTTCTGCGGCTTCTTCGACCAGCACCGCGAGCAAGTCGTCGCCGGGGTCGGAGCCGAGATCCTGTTGCGGCTCAGGCGACGCGGCGTCTACCAGGAGCTGGCCGCAACCTCTGCGAACGGGGACGCGACCCGATCGCTGGCTGAGAAGACCGTCAGCGTCGATCACGACGCGGGACTGAACGTCGGTTGGACCGGCAACCACTTCGTGCTGCTCGATCTGGACACCACCAAGCTCGTCTACGACGAGATCGACACGCAGGCAGGCGTAAACGTGCGCCTGCACAGCACCGTGGTCGATGCGACCCGCGACCAGCAGGGGCTGGTGAGCGACATCGTGAACAACAGCCGCGGCGGCAACGAGCGCATCACCGCCGACGCGTTCGTCGACGCGAGCGGCGACGGCGCACTGCTCGCCGCCGTCGGTGCGGGCCTGCTCGTCGTCCCCGACGGCCAACGCCAGACCGGCACGCTGGTGTGTCGACTGGCGAACATCACCTCCGACGCCGACCTGTCCGCTAGGGGCATCCGGGCCGCGCTCGAAGCCCACACCGAGAAGACCGGTATCCGGTTCGCCCGTGATCACGGCATCACCGTGCGCCTGCCGGTGACCGAGCCGGTCTTCCTCCTCACCGTCGATCAGCGGACGGACGCGCTCGACGCCGAGGCGCTGACCAGGGATGAGATCAGTGCCCGCCGTAAGGCATGGGAGCACCTGCACGCGTTCCGCGAGCACCTGGACGGCTGGCAGGACGCCCATCTGGTGGAAACCGGACCGCAGATAGGCATCCGGGAGCGCAGACATCTGCTCGGTCACGAGGAACTGACCCACCAGGACGTCCTGAGCGGTCGCAAGCGCCCGGCGGAATCCATCGGCCGCTGCGGCTGACCCATCGAGGACCAGGCCGCCCCCGGCGTGACCAACTACCAACCGATCGCCGAGAACGGCTGGTACGACATCCCATTGGAGCGATCACCTCGATCGACACCGCCGGCCCTGACCACGATGCTCACGGATCCGGCCCCTGAGCGGCATGTCACGGTCTGCCCTCGAACGGTTGGTGGCGGTCTCGCAACCGTACTGGGACGCCCTGGCCGAGGCGGCTTTCCAGCGGTGCTTCCACCGCCCGCGCAGCTACCTTCACCCGCAAACCAGCAGCCTGGACCACTTCCACCGACTCCTGGCAGCCCTGTTGCGCCGCCGCAGGGCACTGACCAGCACGTTCCTGGCCGCTGGGTGTCGGCCGAACCAACTTGTCCATGCGTTATGTCAGCGCCGCAGCCGCCGCGTCCTGATAAGTCGTCACACATCATCGCCATCCGGTGGCTGTCCTCATCCCGGCGGCTGACTCTGCCCAACAACGCAATGAAGATCACGACTTACGGCTGTCGTGAAGGGCGCACCCCACCACATACACACAGAAGTTGAAAACCTCGCAGTCGATGTCCTGCTGATAATCGCTCGGCCGGAGTTCACACGGAGTTGGTGTCCACTCGCTTCGATGAGCGAGCCGCAGCACCCAGCCCCGACTATCCACGCCCATGTGAGGAGTTTCCATGGCCCCCGATCCGATCACCTCGACGCCCGAGTCCGAGCTCGGCGACGGACCCGAGACGACGACCGGCACCACCCGCCGTCGGTTCCTCCAGGGAGCGGGGGTCGCCGCCGGGACGCTGGTGCTCGGCGGGACCGCCGGGGCGGGCGGCGCGTACGCCGCTCCGAAGCCAAGGCACGTCTTGCCGAAGGGCTTCAAGGGCAACATGTCCGACCTGAAGCATGTCGTGATCCTGATGCAGGAGAACCGGTCCCTCGACCACTACTTCGGCACGTTCCCCGGCGTACGCGGCTTCAACGACAAGCAGGCGCTGCGGTTCCAGGACGGCACTACCGTCTTCCAGCAGAAGGACGGCAGCGGCAAAATCGTCACCCCACAGGTCGACGACGGCACCTGGGGCAACGACCACGGAGCCTGGGGCAACGTCGACCATCGTAAGTGGGATCTGTGGGTGCAGCACAACGGCGCCAGCTGCATGAACCACCACAGCGACGCCTACATGGGCTTCTATCACTCGGTCGCCGCCCAGTACACCATCGCCGACCAGAACTTCTGCTCTGAGTTCGGGCCGACCGACCCCAATCGAAAGTACCTGTGGAGCGGTACCGCCAACAGCGAGACGGGCAACATCGATGAGTCCAACTACTCCCGTCCCTGGATCACGGTGGCCGAGCAACTCCAGCAGGTCGGCATCGACTGGCGGCTCTACTCCGACAACAGCGGCAACGGGCGACAGGGTTACATCAGCACCTGGGTCGGCGACTACGGCGACAACGAGCTGAAGTACTTCAAGGGGTTCGACCCGGAGGGGCTGAGCGCCGACGACCCGAAGCTGCGGCCCGGCACCGGGCTGATCTGGCGCGGCAACGCCACGTACTACTCCGGCATGACCTCGCCGAACAACGACTCCGATGAGAACCTCGACGCGGTCCTCAAAAACCTCCATGACGCCTGCCAGCCGGGCGCGGAACACCCGCTGCCGGCAGTCTCCTGGATCGTGGCGCCGTACGGCTGGTCCGAGCACCCGAGCGCGGACACCCTGCACGGCGAGCGCTACGTCAAGAAGGTGCTCGACATCCTGCAGAGCAACCCCGATATCTGGAACCACACCCTCTTCATCCTCAACTACGACGAGAACGATGGGAAGTTCGACCACGTGCTGCCGCCGTGGCCTGAGCCGGGCACGGCGGGCGAGTACGTCGGCGACTACCCGCTCGGCTTCGGTCCGCGGGTGCCGATGCTGCTGGTCTCGCCGTGGACCCGCGGCGGGTACGTCGCCTCGGAGGTCTTCGACCACACCTCGACGATCAAGTTCCTCGAGACCTGGGCGGCCCACCTCGGCAAGCCGTTCCGCTGCCCCAACATCAGCGACTGGCGGCGCTCGATCGCGGGCGACCTGACCAGCGCGCTCGACTTCGCCTACCCGCAACCGGGGCCGGCCACCTTCCCGGACCCGCTCGCCGAGCAGTCGGTGTCCATCGCCGCCGACCACATGAAAGCGCGCCCGCTGAGCTTCCATCCGCACGCGACGATCTCGGAGGACCGCGCGTCGGGGACGGTCACCGCCAGGATGACCCTGACCGGCGGCCCGAAGGACAAGGCCTTGAGCTTCCAGGTCTTCCCCGACAAGTACCAGGCGTTCTCCAGCACGCCGTTCACCGTCACCGCGCGCAAGCCGCGCGAGTACACCTGGGACGCCAAGGCCACCGACGGCAAGTACGCGTTCTCGATCTACTCCAACGACGGCTTTGTGCGCTCCTTCGCCGGCCAGGTCGCGCCCGCTGGAAAGAGGGACGGTGGCCTGCCGCGCGTGGATGTCGACCTGCTGAAGGGCGAGGGCACCAAGCACGAGGCTCAGGTGAAGCTCACGTTGCACAACGACGGCACCAAGCCGGTGCACTACACGCTCACCGCTAGTGACTACCTTGGCCGTACCCAGAAGGTCACGGTGGACCACGGCAAGACGAGGGTCGTCATGTGGCCGACCCAGGAGGGCTACTACGACGTGGTCGTCACCGTCAACACCGACACCACCTGGACGCAGCGCTACGCCGGCCGGATCGCCACTGCCGGAAAGGACTGATCGGCCAGGACATCCGTGGCGACGGCGGCCGTGTGACGTCGAAGGGCCCGCGCACGTTGCGACACGGACCCGGTCCGCGGCCGGCGCGGCCAGGTGGTCCAGCAACTCGCGGCTGAGCCCGTTAGGCGAGACGGTCCCCATGCTGCCACCGTCGAAGGCCGCGCCTGCCTGGTCAACCGACACACTGTCAGCAACCTCGATCAGACGGGCAGTCATCGTGGTCATCAGATGTCTCCCATGTTCAGGCCGCCATCCAATTCATGTCACTCCTACTCTTGGCTCCGTCCGCGTCGGCTTCCCGGAGACGGTCGCGACGCAGGAGGTGAGACGGGTGCGGTGGTTACATGCGGGTAGTGGCCCGCGTGTGTGAGGCCGTTGGTGAGTGTGGTGCGGGCGTGTTCGGCGAGGTGGTCTGCACCGCAGCCGGTGGCGGTTTCGATACCGGAGGTCATTTGCTGGGCTGCCTCGGGCAGGCGCCCGGCCCGCAGCAGTAGTCCGCCGTGGTCGATCAGGGCGCAGGCCAGTTCGTAGCGGGCAGGGGAGCGCTCCAGGTGGTCGATGGCTGCGGCTAGCAGGGGCTGGGCTTGATCGTCGTCGGACAGTTGGGCGGTGACGTGTAGGGCGCGGCCGATGGCGCTGGGGGTGCCGAAGGCGCGGGCGCGGGCGAGTGCGGTCTGCGCGGTGGTTCGGGCACGGTCGGGGTGAGCGGCTCGGGCGAGGGCGAGGTCGAGTTGCCAGCGGCACCAGGCGGGGTTGTGCATGCCGAGGTCCTCCAGGGTCCGTCCGATCTGGCTCAGGAGGGTTTCGGCCTGTGTGGTCTGCCCGCTTGCGAGGAGGAGTTGGCCAAGTGCGGCTTGCATGTCCGGGAGGACCCCGGTCGCTGAGCGTGGTTGGGCTTTGGTGAGCTGTGCGGCGACGGCCTGGGCTTCGTCGATGCGTCCGCGGGCTAGCAGGACCTGCAACAGGCAGCCGGCCGCGTAGCGTTGGGCCGGTACCTGTCCGCTGACGCGGTCGGCGAGGTTCTGCCCGGCGCGAACGCAGTCCTCGGCCTGGTCGAGCCGCCCCGTGCGGTAGTAGACGTAGCCGAGCAGGGTGTGGGCGAGGGACAGGGGGGATCCGCGCCAGCCGTGCCGTTCGAATTCGGTGATGGCTTGGGTGAAGAGTTCCTCGGCGCGGGCGGGTTGGTCGCACATCATGTACACGAGCGCGACGATGACGGGTACCTCGAAGCCCCAGTCCTCGTCTGCCCATGCGATGCCCGGCGCGAGGGCCTTGTCCGCATAGGTCAGGGCCACGTCGACGGGTTCGGCGCGCATGACGGCGTCGGCGGCCCGCAGGCCCAGGATGTGCTGCTCGGCTCGATGGCGCCCGTCCAACCGTTCGGCGAGCCTGGCCAGCCGTCGCGAGCGGCCGTGCACGTCCTCCGCGTCCACGCGGAACCGATCCCACAGCAGGTGCTCGGCCCGCATCCGCAGCCGGGTGGCCGGGCTGTTGGTGCGGCGGGCCTCGGCGGCGACCAGATCGACGGCGTCGGGCAGCCGGTCGTTGTGGGCGAGTGCCTGAGCCAGTCGGTATACCACGGCCTCGCGCAGCGCAGGGTCGCACTGGGGTGCTGCCAGGGCCGCCGTGAGACGTCTGACGGCGGCCGCGGGGTCGGTGGGCAGGTCGCAGCGGCCAAATTCGAACAGAATCGCGGCCTGTATCTCGGGCGGCGGCGGTTCCCGCAGGGCACGGGCGAGGAAGCGCCGGGCAGCGTCCGGTGCGCCGCTGAGCAGCGCCTCACGGGCCGCGTCCCGCAGGCACTGAACGGTGGCCGGGTCGCCGTCGGGGTGCGTTTCCAACAGGTGGCGCGCGGCGGCCGTGGCGCCGTGCCCGGCGTCGAGGGCGAGCTGGGCCGCCCGTCCGTGCAGGGCCACACGCATGGCTGCGGGGATCGCTTGATACACCGCGGTGGCGATCAGCGGATGCCGGAACTCCAGGCTGTCTTCCGCGGACCCCTGTGCCAGGCCATCCGTGGCGGTGGTCAGAACTCGCGCACGGCACAGCTGTTCGGCGGCATCCCGGGCCTCGAGCGGGGCCAGTGCGGCCACATCTGCCACGAGTTGGGGGGAGGTGCCGGTGCCGAGCACGGCGGCGGCCCACGTGAACCGGACGGCCGCTGGGCCGAGTCGGCGGATGCTTTCGACGAAACCGGTGCCCTTGATGCGGGCAGCCAGGCTGCGTAGATGGCAGATCTGCTCCGCATCGGGCGTCAAGCTCCGCTCGCGGAAAGCGGCGGCGAGCTCGATGGTCTCGAACGGATTGCCTGCGGTCAGTGCCCAGCATTCCCGGCGAAACGCCTCATCCACCTCAACGCCCAACCACTCGCTCAGCAGCAGGCCCGCCGCCTCCTCGGTGAGCGGCGCGAGATCGTACGGGCGTGAACCATGCCGCGCGGCCAACTCCCGAAGCCTCGAGCTGACCGCGGGTCGCTCATCGGGGCGGTAGGCAAGGATCACCAGCATCGGCAACTCGTCGACGCGCGCTACGAACCCGGCTAGCCAGTCCAGCGACTCGCCGTCCGCCCAGTGCGCATCGTCCACCACCAACACCACCGGAGCCCGCCGTGCCGACAGGTGGGTGACCACCCAGTCCAGACCGTCCTGCACCCCCTGCGGGTCCGGCGGCGGGCCGGCTTCCGGAAGCGTCAAACCCAGTGCCGAGCCGAGGATGTCGAACCAGCAGCCCAGCATGGTCCGCGCCTCCGCTTCCCCCACGGCGGCGAAGAACGGCTGAAACAACTCCCGCACGACATGGAACGGCGTGCACGCCCGCTGCTGACAGCCCCGCGCCCATAGCACCATGCACCCGTGAGCCGCAGCCCGGCGCCGCGCCTCACCCAACACGGCCGTCTTACCCACCCCGGCCGACCCGGCGAAGAGGAGTAAACCGCCCTCCCGAGCCCCGAGACTCTCCTGCGGCGGCCCACACAATTCCGCCAGGGCCATCTCCACGCCCCGCAATTCGACCTTACGTTCGAGTAACTTCCCTACTAGGCGACCCGTCCACCGCAACGTCGCGGCGCTCCTCGCCATGGCCCACCCCCTGTCATGTGACACTCGCCCATGCATACAGAATGAGACAGTGGCATCACCCTCCGTATTCGCGCTAGGGTGCTTCAGCCTTCCGGGGCAACCCGCGATCCAGCAGGTTTACCCGGCGGCCGCGTGGCACCGTCCATGACCGCGGTGCGGTGCCGGCAGAGCGTTTCGCATGACCGAGCCGTTCGTGCGACGGAAGGCCCCACAGCCGTTGTCGCCGCGCCGCACCACTGAGTTCTCTCTGCGACGCGGTCGATCTACCCGGTTCCACCGGCGGCTATGACGAGTCTGAGCTCCGTAGTTGGCGACACGCCCTAATCTGCGGCGATAGCGTCGCGACGGTGCTTGAGCCAGTGAGGTTTTCCCAGCGAGATGACCTTCGCGGACTGGGGCGATCCGCTCGTTCCCGAGCGGATCGGACGAGCGGTACCTGGCTTCGAGCAGACGTAAAGCCCCTGGTAGAACAGGTCTCACCACAAGATCATGTCCGTAGCTGGCCCGCGACGCCGGAGTGCCCCAGGACACCGGCTACCGCTACCTGCACGAAGGCATCGACGTCCTCACCGACCAGGCTCCCGACCTGCACGAAGTCCCGGCCCGATGTCACCGCGAGGGCATGTCGCACGTCATCCTGGACGGCACGCTGATCGAGTCCGACCGCCTCACGGGCGTCCGCGAAAACGGCAACGACCTGTGGTTCAGCCAGAAGCACAAAGCATTCGGCGGCAACATCCAGTTCCCGTCCGCGCCCGACGGCACCCCGCTGCGGGTCTCCGACGTCGAACCCGGCTCCACCCCTGACATCAACCGCCGCCCGCATCCACGCCCTGCCCGCTCTGTACAAGGCGGCGGCCGATGGCCTCCCGACCCTGGCCGACAAGGGCTCCATCGGCGCGGGCATCGGCATCCGCATCCCCGTCCGCCGCCCAAAGGGCAAGTCCGAACAGGCACTTCACGTCGACACCCTCATGTTCAGCACCCTGCTGCGACACGTGAGAGCCCTCGGAGAACGCACCGCCGCCGAACTCAAGCAGCGATGGCGCACACTGCAGCGCACCACGCTCAGCCCCAGCCGGATCGGCGACATCGCCCGCGCCGCACTCGTCCTCAACGAGGCCCCGCTCCCGGATCCAACCGCCCGCTTCCATCCGGCCGTTCGACCCGCGTGTTGGAGGCGGTACCACGGCGCCGAAGGAGGCGGGAATCTGCGTGACCTACCGGTCCGGGTAACCGTTTGACTTCTGCACGGCCACAGCTATCGGACCTTCGCCATCACCGACGACATGCCGCACACCGGTAGTCCGTGGCGGGGACGCACCTACGATGTGATTGGAGTGCACCATCAGCGCTGATCATGCCGTCGATGTCCGACGCTCCTGGGCAGGGGCCGTGCTCGCCGTCGTCGCGGTAACCGTCACTGTGCTGGCCGCCTGCGACTCGCCGCGGCCAAGTGCCGCTGCGGTGCGCCTGCCCCCTGTCCACGCTGGCTTCGACTACCAAATCGGCGGTGCTTACCCCCCGCCGCCCGGCGTCGTAGTCGTCACCCGCGATCACACGGCATCCCCGGCGGCCAGCCTGTACAACATCTGCTATGTGAACGCCTTCCAGGCCCAGCCGGACGCGCAACGCGAGTGGCCCGCCGATCTGCTGCTGCGTGACGCGGACGGTCGGGTCGTCATGGACCCGGACTGGAACGAGGCGCTGCTGGACATCAGCACCGCCGCCAAACGCGAGCGCGTGGCAGTCAAGGTCAACAATTGGATCGACGAATGCTCAGACAAGGGTTTCAACGCCATCGAGCCTGATAACTACGACAGTTACACCCGTTCCAACAATTTGCTCACCGCGGACGACGCCAAAGCCTTCATCACGTCGCTGGCTGGGCACGCGCACGCCCGGGGCTTGGCCATCGGCCAGAAGAACACCGTAGAGCTCGCAGACAGCCGGTCCCGGACCAACCTGGACTTCGCCGTCGCCGAAGAGTGCGCCGAGCACGACGAGTGCGGCAGGTACGCGTCCGCTTTCGATGACCACGTCGTGGTGATCGAGTACACCGACCCGGGCATGCGTAAGGCATGTTCCACTTTCGGCAGCCGATTGAGCATCGTCCGCCGGGACAGGGACGTATCAACCCCGGACGACAAGAACTATGTCCGCAAGACGTGCCAAAGCGTGTTGCAGAAGGCCGTGATCAGGGCATTTCCCTTGTATGGGTGGGGTATTGGGGGCTGATCGACGAGTGTGGGTGGAGACGTTCACCGGGATGCCGCCAGCGCGGCGACGGCCTCCACCACGCCGCCCAGGCCGTCGCCCGCATGCACACCGCCGTCCCCGGGGAGAAGACCATCGCGAGCTGGTCCACACCCTGGCCGAGGAGGCGATGTCCCTCAACGAGTAGATTGCCGAGACCGACAAGCCCATCGAGGGCCGATTTCGCGAGCACGAACTCGCGGACACCGTCGAAAGCGTCCCCGGTATCGGCCCGATCCTCGGCGTCGAGTTCCTCGCCTTTATCGGCGGCAGCCTGAACGCGCCGAAAGGAAGAAGCACGTCCAGGCCGTGCTCGCCCTCGCCCGCCGATGCGTCAACGTCCTGTGGGCCCTGATCCGTGACCGACGGTGCTACACCGCCACACGGCCACACCGCCATCGACCGCTACGGCTTGACAACGACATCAGGAAGCCTGTTCAGGGCCTTCTGCAACACGCTTTAAACGGCGTCCCGTAAGGGTTGTTGTGTGAGGGCGGGAGCGATTCTCCCGTTCTCGCGGCTCGCAGTTGGCCGACGAGCTCCAAGAGGCTCCCGCACAAGAGGCGTAGACGTCAGCCACGCACCCCTGGCCGTGCGTCAGGCCTCTGAACAGCGCGGATGCAGTATCCGCACGTACAGCGTTCTGCGCGCCTGGTGTGATCGCCTCGATCGCCGTGGCGGAGGCATACAGGCGGCGACGCGCATGGGTGGGTGACTCGTGACCGGCCCCGACCGGTGCGCTGGGTGCCGCGCACCCAGGAGCAGACCGGCCTGGTTAGCCATGGCGCGAGTCAGAAGGATGGAGGTCGCCGAGGTGTCCGCCCGGCCCAGTGCATACCAGGGCCGCTCCTGGATCGACGGCACCCGCATCGACTATCTCGACGATCTCGGCTTCTGGGCGTTCGGCGAGTTCGACGGCGAGGTGCTGCACCACGCGGGCTACCGCTTCACCCGCCCCTGACCACCCCGCCGCGCCGGGCGCCCCCACGCGGGCATCCGGCCGCCGTCCCACCGGAGCCTTCCGCCATGCCCCTCGCCACCTCCAGCCCAGCTGCCGCGCCGTGGGTGCCGGCTCGACGTACCGTCACCCTGCTTACCGCCCTCGGCATCCTGGTCGTCGGCCAGATGTACGTTGTACTCGCACTGATCGACCCGATGTCCGCTGACTTCGGCGTCAGCGGCGGTCAAGTCACCTGGACCGCCACTGCTTTCGGTCTGGCCTACGCCACCGGCTTCCTGTTCACCGGCCCACTGGCCGACCGCTTCGGTCAACGCGCCATGATCACTGGTGGTCTGGCCGCGTGCGCGGTCGCCACCGCCGCAGTTGCCGCCGCACCCGGCCTGGACTGGGCGATGACGCTGCGAGCCGTCCAGGGCCTGTCCGCCTCCGCCTTCACGCCCGCCGCACTGTCGTACACCGCTGGGCGGTTGGCCCCGGCCCACCGCCCGGTCGCACTCACCTGCCTGACCAGCGGGATGCTGGCGTCGGCCGTGCTGATGCAGATCGCCGCGCAGGCGGTGGAATCGGCTTTGGGCTGGCGACCAGTGTTCCTGCTGGGCGCCGCCGCAATGGCGGGCGCCGTTCCAGTGGCCCGAGCCGTGCTGCACGGCGGGGGCGGCGACGCCACGGCCGACTTCCGTGCCGCGTTCACCGCGATGCCGCGCCTGCTGTCCCGGCCCCGGCTGTTGGCACTGTACGCGGTGACGGTGGCACTGATGGGCAGCTTCGTTGCTCTGTACACCGCAGTCGCCCTGGCCGGTCCGCCCAGCGTGGCCGGATCGCCCGGAGCGGTGCTCGCGCTGCGCACGGCGGCACTGCCCGCCCTGGTTGCGGTACCGCTGCTGACCCCGTTGCTGCGCCGATGGTCCGCGCTGCCGAGGGTGGCCTCCGCGATGGCGCTGACCGTGCCGGCCGTCGCGGCCGCATCCGTGTTGGGGGGCCAGACGTTGGCGCTCGCCGCGGTGCTGCTGGTGTTCGTCTCGGGCGTTGCGGCGGCCGCCCCGGCGGTGGTGGAGGCCGTCGGCGCCGCCGCCGGAGAGACACGCGGCGCCGCGCTGGCGCTGTACGCCTGCGGAATGTTCATCGGTGCCAGCCTGGGGCCGGTGCTGGCTGGCACCCTCGCCCCGACGGGCTTTGCCATGATCTTGCGGGTAGTGGCTGGCATCCTTGCAGCGGGCACGATCGCGGCGCTGGGAGCCTGGCGCGCTGCGGCTGAGGACACACGCCGGGCTCGGCCTCAGGATGAGACCACCCACCGCGCTCGGGGAAGCCACCGAAAGACGAACCGGGCCGACGGCGCTCATCCCGTACACCTGCGTGAGGCGCGCGACGATCTCACCCGAGGTCAGGCCCTCGGTCGTCAGGAATAGCGTGCCTGCTCGGCGGCCAGGTGCCGGATCACCAGCTCAGAGATCCGCGTCAGGTGCGTCCCCGGCCACTCGAAGCCCGTGGATAAAGATCAAGCTAGAGCGCAGAAAGGTGCCAGTAGCCGAGGGCATCACGCCGGATCCGGCGGATCTCCGCCCAGCGCTCGTCGAGTGCGGCGTAGTCGTGGGCCTTGCGCTCGGGCGCGCTGCGGGCACGCTGTCCTGCCAGCCGGATGGCGTGGGTCTCGTCCTCGGCTTGGGTGATGAGGTAGTAGTGCCGCACCAGCCAGCCCGTCGGCGTACGGAAGCGGAATCCCACCAGCCACTGCTGGTCGCCGTCGTCAGCGGTCCGGGGAGGGTGCGCGGTCCCACCGGCGTCGAGGTCGGATTCCGGGTGGGCCCGCACTACAGGCCGCACTCGTTCCGTTGCCTGGGGTGCCGCGGTTACCGTGGCGTCCTCCGCGGTACAGACACGGGCGCTCCCCAGAACCCCGAGAGCGTAGGGAGGGCGCGCAGTGGGCGTTCCCGTGGCCCCGGCAGGGTCCCACACCCGGGTGGTGGCTGGCACGGGGTCGTCGGTTCTGGCTGCTCCCGCTGGATCGGCAGGGAGTGTATCGACGGTCAGGATAGCCATTGCCAGAGGCCTCTCTTGCTCTTTGCCGGCTGGGGATGGAATGGAGCTGTTTCAGCCGTCTGACAACCACCGAATCACCACAAACAGCCGCGTGGACGGCTTATCGTCGCCCTGCACATCCTGGGTGTCGCACGGCCACCCTCAGCGGTCCCCACGTCCGCGGTGGCGGCACACACTGGGCGCATGAACAAAAACCTAGAAATGGGTGAATTCCTCCGCTCGCGCCGCGCGCGTCTGACCCCCGCGCAGGCCGGTATGCCGGACACGACGCGGCGCCGTGTCCCGGGGCTGCGCCGCGAGGAACTGGCTCACCTGGCCGGTGTCAGCTCCGACTACTACACGCGTCTGGAGCAGGGTCGCGCCCGCACCGCCTCGCCCCCCGTGCTCGACGCGCTCGCACGAGCCCTGCGCCTGGACGACACCGAACGTGCCCACCTGTTCGACCTGGCCACACCCGACCCCCCTCCGCCGCGCAGCCACCCGCCCCGGCCGCAGCGCGTCCGCCGCGCGACATACCAGCTCCTGGACGCCGTGGACCGTGCGTTCTGCCCTGCCTTCGTGCTCGGACGCCGCACCGACGTCCTGGCCGCCAACCGCCTCGCCGAGGCCCTCATCGCCGACTTCGACGCGTTGCCGGCGCGGGAACGTAATCTGGCGCGGTTCGTCTTCCTGGACGATCACGCACGCGACCTCTACGCGGACTGGGGGACCGTGGCCTCCGACACCGCGGCAATGCTGCGCATGGATGCGGGCCGCCACCCCGACGACCCGCTGCTCAACGAACTCGTCGGGGAACTCTCCGTCCACAGCGACTGCTTCCGCCGCCACTGGGCCGAGCGGAACGTGTATGAACACACCGACGGAGCCAAGTCCTACCACCACCCCGTGGTCGGGAAGGTCACCGTCAGCTACCAGGCGATGGCGCTCCCCTCCGAGGAAGACCAGATCCTGTGCATCTACACGACAGAACCCGGTTCGGCGTCCGAAACGGCCTTGCGCCTCCTGGCCAGCTGGACCAATAGCCCCGTCGACGTCCCGGAGGGCACGGCCCGCAGGAGCGGTCGCCAACTGCCGTCCGGGGCAGGCCGTGAGTACGGATCCGCCATCATCGAAACGGATCCGGATCGCCGGCTTTCGTGGCTGTGACGCAGGATCGTCTAGCCTGAAGAAATGAGTGGCACTCCCCTCGGCGAGTTCCTCAGAGCACGGCGACAGGCTCTGAAGCCGCAGGATGTGGGGCTGCCGGACGTCGGACATCGCCGCGTCGCGGGACTGCGACGGGAAGAAGTGGCGCTGCTGGCTGGGGTGAGCAACGACTACTACATCCGCCTCGAACAGGGACGTGAAACCAATCCGTCCCCGCAGGTCATCGACGCCGTGGCCAGAGCCCTGAAACTGGAAGACGAGGCTGCCGGCCATCTGCGGAGGCTGGCTGCCCCTGCTGCGGTCCGTCGTACGTCGCCGGGCCGGACCCACGTCAGTCCGCAGTTGTTGCGGCTCATGGAAAGCTGGCCCGACACACCGGCCTTCGTGCTCGGCCCTGCCTTGGACATCCTGGCATGCAACCGAGTGGCCACAGCGCTCCACAGCGGATTCGAGCGCGCCGACAATCTGGCTCGTATGGTCTTCCTCGACCCGGCCGGCCGGGAGTTCTATCAGGACTGGGAACGCGCCGCACACTCGTGCGTCGCTGAGCTCCGTGCGGCGTACGGATTCGATCCCGAATCGACGAGGGTCACTGAGGTCGTCGAGGAGCTCTCATCGGGGAGCGAGGAGTTCTCGGCTCTGTGGGCGTGCCATGAGGTCAAGGGCAAGAAGCAGGAGGGAAAGACCCTCAGACATCCCCAAGTGGGTGTTCTGGAGATCCAGTTCAGTGCCTTCACGGTGAACAGCGCCCCTGACCAGCAGCTGGTCGTCTACCAGGCGGAACCGGCGACTCCCACGGCGGAGGCCTTCGCCTTGCTCCGCTCGCTCGCCGAAGAGTCCGTAGACACGGCCGGAATAGCCGAGCACTCCGAGCCTGCCCGGACGGACCGGCCGTCCCGCCTCTGATCCATCCGATGGCCGGGCGCCGCTCAGCCGGGCTGCCGCACAGTGCGCAGGCAACGCCCACGTGTTTTCGTGCTGATCGCCGCCGATACCGGGGGCTTCGACCAGTCGGCGGAAAGTGGTGTGGGTGGGGTGAGCTCCGAAGAGCGGAAGCGGGGCATCGCGGAAGTGGCACGCGAAGGCGAGCAGAGCTCAGGGCCGCCCGGCGCGGTCGATCAGGGCTTGGGCTCGCAGCATCACTGGGCGATCGATCATCTGACCAGCATGCGAAGTCACACCACCCGTACTCGCGACGGCCATGATCTGGTGTGCCCAGGCCAGTTCGGCTTCCGAGGGAGCCATGACCTGGTGCACGATGGCGACTTGGCCGGGGTGGATGCACAACTTGCCGGTGAATCCCAATTCGAGGCAGTGGCGGGCATCATCTGCGACCGCAGCGGGATCACGGACGTCGGTCGTGACTCCGTCCACGGGTGCGGCGCGGCTTGCCGCCGCGGCAGCGAGGACGAGCGCGCTCCGGGCATGCAGGAGCGCCTGCCGCGACGTTGGATCGACGCCCAGTTCGGCGGCGAGGTCAAGATGCCCGAACGCGAGGCGAACGACGCCGGGCACCGCGCACAGGGTGCGAGCCGCGATGACACCGGCCGCGGTTTCGACCAGTGGGATGACGAGCGATGCTGCCGCCAGGCGGTCCAGCGTGCCACTGACCTCGCAGGCCTCTTGTGCCTTCGGGAGCATGACGGCTTGTGGGGCACCGACGAGCGCGTTCAGGTCGTCCTCATACCAGGGGCTGCCCACCGCATTGACTCGGACGACAGCATCGTGCCCCTCGTGCAACCATGCACTGACGTTCGCGCGAGCGACGCCTTTCGCCTCCGGTGCCACGGTGTCCTCCAGGTCGAGGACGACCGCGTCCGCGCCGCTGCGGGCGGCCTTGGCGAAGCACTCGGGCCGGTCGGCGGGAACGAACAAGAAGGTACGCGCGGCGCTCAGGGGCTGCGGATCCAGCATGCTGATCGGTCTCCACTTCGATGATTCGTGGGGGGCGGTGGTCAGGCCATGACGACCGCGCACCTCCAACGGAGCACCGGGCGCGGCTCGTCGGAGTCACCGGACCGCGCGTTCACCCCTACCCCGAGCCAGAGGATGCTTCCCGATCCGGGTAGTGGATGGGTCGACTCCACTGTCACCGTGCTGTCCAGGGAGTCTCCCTCGTGCACCGGGCCGATGCGGTCGCAGCCATCCCAGCCCACGACCGTCACGTCCAGTGGCTGCCGTCCGCACGGAGCCGACCGGCGGAATGGAGAGGTCTGGGTGCGGTCGGCGCCTTTGATCGGCCGCCCCGCCTCGCCCCGCCGTGCGACGGACGCTGAGGCGCGGGCACGATGGGTGGGTGTGTCGCACCCGGACACAGCACGGCCTGGCTCCGACCTGACGCGAGGGCCAGGATGGTGCCATGACCAGTAACAACAGCCCGCATCCCTACGTCGGCATGTGGGTGACCGCCGATGGGTTCATCCGCCAGGAGCTGCTGCCCGACGGCCGGTACGACGAAGCGCGCGGCAAGCGTAGGAGCGCGTACACCGGCAGCTACACCGTCACCGGTACCCACATCGACTACCTCGACGACACCGGCTTCACCGCGACCGGCGACGTGCGGGACGGCGTCCTCTACCACGAGCACCTGATCCTCTACCGCCAGAACGAACAACCCCTGCCGCGAGCGGTCTGAACCCCCGAACCCCGCGCACTCCACGGTCCTGAACCGGGCCTGGTCCGCCGGGACAGCGTCCGGGCCGGTTACCTGCGCCGGGTGCCGGTGGGTCAGTGGCGGCTGAAGCGCTAACCACCGTGGTGCGGCTGTCAAGCTCCTACCGCAAGAGGAGAGACTGGCTCCCGGGAAGTGGCGGGGCTTGACGGCTCCGGGTGGCAGGGCTGTTCTGCGAGGACCAATCCGCTTGCTGATGAGCCTCGACCTGGGCCATCTCGGTCATATTATCGCGGCCGGACCAGGCGCCTGCCGTCGAAGTGGGGCAGCGGCAGGCCAGCCAGCAGGGTCCGCAGTCGACCAACGTCGATCCGGCCGTGGTTGAGGCCGCCGTACAACGCGCCGTGTCCACGCCGGTGTTCGGGCACCAAGGTCAGATCCACCGGTGACTTCACAGGGCCGTCCGCACACAGCACCGAGTCCGCCGACTCGAACAGTTCATCGCGCCGAGCGGTCAGACACGCCCCAATCCACCCCGGAAGCGTGACGCTTCCGCTATCGCTTTCTTCCCCACGTCGTCAGGCAGCAGACTCGCTATCACGGCCTTCGTCTCGATCACGTGCGTTCCTTGGTCGGAGCACATGATCAAGCGAAGGCCGCCATAGCGTCCGGCGAACTCCCAGGTGGGCCGAGCAAGTTCGAAACACGGTCCGAGGCCGGAAGGCAAAGAACGAGCTTAGCTTCGTGAGGTGACTTGGCTGGATCCTTACAGCGTGCCCGACTCCTTGATGGCGATCTTGGCGCTGGGGGCGCCGGTGCGGGAGCCCAGGGCCTCGATCTGCTTGACGACGTCCATGCCCTCGACGACCTCGCCGAAGACGACGTGCTTGCCGTCCAGCCAGTCGGTGACGATGGTCGTGATGAAGAACTGCGAGCCGTTGGTGTTGCGGCCTGCGTTGGCCATGCTGAGCAGGCCCGGACGGTCGTGCTTCAGCTGGAAGTTCTCGTCCTCGAACTTCTCGCCGTAGATGCTCTTGCCGCCGGTGCCGTTGTGGTTGGTGAAGTCACCGCCCTGGAGCATGAAGGCAGGGATGACGCGGTGAAACGTCGAGCCCGCGTAGCCGTAGCCGTTCTCGCCCGTGGCCAGCTCGCGGAAGTTCCGCGCGGTCTTCGGCACGACGTCGTCGTACAGCTTGAACACGATCCGGCCCAACGGCTCGTCGTTCACGGTCACGTCGAAGTAGACGTTGGCTCCGGTCTCGGCCATGTCTGCGCTCCTTCGGTTGGATAACGGAATTCTTCGAGCTGGGAGTTTAACGTCCTGACGTGGGCATTTCGTGACGGGTTCAGGATGTCGGCGCGGTGACGGCGCAGATGCGCCAGGGCGACGAGGACGGACGCCACCGTCATCGCCAGCGGGAACCAGCACCCGCCGAGCAGAGCGATGGCCAGGCTGCCCTCACCGCCGCCTGCCGTGATGGCGAACCCGAAGATCCAGGTCAAGCCTGGGTCAGAAGCGCACGCGAAAGGGGTCCGGAGGGTCGGAGGATGACCGTCCGGACCGCGGCCGCACCCTGACCCAGAAGATCGCCGACGACAAGCCGGCCGGCCTGGTCAGCGGCTGCTACCTGTCCGCCGGCGACCGCATCACATGCCCGCTGACCGACCCCGTCACCGGCCCGTGCGCCGCGTCCTATCCGGTCGCCGCCTCACCACGCCAGGTCGCCGGTGAACCGTTGACCTCCGACGTGCTCAAGTGCCGGCAGCGGCCGATGGACTTCGCGGACTACACCGTCACGTTCACCACGGCCCAGCAGGCCGAACTGCACGCCATCTTCCCCGGCGGCGTCTGCGACTACCAGCTCCCCGGCGTAGACCAGGTGCGCCCGTTGGGTGCATGGCTCAGCTATGGCGACGGCACCACCGGCAGCTTTGGGCACGCCCCCGCGCCGGCGTGGGGGGCCCGGACTGGGCCACGCTGCCCGATCGACCGAGCGCCAGGATCGATATGCGACCGACAGGAAGGACCAGGAAGGAGCCGAAGATGAGCACAGAATCCGTGAGCGCATCCGCACCCGTCGCGTTGGTCACCGGCGCCAATAAGGGCATCGGTCTGGAGACGGTCCGGCGTCTGGTCGAGGCCGGATACCGCGTGTACCTCGCCGCCCGCAATAGTGAGCGTGGACAGGCCGCCGCCGACGGTGTCGGCGCGCATTTCCTCGAACTGGACGTGACCTGCGACGAGTCGGTCCGTCTCGCCGCTGACTCCATCGAGCGGACCGACGGGCACCTCGACGTGCTGGTCAACAACGCCGGCATCACCGGCCCGCTGCGTGACCCGCAGGACTACACGGCGGACGACATGACCGAGGTGCTGCTGACGAACGTCGTCGGCTACATCCGCCTCATCCATGCCTTCCTGCCGCTGCTGGAGAAGAGCGACGACCCGCGGATCGTGAACGTCAGCAGTGGGCTGGGGTCGTTCCGGCGTTTCCACGACCTGGACCGCATCGAAGCGGTGGCGGGCACTCCGCTGTACGGCGCGTCGAAGGCCGCGATCAACATGATGACCGCGCGATTCGCGCGACTGCTGCCCCACATCCGCATCAACGTCGCGGACCCCGGCATGACCGCGACCGACCTCAGCGGCGGACAGGGCCATTCGGTCCAGGACGGCACCGACGCCATCGCCTACGCCCTCAGCGCACCCGGCGGCCCTACCGGCACCTTCGCCGATCGCGACGGCGACGTGCCCTGGTAATCACCACCAACGTCTTCACCGACGTCACCACCAACGTCTTCACCACCAACCCGAAAGGAACTGAAGATGTACCTCGTCACTGGAGCAACTGGCAACGTCGGCGGCCCCGTTGCTCGGCAGCTGCACGAACATGGCCACAGCGTCCGGGCCCTTGTGCGTGACCCCTCCCGAGCGGCCGGCCTCCCGGCCGGGATCGAGCTCGCCGTCGGCAATCTCGACGACCCCGAAAGCGTGGCGAAGGCGGTTCAGGGCGTCGAGGCCGTCTTCCTGATGCAGGTCGGCGGCGGGACCGAGCAGACCAAGAAGATGATCGACGCCGCACGAGCCGCGGGGTCGCCGAGGATCGTCCTGCAATCCTCCGTCGGCGCGCGCCTGTTCCCGCAGGGCCCCATCCAGGCTGCTCTGGCGGCTCGCGAGCAGATCATGCGCGAGTCCGGCCTTGGTGTGACCTACCTGCGGCCCAACGGCTTCGCGTCCAACGCCTTGTGGTGGCTCGACTCCATCCGAGCGGGCAAGGTCGTCGACACGACCGGGGACGGCCGGCAGGGGGTCATCGACCCGGAAGACATCGCACGCGTCGCCGTGGCCACCCTCACCGAAGACGGTCACGTGGGGAAGGGGTACTTCCTCACTGGTCCGCAGGCCCTGACCGCGCGCGAGCAGGTCGAGATCATCGCCGAGGTGACCGGGCGTTCGATCGACTTCGAGGACGTCACTCCGCACGAGTTCGCCCAGGCTGCCATTCGGCGAGGAACTCCGCCCGAGCAGGCGCACGCCATGGAGAGCCTGAACGAGTTGTTCCGCGCCGGCCGCGCCGGATTCGTCACCGACGACGTCGAGAACATCACCGGAGCAGCCCCCGGGACCTTCCGCGACTGGTGTGAACGCAACGTCGACGCCTTCCGCTGAGGCCCGGCTCACCGCGCATCGGCGGAGCGGCCGTCAGCGCGGGACGAGCAAAGGGCTGCTCGGGGAGCGGTCCGGAGTTGGGAGCCGACAAAACCAATGCGGCTCCCAACTCCGCGATTCGGCCAGGCGCCGTCCGCTCACAGCCCTCGCGTGATGAAAGTGCACAGGCTGGACGAGCGACGACCACATGACGTATCCGCCACCCGCTACCAAGGTCAGCCCCTCGCCGCCCAATGCTCCGCTCCCACTTCCCACGGGCTCGTAACAGATCCGGATGGGGTCGAAGAACAGCCCCTCCTTCTCATGGAAGCGAAGCGTGTGCGTCGAGATTCCCGTGCGCTTGCTCACCTCACCGATGCTGACCATGCGATCGCCCGTGGTCCTCTGTCATGGCCCGGTTCCCCGCCTTGATTCAGAGTCGACTCGAAGTCCTACGGTCATGGCTGTTGTTCACGGGTGCGGATCCTCTGAAGGGAAGTTGCTGAGCTGGGAGAATACGGCCGGGGCCGAACTGCGGGCGATCGGTACGGTGGCCACTCATCGTGAGGACCACAAAACGGTTGAGCACCCCTCGGTGGGACTGGTCGCAGCGGACTGCGATGTGCTGACCGACGGTAACTCCGAACTCAAGATTGTGATCACGATTGCCGCGCCCGGGAGCGCGGACGAGACCAAGCTGCGAATGGCAGTAGTCGCTGGTCCGTCGGCCACTGAATTCGGTCGCTGCTGATCAGTCACCGTTGATCAGCGCGATGGCTTTGTCCATCGCGTCCCACGCCTGCGCGGGGTCGGGGCGTCGGCCCAGGCCGCAGGCGGCCGCCACGTCCACCTCGCGCCTGGCGAGCCGTTCGATCATGTGCAGCAGGCCGCGATGGTCCTCGATGGTGATGCTCTCGTGGATGAAACCCGCCACGAAACGCACCTCCGGAGGCAACGTGAGCGCTTCGAGCGGCCGGTACCAGTCTTCCTCGAAGGATCCCGGCTTGTTCGCCGCCGCGAACGGTACGTGGATGTAGTCGAGGACCCGTCCTTCCGGGAAGCCGGTAGCCATGGCGTTGGCCAGCAGCACAAGCGGCAGCGCGTCGGGCATCTCGGCGAGGGCCTTGTGTTGGAGATCGCCGAGGCAGAGATGGACGCCGAAATGAGTGCCCTCACGAGCGCCTGCCATGATCTCATGCAGGTCGTGTGCCAGCTGCCTGGCCACCGCCTCCTTGGCCTCGTCGGGTGCCCCGATCACCGCCAGCAGGCTGGCGGGCGTTTCGAGCTGGAACACCACCGGCTCTTCCGCTTCGCCGACAATGCGGTTGACCTGGTCGATGGTCGCCTGGGCCCATGCCTGCGGGATCACCCGGTCGGACATAGCGACGTCCATGCCGAAAGCCAGCATGGTGAGGTCGAGCGGGGCAGGCAGACCGACCTGGAATCTGATGTCGGAATGGCCGGCCTGATCACGGAGGTATTTGAAAGCCGGGAAGCTCTCGACGAACGTGTGGAAGTAGTTGAGGTGCAGATTCCTCGGGTCCAACGTTCGGTCTTCACGCACGCGGAACAGCGGGCCCGTCCCGTAGTCGGCGTAGACGCCGTCGTGTATCAGTTCGACATCGGGGTTCGCGCGGAGCCATTCGATGGTGCGCGAGCCCCAGACCGCTCGGTCTCCAGTCTCGCCGTCAGTCATACGAAGAAGGTGCGCGCCAACACGCCGGAGAGCTGTGGTCATGGCATCCGGCGCGGACAGGCCTGGCCAGGTACCTACAAGGTGAGTTTTTCGCATATGACACATCGCCTTCCTGGATGGGGTGCGGTTCGGTCGAGGGAAGATCGTGATGAGCCGCTGAGGCCGTATTGCTGCTGGTTGGGAGTGAGACGGAGGCGCTGGTGCTCACGCGCGGCATGGAAGCGCAGGTAGGCGTCGAGGTCACTGTCGGCGGCCAGGGTGCGGAGCTGGAGAACGGCTGCGGCGTCTTCTCCTCGGGCATGAACGGGTAGTCCGTCCCGAAGAGGATGTGGCTCTGTCGGGGCGAACGAGGAGAGCGCGGCCAAGGTGTGCGGGTTGGCCGACAACGCGACGTCGTAGTACGGATTCCGCAGCGCGTCGCGTACCTCCAGCTTCGGGTTGAAGTTGGCGCCGGCCACGGCGAGGCGTTCGGCAAGGCAGGGAACGGTTCCGCCGGCGTGCGAGGTGATCAGCCGTAGCCCGGGGTAGCGAGCCAGGGTGCCGCCCCACACCAGGCTCGCGATCATGCGGGTGGTGTCGAAGGGGTACTCGTAGAGCGCGATCGGCAGTCCGAAGGTCGGCTGGTCCTTGCCCGACGGCGCGGTCGGGCGCACGTGGACGAGCGCGTCGCGCTCCGCGGGTTTCGCGAAGACTCGCTCGAAGGCCGGGTCGCCGAGGCAGTCGCCTTCGTGGTTGCTGAACATCCCGCCGCCGTCCAGGCGCAGGACGTCAAGCGCGTAGTCGATCTCTGCCAGGGCCGCGTCGACATCCGGCAGCGGCAGCAGCGCGAACGCGCCGAAGCGGCCGGGATGATCGGCGATCATCTGTCCCATGGCCTCGTTGCCCGCCCTGGCGTTCTTCCCGACCGAGAGCACCGATGCACGGGAGAAGCTCGGACTTCTCCGTGTGATCGGGACGCAGAACTTCCAGCCGGCCCGAGTTCGTTCAGCCGCTCGTCCCAGGTGCAGTCGGCTTGGCCGCGGACCAGGGTGATTGGCATGTGGCCGGTCCGGTAAGCGCACTTCGGCCCCTTCGCGCAGCGCTGCGAGGTCGCGGATCTGCGCGGCCGGCAGCCGACCGCGCGCGAGCACGTATTAGATCATGTGCACGTAGACGTACACCCGGTCAAAGCGTAGTGCGGCCAGATCCTCCCGCCGGATCACCCAGTGGATCAGGCCATGGTCCAGTTCTTTCACGTCGTCATCGCAGCTCCAGGTGGCCAGGAGCACCCAGTCATCATCGAGCGCCTCCTCATCAGTGCCGGCCTCCTCGGTTGCTGCTTCCCTGGCCACCCCGACGGGATCCCAGTTAGCGATCTTGGGGTATCCGCCGATTTGCAGCGAGCCGAGGCGGTAGCCGTACGCGTTGGTCCATGTGCCGTCCAGTTCGTCGGCGTGGGGGTACTCGGTCTCCAGCTCGCCGCTGGTAGGCGCCGACAACTCGCACCAGGCCGCGCGGAGTTGACTGTGGGGGAGGACCGTGTACCACTCCTTCTCGACCCTTCGCTCCGTGACAGGCGTCCCAGCGGCCACGTACATCACCAACTCGGGCAGCACGCCGTCAAAGCCCACGTCGGCCTCGCCGAAGAACAGCAGATGCCCATCGGACGGCAGGGGGAGATCCGTCGCTTCCCGGGGCAGAGTCGCGCAGTCGACTGACGCGACGAAGGGGAACCGGGGGTCCGGGGGGCCGACCGGCAGCATCGGGTAGCCGCCCAACTGCGCCACGACCGGCCCCTCCCCGCCTTGCCCCAGGATCGCGGCCGGGCGGACGGCACGTATCCACCGTTCCACCTCGGCCAGCGGCACGCCTCGGTTGACCGCCTCTTCACGGAAGCGATTCCTTTTGTCGAAGGTCTCTTCAGCCATGCGGAGACCATAGGGCCGAGGTCTGACATTCGGGATCTGCGTCTTGCCGGCACGGCTGCGGTGCGCCACACGCCTGGACGGATTCGCCCAGGAACGCACAGGTACAGGTCAGATGGCGTTTCCTCGTTCAAGCGCCGTCGCTTCCCAAGCTGATGTCCGCCCGCGTGCTCCGGTTCGAGCCAGTTCGCGCCTGCCCGGTCGAAGGGATGCGAGCCGCGTTGCCTCGCTAGCCAGGGGCTGTCCGGTGGATCAGGTTGGACGGGCGGTGTCGCTGGCGAGTGGCAGGGAGTCCAGGCGCGCCGCGCTCGGCGGGGGCAGCACTCCCCGGGTGGGCCGGGCGCGGAACGCTTCGAGGAGGTAGGCCACCAGGCGCCGGGACGCCGCGCGATCACCGGGCCGCGCGGCGAGCAGACCGCCGTTGGCCAACAGGACCACGGCGAGGTCGGAGGGGTGGAAGTCGGGGCGTAGCGCGCCCGCCGCCTGCGCCCTGCGGACGAGCGTCGCGAACTCCTGCTCGGCCCGGGCGCGTACAGGCGCATGGTCGTTCGCGGCGTCGGGGAACGCCGTGACGAACGCCGCCGGAAACCCCCGTTCCTCGCTCTGCAGTGCGCACACCGTCTCGACGAGACGCTGGAAGCCGAGCCACGGATCGGGGTTGTCCACGGCCTCCGTGAGAGCCCGGGCGCAGGTCTCCATCTGGTGTGCGAAGGCGGCCCGCACCAGGTCGTCTCTGGTAGGGAAGCGCCGATAGAGCGTCGCCACGCCGACCCCGGCCCGTCGGGCCACGGTGGCCATCGGTGCGTCGATGCCGTGCTCGGCGAACACCTCGCGGGCGGCTGCGAGGATCTGCCGACGGTTGCGCCGCGCGTCGGCGCGCAGCCCGCACTCCTCCGCTTTCGAGCCGGGGTCGACCGTTCGTGCCACGGTCTGTCGCCTGCCAGAGCCCGTGATCCGAGAGGATTTCGCCGTCACTGTCTCTCACCTCCGGCATAACTGGACGGTGGTGTCCGGTTAGCAGCCTACGCTCGGCGCCGAAACACCCGCACAGCCCTGGCAGAGGTGAAGACGATGGACCGGACGATGAAAGCCGCACTGTTCGACCGCTTCGGCGGTCCGGAGGTGTTGTACGTGGGCCGGGTGCCGCGCCCCGAACCGGCGGCAGGGGAGGTGCTGGTGCGTGTGTGCGCGCTCAGCGTGAATGGCGGCGAGCTCGCGGCCCGGTCCGGCCGGGTCCGATTCGTGACCGGCCGGAAGTTCCCGCAGCGCGTCGGCCTCGACTTCACCGGCGAGGTCGCCGCCCTCGGCACCGGCACAACCGGGATCGCGCTCGGCGACCGGGTATGGGGCGTGCTGGGCCGCGCCTCGGGGTTCGGCAGCGCCGCCGAGTACGTGACGTTGCGGCCCGACCGGCTAGGCCGCGTCCCAGACGGCCTCGACCTGGTGGAGGCCGCCGCACTGCCGGTGGGCACCACCGCCGTTACGGCGCTGCGCGACATAGCCGCGCTGCGCCCCGGCGAACGGCTGCTCGTACGGGGCGCGGCGGGCGGGGTCGGCAACGTGGCCGTACAGCTCGGACGGGCGCGTGGCGCCGAGGTCACCGGTCTCGCACGCGCCGCGAACCTCGACTTCGTGCGCGGGCTGGGAGCGCGACACGCCGTCGACCACCGGGCGGTCGCACCGCACGAACTGGGCCGGTTCGACGTGGTGCTCGACACCGTGGGCAGCGAACTGCCCACCTACCGGCGCCTGCTGAAACCCGGCGGCCGGATGGTGACGATCACCTTCGACCTGTCGCGCCCCCTGGTCTCAGTCGGTTCCATCGCGGCGAGCACCGTGCACGGGCGCGGCCGTGTGCGCTTCTTCAGCGGCAACCCGAAGCGCACGCTCTTCGACGACCTCGCCCGGCATGTGACGGACAGGGTGCTGAGCCCGAAGGTGGACACCGTCTTCTCGTTGGAGGACATTGGGGCGGCGCATCGGGCCCTGGAGGCCGGTGGGGTGCGCGGCAAGTACGTGGTGCGGGTCGGCTAAGAGGAGCTGACACAAAGGAGTGACTGACTGACTGGCTGGTGCCGTGTCGGGCGGTCCGACCGGGTCGTTGCGGTTGGTGGGCGTGTCCGACGGATCGCGTGTCCGAGCCGTGCTGACGGCGTTCCGGCTGGCGTGGGGCGAGGTTGTCTGCCGGATCGGGAGTGGGCCCGGCTTGGGCCGTACTTGCCGAAGAAGACCGGACGGGGCGGGCGATGGACGTGCCACCGCAAGGTCATCAACGGGATCTTCCCGAGCGCCGGGATCAGCGGGCCGATCGGCAACGCCGTGGAAGCCGCGGCGGCCGGCCCACCGGCTTCGACCGAACCCGCTATGCCGGAGAGGGAGACGACATGGCAACGTGTGGCGCGCCGAATATGACAGGTGGCCGGTGCAGAGGAAGGTGGTAGCAGGGAACCTCCAGGTGCCCGGTCGCTCAAGGGCCTTATCCACCGCAATCACTCTGACCGGTCCACCTCCTCGGTGCAGCACCCGGACGGCACGAGCACCCTGGCCTCGGCCCACGCCAGCCCGTGGCCTGCAAATCCAGGTTGGACGACGCCCAGTGGCGACTCCCTGAGCGTCAAGGCATCCGAGACCGTCGCCAAGGGCAGCCGCGGCTGGGACCGGCCTTCTCGCAGGCGCGGATGCCGCAGCGTTCGAGGCCAGGGCCTTGACGCCCCAGCGGCCGAAGCCTGCTGCCTCCGGCCCGTCAGCACTGCGCCCAGAACGTGGTCAGAGCGTGGGCGCCACGCGCGGGGTCCTGGGTCATCCACCAGTGGCCGAGCCCGTTCAGGGTCTCGACGCGGGCGCCTGCGCGACGGGCCGCGCGCCGGCGTTGCCGGTCGGTGCCGACCACGTGGTCCTCGGTGGCAAGGAGCGCCAAGCCAGGCCGCTGCGACGCATGCTCCAGGTACCGGCCGAGCTCGGCCATCACCGGCTGCGCGGCGGAGCGGTAGAGCGCGAGCACGGCCTGGCCCATCGTCTCGCCTTGTGCCGCGGCGATCCGCTCGGCCACCGGCCTGCTCATGCCGAGCTCGACGAGCGACCTGACGCGCGTCTCGACGGCCCCGCCGAACCGCTCGGCGACGTCGGCTTTTCCGGCTCCGGGGGTCTGCCAACGCTGGGCCGACTCATGCCAGACGTAGCCCGGGTCGAATATCCCGATGACGTCGCTCGCCCAACTACGCAGCAGCTCCGGCCGACTGACGGCGACATTCAGAACGTGTGCGCCGCCCCAGTCGTGGCCGACCAGGTCGACGGGTTCCCCGAGGTCCTCCAGCGCATCGATCAGCCAGTCACGATATTCGCCGACCGTCGCGCCGAACCCGGCCGGCAGGGGCGCGCCGAATCCAGGCGGCGAGAGGCAGACCAGTCCGGCACGTGGCGAACCGGCGCGGTCGAGCTCAGCGAGCAACGGGGCCCATACAGCCGCCGTCTCGGGATTGCCGATTTGCCCTTCCCCCTGCTCGGCTGACTTCGTGGCCCTGACCAGTCACGGCGGCTGCTTGACTTCCTGATCGGGAAGTCCTTCCTCGTCCGCCGGATCACGTGCTGCTTGCCGGTCCGGTAACGTCTGCGCACACCGCCGTAGCAACGGGCAGGGCGGGGTGCGCGCGTCGGACGCCGGGGAACAGTGATGATGGACATTGCGCTGCTCTTGGTACCCGCGGCGATCATTGCCAAGGCGCTGTCCATGTCGGTCAAGACGGTCCACCGCTCCAGAGAGGTCGAGCGGGCCTGGAACAGCGGGCTGACGGCGGAGGCGCGCTGCCTGCGTACGTACACGAAGTTCAGCGGGGAGACCCCGCAGCTGTACCACGTCTACGAGTTCACGACACGTGAGGGCCGGACCGTGCGCTTCGACGAGAGGGGCGGACCAGCCACGCGGGGCAAAGGCACCTTCGCCACCGTGCACTACACCGCCGAGCACCCTGAGAAAGCGACGGCCCACCCCCCGGGCAACGCCAGGACCACTCTGGGCGTGGGGCGGACCCTGGGTTGCTCCGGCGGGATCATAGCTTTCTGCGTCGTCTTCGTGATCATCGCGCTGACCCGCTGACCCGCTGACCCGCTGACCCGCTGACCCGCTGACCCGCTGACCCGCTGACCCGCTGACCCGCTGACCCGCTGACCCGCTGAAGCAAGCCGCATAGCCGGCGGCGAACAACTGCTCCGGGTTGGTGCCAGGGCCGTTGTCGCCGCCCAGTGCCTTGGGCATGGACAGCGACGCCGTCACGCGGCCGTCCTCGGTGGCGACCTTGCCGTCCGGCCGCGCCACGAGGTGGCGGCAGGGGTGTAGGTGGTGTCGTTCATGTCCAGCTCCTTCGGTGAAGGCGCGCCGAACGAGGGCACGCCTGATGGACGCACCTGCGCGGGTGCGATGTCGACCTGCTCGCGCTGGAAGGGTTTGTCAGTTCGTTGCTCGTTGTAGAAGTTCTCGAACTCGCGCAGGGCGTACAGGAGATGGCGCGGGTCGCCGCCGAGGAGCCCATGCAGATGACATGGTGAGTGAGATGGTCGTGCCTGGCCGCACCAGGAGCCGCAGGCGTCGAAGCACCTCGCATGGCAATGACTTGAGCAGCGTGGTGAGGAATACCCGTTCCTCGGGCGGGAGACGCACCCGCCTCCCATGCAACTGCCGCTCCAGGACGGTTAGCTGGTGGCGGAGCACGTTGCCGTGGAGGTCAACGAAGGAACTCACGTCCCACGGCAAACGCCCACCCGGCGTAGCCGAGATTGACGGCGAGCCGAACGGCGATACCGATGGGCCGGTCGGACCAGGTTGTGGCACGGGACACGCGCCGGAACGCGTCGGCATGAGGGACCAGATAGGCGAGGAAGAGGGCGCCGGCTCCCATCGCCGCCGCTGCGCGTACCGACGGCAGGAACAAGCCTGCGGTCAGAGCGATCTCCAGAGCACCCGACGCGGCGATGATGGCGCGGGGTAGCGGCATCCAGTCCGGTACGAGAGAACGGAAGGCGGCAGGCCTAACCCAGTGCAGCAAGCCCGTACCGCCGAGCAGAACACCGAGCATCACAGTGGCAAATGGCAACATGATGGCATGGTCGATCGACTCCGGTCCTGGCGTCTTGAACGCAACGGCAATACGTCGTCCGCCGCGGTCTGCTCCGAGTTCGCCCGCTACACACAGGATTCGGGCCACACGACTGCTGCGCACCACAACCCGGCGTGGCAGCTGGTGCTCTCCTGGGACGGTCCGTTGTTGGTCACCGACCACCGCGGAAGGGTGACCACCGCGTTCGGGATCGTGATCGCGCCACGGATCCGGCGCATGGTCCACTGCCCTGCCGGTTTCACCTCGCTCTGGGTCGACCCGCACCGGATCGATACCGCCATGCAGGCGTGCGTCCACGCCATGGAGCACGCCCAGGTTCGCCGGCTCCAGACGGCAGCACGTGGAGAGCTGGATCCACTCAGACTGCGTGGGGCGTTGCGCGAAGTCCTCGGGGACGCGCCGCCGGTCGACCCGCGACTGCGACAAGTGCTGGACCTCCTGGACTCCGATGCCGACATCAACGAGTTGGCGGGCGTGGTCGGCATATCAGCACGACGGCTGCGCCAGCTGTCCGTTCAGCAGCTCGGAGGTTCGCTGACCATGCTGCGCCGTTGGCATCGGCTTCGTGAGGCCGTGCTGCAGATCCCGTTTCATCCGGCCGCCGACATCGCCGCACGAACCGGGTTCGCCGACCAAGCGCATCTGGTGCGCACCGCAGTGGCTCTGGGTGGCCGCACGCCCGGCTCACTGCGCGCCCTGCGGTCCTAACCCCGGCTGGCGAAGTCGACCCGGAAGGCTGGTCGAAGGGGTCGCACGGCACGGAAACGAGGGGGAGATGAAGCACTGACCGCCGCCCCATGGACCGGTACACCGCCGAGGCACGGGGCCGCACCCGCGCTCAGCACGCCGAGCGGCCCCACCGCAGCTCGTCACCACGCTACGAAGGCGCCCCCTGTAACTACCTGGCCCTTCTCGGCCTCGCAACGACACTCTGTTGCTACAAACGCCTCGTCCGCCTCACCACGTAGAACACCGTTGGGCGGGCCGGGGTCGGTGATCGCGGGTGACGTCGAGGACGTGCATGTCCTCCACGCCGAACAACTCATTGGTCCGAGCACACCGCGACGCGCCAGGACCACACGCACAGTGACGCACGCGAGGCCTTCTCTTGATTCAGTTGCTTGGTGGCTGCTGATCTTGGAAGGCCTGGTTCCGTCTCGCCCTCGCACCACGCCGTGGACCCGGACACCGCGAGACGGCGCACCCAGGCTCATCCACGAGGGCCCAGAAATCTTGGACGGCGATGTCGAGAATCCGTGCCCGGCTCCGTCCCCGCGGTGAACGCGACCAAAATGGGTCGCACAGCATCGAGGAGAAACACGATGGCCAAGTACTTGCTGCTCAAGCACTACCGCGGCGCTCCGGCTTCGGTCAACGACGTGCCCATGGACCAGTGGACGCCGGAGGAGATCTCGGCGCACGTGCAGTACATGCACGCCATCGCGGCCCGGCTCGAGGGGACCGGCGAGCTGTCCGCCGGGTCGGCGGACCCGCGGTCGCACCGGATCGACTGGCCGGCCCTGGGCGCTGACCTTGGAGGATTGCGTGCTGCTGGTGGCGGTGTGCTGCCGCACGAACCTGACCATATGGCAGCTGGCCGTGCTGTTCGGTATCTCTCCGGCGGTGGTTGGCTGGATCGTCAGCCGGCACGGTCCGCTGCTGACCTTGGCCCCGGCCCGCCGTAAACCGGGCCGCAGCCAGGTACTCATCGTCGACGGCACCCTGGTGCCCACTCCGGACCGGTCGCTGGCCGCTTCCAGCAAGAACTACCGATACTCGTCGAACCTGCAGGTGCTGATCAAGGGCGAGACCCGGCTGGTGCCAGCAGTCGGCCGCCCGCTGCCCGGCAGCCGCAACGACTGCATCGCCTTCACTGAGTCCGGCATCGATGACACCTGCGGTGCCGCGACCGCGCTCGCCGACGGCGGCTGCCAGGGCACCAACACGCTCATCCCGCACCGCCGCCCTGCCGGAGAACGGCTGCCGGGCTGGAAGGAGGCTCACAACACCGCACATCGCCGGGTATGCGCCCGCGTCGACCGCGACTTCGCCCGGATGAAGAACTGGAGGATCCTGCGCGACTGCCGCCTGAAGGGCGACAGCGTGTTCTGGGCCACCAGCAGCGTCGCTCACATGCACAACCTCGCACTCAGCCAGACCTGATCACAGCGTTACCAAGCAGCCATTAGTCGCCTGCGGCATCGGCAACGGCGCGGAAGAGCCGCTCGGGTTCCTCAGCGATCCGGTTGCAGACGTACAGCCATCACTCGGTGCCGTACACGACGTACTCCCGCGCCCATGTAGTCCACGGTGGCGCGATGCCCACGCCGATTGATCTCGGCGATACGCGTCAACGCCTCGGACGCCGTCTCGCCCGCCACGTACCGGCGGGCTGCGCGCCGGACAAGCGGGCCGAGCACCGGGTCGGTCGGTATCTGCGCCTTCAACTGCTCGTCGAGCGCCAGACTTCGGAGCACGTCGGCGACCCGGGTGCGGAGGTCGTCGCCCTCCTCGGTGCGCTCCGTGTCTGCCTGCGTCATCTGCTGACTCACCGTTCGGGGCCAGTTGCCCCCGCAAGCTAACCGAACGATCGGTCGGGCCGCAAGGGGTCAGCCCATCCTTGCGGATCTCCCCAGCCGCCTGGATGTCGCCAGGCGCTGCTGGGAACTGACGTGGCAAATCCCGGTGAACAACTCCGCCCATGGCAGCGCCGTCCACGAGTTCCGAGACAGGCTTCCTGCTGACCGCGTGGATTGCCGTGAGTTGACTTCACCGAGACCGCTCAGCGCATCGCCCTGGGCGCATACCGGGAGGAGCCCCGGGGGGCCTCGGCCAGAGGGAGCAAGCGGAATGGCACGTGCGACCGATGCGCGCGCCGATCCGGTGAATTCCTTACCCGAGCCCTGTCGGCGGTTGACGGCATGCGGTGTCCTACCGGGAGAGCAACAGGGTCCGGTAACGGAGGAATTGGCCATGCGGTTCTCAACGAACCCAGTGGTCATCCTTGGGCGAGCCCGACACGAGGGCAGAGGAAGGTGATCACCTTGTTTGGTGGCCTTGGGAAGCGGGCCGGTGGGGGAAGCGGTCATCGTGTACGCGCGCTGGTCGCCGTCGCGGCACTGGTCATGTCCTTGCCGACTGCCGTGCAGACGAGACCGGCTGCAGCTGCCGTGCAGGCCTGGCCGTTGCCGGGAGCGGTCAGCGGGGACACGTCCGTGCACGACCCCTCCATGGTGAAGGTCGGGAGGCAGTACCTGGTCGCCTCCACGCACAATCAGGTCGAACTCCGGGTATCCGACGACCGGATCAACTTCAGGCGGCTGGGACCCGCCTTCGACCACGTTCCGGCCTGGTGGAGCCGGTTCAGCTCCTCCAACGACGTGTGGGCACCGGATGTCTCGTTCCACAACGGCAAGTACTGGATGTACTACTCGGTGTCCAGTTTCGGTTCCAACAACTCAGGGATCGGGCTCGCCACGAGTGACACCGGACAGCCCGGCACCTGGGTGGACACCGGAGCGCCCATCCTCACCTCCCCCTACCCGGGTTTTGACTTCAACGCCATCGACCCCAACCTGCTGGTGGACAAGAACGGCAAATGGTGGCTGACGTTCGGGTCGTTCAGGCTCGGCATCTACATGATCGCACTCGACCCCCAGACCGGAAGACCGTCGATCACGGACACCCGGATCCGCCATCTGGCGCAGCGGCTGCACGTCTGGCCCGACCCGGTCGAGGCGCCCTTCGTCTACTACAAGGACGGCTACTACTACCTGTTCGTGTCCTTCGACTACTGCTGCAAGGGCGTCAACAGCACCTACAGCATCCATGTCGGCCGCTCGACCTCACCCGACGGCCCCTACATCGACCAAGCCGGACGCAATTTGGTCGGAGACGGCGGCAGTCTGCTGCTCGGCACGCACGACAACTGGGTGATCGGCCCAGGTGGGCAGTCCGTTGTTCACGACGACGCGGACAACCACGACCTGCTGATCTACCACTACTACGACGGCCGGGCCAACGGCACTCCCGAGCTGGGGATCAATTACCTGGGGTGGAACAACGGGTGGCCTTACGTGTACTAATCGGTCTCGGTGAAGTCAACTCACCGTGGCGCCACCCACTTGCCGGCTCCCGGGTCCTGTTCCCAGCGCGGGCGGCCCCGGCGGGTCTCGTCGCCGCCCAGAATCGGAAGCGCGCGAGCAAGTGTCAAGCGGCACGGCCGAGTTGTCGATCGCCGCGACCGAACTCGCCGGGCCGGGCGCGGATGTCGACATGGTGCTGGAGGAGGTGCAGCGGCGCAACACGGAGGCACTGAGCCGGGCACCGGAGTTCTTCGCACTGGAGGGCGGGTTCCACGGCAAGTTGGTCGGTAGCCTGCAACTCACCCACAATCCGACGTTCCGGCTGCCGTTCCAGGCACTCGGGGCGCGTGCCCGCTTCGTCCCCGCGGACCGGCCCGAGGAGGCACTGAAGTACGTCGAGGCGGAGCAGCCGAACGTGCTCGACGTCGTCGCCGAGAGCGGCGTCGTGGAAGTGCGGTGGCGGGCCGTGCCGTTCGTTGCCGGTTTCGTCGTCGAGCCGATCCAGGGCGAGGGCGGCATCAACGTGCTCACCGCCGAGCAGGCCAAACGGATCACCGACGTGTGCCGCGCGTTGGACTGCCCACTCGTCGTCGACGAGATCCAGACTGGCGCCAGGCGCACCGGGTCCTTCTTCGCAAGCGCCCACATCGGCCTGACCGGCGACTACTACACCCTGGCGAAGAGCGTCGGCGGCGGCCTGGCGAAGACGTCGATGGCGAAGACGTCGATGTTGCTGGTGCGGCAGTCGTCGTACGTCAAGGACTTCGAACTGCTGCACAGCTCGACGTATGCCAAGGGCAGCTTCTCCTGCTCGGTCACCGAGAAGGTGCTGGAGATGCTGGAACACGACGGCGGAATGGCCTACCGGCTGGCCACCGAGCGCGGGGCGCGGCCGCGAAGCGCCCTGGAAGAGGTCCACGCCGAGTTCGGTGACGTCGTACGCGGCGTGCGCGGGCGCGGTCTGCTGCTCGGGTTCGAGTTCACCGACCAGTCGGCGGCGAGCTCGGCGGTGATCCGCAACTACGCGCGCGGCGGGTTCTTCGGTTTCGCCGTCTCGGGCTTCCTGCTGCGCAAGGACGGCCTGCGGCTGATGCCGACCGGCAGCGCGCCGCACACACTGCGGATCCAGCCGTCGTATGCGATCGGCGACGCCGCAATCGACCGGTTGGCAGCGGGTCTGCGCGACGTCTGCGCGGTGCTGCGCCACCAGGACGCGCTGCAGCTTCTCCACCCGCTGACCGGTGGGGACACCCCGGCGCCGCGCGTCGAGGTACGGGACTTCCGGTCCACGACGCCCACCGGTACCGACGCCGAACCCCCCACCGCCCGGGTCGCGTTCGTCGCCGAGCTGGGCGCGCCGGACGCGCTGCGGCGCTTCGATGCGTCGCTGGCCGACCTGGACGACGCCACGCTGCGGGCTTTCGTGGCCCGGTCGGCCCCGGTGCGCGCCATGGCTCCGTGCCCGGCGGTGCGGTGCCGCACCGCGACCGGCGCCACCGTGGACGTGACCGTCTTCCCGCTGCTGGTCGACGAGGCGGTCGGCGACGCCCCGGGTACTCTCGCCGCGGACGTCGCAGGGCAGATCAACGCGGCTCGCGCCACCGGGGGCTGGGTGAAGGAGACCTGGCCGTCCGCGGAAGCGCCACGGCGGCGCTCGACGCTTACCTCGTCTTCGAAGACGAGGCCGGCTTCTCGATGACGCCGCCGACCGCGCACACCTGGTCCCGCCGCGGGGCCAAGCCGATCGTCAAGGTCCGTGGGCGTTCCCAGCACCGCATCTCCATCGCGGCCCTGGCCTGCTACAAGCCCGGCGAACGCTCGCGCCTGATCTACCGCCCGATCGTCCACCGCGACCACAAACAAGGCGGACGGCGCAGCTTCGCCTGGACCGACTACCGCGCACGGCTCGTCGCGGCCCACCAGCAGCTCGGCCGCCCCTGGTGCGGCTGCGCGCCCTTCGAAGGAAGTTCCAGTCCGTGATGGATCGGTCTTGCTGCCCCGATCAACCGTCAAAACCCTTTCCAATCCCGACAGTTGTCCGTTATGGGCAGCATCTCGCTCACCCGCGTCTTGCACACCCGAGTCCGGACCGACGGCCGGTGCGGACTCTTCTGACGCTCTGCGCCACCACGGCCACGGTGAGCTCAGGAGGCCCTGCCGAGCTCAGAAGCGTGCATGACTCGGTGCGTCGGCAGCCCTCATGGCCCTGATTCACCGTGCGCGCCGGGCGGTCAGGCGATGGCTGCGGCCATCCGCCGGACTGCCTCGGTGATCAGCTCCGGCGAGGTGGCCAGGTTCATACGGGCGAAGCCCGCACCGCCGGTTCCGAAGTCCACCCCGGAGCTCAGGGCGACACGGCCGCGTTGAAGGAAGACGTCGGCGGGGTCGTCCCCGAGGCCCAGCCCGCGGCAGTCCAGCCACGCCAGGTAGGTCGCCTGCGCGGGTTCATACCCGACGGCGGGCAGGTGCTCGGCGAGCAGGCCGGCCAGTAGGCGGCGGTTGTCGTCGAGTCCGGACAGCACTGCGTCGAGCCAGTCGCCTCCGTCGCGCAGGGCGGCGGTGTGGGCAATGATGCCGACGTGGCTGGGGCCGTGGCTGACCTCTTCGGGCATGCGGGCGAGGTCGTCGGCCGCGTCGGGCCCGACGATGGCGAGGGCGGCCTTGAGCCCGGCCAGGTTCCACGCCTTGGACGCCGACATCAGGGACAGTCCGTTCTCCGCGCCGGGAACGCTCAGATACGGCACGAATGATGCGGCCGCCGCCATGATCGGGGCGTGGATCTCATCCACCACGACCCGCACGCCGTGTGTCCGCGCGAACTGCGCGACGTGCGTGAGCTCAGCAGCGGTGTGTACGGTTCCGGTCGGGTTGTGCGGGCTGCACAAGAGATACACCGGTCGGCCTGCGCGCTGGACACCATGCCCGAACGCGTCCTCCAGCGCGGCGAAGTCGATCCGCCCCTCTGTGTCCAGCGGTGCCTCGATGATGGGCCGTCCAAGGTTCCGGACGAACTGGTAGAAGGGTGGATACACAGGGCAGTTGACGACGACGGGATCGCCCGGTCCGGAGACGAGCTTGAGCATTTCGACGATGCCCAACATCACGTCGGGCACGATCGCTGTGCGTTCCACGGCCAGCCCGCCCCAGCCCCACCGCTTGCGGGCAAACTCCGCCAGCGCCTCGGCGTACGCCGTCCCGGCTGGGTAGCCCGTGTCGCCGAGTGCCACCGCGTCGGTGATCGCCCGCGCGACCGGCTCGGCCAGCGGGACATCCATCTCGGCTACCCACAGCGGTAGTACGTCCTCCGGATGCGTCCGCCACTTCATGCTCGTACGACGTCGCAACTGCTCCAGGGAGAGCTGACACAGCGGATTGACACTGTCGGGCGCAAAGATGTCACGCGACATACTCTCCATACCGCAACGATAGTCGGAATGGCGTACAAGATGATTACTAACTGCCGCAGCGGTTCTCCAACATCGTCTGCTTCCCGCGCCCGCGGGGATGGTCCGGGTCCACACACGTCCCTAGCCTGGTCAGCGGCCTGGTCCCACTCGGGTGGCCCGAGGGACATGAAGTCCAGGTCGCACAGGACGGCGTGGCCGCCGGGCGCGCGCAGCATGTTGCCGATGTGGGCGTCACCGTGGATGACCGTACGGGGCAGGGCGAAGGGAAGGCGGGGCAGTTCGTCTGCCAGGCGGTCGGCGAGGTCGCGAAGGAATGCGAGGGCTGCCGGAGGGGTGTCGTGCGGTGCCCGCTGGAGCCGGGAGCGGGTGACACGGAGTGGGTCCCATCTGGGCAGCGGACGGGGCGGTGGGCCGAGTGCGTGGATGCGGCGGAGTGGGTCGGCCAGTTCCGGGGGGTCGGGGTCGGCTGCAGTTCCGGGCGTTGTGGCAGGTAGCGCCAGAATGTGGCCGGCATTCCGCTGGCCGTGATGACGGGCTGGTCGACGCGAAGCACGGCGAGCCGGACGGTGGGCAGGTCCTCGTTCTCCAGCCAGCGTGCCAGGCCGACGATGCGGACGGCGTCCTCGATGCCCAGTTGGGGGCCCGCGATGCGGACGACGAGAGGGACGGAGGTGAGGCGGAAGACCGCGTTCACGGTGACGTGGACCAGATCGGCGCCTTCCGCGCTCACGCCCGCGATATGGCAGGCGTCGTCCAGCGCACGGCGGAACGCCTCGGCGCTGAACGGCGCCGTGTCCATCGTCAGTCCCCCGACAGATCGCGCCGGAGCAGAATGAACGGTCCGAGGACGAGCAGGTCCATCGGCGTGGTGGCGAAGCACGCGACGGCATCGCGCGGATGATCCGCGATGGGCATCTCGGCCACGTTGAAGCTGGTGTTGATGACAACCGGGACGCCCGTCTCCCGCTCGAACTCCTTCAGCATGCGGGCGACGACCGGTTCGTCGGTCGCGTCGACGGTTTGGATCGGGCGCTGCCGTCAACGTGCAGAGCGGCCGGGATGCGCTCGGCCCAGTCGGGCCGGACCTGGTGGGTGAAGAGCATGTAGGGGCTGGGAAGCGGCCCGTCGAAAATCTCGGCGGCGCGTTCCAGGAGGACCATGGGGGCGACGGGGCGGAACTGCTCGCGCCCCTTGATGTCGTTGAGCCGCTCCAGGTTCTGGCGGTAGCAAGGGTTGGCCAGGATGCTGCGGTGGCCCAAGGCGCGTGGGCCGAACTCGCTGCGGCCCTGGAACCAGCCGATCACCTTGTTGTCGGCCAGTGCGCGGGCCGCGACCGTGGCCACGTCCGGCGGACGTGAGTAGGACACCCGGTTGGCCTGGAGCCAGACTTCCGTCTCTTCGTCGCTCCAGCCCCGGCCCAGGGCCGCGGTGGTCATGTGCTTGACGGGGTCGCCCGCGGCCTGCGCGGCGTACAGGGCGCCGCCGAGTGCCGTGCCCGAGTCTCCTGCCGCGGGCTGGACCCAGACCGAGCCGAACGGGCCTTCGCGGGCTGAGGGCCGCGGGTTTTTCGGACACCGTCTATGGGTGCTTTCAAGCTCAAACGGGCCTTCTTCCTGTCCGCGTTCGCGGCTCTGGCTAACCCGGTCTCCCGGACGTACTACGACAAGAAGAGCAGCCAGGGAAAGCACCACACCCAAGCCCTCCTCTGCCTCGCGAGACGACGAGCCGACGTGCTCGTCGCGATACTCCGCGACGGCACCTTCCATAACTCACAGCCCGCCCCATCAGCTTGACGAAACCCATAGGGGCACCCCCCGGGGCTCGTATGACTAGTGCGCGCTCCGTTGATCACGACTTCCGCGCCCAATTACCTTAAGCGGTCAGATGACTATGTTCGGTAGTCGCGAGCTGGGGAGGATCCATGCGTAGGACTATGAGGGCATGCGCGGTGCTCGCGCTCGGATCGAGCCTGCTGGTAGGAGGAATGGCCCCCGCGGCCACCGCTGCGGTCACGTCCGGCGGGACCATGGCGTTCCAGGCGCCGACTCCCCCGTCGACTATCCCCGACCTCGATGCCCCCGGGTCGGCCAAGACCGTCGATTTCCCACCGGACCAGCAGCAGCATCACCCAGGGCGGGTCACAATCCAGGCCCCGCAGTACACCCGCATCACCCAGGTGGACCCCCGCTGCAGGGGCCACGTCTGTCCGGTGACCATCGCCGCCGACGGCTCGTCCGCCACCATCGACTTCCAGGTCCGCACCCACTGGATCTGGCCGTGGACGGTCCATATTGCCGCGAACAATGATGCACCCCTGGCAGGCGGCCAGTTCACCGGAAGCCTCACCTTCGAAGGTGTGACCGTGGACTGGACCGTCAACATCACCCAGGGCACCCCGGGTGCCTTTGGCGGGTATGCCAACAACGTCCCTGGGGGAGGAGGTGCCCGAGTTCGGTTCGTCGACCCCGACTTGCATGCCGCCGCCGCAGGATTCATGGTCAACGACATCATCACCTCCGTCGACGGGCAGCCTGTCACGTCGTCGGCATCCCTCAATGCCGCCCTCGCAAGCAAGCGAGCCGGGATCACCGTGCCCGTAGGCATCACGCGTAACGGCACCCCCATGACTCTGCAGTACACGATCGACCAGTGATCACTACGGCTCAGCCCACCGGCGTCCGCGCGATCCGCCGCCCGGCGCAACGTTAGGACTGCCCTCCGCCCGCCGCGTCCCAGTCATCCAGGAGAGCGGCTAGGGCGCGGCGTTGCGCGTTCTCGCGAGCAAACCGGGCGTGGCATTGCCGGATCGGCCGTTGGCCGGCACCAACTCCCAGAGTGCGTCGGTCTGATCCGAGACGCCGCCAAGCCGAGCAGTTTCACGTCCGGGCGTTGGCGTGGGACGACTGCCAATCCGGTTCGGTGTCTCGTCACCGTGCTCCACGAGGACCACTCGGAAGTGGACTTGCCAACCCCCATGCTCTTATGACTTTCTGGAATCAACCGACAACCGTCCGTAGTGGGCGGTCGGTGAACGGTGAAGGGATGAAGATGAGCACTGCCCACGCGGAAGCCACAGATGGTGAGCACTCCGCCCCTCCGATCAGGACGGTCGCCGGGACCGGGGGCGCGGGGTTCAAAGGGGACAACGGGCCTGCCGTTTCGGCTGAGTTGAACCGTCCGTACGGGATTGCGGTGGACAGCACCGGCACTGTCTACTTCTCCGACTACAACAACCACGTGGTCCGGAAGATCACGACTGACGGGAAGATCAGCACGGTCGCGGGGACCGGGGCGTCGGGATTCAGCGGGGACAATGGCCCTGCCGTCTCGGCCCAGTTGAACGGCCCACGTGAGGTGGCGGTGGACAGCACCGGAACGCTCTACATCGCCGATGCCGAGAACCATCGGGTCAGGAAGGTTACGGATGGGAAGATCAGCACGGTCGCGGGCACGGGCACCGAGGGGTTCAGCGGTGACGACGGCCTCGCCACCGCTGCCGAGTTGAATTACCCGTACGGGATTGCGGTGGACAGCACCGGCACCCTCTACATCGCCGATACCGAGAACCATCGGGTCAGGAAAGTCACGGCCGATGGGAAGATCAGCACGGTCGCGGGGACCGTGTCCGCGGGACCCAAGGGAGACGGTGGTCCAGCGATTTCAGCCCAGCTGAAATACCCGAACGCAGTGGCGGTGGACAGCGCCGGAACCCTCTACATCGCCGATGCCGAGAACCATCGGGTCAGGAAGGTTACGGATGGGAAGATCAGCACGGTCGCGGGCACGGGCGCCGAGGGCTTCGGCGGTGACGACGGCCCGGCGGTCTCGGCCCAGCTGGACTTCCCACTGGGTGTGGTGGTGGACAGCGCCGGCACCCTCTACGTCTCCGACCACAACAACCACCGGGTCCGGAAGATCACGACTGACCGGAAGATCAGCACGGTCGCAGGCACAGGCGCCGAGGGCTTCGGCGGTGACGACGGCCCGGCCGCTTCGGCCCAGTTGAACTACCCGCTCGGGCTCGCTGTGGACTGCGTCGACGCCCTCTACATCGCTGACTACGTCAACAACCGGATTCGGAAGGTCGCGTCGGCGGAGATGGCCGGGCTGCCCGAGTCGGGCACGGTGGTCTCCTGGGCCAACGTCCGGAGCAGGCTGCGGATGGGGGTCCTGCGTGAGTCCACCAAGGACGGGGCCGAGATCCACCAGTTGCTCGCCGCCTCCAGGGACCACCAGCGGTGGCGGCTGGTCGTGTCGGGCCAGGACAACGGGGACGTCCTGTACACGATCGAGAACGTGCGCAGCGGCAAGGTCCTGGAGGTCGTCGGAGCGCAGGAGGCGGCCGGGGCGGTGGTCGCGCAGTGCGCCTACGAGGGCGGCGACGCGCGCCACCAGCAGTGGAGGCTGATCCCGGTGGGCTCGGTGAACGGCACCCCGCGGGTGTATGAGATCGCGAACCGCAACAGCGGTCTGCTCCTGCAAGTCGACACCAACGCCCGCACGGTGATCAAGCAGCACGGGTCGCAGGGCGACCACCGGGACCGGCAGTGGCAGCTGCTCCCCGTATAACGCACGTGGGGTCAGGGGCGACCTCGCCCCTGACCCCACGGAACCCGGGCCCTACTCGACACGGGACGGTTTCTCGGCGGCCGCCTTGGGCGCCTTGGGCGCCTCGGGTGCCTTGGGTGCTTCGGGGGTCTTGGGGGCCTTGGTGTAATCGCTCTTCTTCGGCTTGTCCTCCAGGTCCTCATTCTTCTGAAGGCCGCTGTGCTCCGTCACCGTCGCACTCGACTCCTTCATGCCGGCGGCCGCTGCCGTGGACACCGAGCTGAGATTCGGGGCATCGGCCTGCGCACGGGCCGACGTCCGGGTGGTCTGGATGAAGGAGCCGAGGAAGCCCAGGACGGCCCGCGCTTCGGGCGACTGCTCCTGCACGACCTTCGCCCGGGAGGAAGCCCCGTGGATCGCGCTGTTGAACAGGCTCGTGCTCGTGTCGTCGTATGTGTCGTCTTCGGCGTCCTCGAAGTCGACGTCCGCACCCGGCTTGGGCTTGTCGCTGTCGGTGGTCACCGAGAAGCGCCCCGCGCCCTCGCGTGCAAAGTTGAAGATGTTGTCGAACACCATGGTCGTCACCCCTTGTCGTCGTCCGCTCGGTCACGGCTGCTTGTGCAGCGCTCGTTGGCTGTCGGTCAGGCTCTCGCCGTCGAACATCGTGTGGTGGACCTCGAGGTCGGAGACGACCTCGGCCAGTCCCTTCATGCGGAAGCCGCCGCCCGCCAGGTCGATGTCGCCGATGTCACGGGCGACCAACTGGTCGAGGCCGGGGTAGTCCCCGGACTGCGGGGGAGCAAGGACCGCCACCGGCACGTCGTACTTCACCGCGATCAACCCGGAGAAGGTCACCGGGATCTCGTAGCAGTACTGCTTGCGGGTACGACGCTGCGTGACGATGGTCTGCACGCGGGAGCTTGGCGGGACCTGGCCGGAGATCTGCGATTTCGAGGCCCAGCTGGTGGTCAGGGAGCCGCCGACGGAGGCCGAGATGCCCAGCAACAACGAGGCGTTGAGTGTCGCGCTGCCGGTGGCACTGCCTGTGGTCGTGAACGCCACCGAGTTTGTCACCGAGTTCGCCGCGGAATTCCCCATCGAGTTTGTCGTGGCCGTCTCGGTGGCGTTGGCGTTGTCCACCCCGATGTTGTCCTTGCTGTTCTTGTTGGTCACCGTGTTCGCGTTCTTGTTCGCCATGTCGTTCCGGAGCTGCGTCTGAAGCTGCGCCTGGAGGTCCATCCGGAGCTGGTTCTGCAGCTGCAGCTGCAGCTGCGCGCTGACGCTGCCGCCGAAGGTGAGCTTCGCCTCCCCACTGAGCGACCACGTGACCCCGTTCGACACGGTGAAATCGACCGAGTCGGTGAAGTTCATCGGGGACGCCTGGCTGCGGTTGACGTAGGTACGCGAGGAGAACGTGTCGGGCGGGGGCTGGCTGATGTTGCACCGCTCCTCGATCAGCGGCTCCCCGAGGTTCATGTAGGCGAGCCAGCCCAGCTGGAAGGCGGAGCCGGGGAAAGTGCCGAAGCTCGACTTGTTCACGGAGAACCCGACGGGCTTGTGCCGCACACCGTAGTCGTCGACGTAGACCAGGTTGGGATGGTCCAGGATGGACCGCCAGGTCTGCTCGTCGTCGATGTTGAGTTCCTGCAGGTTCTTCTTCGTCAGCGGCTGGCGCTTGGCCCGTTCCAGGTTGTACGCGTTGGAAGGCATTCCCCGTCCTCAACTGATTGCGGTCGAACCGTGCTCGGTGAAGTGGAAAAATAAATGTGCACACGTTCCGACAAGCGAAGTTATCACGGGCCGCATTGCCCGGGAAGGTGCCTTCGTACATCACGCTCAATCGAGTGATAAAGGTTCGGCGACTGCCCCGAACTCCCGGGACATGGTGCTACCTTGAGACACTGTCGATCAATCCGTCGATAACTTTCCGATAGTCCTGCCTGTGAGCGCTGTGGCCTTGGATGTTGCCGTGAGCAAGGGTATTCGTTTCGGCCACTCCATGCGTTTTCGAGGCCGTTTCGATCGAGGGTGTGGGCTTTCGGTAATGCTGCGTGATAGACCACTGCATTGAGCGTCCGACGCGTTGTGCTCCACATTCAGAACAGGTGAGGTATCCGCGATGTACACCCAAGAACGCACGACGATGGCGAATTTGGTGGTCGGCGGCCCGGTGGCGGTGAACAGCTATGACAACGCAATCGTGGCAGCGCTGGTCGAGAATCGGCCGGTCATGCTCGTTCACGCCTTCAACGGCGGCTACCTGCAGCCGGCCGAGCTGAAGGAGGAGAGCCACGACAAGGGGGTCAAACTGGCCACCGCGCTCGCCCCGGCCACCAAGGAGGCGCAGGGCCACCTCTGGTACATCACCCCCGCCGGCTTCTTCGGGCAGCGACCGCTGTACTTCATCGAGAGCGCCGCGGGCCAGGTGTCGCCCAAACCCGCGGGCGCGGGCGACGCCGACGCCGGACGCGGCGACGACGGCGCGCCCAAGCCGCAGCGCAGGCGCATCACCGTCCACCAGGAGGCCCCCAAGAGCACGGCCGACACCGTCCAGGTCGGCCTCCCCGACAAGGTCGGCGACAAGTGGCGCGGGAAGAACGGCGCACCCGAGGACACCCAGCTCTGGGTCGTCACGGTGACGCCGTGGGGCGGGATCACGTTCGTGCCGATCACCCACCCCGACGCCATCCTCGGGTTCAAGGACCACGCGGTGACGGCCGACAGCGAGGTGCGCCTCACCTACAACTGGGGCGGAGACTTCACCGGCACGGTCATCAACACGTTCTACCCGCGGCTGCCCAGCGAGTGGAACGTCCCGTACCACCACGTCTTCACGTGATCCGCGGCCACCGCCGCGCCACACCCGTCCCGAGCCAACGCCCGCACCGCCGCCTGGAAGAGGCACCACGATGCCCGTGCCCACGAAAGAACTGAAGCTGGAGATCGTCAGCGCCGCCACGGGGAAGACCCTCTGCGTCAAGGCCGCGCCGAACGCGGACGGGACGCTCGTCGTCCGCGACTTCCCCGATGGCGGCCCGAGCCCGGAGCAGTGGCAGCTCACCCCCGTGCAGGCCGCGCAAGACGGCCAGGCATATGTGATCCGCAACGCGGTCAGCGGCAAGGTGCTCGACAATCCCGCCGCCGCGGACCGCGGCGTCCGCCAGTGGGACGCCGCCGCAGGCAAGACGGGCCAGCAGTGGCACGTCGTCCCCATCGAGGGCGAGGCGGGCCTCTACTTCATCGAGGGCGCGACCGATGGCGCCGTTCTCGACCTCGGCGACCCCGGCGAGGACGGCACCCGGGTCGTCCTGCGCGAGTACGACGACAGCGCGGAGAGCCAGCAGTGGCGGTTCGTTACGGCCGAGCCCGAGCGCACCAGCGACCCCGTGCTGCGCTGGGCACCACTGAGCCACTGGAACAGCCGCCGGTCCTGGCGGCTGGCCCTCTCGACCGCGCTGCGGCCGGCACCCGGTGCGACGCCCTCCTTCAGCGACATGCTGCTGGTCCTCCAGCAGTTCGGGAGCGACCAGGACGCCGGCGGGTGGGAGAGCGACGGGGCCAACCGCTCTCCCAGCGGACAACCGGGCTGGTGGGCCGGGCGCGGTGCGCGGTTCCTCGCCGACACCACGGGAGCAGGGCGCGCGGACATCGTAGGGCTCAAACCCACGAAGGGGGCTGTGACGTCGCCCAGCAGAGGCGACGGGACATTCGACGACGATGAACGCGTCCTGCACCAACCCCCGCCCTCCCCGAGCCCCGCGGACCTCTGGACCCTCGTGGACACGACGGGCGACGACAAGCCCGACGTCGTCGTGCTTTCCACTGCCGGTGTCCGGGTGTCCCGCCAAGACGAGGACGGGACGTTCGTGCCCGCGGGCGGCAAGCTTGTCCTCAAGGCGTTCGGACACGGCAAGCAGGCAGGCGGGTGGCTTGCCGACAAGCATCCCCGCTTCCTCGCCGACACCACCGGCGACGGCAGGCTCGACATCGTCGGCTGCCACGACGACGGCGTCTGGGTGTCACTCCAGGACGAGGAGGGAAAGTTCTCACCGCTCGCCGACGAACCCGTTCTCCGGGCGTTCGGCCACGACGAGGAGGCGGGTGGCTGGCTTGCCGACAAGCATCCCCGCTTCCTCGGCGACACCACCGGTGACGGCAGGCTCGACATCGTCGGCTGCCACGACGACGGCGTCTGGGTGTCACTCCAGGACGAGGACGGCACGTTCGCCGACCCGCTGTACGTCCTCGACGACTTCGGGGCCGACCAGGGGTGGAGCTCGGTCGAGGAGCACCCCCGGGTCCTGGTCAGGACCACCAGTGACGGAGCAGTGGACATCGTCGGGTTCGGCTCGCAGGGCGTCGTCGTCTCACGCGGGCGCGGCGACGGCACGTTCGAGCCCTCGAAACTCGTCCTGAACGACTTCGGGCTCGCCCAGGGGTGGACGAGTGGGAAGCACCTTCGGTTCCTCGCCGACGTCACCGGCGACGGCAACCCGGACATCGTCGGCTTCGGCGACGAGGGGGTCTGGGTGTCGCACAGCCGCGGCGACGGCCAGTTCGAGCAGGCCCAGCTGGTGTGCCGCGGGTTCGGGTACAACGAGGACGCAGGCGGCTGGCGGGTCGACCGCCACCCCCGCTTCCTCGCCGACGTCACCGGTGACGGACGCGTCGACATCGTCGGCTTCGGCGGCCCGGGCGTGTACGTGGCCCGAAACCTCTTCCGCCGCTTCAGAACCCGATAACCCCGGAGGACCTCCACAGCCCCATCACGGCGACTCGCCACCGGCGTGCCGGAACTCTCACCATCACCCGGGAACGCAGCCGGGTGGCCTTCCCCCGGCGATACCCGGGCGTCCTCGTCTACCCGGGCGTGATGACCCGCGGTGCGCAGTTCCCGGTGTCCCTGTTCGCCATGGTCAGGGCGACGACTGATCGTGGGGTGCGCCGGCAGGCGGACAACATCGTGGAGGAGTCGCCTCGCGCCCGAGCCGTGGCCTGTGCCCGTGATCGCCGTGGGCACGGACTGTCGGTCACATCCGACTGTAATGACCACATGGCCGGGGTTCCCGACACAGCCGGGTACGGCCGCGTCGCCGCTGTTCATCGTCCAATACCGTAGGTTCGACGAGCAGTACCGGCGAAGAGGGATTCGCGCTCGGCGCTCGAGTAGGGTGCAGCGATCAATTTGAATGAGTTCCATAGGGTGACGTAGTCGCACAGTCTTCTGTCCACCGGGAAGTTGCTTTCGAACATGCATCGTTCGGGGCCTAGAGTGTCGATGCAGTAGCGAATTTCCAGGCCCCAGTATTCGGCGATCCTGGCGGATGTCATCGGGGCTGATTCGATGAATTCGACGGGGGTGAACGCGGGCATGCCGATCGCGCCGAGCTTCATCACCACATTGGGAACGCGCGCCAGCGCCGTAATGCAGGCGCGCCATTCTTCGAGCACTTCGTTCCTCCGCTGGGAGTACGGCCCGGTCGCTGCGGGGCCGCCGAGATGGTTCAGAACCACCACGAGGTTCGGTTGCGATCGTGCGAAGTCGCACAGCTCCGGGAGTTGGTGAAAGTACGTCCAGGTCTCATAAACGAGCCCGCGGCGCGCCAGTTCGGATGCCCCTCTCCCGAAGGCACTCTCGAGAAGAAGCCCCGAGGGTGGCCTGCGGGTACTAGCAAACACACCCGGATTCGCATCCCAGGCCACCGTGTGACGGACCCCTTTGAATGTCCCGTTCCCTGCTTCGATATGCGCATCCAGGGCTTCGGCAAGTTCAGACGGTTCCCACATCAGGTTTGCGTAACCGACGATACCGCTGAGCAATCCATCGGAGACGGACTGGCTCGCAACCCAGTCCGTCTCTCCCACGGGCCGTAGATGTTGCGGCCCCTCGGTGTAGTAAGCACTGGAGCACTCCACGAAAATGGTGGCAACGACGTTGTGCCCGGACCGAGTATCGGCACGCAGATCCTGCACAGAGTAAGGTGTGGCGTCGGCGTACCGCTCTCCGGGGACGCCCTGTTGTCCCGGCCTCGCGATCGAGACGCTCGTCGGGCTATCCGGCCACAGGTGATGGTGCGGGTCCACAATCGGTAGAACCGGATCTTGAATCGGTTCGGGAACAGAATTCGTCATTTCATGGATGGTCAAGTGCGCGTCCGTTCCTCTAAGCGTGCGTGTGGGGTGTGCCGCGTTATCCTGATCTCACCACACTTGCTCGAAATTCTCCGAGACGATTTCTCGGTCATTTAGCCTCGATCGTTCATGAGTCTCTGTCGGTTTGCCGGCGGAGGCTCTGTGTTCGTGTGGTGCGGTCTCTTCGGGGCCGAGGCAGGCTGAGGGCCCGGGCTCTCGCGTCGGGTGAGCGCCGGGTTCCACTTCACCGGTGCGGTGGTGCAGGTTGTTGGGACGGTCGAAGTGGCTGGCCAGCCGGGCATCGGCAAGGCGTGCAGCCTGTTGACCGCGCGGGTGATGACGGCGGTCCAGGGCCATCGGGAGGGCTGGCGGAGCCAGCTGCGGCGGCCGGTGTGCACGAGCTGCGCGGCGGCGGCCTGGTGGACGGCATCAGTGATGGTCATTCCGACGGAGTACGACAGCCATCGGCCGCGCATGCAGAGCCAGCCGAGGAAGGCGTGGGTGCCGCCGACGGAGTCGGTGCGGATCAGTGTCTGGCGTCCCCGCCGCACGCACTTGGGCAGTTGAGCCAGGGCGGGTTGAGCGGTTTCGATGTGGTCGGCGGCGGTGTTGGAGACCGCGTTTCCGGGCCGCAGCAGGGCAGCCACCGGCCCCCGGACCCGGCCAGGCCGTGGTCGACGAACGCGACAAGGGGATGGTGGCCGAAGGTCTTCCAGGTTGGTGTGGCGTCCTGCTTCTCGGAGTGCGCGAGCACCAGCACGCCGTCGACGTCCACGATCACCTGCCCGTCGGCGGCCGGAGCGTGGGCCCCGGCCAGTTTCCCAGACCCGCGTGCGTACTTCGGAACGTGCGGCCCGCAACGCAGTGAGAGCCTTCGGGCCGGACGTGGCGAGAGCGTCGACAAGACGGGAAACCGTCGGATCGGAGGCCACCGGGCCGAACACGGACGGCTCGGCCCGCAGCATGCCGACATCGGCCAGACAGTCCCCGCCCAGCGCGACGGCCAAGGCCACATCCAGTATCTTGCCCGGATCGTGCACGGCCCGCGGCTTGCGCCACGGCGTGAGTGCCGCCGATATCGCGGCGTCCAGGCCGGACTTGCGGACCGTCTTGACCAGCAGCACCGAGCCGGCCTGGGCAAGGTCGAGCCAGCGCTCGACATTGACCTGCCGGTACCGGGCGTGCCGGCCGACCTTTGTGGTCTGCCGAGCCGGTGCCGCAGGACGCCCACATCGCCAGGTGTTGACCGGTAGTCCGAGGTACGCGGTGCCCCCTCTGTGCGGGCAAGTACGCTCAAGGTTGCTCGACGAAGGACGAGGACGAGCCTCGGCAACCGCACTATGACGACCAGCCTCATGCCTCGGGCATCCAGAACCGTTGGTACGCGGATGGTATCGCCAGTGCCGGAGTTTCATCGTGGTGTACGTATAGGGAATCCCGCATAAAATTGACATCGCCGCTCGAGTCAATCCAGTACACAGGGATGCCGGCTTCCTCCATGATTCGTCGCGATAGCACAGCAAGCGGCGAATAATATATTTCCTCCTCGAAGACGCACTTGTCGCCAGGAAACGGCACGTAGAAAGCCACCGCATCGTACGCGGCCGCAATATCGCCAGGCTCAAGCGCTGGGACCGGTACGATCCATTCCTGACTGGTGGCCGAAACAGCTTCCGCTACTGCCGAGTTGTCAGATAAAGCAACGCGCGCTTGCGGATTGCCCTGCACAATATGTAGTAATAGCTCACACTTACCTACCGGTAGCTCGCCCGGCACAACCAAGAGTCGAGTCCGTGGCAACTTTCGAACGTTCCACACATATGGAACGAGAGTCTGCCCCACGACTGCGTTCGTCTTGTCGGTGAACAGCCGATCTCCGATGACGATCGCATCAAGGTCAGAATTCACGTAAAGTCGAAGTGCCTGCTCGCATGTCTGGACGAGCGGTTCGCCCCGACCATTTAGCGATGTGTTCAACAGTACTCCGAGTCCAGTCCGAATCTTAAACTCCTGTATTAATCGATAGAAGAGGGGATTGCTCTCCTCTGTTACTGTTTGAACACGCGCCGTGCCATCGACGTGACCGATCGAGCTAAGAGGCTCGCGCCACTCATCCCTGATGCGGGCAACTGTGGTCATGTACGGTAGATCGCCGTCGATCTCGAAGTAGGTGTTCACGTCCTCTCGAAGGACCGACGGCGCGAAGGGTCGCCACCGTTCTCGGTGCTTGACGCCGTTGACCTTATCTTTGATGCCGGGTGCGATTGGGTTTGCCAGAATCGATCGATTTCCTAGCGCTCTCGGTCCAATTTCAGACCTGCCTTGAACCCACCCGATGACCCGGCCAGCGGCCAGCGTTTCAGCCGCATCCGCGGTAATGTCACCCGATGGCCTGCCGCGCACCTGGTAGCTCTTGCTTGCTGCGTCCAGGTTTCCCAGATCGACGCTCTTCCCCCAGTACGCATGCGTCATGTGCCACCGGCGGGGCTGATCGGGTGCGCCAATATTGTGATATGCGTAGAGTGCCCCGCCGAGCGCGGTCCCCGCATCGCTTGCCTGTGGATAAGCGACAACATCGTCGAATCCACTTTCAGCCGAAAGGATACCGTTTGTAACCGAGTTGAGACCTACGCCGCCCGCGAGAAGGAGAGTCTTTGCGCTGGTTTCCCGTTTCAGAAATCTTGCCTGCTTCAGCATGATCTCTTCGCATATCGCTTGGACGGCCGCCGCAACGTCTCGGTGCGTCTGAGATATTTCCTCTCCATCCTGCCTGCGGGGCCCGGCCAGTTGCGGCAGGACGATGCGCCCTATTTCCGTCGACGCGTACCGAAGCGTTCCACGGCGAAGGGCCGGGAGGTAGCGAAACTGGCCCTCGTCGTCAATATGAATGAACGTGTCCAATTGTCGCCTAAAACGTTGAGGGTCACCGTAGGCTGCAAGTGCCATCGTTTTCCCTTCCTCGCCGTATCCCCACCCAAGCCAGATCGTGACACCTTGATAGAGGTGCCCGAGCGAGTGCGGGTGTGGAGTGGTCCTGAGGATGGAGATGCGGCCATTTCGACCGTGCGCGAGCATAGCGGTCTCTGCCTCACCGCTACCGTCGACACTGAGGATTGCCGCGTCATTGCTTGGTCCCGAATAATAGACGCCAGACACATGACACAGATGGTGGCGAATGTTTACGATCCGGTTCTCCGGAAAGCCTCCCTTGCGCAGAAGCAAGTACCATGATGGAAGATGCCAGTCGAGAAAGCGATGTATATTGCCGACTTTGTCGGGAGTGACGTATTCCGACATTTGTGACTTGCGTTTCTCTAGTTCACCGGGGTGCATGCAGTTTGTTACAAGGTCTATATCGGTAGGTGATATCGAGTATTCCGCGAGCCCTTCGAATAATACCGAGAGATCTGTGGATGTCGCGCGTTTGACCCGATTGAAGCGCTCTACCTCATAGACAAAGAGGGGCTCTCCGTCCCGTATCAGAGCGAAACACGCGTCATGCTGGCCGGGCTTGCTTCCCAGAACAATCACTTGGCACCTGCCTTATATTCCGTGTGAACGACTGCCCGCTTACCGGAGGAAGGGCTTAAGCCTCAAGCTTTCGGTGGCTGGAGCGGCAACTTGCTAAATGGGTGGAAACAGCTTCGGTCGGGATGCGCGTGGGCTGCCTCGGCCGTCAAGCGGGCTCACCGATAGAGGTAAAGGACTGCGGAATGTCGCCTGCAGTGGTCGTACGATGCATTACCCGGGTCAGCGCAGCAGTGAAATCTGACCGATGTAGAGCTCTGGCATTGTCCCAGACCACCACGTCACCGGCCGCCCACTGATGGCGGTACACGAACTGGTGTTGGGTGGCGTGAGCGATCAGGTCCGCCACAGTCAGTTCAATCGGGACTCCGTCGCCAGACTCAATTCGAGCAAGGCAGAGGTCGTTTACGAAGAGAACTGGGGCTCCGGTATCGGGATGCGCTCTGATGATCGGGTGACGGACCGGTGTGTATGTTGAACTACCTGCTAGCGCTGCGGGGTTGTTATGAGCGTCGGCTCGGGTGGCCGCAATTCGGTCGTAGGCGTGCAAGCCAATAGCGCCAGCGAGCACATCTCGCCACTGTGGGGGCATATTCTCGTATGCGGCCCGCAAGTCGGCGTATAAGGTGTCGCCGCCTGACGGCGGCAGCGTAACCGCCCTTAGCATTGTGTACCTTATGGGCTGGCGTAAAAACGAGCCATCGGTGTGCCAGATATTATTTCCGACCACCGGTGTGTCACCGGTGTTATCTACGACAAAGAGTTCGGGATTGTCGGGGTGCCTGTTGTGTGTATCTGGGTCCAACTGTGGTTCACCAAGGCCGCGCGTTAATTCGACCTGCTGAACCGGAGTCAGCTCCATCCCCCGCAAAACAACTACCGCGAACGTCCGCAACAACGTCAGCAGCGCCTTGGGATCGTATCGTCTGTCATCATCAGCCGAAAGCTCTGCCACAAAGACCGGGGCATCTGGCAGGACCGTCATTTGACATCCTCTCTCGATCAAACGCCGGTCTGCGTGCGGCCGACCTAGTTGTTGGTGAGTGTGCACATGTACAGATCACGAAAGCGACGCGGCGTTGCTCTTGAGCATGCACGCTGACACCGCTGTCATGCCTCAGGGCGAGGCGTCCGGCCGGCTCTCCTCGGCAGTGGTAGACCGGGCTCGCCACGGCGTATCCGTGCGTGCGGAAAGGTGATCAACGGGTTCCGTCTGGCACGTACGTGGCGGCCGGGCGAGGCGGGGGGCTTGCTGTGGTGGTGCGGTGCAGGACGCGCGGCAGCTTCCATAGCCGCAGGTCCGCCTTATGCATCACCCTGGCGTTGTCCCAAATCACGACGTCCCCTACATGCCAGCGATGACGGTAGACGAACCTGTCCTCGGTGGCGTGCGCGTGGAGCTTGTCCAGCGGAATTTGGATGGTGGTGCCGTGCCCGGATTCGATGCGGGTAAGGCACAAGTCACTCAGATATAGCGCAGGAGTACCGGTTTCTGGATGGGCGCGTACCACGGGATGGCGTACCGGGGGATACACCTTCTCATAACCCTCCTCGATGGGCTTGCGATGGATCTCGGCGCGCAGGTGGGCAATCTTGTCGTAGGAGTGCACGCCAACTGCGCCAGAGAGCGCTTCCTTCCAGGAAGTCGGGGACTGCGCATAAGCCTCCACCATGTCGGCGAACAAGGTGTCCCCGCCTTGCGGCGGAACAACGTCCGCTCGCAACATCGTGTAGCGCGTCGGTTCGGTCAGGAAGGATCGATCCGAGTGCCAACATCGGTTGCCGACCACGGGGGTGGCGCCCGAATTGCTGACCACCAAGATGTCCCGGCTTTCGGGGTGGTGGTTGCGCATATCCGTCACAACCTCGGGTTTCCCAAGCAACCGGGTCAGCGCCACCTGCTCTGCCGGGACCAGCTCCAGACCTCTGATCACGACGACTGAGTAGGTGGTGAGTGTCTGCTTGATGGCGTATCCGTCGCGACCGGCCAGCAATGAACCGGTCCGCCCGGTAACTTCCACAACAAAATTTTCGTGGAGGGCTGCGAACTCCAGCGACACGTCCTCTCCCTCTGCCGTCGGCCGAACCAATGTCGTAGCGAGACCAGTTAACGTGGGCAACTGGTATAAGCAGCGAAGCCTTTTTTGCGATCCACGTCAACGGTGCCCCTGTGGCACGGGCAGTTCCTGGCCAGGGCCGGCGTCGCCGGATCATGGGCGAGGTCTTCGGCGCGCCGATGACTCCAGGCACGGTCGCCTCCCCGGCCACCCGGGCGGCGCGGAACCTGGGCGAGTTCACCGAGCAGGTGCGCGCGCGGATCGCTGCCGCGTCGGTCGCCGGGTTCGACGAGACCGGATCTATCAGGGTCGAGGGCACGCTGCAGTGGGTGCATGCGGCGCAGACCGGCCGGTTCAGCCTGCTGACGGTGCACTCGCGGCGCGGGACCCCGGCCATGGACGCGATGGGGATCCTGCCGTGATTCGCCGGGGCCGCGGTGCACGACGCCTGGGCCCCCTACGACACCTACACCGGTGCCGACCATGCGTTGTACGGCGCCCACGTGTTGCGGGAACTGGTCGCGGCCACCGAGAGCGCCCGACGGGCCCCAGGGCGCCAAGGCGATGGCGCAGCAGGCCATCGACGCGTTGCTGACCTGAAGAATCTGGCCGAGGACGCGCACCGGGTCGGCGAGTGCGCACCTGAGGACGGGGTGGCCGTACACCGGCAGATCCTGCGCTCGCGGACCGTGGGGGTGACCCCGGCCCAGGAGGCAAGCCCTTTCTCGTTTTCGATCACGGCTCGGACGCCAGTCCACGTGAAAGCGCGAGGTTAGCGGGAACCGGCAACATCTGGGCCTGGCCGGGACGCAGTTGGGTCGGCGGGGTCCACGGCGTACCCCGGTGAGCGCGAATGCGCCTGCCGCGCCGGCTCGATCAGGTCGCCGACCTGGCAATCCAAGATGTCGCACAGCGCCACCAAGAGGTTGGGGTTGAGCCGTTCCGGGACGCCGGTGAACAGCCGATGGACCTGCTCACGGGACAACATGACGCCCCGCTCGGCCAACAGCGGCGCCAACTCGGTGGTCGCGTACATCTCCCGCTCGGCCATCACCCTGCGCAAATGCCACCGATACCCGAGAGAGGTAGTCATCGCCGCTCTCTCGGCAAGCACATCATTGAGTCGAGCCGTGCTGCGTGCTCCAACCCACAGGTCGTCGCCGATGAATCGAGAGGCCGGGTATCGGTCCAGCGCACAGTGATAGTACGGGTGCCGGGCATCGTGCAGCAGTACAACGGTGTCAGCTTCCATGAGGTCTGCAGCCGCTAGTAGGCAGCGGCGTCGCTTGCGCCCGTCCACGATGATCACGTCGAAACCGTGGCCGGTTGCGGCGGGATAGTTCACGTAGTGATCGAGATCTGCCTCACGGTCCGTCGATCGCTCTGATGGGCGCAGTGCGGTGCGGTTCCAGCACACCGCTTCGATATGAGCGCGTCCGTCTCTGGCTGGTCCGTGCAGGCTCCTGCCGTCCTCCACATATCGCAGGACAGCGTCAGCCTGATAGAGCAGTGCGGGCGCCACAAAGGTGTCGAAGAACTCGCGATCGTATTCGAGGGCGAGCCACCGAAAGGACAGTTCGTGCGCGGCCAGAATTTGGGTATAAGACAACGTACTTTGACCAGAACCCCATTCCAGAACGCGCAGCTGCTGCGCTGAGCGTTCGGCTGCGTTGAGCAGGATCGTCTTGATCAAGTCTCCATCGCGCGGACTCATCCAAGCGTACGGGCTTTCTACTTCCCTGACCACCCGGTTACCTTTCTAAGGGATCGTCGCCTAGTAGAAAATAGAGGGCGAGCGCGTCGAACCGAAATTTCACTGCACTCCCAACAGGAGAACATGACAATCGCTCGGGAGTCTACAGGATTCACCCAAGCGGGCGATCGGTAACAATGTCCACCAATCGATTTCCGCCAAGAACAACTCCTCTAGGGCCATACCATCCCGCACACATCATCGGGAGATCAATATCTTCGCCCGCACCGAAGGCCACGTGGGAAGGCTGGCTCGGCGAACATGAAGGCCAGCCCCAAAGATTCGACGCTGCTGCCACCCAAAAATCACTCGCGTAACCCCTGCGCTGAGGGGCTTCTCAAGCCCCGGCCGCGTGAGTGGCCAGTTCACTGAACCGGAAGGGAAGTGCGGTGATCAGCGGCCTTGGACGGAAGCTTGGAGGACGTATCAACGGCCTGTCTCGGCCGAGACATTGCGCAAACGACTCCGCATTGGGGCTGCGCGGTCTCGGATGCTGGTGGCCATGGTGCGGAACGGGCCCGGTCGGCCAGTCTGAGCATCACAGTTGGCCACCTATTTGTAAGCGACCTGCGCGGGGACACGGTCAGCAGCAGGGCTGGTTGCCGGTCAGCAGCGGGCCGAAGGTCTGGCGCCCGATCTCCTCGGCCCGGTCCTTGTCTGTGATCTGTCCGGTCATCTCCGGATGCTTCGTGAGCCAGGACTGGGCGGAGGCACGGTTGGTGAAGAAGTTCAGGGCGTCGCAGCACACCGCGGAGGCCGGGCCGGAGCAGGAGAGGCGGCCGAGGAACACCACCGCCGAGGATGGTTCCCACACCGTTGTCCCGCCCGTCGAGGTGACGGTGATCTTCTCGCCGGTCACCGGGTCGGACGAGGTGATCACCACGTCGGTGTCGAGCATTGCGGGGATGCCGAGCGCGTCGACCGCACACATCGACCACACCTCCGTCCTGCCCGCGATCGTCACCCGGTGCGGGGTCGGCACGGCGGAGAACGGATACGCTGCCCGTACCTGCCCATCCTCGTCCAGGGTCAGGAAGTCTTCCCGGGCCAGCTCCGCCAGCACGTCGGGCGCAGTGCGTCCGGCAGTGGCCGCGGCCGGTTCCAGCACGGCCGCATCCGGAGCCCGGCCGGTACTCGCGAAGTGCCGCAGCATCGCCTGCTGCACCGCCCGCAGTCCCCGCTCGGCCGGAGCGAGCCGTCCCCGGCTGCCCCGTCCGATCGGGTCGAGTGGATCTGTCTGGGAGCAGTCCTCACTGGCTGAGTCTGCGAGGCCCGCGCTGGTCAGGGCCTTGCGCAGTGCGTCCACGCTGGGCGCCCCGTCCGCCTTGCCGTCGGCGCCCCAATAGATGCGGCACGACACGCTCGGCACCGCCCCCTCCGCCGCGAACGGGTCGATGCCGTCGAGCAGAACTGTCGGGGATCCGGTCATGCCCCAGCGGGCGGCGTCGGCTTCCTCGCGCACCTCGACGAGCTCCACTTCGGCCGCCCGGCCGGCCAGTGCGGCGGCGATCCGTTCCTCCACGACCGGGCCGTTCGGGCAGTCCGGAACCGTCAGCACCGTGATCCGCATAGCGTTGTCCTCCAAGCTCATCGCTTCTGGCACCGACGCTAGACCTTCCACTTCACTGGAAGGTCAAGAGCTAGCCTTGGAGACATGCGCATCGGGGACCTCGCCGGGGAAAGCGGACTGACCACCAAGACCATCCGCTACTACGAGCAGGTCGGCCTGATGCCCGCACCACCGAGGACCTCGGGCGGATACCGCGACTACCCGACCGAAGCTGCCAGCCGCCTCGCGTTCATCCGCGACGCCCAGCACGCCGGCCTCACCCTCGCCGAGATCCGCAGCATCCTTGCCCTCCGCGACAGTGGCGAGTCCCCCTGCAGCCACGTCAGCGACCTGATCGACCAGCACCTCGAAGAGATCAACCAACGCATGGCCGAACTCCGCAAGACCCGCATCGCGCTGCGCGACCTCGCCCAGCGCGCCGCCGACACCGACCCGGCATCCTGCATCGACACGGACATCTGCCGCATCTTCAGGCAGCCGCGCTGAACCCCAATCCGTTCTGAGCACGCGTGTCCTCTGACATTCTGGCTGAGCGCCGTAGTCGGCCATTCCGAGCATCACACCTCAGCGCCATGCCGCCCACTTCTTCACCGCGAACCGGTCGCCGACGCGCCGCACTTCGGCTGCGCCCGGCCCGGGGAAATGGGCGGGGAACAGTAGGGCGCTCCGGTCTGCGGCCTCCCCCAGCACCCGGCGCCGGCTGTTTCGTGCGCGGGGCTCGTCCTCGTCGAAGCCGGGGCAGTCGTCCGGCTTCACGATCTGCAGTGGGCTGCGCAGCAGATCCCCGGCGAACACCGCCCGGTCCGTGCCCGATCGCAGCCATACGACGGAGGAGCCTGGGGTATGGCCGGGGGCGGGCTCGATACGGAGCTGGGCGTCGATGTCGAAGTGGTCGCCCTCCCACAGCACGGTCTGTCCGGCTTGGTGCACGGGAGCGACGCTGTCCTCGAAGACGCCTGCCATCTGGGAGCCGGAGCGGGTTCGGTGTCCGTTGGCCGGGTTCCAGTAGTCGAAGTCGGCGCGCGAGATGACGTACTGGGCGTTGGGGAAGGTCGGTCGCCACTCTCCGTCGTCCGTCAGGCGGGTGTTCCAGCCGACGTGGTCGCCGTGGACATGGGGGCAGATCACCGTGTCCACGTCCTGCGGGCGGACGCCTGCCGCGGCCAGCTCACGGTGCCCCCGCCGAACGGGATGGAGAACGAGCTCAGTGGCGGCGTGGATGCCCGTCCGTCGCCCGCCACGGCCACTACAGGCGACGCCTCTAACGGGACCAGGCCGGACAGCAAAACGCTGCTGGAGTGCCAGAGCGAAGCCCGCCCGGGATCACGGGAGTTGCCGGTGGTACTGCTGGTCCTATCCTCGCGTCTGGCGGCGGGCGGCTCCGGAAGAGGACGATTGCTCATGGGAGGCGATCCGCCGACGGTCGCCGATCATGGCCGCCCGGGTTCGGAGTCCGGCATGGGCACGGCACACCGCCCGGCCGGCAGGCTACCCACCCCCCGTCTCGCGCTGGAGAAGTAATGGTTGAGACCGCCGATTTCAACGCACGCAATATCGAGGAGTTCCGCGCGAACCACGGGCAGCTGGGCGGGGGTTTCGCCGGGGCCCCGGTGCTGCTGCTGCACACCGTCGGCGCGCGCTCGGGCGCAGCACGCGTCAATCCGATGATGTACCTGGCCGACCAGGACCGCTATCTGGTCTTCGCCTCGAAGGCGGGCTCCGACCGCAATCCGGACTGGTACTACAACCTGCTCGCGCGCCCCGAGGTCAGCATCGAGGTGGGCGACAACGTCGTCGCCGTACGGGCCGTGGAGCTGCGCGGCGCCGAGCGCGACACCGCCTTCGCGGAGCAGGCCCGCCGCTATCCCGGCTTCGCCGGTTACCAGCGCAAGACGCAACGGGTGATCCCCGTCGTCGCGCTCATCCCCACGGGTGAGGGCACGGCACCCGCCGACCGTACAGAACGGACATCGTCGTGAGCATGACCTACCTCGCACAGCCCGATCAGCAGCAGAAGCTCGAATGGCTGGACGGCGGGCAGTTCGCCGTGCTCCTGGACAGCGCGGCCACCGACGAGCAGCTGACCGTCGGACGGTTCAGCGTCGCCAAGGGCGAGGCGCCGCCTTACCACATGCACACCCGCGAGGACGAGATCTTCATGCTGATCAAGGGCACCGCGCTGCTCTGGTCGGACGACAAGGAGATGGAGCTGTCGGAGGGTGGCATCGTCTACCTGCCCAAAAACGTCCCGCACGGCTACCGGATCACCTCCGACACCGCGGACCTGTTGATGATCTGCACCCCCGGCGGCATCGAGGGCATGTTCCGGCACGCCGGGCGCGACCTGTCGACCGCCCGGCCCGAGGGGTTCGAGATCTCCAAGGACCGGATGGCCGAGGCTGCCGACATGTACGGCCAGATCATCCTCGGCCCGCCGCGCTGAACACCCGCACACCCGCACCCCCACGGCTCCACCTGCGCATCCACCCCGTACGAAAGGCACACCGTGTCCGAGCAGCAACGCCGCGACCTCGACGAGATGCTCCGGCAAGCCCCGCTCGATGTCGGAGGCGACGTGGCCGAAGCGCGCGCCGTCTTCCACGAGATGATGACTTCGATGCCGCTGCTCCCCGATGTCACGACCGCCTCCGGGCAGCTCGGCGGCGTCCCCGTCGTCACCGTCGACACGCCGGGCAGCGATCTGTCCCGCGTGCTGCTGTACTTCCACGGTGGCGCGTACGCCATCGGCTCCGCGGCCGACGCGGCGAGCCTGGCCGCCGACGTGTCCCGGCGCTCCGGCGCCCGTGCCGTCTGCGTCGACTACCGGCTGGCCCCCGAGTACCCGTTCCCCGCGGCGGTCGACGACGCCGTGGCCGCGTACAGCGCGCTGCTCGACCAGGGCGTCCCCAGCGCCCGGATCGCCTTCGTCGGCGAGTCCGCGGGCGGTGGTCTGACCGTCGCGACGCTGGTCGCCATCCGGGACGCGGGCATGTCCCAGCCCTCGTCGGCCGCGGTGTTCTCGCCCTGGGCCGACCTCACGGTTTCCGGCGCCAGCGCGACGAGCAAGGCAGCCGTCGACCCCGCGCTGACCCCGGAGGCCCTGCGTACCCGGGCCCGCGACTACCTCGGGGCGACGCCCGGCACCGAGCCGCTGGCCAGCCCGGTCTTCGCCGACCTGACGGGCCTGCCGCCGCTGCTCGTCCAGGTGGGCTCGCACGAGATCCTGCTGGACGACGCCGTACGGCTAGCCTCCCGCGCCGCCGCCGACGACGTCCATGTCGAGCTCCAGGTCTGGCCCCAAGTCCCGCACGTATTCCAGTCGTTCGCCGTGATGCTCGACGAGGCCGACGAGGCGCTGCAGTCCGCCGCTGCCTTCACCCGGGCGCACTGGGCCGCCGCCGAGGCCGCGTCGGACGCCTCGCTCGCGTCGTGACCAGGACCGCCCCGCGCGCTCCGGAAGGGACCGGAAAGGAACCGCTATGGTCGATGTGAATGTCGCGCCCTTCGAGACCGAGGTCCGTACCCGCGCCGGAGATCTCGTCCGCGCCGACGTCTACCTCCCCGCCGGCAGCGACGGGCCGTTCCCCGTCGTCCTCGGCGCCTCCCCGTACCAGAAGGCGCTCCGCCACCTGCCCCCGCACCCGGTGTTCCCGTTCATCGAGTACGGGCCCATCCAGCTCTACCTCGACAACGGCTACGCCTACGTCGCGATGGACGTCCCCGGCACCGGCCGCTCCGAGGGCACCTGGGACCCGGTCTCGCGCGGCGAGGGCGAGGCCATCCACGACATGATCGAGCACGTTGCGGCCGAGCCGTGGTCCACCGGCGCGATCGGCATGATCGGCATGTCGCACTACTGCTGGAGCCAGTGGAACGCCGCCCGCACCCGCCCGCCGCACCTCAGGACGATCGTCGCGTACGACGGCGCCACCGACATGTACCGCGACTGGATGTACCACGGCGGCATCCCGATCCAGGGCTTCCTGAGCACCTGGCTCTTCGGCTCGGTGCTGATCCAGCACGAGATCGACGGCATCGACTTCCATGTCGGCGACAAGCAGGACTTCGTCTATGACATCCTCTCCCACCCCCTGGACGACGAGTGGCAGCGCCGTCGCTCGCCCTTCTGGGAGCTGCCGGAGATCGACATCCCTGTCTTCTCCATCGGCGTGTGGGGGAAGGCGGCGCTGCACCTGCGTGGCAACTTCTACGGCTTCGAGCGCGTGCGGGGCCCCAAGAAGCTGCTGGTCGCGCACCCCGGCAGCTTCGCCGCCGCGCAGATGTACTACTTCGACGAGGACTTCCACCGCACCGAGTTGCTGCCCTGGTACGACCACCACCTCAAGGGCACCGACAACGGCGTGATGGACAAGCCCGACGTCCGCTTCTACGTCAACGGCGAGGGTGCCTACCACTCGGCGACCTCCTGGCCGCCCCCGGACGTACGGACCAGCACCTTCTACCTCGCCGGGGAGCACAGCGGCGCGGTCACCTCCCTCAACGACGGCACGCTCACCGAGACCAAGCCGGTCGCGGACGAGCAGTCCACCTCCTGGTCCTACCCGGACCCCGGCTGGATGGCCGGCGTCACGGTCTTCGACAAGCACGGCGTCCCCGACCACGTCGCGCGGGTCAACACCTTCACCACCGCGCCCATGACCGAGGACCGCGAGTTCACCGGCCACGCGACGCTGGCGCTGCACGCGTCCTCGGACCAGACCGACATGGACGTCATGGTCAAGCTCTCCCTCGTCTCCGGCGACCCCGGCGCCGGACTGCCGATCAAGGTCAGCCAGGGCTGGCTGCGCGCCTCCCACCGCGCCGAGGACCCGGAGCTCACCAGCGACATGCGCCCGTTCCACCTGCACAACGCCGAGGAGCCGCTGGAGCCCGGGAAGGTCTACGAACTCCACATCGAACTGCTGCCCCTGTCGTTCCTGGCCCGCGAGGGCGACCGCATCCGCCTGGAGATCACCAACCAGGACTCGCTGATCACCGACGCGCCCATGACCCACTTCTACGGCCAGAAGGCCGGGACCGACACCTACCACCACGACCGGTTGCACCCCTCGGCGCTGCACCTGCACGAGCGCCCGCGCCCCTAGCGGTTTTACCCAGATGTGGGAAAGGAGATCTTCTGCGGGCAGGGCATCCGAACGATGATGACCGCATGGCACCGACGAACAACTTCGGCATCGCCCTGCGAGGCTGGCGGGAGCGCCTTTCGCCCTTGGCGGGTGGGCTGGAATCCGCCGCCGACCGGCGCATCCCCGGTCTGCGCCGCGAGGAACTGGCCCGCCTGGCCGGTGTGTCGGTCGACTACGTGGTGCGGCTCGAACAGGGCCGCGCCCGCAACCCCTCCGCCCAGGTCGTCACCGCCCTGGCCAGGGCCCTGCGCCTGGACACCTCCGAGCGCGACCACCTGTTCCGCTGTGCCAACCTGGCGCCGCCCTCCGGCGGCGCCATACCAATGCACGTACCGCCGGGGGTCCACCGGCTCGTCCAGCAACTCGGCGACGCGCCGGTCGGGGTCTACGCCGCCGACTGGACGCTGGTCAGCTGGAACCGGATGTGGACCGCCGCCATCGGCGACCCCCGGACGTACGACTGGGACCGGGGCAATCTCGTCGCCGGGATGTTCCGCTCCAGCGGCGGTCACCGGGTCGATTCCATCGCCGCCTGGCCGGTACGGTCCTGGGCGGGCGACGAGGCCGAGGAGGAGTCCCTCGTCGCCGACCTGCGGGTCACGGCCGCGGCCTACCCCGACGATGCCCGCCTCACCTTGCTCGTCGACCGGCTGCTGCACACCAGCCCCCGCTTCGCCCGCCTGTGGTCCAACGGCTCCGCGGGCCTCCACGCCGGCGACCGCAAGACCATCGAACATCCCGTGGTCGGCGACCTGACCCTCGACCTCGACGTCCTCATGGTCCCCGGCTCGGATCTCCGTATCGTCGTCTACACGGCCGTGGCCGGAACCGACGACGCCGAGAACCTGGACGCCCTGCGCGCGGCCTGCTACCGGTAGTTCAACGGCGCGGGACCACCGCGACCACTGGTGGCAACCATCGCGATCAAGTGTCACCTATGGCCAACTACGGCGCTCAGTGTGCGACCGGGTGACTGCAACGGCCGTGTGCCGTAGCAGGACCGGTCGGCGAATCGCGAACGGCAGGCACCTGGCGGGCGTTCGGCGCGCCGGGCCTTCGGTACCGAACGGCTGCCCCGGTGTCGGGCTGACAGGGGTGGTGAACCAACAACGGCTGCCATACGTGGTGGAGACACCTTGGGTCTGCCGCTGGCTTGTGGCCGGTCGGCGGCGGGCCCGGGTCGGATTGCACAGCCCGTCGCCCTGCGGTCACCGGGGCGCGGTAGGCGTGCCCGCCGAACAGGGTGAGGTGCCGGTCCAGCAAGCCTCGGCCTGGCCGTGCGCGCTGCCCGCTACGACACACGCCTCGCCTGCCTGCTCAAGGGCGGTCGCAGTGAGCCCGCCTGACACCGCCCCAGACGCCTATGTGCGTCCCGACACACAGGAGCTCCCTTTTGAACGTCTCCTCCAAGCCGAGCTACACCTGTGGTGAGAAACCCGTCGCCACCGTCAACGTGGCATCCACCGGCGCCTTCTCGCTGCAGAACGTCGCCGTCCCGCAAGGCCAGAGCATCCTCGTCGCCAACAACTCCGGCCAATCCCTGGAGGTCGTCAGCAAGCCCTCCCTCGGCATGGGCATGGGCGACCAGTTGTACCACCCAGGCGAACAGCAAACCCTCCTGTTCCCTGATGCCGGCACCTACGTCTTCGCTTCCAAGCAGCATCCGGACCAGAAAATGACCGTGGTGGTCAACAAGAGCAGCAACCCCGACCAGTGAGGCACCGACGTCCGGTGTCGGCCAAGACGACGGCGGCGAGATGAGTCCGCCCGCTGCCTGCGCCTTGGAAGATGTGCGGAGAGCGGGCGGCGGTGGGTCGCCCCGCTCCCACGGGGGAACGATGGCCGGGCTACCCGGCTTACGCGGACACCAGCTCGATCTCGAATGCGAGGGCGTCGAGCGCTTCCTTGCCCTGCGATTCCCAAGCTCAGAGCGTGGGTTCGATTCCCGTCACCCGCTCCACGGCGGAGGCCCAGGTCAGTGACCTGGGCCTGGTTTGTTGTCTAGACCAGTATGAGGGCGCGTGCCATTCGCGTGCCATAGGGGGCCGAGCACCACTCCGAATGGGGCGATACAAGCCCTCTAGCCGACGTTGTGGGTGCCGATAGGTAGGTCCGCGCAGGTCAGCCGGTCTTCTGCGCGTGTGGGGGAGAGCCGCGAGAGTCGGTCGGGCGTGGACGGGGCCGCGATGCGCCCATAGGCGGGTTTGGTGACCGTCACGGCCTGCTCAGTGTGCAAGAGGCGGGGCGCCGCATATGAACCGGGGCACGGCCGTCCCCTCTTCGCGGCGTGCCGACCTCACCGGTCAGCCCGGATGCGGAGGGTGCGCGGCCCAGCCTTCGGGTCACACCGACCGAATGAGCCGACCGCTCACCTCGCTGGGCACGATGCGGATCCACAGGTCGCGTCGGCCCCCTGCCCAGGGCCGGGCCCCAGGCCGGTCGGCTAGGGCGTGCACGATGTCGGGGTCGATGATGTGGTCCGCTGTGCCGGTTATCAGGACGCTCCAGCCGTTCCTCAACTGCTCGTCAATGTGGTCGGTCTCGAAAGCGAGTTGGTCTCCGGCGGCCACCGCCGCCGCTCCCTCCGGGTCGGTGCGGTAGACGATGGTGCGGGCGTCGACCAGGAAATTGACCGGGAGCACCATAGGACCGGTACCGGACGAGAGTCCCAGGCGGCCGATGCCGTGCGTGCCGAGTCGCTCCCAGCACTCGTGTTCGGATAGCCGCATGAGCACGGGATGGACCGCCGCGGTTCGCTGACCAGGCGGTGCGTCGCGGCGGCCTGCCATCAGCTCCTCGTAGGGCATCTCCAGGGCAGCGGCCAACCGCATGAGGGCGGCAGTGTCGAAGTCGCCGCTGGCCTTCTCCAGCTGACGCAGGTAGGCGACGGACATGCCGGCCCGGCCAGCCAGCTCTTCCTGCGTCATCCCAAGCTGCTGGCGTCGCACGGAGGCGCGGGTTGCCATGGTGTCGCCACGGGACGAGGCGCTGGCCGAGTCCTCTGGCGGCATTCCTTCGCCGTGCACGCTCGTTCCTCCGAATGTCCGCCCGTTGGCGTCCGCACCGGTGCGCATTGCTGACGCCACTGCTGCTCACCTTCCAGGGGATCAGAGCCAGCGGCATCCCGCCAGCGCTGAACGACTGCCTGACAGGTGGCAGAACGCGGGCCCGCGGCTCCGGTGTCCCGGCCTGGCGCGGAGCACGCGCATTGAGCCGACCGCACCCGCCCGGGGGGAACTCGACCTATCCGCGAGGCTCGCGGATGCGGAGCGTCCCGAAAAAGTGGCCGATCCGGGTGTCCCTCCCGGACGATCACGAAGTCGTCCGGTGAGGCATCCATGATCTGCTGGAAGCCGAGGAGGACATCACGGCGTCGGGGAGGTGGGGACCATCGAGCGTGCCGTCGCCCGCGTGGCGACCTTCGGCATGCGTTGCCCTCCGCTGAGTGCGGACACCCCGGGCGTCCTTACCTGTTGCTTTCGCCAATGCCGGGGCAACCGAAGTGGCCAGCGGCGCTACCTGGCGTAGACGTGTTCGACGAACTCCGCGACCTGCTCGTCGGGGAGGTTCTGGGCCACGTCCACCTCGCTGATCATGCCGACCAGTTTCTTGTTCTCGATCACCGGGAGCCGCTTGACCTGGTGGCTCTCCATCTCGTGCAGCACCTCGCTGACGTCAGCATTCGCGTCGATCCAGCGTGGGGTTCCCTCGCACAGCTCGGCGCACCTGGTGCTGGCCGGGTCATGGCCCATGGCTACGCACTTCACCACGATGTCGCGGTCGGTGATGATGCCGCACAGCCGCTCGTTCTGATCGCTGACCGGTAGGGCGCCTACGTTGAGTTCCCGCATCAACTGGGCTGCCCGGTCGAGCGTTTCCTCGCGGTATATCCACTGAGCACCGGTGTGCATGATGTCCTTGGCCGTGGTCATCGCCGCCTCCTGCCTGGGTGCGATCCGTGGCATGTAACCGCCGCTTCCATGCTCACGCGGCGCGCGAGGTAGCGCGACCGTACGGACTGCCGCCGCCAAGCGCCCCCGCCGCGCTTGCAGTGGCGGAACCAGGCAGCCGATTCCATGCTGAGGTCAGGCAACGTCAACAGCACAGTCACAGGTGGTCCCGACAGAGGCACCGCTTGACGTTCACGGTCCACTCGGTGTGTGGAGACCCGAGCGGAGAAAGTGAACCGCCATGTCAGAGCAGCGAGCATCCGGCAAGGAACCCCGAACCGGCAGGCCGGAGCGCAGTGACTTCGGACGCCGGGTGGCCGCGCGCCGGCAGGAGCTCGGGTTGACGCGGGACGAGGTGGCCGCTCGGGCCGGTGCGGCGGCGGGGTACATCAGGTACGTCGAGGAGCATCCCGCGCTGCCCGATGTCGGGCTGTTGCTGCGGGTCGCCGGGGCGTTGGAAACCACGGTGACCGACCTGTGCGGCGGCAACGCGGACCTGCCGCCGGGGCTCGGCGAGGCCGCATACCATCCCGAGCTGGTGGCGTTGGACGAGGCGCAATGCCGTGCCCGGCTCTCCACCCATGGAGTGGGGCGGGTCTCGGTGACGACCGAGGCGGGGCCGGCCATCATCCCCGTGAACTACTCCGTCATCGATGACGCGGTGGTGTTCAGAACCGCGCCGGATGCCGCGCCCGCGACGGCATCCGGAACCAAAGTCGCGTTCGAGGTGGACCACATCGACGAGGCGATGAGCCAGGGTTGGAGCGTGCTGGTCGTCGGAATGGCCCAGCAGGTCACCAACCCTGAGACCATCGGGCGACTGGTTGCCGAAGCACACAGCAAGCCATGGGCGGGCGGCGATCGCGAGGTGTGGATCCGCATCGAACCGGAACACATCACCGGACGCCTGATCCAGGTGCGCTGATGGCATCGGCGGGTGCGCCTGACGCGCCGAGTCGGAAGGCCGAGCATGACTGACTGGGCCTGGGAGTACGAGGGGTACGACCCGGCCCAGGAACGGCTGCGGGAAGCGCTGTGCACCCTGGGCAACGGCTACTTCGCCACCCGTGGCGCCGCCAGCGAGAGCCTGGCGGGACCGGCGCACTACCCCGGGACGTATGCCGCGGGTTGCTACAACAGGGTGGCCTCGACCGTCGCCGGACGCCAGGTCGAGAACGAGGACCTGGTGAACCTCCCCAACTGGCTGCCCCTACGGTTCCGGATCCACCCCATGGATGCCGGAGACGGCGGGTGGTTCCACGTCGACGACGGTTGCCTGCGGGAGTACCGGCAGAGCCTCGACCTGCGCCGGGGTGTGCTCACCCGGCGCATGCTGTTCGAGGACGACCAGGGCCGCCGCCTGGCCGTCGACCAGCACCGTCTGGTCCACATGGCAGATCCCCATCTGGCCGCCGTGCGCACCCGCTTCACCGCGCAGAACTGGTCGGGCGAACTCGATGTCGAGTCCGCGATCGATGGCGACGTCACCAACGCGGGCGTCGCCCGCTACCGCGATTTCGAAGGCCGCCATCTGACCGATTGGCGGACCGGCGCAGTCGATCCCGACGTGGTGTGGCTGCACTGCTGTACGTCCGCTTCGGACATCGCGATCGCCATGGCCGCACGAATCCGTGCCAGGACGGGCACGAACTCAATGCGTCCTGTCGCCCGACCACGAGCCGAGCTGCGGTCCCGGAACGTGGCCCAGTCCCTGACCGTGCCGGTCAAGCGCGGGAAGGCCGTGTACGTCGAGAAGACCGTCGCCCTGCACACCTCACGGGACGCGGCGATCAGCGATCCGCTGCACGCCGCGCTGGACCGCGTCGGCACCGCTCCGGCGTTCCCGGAGCTGCTCGCGGCACATCACGCGGCGTGGGAGCACCTATGGCAGCGGGCCGGACTGCGGGTACCGGGGGAGGCCGGGCGGATCCTGCGCCTGCACCTGTTCCATGTGCTCCAGACGCTCTCGCCGCACACCGCCGAACTCGACGTCGGTGTACCCGCCCGGGGACTGCACGGCGAGGCGTACCGCGGCCACGTCTTCTGGGACGAGTTGTTCGTACTGCCCTTCCTGAACCTGCACTTCCCCGAAGTCTCCCGAGGCCTCCTCACCTACCGCCACCGAAGGCTGCCCCGGGCTTGTCGTGCGGCCCGCGAGGCGGGGCGGCGTGGTGCGATGTTTCCCTGGCAGTGCGGCAGCGATGGCAGGGAGGAGGCGCAGACGCTGCACCTCAACCCGCGTTCCGGCCGCTGGCTGCCCGATCACTCCCGGCTCCAGCACCATGTCGGTTCGGCCGTGGCCTACAACGTGTGGCAGTACTGCCAGGCCAGCGGTGACACCGAGTTCCTGCACACCAAGGGCGCCGAGATGCTGCTCCAGATCGCCCGCTTCTGGGCCAGCGCCGCCGAGCTTGACGCCGTGAGCGGGCGGTATCGGATCCGCGGAGTGGTCGGGCCCGACGAGTACCACGATGCCTACCCGGACGCCGCCGAGCCGGGGCTCGACGACAACGCGTACACCAACGTCACCGCCGCCTGGGTGCTCCACCGCGCCCTGGACCTGGCCCGCATCCTGCCGGTGCCCCGCCGCCAGGAACTCTTCGAGCGCATCGCTCTGGGCACGGAGGAGCTGGACCGCTGGGAGGAGGTGTCCCGGAAACTGCGCGTGCCCTTCCACCAGGGCGTGGTCAGCCAGTTCGAAGGTTACGCGGACCTCGCGGAACTGGACTGGCAGAAGTACCGCGACCGCTACGGGGACATCCAGCGCCTGGACCGGATCCTGGAGAGCGAGGGCGACACGACCAACCGGTACAAGGCCTCGAAGCAGGCCGACGTCCTGATGCTTGGGTACTTGTTCGCGCCCAGCGAGCTCTCGCATCTGTTCCGCCTGCTGGGCTACGACTTGGACGAGGACACCTGGCACAGAACCGTCGACTACTACCTTCGCCGCACCAGCCACGGCTCCACCCTGAGCGAGCTCGTGCACGGCTGGGTGCTCACCCGGACCCGGCGCGCCGGGGCGTGGAAGTACCTCCAGGACGCGCTCGCCGAAGACGTGACCGATCTACAGGGCGGGACCACGGCCGAAGGCATCCACCTGGGAGCCATGGCAGGGACGCTGGATCTCGTACAGCGTGGTCTGACCGGTCTGGAAACCCGTGAGGAGGCGCTGTGGCTGGACCCTGCGCCGGTTCCCGAACTGTCGGAGTTCAGCTTCTCCATCCGATACCGAGGGCACTGGGGCGTGGCCCTGCACATGCGGCCCGGACGACTGCGCATCAGCGTGCCATCCTCTGAGGAGCAACCGATCCGCGTCGTCCTCCCGCATCGGGAAGTCAGCATCGCGCCTGGTCACGCGCGATGGTTGGACCTCGTCTAGGGCGGCGTGGCGGTGGCCCCGCGACGGGAACCCGCGCCTCGCGGCGGGCGGCGCACGAGTGGCCCGGCGGGGGTGAGGCGAGCAGCATGGGAATCGCCCTAATGCCATAGTTTCGCGGAGGTGAACCGCGATGACCATGCCTGTACGGCACCGGCACGGAGGCCTGATGGAGAGGGCGTTCCCGTCCATGGGCTTGAGTGAACCGATAGCCGCCGAGTTCGACGACCTGTTTGAGCGTATGACGCACCTGTTGGAGTCGGCCGCGCCTGCTGCCGGGGTCTGGGCTCCGTTGGCCGACATGCACGAGACCGACACCGCCTATGTGATCGAGGCGGAGCTGCCCGGCATCAAGCGGGAGGACATCGACGTCGAGATCAACGAGCGGGAGCTGCGCATTACTGGTGAGTACAAGGAGCGCGAGCGTGAAGGCGTACTGCGGCGGGGCACTCGCCGTACCGGTCGCTTCGAGTACCGGGTGCTCCTGCCCACCGACGTGAAGGCCGAGGGGGTCGAGGCGACCCTGGCCGACGGGTTGCTGACGGTGACCATCCCCAAGGCGCAGGCCGCAAAGCCACGGCACATCGAGATCTCCCAGCCCGGAAAGGCGGACACCTGACGCAGGCCGAGCGGGTGCGGGGGGCGACCAACCGGCCACTCCGCGACCACCTCACATTCCGCAGGGCTGAGCTGGGTGGCCCGCGTCCGCCCCCGTTCGGACCAGCGACTCTTCTGGCTGCTGCTGGCTGCTGCTGGATCGTGTAAGAGCCAGGCCAGGAAAAGAGGTCAGGATGGTGAATACGGCGTTGGGCGTCGAGGGGGTACACGCGCTGCTGGCCGATGGCACGACCGTGCGGATCCGGTCGGCACGCACCGACGATCGTGACGGTGTGCGGTCGCTGTACGAGGGAATGTCCGAAGAGAACCTGCGGTTTCGGTTCTTCGGCGTGAGCCGCCGCTCAGCGGAGCGGGCAGCCGAGCGCGTCGCTCACTGCGACAAACCCGGTTACCAGGGGCTGCTTGCCGTCGTCGATGACGTGGTGGTGGGCATCGCGGAGTACGAGGTGGACGATGCGCGCGCCGGATCGACGAGCGCCGAGATCTCCGTGGCGGTCGCGGACGCCTGGCACCACCGAGGTGTGGGCACACTGCTGCTGGAGCACTTGGTGCACGCTGCCCGCGAGGCCGGGATCACGACGTTCATCGCTGACGCGCTCGCCCAAAACGCGGCGGTGCTGAAGGTCTTCGCGGACCTGGGTCTGCGCGTTTCCCGTCACTTCGAGGGGCCCGAAGTACGGTGCAGCATACGGTTGGACGAGGACGAGACGTATCTTTCCGCGGTTGACGTTCGTGCTGCGAGCGCGGACCGTGCGAGCCTGCTGCCGCTGCTGCGACCAGGCTCCGTGGTTGTCGTCGGTGCGGGCACCAAACCCACTTCGGTCGGCCGGGCGGTGCTGCGTAACATCCGCGACGGACACTTCAACGGGCGCGTATGCGCGGTGAATCCGCACGCACATGCCATCGCGCACACGCCCGTCTACCCGTCGGTGAGCGACCTACCGTATCCACCGGACCTGGCGGTGATCGCGGTGCCAGTGGGGGCCGTGCCGGAGGTGGCCGAGCAGTGCGGTCTTAGGGGCGTCCGCGCGCTGGTGGTGTTGGCCTCGGGGTTCGATGCCGAGGGAGCGTCGACGCTGCTGGATGTCTGCCGCCGCCATGGCATGCGGTTGGTGGGTCCGAACTGCCTGGGCCTGGCCAACACCGAAGCGGCGGTGGCGTTGGACGCGACGTTCGCCGCCCACCGACCGCTGCCGGGCGGTGCCGGGGTCGGGGTGCAGTCGGGCGGGGTCGGCATGGCGCTGCTCGACGGGCTGTCGCGGCTCGGTATCGGAGTCTCGTCCTTCGTCTCGCTCGGCGACAAGCTGGACGTCTCCAGCAACGACCTGCTGTGTTGGTGGGAGGGCGACGGCCGCAGCGAACTGGCCCTGCTGCACCTGGAGTCCTTCGGCAATCCGCGGGCCTTCTCCCGTACGGCCCGGCGGGTGGCCCGGCGCATGCCGGTGCTTACGGTCGACGCGGGGCGCTCCGCCGCTGGCCGCCGTGCAGCCGCCGCGCACACGGCCGCGGCGGCCACGCCCACCATGACGCGGGGTGCCCTGTTCTCGCAGGCAGGTATCACCGCCACCCGCACCATCGCCGAACTCCTCGACGCGGCGGCTCTGTTGCACTCCCAACCGCTGCCCACCGGCGGGTCGGTGGCCGTGGTGGCCAACGCGGCCGGTGCGGGGGTGCTCGCCGCCGACGCCTGTGTCGAGGCGGGGCTGAAGGTCCCCGAACTCCCCGCCAGGTTGGCCGCCGGCCTCCTGGCCGATCTGCCCGACGGAGCCTGTGCCGGGAACCCGGTCGACGCCACGGCGGTTGTGGGGGCCGCCGCACTGCGGTCCTGTGTGGACCGGCTTACCACCCACGATGGCGTTGACGCGGTGCTGGTGGTGCTGGTTCCCACGGCGCTGGTCAGAGTGACGGGTGATGACCCCCGCTTGGCGCTCACCGGGCGCCGCTCCCGGCCGGTGGCGGCGGTCCTGCTCGACCAGGCGGAAACCGTACGCCTGCTGCGTGCCGAGGACGATGGGTCCGTGCCCGCCTACGCCGATGCCACATCCGCGGCCTGCGCGTTGGCGCATGCGGTGACCCGTGCCGAGTGGCTCGCCGAGCCACCGGGCACGGTTCCGGAACTGTCCGGCATCGATTCCGATGGCGCGACGTCGCTGGTGGACGGCTACCTCGCGGAGCGCCCGGACGGTGGCTGGCTGCATCCGCGCCAGTGCGCTGAGCTCCTTTCGTACTACTGCATTCGGCAGTCGCCTTGGAGTTGGGCGGAGAGCGAGGGGGAGACGGCCAGGGCTGCCGCGCTCCTGGCCGGTCCCAACGGACTTGTGGCGCTCAAGGCCCATTGGCCCGGCCTGCAGCACAAGAGCGATCATGGCGCGATCGCCCTAGACCTGGGCGGCGAGGCTGCGGTACGCCGGGCTTACAGCGAACTCGCGGCGCGCTTCGGGGACTTGATGACCGGCGTGGTGGTGCAGCCGATGGCACCACGGGGCGTGGAACTGGTGGCGGGGATCGTGCAGGACTCGGTGTTCGGCCCGCTGGTGCTGTTCGGTCTCGGCGGTACCGCTACCGATGTGCTCGCCGACCACGCCGCGCGACTCGCGCCGCTGACGGATCGTGACGTCCACGCGCTGATCCGTGCCCCACGCTGCGCACCACTGCTGTTCGGTCACCGGGGTGGCGAGCCGGTGGACCTGGAGGGTCTGGAGCAGCTCTTGGTGCGGTTGTCGCGGATGGCGTGCGACCTGCCCGAACTCGCCGAGGCCGACCTCAACCCCGTGGTTGCCCGCCCCGACGGCGTCCTGACGCTCGACGCCCGCATCCGGTTGCTGCCCCGCCACATGCAGGACCCGTATCTGCGTAGGCTGCGCTGAGCCTCAGCCGCGTCGCATGGCCCGACGCACCGCGTACAGGAGCGCTCCAGCCGCCAGGACCGCGGCGCCGGAAAGCACCGAGACGACAGGCAGCGCGAACGCCAGCGCGGTGCAACCCACCAGTCCGACGAGCGGCACGATCCGCGGCGGGCGGCCTTCGCCAGGCGCGAGGGTCCACGCGGCGGCGTTGGCGATGGCGTAGTAGACGAGCACACCGAACGATGAGAACCCGATGACCCCCCGGATGTCTGCGAAGGCAGCGATGACCGCGACCACGCCGCCGACGGCCAACTCGGCGCGGTGCGGCACGTGGAAGCGCGGATGCACGGCGGCCAGCGCGTGCGGGAGGTGACGGTCGCGCGCCATCGCCAGGGTGGTGCGCGAGACACCCAGGATGAGCGCCAGCAGCGAACCCAGCGCGGCGACCGCCGCACCCACCCGCACCACGGGAGCCAGCCCCGGCAGACCGGCGGCACGCACCGCGTCGGCCAACGGTGCCGCCGCGCCGGCCAGTCCCGTCGGCCCCAGTACGGCCAGGGCCGCGACCGAGACGGCCGCGTAGACGACCAGGGTGATGCCCAACGCGGTGGGAATCGCACGGGGGATGGTGCGCCGCGGGTCCCGCACCTCCTCACCGAGCGTCGCGATCCGCGCGTAACCCGCGAACGCGAAGAACAGCAGGCCCGCCGCCTGTAGCACCCCGCCGAAGGTGGCATCCGCCCTGACGTCGAGCCGCGCTGTGTCCGCCGCGCCCGAGGAGAGGCAGCCGACGACCACGGCCGCCAGCACCAACACGACGACAGCGACGATCGCCCGGGTCAGCCACGCCGCCTTCTGCACCCCGGCGTAGTTCACCGCGGCCAGCGCCACCACCGCGGCCACCGCCACCGCGTGCGCCTGGGCAGGCCACATGTATCCGCCCACCGTCAGGGCCATCGCCGCGCAGGACGCCGTCTTCCCGACGACGAAGCCCCACCCGGCGAGATACCCCCACAGATCGCCCAGACGTTCGCGTCCGTACACGTACGTGCCACCGGACGCCGGGTAGCGGGCGGCGAGCCGAGCCGAGGAGGTCGCGTTGCAGTACGCCACCACCGCGGCCACCAACAGGCCGAGCAACAGCCCGGAACCGGCCGCACCGGCCGCGGGCGCGAGCGCGGCGAAGATTCCGGCACCGATCATCGACCCCAGGCCGATCACCACGGCGTCGAACACGCCCAGCCGCCGCCCGAGCTCGGGCGAGCCCGCCGGGACCGACCGCTCCGACATGACGCACTCCTCAGTCGCGGGCGGGCGTCGTGCTCCGCCGACGGATCACGTAGCGGCGCAACTCGTCGGCGCCCCAGACGACGAAAGGGTAGGGCAGCAGCAGGAGCAGGTCGCCCACCGGGAGGGCGGCGGTGCCCAGCAGGGCCTGGAACGGCGGGCTGTAGACGAACACGGCTGCCAACAGCAGCTCGGCCGCGATGCCCCACAGCAGGTAGCGGTTGGACAACACGCCGACCGAGCGGAGCGAGGCGCGCTGGGTGCGCACTGCGAACGCCGTACCGATCTGACCGGCGATCATGCCCAGGAAGGTCATTGTCGTCGCCTGCCGATAGGCGTGGTGCAGGGGTGCGCCTTCGCCGACCGGGGCTCCCGGGTGCCAGCCGGCCGAGGTCAGCACGTAGAAGTACCCTGCCATCTGCAGCGCGCTGACCAAGACCCCCAGGAAGAGCCAGGCGCGCACCAGCATCGGGCCGCGGATCACCCCTTCGGAGCGGGGCCGTGGCGGGCGGTGCATGAGGCCGGGCTCGGCGGGGTCACGGCTCAGGGCGAGCGCGGGGGCGGTTTCGCTGCCCACGTCGAAGGCGAGCAGCTGAAGGATCGTCAACGGCAGGGGGACACGTCCGCCGCCGAGCGCGAAGACCAGGAAGGGGGTGACCTCGGGTGTCGCGTGGGCGAAGATGTAGATGATGAACTTACGAACATTGTCGTAGATGCGCCGCCCGGCCCGCACTGCCGCGACGATCGAGGCGAAGTTGTCGTCGGTGAGCACCATGGTGGACGCTTCCCGGGCCACGTCGGTGCCGGTACGTCCCATCGCGACGCCGATGTCCGCGCGGCGTAGCGCCGGGGCGTCGTTGACTCCGTCGCCGGTCATCGCCACCACGTGTCCTTGGCTACGCAGTGCGTCGGCGATGCGCAGTTTCGCCTCGGGGGACGCGCGGGCGAAGATGATGTCCGGCGCGCTGGACAGTAGTTGGGCCAGTTCCGGCTCGCTCAGCCGGTCGAGTTGTTCGCCGCTGATGACGGTGGGGCTGTCACCGGTGATGCCGACCCGGCGGGCGATCGCGGCGGCGGTGAGCGGGTGGTCGCCGGTGATGACGATGATGCGGATACCCGCCGTGCGGCAGCGCGCCACGGCCTCGGCGACCTGGGGGCGCGGTGGGTCGAGCATGGCGATCAGTCCGACGAAGCACAGTTCGTGCTCGGCGTCGCCACGCCGGTGCGGCGGCCTGATTCCAGCGGGCAGTGGGCGCTCGGCCAGGGCGAGGACTCGTAGGCCGTTGGTGGCGAAAGCGTTCACCTGAGTGGTGATCAGGTCGTGGTGGGCGGTGTCCAGCGGCACCTGGCCGCCCTGGGGGTCAAGGAGCGTCGTGCAGTGCGGAAGCAGTGCCTCCGGCGCTCCTTTGGTGTGGACCACGAGTCGGTCGCCGTCCTGGTCAATGGTGGACATCAGCTTCAGTTCGGGGTCGAAATGGAACTGCCAACGGCGCTTGGCCTCTCGGTGGGCCGCGTCCGTTTCGGCTCCCAGAGCACGGGCCGCGAGGAGGACGGCCACTTCGGTCGGATCGCCACTCGGCTCCGCGCCGGGTTCCAGCCTCGCGTTGTTGCAGGCCGACGCGATGCGGGCCATGGTGGGCAGGAGTTCACCGAGCGCGGTGGTGTCCGGGCCGCCGTCCAGGTCGTGGAGTCCGGATGCCGTCCACACTGCGATCGGCCGCATCCGGTTCTCGGTGAGCGTGCCCGTCTTGTCCGTACAGATGACGTCGGTTGACCCGAGCGTCTCCACGGCACTCAGCCGCTTCACCAGTGCGCCCCGGGAGGCGAGCGCCCGCACGGACACCGCCAGCGCCAAGGTGATCACCGGCAGCAGGCCCTCGGGCACCATTCCGGCGAGCAGACCGGCTGCGAACACCAGCGAGTTGATCAGAGACAGATGCACACCGAAGGTGGCCACCGGGATGAACGCCAGCGCCAGCGCCACCGAGACTGCGGCGATCAGCCAGGCCACCCGGCGGACCTGGCGTTCCAGCGGACTCGGCTCCTGCTTGACCCGCTCCGACAGTGCCGCGATCCGTCCGAGCTCGGTGCTCATCCCCGTGGCGAAAGTCAACGCCGACATATCGGCTTCAATGGCACCGGCGAGCAGGCGGATGTCCGCCGCGATGCGGTCGCCCTCCTCGATGACCGCGATGTCACCTGGCACCAGTTCGGCCGCGTCGATCTCCCGTGGCGAACCGTCGCGCAGGGCTTTGGCGCGTTGCGGGATGTACTCGGCGAGCGCCTCCACCGCACGCTCCGCGTGGACTTCCTGGATAAACGCGAAGGCCGCGTTCAACACGATGATCAGCACGACCGCTGCCGCGACGACCAGAGAACCGACGATGATGAGCAACGCGGCGGCGAGCCACAGCAACAGCGCCAGGGGGTGGGTGAACTGCCGCGCCAACTCGCTCGGCCAACGCACCCCGCCACGTCGCCGCAACTCGTTCGGCCCGTACTGCGACAGGCGTCGCCGGGCCTCGGCGCTCGACAGCCCGGCGGACGAACTGCGCAGGTCCCGCAGGAGCAGGTCCGCCGCCTCTTCGGGGTTCACTCCAGGGGGCCGCACCCACGTCTCGTGCTGACTCCTCATCAGGCTCCCGTGGGCGGGTTGCCCTCACGTGCCGCCGAATGTGGCCGGTGCACCCTCAGATCGAGGAAGTGGGCCGAACAGGAGATGCACGGGTCGTGGTTGCGGATGACTCGTTCGCACAGGGCGGTCAGTTCGGCGTCGGTGGGCTCACCGTCGCGCAGCCGTTCCCGCACCGTGCGGCGCAGGTCCTCCTCGATCGCGCCCTGGTTCTGGGCGGTCGGCGGAACCAGGTTGGCGCCGGTGACGGTGCCCTTCGCGTCGAGGGTGTAGCGGTGGTAGAGCAGACCGCGTGGCGCTTCCGTCGCCCCGTGGCCGGTACCGGCGCGCGGCGGAACCTTCACCGCCGGGTGCGCCGGGGGTTCGTAGGTGTCGATGATGCGCAGCGCCTCGTCGATGGCGTACAGCACCTCGACTGCTCGGACGATGATGCTGCGGAACGGGTTGCGGCACACCGTGCCCTGCCGTGGGTCACCGAGTCCGGCGTCCCTGGCGGCTTCCAGGGCGATGGGGGAGAGCCACCGGCCGCTGATGGCGTAACGGGCCAGTGAGCCGGTCAGGTGGCGGCGTCCGTCCAGTACGGAGTGGAGTGCGGTGGAGTACGGCACCTGGCGCTCGACGACGTGGTCGCCGAAGGTGTGGACGTCGAAGGCCCTGGTCGGCAGTGCGCGGTCGGCGTCGGCCGGCAGCCCGGCAGTGCTCGGAGCGTCCATGGCGGTCGGGGTGCCGGACTCGATGGCGTAGCTGCCGGGTTCGGCCAGGGCGAGCAGTTCGTGATCGCACCCCGCGTCAGGGAAGTCGAAACCCGACACCCAGCGCACCATGTCCACCGCGGCGTCCCGCTCCCGGCGCAACCGCTCGGCGAGCGACCGGAGTTCAGCCCTGGTGGGGACACGGTGGAAGCCGCCGACGCGAATGTTGATGGGATGGATCGACCGGCCGCCCAGCAACTCCACGATGGCGTTTCCAGACTGCTTGAGCCGCAGGCCGCGTTCCACCTCGGCGCGCTGGATCCTGGCCAGCTCGATGACACTGTCGCAACCGAAGAAGTCGGGCGCGTGCAGCAGGTGGATGTGCAGGGTCTGGCTCTCGATCCACTCGCCGCAGTACAGCAGCCGCCGCAGCGCCGCCAACCGGCCGTCGATCACGGTCCCGCAGGCGTCCTCCACGGCGCGGCAGGCGCTCAGCTGGTAGGCCACCGGGCAGATCCCGCACACCCGGGAGGTGATGTCCGGGGGCTCGGTGTGGGCGCGCCCGCGAAGGAAGGCCTCGAAGAAGCGCGGCGGTTCGTAGATCTTCAGCCGGGCCTCGGTGACCTCACCATTGTGCACGCACAGGTGCAGTGCGCCCTCTCCCTCCACCCGGCCCAGGGCCCCGAGCTTCAACTCCCTCGACTTGCCGCCGTTCACCGTCGCGCTTCCTCTCGGGAGGCAGCGTCGAACTCCGGCGCGGCGGTGTTGAAGGTGCGCAACACCCTCACCACATCAAGGGTGTCCATGCCATCGCGCCGCAACAGAGGGATGAACGCGGAGAAGTTGATGGAGTTGGACGGGCCGAAGCAGCCGTAGCAGCCCCGTCCGTAGGCGGGGCAGAGCGCGCCGCATCCGGCGTGTGTGACAGGGCCGAGGCAGGGCGTGCCGTGCGCCACGATCACACAGGGGGTGCCGCGCAGTTTGCACTCGAAGCACACGCTGTGGTCCGGAACATCCGGCTTGCGCCCGGCGAGGAAGGCGGTGATGACCTCCACCAGCCGGCCCCGGTCGATGGGGCAGCCGCGCAGCTCCAGGTCCACGGGGACGTGCGCGCTGATCGGCGTGGACGTGGCGAGCGTGGCGATGTACTCGGGCTTGGCGTAGACGGCGGCACGGAACTCGGCCACGTCGGCGTAGTTGCGCAGCGCCTGGATGCCTCCGGCGGTGGCGCAGGCGCCGATGGTCACCAGCCGCCGGGAGACCGAGCGGATGTGCTGGATCCGCTCGGCGTCCTGCCGGGTGGTGATCGACCCATCGACCAGCGACAGGTCATAGGGGCCTGGATCGGTGGCGCTGGATGCCTCAAGGAAGTAGGAGATCTCCACCTCCTCGGCGATGCCCAGTAGTTCGTCCTCGCAGTCGAGCAGGGTGAGTTGGCAGCCGTCGCAGGAGGCGAACTTCCACACGGCGAGCTTCGGTCGCCGACCGCCTTCCGTCGGCATGTCACAACTCCCTTACCGAAAGCAGTGGTTGGGCGTGCGTCCAGGTGACGACGGGACCGTCCCGGCACAGCAGCAGCGGGCCGAGCTGGCAGTGCCCACAGTGGCCGGTTCCACAGTGCATCGTGCGCTCCAGGGAGACCCGGATACGGTCCGGATCCACGCCGCGGTGGACCAACTCGCGGGCGGTGGCCCGGATCATCACCTCGGGCCCGCAGACGAACGCCACCGAGCTGGACGGATCGAAGGCGGCCCGGTCGAGCAGGGCGGTCACCACACCCACATCCCCGGTCCAGGTGGCATCGGGCCGGTCGACGGTCACCAAGGTCCGCGTGTCGGCCCGCCAGCGCGGCAACTCCTCGGTGTAGAGCAGGTCGCCGGGCGTGCGTGCTCCAATCAGGACGTTCACCCTCCCGTAGCGCTCCGGTGCGGCGAGCGCGCCGTGCACCAGGGGACGCAGCGGCGCCAGCCCGATGCCACCGGCCACCACCACCAGGTCCCGCCCGGACGCGGAGGACAGGTCCCACGCGGTACCGAACGGGCCGCGCACCCCCACCCTGGTACCCGGCCGCAACGACCGCAGCGCCCCGGAGGTCGCGCCGACGGAGCGGACGGTATGGGTGAGGCGGTGCCCGTCGATTCCGCACACCGACAGCGGGACATCGCCGACGCCGAAGGCGTACACCATCGCGAACTGGCCCGGCGCGAAGGCCGGAAGCGGCGCGGCCACCGGTTCCACGGCAATCGTGGCGGTGTCCGCCGACTCCGCCGAGCACTCCACCACCTGGTACGGAACGGGCACCGTCGCCACGCAGACCCGCGGAGCGATAACCGTCATCGGACCGGACCGCTCTCGTAGGCTCGTGGCCCGTACAGGTCGAGCAGCCGGGTGCGGGCAGACTTCAGCCGCCGTCCGATCACCTGGTCGCCGATGGCACGGAACAACGCCAGCCCGGCCGCCGGGTCCTCGTCCATCGCTGCGCGCACCTGCGGAGCGTCGAACTCGTACGCCTGCACGGCGGTGCGGGTCAACGCGCCCAGGTGCCATTGGTACGGCTCGAACAGCCAGGACCAGCCGAGCAGTTCGCCGTCGCCGACCGTCTCGACGACGACCGGGCCTCGGGCCGGGACGTGCACGTCGAGGGCGATCAGCCCGGTGCGGACGATCCAGAAGCGGTCGGCCTCGCCGCCTTCGTCGAAGATGCGGATGTCACTGGGGAAAGAGGTTTCGTGCGCGAAGCCGAGCAACCAACCACGGAGGGTAGGCGACAGGGATCCGAGGAAGCCGTCCGTCATCGGGCCTGCCCTGCCGCCCGCTCCGCGTTGAGCGCATGCGCTTCCTCGGTGATGTCGATGCCGGTCGGACACCACACGATGCACCGGCCGCAGCCGACGCATCCGGAGCTGCCGAACTGGTCGTGCCAGGTGCCGATCTTGTGGGTGAGCCACTGCCGGTAGCGGCTGCGCGGCGAGCTACGGACCGAGCCGGCGCCCGCCAGGTGGGTGAAGTCAAGGTCGTAGCAGGACTCCCAGCGGCGCCACCGCTCGGCGTGGTCGCCGGTGAGGTCGGTGATGTCCTCGGTGCTGGTGCAGAAGCAGGTGGGGCACACCATCGTGCAGTTGCCGCAGGTGAGGCAGCGTGCGGTGACGTCGTTCCAGCGCTCGGCGTCCAGTGTGTCGCGCATCAGCGTTCGCAGGTCGACCGGCGGCATCGTACGGCCCATGTGGTCGGCCGCCTCCGCGACCCGCTCACGGGCCGCGGTCCGGGTGGCGGGGTCGGCGGGGCGCTGGGGCAGCTCGGCCAGTACGGACTTGCCTTCTTCGGTACCGGCCCGGATCAGGAAGCGGTGTCCTTCGTCGTCGAGCACCTCGGTCAGCGCCAGGTCGTAGCCGGGGCCCACGGCGGGGCCGGTGCCCATGGACACGCAGAAGCAGGTGGCGCCCGGTTCCGTGCACTCCACGGCGACCAGGAAGGCCCGCCTGCGGCGCCCCCGATACCGGGAGTCGGCGTGTGGCCCGGCGGTCAACACCCGGTCCTGCACCGCGATGGCCCGTAGATCGCACGGGCGCACCCCGAGGAAGGCGTACGCGGGCGGCGGTGTCCGGTCCTCGCTGAACGCCAACTCGCCGTCGGCGGCGCGATCGGCGGTCCACTGCCGTTCCCGGGGTGGGTGCAGGAACGTCTTCCAGGACTGCGGGCCCGCGCTGTGCGCGAACGCGGCGCTGTCCGCCCGTTCCCGCAACCGGTAGTGACCCGCTTCCAGCTCCACGCCCCAGCCGTAGGGGAGTTCATCGCCACCGGACAGCTCGGCCAGGACGATCGCCCCGTCGCGTACGGTCGGTCCGATGACCGTGCGACCGCGCCCGGCCAGGGCGGTGATCAGCGCGTCCAGCCCCGCCTTGTCGATCACCGCGGCGCCGCCGTCAGCCATCAACGACCTCCTGATTGTCCCGTTCGGCCAGTATGTGTGGACCATGGTCGGCGGGCGGGGGCCGACTTCCGCGAGATGGCCCGAGTGGCCCTGTCCTTCCTTCGTACGGCCGTCAGTGCCGCCGCGACCACCAAGAAGCATCCGAGGACCTCCGGCCCATCCCGGTTCGGGCGGCGTGGGCGGACGCTGGTAGTAGGAAGACGCACCGTCCTGCGGAGAAGAGGCCGCCATGCCGCACAGCCCGCACATCGTCAGTGACGTGATGACACACACCGTCGTCGCAGTGGGGCGCGACGCATCCTTCAAGGAGATCGTCCAGACCATGCAGCAGTGGAAGGTCAGCGCACTGCCCGTCCTCGAAGGCGAGGGGCGCGTGATCGGCGTCGTCTCGGAGGCCGATCTGCTGCCCAAGGAGGAGTTCCGCGACAGCGACCCGGCCCGCATCGAGCAACTCCAGCGCCTGAGCGATCTCGCGAAGGCGGGCGCGACCACGGCTGAGCAGTTGATGAGCACCCCCGCGGTGACCGTCCACGCAGACGCCACGCTCGCCCAGGCGGCACGGGCCATGGCGCACGCACACGTCAAACGCCTGCCGGTGATCGACGCCGAGGGGCATCTGGCGGGCGTGGTCAGCCGTGGTGACCTGCTGAAGGTCTTCATGCGCGGTGACCAGGACATCGAGGAGGAGATCCGTCGCGACATCATCGGGCTGCTCTTCCCCAGCGGCTCGCCCCCGGTCGACGTCACCGTTGACCAGGGCGTCGCCGTCCTTCGCGGCCAGGTGCCGGACGCCTCGCTCGTGCCCATCGCGGTCCGCCTGACGCGTGCGGTCGAAGGCGTGGTGGATGTCGAATGCGATCTGGCGTCCACGCGACACAAGCGGTTCGAACCGTCCTGAGCACGGGCGTGTCTCGCGTCATTCGACGGATCGGAACGTCGGCCTGCCCTCGGTGTCGTCAAAGCGGTAAGTGAGACGGTTGACGACCTCGACCACACCGCCCACGGAATGGCTCAGCCGTTCTGCCACCGGAATCGCGCTGCGCTGCTCCAGCATGCCGGTCAAGGTGACGACTCCGTCGTGCACCTCGATGTCGATGTTCTCAGGATCCGCCCACAACACCCGCATGAACACATCCCGCTGGATCTCCTCGCGGATCTCTTCGTCCGACCGGAGATAGAGCCGCAACAGGTCGCGGCGGCTGACGATGCCCACCAGTCGCCCTTGGTCGTCCACCACGGGCAGGCGTTTCACCCCGCGACGAGCCATGATCCGCGCCGCCGCGGCCACGCTCGCCGTGGCGTTCACGATGATCGCTGGAGCAGTCATGACGGCACCAGCGGTGAGACCGGTCGCCTTCGGCCCGTGGTGGGATCGCCGACGCAGTCCGCTCAGCGGTCCGGTGTGACCTTCCTCGCCCGATGTCTTGTCCAGCAGGTCGGCCTCGGAGACCACGCCCGCCAGTTTGCCGTCGTCATCCAGGACCGGAAGTGCGCTGATGCGGCGCTCCTGAAGGATCCGCACGATCTCCTTGTACGGGGTGTGCAGGCGAACGGCCGCGACATCCTTCGTCATCACATCGTGCACGGTCGACCCGACCATCGTTACCTCCCAGGGGCGTCCACCACGCACGCTAGGCCCTTCGACCAGCTCGCGGCAGGGTCGAACGGACCAGTCCTCCAAGGCACATAGGCACTCAGGGTGCCTGGCCTCATCGGTCCGGCACCATGGCGACGGGACAGTGCGAATGGTGCAGGACGGCGTGGACGACCGGCCCGAGGCGCAGCCCCAGCGGCCCGTGCGGCCGGTGGGCGGCCACCACCAGCAGGTCGGCCTCGGACGACGCCTCCACGAGGGCGGTGGCGGCCCTGCTCACCACGACCTCCTGGGACAGCGGTGCTTCCGGAGCGGTCAGATGCGCGGCCTCGACGGTGCGGGACAGCAGTGCGGTGTGTGCGGCCCGCAGCTCGTGCACCGTGTCGACCTGCGTGGCCATCAGCCCGACTTCACCGAGTGGTTGCCACGCGTGCAGTGCACGCACCGAGGCGTGCCAACGCGCGGCGGTGATGAGGGCGAACCGCACGGTCTGTGCGTCCTTCTCGTCCTGCACCCCGACCATAACCGTCCCAATTGTGGGCTGGGCCCGCTCACCGCGTACGACGACCAGCGGGCAGGTGGTGTGCGCCGCGACGCGAAGTGTGACGGATCCCAACAGCAGGGCGGCGAAGCCGCCTCGTCCCCGGGTGCCGAGCACGATGAGCGCGGCTCCGGCGGCGGTCGCCAGGACCGCCTGTGGCCCCTCCTCGTAGGCGAGGGTGGTGGTCACCTTCAGGCCTGGATGCTCGTGCGTAGCCCGTTCTCCCGCCTCGTCCAGCATCGAGCGCGCCGATTGCACGGTCACCAGGTCTCCGTTGGTCAAGCCGGTCCCCTTGTCCGGATCCGGGGCGGTGCCGACCCCGTGCACGATGTGCAGCGCGCTGCCACGGTGGTGGGCCTCGGCCGCGGCCCAGTCCAGGGCGCGGTCGGAGTCCTCGGAGCCGTCGACGCCGACCACGACGTCTCCTGCCCAGGTGCTGGTGGTCATGGCTGCCTCCTGCGCTCATCGCGCTGCCAGCGTGCGGTCCGCCGAGCTTCGGCGGCCCATCGGCGACGGACGAAGTCCTCGCGTTCAGCCTGCTCCAAGGCAAGGTCCGCTGCCGCGAGTAGTTCGGTCAGCCGGGGGAACCGATGACATATGAGTTGGGCGGCGGTGTGTACGTTTCAGCGAACCTGATCGCGGACGATGACGACAGAGCAGGGCGCGTGCTGGGTGCGGTGTTGGCCGACGGAGCCCAGGAGCGCCTCGGTGAGCCCACCGTGGCCGCGGTTCCCCACGACCAGGAGCGACGCGCCCTCGGCGGCACGGAGCAGTACGTTTGCCGGGTTGCCGTGCTCCACAGTGGTACGGATCTCCACCGGTGGCTCCGGGCCCACCGCCTCCCCCTGCATCCACGCATATGTGCCCGCACCCTCACTGCTGCCACGGGCTGTCCGGTCCCGCGCTGCCCAAGGTTCCCTATCGCTGACGGCGCATCGTCCAAGGCAGGAAGAACCACAGACCGGCGAACAGCGCAGTGGTGATGCAGGTGATGGCGATGGCATCGGCCAGGCCGAGGACGACGTCCATCAAGAGGAGGACGGCGCCGTTGAGCGCCAGCGCCAGGGCGACTAGGCCGACTTCTGTGAGCCGAGCGGAAAGGGCCACGATGCGAGGCTTCGCACCTCGGTGGAACAGTGCGCGGTGCAGGGCCACCGGGGTGGCGAGGACGGCAGAGGCGACGACGGTAAGCAGCAGCGTGACGACGTAGGTGCCGACCTGGAAGTCGTTGAGCTGCGGAAAGCGGCTGGTGAAGGCCAGGCCCAGCAGGAAGGCGAAGACGATCTGTACGCCTGTCTGGACAACGCGGAGTTCCTGAAGAAGTTCCACCAGGTTGCGATCGGCCCGTTCCTGCGGTGTCTCCTGGTGCGGCGTCTGTGGATCTGGCCCCGGCTGCATCTGCATGGACCTCACTGTCCGTCCGCCCTTGGAGGTTCGCGAGCACCGGCGAGGCGTGTGTCTGGAGGCCCGGCTTGGACCATTGGGCCGAACCTCCCCGGTCAAAGGCCGTTGCGCCCATGCCACCCGGCTTGCCAGCTGACAGCCTGCGGAGAGAGTCCCACCGTGGTTCACCGAGAGGTGGTGAAGAGGAATGTCCCTTCCCCTGGTCGTGGGCACCGATGGTTCGGACGCCGCACTCCGCGCGGTGGACTGGGCGGCCGACGAAGCCGCCCTCCGCCGGGCACCGCTTCGCATCGTGTACGCGTCCCTGTTGGCGCACTACGAACAGGTCGTGCCGTCTGTGCGTACTGCCCGCCCTTCGGGAGCGGTGTTTGCCGAGCACATCGTGGCGTCCGCCAGCGAACGCTGCGAGCGGCGCCACTCCGACGTGGCCGTATCCACCGAAATCCTCGCCGAGGATCCGGCGGAGGGACTGCTCGACGAGGGCCGTAACGCCCTCGGAATCGTCGTGGGCAGCCGCGGCCGCGGTGAACTCGCGGCACTGCTGCTGGGCTCTGTCGGCCTGTCCGTCGCCGCTGGCGCCCAGTGCCCAGTGATCGTCGTACGGGGTGACGAAGCCAAGCCTGACAACGGCGATCGCTGGGTCGCGCTCGGTGTTGGCGATCCGGGCACCGCGGCGGCGACCGTGGACTTCGCCTTCACGGAGGCGGCGCTGCGAGGCGCCGGATTAGCCGTCGTCCATGCGTGGCGAAGCCCGGCGACAGCCGATACGGGGCAGTTGGACGATGCCAGACAGTCCGCGCAACGAGAGGCCGAAGAGTGGCTGGATGACGCGCTGCGCGATGCCACGGCCAAGTACCCCGAGGTCCGGGTACGTCGAGAAGTCGTTGAGGGACACGCCCGCAAGTCGCTGCTGGACGCAGCCCGATCCGCAGAACTGCTCGTGGTGGGCGCCAGGCGACGCTCGGGTGCCTTCGGTCTGCAACTCGGTCTGGTGAACCACGCGGTGCTGCATCACGCGCCCTGTCCGGTCGCCGTCGTTCCGCACGAGTAGCGGCCGTAAGGAGGCGCAGCTGTATGACCGGCCGAAGCCCCAGCCTGGGCCCCGCGTTCCTTCGCGGGATCCCGGCTGCCAAGCAGAAGACCCTGATGGAGTTGAGCCATGAGGTGACCTTCGCCTCTGGCCATCGCATCTTCCACGAGGGCGGCAAGGCCGACCGTTTCTGGGTGTTGCGCTCCGGCAGGGTCGCGCTCGACCTGCACGTGCCCGGGCGTCGGGCAGCCGATGTGGAGCTGTTGGAGTCGGAGGACCTACTGGGCTGGTCCTGGTTGTTCGCGCCGTACGTGTGGCATTTGGGCGCGAGAGCGCTCACCGAGGTACACGCCGATGAGTTCGATGCGGAGGCGGTGCGTGCCCTGTGCGCGGGGGACTCGGAGCTGGGGCAGGCGGTCGCGATGGCCGTGGCGGCTGTCATCGGCCACCGCCTGGTGGCGGCCCGCACCCGGCTTTTGGACCTGTTCGCACCGTACGGCAGCGGCGAGCGCGGATGAGAAGCCGTGCGGGCGCCCGGAGAGTCAACGCACTTGTATCCGACGGCCAGTTCGGCGCCCCGGGACTATGCGCATCCACAGTTCGTCTTCGCCTCCCGGCCAGGGAGCGGTGTGCGCCCGCTCCGTCAGTTGCTGCGCGGTGTCCCGGTCCGCGACCCGGTAGATCCGCCCGACGACGAGCACGCTCCAGCCCTGGCTGAGTGCTTCGTCAATCCGGTCCACCTCGAACGCCACGTCGGTGCCGTCAGCGGTCGCCAGGCTGTGGTCGTACGTGGTGCGGAAGGCGACCGTGTCGTCGGCCATCGTGTAGCTGACCGGCATGATGACCAGCCCGTCGGCGGTGTTCAACGCCACCCTGCCCACACCGTGCGTGGAGAGCCGGTCGCGGCACTCCTGCTGGTCCATCTCCACCAGATCGGGATGGTAGGCCGCCTTGCCCAGGCCGGGCGGCAGGTCGGCATGACTGCCCAGCAGCACGCCCATGCTGGTGTTCAAGGCCGCGGCCAAAGTGAGCAGTCCGCTGACGTCCGGAGTCACCGAGTGTTCCTCCACGTACTGGGTGTATCCGGGTGCCACCCGCGCTCGGGTGTCCAGCTCCTCCCGGGTGAGGCCGAGCTCCGCGCGCCGTTGTTCGACCCGCCGTCCGATGTCACCTCGGTCTGCCAACGGTTCTCGTGTTGGACTCGTCGGGGGCAGCCTCTTGGACACAGCCAACCACCTCCTTCCGCTGTTGGGCCCAGCGGTTCCTCCGCCATGCGCAGCCGTCGTCACGTCCATCGTGGATCAGCCGCCACCCACCCAGCCGCCACCCACCCACCCGCCCGGGTCAGGCGGCCCACGGGCAAGGCCCTTCGTCCCCATGCGAGGCGGGACGATGGATCGGACACTTGGAGTGAGGACATCTGCCCCGGTGAGCGCTCGGGCCCCTGTCCGGCGTCCATGAGAGGAGACGGGGATCATGCGGCATCGAAACGTCAGCGATCTCATGACGACCTCGGTCATCACCGTACGGCGGGACACGACGTTCAAGGAGATCGCCGGACTGCTCGCGGAGCACGACATCACGGCCGTGCCCGTGGTGGACGACAACGACCGCCCGGTGGGCATGGTCTCCGAGGCCGATCTGCTGCGCAAACAGGCCGGGCAGCCCGACCCGGCGGGGCTGCTGTCGGAGGCGTTCGAGCGCTCCGAGCCCGGGACGGATGCGTGGCATGCGGACCTGGCGAAGACTGCTGCCACCTCGGCGGAGTGGCTGATGACCAGCCCCGCGGTGACCGCGCGTCCCGGGTGGACGGTGGTGGAGGCAGCCCGGGTGATGGAGCAGCACAAGGTCAAGCGGCTGCCGGTGGTCAACGAGGCAGGGCAGCTGGTCGGCCTGGTCAGCCGAGGTGACCTGCTGCGTGTCTTCCTACGCCGTGACCGAGCCATCCGGGAAGAGATCATGGACGACGTCCTCGTCGGGACCTTGCGGCTGGCGCCGACCGACGTCACTGTCAACGTCGTCGACGGACAGGTGACCTTGACCGGCGCCGTCGAGCGCCGGAGCCTCATCCCGCTGGTGGCGCGGCTGTGCCGGGGGGTGGACGGCGTCGTCAGCGTCGAGGCACGGCTGGAGTACCAGCTCGACGAGGGGGGAGCCTAGGCCCGCCCCGCGATACCGAGGCAGCGATGAACACACCGTCCGCGGACATCGTCGTGGTGGGATTCGACCGGTCACAGGCCGCGTCACGAGCGCTGGCCTGGGCTGCTGACGAGGCTGCCCGGCGTGAGACGGAGCTGCACATCCTGCACGCCCTGGGCGTCTATCTCCCGGAAACCACTCATCAGGGCGTTCCCGACAAGGACCTGCTGGAGGCCGAGGAGGATTTGGAGCAGGCTGCACGTCGTGCCCAGGAGGGTCGCGACGGTCTGGTGGTGACCTGGGAGGCGGTCTGGGACGAGCCGGTGGCCGCACTGATCCGTATGACCAGGCAGGTCGCGCTGGCCGTGGTGGGCGCTCGGGGGCTGAACCGGTTCTCCGCGGTGCTGCTCGGCTCGGTGAGTCAACGAGTGGCCGCGCACTCGGCCGGACCTGTCGTCGTGGTACGCGGCACGCAGGACAAGGCCAACGTGGCCGTACCGGGTGCGGTCGTACTCGGGGCCGCCCCCGGCGAGTCGCCCGATGCGGTGGAGTTCGCCTTTGCCGAGGCGGCCCGATGGCACGCACCACTGCACGTGGTCCGGGCTTGGATGTACCCGCAGGTACTTCCGGGCTACCTCGCTGTGCCACTGTCAGACGCCGAGGAATACGTCGCCAAGGAACGCGCCGAGCTGGCAGACATGCTGGCCAGCGGTCGCTACGCCTTCCCCGATGTGGACGTGACGGAGGAGATCCGGCCGACCGAGCCGGAGGAAGCACTGATCAACGCCTCCCACACGGCCCGCCTGGTGGTCGTGGGCGCACGACGCCACCGTCCTCCGTTCTCCATGCCACTGGGCAAAGTGGTCCAACGCGTGCTGCACCACGCCGATTGCCCGGTCGCGGTGGTTCCGACCTGACCATGAGTCGGGCAGGTGCCGATCTTTTCGGCTATGTAGCCCAAAGGCGCGGGATGTTGTCGGAGACAGCCACATGGTGCGCGGCTGCGCAGGGCAGCCGGGCGGTGGCGCCGTGGCTGTTCCACCGAGGGGTCACGATGACAACTTCTGGTTTGCGACGGTGGTTGTGCCTTTGACGGCAATCGGATGTGTGGGTTGATGATGTGGACATCGCCCGTTACTCGGCGAGAGCACGAGCGCGCCATGCTTCTTGCGCGTCTTTCCGCCCGTAGCGTGGAACCCATCAAGGCGTTGAGGAGGCGCGTCTGTGCCTGGCAAGAAGCACCTCACAAGGAGCGGGACGCCAGCCGGTGAGCCAGGAGAGCGGCTGGCCCGGCCGGTGTACGAGCGGGAGCTGTCTCGCCTGCAGACGGAGCTCGTCAAGTTGCAGGAATGGGTACGGGTCAACGGGGTCCGGCTCGTCGTTGTCTTCGAAGGGCGTGACGCGGCCGGAAAGGGCGGTGTGATCAAGCGGGTCACCGAGCGGCTGAACCCGCGCGTCACTCGCATCGTGGCGCTGCCCGCACCGACGGAGCGCGAACACGGTCAGTGGTACTTCCAGCGCTACGTCCAACAGCTCCCGACGGCGGGCGAGATCGTGCTGTTCGACCGTAGCTGGTACAACCGCGCAGGTGTCGAGCACGTCATGGGTTTCTGTACCGCTGAGGAGTACGAGCGCTTTCTGTGCCAGTGCCCAATCTTCGAACGGATGCTGGTACAGGATGGCATCTTGCTGCGCAAGTACTGGTTCTCCGTCAGCGACGCCGTACAGGAGCAGCGGCTGCGTAACAGGCTTGAGGATCCTGTCCGCCGGTGGAAGCTCTCCGCGGTGGACCTGGAATCCATCACGCAGTGGGAAGCGTATTCCCGCGCCAAGGACGAGATGTTCGCGCACACGGACATCCCCGAGGCACCCTGGTACGTCGTGGAAAGCGACGACAAACGCAGTGCCCGGATCAACATGATCGCCCATCTGCTGGCATCGGTGCCCTACCGGGAAGTCGAGCCAGAGCCCCTGCGCCTGCCAGCCCGACCACCAGCAACCGGCTATCAGCGGCCACCGCGTGACCAGCAAAAGTACGTACCCGACCATGCTGCCACGCTCATGAACGACAGAAGCGACGCGTAGCGCCCCTTGGCGCCGTCAGCGGTTCCGGTGGCACCGCTGCCGGGGGACTTCCAGTGGTGGGCCAGTGTTCGATCACGCTCTGGATGCACACTCAGAGGGCCGCAGACCCCCATAATGAGGACCAGCCGGGCCGGGCCGGTGACTGACGGCGGCGCCATTGGCGCCTCCTCGATAGTCATCACCCGGCTCAAGTCCCAGAAGATAAGCGGTCGTTCCGAGGTACTGACGTCCTCCATGGCTGCGAGAGGGGCCAGCCCTTGCGGGGCCTTTGCCCCGGATGTTGGACACGGGTTATGCGGCTTGGGCGAGTGTAGTTGATGGTGTGTTGAGTGCGGTCTCGTAGGCGGTGGGGCTGCGTTGTCCGAGGCGGGAATGGCGGCGGACGGTGTTGTAGCGGTGCAGCCGGCGGAAGAGGTCGAGTCGTGCCTCCCACTCGCTGGACCAGCCTTTTCGTCCCTGGAGCGGCTCGCGCTTCATGGTGGCGTTGAAGCTTTCGGCCGCGGCGTTGTCCGCGCTGCTGCCGACCGCGCTCATGGACTGCCGGATGCCGGCTTGTCGGCAGGCGTCGGCGAACGCTCCGGAGGTGTATTGCGAGCCGTGGTCCGTGTGCATGATCGCCCCGTCCAGGCTGCCGCGGGTCCGCTCGGCCGCGTGCGGGGCGTCGATGACCAGGTCGGCGCGCATCTGGTCGGCGACCGCCCAGCCCGCCAGGCGGCGTGAGCACGGGTCGATGACTGTGGCGAGGTAGCAGAACTTCCTGCCGTCGACGGGCAGATAGGTGATGTCGCCGACGTACTTCGTATTCACCGCCTCGGCGGTGAAGTCGCGTCCGATCAGGTCCGGGGCCTTCGCGGCCGTCGGGTCCGCGATGGTGGTGCGGTGCTTGCGGCGGAGCCGCAGGCCGGCGATGCCCGCCGCCTTCATCAGTCGGGCGACTTTCTTGTGGTTGACGCGCTCGCCATCGTCGCGGAGCTCGGCGGTGACTCTGGGGTCGCCGTAGGTGCCGTCCGAGGCGGTGTGGACGGCGCGTATCTTGGCGGTCAGCTTCGCGTCCGCGGCCTGACCGGATCGTTTCGGTCAGCCCGTGCGCTCGTGATGGTCGATGTCTGCAGGTGGTCGAGTGCCGATACGAGACTGCGGCGCCCCACCGGACCTCGGTCCGGTGGGGCGACACCCACGCCGCCGCAGCCCCGGATGACACAGCACAGACACTGCGTGTCAACCTCTCGGGGCACGGCGAATGAGTAGCTGTGAGCGGCTTCCACGCCGACCAAAGGCTTCGATAAGTCCGACCCTCCCGCGTGGCATTCAGCCGTTGAGGCCGGGTTGCGGCGGGAGGACTTGAGGAATGCAGCAAAACCGAAAGCACTCCCTGTGGGCGGTTTCGCCGAGTTCCCCTTCCTCGGATCAACCTACCTGGCCGACGCAGGAGACTCACGAATTGACGGTGAGCTCCCACGACCCATCGAGGGTCATGTTGTCACAGTGGAACTGGTCCCCGAACTGTGCATGCCCCGCCGCGATGCATGCAGTGTCAGTCGGGTAGTACCCCACAACACGGTCTGCCGGCGCCGCCTGCGCCGCCGTCGCAGCGAGCCCGGATAGCGAGGCGACACTCGCCAGAACAACTGCCACCTTTGTGAGTTTGTTACGCATCTCTCTCCCTTGTAAACAGAAACTGCGGGCTGGAATTGCGCGAGCCTCTGGATTGGCGCACATTACGTGGATTCCGGCCTGGCGTGCCCACCTTCTCGCAGTGGCCAAGTCGGCAGCCAATGAGTAATCGCGGCTTGCCCGACCTGAAGCTCAGTCAAGCACTCGGGTGGCGTGCTCTCAACGCGTCGAGCCTCTCGTCACCGTCCTGTTACATGTAACACGAAATTTGTGGCACAACGGTTGCACCAAACCGGCGCCCGCGGTCAGAAGACGCCGGATGCCGGGCGCGGTTCCTGATCCACGGTCAGGACGGGAAGTAGCCAGAGACCTGCGACGCGATCCTCGCCAACGCCGGGATCGAGGCCGTGCTCACCGGCGTCAGAAACCCTCGGACGAACGCGGTGATCGAACGCTGGGTCACAACCTGCAGCCGTGAGCTCCTCGACCGTACGCTGATCTGGAGTCAAGGCCATCTCGTCAACGAACCAAGCGAGTTCGAGAATCACTAGAAGACCCACCGCCCGCACCGCCTCCTCGACCAGGTTTCCCCCTGGGGAGCGTGTCCCACGCCGATCGCCGATCCGGACCGGCTCATCCGACCGGACATACGCCGCAACGACCAGCTCCCGGGCCGTCGGCGGCGGCGACCTCGACGGCGGCAAACTGGTCGTCGTGACTCACCTGTGGTGGAGTGAGGAGGGTCCCGAGGATGACCCGCTGGCCAAGGACCTCAGTGAGCTGCACCGCAACCGGGAGCGCGTGCTCGTGCCGGAGTCCCGAACGATCGTCGCGGGGCACGGGGTGGCCTCCGACGTCCGACCTACTTGCTGGCCTGGGCGGGGATCGCGTGGTCGAGGACAGTCATCAGCAGGACGGCGAGCCCGATCCCCACGGTCACCAACGCGACCACATGGAATCCCGCGTCGGTCGCCGCGGAACCGAAGGCGATGCCGATGAGGCTGGAGGAGAAGATCGCGCCGAAGTAGGCGAACGTGCGGTAGAGGCCCGACGCGACGGCGACGTCGGAGGCGGGGGCCTGGGTGTAGAGGGCTGCCTGGTTGGCGAAGCCGCTGAACCCGTTGGCCAGCCCGAAGAGCAGCGACATGCCGATCAGCAGGAGCACCGGCGAGGTGTGTGTGATGACGAGCATGACGAGGCCGGTGAGCAGCATCGTCACTCCCGTCAGGACCAGCGGCAGCCGTATGCGGCCGCGCGAGGAGACGACCCGGGCGACGACGATGCTGGCGGCCGACAGCGGCAGCATGATCAGGCCGACCTGGGAGGCGGTGTAGTGGGCGGACTGCTCCATCCACTGGCTCGTTCCGTAAAGGGAGGTGTAGATGCCCAGGGAGGCGATCGCCTGACGTAGATAGGTCCGCATCAGTTGCCCGTTGCGCGAGAGCATCCGTACGTCCACCAGCGGCTGCGGCGCGCGGCGCTCCCACCCCACCAGCGCGGCGCCGAGCGCGACCGACACCGCCAGCAGCCACCAGCTGGGCGACCTCAGATGGGACAGGAACACCAGCAGGCTGACGGCCGTACCCGCGAAGAGCGCGACGCCCGGCACGTCCACCGTGGTGAAGAGCGAGGCGCGGCGGCCTGCCGTCGGCCGGTCCCTGGCGACGCCGACGAACGTGAGGACGAGGGTGAAGGCCGCCAGCGGCACGTTGACGAAGAAGATCGCCCGCCAGCCGAAGGTTCCGGCGAGCAGACCGCCGAGCGGAAGGCCGATGACGGTGGTGACCTGGGAGGCGATGGAGAAGTTGCCCAGCATCCTGCTCGGCACGCCGGTCCCCGCCTCGTCCGCCCGCTTGCGGACCAGGGCCATGGCGGTCGGGTACGCAGCGGAGGTGCCGACCCCGATCAGCGCCCGCGACAGCAACAGGAAGCCGAAGGCCGGGGCGGCCGCTCCGACGACACCCGCGACCAGCAGGATGGCCAGCCCGGCGACTAAGACCCGGCGTGCGCCGAAGACCATGGCGAGCTTGCCCATCGTGGGCTGCATCACCGCGCTGCACAGGTAGAGCACGGAGATCAGAGACGCCGTGGTGCCTGGCCCCTTGTGGAAGTCGAGCCCGATCCCGACCAGCCCGGTCGCGATCATCGAGCTGTTGATGGGGTTGAGGGTCGAACCGAACAGCAGGGGCCCGGCGAACCGCAAGCCGAACGGGTTGCGGTCTTGCGCGACGGCTGGAGTGGTGTCGGTGGCCGTCCTCATGACCGGTCGCTCAGGGCGTCCAGGACATTCTGTGTGGTGCCTGTTTCGGCGATACGCGGGAAGATCTCCCGGATGCTGTGCTCGTGCCTGGCGAGGTCGGTGTCGGTCATGGCGTCGATGGGCAGGGTCACGTGGAAGCCCTGTTCGTGGGCGTCCCTCGCTGTCGACTCGACCCCGCTGCTGGTGGCGATGCCGGTGATGACCACCTGGGTCACTTGGTGGTCGCGCAGCCGCTCCGCTAGACCGGTCTGGGTGAAGGCGCTGCGCGAGTACTTGGTGACTACGAGGTCGTCAGGCTGCCGCTCCAGCGCCGGAATCAACTCGGTCCAGCCGTCGGGGAAGTTGAGGGCGACCCGGCCGGCGTCGGTGCGGCCGATGGGGGCGCCGGCCACATTGACGAGTACGACCGGCAGACCGCGGCTTCGGAACGTCTTCAGCAGCGCCGCCGAACGCTCCACGATGTCGTCGACTGGATGCGCGAGGGGGATTCCGACGATGCCGTGCTGGAGGTCGACCACGACGAGGGCGGTCCTGTCGTCAAAGGTGGTGATGGGCATGCCAAATCTCCTTTGCGGTGAAAGGTTTCGAGCGAGATGCGAGCACGGCGGCTCGCTGCCCCCGGTGTCGCGGAGGCAGACAGTAAGGTGACGCCGAGTGGTCAGGGAGACTGAGCCAGCCGCCTCAACAGCTCCGTGGTGGCGGCCAGATGCCTGATCTCCTCGTCCGACAGACCGGCCTCGATGACCTTGGCCAGCCAGTCCTCCCTGGCCCGCCGTCCGGTGCGAAACTGTTCACGGGCAGCCTCGGTCAGGCTCAGCAGCGTCTTGCGTCCGTCCTTTGGGTCAGGGGAGCCGCTGACAAGCCCCTCCTCCTCCAGTGCATAGATGATCTTCGCCATCGACTGCGGCCGCATCCCCTCGGCTCGCGCCAGGGCAGTGGCCGTAGCCGCTCCGTCCCGCTCAAGCCGGAGTAGCACAGACGTCTGCGACTTGGTGAGGTCGCTCCCCTCGGCCTGCTCACGCAACCGACGCATCAGTTGCCCAAGCGCGACCCGAAGCTCCCCCGCCAACCCCGCCACATCCATCCGCTCCTCACTCATACCTCGACCCTAACATCTATCCAGCCAACTGAACAGTTAGCTGTCGAAATTCTCGATCGATGCCCCGACGACTTCCCGCCGGGACCTCCCGGTGCCACGAATGCGAAGGAGGGTCCGGACGGCCCCGAAGGCCCCTTTCACCTGCCTCTACTGTCGGGGTGGCCTTAACGGATACCCCAGCGCGGGCCGAGAGTTGGAGGTGGATGGCAAGGACGCCGAGGGCTTCCTTCTCGGGTGGGTAGATCTCGCGGCAGGCGTCCACCAACTCGTCGCGGGTCATGCCTTCGCTGCCGATGGCCTGGTTGTCTTCGGCGTCCAGCATGGCTTCGAACGCCGGTGTTCGGCCACCGGGAGTTCACTGTGATCCAGTCGGTCGCCGCCGGGTACGCGGGCCGAATCAAGGCCGACGGGTGCCTGGTTTGCACCGGGCGACGGAGACGGCCTCCTCCGCTGTCCCGTGGGACATCAGGACGTCCTGATGGCACGTCAGACTCGTTTTTGTTCACCAAGGGTTGGCAACCCGGCCTGTTTGGAGTGCGCAAAACGCCGCTTTCATCCCGGCATGATCCTCTCCCACACGACCGAGACGGTGCCATTGACAAGGCACTTGTCAGCCTGATTGGAACCTCATGTCAGCGAAGAGACTGCGCGCCTTGGGTGTCGTGGGAGTCGCGGTGGCAGGGCTGCTGCTCGCGCCGCAGGCGCTTGCGCAGAGCCAGGCCGCCGCGCCGCATACCCCCGGAGCTCCGCACTACGACCACGTCTTCACGGTGGTCGAGGAGAACCACGGCTACGGCGACCTGATAGGCAACCCCGCCGCGCCCAACCTCAACGCCCTGGCTCAGACCTACGGCTCGGCGACGAACTACACCGCCATCACGCACCCGAGCGAGCCCAACTACATCGCGATGCTCGGCGGCAGCACCTTCAACGTGAAGGGCTTCGACAACCCCTACTACGTCAACAAGGTCAACGCCCCGAGCCTGATCTCCCAGCTCGACCAGGCCCACGTCGGCTGGAAGGCCTACTTCCAGAACCTCCCGCACGCGGGCTACCAGGGCATCTGTTACCCGGCGAACTGCAACGGCACCCCCGACAAGGACCCGCTGTACGCCGCCAAGCACAACGGCATCGCCAACTTCACCACCTCCTGGAACAAGGCCGACTGGGCCCGCCAGGTGCCGATGGACCAGCTGACGCAGGATCTGCGCAGCGGCCACGTCCCGCAGTTCGGATACGTGGTCCCCAGCGAGTGCCTCGACATGCACGGCGACCCGCCGTACTGCGTCGACTCCGGCACCACCGGCGGCAAGGACCCGCAGGACCAGCGCCTGGTCGCCCAGGGCGACGCGCAGCTGGGCCAGCTCGTCGCCCAGATCACGGGCGCCTCGTTCTGGGCGCACGGCAACAACGCGATCAACGTCGTAGTCGACGAGGGCGACGACAGCGACACCAGCGGTGCGGGCGGTGGTCACACCGTGAACGTGGTCGTCACCAGCCACGGCCCGCGCCACCTCCAGGACCCGACCGCGTACAGCCACTACTCGATGCTGCGTACCCTCCAGGACAACTTCGGCGTCGCCTGCCTGCAGCACTCCTGCGACACGGCTACCCACCCGATGTCGCCGATGTACGCGGTGAGCGGCGAGGGCTCGGCCGCACAAGCCTTCCGTCCCCTGCCGGTCCCGCAGTACGCGACCCCGACGCCGGTGCCGAGCGAGCCGCTGACGACGTCGACGTTCACCGGCAGCCAAGCTGGCTGGACCGTCCAGACCCAGCCCCAGCTCGGGACCTCGGACAACGACTACGGCGCCGTGGCGGTCGTCTCGCCGAAGGACGTGTGGGCGGTCGGCTCCATGCTGCCGGACACGGCGAACAGCAACCAGGACGCGATGCTGTCCCTGGCCGCGCACTACGACGGCACCAAGTGGACCTCGACGCCGATCGGCCACGTGGGGACCAACTTCAACGCCCTCTACGGCGTCGCGGCCGTTCCGGGCCGCGCCTGGGCCGTGGGTGTTGCGATCGACAGCCACTACCAGTCCCACAGCCTGATGCAGGAATGGGACGGACACACCTGGCACCCCGTCGCGCTGCCGAAGATCAACTCCATCCACGACACCCTCTACGCCGCGACAGCGACCTCCGCGAACGACGTGTGGGCAGTCGGCGACCGCGAGAGCGCGAACGGCGTTTTCACCACCCTGGTCGAGCACTTCGACGGCCACCGCTGGTCCGTCGTCCCCACCCCGAACCCGGGAGCGACCGGCAACCACCTGTTCGGTATCACGGCCCGCAGCCCGCACGACATCTGGGCCGTCGGCCAGCGCAACGACGCCACGAACGACGCGCCGCTGGTCGAGCACTTCGACGGCCACCGCTGGACCGCAGTGAACGTCCCCGCAGCCAGCACGACCACCGCCTTCCTCCAGGCCGTCACCGTGACCGCCGACGGCCAGGTCTGGGCGGCCGGGCAGAGCGACGACGCCCAGCACCAGGCCCGCCCGCTCGCGCTCCACCGCGACGCGAACGGGCACTGGACGGCAACGCTGCTCACCAACATCGGCTCCGACTTCAGCAACGTGACCGGTATCGCTGTCTCCCACGGCGTGCCGTGGCTGGTCGGCAGCTACCTCGACACGACCACGCAATTCCAGAAGCCGCTGGTCGCGTCGCTCCAGGGCGGCCGCTGGGAGGCCTCCGACGTGCCCTACCGGGACACCAACGACAGCGTCCTCGGCGGGATCGCCGCCGCCAAGGACGGCCAGCTCTGGACCGTCGGCTACGGACGCACCGACAGCGGGCGCTTCGCGCTCGTCGAGCACCACTCGGGATGAACCTGAAGCCGAACACCGTGAAGTGACCGACCCGGGTTCCTGGAGCCACGGGGAGGGGCGGCGTGCTCGGTCAAGGCATGGCGGTTGTCCAGGACATCGGCATCGCCCGCCTTCGGCCGAGCACGTCTCCTTTCTTGCCCTGAAGGGCTCGCTCTGCTCCTCGCCTACGGCCGCGTGTACCGTCACAACGCGATGGTGGCTCGACCCAACACACTTGGGGCGAGCCACCATCGCCATGGCGCGCAGAGGAGGGTCAAGCCACGTCGGAGCCGACCTCTCCGGACTGAACCAGCTTCACGATGGCAGCCCATCCGGCTGCGCTTACGAGCCAGGCCGGGCCGCCCTTGTCCTTGGAGTCGCGACCTGCCCGCAAGATGCGGTTAGATCGGCGATCTCGATGCAGCTATTGCTTGTGCCGCCGCTGTACGACGACTTGTACCAAGGATCGTCAGGGACCAGCTCAGGGGCTGTGGCGTGAGTGTTAATGGCTCTACAAAGGACGAGTCCACACAACTCACCGGCACCGGGGCGGTGGCCGCGTGCTGACTCATCGTGGCTGACGGGAGATCAGCCGGTGCGGCCTGCGTACCGTTGGACGAGCCCGCGCCGTTCCATCTCCGCCTGCAGCGTGGCCAGCAGCGTCTCCACGGGGGCACCCGGTTGCGGCATGGGGGCGGTGGGTTGCAGGCCCAGGGCGGCCGGAGCGTCGGGCAGTCCGGCGCCGACGCGCTTGGGGTCCGTGCCGGGGACGGGTCGGCAGCTGCCGCGCAGCATCGCGTGCACGTGGTCGACGCGGGCGACGCTGCGGGGCTGCGGCTGGATGCGCAGCGTGTCGTGATGCGCGAGGGTCAGGGCGGCCAGCCCGGTGATGTGAGCGGCGGCGATGGCCGTACCGTCGTACGGGGTGTAGGTGCCGCCCGGGGCGGTGGTGAGCACGGCGACGCCCGGGGCGGTCAGGTCGATCCCGGGGCCCAGCGGGCTGAACAAGGGGGCGTACAGATCCGCCGGGGAGGGCTGCCCGGCCGTGTACGCGGAGTACGGGGTGCCTGGAGGGTAGGTGCCGGTGTGGCCGAGAGCCCCGACGGCGAGGACGCCTGGCAGGCTCGCGGGGAAGGCCACAACGGTGCCGTCGTCCCCGGCAGGGGCGATGCAGACGATCCCCGCGGCCCGGACGTCCTGGATCTTCAACGCCACCAGGTTGGAGGGCCGGGGGCAGATCAGGTTGATCTGGGCGATGTCGACGTCGTGGGTGATGCACCAGTCCAGGGCCTGGAGAAGGTGGCTCACCCGGCCGCCCGGGTGGATTTTGAGGGCGTGTAGCGCCGCCTCGGCGGCGATCCCGGTGATTCCGGTCCGGTTGTCGGCGGCCGCGATGATCCCGGCACAGGCCGTGCCGTGCCCGGTGGCGTCGGCGTCCCACCCGTGCGTGGTGCCCGCGGCGAAGTCGTACCCCGTCCCGACGGCGTCCTTCAGGTCGGGGTGGGCAGCGCTGACGCCGGAGTCCAGCAGGGCGATGGTGATGCCGTGGCCGCGGTAGGTCGGCGGAAGCTGGTGTAGCCGCATGGCCTGATGACCCCAGCCGTGGATGGCCCGCTCCGGGAACCCCTCGAAGGTCTCGCTGAGCGGTCTCAGCTCCACCAGCGTCTCCTGCCCACCCTCCAGCGGGCCCGGATCGTCGATCCGGGCGGGCCAGTACCCGTTCGGCGGCCGCACGTGGAGGGTGCAGATGTCCGAGGGCGTACCCGTGGGCAGCACCAGCGTGGCGCGCCCTTCCGGATCGGTGACGCCATGGACGGGCCAGCCTGCCCCAACCGCCCACACATGCGCACCCGCGACCGAGTCCCCGTTGCGGCCGGTTACCCGTACGGTGAACCGGGCGGGCTCGACCAGCGGCACCGCCAGCGGGGGATCGACCGCGGCCACCGCGGGTGCGACCGGACTGGGGGCGTTGAACGTCAGGGGCTGGTCGGGCTCGACCGCGACCTGGGGGTTCGCGGCCAACGCCGCCGCGCGTTCGCGGGGCATCTGCACGATCGCGATCGGCGGGCAGGCCGGGTGCGGTTCGGCGATCGCGCCAAGCCCGCGGCTGCGGCTGGCCCGGACGTGATCGATCACCTCAACGTTGGGATCTTCGTCCAGCAGGGTGAACAGCGCGCTCGCATCGATCGGCGGCACGCCCACCAGCGGGCTCGGCGAGCGGGGGGCCACCAGGTACCGCCCCACTGTCGCTCCCGGCGTCTCCTCCCGATACGAGTCCGGGGCGGACATCCTCGCCCCGAACCCCTGCTGCTCCGCTCCGCCCGTCTCAGTCATCACTCCACCAGCCTTCACCCGGTCGAATAGCTCATCAGGAATCTGCTCATCAGTGATCGGTTCTTGCCCACGCCGCGACTCCACCCGTACGCGGTAGCCGGACGCGGGCGGAGGGCCGGCTGGCCGGCACTCGGCCCGACCGGCCCCCATACCGGGGGAGCGAGTGGCGCCCCGGTGGCTGCGGTCAGCAGGTCACAGGCCAATGCCTGCCAGGGTCGGCTGCTGCGTGATGCCCTGTTGGAACTGCGGCTGCTGGTAGGGCTGCGGGGTCTGGAACGGCTGGATGCCCTGCATTTGCGGAATCTGCTGAAGCTGCTGGACCTGCTGGACTTGGGCACAGGCAGTGTGGACGATCGGCGCGATCCGACGCGCGGATTCGACCAGCACGTTGGACCAGGCCTGCGGGGTCAGCTGACCCTGCATCTGGATGCTCGTCAGCGCCTGGGGGTCCATACGCATCTGCTCGACCACGGTCGCCACCGCTGAGGCGGCGCAGCGCAGCGCCACCTCGGTGATCAACTGCAGCGGCATCTGGCCCGGCTGCTGCCCCATCTGGGGCCCGATCCCTGGCTGTCCGAACTGCTGCCCGAACTGCTGCCCGAAGGGCTGGGTGTACCCCTGCTGTGCGAACTGCGGCTGACCGTACCCGGGCTGACCGAACGACTGCTGCCCCAACGGCTGGGTATACACGGACATGAACTCCTCCTTGAGTTCTGGGCATGCCGACGGCGGCGGGCCGGAACGCCCGCCCCAGCGCAGCAAAACACAACGGGATTACTCCCGCATTTCGGTCTCTTCGGTCTCATCACGCCAATGGCCGCCGCTCTCTCGAATCCGGCATACGCCAGGTGCAGCTTTCGCCCCCGCAGCGCCGACTCGCCCAAGCCATAAAGAACGCCCGAGAGATGGCCCTGCTCCCTACGCCGGTCGATAGCTATACGCTCCAGAGACCGTTCAGCCTCCGGCGACCCCACCGGGCCGACGGAGGCTGATGCATAGGTCTCAGCAGTCGCGCAGCTGCGGCGACTGGTTGAGCAACTGGGCGCGCGGGGAGGTGAACGCTTCGTACGCCTCCTGCTCAGCGCCTGGGCGGAAGACGGCGACGCGGTGGCAGTTCTGGAAGGCCAACCGCACCCCGAAGTGCCGCTCCAGACTGCCGCGGATGGCATCGCTGGCCAGGGCGCGCAGCAGCTGGCCGCGTTCGGCTTCCGAGGGCGGCGGCGTGGGGTTGTCCGCGAACGGGGCAGACCCGCGCCCCAGTTCACCTGCCAGGCCGGAGATCATCTGGTACGCGTACGGCAGGGAGGTGCGGACGGTGTCGACGAAGGCGGCTTCGTCGACCTCACCCCGTTCCGCCTGGGCGAGCAGTGCGGGGGATACGTCGAGCGACATGCGATTCCTATCGTGTTCGGTTGCTTGTTGTGGGTGGTTCAGTGGGCTGCGGTCTGAGTCCGCAGGGCGTCCGGGCCGTGGACGAAGTCGGGGTCGATCTGGGCGGCCAGGTCCTCGCCGGTGGCGTTGTTCGCCCAGGCCGCGGCGTTCTTGCGGTGGAAGGCGACGGCGTGCGCCTGGAAGGTGGCCCAGTCCTTCGGTCGGGCGTCGACGGCCGCGTGCAGTCGCTCCAACGCGGCTCGGTTGGCCGATTCCAGCTCGGACAGCGTGCCGTGGCGGCCCTGTTCCTGGGCGCGTACGTACGGGGAGTGCTCCAGGCACGCCAGCAGGTCGTCGCCGACGTGGTCCTGGAGGAAGGCAACGTCGTCGGGGCCGGTGACCTTGTTGCCTACGACGGCGAGCGCGATGCCGTACTCGGCGGCGTAGTCACGGTACTGGCGGTAGACGGAGACACCCTTTCGGGTGGGCTCGGCCACAATGAACGTCAGGTCGAACCGGGTGAACAACCCGGAGGCGAACGAGTCCGCACCCGCGGTCATGTCGACCACGACGTACTCGCCGTCCAGGTCGACCAGGTGGTTCAGATACAGCTCCACCGCCCCGACCTTGGAGTGGTAGCAGGCCACCCCGAGGTCCTCTTCCGTGAACGCACCTGCTGCCAGCAGCTTCACCCCGGCGACCTCGTGCGCCAAGTCGCCGTGGATCGGATCGTCCCCGGCGACCCGCAGCAGCCGGGAGCCCCGTCCGGGCGGCGTCGTCTTGACCATGGAGGCGGCCGAGCCGATCAGTGGGTTGCTCCCGCGCAGGTACTCCTTTGTCTCGGCCAGTCGGCCACCCATGGCAGGCAGCCGCGCCGCCTCGTCCTCGCTCAGTCCCAGCGCCACCCCCAGGTGCTGGTTGATGTCGGCGTCGATGGCGACCACGGTGCTGCTGGAGGCCGCCAGATGGCGGGCGAAGAGCGCTGACAGGGTGGTCTTGCCGCTGCCGCCCTTGCCCACGAAGGCAATCTTCATGTGCCTGAAACCTTAATCGATTATGAAAACCGTTTCCGAAGCAGCCTCGGATGCGACCCAGGGTGATGTCAAGTACCGCTTGATCCGGGGCGGTTGAGATCCCCGGCATCGCACGCGCCGCCGTCTCCCTGGCTGTCATACCGGCGCTGTCCACCGCCCAGCGGTGTGCCGGATGCGAACTCGGCCCCGTTGGCCGTCGCGGACTTCGCCTCTGCTGTACCCGTACCTGTCCGGTGCCCTGTTCGCCGGACCCCTGGCCAACGCCGTGTTGGGCTGCGTGCGGGCCGACCGATCGCCGCCCTGGCCGTCGCCGTTGTCGCAGTCAGGGAAAGCCCGCGGCGCACTCGGGCAAGTCCGGAACCGGCCCGCCGTCGGAGGCCAGGCATTTGCCTTGGCTGCATTGGCTCTACCGGTCGTGGCTCATCGTTGTGTCCGGCGCGCGGGCGGCGCTCGCTCGCTGGCCAGCCTTGCCCGCGCCCTTCGGCTTGGCGGTGGCCCCTCACCGGGGTGCTCGGCTCGCCGCCAGTAGCGGCGAGATGACCCCGCCGCCTTCCTCCTTCACCCTCCGCTGGCCTCCGCGCGTGGACGGGCAAACGTCATGGCCGCTCCAAGCGCAAGGCGTAGTCTCCGCCATTCTGCTTATTGAAAAGCGTTATCGTTTTACTCTAGGATGTCGGCGCCAGCGTCCGGCGCACCCGGCTGAAGTCATGAGGTGCGTCAGCGCTGTCGGCCCCTGCCACCTGCCCGCTTCGAGTGAGGACACTGTGAGCGCACATCAGATATCCCGCAGGTCCATGCTGCGCACCATCGGCACGGCAGCCGGAGTGGTGATCGGCGGTGGTCTGCTGGCGGCGTGCAGCGGCGCGACGGCCCGTTCGCCGCTCGGCGCCAATACGGCATCGGCATCGGTCCCGCCGAGTCGCGGGGGCAGACTCCGTGCAGCCTTCGCCGGTTCCAGCGGCGAGTCGACCAACGTGCTCCAGGCGACCGGGAGCGCCATCGACTACGTCAGGGCGAGGCTGATCTGGGACACCATCGGCGAGATCGACGGCAGCTCCACCACGTGGCGGCTCGCCGAGTCCGTCGAGCCCAACGCGGATGCCACCCGCTGGACCGTCCGGGTGCGCGACGGCGTGACCTTCAGCAACGGCCGTCAACTCACCGCCCAGGACGTGCTGTTCAGCCTTCGTGCGCTCGCCTCCAACCCCACCACCCAGAGCGGGGTGCTGGGCGGCCTCGACCCGGCGAAGTCGACGGTGCGTGACGCGCACACCCTGGAGCTGCAACTCAAGGGACCTGACGGCTTCTTCGACCTCGTGCTCGCCCAGTCGATGTTCGTCTTCCCCGACGGCACCAAGGACTTCGCGCATGCCCCGGGCTCCGGCCCGTTCGTCCTCAAGAGCTGGACCGGTGGCAGCAGCAGCCTGCTCGTCGCCCGCAAGGACTACTGGGGATCGGCGAAGGGCGGTCCCTACCTGGACGAGATCGAGTTGTACTCGGTCTCCGACGCCGGTGCCCGCCTCAACGGAGTGAAGGCAGGCCAGTTCGACTACGCGGGCGGGCTCACCCTCGCCACCGCCCGCGCCGAGGAGAAGAACCCGGCCCTGCGGATCCTGACCGCACCCAAGGAACTGTGGAGCGACCTGTCCTTCACCATGAACCTCGGCATGGCGCCGTTCAGCAAGCCCGAGGCCGTACAGGCGTTGCGCCTCGCTATCGACCGGGACGCGATGGTGCGTAGCGTCACCCTCGGCTACGGCGAGGTCGCCGATGACGCGCTCGGCCGCCACCAGACCTGGTACGACACATCGTTGCCGCCCCGCGCCCACGATGCCGAGCAGGCCCGCAAGTTGCTGTCCTCGGCCGGGCTGGGCGGAACCAACTTCTCCGTGCGTACCAGCGACTACGAGTACGGGACGCTTGAGAGCGCCACCGCGTTCGTCCAACAGGCCCACGCGGCAGGCATGTCGGTGGCGGTGGACAAGATCCCGGCCGCGGACTACTACACCGACATCAAGACCCTGCTCCGCACGCCGCTTCAGACAAACCTCTACCACGCCCAGCCACTGCCGCTGCAACTCTCGCTGTACTACGGCTCCAAGGCCTCCTACCCGTTCACCGGACCGTCCAACGCCACCCTGGACGGCCTGCTGACCGCCATGCACGCCGCCGTCGGGGACACCAAGCGCGCCAGCGCGGTGCATGATGTCCAGCACTACCTGTACGACCACGGTGGGGACGCGGTGTTCGCCCGGATTCCCCCGATCGCGGCCTCCACGCCCGCTGTCCACGGCATCCAGCCGCATGGAGTCTTCGACTACCCGTGTCTGCGCGACGCCTTCCTCAGCTCGTGAGACTCGCCCGGACCGCACGGTGGCTTCGTCGGCTGGGCGCCGCGGCGGGCACCTTGCTGGCCGCATCGGTGCTGGTGTTCGCAGCGACCACGCTGGCGCCCGGCGACGCGGCGGCCGCCCGCCTAGGTGGGCGGGCCGGGCCGCAGCAGATCGCCCAACTGCGCCACAGCCTCGGCCTGGACCAGCCCGCGTGGGTCCGCTACGGCCACTGGCTGTGGCACGCCCTCCACGGTGACCTCGGCACGTCCTACGCCAGCGGGCGCCCGGTGTCCGCGCTGATCGCCGAGCGGGCCGGGAACTCCCTGCTGCTCGGGGCCACCGCGGCGGCGCTGCTGGTGCCGCTCGCTATCGGCCTCGGCCTGTGGGCGGGGATGCGGGCCGGCCGGGCCGCGGACCGGCTGGTGTCGACCGCGACGCTCGCCCTGGTCAGCATGCCCGAGTTCGTCATCGGCACTCTGCTGGTGCTGCTCTTCGCCGTCGGGCTGGGCTGGCTGCCCTCGGTGTCCGTGCCCTCGGCCGGGCACAGCGTGCTGACGCAGCCGCAGATCCTGGTGCTTCCGGTGCTCACGCTGCTCTCGGTGAGCCTGGCCCAGAACGTCCGGCTGGTGCGCGCCGGAGTGATCGCGGCCAATGCCTCGGACGCGGCGCGCACGGCCCGGCTCGGCGGCGTGCCGGAGCATCGTGTCGTGCTGCGCTGGGTGCTCCCGGCGGCCGTGGTTCCGGCGGTGCCGGTGCTGGCCCGCTATCTCGCCTACCTGCTCGGCGGAACCCTGGTCGCCGAGACGCTGTTCGGTTACCCCGGGCTGGCCGCGGCCCTGGTGGACGCCACGGCCGCGCGTGACGTGCCCGTGGTACAGGGCGTGACCCTGCTGGTCGCCGCTGTGACGGTCACCCTCAACCTGCTGGCGGACCTGCTCGCCGCCGCACTCAACCCGGCGGCGAGGAGCCTGAGTTGACCATGGACAAGGCCACCCCTGCCCGCGGACGCGGTCGGTTGCGGGCTGTCGTGGCCGCAGTCGTGCTGGTGGCAGCCGTGCTGCTCGCCCTGCTTGGGCCGCTGCTCGCGCCGCATGGGACGGGCGAGGTGCTGGACATGCCGTACGCTCCGGCAGGCGGATCGACGCCGCTGGGCACCGACCACTTGGGCGCCGACGTGCTCAGCCGGTTCCTTGCCGGCGGTCGGTCGCTGGTGCTGCTCTCGCTGGCGGCGCTCGCCGCCGCGTACGTCCTGGGCGCGTCGGCGGGGATGCTGGCGGCGCTGCGCGGCGGCCGGATCGATCCCGTGGTGCTGCGCGCGGCCGACGTGTTGTTGAGCCTGCCCGCGTTCCTGCTGCTCAGCCTCACCGTGGTTGCGCTGGGCCGTGGGGTGGCCGGGGTCGGAGCCGCCACCGCCGTCGTCCTGCTGCCGGAGATCGTCCGGGTGGTACGAGCCACCACCTTGCAGGCCCTGCAGCATGACTACGTGGAGGCCGCAGTCGCGCGCGGTGAGCGCACAGCGTACGTCCTGCTGCGTGAGGTGCTGCCCAATCTCGCGCCGGTGCTCGCGGCCGACGCCGCCGTGCGGTTCGTGGGAGCGGTGTTCGTCGTCTCAACGGCTGGATTCCTCGGTTACGGGGCTCAACCACCGGCTGCCGACTGGGGGTTGATGGTCCTGGAGAACCGTGACGGGCTGTCGCTGCAACCCCTGGCGGTGGCCGTGCCCGCCGTCGGCATCCTCGTGCTGCTGCTGGCCGCCAACCTGTTGGTGGACGCGGTCTTCCCCGCCGCTCGCCGGCCACGGACCCGACGGCGGCCGGTGGTCGTGGCGGCGGATGCTGTCGCAGATGCCCCGGTCCTGCGGCTGCGCGGCCTGACGGTGGGGGCAGACGGGCCGTCCGGGACGCGTTCCGTCGTCGAAAGCGTCGACCTCGAACTCGCCCCGGGCCGAGTCCTCGCGCTGGTCGGGCCGTCGGGGAGCGGGAAGACCACGCTGGCGCTGGCCGCCCTCGGAGAACTGCGCCCGGGACTGGCGTTGCGGCAAGGCGAGGTGCATCTGGCCGGGCTTCCGGTTCTCGGCTTGACCGAGCGGGCGCTTCGGCGGCTGCGCAGCCGCCACGCCGGTTACGTCCCGCAGGATCCGCGCACCTCGCTCGCTCCCACGATGCGGGTGGCCGAACACATCGGGGAGTTCCTGAGAGCCCGCTCGGTGCCCCGCGCGCAACGGCCCGAGCGGATCCGGTCCGCATTGCGGGCGGTCCGACTCCCGTGCGACGACGCCTTTCTGCGTCGTTTCCCGCACCAGCTCTCCGGCGGCCAGCGCCAGCGGGTCGCGCTGGCCGCGGCGCTCGCTCATAGGCCTGACCTGCTGGTGCTCGACGAACCCACCAGCGCCCTGGACCCGGCCACCGCGGCGGCGCTGCTCGCCGACATCAAACGGCTGCGCGAGGACGGGGGCCCGGCCATCCTGCTGGTCGCGCATGACCTGGCCCAGGTCGCCTCGGCGGCCGACGAGGTGGCCGTCCTCGACGCGGGGCGCCTGGTGGAGCGCGGTCCGGTGGCGGAGGTACTCGCCCGCCCCGCGAGCGCCACCGCCCGTCGGCTGGTCGACGCTGCCCGGATGACCGCATTGCCCGGGCCGCGCGAGGTGGCGAACCACGCAGACACGCCCGCCCTGGTCCTGCGCGGACTGGAGGCCCGGCGCGGTGCCCGGCGCGTGCTGACCGCCATCGACCTGTCCGTCGATCCCGGCGGTTGCCTCAGCGTGGTCGGCCCCTCGGGCGGCGGCAAGACCACCTTGTTGCGGTGCCTCACCGGTCTGCACCCCGACTGGTCGGGCGACCTGCGCCTGGCCGGTGCCGAGGTGCCGCACGGACTGCGCGGACGGTCCCGCGATCGGCTGCGGATGCTGCAACTCGTTCCGCAGGACCCGCACGACTCGCTCAACCCGCGCCACACCGTCGGCCGGATCATCGCTCGCCCGCTCGGTCAGTATCGTCCCGAGCTGGATGCGGAAGCGCTGCGGCGGGAGGTTCACCGGCTACTGGAGCAGGTCGGGCTGGCGGCCGAACACGCCGACCGCCGCCCGGAGCACCTGTCGGGCGGGCAGCGCCAACGAGTGGCATTGGCAAGGGCGTTGGCGGTGGAACCCGCGGTGCTGCTGTGCGACGAGGTGACCAGCGCCCTCGACGCGCCGACCGCCGACACCGTGATCGCCCTGCTGGCTGGACTGCGGCGCGAACTGGGCGTCGCCCTGGTCGTTGTCACCCACGACCTCACCGTGCCCGCGCGGCTCGGCGGACAGCTCGCGGTGCTCGCCGACGGACGGATCAGGGAGAGCGGCCCGACCGACCGGATGCTCAGCGCACCGACCGATCCGGTGACCGCCGAACTCCTGGCGGCCGTACCGTCCTTGCCGATGGCACGACCCGCGCCGGCAGGAATCACCAAACAACCCTGACATTGAGGACACCCCGCCATGACCGCGGAACGCTGGCTGCGCCGCCCCCACCCCCTTCCGAACGCCGCACTACGACTGGTCTGCCTGCCGCACGCGGGCGGCTCGACCGGTCTTTACCGGGAGTGGGCCGCTTTGCTCCCGCCCCGGGTGGAGCTTCTGCTCGCCTGCCCGCCGGGCCGCGAGGACCGCCTCGACGACCCCATTCCGGCGGATCTACCCGGGCTGGTCTCCGGCCTCGCGACCGCGGTGGCACCGCTACTGGACCGGCCATGGGCTGTCTTCGGACACAGCATGGGCGCGGCAGTCGGCCATGAACTCGTGTTGCATCTCCTCCGTCAGGGCCACCCTGCGCCGGTCCACCTGTTCGTCTCGGCCCGTGAGGCACCTCAGCACCATCGCGGTGGTACCACTCATCTGCTCGACGACAACGCCCTGTGTGCCGAACTCGCCCGCCTCGGCGGCACCGACGCCGCCCTGCTGGCCATGCCCGAACTCCGCCAACTGGTCCTGCCGGCCATCCGCGGCGACTACCGGCTGATCGAGAACTACCGTCCCCAGCTGGAAGGCCTCCTGCCGTGCCCCGTGACGGCGCTCATCGGGGCGGACGACACGGAACTCACCGCCGAGGAAGCCGACGGCTGGCGGGACTGGACCTCGGCACCCTTCGAGCTGCTGACCTTCTCGGGCGGCCACTTCTACCTTTCGGAACGCCCCCGCGAGGTGATTGCCACCATCCGGCGGCAACTCGCTGGAAATGCCACCGCAGCGCCCTGACCCTTGCCGATGAGGTCTGCCACCCCCACTGGTGGCAGACCTCTGGCAGACCTCGATCTCTGGTCAGCCGCTGCTCGAAGCCGTTTGGGTGGCTTCGAAGTTGTCCTTCTCACGGACCAGCACCAGGCTGGCGACCGCCGCCAGTAGACCCGCGATACCGGCGATGAGGAAGATCGTCGACAGCGCCCCGGTATACGCGGAACGGGCCAGGTCGAGTACCTGACCGCGGGCTGCCTCCGGGACGGCGGCGCCCAGCGCGTCGAATTGGCCGGCGGTGACGAGCTGGCGCAGCTGAGCGGCGTGACCACGGGGCAGAGGGAACCGGCTGAGCGTAGCGGCGTTCATGGTGGTGTCGACCTTGTTGGTCAGCACTATGCCGAAGGCGGCGACGCCGGTCGCGGTGCCGAGGGGGAAGAAACTGTTGGCCGCACCTGATGCGGTTCCCGCCCGCGAGGCGGGCACCACGCCCACGGCCAGCGCGAGTAGGTGAGGGAGCGTCAGGCCAGCTCCGGCACCCAGGAGGACCAGCATGGGCAGGACGGCCGTCCAGCTGTCGTGTGGGCCGATCCCCACAGCCAGGAACATGCCCACCCCGACCACGGCCGAGCCCAGCGCCAGCACCTTGGAGACCGACATCACCTTGGTCAGCAGGCTGCTCACCGGCGCCGCTATCACCAGCGCCACGGACTGCGCGAGCAGGACGAGGCCGACCTGGAAGGGGGAGAGCCTCAGCATGCCGCCGAGCCAGAGCGTCAGAAACGGCAGCAGCCCGAAGCTGAAGACCCGGGCGGCGAAGCTCAGCAGGACCGCACCACTGAAGCTGGGGATGGCGAACAGCCGCAGATCCAGCATGGCGGTCGGGCCGAGCCGCCACTGCACGGCGGCGAACGCCACGGCCAGGATCCCGCCCCCGATGAGTGCCGTGAGCACGTCGGGCGTCGTCCAGCCCTTCTCCGATCCAGCCAGCAAACCGTAGTTGAGGGCGAACAGCGCCAGTACGGCCAGCACCGCTCCGGCATAGTCGACGTTCGCGGGGGCGTCGGTGGCGACGCTCTCGGGTACCTTCCGCGCGGTGGCGGCCAGGATGAGCAGCCCGATCGGCACATTGACCGCGAACAGGAAGGGCCAGCTGAGCCACTCCACGATCGAGCCGCCGACCAGGGGACCGAGTGCCGCCGAGACCGCACCGCCCGCAGTGAACAGCCCGATGGCAGTGGTGCGGGAACGCGCCGGAGCACCCTCGAACGCGCCGGCGATCAGGGCGAGCGCAGTGCCGAACGCCATCGCGCCCCCGACGCCTTGCGCTGCCCGTGCCGCGATGAGGACCGCCGTGTTCGGGGCCAGCGCGCACACGGCCGAGGCGGCGGTGAAGACGGCGACGCCTGCGAGGAAGACCCTTCGGCGGCCGATCCGGTCGGACACCGAGCCCGCCGTGAGCAGCAGGGCGGCGAAGGACAGCGTGTAGGCGTTGACGATCCACTGGAGGCTGTCCAGTGAGGCGTCCAGATCCGCACCGATGCGCGGCAGTGCCACGTTGACCACGGTGATGTCCAAGGTCATCATCGCCGCCGCGAGTGAGGTCACGGCTGTTGTCCAGCGTCTGCTGCTCCGGACCTCGGGCGGGCCCCCCGCCTCGATCGGGACCGCTTCCGTAGTGCTCATGGTCGCCCTCTCTGCATGGCGTCGCGCATCGACGTGTTCGGGGTCTCAAGTTGCCGCCTCGACAGCTCCTTTGCGTGTGAGTCGAACGTTCACTCTTCAAGGGCTTGCCTACCGGAGCGGCTTAACGCATATGATAATCACTTCCAAGTAGAGAAGTGGCCGTAATAGTCGAACCCGGGAGCGAGAACCGGGCGCACGTCCACATCACGGGAGGGGGCCCACATGTCGCAGGATCGCGAGATGGCCGCAGCTGACCTGGCAGACGAGGTCGCGGAGTTGCTCGGGTTGCCGACGCAGGAGGTTGGTGAGGACCAGAACCTCATCGCGCTCGGACTGGACTCACTCGCGATGATGCGGCTGGCGGGCCGACTGCGGCGGTCCGGCCTGGACATCGGTTTCGCCGAACTGGCCGCCGAACCGACCGTGGCAGCCTGGCGCGAGCTGGTCGCTGCCGCCTCGCAAGCCGGTGGGACGTCCGACCTGGTGCCGACCGGCGCCCTGCGCGTGGACGAGTCCGAGCCCTTCGAGCTCGCGCTGATGCAGCACGCGTACTGGGTCGGTCGCGCCGAGGGCCAGCAACTCGGCGGCGTGGCGGCGCACTTCTACAACGAGTTCGACGGCGAGCAGGTCGATCCGGTCCGCCTGGAATCGGCCGTGCGGGCGCTGCTCGCGCGCCATGGCATGCTGCGGGTACGGATCCTCGACGACGGCCGTCAGCAGATCGCCGCACGGAGCAACTGGCCCGGACTGCGGGTCCACGACCTCCGCACGCTGCCCGCGGCCGACGCGGAGCGGGAGTTGGCCGACATCCGGCAACGCCTGTCCCACCGACGTATGGACATCGCGGCCGGTGATGTCTTCGACATCCAACTCTCATTGCTGCCACCCGGTATCCGCCCCGGCGGCTCCCGCGTCCACGTCAACCTGGACATGGTCGCGGCCGATGCGCTGAGCCTGAGGGTCCTGCTCGCCGATCTCGCCCGCGGTTACGCGGACCCCGGCACGCCGCTGCCCGCGCTGGACTACAGCTTTCCCCGCTATCTCGCCGAGCGGCGTGCCGCACGGAACGCGCAGCCCCGCGCGGCAGCGCTCGACGCCGACCGCGACTACTGGCGCAGGCATCTTCCCGATCTGCCCGCCGCTCCTCAACTGCCGCTCGTCGCAGCCTCGGACACGGCCGTCGCGGTGCGTCGGCACCGGTGGCTGGATCCGGAGACGATGCGATGTCTCGACCGGCTGTCCCGTCGGCACGGCCTGACCCTGGCCATGGCACTGGCCGCCATCTTCGCTGAGACGCTGACCGCTTTCAGTGCCCAGCCGCGCTTCCTGCTCAATCTCCCGCTCTTCGACCGCGAACCACTGCATGCCGAAGTCAACGATCTGGTGGGTGACTTCACCTCATCGGTGCTGCTGGCCTGGGACGGCGCCGCACCCGGATCCTTCGCCGAACGCGCGGCCCGGCTCCAGGCGCGCTTCCACGCTGATGCCGCGCACGCCGGATACTCAGGAGTCGAGGTTCTGCGCGACGCGTCCCGCCTGCACGGCGAACAGATCCTCGCCCCCGTCGTCTATACCAGCGCCCTCGGCCTCGGCGAGCTGTTCCCGGCCGAGGTCCGCGACGCGTTCGGCGAGCCGTCCTGGATCATCTCGCAGGGACCGCAGGTGTGGCTGGACGCACAGGTCACCGAGGTGAACGGCGGGCTGCTGGTCAACTGGGACGTCCGCGAGGACGCCTTCGCCCCCGGCGTCCCCGACGCCATGTTTGATGCCTACAGCCGACTGCTCGACCGTCTGCTGTCCGACCAGGACGCCTGGAGCGAGCCCGCCCCCGCCCTTCTCCCGGAAGCCCAACTCGCGGTGCGGGCAGGCGTCAACGACACGGCGGCGCCGATCCCGGGTACGCGGCTGCATGACGGCTTCTTCGCGTACGCCACCCGCGACCCCCAGGCCACGGCACTGCGTTGGGGCCGAGACCGCTCGCTCAGCTACGGAGAGCTGGCCGGACGGGCGCTCGCCCTCGCCGCCCATCTGAGGTCCCAAGGCGTCGGTCCCGGAGATCTGGTCACGGTCACCCTGCCCAAGGGGCCGGAACAGATCACGGCGGTCCTGGGTGTACTCGCCGCCGGTGCGGCCTACCTGCCCCTCGGCGCCGACCAGCCCGAGTTGCGGCGCGAACGCATCCACCGCACTGCCGGAGTGCGGCTCGTCCTCGACGACCTCGCCGTACCGGAGGACGTCACACCACTGGTCGGACCCGTGCCCGGGGCTCCCGCTGACCTCGCCTACGTGATCTACACCTCGGGCTCGACCGGCGAGCCCAAGGGCGTGGAGATCACGCATGCGGCGGCGATGAACACCGTTGACGACATCAACGAGCGCTTCGCCATCGGACCTGAGGATCGCACCCTTGCGCTGTCCGCGCTGGACTTCGATCTGTCGGTGTTCGACGTCTTCGGACCTTTGTCGGTGGGCGGGGCGGTGGTGTTGATCGAGGAGGAGGCACGGCGTGACGCGGGACGTTGGCTGGAGCTGGTCCGCTGTCACGGGGTGACGGTGTGGAACACCGTTCCGGCGCTGCTGGAGATGTTGCTGATCGTGGCGGAGGGCGGAGAGCCTCCTGAGCCGCTGCGGTTGGTGTTGGTCTCTGGTGACTGGGTGGGGCTTGACCTGCCGGGGCGGCTTGCGGTGTTGCGGCCGGGGTGTCGGTTCATCGCGTTGGGTGGGGCGACGGAGGCGGCGATCTGGTCGAACGCGTTCGAGGTCGCCGAGGTGGATCCGGGGTGGCGTTCCGTCCCGTACGGGTGTCCGTTGCGGAACCAGCGCTACCGGGTGGTGGATGCGTTGGGGCGTGACTGCCCGAACTGGGTGACGGGTGAGTTGTGGATCGGTGGCGCGGGGGTTGCCCGTGGCTATCGGGGTGCGCCTGAACTGACGGCGGATCGGTTCGTTGAGGCCGGAGGCGAGCGCTGGTACCGGACAGGGGACTTGGGCCGCTATTGGCCTGATGGAACGCTGGAGTTCCTCGGCCGGGCCGATCGTCAGGTCAAGGTGCGCGGTCACCGGATCGAACTCGGCGAAGTCGAAGCCGCGTTGCGGGACTTTCCCGGTGTCGGCCAGGGCATCGCGGTCGTCTGCGAGGACGGCGGACTGGCCGCCGCTGTCACGGACGCGTCACCCGAGCCTGTACCGGACTGGAAGGCGCTGGCCGACATAGCGGCGGGAGCGTCACGCAACCAGGACAGCAAGGCACCGGACATCACCGAGCTCCGGGCCTTCCTGGCGGAGCGACTGCCTTCGGCGATGGTGCCCGAGCGGATCGCCCTGCTGTCCGAGCTGCCACTGACGCCAAACGGTAAGGTCGACCGCGCTGCCCTGCGCCGCACGCTCGGGCACCACGACGCCCAGGGCGCCGTGCCCGTCACCCGGCCGACCGGCCAGATCGAGCGGCGTGCTGCCGCGGCCTGGTCCGAGATCCTCGGAGTGGCCGAAGTCGGCCGCGAACACGACTTCTTCGCCCTCGGCGGCGACTCCCTGCTCGCGACACGGCTGGTCGGACGGCTGCGGGCGGACGGCTTCGCCGACGTCACCCTCGCCCAGCTCTTCAGGCGCCCCGTGCTTGCCGACTTCGCCGCCACCCTGCGGCTGGACGACACCACGCCGTCCAGGACCGTCCTGGCCGCCGATCCGGAGCACCGGCTGGAGCCGTTCCCGCTGACCGACGTCCAGCGCGCCTACTGGCTCGGCCGGGGTGAGGGCTTCACCCTCGGCGGGGTCGGCTGCCACTTCTATCGCGAGTACGACGTGCTGGACCTCGACGTGGAGCGCCTTGAGGCGGCCGTCGACCGCCTGGTGCGGCGGCACGAGATGCTGCGAGCCGTCGTTGACGAACGCGGCCGGCAGCGCATTCTGCCCGACGTGCCCCGCTACCGCGTCACCGTCACCGAGGCCGGATCAGAGCCCGAAGCCGCCTTCGAGGAACTGCGGAACGCCGCCTCGCACCAGGTGTTCGACCCGGCGAGCTGGCCGCTCTTCTCGATCCGTGCCGTCCGCTATGGCAACCGCATCCGGCTGGGAATCGGCGTGGACAACATCGTCCTCGACGCCCTCAGCATCCTCACCTTCTACGCCGAACTCGGCGTCCTCTACGAGGACTTGGACGCCGAACTGCCCCCGGTGGGCGTCTCGTTCCGTGACTACGTGCTGGGCGCCGCCCGGGAACCCGCCGCCCTCGCCGTCGCGCGGGAATACTGGAACGAACGCTTGCCCGACCTCCCGCCGTCGCCGCAGCTCCCGCTGGCCGTGGATCCGGCTACGGTTCACCGACCGCGGTTCACCCGGCGCGAGGCCCGGATCAGCGCCGCGCACTGGCGGCCGATCACCGACCGGGCCCGCGAGCACGGTCTCACTCCATCCGCAGTGCTGCTCGCCGCCTTCGCCGAGGTGCTCGGACGATGGAGCGCCCGGGCCGACCTGACACTCAACCTCACGCTGTTCGACCGCAAGGACGTCCACCCGGACATCGCCAACGTCCTGGGTGACTTCACCTCGCTGATGCTCGTCGCCTGCCGTCCGCAGTCGGGGGAGAGCTGGCTGGCGAAGGCACGGCGCGTGCAGCAGGAGCTGTGGGAGGCGCTCGACCGCCGGGAGGTCTCAGCCGTCTGGGTGCTGCGTGAACTCGCCCGGCACACCGGCGAACCCGAGACGACCATGCCCGTCGTGTTCACCAGCGCCCTCGGCGTCGGCAGTGAACCCGGCTCGGGGCTGTTCACCGACTACGTGTGGGGGGTGTCGCAGACCCCGCAGGTGTGGCTCGACCACCAGGTCACGGACGCCGCCGACGGCGGTGTGCACCTCAACTGGGACGTCGTCGAGGAACTCTTCCCGGACGGCCTGGTCGACGTGATGTTCGACGCCTACCTTCGGCTGCTCGACTGGCTTGGCTGGGGCGACTGGGACTCGGCCGGACCGGACCTGCTCCCCGGGCCCCAGCAGGACACTCGCGCCGGGGTCAACGCGACTGGTACCACGGCCCCGGCTCAGCTGCTTCACGCGGGATTCTTCCAGCGTGCCGCCGAGCACCCCGACCGCGTCGCGCTGCGGTGGGGCGACCAGGAGCGGCTCAGCTATGGCCAACTCGCGCAGCGCGCCCTTCGATTGGCAACGCTCCTCGCCGAACATGGCGTCCAGCGAGGTGAGGTGGTCGCGGTGACCCTGCCCAAGGGGCCCGACCAGATCGCCGCGGTGCTCGGGGTGCTCGCGGCCGGAGCGGCGTATCTGCCGGTCGGCCCGGACCAGCCGGCCGCGCGCCGGGATCGCATCCATCGCCTGGCCGACGTCCACTTCGTCGTCACCGACGAAGCCGGTCAGGCGGCTTCGGGGTGGACGGAGTCGCTTCGGCCCCTGGTGATCGACGACTTCGTCTCGGTCGAGCCCGCGCCGAGGCCCGTCGACTCCGACCCGGACGCACTCGCCTACGTGATCTTCACTTCGGGCTCGACCGGTGAGCCCAAGGGTGTGGAGATCACGCATGCGGCGGCGATGAACACCGTCGACGACATCAACACCCGCTTCGCCATCGGCTCCGAGGACCGGACGCTGGCGTTGTCCGCGCTGGATTTCGACTTGTCGGTGTTCGACGTGTTCGGTCCGTTGTCGGTGGGTGGTGCGGTGGTGTTGGTCGAGGAGGAGTCGCGGCGTGATGCCCGGCGCTGGCTGGAGTTGGTTCGCTGTCATGGGGTGACGGTGTGGAACTCGGTGCCTGCGTTGCTGGACATGCTGTTGGTGGTCGCGGAGGGGGAGCAGGCTCCTGATCCTTTGCGGATGGTGTTGGTTTCCGGTGACTGGGTGGGTCTTGATCTGCCGGGGCGGCTCGCGGCGCAGCGGTCCGACTGCCGGTTCGTCGCTCTTGGCGGTGCCACCGAGGCGGCGATCTGGTCCAACGCGTTCGAGGTGGCCGAGGTGGAGCCGGGGTGGCGGTCGATCCCGTACGGGTTTCCGCTGCGCAACCAGCGTTACCGGGTGGTGGACACCTTGGGGCGGGACTGCCCGGACTGGGTGACCGGTGAGCTGTGGATCGGCGGTGCGGGGGTGGCCCGTGGCTACCGTGGCGCGCCCGATGCGACGGCTCAACGGTTTGTAGAGCTCGGTGGCGAGCGGTGGTACCGCACCGGGGACCTGGGCCGGTACTGGCCGGACGGGACGCTGGAGTTCCTCGGCCGGGCCGACCGCCAGGTCAAGGTACGCGGCCACCGGATCGAACTCGGCGAAATCGAAGCCGCGTTGCGGGACCATCCCGGTGTCGGTGGCGCCGTCGTCACGGTCGCCGGTGAGGCCGCGGCCCGCCAACTGCTCGCCGCCGTGGTCCCGGCCACGCCGTCGCAGTCGATTGACGCCGAGGGCACCGAGCCGAGCGCCGACCTTCTGGCGGAGCGGGCCCGCGCGCTCCAGCAGGAGGGCGAGGCGGTCGAGGCCGTCCTCATCAGGTTGCTCCGCCTGGACGAGCTCGCTGATCGAGAACCATACGACTTCGCCACGCGGTTGAGCGTGGCGGACGAGCACCTACCGACCCTGCGGCTGTGGCTGCGCTGGCTGGTCGAACAGAAGGTTCTGGTCGAAGAGGCGGGGGCATACGGTGCCGGACCCGGCCTTGCGTCCGCGCTCACTCGCACCGAACCGCAGGTAGGCACTGACGAGTACGGCGGCCTCATCGCCCGCGTCCACGCCCGGCTGCTGGAGCGGCTGGACGACTACCGGCAGATCCTCGCCGGCCGTCTCGACCCGGCGGTACTGCTCGACGACGATGCGCTGTCCCCGGTGAGCCTCGCCGACCAAGACCCGGGGACCGCGCAGGTCATCGCAGAGATCGCCCGTCGCCTGGCCGACCTGGCGGAGAAGGCGGGCAGGCCCATCGAGGTCGCCGAGCTCGGCGGCAGAGACGGCCGGACCGCGGCCCGCCTGCTGGGCCTCCTCGGCCCGGAGCAGGTGCGCTACACCCTGCTCGACCCCGCCCCGACCATGGTCGCCGAGGCGAGCCGCCGTCTGGAAGCGCTGCCACATCAGACGGCCTGCCACCAACTGCGCCGAATATCCGACGACTTGCGACACCGGTTCGATGCGGTGGTGGCCGTGAACGCCCTGCACCGTTACCCGGACCCGGCCCAGGGCCTCGCGCTGGCCGCCCTGCTCGCCCGAAGCGGCGGCACGCTGATCGCCGCCGAGCGAGCCGAGCTGACGCCCATCGTCCTGCTGACAGGGGCCCTCCTCGATCGTGGCTACTCCGGCTTCGACCGCGAACGCCAGAAGGCGGGTTCTCCGATGCTGCCCGGCTCACGTTGGGCCGAGCTGCTGTCCCGGGCCGGCCTGAGCGACGCGGGCTACCGCCCCATGGGTTCACCCGGCACCGAGTTGCTGTGGGCGCGGCGCCCGGAGACGGCCGTCGACCTGGACCCGGTGGGGCTGCGGGCCCACGTGGCGACCCGCCTTCCGGCGCACATGGTGCCCGAGCGCGTCGAGGTCCTGCCCTGGCTGCCGCTGAGCGCCAACGGCAAGGTGGACCGCGCGGCTCTCGCCGCGCTCGCCGCAGCAGACGGCTCCGAGGACTTGGACGAAGCCCCGCAGGGCGGCCTGGAGCAGGAAATCGCGGTTATGTGGGCCGAGTTGCTCGGTCGCTCAACGGTCGGCAGAAGGCGCAGCTTCTTCGAGCTGGGCGGCGACAGCCTGCTGGCCACCCGGTTCATCGAGCGTGTGAAGCAGCGCTACGGCGTTGAACTGCCCCTGCGGCGGTTGTTCGCAGGACCGAGCCTCGCCCAGGTGACAGCGGCTCTCGCCGAGGAACTGGCGGCGGCGGACGAGATGGAAGAGGGCGCCCTGTGATCGGCATCATCGGCGGCTATGGCGCGGTCGGCGCGCAGGCCGCCCGTCTGCTGGGCGAGTGGGGCGCGGGCCCGCTGCGCATCGGCGGCCGGAACCTGACGGCGGCTCAGCGCGCTGCGGCCGCCCTGCCCGGCACGGTCGAGGCGGCCGTGGTCGACGTCGACGACGACGCCTCACTGGCGGCGTTCGTCCAAGGCTGCGAGGTGGTCGTGGGTTGCGCTGGCCCATCACACCGGACCGCCGCACGCGTGGCCCGTGCGGCGCTGGCGGCCGGAGCACACTACGTCGAAGCGGGCGGGGACACCGTACCGGAGTACGTGGGCGAGCGCCGCGCGGTCTTCGCCGCAGGCGCCCTGCCCGGCCTGTCCGGCCTGCTGCCCCGCTGGCTGGCGGCCCGGGAGTTCACCACCGTGCATGCCCTGACCTGCTACGCCGGAGTCCTCGACCGGTTCACCCCAACCGGTGCCGAGGACTATCTGCGCGGCGTCCTCGGCGGCGACAACGAGCCGCTCGCCGCCTGGCGGGACGGCGACCGCCGCTCCTCCGCCCTGACCCGGCAGGCGGCGGTCACGCTACCGTTCTTCCCGCGCGAGGTCAGCGCGGTCCCGTACCTCGACGCGGAGGGCGAACAACTGGCCCGGGACCTCTCGCTCACCCACGGCCACTGGTACACCGTGCTGGACGGCGAGCACCTGGGCGCCGCGCTGGACGCCGCCCGTACGCGGCCACCAGCCGAGGCGGCGGCCGACCTGTGCCGGGCCACCGCACTGGACGCCGCCGGGCGCACCCCGTACGTGACCCTGCTGATTCAACTCGACGGCACCACGGCAGCGGGCAGGGCGGCCACCCGCACGGCGGTCCTTCGCGCCCCCGGCATCGCCGAGCTCACCGGCGCCATGACCGCCGCCACCGCGCTGGCCGTGCTGCGCGGCGAAGTACCGGCCGGAGCCCGGCACGCCGCGACGGCGCTCGACCCGTCGGCCACCGTCGGGCGGCTGCGCGACAGATGCGAACTGACGGTCCTGGAAACAACGATCGATCAGCTGGTCGTGGTCGAGGAGGGAGCCCTGTGAACGGTCGCAGGCTGCGGGTGATCGTGTGCGGGACGACGTTCGGCCAGTTCTACCTGTCCGCGCTCGCCGCGCTGCCGGACGAGTTCGAGATCATCGGTGTGCTCGCCAAGGGCAGCAGGCGCTCGGTCGAGTGCGCCGAGCGCTACGCCGTACCGCTGTTCACCGATCCCGAGGAACTGCCCGACCAGATCGACCTCGCCTGTGTCGTCCTGCGCTCCGGCGTGATGGGCGGCGCAGGCACCGACCTGGCGCTGCGCTTGCTGCGCCGGGGCATCTACGTGATGCAGGAACAGCCCGTGCACCACGACGACTTGGTGGCATGCCTGCGCGAGGCACGCCGCCAGGGTGTCCACTTCCGGGTCGGCGACCTGTACGCCCGGCTGCCTGCCGTGCGCAGGTTCGCGGCGGCAGCCCGCGCCTTGCTCGCCCGGCAGCCGGCCGTCCACGTGGACGCGGCCTGTTCGGTGCAGGTCGCCTTCCCGCTGCTCCACATCCTCGGCGACGCGCTGGGCGCGGTGCGACCGTGGCGGGTGGCCGCGGCGGACGGCGCCGACGGCCCGTTCTCCGTCCTGACCGGGCAGATCGGGGGCGTGCCACTCACCCTGCGCGTACACAACCAGGTCGATCCCGCCGACCCCGACAACCATCTGCACCTTCTGCACCAGGCGACCATCGGAACGGCCGGTGGCAGGCTCACCCTCTGCGACACGCACGGCCCGGTCACCTGGAGCCCACGCCTGCACATCCCCGATGCGGCCAAGAACCACTTCGACTTCACGGGGCCTGGCACGGATCATCTGGGGGATCCGAGCACGACCGTTCTGGGTCCGTCCCAACAGCCCGGATATCGCCAGGCGTTGGGCGAGCTGTGGCCCGCCGCGATCGGCGGCGACCTGCTCGCGCTGCGTGCGGCCATCCTGGGGGAGCTCGGCGGCGAGCGCCCCGACCAGTATCACCTGACGCTGTGCCGCATGTGGCAGGACGTCACCTCGCAGCTGGGCTATCCCGCTCTGCGCCCCCAGCAGGTCCACCAGCCGGTGGCCGTCGGCGACCTGACCGCCGCCGTGGCCGCCGTCGGGGAAGAACGCGGCCTGACCGGGCGGCAGCACACCCCCGCCAGCCTGTACGGTGCCGTCGCCCAGGCGGTGACCAGCGCGGAGGCGCAGGTGCGCGGAGTCACCGCCGACCACGTCGAGGCCTTCGTAAAGCGCCTTGACGAAGCCGTACTGTCCTCGGTGCTGCTCACGTTGCAAGCCCAGGGCCTGGACGAGTCGGGCCGCAGTATACCGGAGATCCTCACCGCCGGGCGTGTGGCACCTGTGCACCACTGGCTGATCGAGCGTTGGCTCCAGGAGCTGGTGGAGCGCGGCCCGGTCGAGCGCGAGGGCGAGCTGTTCCGCTCCACCAGGACGGTCGGCGAGGCCGCCACCAGTCGAGCCTGGGACCTGGCCGCCGAATCGTGGACCGGCCGACTGGGACCGCCCGAACTCATCGACTACCTCCGCAGCAACGCGGAACGTCTGCCCCAGCTGATGACCGGCGAGCAGCAGGCCGCGCTCCTCCTCTTCCCCGAAGGCCGCTCGGCACTGGCCGACTCCGTCTACCGCGACACCGTCACAGCCCGATACCTCAACACCGCGGTCGCGGCCACGGTACGCGCGGTCGCCGCGGTGCATCCGGGACCGCGCCCGCTGCGCATCCTTGAGGCCGGGGCGGGAACGGGCGCGACCACCGAAGCGGTGACCGCGGCGCTGGCCGAGGGCGGCCTGAAGGCCGACTACCTCTTCACGGACGTCTCGAAGTTCTTCCTCGCCCCGGCCCGCGAGCGTTTCGCGCGGCACCCGTGGATCCGCTTCGACCTGTTCGACATCGACCGGGCCCCCCGCGCCCAGGGCTATGCATCGGGCTCCGCCGACATCGTCATCGCGGCCGGTGTCCTGAACAACGCGCGGGACACCGCCGCGACCGTCCGCGGCCTGGTCGAACTGCTGGTCCCCGGCGGCTGGCTGCTGATCACCGAACCGGCCCGCGAGCACCTGGAGATCCTCATCTCGCAGGCGTTCATGATGACCGCCCCCGAAGACGCCCGCCTCGACTCGGGCACCACCTTCCTCTCGCGCCGCCAGTGGCTGGACGTACTCGGCGACGCCGGTATCGACAACGTCCTCACGCTGCCCGGCGAGGACCATCCGCTCGCACCGCTGGGCCAGCGCCTCTTCGCCGCAAGGACCTCACCATGCTGAGAACCAGCCATCTCGTCTACAAGGTCGACGACGTCCGGGCCCTCGTCAGGGACTTCACGGACCTCGGCTTCACCGTGGAGTACGGCAGCGACCCCGCGCGGGCGCACAACGCGCTGCTGTGGTTCGCCGAGGGGCCGTTCATCGAGTTCTTCCAACTGCACACCGCATTCCGCCTGTTGCGATGGCCACTCGGTGCCGCCTACGGGCCGGGTGCGGGCGAGCGCCTCACGCGCTGGGCCCGGCCCGGCGAGGGTTGGCGCGACCTCGCCCTGGAGACGGACGAGTCGGCCCTGCACCAGACCCGGACGACGCTGCGCGCGGCGGGGGTTCCCCTCTCCCGGGTCGTCAAGGGACGGCGCACCCGACCGGACGGTCAGCTCGTCCGGTACCAGTTCCTCGCCCCGCGCCCGTCCCGGCTGCCCTTCGTCGTCTCCGCCTACGACCCGCCGCAGCGCCCCGCACACGTCGTACACCCCAACGGCGCTCACGGCATCGCCCGGGTCCGGATGGGGGTGGCCGATGCCGACCGGCGCTGCTTCGACGCGCTGATCGGCGAGGACCGGTGGCTTGCCGTCGAGCCCGCACCGCGGACCGGGCTCCTCGGCGTGGAACTGGCCGGTCTCAAGGCCGACCTGGACCCCGACAAGCTACACGGCGCCGCCTTCACCGCCGCCGTGCCGAAGGGATGACCATGGCACCCCCTTCCGCCGCCGACGTTCCGCCGCGACCCAACCGAATAGAAGGTCGAGAAGAAGCATGAGCCCAGCCGAGCTGATCGCCGAACTGCGCCGCGGCGGAGTGACGTTGTGGGAGGAGTCCGGTGAACTCCGCTACCGGGCTCCCAAGGGCGCCCTCACCCCGCAGCAGCGCGACGCGCTGCGGAGCGCCAAGTCCGTCGTCATCGAACACCTGCGGGCAGAGAGCACCCCGACCGCCATCACGCCAGCACCGCAGGCCGCACACGAGCCGTTCCCGCTCACCGACGTTCAAGCCGCATACCTCCTCGGGCGCAATGACGCCTTCGGCTATGGCGGGGTCGCCTGCCACGTCTACCTGGAGGTGAACTACCCCGACCTCGACCCGCAGCGCGTCGAGGCGGCATGGAACCGGCTCATCGAGCGCCACGACATGCTGCGGGCCGTCATCGAGGCCGACGGCTCCCAGAGGGTCCTGCCAAGCGTCCCGCACCTGTCCGTTCCGGCGGCCGACCTGCGAGAGGCGGAAAGCGAACGGATCGAGAGCGCGCTGGAGGCCGTGCGGGAGGAACTGGGCCACCGGGTGCACGAGACCACCCAGTGGCCGCTGTTCGACCTGCGGGTCAGCCGATGTCCCGACCGCGCCGTGCTGCACCTGTCCCTGGACTTCCTGATAGCGGACTGGGCCAGCATCCGGTTGCTACTGGCCGAGTTCGAGGCTCTGCACGCGGCCCCGGCCCGCGAACTGCCAGAGCTGGACGTCCGGTTCCGCGACTACCTGCTGGCCGAACGCCAGTTGCGCGAGAGCAGCCGCTACCAGCGCGACAGGGACTACTGGTGGGTCCGGATCGACGAGCTGCCACCCGCACCGGAACTGCCGACGGCCGACGGTCAGTCGGAGCCTCGCTTCCGACGCCGCTTCCTGAAGCTCGACAGCCCCGCCTGGGAGCAGCTCAAACAGCGTGCCCAGCGGCGCGGACTCACCGCGTCCTCGGCCGTCCTGGCCGCCTACGCCGCCGTGATCGAGCGGTGGAGCCGTACGTCCCGCTTCTCCCTCAACCTCACGGTGCTGGGCCGACTGCCACTGCACCCGAACGTCGACCGGATCGTCGGCGACTTCACCTCCGTCAACCCGCTGGCCGTCGACTGGAGCGCGGGCACCTCGTTCACCGAGCGCGCCATGGCGGTCAGCGGTCAGCTCTTCGACGACCTCGACCACCGGCTGTGTTCCGGAGTCGAGGTGCTGCGTGAACTCGCCCGCCGGCGCGGGCGCGAGGCCGCTCTCCTGCCGATCGTGTTCACCAGTGCCATCGGCCTCAGCGACGGCGGGCGGCATGTCTCCGGTCGGCTGGGCGGCTTCGGCATCACCCAGACCCCGCAGGTGTTCATCGACTGCCAGGCGATGGACGACGCCGAAGGACTACAGGTCAACTGGGATGCCCGCGAAGGCGTCTTCCCCGAAGGCGTCGTAGACGACATGTTCGCCGCCTTCGAAACGCTGCTGCGCGCCCTCGCCACCAGCGAAGAGACCTGGGACGCCGGGGAGTCCGTCCCGCTGCCCGCCTGGCAGGAGCAGGAACGCCGCCGAGTCAACGATACCGCGGCACCCCTGCCCAACACCCTGCTGCACCAGCCGGTGTTCGCCCACGCGGTGCGTGCCCCGGAACGGCCCGCGGTGTACGGCCCGCACGGCGTCGTCACCTACGGCGAACTAGCGGGCCAGGCCACCGCTGTCGCCGAGGCACTGCGCTCGGTGGGCTGTTCACCGGGGGAGCGCATTGCCATCGTCATGGACAAGGGCGTCGAACAAGTCGCGGCCGTACTGGGGACGCTGCTCACCGAAGCCGTCTACCTGCCGGTTGACACCGTCCAGCCACCGCTGCGCCGCGCCGCCATCCTCGCGGACGCCGAGGTACGCCACGTGCTGACCCAGTCCTGGGTGGACGCCGACTGGCCCGAGGGCACGCACGTCATCGCGGTGGACCGACTGCCCTCCACCACACCGGCAACCGTGCCGACCGGCGGCGACCCGGACCAACCCGCCTATGTCATCTACACCTCCGGCTCCACCGGACGCCCCAAGGGCGTGGTGATCAGCCACCGCGCCGCGGGCAACACCATCGCCGACATCAACCGCCGCCTCGGCGTCACCGGCGAGGACCGCGTCCTGGGCCTGGCCAACCTCGGCTTCGACCTCTCCGTCTACGACATCTTCGGCCCTCTCGCGGTGGGCGGCGCCCTGGTCTACCCGGACGCCGGGCGGCGCGCCGACCCCTCACACTGGGCCGCGCTGATCGCCGAGCACGACGTGACGGTGTGGAACTCGGTACCCGCGCTGATGCAGATGCTCGCCACCTACCTGGAGACCGAGCCCGGGATCGCGCTGCCCACGCTGCGCCTTGCCCTGCTCTCCGGAGACTGGATCCCGATCACCCTCCCCGACGAGATCACCGGGCGCGTGCCCGGGCTGCGGGTGATCAGCCTGGGCGGCGCCACCGAGGCGTCGATCTGGTCGATCCACCACCCGTACAGCGGCCTGAACCCGGGCTGGCGGAGCGTCCCGTACGGCACACCCCTCGCCAACCAGGGCTTCCGTGTACTGGACAGCGCGCTGCGCGACTGCCCGGTCTGGACGGTCGGTGAGCTGTACATCTCCGGAGCCGGACTCGCCGAGGGCTATCTCGGCGACCAGGAGACCACGGCGTACCGCTTCATCACCCACCCGCAGGACGGCCAACGGCTGTACCGCACCGGCGACTTCGGTCGCTATCTGCCCGGCGGGGAGATCGAGTTCCTTGGACGGGAGGACACCCAGGTCAAACTTCGGGGCCACCGGATCGAGCTCGGGGAGATCGAGGCCGCGCTGCTGGAGCACCCGGCCGTCGCCGCCGCGGGCGTCGTCCTGGACGGATCCGGCTCCGAACGCGGCCTGCTGGCGGTGGCCGAGTGCGCCCGCGCCTCCCGGAGCGGCGGCGAGGTCTCCGCCCCGGTGAGCGCCTTGGCGGACGAGGTTGCCGAGGGCCTGACCCGTGCTCAGGTCGAGACGTACATCGAGCGACTCGATACGGCCGTGCTCTCCTCGATGGCCCATGCGCTGCGCGAGGTGGAGGCAGCGGGGGCCGCCATCGACCCGCGCCACGAGTGGCTGGTCGGGCGCTGGCGGGCGGTGCTGGCGCAAGCCGACCTCGGCCCCGTCGACGAGGAGGCGGCGGCCAAACGCTGGGCGGAGGTCTCTGCGGCCTGGACGGACGCGCTGGGCTCCCCGGAGTTCCTCGCCTATCTGCGACGCAACGCCGAACGGCTGCCCGCCCTGCTGACCGGCGAGCAGGACCCGGTGGAACTGCTCTTCCCCGAGGGGAGGTTCGACACGGCCCACGCGCTGTACCGCGAGCACAGCATGGCCCGCTACCTCAACGGCGCCGTCTCCTCGCTCTTCCGCCACATCGCCGAGGAACACCGACCGGCGGGCCGCCCATTGCGGGTCCTCGAAGTGGGAGCCGGAACCGGCGGCACCACCGAGGGTGTCCTCGCCACACTTGCCGAAGGCTTCGAGACCGACTACCTGTTCACCGACGTCTCGCCGTTCTTCCTGCCCGAGGCGCGCAACCGCTTCGGTGCACATCCGTGGGTGCGTTTCGGGGTGTTCGACGTCGACGCGGACCATCGCGCGCAGGGTCTGGCACCGAACTCCTTCGACGTGGTGCTGGCCGCAGGCGTGCTGGAGAACGCCCGCGACACCGAGGCGGCGCTCGCCCGGCTCGCCGAGCTGGTCGCCCCCGGGGGCTGGCTGGTGCTGACCGAGCCGACCCGGGAACACCCGTGGATCCTGGCCTCTCAGGCGTTCATGATGACCGCCCCTGAGGACACCCGCCGTACGACCGGCTCGTCGTATCTCGACCGGGACCAGTGGCTGGAACTGCTGGCGAAGGCCACCGGCATCGAGAACGTCCTTTGCCTGCCCGACGACGACCACACCCTCGCCCCTCAGGGCGTCCACCTCTTCGCCGTCCGTCTGAAGACCGACCGGGTGCTGGTGACCGAGGCGGACCTGCTGCACCACCTGGCCGCTCGCCTGCCGTCGCACATGCTCCCGTCACACCTGCAGATCGTCGACGCGCTCCCGCTCACCGGCAACGGCAAGATCGATCGCCGTACGCTGCAGGGTTGGCGGCCCGCGCCGGTCGGTGGCATCCGCGCAGCGCGCGCCGACGAACCCGCCGACTCCTTCGAGGCCCAGCTCGCCGAGCTGTGGTCGGCTGCCCTGGCCGTCGGCCGGATCGGCCGCACGGAGAGTTTCTACGACCTCGGCGCCGACTCCCTGATCATGGCCCGGATGGCCGGGCGCCTGCGCGAGGAGTTGCCCGAAGCCGCCGACGTACCGTTCGACACGCTGCTGCGCCAGCTGCTCAACCACCCGACCCTGGAGGCGCTGGCCCGATTCCTGCGTGCACGGCCGGAGGTGTCCGGAGACGCTCCTGCCGGGCGACGCGCCGATTCCAGCAACGCCGTTCTGGTGCCTTTCAGCACCGGCGGAGACGGTCCGGTGCGGGTGCTGTTCCACGCCGGGCTCGGCACCATGGACTGCTTCCGGCCGCTGGCCAAGGAACTGGTGGCACAGGGCCTCGGCCCGGTCCTCGGCGTCGTCATCGATGACACCGAGGCCTACACCTCGCTCGATCCGGCCGAGGTGATCGAGCGGCTGGCCGACGACTACGCCGAGCGACTGCTGGCCGAGGGACACACCCGCTTCCAGCTGATCGGCTACTGCCTGGGCGGCCTGTTCGCCGCCGAAGTGGCCCGGCGGCTGGACGAACGGGGCGTGCTGGTCGAGGACTTGATCCTGGTGAGCAGCCACCCCGTGGTCATCGACGTCGAGGACGACGTGATGATCGAGATGCTCTTCATCCCCAACCTGCACATCTCCCTCGAGCAGGCCGGCTTCGGCGAAGTCGACCCCGACGCCATGGTCCGTGCCTTCATGAAGGTGGTCGAGGGCCACGACGGACGGGTGCCCAAGGGAGCCCTGGCCGAGGTCGGAGGTGACCCCGAACTGGATCGGATCGCCGCCTACTTCCGAAGCCTCGATGCCCACACCCGGGAGGAACGATTCGTCCAGTACGCCCGCGCCGCCTCCGAGGCGACGGGCCAAGAGATGCCGGCGGAGATGGTCGGCGCGATGTTCCGTGTCTTCCGGCAGAGCTTCCTGTCCGCGCGGTTCACCCCAGCGCCGTACGCCGGTGACCTCCGCTTCCTGCGCCCGCACGGGGCGTCCGGCTTCGCGCCGGGGATGGACGAGACCACCCTCGCCTTCTGGCGCGAGGTCTGTATCGGGGACATGCGGGTCACCGACATTGAAGGCAACCACTTCAGCTGCATCGAGGAGCAGAACGCGCGCCAGGTCGCCGAGCTCATCGCCGCACCGATCACCGCGAGGGAGACGGCATCGTGACGGACAGCTACCGGGAGGCGCTCGTCGAGGGCCGGTTCGACCCGCTCGCGGTCGTCGCCCAGTTGGTCGGCTCCGGCCTGCTCACCGACCACGTGGTGTACGAGCGCGGGCAGCGATGGCACGTCGCGGGCAATCCGCTGGGGGAGATCCGCGTCGACGCACGGCGGGTGCGCAGCACCTTCGGCGGTGACGAGCCCTGGGCCGGGACCCCCTGGCGGCGGATACAAGCGGCGCTCGACCGGGTACCGCTGGCGGGCTGGCGCGCCTACGGATGGGCCTGCTTCGAACTCGCCAGCCAGGGTGCCCAAGGGGCGCACCAGACGCTGGCTCACCTGATAATTCCTCGACTGGAGTTCCAGGTGGCGCAGGACGAGATCCTGGTCCGCGCCCTCGACGACGACACCATCGACGCCGCACGCAAGCTGCTGGGTGAACCTGCCGAACCGTCCCGCGCCGACGCCGTGCCGGTACCGGTCCGTACCGGTGCCCGGCCCTACCGTGCCGGCGTCGCACACGCGGTCGCGGAGATCGGACGCGATCGGCTGCAGAAGGTCATCCTGTCGCGCACTGTGCCCATACCCTTCGCCGTCGACCTGTGCGCCACCTACGTGCTCGGCCGCCGCCACAACACCCCGGCCCGCTCCTTCCTGCTCGACCTCGGCGGCTGGCAGGCGGCCGGATTCAGCCCGGAGACCGTGGTGGAGGTGGACGGTTCCGGTACGGCCTCGACCCAGCCGCTGGCCGGCACTCGAGCGCTCACCGGCGACCCGGACACCGACGAGGCCCTGCGGGCGGAGCTGCTGAGCGACCCCAAGGAGGTCTTCGAGCACGCCACCTCCGTCAAACTCGCCTTCGAGGAGATGGCCTCGGTGGGCAGGCCGGGTACCACCGGGGTCGGAGAGTTCCTCACCGTCAAACCGCGCGGCAGCGTTCAGCACCTGGCCTCCCGCGTCGCCACGACGCTGGCCGACGGCCATACGGCATGGGACGCACTCGGCGCGGTGTTCCCACCGGTCACGGCCTCCGGCATCCCCAAGTCGGCCGCGTACCGGCTCATCGAGGAGTTGGAGGAGGAACCACGCGGCCTCTACTCGGGGACGGTGCTGATGGCCGACAGCGACGGCTCGCTGGACGCCGCCCTGGTGCTGCGTGCGGTCTACCAGCGCGACGGGCGGGCCTGGCTGCGCGCCGGCGCGGGTGTGGTCGGAGCATCCCGCCCGGCCCGCGAGTACGAGGAGACCTGCGAGAAGCTCGCCGGCGTCGCTCCGTACGTCGTGCCGACCGAGAACTGATGCAACGTCACACTGCAAGAAAGGCTGTCATGCTGGACGGATTCACCGGCTGGCCGGAGGAGTTCGCGACCCGCTACCGCGAACGCGGCTACTGGCAGGGCCACACGCTCGGCTCGCTGCTGAGAGACCGGGCCCTGGCCCGGCCCGCCCACACCGCCGTCATCGACGGCGACCGTCGCTGGACCTACCGCGAGCTCGACGAGCGGGCCGACCGCCTGGCGGCCGGTCTCCACGGCCTGGGGATCGCCCCCGGGGACAGGGTGCTGGTGCACTTGCCGAACGTCGCCGAGTTCCTCGTCCTGTCCTTCGCGCTCTTCCGGCTCGGGGCGATCCCCGTGTTCGCCCTCCCCGCGCACCGGGAGACCGAGATCGCCCACCTGGCCCGGCTCTCCGAGGCCGTCGCCTATGTGATCCCCGACTCCCACCTCGGCTTCGACCACCGCCCCCTCGCCCGGATCGTGTGTGAGAAGACACCGACCTTGCGCCACGTGCTGGTGGCAGGCGACCCGGGGGAGTTCACCGCCCTGTCGTCGGTCGACGCCGATCCGCGGCCGCTGCCCGCACCCCGTCCCTCCGACGTCGCTCTCCTCCTTCTGTCGGGCGGCACCACCGGCGTCCCCAAACTGATCCCGAGGACACACGACGACTACGTCTACAACCTCACGGCCAGCGCCGAGGTGACCGGCCTCGATGCCACCACCCGCTACCTGGCTTCCCTCCCCGTAGCCCACAACTTCCCGCTGGCCTGCCCCGGTGTCCTCGGAACCTTGCACGTTGGCGGCACGGTCGTGCTCAGCCCGACCCCCAGCCCCGACGACGCCTTCCGCCTGATCGAGCGCGAACGGGTCACCGTCACCGCGCTCGTACCGCCGCTGGCCCTGCTCTGGCTGGAGGCCGCCGAGTGGGCGGAGGCGGACCTCAGCAGCTTGCGGCTACTCCAGGTCGGCGGGGCCAAGCTCAAGCCGGACACCGCCGCGCGGATCGGTCCGGCGCTGGGCTGCCGCCTGCAGCAGGTCTTCGGCATGGCCGAGGGACTGCTCAACTTCACCCGCCTCGACGACCCCGACGACCTGCTGCTGCACACCCAGGGCCGCCCGCTCGCCGCCGATGACGAGCTGCGGATCGTGGACATCGACGACCGCGAGGTGGCACCCGGCGAGGTCGGCGAGTTGCAGGTCCGCGGCCCGTACACGGTGCGCGGCTACTACCGGGCTGCCGACCACAACCGCACCGCGTTCACTCCCGACGGCTACTACCGCAGCGGCGACCTGGTGCGCCAACTGCCCAGCGGGCACCTCATGGTGGAGGGCCGGATCAAGGACGTCATCAACCGGGGCGGGGACAAAATCCCGGTCGAGGAGGTCGAGAACCACCTGCTCGGCCACCCGGCCGTACATGACGTCGCCATCGTCGGAATCCCGGACTTGACGCTGGGCGAACGCAGTTGCGCCTGTGTCATCGCCCGTGGCGTCCCGCCCACCCGCGCGCAGCTGAACGCCCACCTCACAGCCCTCGGCCTCGCCGCGTTCAAACTGCCGGACCGGGTCGAAGTGATGGAATCCTTCCCCCGCACGGGACTTGGCAAGGTCAACAAGCGGGCGCTCGCCGAACGCGTCGCAGGGAGCACGCGATGAACAAGGGTGGTCTGCGCAGCGTAATGGACCTGGTCGCGCTCGCCCCAGCCACGCGGGCCCGTCTCGGCCGGGCGGCACTGCTCGCAGTGGTCGGCGGCGTCGTGGCGGTGGTCGGCTACCTCTGCGTGGCCTTCGCGGTCGGCGAGCTGCTCTCCGGCCGCCGATCGGGCATCGCCGCCTGGACTACGGGCGCGCTGGTGGCGCTGGTGACCGCCTTCGCCGCCAGATGGCGGGCAGAGAACATCGCCCACGAGGCCTCCTACGCACTCGAAGTGGTGCTGCGCGGCAAACTCGCGGACACCCTGGCCAGGATGCCCTTGGGCGAAGTGCAGCGACTGGGCTCCGGCCCGATCAAGAAGATCGTGCAGGACGACGTCAAGTCGCTGCACAACGTGGTCGCCGACTCCCTGCCGTTCGCGGGCTCCGGCGTCGCTCAGCCGCTGGCCGCACTGATCGCGCTCGGCACGGTGCAGTGGCGACTGCTGCTTGCCGTGCTGCTGATCATCCCGATCGCGGTGGTCTGCCTGTCCCTGCTCTCCCGCGACTACACCCAGCAGCGCGAACGCTACAACCAGGCGAACGAGAGCGTCACCGCAGCCGTGGTCGAGTTCGTCCAGGGCATGCCGGTGGTGCGGACCTTCGACGACGGACGGGGCTCCTTCCGGCGGTTCTCCACCGCGGTGGGGGAGTTCACCGAAGCCGTCGCCGGATGGCTGGCCACCTCGCGGGCCTCCGGCCTGCTGACGAAGCTGTTCATCGTGCCGCTCCCCACGCTCTTGCTGGTCGCGGCCACCGCGGTGCCGATGCGCGCTGTCGGCTGGATCTCGGACACCGACCTGCTGCTCGGCCTGCTGATCGGCGCGATGCCGATCGAAGCCGTCGCACCGCTGATGCACCTGACCAACTACATCAACGATTCCAAGGCCGGGGCCGTCCGGATCACCGAACTGCTCGACGCGCCCGCCCTGCCGGAACCCGAGCACCCCCGCGACCCGAACGGCTCGGCCATCACCTTCACAGGCGTCCGCTTCAGCTATGCCCCCGACCGAGGCCGTCCGGCGCTCGACGGGATCGACCTCGACATCCCGGCGGGCACGGTGTGCGCGCTGGTCGGACCATCCGGCTCCGGTAAGTCCACGGTGGCCAGGCTCATCCCACGGTTCCACGACGTCGAGTCCGGCTCCGTGCGCATCGGCGGCGTCGATGTGCGGGAGATCCGCAGTGACGTCCTCCTCCGGCACATCGCCCTCGTGTTCCAGGAGCCGTTCCTGGTCACCGGCACCGTTGCCGAGAACATCCGGCTGGCCCGGCCTGACGCGACCGATGACGAGGTACACGCAGCGGCCGAAGCCGCCGCGGCCCACGACTTCATCACCGCCGAATTGCCCGAAGGCTACGACACCCAGGTCGGCGAGCGCGGCGCACTCCTGTCCGGCGGACAGCGCCAACGCATCACCATCGCCCGCGCGATCCTCTCCCAGGCGCCGATCGTCATCCTGGACGAGGCGACAGCCTTCGCCGACCCCGAGAACGAGGCCGCGATCCAACAAGCCATCGCCCGGCTCACCCAAGGCCGGACCGTCCTGATCATCGCCCACCGTCTCAACACCATCGTCGACGTGGACCAAATCGTGGTCCTCGACGGCGGCCGGGTCGCCGAACGCGGCCGACACGCCGAACTCGTCGCCGCTGGTGACCGTTACGCGCAGCTGTGGACCCGCCACGAACAGGCCGCCCGCTGGGGGCTGGCCACCTCTGACCTGGAGACCGCAACCTTGGAGACCGGCCGATGAGGCGGACCCTTCGCCTGATGCTCACCGCCGCAGGCCCCTACGCCCCGCAGTTCCGCGCCACGCTGCGGATCTCGGCGGCGGCCTCCCTATTCCAGGCCGCCGCCTACGCCACGTTCATCCCCCTGCTCGCCGCGCTGATCCACGAGCCGGTCCGCACCGGCCGGGCCTGGCTCTGGGTCGGCGTACTGGCCGCCCTGGTCTGCATCGAAGCGGCCCTGCGCGTCCGCGAGATGGCGTTCACCTACGACTACTGGCACCTCGTCACCCAGACCACCAGGCTCCGGCTCGGCGCCAAACTTCGGTCCATGCAGCAGCAGGAGCTAGCCCGCCGGGCGGCTGGCGACCTCACCTCTGTCGTCGGCAGCAACGCCACCACCGCGGCCGGCGCCATCTCCTCACTCTCCACGCTCTTCATCCAGCTCGTCGCCGTACCGACCGTGCTCGGGGTGGTCGTCCTGGCCGTCGACTGGCGGCTCGGACTGGTGCTGGCCGCAGCCACGCTGGCCGCTCTCCCACTGGTGCGCCAGGTGCAGCGCCGCTCCAACTCCGGCTTCCACGAGACGGACGAGGCCGACGCCGCCTTCTCCAGCCGCATCGTGGAGTACGTCCAAGGACTGCCCGTGCTCAAGGCAACTGGCCAGGCCGGTGCCGACTCCCCGCGCCTGACCCCCGTCCTGGCCCACCAGCACCAAGCCCAGGTCAAGGCCAACCGATCCGCCGCACTGCCCGTCGCGGGCGCCCAACTCATCGTCCAACTCGCCCTCGTGGCACTGGTCGCCATCGGCTCCGCGCTCGCCCTCGACATGCGGCTCTCCCCGGTGGTCCTGGTCGCCGTGGTCGTCACCGCCGCCCGTTTCGCCGAACCGCTCAGCATGGCAGCCGTGATGACCAAGCTGTTCGAGCTGTCCGAAGCGGCGCTGCGCAGGGTGGACGACGTCCTTGCGACCCAGCCCCTGCCCGTCGCCCCCGGAGGACAGCGGCCCAGCGCCTTCGACATCCGCTTCGACAACGTCACCTTCGCCTATGACGGCCAGAACCAGCCGACCCTGGACGGCATCGACCTCACCGTGTCCGAACGCAGCCTCACCGCCCTGGTCGGACCGTCCGGCTCCGGCAAGACCACCATCACCAAACTCATCAGCCGCTACGCCGACCCGCAGCACGGCACCATCCGCCTCGGCGGCACCGACCTGCGCACGCTGGAACCGGACGAGCTGCTGCGCCACATCGCCATCGTGTTCCAGGACGTCTACCTCTTCGACGACACCATCCGGGCCAACATCGCCATGGGCCGCCCGGACGCCACTGACGACGAGATCGAGGCCGCCGCCCGCGCGGCCAACGCCCACGACTTCGTCTCCCGTCTGCCTGAGGGCTACCGGACACGCGTCGGCGAGATCGGCTCCGCCCTCTCCGGAGGCGAACGCCAGCGGATCTCCATCGCCCGGGCCATTCTCAAGGACGCCCCCGTCATCCTGCTCGACGAACCGACCGCCGCCCTGGACACCGAGTCAGAAGTCTTGGTGCAGCAGGCCATCGACCGCCTGGTGGTAGGCAAGACCGTCGTCGTCATCGCCCACCGCCTCTCCACCGTTGTCGGCGCCGACCAGATCCTCGTCCTCGACGCCGGCCGCATCACCCAGCGCGGCACCCACACGGAACTTCTCGCCGACCGCGACGGGCGCTACGCCCGCATGTGGGCGGCGCAGTTGGCGGCGCGGCAGTGGCACGCGGGCCACTGCGGTGTGGCCCGTGCCGTATGCGAGTGAAACCGGCAACGGCGCAGTGACGTCCGCATCCAAGGTGAACTGCGGCGGCTCGGCCACCGGGTCGCCGCCGCCATCCGACGGATCTGCACCGTTCCGGGCCTGCCGCCCGCACCGCAGCGCGCCTCCCAGCAGACCTGGCGCACTTTCCTCCGCACGCAGGCTGCGCCTCCGCCCCTATGACCAGGCGACGCTGAAGCTCGTCCAGATGCGGCAACAACACCTGGAACTTGGCTGCCAAAGCGGCCTCAATCCCCTCCGAACTCCCCATACCACGACAACGATTCCCGGAGAAGGAAGCCACGACTTGATTCCCGGCAAGTCCCTACGAGGCGTCACGGAATCGCAGCTTGCGCCGCTACCACCAGTAACCAATACCAAATCGGCTGTTAAGTCGCCCTATTGATTACCCAGCGTGGGTAATCAATAGGGCGGCGTAGTCTCTCCCCCAACCCTACTGCTCAGTAAACCAAGGCTGTTGACAGAGCGTCATTGCGGTAGGGGCTGCGAGTGCTGTATTAATTCCCTACCTCAGGGCATAGACGTGCACGGCGCCACCCCGCATGGCATTCACCTGCTAAGGCGCCCATGGCATGCCCTGCATATCCCCCCGCACGAAAGAGTTGAGGTATGCGCTTCCCCCGAGTCTTCACACTGCGGAGAGCCTTAGCGACAGCCACGGCAGCCGCGGTCGCCACCGGGTACCGCCGAATACTGATCACGGGGCGAAACAGCATCAGCGAGGGCTGCTCATGAAACATGCACGGAGAAAACCCCGCAGTCGGATGCGGGCCCGCGTCGCCGGCACCACGGGAGCACTGGCCGTCGTCCTGACCGCCGGGATCGGATCAGCCACCGCTGCCGGGAAGAACGCTGCGGCACCCACGGCCAAGACGGTGCCCTTGGCCGAGGTGAACGACCCGGCCAAGGCGCACGCCCAAGCCGAGGCGAACGGCCCAGCCAAGGCGAACGCCCACCCCCAAGCGAACGCCCAAGGCAAGGCGAATGCCCAGGCCAAGCCGAACGCCCACCCCCAAGCGAACACCCAGGTCAAAGCGAACGACCCGGCCAAGCCGAACACCCCGGGTGAGCTGACGCTCCCCGCCCCGACCGGGTACTACCAGGTCGGAACCGTCGACCTCCACCTGGTCGATCCGCACCGCGCGGATCCGTGGCTGCCGGGCAGCCGACCGCGCGAGCTGATGGTTTCGATGTGGTATCCGGCCACGCACACCGCCCGTTATCCTGCCGCGCCCTGGATCCAGCCTGCCGCCGCCGCGCACCTCCTGGCCGCCATGCAGGTGCCGCCGAACACGGTGACCCTGCCCACCACCGCCGGGCACACCGGCGCCCCGGTTGATCCCAAGGCCGGCAAGTTGCCGGTAGTGCTGTACTCGCCCGGGCGGGGCTCGGACCGCGCGACGAGCACCGCGCTCGTCGAAGACCTGGCCAGCCGCGGCTACCTGGTCGTCACCATCGACGACACCCACGAGGACAGCGAAGTGCAGTTCCCAGGCGGGCGGGTGGAGACGAGTACCATGCCGCCAGGCACCCCCGCGACCCACGTGTTCGCGGTCCGGGTCGCCGACACCCGCTTCGTCATCGACCAGCTGGCCGCTATCGCCCACGGTCACAACCCGGACGTGGACCACGCGCGTCTCCCCCAAGGGCTGTCCCACGCGATAGACATGGACCGGATCGGGATGTTCGGCGCGTCCCTCGGCGGGGGAACGGTGCCAGCGGCCATGCAGGCGGACTCCAGGATCCGCGCCGGTGCGGACCTGGACGGACAATTCTTCGGACCGGAGATCACCCGGGACCTCAACCGCCCCTTCCTGCTGCTCAGTTCCCAGCACCACAACCGCAACGACGATGGAAGCTGGGCGACCTTCTGGAAGCACCTGCACGGCGAGCGGTACGACCTGCAGCTGCGCGGCGCCGAGCACCTCTCCTTCCTGGACTGGGAGGCTTTCTTCCACGAAGCGCCCGGCCCCTTCAAGCAAACTCCCGCCTCACTCGTCCAAACACTCGGCACGCTCGCCCCCGACCGCGCCATCGAGATCCAACGCGTCTACCTCGCAGCCTTCTTCGACAAGCAACTACGCCACCAGCACAGCCCCCTGCTCGACGGCCCCTCCCACCACTACCCGGAGGTCGCCTTCGTCCGCTGAACCGACCGGCCGCATGTGCGCGGCGCGCACACGGCCGGCAGGCTGGGGTACACGACGGAATCGCTGGAACCTGCGGACATGGCACGATGCCCGCCATGGTTTGACTTCTACGAGCCAACCTTGCGTGCCATGACGGCGGCCGCAGGATTCGCCGCGTGACCACGCCCCATCGAAAGGCCCGCAGTGCTGCTACCGTGATCGGGACAACTTGAAAAGCAGGGGGGCGTCATGCGGGGTTGGAACAGGAGTTGGCGGACGGCCGCGGTCGCTCTGCTTGCCGTATGCCTCATCGGGTGCGGTCCGGATCACGCTGCGCCGAAGTCGAGCGCTGGCAGCCCGGTGCCAACCGCGTCGGCGTCGGCCACACGGAGCGCCACGGCGCCTCCCTCGACGTCGGCATCGCCATCCTCCTCCTACTCGCCATCGGCGTCGGCATCGGCGGTGGCCGACACCAAGGTGCGCTCGGCGCTGGACTTCTGCTCTGCGGTCCCGCTCCCGTACCAACCGCGAGACGTCCTGACCATCGCCGGCATCGAGCCCACCGACGACCGCCTGGGCGCAACCCAGAACGACCTGGTCTGCCATAACCCGGACGGCGACCAGCCGTATTTCGACAACACGAAGGGGACGATCGGGCCGTATTACGTCTCCCCGCAGGCCGCCGTGACCCTGATCGACTCCACAGACGCCAGCCGGTCTCGGATGGTCCCCGCCACCGTCGACGAGCTGCGGGTGGTGCTGGACAAGTGCAAGCAGCACTACCCGGTCGCCCCGCCCTTCAGCTGCGGCCCGAACTTCTACCACGTCGACTACAACTCGGCAGGCCTGATCATCCGCATCACGCAGCTCTGGCAGTCCTGATCTCTCGGTACGGCGACGACCCAGGGCGAGGCCCTCGGCCGCGACCGACCAACGGTGTGGGTGCCGGAAAGTACATCCACGCTGGTCAGGCTGTATGTCGGTACTTGTGGAGGGTTCCGCTGCTCGCTTGCCGGGCGGGCTGCCCGCGCTGGCCGAGCGCTTGGACGCGATCCCCGGGATCGGCCCGACCAGCGCCCAGGTGATCGTGGCCGAGATCGGTGGGGACATGAGCATCTTCCCCACCGCGGCTCACTTGGTCTCCTGGGCCAAGCTGTGCCCGCGCCCCCTGCAGTCTGGCGGTAAGAACACCAGCGGCCCCAACAACGGTGGCAACCCATGGATGCGAGGCGCGCTCGGCGAGGCTGCGATGGCCGCCGCCAGGACCGACACCTTCCTCGGCGCCCGCTACCGACGCCTGGTCAAACGCGGCGGCCACAACAAGGCCCTGGTCGCTGTCGCCCGCTCGATCCTGGTCATCATCTGGTACCTCATCAACGACCCCGACGCTACCTACCAAGACCTCGGAGCGGACTGGCACCAGCGCCTGACCGTCCCCGTCCGCCGCACCCGCGACCTCGTTCGCCGGCTCGAAGCCCTCGGACATCAGGTCGCCCTCGCACCCAACGCCGCCTCAACCTGAACACTTCCGCTCACCCACCAGTCTTCCGGCTGGCGCCGGCAGACTGCTGCCACCTACTTCGAGATCGCAGTAGTCACGGGATGGTCAGAACCGCCTTGCCCGTGAACGTGCGCCCGGTGAACGCGGTGAGGGCGTCAGGCAGGGCGTTCCAGTCGTCGATGTAGCCGATCGAGGGATGGAGCCGGCCATCCCGGAGCAGGGCGACGAGACGCTCGAGATCCGTGCCGAAGGGGCCGCTGGCGTATGAGAGAAAGGACTGCAGGCGGGCGCCTTCGTGTCCGATGAAGTCGTAGATCGAGACTGTGCCGGGCTCGCCGCTGGTGGTGCCCAGCAAGACGATGGTGCCGCCGGGCTCTACCTTCGAGACTGCGGCGTTCAGCGCGGATCCGCCCACGGATTCGCTGATCAGGGAGTAGAGGCCGTCCGCGGCCGATATCTCGGGCACCACCTCGACCGCCCCCAGGGCACGGAGCGCGGCCTCATGCTCCTTTCGAGCGATCGCGGTGACGGCAGCGCCGTGGGCGGCAGCGAGTTCGGTCTGGAAACGTCCCACGGCGCCGCTCGCGGCGGCGATGAGCACGCGTCGGCCCAGGAGATCACCGCCGAGCCTCAGGGTCCGTATTGCGGTCACCCCGGCGATGGGCAGGGTCGCGGCGTCGGTGAACGTGACGGTTTCGGCCAGGACCGCGAGTTCGTCGACGTCGACGGCGACTTGTTCGGCCCATCCCCCTTCCTCGACTCTGGCGACGACCCTGGTTCCCACTGCGGGCCCGGTGCCGTCGGACGCCGCGACGACGACGGTGCCGGCGACGTCCTGCCCGGGACGCCACCCGGCGGGGCGTGCCTTGAGCAGGGAGAGTTCACCGCGGTTGACGGAGAAGGCGCGCACGTCGACGAGGACCTGGTTCGGCGCCGCCGACGGAGCCTCGGTCTGGGTGATGGCGATCCGGCTCGCGTCGCCGGGGGCATTGACGACCGACAGCATCAGTTGGGTTTCCTGTTCGTTCGATCCGCTGTTCCGTTCAAAACGCTAAGTGGGTTACCCTCCAAGAGAAAGAAGGCACCTGGAAGTGCCTAGGCCACCCGCCGGAACGTAGGGCGGAGTCGCTGGGCAGGAGGTCTCATGCCTACTCGCACGGCGGCGGAGCGTCGCGTCGAGAGCAAGACGGTCTATAACGCATTCCTGGCGACGTGCCCGACCCGCCAACTACTCGACGTGATCAGCGACAAATGGGTGACGCTGATCCTCGCGGCGCTGGCCGAGCGGCCTCAGCGCTACAGCGAACTGCGGCGGCTGATCGCGGGCGTAAGTCAGAAGATGCTGACCCAGACTCTGCGGTCGCTGGAGCGCTCGGGTCTGGTCTCCCGCACCGTGACCGCCAGTGTGCCGGTGCGTGTCGACTACGCCCTGACCCCGCTCGGCGCGAGCCTCATGCCGGTGGTGACTGCGGTCAAGGACTGGGCCGAGGAGCACATTGACCACGTCCGGGCCGCACAACAGGAGTTCGACACCGATCACCACTGATCTGGCTGGTCACCTGCACTGTCCCAGAGCCCCGATTGAGACGGTGGGTGGTGGGGCGTGTGTCCCAGCGATAGCGACTGGTTGCGCGTCGGATCAGCATGCGGAAGGTGGCGAGGTGGAGATAGAAGTCGACAGCCGCACTGATCCGCCGATGCTTCCAGCGAAACACGAGTTGAAAGGCGCTAGCCATATTCTCGACTTCGTGGGTGGTGTCATATTGGGCATTCAGCCTGCCCGGCACGATTGTGTGGAGAGCGTGGTTGTTTGGCCCCGGGCCAGGGGTTGCGTGGGCATGAGAGGCGCTGCGTCAGAGGCCGGTTCCAAGAGATGGAGATCGAGAACACGTGTCCGGCCCGGCAGGATCTCCATGGTGGTGGAGAGAACAGTGTGGTCCCTTTCCTCGTCTACCGACATCAGTTGGGGCTGGCTGTCGAGAGACGCGCCGACCAGTTGCGCGCCACGAGTGGCATAGAAGGATACCCAGGAGAAGTTGGAGCCGCGGATGTGCGGGTGCCCCGGGTCATCGCTGCGGTTGACGACGTAGTCCGGTAGCCCGCTGCGCGGTGCGGTATTGGTCAGTTGGATACGAACGGTGCTGGGGCGGCTGCCATTCTTACAGGTGCCCAACTGATATTCCAGCCGCCGGACCAGATAGTAGTCGAGCTTGCTGGCCGCTGCGTTGTTGATGACGAGTTCTGCGAAGGGCCGGGAGGTATCGGGAAGAACGCCGCCGAGAATGGTGTCGGCCAGGTGCTGTTCTTCCTCTGGGTGACTACTCCAGACGCGTAGATGACCGTTGCTCGCCGAGGTGGACAACGCTTTGAGTATTGCGAGGGGGTTCAGATGTTGGTGGGCCAATGCGTTGGCCACAGAATCCGCGACCTGTGTGAGAGCTTGCTTGCGGGTGGCGGCGTCCGGGTACTGGGTGTAGAGGTCGCGTTCGGTGTAGGCGACGGCGTTGGAGGCCGTGAGCAGGGGCCCAGCAGGCAGGGAGATCGGCCCGGTGGCGGCGAGCAGGTCGGCGAGCCCGACGGGATCGGTGGCGATGGCGCCGTCGAGTTGCTGGCCCGTTCGGTCCTGCCACAGGCGGGTCCAGATGCGTGCGGCGTATGGGTAGTGGGGTGACAGGTTCGAGTCTGCCAGGAGCTGTGTGCTTTGGGCCTCCCCGTAGCGGTGGTCGAAGTCGGGTCCGAGACTGATGACTGGTTTGGCTGCCTCCGGAATGGCATCGTCAGCGGTGAACTGCTGGAGCCCGATGTGCCCGTGGTCGGCGACGAGCATGGAGAAGGCTCCGACGAGGCCGCCGGTGCCGCGTGCCTCGGCGTTGGTTTGCAGAGCGAGGAAGTAGCGGCGGGGGCCGTCGGCTCCCAACATGGGTGGCAGCAAGCGGGCGGCGGTCGCCGACGTGCTCGTGGTGCGTTCCAGTTGGGTGGTTTGTTGTGTCAGTGCAACTCGGGCTCGATCGAGGCGAGCGATGCCCGTGTGCGTTGGGAGGGTGTCCAACTGGGAACTTACGGTGGCGAGATGCGATGCGGCGTCGGCGAGGGGGCCAGCCGCAGCGTGCACGGCGGCGATGTTCACCGTGTCGCTGGAGGCGAGCGGCGTGTTTGGGTGCAGAGCCTGGGCGGCGTCGGTGAGCAGGGGCAGGACAGTACGGGCGAGGGTGTCGGCGGCGGCGGCCACGCCCTGCGCGGTACGCACCGGTCGACCGGCGAATGGTATCCGCGCCGCCATGTTCCAGATGAAACCTGATGTGGAGCGCCGGGCGGATGCCGCCCGGCGCTGGATGAGGACGAGTTCCTTGGTGGCCTCCTGGATGTTGCCTGTGCTCAGGTCGGCGCGCAGTTGGCTGGCTGCAGTGCGCGCCGCGGTCAGGTCGGTTTGGGCCGCGCGTCCGGTCGTGATGAGCCAGCCGACGCAGGCAAGGCCGATCAGGCCGTTGATGACCAGCCCGGCCAGCAGCCAGCGCCTGCGCTGCCGGTTGGGGAGATCAGGCTGGCTCTTTCGCTCATCCGTCATCCGTTGGCTTCCTCAGTGCCGGTGGCTGCGTCGGCGTCGAAGGATCACGCTACCGCCACCTACCAGGACGGCAGCGGCGGCCGATCCGCCCACCGGCATGAGTGATCCGGTGTTTTGATAGTGGGTGTGTTGGGCGGCAGTGGGGCCGGCCACGACCTGGATATGGGCGGATTCCTCCAGCGGGATCCCAGTAGGACGCACGCCGCTCAGACTGATCGTGTGTGATCCGATGCTGGTGCTGATCGGGATGGTCACGGTTGTGGTGGCGACTCCGCTGGCGTTGGCGGTGACCCTGGCCAGGACCGTGGTGTCCAGCCTGACCGTGACTGGGGAACCTGGCCTGAAGCAGTTTCCCGAGACGGTGAGTTGCCCGCCGGCCGGTACGGTGGTCGCACTGACCTGTGCGACGCATGTGGGAGGCGGATAGGCGGCGGCCAGGACCGTGGGCTGAGGGTCGGCTGACTCGGCGAGTGCAGGAGTGGACAGGACGGCGCCTAGGGCGGCCCCGGTTGCGGCCGTGACGGACAGCCAGCGACGCCGCGTTGACCGCTTGGTGTCGGTCGTCGTGTCCCGATGGGTTGTGTTGTGCGCTGCGTCGCTGTGTAAGACCTGTTGGTCATTCATGGCTGGGTCCTTTCCGGTTCTTGCGGGAGGGGGTTTCGCCTTCGCCAGAGGAGATGGTCGAATCGGAGTGGTTGTTCATGGATTCGACTGCCTCGAGGGCAGGGTGTGGCGGACTCGTCGGCAGGCGTGGTGTGTTGGTGGCCGGGCGACCACTTGCCATGTCGGGCGACCTGAGATCCGGCGATGGGCGCCTGCGCGCCCACTGCTCTCCTCCGGCGGCTTCGGTGATGACAACGCCTGCGATATGGGCCCCGATCAACCGGAGCACCCGCAGGGCGCGTCGTGCTTCGCGACCACGCGTTGCGCCGGCTCGGACGACCAGCACGACCGCGTCGGCATGGCGGGCCAGGGCGGCGAAGTCCGCGCTGCCGAGTACAGGTGGTGCGTGCATGAGGACCACGTCGTTGTGTTTGGCGAGATGGTCCAGGACGCGTGGGAACGCGTCGCCGCGAAACAGTGCGGCGCTGTGCTGTGGGTCGGTCCGTTCGCCAGGGATGACAGTCAGCTGCGGCTTGCTGAGCAGGGCGGAAGGGGAGGGAACGATGGCCGCGTCCAGCCATTCCTGCAAGGTGTGTTCGTGAGGCTCTGGGAAGTGGTGAGTGAGTGCGGGATGGTGCAGTTGTCCCTCGACGAGAGTGACGTGTTCGTGTTGTTCGATGAGTCCGAGAGCGAGCAGAGCGGTCAGGGTTGCCTTGCCGTCGTCGTTGCGGACGCTGGTCACCAGCAGGCGTTGACATGATGAGTCGGGTGAAACCGCGGCGAGTGTGGCCACTGCGGTGCGGATGGAGTTGCCGACGTCGGTGCGGCGGTGGGCTTCGTGAACGCCACGGCGTGACAGCCATGGGGAGATCCTCGGAATCCCCGCGAGGACGAGGGTTCCGAGTTCGGACTCGATGTCGGCTGCTGAGTACAACCGGTCATCGCGGCTGCGGCGCAGGGAGACCAGGCCGAGGCCGGCGAACAGGCCGAGTGTCCCGCCAAGTGCCGCGTTCAGTAAAGGCTTTGGCTCCACGGGCTGTTGCGTCGGTGTCGCTTGGTCCAGCTGTTGTGCGCGCAAGTACGCGTTGGCGCCCAGTTGCCGGTGTCCGAGCTGTGCGTTGAGCACGTGGGCCATCGCGTTCGCGATGGTGGCTGCCCTGGAGGCGGTGTCGGCTGTGGCTTTCAGGGTGACGATCTGGACGTCCGGCTGTGCGTTCGCGGTGACGTGGCCGGCGACGAGGTTGGTCGTCAGGTGGGCCTCGAGTGCGGTGGCGCGGGCGACGGTGTCTGATTCGGCCAGGCGGACCACGGTGGGGATCAGGCTCTGTGCGAGGTTGGGTTCGGGATTCTGGTCGTGGTTCTGCGACCCGACGTTGTCGCTGGTGACGAGGACGGACGCGGTGGCTTGGTAGGTGGGTGGAGTCAAAGCGGTCACCACACTCGCACCGCCCACCCCTGCACACAGGGCCAGCAGCGGAACTCCCGCGCGGAAGCCGAGCTCGCGCAGCGTCATGGAGGGGCTGAGCAGTTTCACTCTGAGCCCCCTTCGACGCTTGCGTCCATGGCGGACGGCGTGGTGCGGGCGTGAGGCGAGGAAGAGGAGGGGAGGCCAGGGTCGGTGGCGGTGAGGTGCTGCCAGACGCCGATGAGTGTGTCGGCGATGCCACGCCAACTGAATTCCTCGCAGGCGCGGGAGCGGCCGCTGACCGTGAGGCGATGGGCAAGAGCGGGATCGTCGCGGATCTGCCTGAGGCAGTCGGCCAGCGCGCCGACGTCGCCAGTGGGGAAGACGAGCCCGCTCGGTCCGATGACGTGTGGGATGTCGCCGGTGTCACTGCCGACGACGGGGACGCCGCAGGCCATGGCCTCGACCAGGACTCGGCCGAACTGTTCCCGCAGCGGGATGCCGATCCACGGGACGACATTGCGCTGAACGATCTCCATCGACGGGAGTGCGACCGCGTGCATGCGGCTCAGCAACCAGGGAAGCTGCGTGTGGTCGACCCATCGCTTGAGCTGAACTTGGCCAGGACGGTTCGCCTCGGCCTTTTCCACCATGTCGCGCAGGCTTCCGTCACCGACGAGCAGTAGATTGCAGTCCAGAAGTTCCGTGGCACGCAGTAGATCGGCGATGCCTTTGTGGGGTTCGAGTCGGCCGACGAATCCCACGGTGAAGGGATGCGCTTTCGGCTCCGTGCTCGGGCGGAAGCGATCGGTGTCAACGCCGAGGGGCACGATGGTGGCCGGGCCGCGGTACCCCTTGGCCCGCAACACGTGCAGCGCGGACGGGGTGATCGGGAACGCGTGGCCGATCGCCCGGTAGGAACGCCGCTCCAGCACGGGAAACGGGAACGGGAAGCGCATGACGACGTTCTGGGCGGCGTACAGGGTGATGGGGACGCCCGGCCAGTAGCGGTTGCACATCCGGATCGCCTGCTGGGTGGACACGTAGGCGGCTTCACCGATGATGTGCACGACGTCGGGTCGCTCGGCGCGCACGCGCTTCGCGCTGCCTGGACGGAACATGACGGACGCCATGTGGCCGCTGTGATCCTCGCCGAGCAGGTGCGGGACGAGCTGGTACCGGAAGCGCTCCTGGCGTTTCGCCATGTCTGTGAACGCCTGGGCGGTAATGCGCGACACGTCTGCGGCGAACGCGGTGACCTCGATGGCTGGCTGGTCGGTGAGCGCGGTGAACAGGCTCATCCAGTGTTCGGTCCGCTTACCGACCGCGGTGATCAGGATGCGCATGACTGCTGTCCTTCGGGTAGGGGAATGCGAGCGGTGGCCGCGAGACGCAGCACGCGTGACCACGCTCGGACACGGGCGAGCGCGGTGGTGCGGTGTGCGGGCAGGCGGGCGAACGCGCAGCCGATCCCGATGACGGCGCGCAGCAGTACGATTGCCCGCACCAGGGGATAGCTGCGGCGGCGGTGGCGAGCGAAGAAGCGCAGCATGCTGCTGTACAGGTGCGGCCATACGCGGCTGGGGTCGTCGCTGGTGCTGGCTCCGCCGACATGAGTGGCTGTGACCGCCGGTACGTAGACTACGTGTGCTCCCTGGCGCCACGCCTGCAGACACAGCTCCTCGTCCTCGTAGAACATGAAGTAGCCCTCGTCGAGGCCACCGAGCTGTCGTAGCAGGGAGGTCCGGGCAGCGAGGCAGGCACCGGAGACCCAGTCGACGGCGGTCGGGTGGCCGGGCTCCAGGCAGGCGTCGTAGACACGTCGCCGCTGCCCGCCGCACAGCAGCCAACGCAGTTTGGTTGGCAGCAGGCTGCCCCCGAAGCGGCTCGCCAGCACACTGAACCAGGTCTCGAAGGGATGCGCGCTGATCGCGGTCCGGCCGTCCGGGCCCACGATGCGCGGCCCTGCAACGCCGACGTGCGGTTGGGCGCGTACCGTGCAGAGGAGGGCGTGAGCGGTGGCCGCAGGCAGCACGCAGTCGGGGTTCACCAGGATCACGACATCCGTTCGAACTCCCGCCAGGGCCTGGTTGACGGCGGCCGCGAAGCCGACATTCGCCGTGTTGATCCTGAGCGCCACCTCGGGGAAGTGAGCGGCTACCAGGTCAGCGGTGTTGTCGCACGAGGCGTTGTCGACGACTTGCACCGCTGCGTCCGCCTGCCGGAGTGCTGTCAGGCACGCGATGATGTGGGCACTGGAGTTGTAGGTGACGACGATGGCGGTGGCCTCCGGCCCGTTCATGGCGACTTCCCTTGACTGGTGCGAGGACCAGCCGACGATGCAGCACCACGGCCGGCCAGGAGGGCGAGGGCGGGAAGCAGACCAAGCTCCCAATGACCGTCCGCAGGTCCGGCGAACACTGCGGCGGCCACGAAACCACAGGTGAGCGCGACGAACGCCACGGCTTGGTCGTCGCATGCGGCCAAGCCGATCCTCACCGCCCGTAGCAGTGGCCGCAGGATCAGCAACAGGCCGACCAGTCCGGCGTTCGCCAGAATCATCACGTAGAAGACGTGGTAGACCGGTCCGACCGTGGTGACGGCGAAGTTCGGGAGATACACGCCGGGTGTGACCTGTCCGATCCCGGCGCCGAGGATCGGGTGGGTGCCGAAGACATGCAGGCCGATCGCTGCTTCGGGCAGCCGATATCCGGAAGACTGCCCGAATTCCTTTCCAACCAGTGACGCCCGCACCTGCAACGCCGGAACGGCGGCGACGGCCAGCGGCAGGAGGACGGCGCCGCAGGCCGCGGTCGTTACGACGGTGCGCCGAACCTGCCCGGTGCACCGAATGAGCATGATCAGCAGAGCGAGCCCCGCCGCCAGCCAGATCGCCCGGTAGGCGGCGAGCACTACATCCGCACCGGCCACCGCGGCCACCACGACCAGCCCGGCCCGCTGCCACCCTCGGGCCCGGCCAACAGCCACCAGCAGTGGCGGCAAGGCCAGTGCGGACAGCAGCCCACCGTGCCGGCCCGGTACCGTCAGCTCCGCCGCAGCCAACCCCGTCGCCCCGGCGAGATAGCACATCGCCGCCTTGGACAGCGCCCGCGAATCACCGAGGGTGCGGGTGGCCAGAAAGAAGTAAGAGGGAATGACGGCGAACTCATAGGCGGCCACCGCCACCCGGTCGGAAGGGTTGCCACGCGCGAGCCCGTACACGGCACCGATCAGCACGAACGCGGCCACGGCCAGCATGAGCCCATCGGCTGCGGTACGCGCCGAACGGTCATCCTCGCGCACCACGGCGCGCCGGAACAGCAACGCCAGACAGCCGGTGGCCAGGATGCCCGCGTGCACCGCGACGATGAGGCTGACATGGCCGTCGGCGAGCGCGCCGGAAGCGACTGTACCGCCCACAATGCCGACAGGGAGGACAACATGCGGCCACAACACGAAGACCACTAGGCATAGTTGCGCACCGACCGCGAGGATACCGAGAAGACCGGGCAGCAGTTCTGCGGCGGCGGCGGCAACGGCGCCGAGGCCGACCACGGCAATACCGGCGAGCGGCACACTGAGATACGGCTTCATCGCAGCCCGTCTTCCGCCAAGTCCGCGAGCAGCTTGCGCAGGGTCTCACCACGTACCGGCCAACTGTTGGCCACCGCCACAGCCCTGCGCGCCAATAGGCGGGAAGGGCACGGCTCATCGTGGAGGGCTTGGTCGATAGCGGTGGTGAACGTCTCAGCGTCGGCGGCGAGGTGGATCAGGCCGGCTTCCAAACCGGTCAGGGCCGGGAGAGGTGTGGCGACCACGGGTTTGCCCAGGGCCAGGTACTCGTACAGCTTCTTCGGCTGGACGTAGTCGATCAGTTCACCCACGCGGTAGGGCAGCAGGCACACGTCACAGCCGCGGAGGACCGACGGGACCTCCTCAAGGCGGATTTGATCGTGCAGATAGATGTTGGGGAACCCGGCAAGGGCGGTGCGAGCAGCCCGGGTGGATGCTCCCACCACCACGAACGTCCACTCCGGACGGCGCCGTGCCACCGCCGCGAGCAGTTCTCCGTCGAGTGCTCGGGTGTCCACCGCGCCCACATATCCGAGCCGCGGAGCAGGCAGCCGAGCCACCCAGTCGGCGACCGAGCCTTGGACGGTGAACAGGGCCGGATCGCAGCCGTTCGCCACGACCACGGGCGAGCGCCGAGTGCCGGGCAGCCGCTCGGGTAGCGCGGGGGAGGAGGCGACTACCAGGTCGGCCACCCGCAAGGCGGCCCGGGCGGCGCGCTGTAGGTGCCGCCGGTTCCAGGGCCGGGTGAACGTCCAGTCGAGATCGGCCACGTCGTACACCACAGCGCTTTCACCGAGCCTGCCGACCGCCCGGACCGCGAGATCCTCGTCGATCCACAGCACCCGGTCCGCAGGGCGCTGGTCCAACCAGCGGCGGATGATTCCGCTGGCTACCCGGCGGTTGACACGGTTGGCAAGCGGCAGCTGGCGACCGAACGGCAGCACGCTCGGCGAGGTGGCCTGCCACACGGAAGGCGCGACGGGCCGCGCCATGAACCGCCAACGGGGACGTCGTCGTGGCGGATCGACGAACAACACCCGTCGATCCGAGGCGAGTTCACGGGCGAGCGCGTGCTGGCGCTGGCAACCGACGGACCAATTCACGCCACTGAACATGATGACCCAGTCACGCTGATCACCGTCGGGGAGCGGACCGACATCGCCACGCAGCGCTGCACCCAGCTCCCGCAGGGCGAGGTGGCCGCGTACACGCAACAGCCGCCGTGCCACACGATCACAGAAGGAGACCCCCCGGAACACCGCCACGCGCCACCTCGGCTGGGTGAGCTGGAGGTAGCGGACCAGTCCGCCGAGGTGATGACGGGACCTGGCGGCCGGACCCAGCAGGCGGGTGGACGCCCCCAGAGTGTGCGTTACCGCGGCATCGGGCGTCATCCACAGATGGTGGCCGCGTAGGGCCAGTTCGCGGGCCATCAGGACGTCGTTGAAGTAGATCGGCAGCCGTTCGTCGAGGACTTGGTGCGCGTTGAGAACGCCGCGTCGCAGCAGCAGACAACTCGCTGAGGGCTGCTCCACCTGGCGGGGCGCGGTGAAGTCCTCCTCCGCCATGAGGTACCTGCGCATCGCTCGGCGAAAGCCAGGCATTTTCCGCAGGCCAGTTGCGAGTGCCAGCGCACTGGTGAAGGTCGGCAGCCGCATGTAGTGCTGCTGGATCGTCCCATCGGGATTGAGGTACAGCGGGGCGACGCCGGCGGCCTCCGGCCGGTCGCGCAGAAACCGGACGAGTACCGCAAGCGCCCCCGGCCGCATCCGCACGTCACTGTTGAGTAGCAAGACCAGCTCACCGCGTGCGCGTGCGTTCGCCTGGTTGACCGCGGCCGCGAACCCGCGGTTCTCGGCGTTGCGGATGAGCAGCACATCGTCGCGAGCGGCCAGCATCTCGGCGGAGCCGTCCAACGACCCGTTGTCGACGACGATCACCTCGTACCGCACGACATCGGTCGTGGCACGCAGTGAGTCCAGGCAGTGCTGTGTCTCGGTACGGGTGTTCCAGCTGACCACCAGTACGGATACCTCGACGCGCATCATGACCACCGCCTTTGCACGGGGCGTCGGGCCAGAACACGCAGGTAGTCGCCAAGGTGTGGATGAGTGGTACAGAACGATCCGTATGCGGCCCAGTCGGCGACCAGCGCGGAAGTGGCAGCGGGGTGGAACCAATGACGGGGCCTCATGTAGTGGCGAGGCAGCACCGTCTCGCTGGTCTGGACATGGAAGCCGCACCTGGTAAGCAGCGCCTGCAGCGTCCGCGGGTCGAAGTGCCAGCGGTGGTACTCCGGTTGCAGACATGACCAGGAGCGCCCCTGCCGTTGGGCGGCGGCCGATGCGATGTTCGGCACTTCGATGGCCAGCCACCCGCCGGGGGCCAACGCCGCCCTGGCCGTGACCAGGAACTCGCGTGGGTCGTCGACATGTTCAAGCACGTGGAAGGCGCAGACCGCCTCCACATGGTCGTCCAGCGGCGCGGTCTCGAACGTGCCGTGCCAAACCGTCAGTCCGAGATGGTCCTTGGCGAAGCGCGCGCAGGTTTCGGAAGTCTCGACCCCTCTTACCACGATGCCCGCCTCGCGAGCGGCCTCAAGGAAGAATCCGCCCGCCGCGCCCGCCTCCACCAGCGTCGCCGGCGTGGTGGCCGCGAGGAGCCAGCGCAGTCTGCGACGGGCCTCGTAACGCCACTGCGCGGTGTGGCGGAAATAGTCGCGGTAGCCGCCGGACTCGAAGTATTCGGCGGTGTACAGATGCGTGGAAGTCTCCTGGCTGTTTGCGGCATCCGCTGTCCAGGTGAAGCCGCAGTCGCGGCACCGGCGCAGCCAGCCACCCAACACCGACCGGGCGTGCGGCGCCTCGCCACAGACCAGGCATGCCTCTCCTGGCGCTTGCCTGTTCACCGGTTCCTCCGATCCGGTTGGCCGGCCGTGCTGCGAATGGGCACCAACCCGCACACCAGGGTCCGTAGCCGTGCCCAGTCGGTGCGGTCGAAGAATCCCAGTGCCGCCAATGTCCCGATCACGATCACCACGGCCATGCCGCTGCGGCTCGCCACGGCGATCGCGGCATCGACCCGCCCGGAGCCGTCTGGAAGGTGCTTGGCGGTCATCCAGGTGAGTGCACCGGCGATGAGGCTGGCAGCCGCCGGGGGCATTACGATCCGCCCCAGTGGCGCGATCGGCCGCCGGGAACTGCGATGGAAGTGCACGAAGAAGTAGCCGGTGGCGGCAGACGCTGCCAGCGTGGTGGATAGCGGCACCCCCGCCGGACCGCAGAGCCTCAGCAGGGGAATCGTAAGGAGGACGTTCAGGCAGGCGGCGACCAGCGCATACCGCGTCTCCCTGCCTGGCCGACCCTCCGATCGGGTCACGATCGCCGCCGCACCACTGGTGAGGTTGACCGCACAGCCAAGCGTCAGAACGGCGATGGTGGTGGCGGCCAGCGGCACGCGGTGGCCGAGCCACAATCGCACGAGCGGATCGGCCGACGCCACCAGCGCCGCTGTAGTCGCTGCGGCATAGACGGACAGGTATCGGGTCATCTGCAGGTAGAGCCCATCCAACCGGTCCTTGGAGTCACCGCAGGCGGTCGTGACCGCCGCCGGGAACAAGGTGGTCAGCACCGCCTCCGCAGGTAGGCGCACCACATTCACTAGGCGACTTCCCAGATCAAAGCCGGATACCGTGACGGGAGAGGTGAACCCCGCGAGCACCAGCCGGTCCGTCTCGCTGTTGATCGCGGCCGCCGCGTTGGATACCTGGACCCGCGTTCCGTATCCCATGACAGCTGACACGTCCTCACGCTTGATGCTCAGCAGGCTGGGAGTGAGCGCAGGAGCACAGCGGCGGGCGGCAAGCGCCAGCAACAGCGCTCGCGCCGCACTGATGGCTGCCGAAGAGGCGCCCAGTGCCACCAGCCCGCCGCCACGGGCGACCACGATCACCGCTAAGCCCGCACCGCACACCGACGCACCGCCACTGACCCGGGCGACCGCGGCGTACTGCTGATTGCCTTCCAAGACCGCTTGCCACGGCATGGCGAGGTTGTCCAGGACGAAGCCCGCCTGCAGGAACAACGCGGCGCTCCGAGCCCGAGCGGCCAGCTCTCCCAGGTGGAACCCGCGGGTCAGCCAGGGCCAGCACACGACTGTCGCGGCAACCAGCAGCACCCCGAATCCAACGGCCCACACCACGCCAAGCCCTAACACGGCACGGGCTCGGCGCCCCGACCCCCCACCGAGGGACCTCGCCACCTCGCGGACCTGTGACGAACCGAGTCCCATGTCCATGAGCGCGACAATGGCCATGGCTCCGGTGAGCACCGCCCACACACCGAACTGGCGCGCCCCAAGACGCTCGTACAGCACAGGCAGTGCCAGCATGCTGGCCGCACCGGTGACGATCCGCGCCGTGCACAGGCTGATGCCATTACGGGCCACCCGGGCAACGGTTCCTTCCGTCGATCTAGCCACGAGGAAATCCCCGCACCAGATCGCGGAGCGTCAGCATCAAAAGGTGAAAATCCAGGTGCAGCGAACGGCAGTTCACATACAGCAGGTCGCAGCGGATCTTTTTCTGCACGGTCGACCGGTAGCCATCGGTCAGCTGCGCGATGCCCGTTAATCCCGGCCGAATGAGATGACGCAGGTCGTAGTAGGGAAGACGGCGGAACTCCCGGACAAACTCGGGCCGTTCCGGGCGCGGCCCAACCAGGCTCATATCGCCGCGAAGGACGTTCCACAGTTGCGGTAACTCATCCAGCCGGGTCCGACGGAGCAGATGCCCAACTGGCGTCACCCGCGGGTCGTTCGCCTCGGCCAGAACTGGGCCGCTATCTCGCTCCGCGTCGGGGCGCATCGTGCGGAACTTGACCAGGCGAATGATGCGACCGCCTTCGCCTACCCGGTTCTGGAAGTAGAAGGGATGGCCGTCCCAACACAGGACCAGGCAGATGAGCAGCATCAGAGGAAGCACGAACGGTGTGCTCAACACGATCAGCAGGAGTTCGGTGACCCGCATCGCCCGAGCTCCGACGCGGTCATGTGTTGGCACACGCAGCCGCAACCAAGGAAGCCCACCGAGCCGGCGCAGTCGCACCGAACCGAGCAACCCGTAAGCGGGCCGCGCCAGCACATACACCTCGGCCCGGTGGACCAAGGACAGGTTCAACAGCCTGGTGTCCAGATATTCCAGGGACGACTTGACCAGTAGCAGCCTAGGCCGGTGAGCCGTCAGCACTGCATCCAGCTGGGCAAGGTCCACTGGAACCGGAAGACGCGCGACGACGGTCAGTTCATCGTCGAGGCAGTCGTCGTCGGCCTCCCGCCATATACCGCCTTCGAGGACGACAGCGCACGACGATCTGTTCCCGGACACAGGATTTGCGTCGGTGGTTCTCCGGCTATCCCCGGGAACGGCATCCCCGCGGGTGCTCCTTGACCCGCTGGCACCCTTGGAAGGCCTCCGTCGTCGGGATTCGACCTCCATGCCCCCATGTCCCATGCCTCGCGCTATGGGCTGTTGACACGGGGCCGCTGCCACGGGCTGCCCGGCGACGTGGTAGTGATCGCGATGAGACTGGAAAGCTGTCGCATCATGCATTCCACGCTTCGCTTGCGGGGCACTGACCCTCGCGGTCCGGTACCGTGAGCACTCTCGAATCAGCTTGGTCACGACGCTGTTCTCTCCCATCACGCTTGCCGACGGTGAAACGACGCTGCAGAGCGGTGGGCAAAATCAATCTATCTGGATAGGAACCCCCGGAGAAGGGCAGACCAAGAGGTGAATGTAGGATGGTCGGTACACCCGTGGCGTAAAACGCTTTTCATATAATCCATGGTTCCCGGTCGCGAATGATACTGAAGACGCGGGGAAGAATTTCGCCCGTGACAGCAGCGGTGAGAATCACGCAATGCAACGCGCTCGGCGTCGCTGCACCACAGTGATTCCCCATCAGGTTTGCCAAGCGACTTGGTAGCTGATGATGACCGTGCTACGCCGGAGCGAGATCACGTCGGGGCGGCTCGGTGGTGAAGGTTCGCTGGTCGCGTATGAGAGCCCACAGGACGTCAAGGCGGCTGGCGAGGGCAGAGGACGGCCCTCGGGCCAGGCAGGGAGCGCGGCGGGCGAGCAGGCCCATCCGCGCGCGGAGCGTGTCGACGAAGGCTCCGGCCGCAGGGCGGCAGCCCACCGGGGCGCGCATCGACCTGCCCGGCATGATCGCCTTCGCCCTGTGCGCTGGCTCCCTCACCTACGCCCTGACACTGCCGGTGAAAAGGGCTGGACCGGGCGGAGATGGCCTGACCAGCGGCTCGGGGGAGGGAACTCGCCGACCTTGAAGTGCAGCTCGTCGACCTGGCGCCGCTGTGGGAAGTCCTGACTCACGACCGGTACGCGCCCCGCAGGTACTGCACGGGATAGGGTGCGTCCTGCACCGCTACTCCCAGTTCGTGGGCCGCGCGCACAGGCCAGGCAGGCTCACGCAGTGCCGCCCGCCCGAGGAAGACTGCGTGGGCGGCGCCCTCGTCCAGGATCTCCTGGGCCTGCCGAGGTTCAGTGATCAAGCCGACCGCCGCAGTGCGCACTCCTGTCTTGGCCCGTACGGCGCGTGCGAACGGCACCTGATAGCCAGGGCCCACGGGAATCCGCTGCCGGGGATCGTTGCCCGCGGAACTCAGGTCGACGAGGTCCACTCCACGGTCGGCCAGCAAGGCCGACAGGTCGACCGTTTCCTTGAGCGTCCACCCCCCGTCGACCCAGTCGGTCGCGGACAGCCTGACGAGCAACGGCTTGCTGTCGGGGATGGCCGCCCGGACCGCGTCGACGACCTCGATGAGGAACCGCACCCGGTTCCGGAACGAGTCGCCGTAGGAGTCCGTCCGCTTGTTGGACAACGGGGAGAGGAACTCATGGAGCAGGTACCCGTGTGCCGAATGCACTTCAACGACGTCGAAACCCGCTGCCACCGCACGAGAAGCGGCATCAGCGAAGGCACGGACCGTTGCGTTGATGTCGGCGGTGGTCATGGCGATCGGGGTGGTCAGTTCCTGGTACGGCAACGGGGACGGCGCGAGTGGCGTCCACCCGCCCTCGTCCGGACGCACCGAAACCCCGCCTCGCCAAGGTTGAGTGGTCGCGGCCTTGCGTCCCGCGTGTGCCAGCTGGACAGCCGGGACGGCTCCCTGCGATTTGAGGAAACCGGTGATGCCGTCCCACGCGGCCGCTTGGTCTTCGTTCCACATCCCCGTGTCCTGGAGTGTGATACGTCCTTCCGGCGTGACCGCGGTGGCCTCGGTCATCACGAGCCCGAATCCGCCCGTGGCCCGGGCACCCAGGTGCACGAGATGCCAGGCGGTGGGCACGCCGTCCTCGGCGTCGACGGAATACTGGCACATGGGAGCAAGCCAGACGCGGTTGCGCGCGGACGTTCCACGAAGGGTGATCGGCTCGAAAATGCTTGTCAAGGCGGATCTCATCATCCTTGTGTGGCGGTCAGGGGTTCGTGCAAGGTGCACAGCGGACGTCCTGGTGAGCGGCGCACGTCAGGTCTGCGGGGCGTCTCGTACTGCTGGTGCGCAGGAGAGTGATCAGTGTCGCGACCGCGAACGCGACTACGAACAATGAGTAGTCCCGGGTCGCGGCCGGCAGGCCACCGCCGTAGACGACGAGGATCCCGGCGACGATGGCGGGCAGGCCCATGCCCAGGTAGCAGATCACGTAGATCGAGGAAAGAACGCCTGCGCGCTCGTGTTCCGCGACCAGTGGCACGACGGTGCGCATCCCGCCCTGGAATCCCGCACCGAAACCGATCCCGGAGACGAAAGTGCTGGCGAAAAATCCGGTGACCGAAGACGCTTCGACAGCCACCAAGGTCCCGAGCGAGCCGAGTACGAGTAGCGCGATTCCCAGGAACATCACAGTCCTGGCGGGCGTGCGCGCGAACGCGACGGTAGTGACGGACGAAACCACGGTGAGCACGAACAGTCCGAGACCACCGATCACCACGGAGCCCGAGCCTGACAGCTGCCGGGCCAGGGCCGGGGCGAGTGAGCCGTAGAAACCACCGAGTGACCACACGGCGAACAGCACCGGTGCCACCCCGAGGAGAGTACGGCGCAGGTGCCGGGGCACCATGAGTTCGGGTACGAGAGCGGCACGCAGTCCGGGCCTGCGGCCGGTGGTTTGCGGCAGCAGCGCCACGCCGAGGGCCTGCACGACGAAGACCCCGATGAACGCGACGTAGACGAGCCGGGTGGGTGCCGGCAGATACTGGACGATCAGCCCGGAGAACAAGGCGCCGATCCCGGACCCCAGTCCGGGGGCGACGGCGTTGGCGCGTGTGCCGCGTTCGCGGTCGACGTCCAGCATCGCCGCGCCGAGCGTGCCCAACGCGCTGCCGGTCGCGACCCCCTGCAGGATCCGCCCGGCGAACAGGGCTCCGATGTCGTCGGCTTCGCTGAACACGACCATGGCGACGGTCTGCAACGCCAGCGCGCCCAGAAGCACCGGTTTGCGACCGAGATGGTCGGATGCCCTGCCGAGCACAAGCAGTGCGGTCAGGACGGCGATGGCGTACGTGCCGAAGACGGTGGTGGTTGTTATCGGCGAGAAGTGCCATTGGCCCGCGTATATGGCGTAGAGCGGCGTCGGTGCGCTGGAGGAGGCCAGGAACGAGACGATGATCGAGGCCGGCAACAGGAGGCCGCGAAGGCCCGGACGCCGGACAGTCTTCATGAGGAATTCCCAGTAGGTGATGACCCGCTCCTGGACTCGGGTTCCGGGCCCAGGAGCGGTGGTCGGTCAGGATGCGTCGGGGTAGGCGGCGGTGGCGCGGATTTCGACGAGCAGCCCGGGGGTGGCCAGTCCGCTGACGCCGATCAGTGACCAGGCCGGGAAGGGAGGGTTGATCAGGCGCGCCTTGGCCTTGGAAAAGCCGGGCAGGTGCTGGTGGATGTCGACGTGGTAGCTGGTCACATCGACGAGCGCGGACAGATCGAGGCCTTCCAGCCGGAGGATCTCCGCGATGCGCCCGATAGCGAGCTCGGTTTGTTCCTCGATGTCGTCGGGGATGGTGCCGTCGGCTCGGCGGCCGATCGTGCCGGCGATGAACAGATGCCCGTGCGAGCGAACGGCGGCGGAGTAGCCGAAGTTCGCGAAAGCGCTGACGGATTTTCCGAAGACTTCGGAGTCCTCGGGGATCTCGACGGTGTGGATGGTCATGGCAGTGCTTCCCTCTCTCTGTTGACTGGTTGTGGGATCCGTGACGTCAGCTGCCCCAGCGGGACGAACGACAGGCGTGCTCCAGCCGGGTCCGGCCGAAGGTCTCACGTTCTCTGAGGAATTCACCGGGAATCGCGTAGCGGGGTGCGTTCTTCGGGTTCTTCGCGGCTTGCGCGACGATCGCGTCGGTGAGCGAACGGATCATCTCCAGTCTCGGGTAGGCGGCATGCACCGCGTCGGCCTGCTCGTCGGTGACGGCTTCGAGGTGATCGGTGCCCAGCGGGCCGCCGAAGTCGAGAGCGACGCCTTCGCGGACGAGCACGCACAGCGTGCCGCGGCGCTCCGCGATGCCCGGCGAGGTGTGCAAAGCGATCGCCTGCCACACCTGATCGGCCTCCGATGTGGGCACCCCGCGTTCGACGAGGAATTCGGCGGCGCGATCGGCGCCTTCGACCTCGAATCGCTGACTGTGCGGGCCGTCCGTCGCGACACCGAGGTCGTGCATCGCGCACGCGCAGAACAGCAGGTCGTCGTTGTAGTCGCTGCCCGCGGACAGGCCGAGGCGGCCGGCCACCAGCCGGGCGAACAGGTAACTGCGGACGCTGTGGTTGAACACCGACGGCGTCTCCACCGGGCGGATCAGCTCCACCACGGCCTCGGCCAGCGGTGTACTGGGCAGCGTGATCAGGTCGGCCGACCCCTCAGTGGTCGCCTCATGGGTAGGTCCGGTCATGTCCTCAGTTTGCTGGCAACCGCTTTGACCTCGCGATAGGCAAAATTTCCTAACTTCGATAGGATATTGCCATGACGACTCATCGGATCGCGATCCTGGCCCTGGACGGGGTCATGCCCCTCGATCTGGCGATCCCAGCGCAGATCTTCTCGGCTCGGCCGGAGACCCCGTACGAGATGACCGTGTGCACCTTCGACGCGAAGGTGCACACCACCGGGGGCTTCGCGGTGGTCACCGACGGAGGCCTGGAACAGGTGCGCGCCGCCGACACCGTGATCGTGCCGGGGTCCGAGCCACCCCGTCGGCAGCCGGAAGCCATGCTTGCCGCACTGGCCGAGGCGCACGAGCAGGGTAAGCGGATGGTGTCGATCTGCACGGGAGCGTTCGCGCTGGCCGCGGCAGGTGTGCTGGACGGCCTGCGCGCCACCACCCACTGGCAGTACGTCGATGAGTTCGAACGCGATTTCCCCGCTGTGTCAGTGGATCGCGACGTGCTCTACGTCGACGAGGGCGACGTCCTCACCTCGGCCGGGGTGTGCTGCGGCATCGACCTGTGTCTGCACATCGTGCGCCGCGACCTCGGCGCGGTAGTGGCCAACCGGATCGCCCGCGGCCTGGTCGCCGCCCCGCACCGCGAAGGCGGACAAGCCCAGTACGTGCCCGCCCCCGTCGCGGTAGCCGGCGACGCGTCGCTGTCCGACACTCGCGAATGGGCTCTGCAACACCTCGGCGAGCAGGTCACACTACGCCAACTCGCCCGGCACGCGGGCCTCTCACCGCGCACCCTCATGCGCCGGTTCACCGAGGAGACCGGCACGACCCCATTGCAGTGGTTGCTCGACGCCCGTCTTGGCCGGGCACGAGAACTACTGGAGACCACCGATCACCCAGTGGACCGCGTGGCACGTGACTGTGGACTAGGCACAGCCGCCAACCTGCGACTGCACTTCCGGCGCGTACTGGACACCACCCCCACCGCCTACCGGCGCACCTTCGGGAGCTGACGCCGGCACGACAGACGCACGTTCGCCACAGGCTCCGCCGAGCATCCCCGGCCCACTGCCACCAGTCCCGGCTACCAGCCCATGTCGTTGGCGGTTTCCTCTTGCGCAGCAGCGACTTCCTTGGCGGTGGAGGCGCTATGAGAAATCCGCTGATGTTCGTGACGTCGATCAGGCGGGCGATCTCGCGGGCGTGCTTCGCGGAGAACGCCGCCCGGCTGCGTGGCGACCACTTGCGGAGCCCGGCCCTCAATGACCCGGTCCCGGTGATCGAGGAGTTGGTGCCGCAGCGGGCGTGACCCGACCGGTGGAGGCAGCAGGCACGGGCCACCTCGTGATCATCGGGCTTCGGACACCACAATGATCACGATGCCCCTAGGCTGGGGCGTGTTGTGGCCCGGGCGCTGGTCGGCGGACACTCTCTTCAACAACCAGGGCTGGGACTCGGCATCCGACGCTCATTCAGCCAGATGGGTCCCCCAACGCATGGGAAGCGAAGGCTGGACGTCGGAGGGCCACCGCGAGTGAGGTCCGCCAATGCGGGAGTGGACAGAGGCCTGCAACTGCCCATCGGTCGTGGCTGAGCACGCTGAAGACTGGGCGTGCGGCAGGCCGCGCGAACGCCGCGGATGTGGTCGGGTGAACTCTCGCGGGATCAAGGCCAGAGAGTTCGAAGACGGCCCGGGCAAGTCCGAGCCACGTGGTCCGGCCAGAGGCAGTGCCGTGATAGACCCCGGCTGGGGCCAAGCCGACCAGCGCCTTGCGCCCCAGCTCGACGAGCCGATCGGCAAGCACGAAGGACCAGGTGGGTTGGCCCTGCTGGTCGTCGACCACTTCCAGGGTCTGCCGTCGATGTGCCAACCGCAGCACGGTTCCGACGAAGCCGCCGCCGTGCTCCCCGTACAGCCAGGCGGTTCGGACCGTGTAGCCGGCATGCGGAAGCAGTTCGGCGATGGCGCGTTCTCCGACCAGTTTGCTGCGACCGTAGGCGTTCAGCGGCGAGGTCGGCGCGCCCTCCTGGTACGGAGCGTCCGCGTCACCGGAGAACACGTAGTCCGTTGAGACATGCAGGAGCCGAGCATGCGCCAGTGCACACGCCTCAGCGAGGTGGCGAACCCCGGTGCCATTAACCGCTGTGGCAGCGGCTTCGGCGCTTTCCGCACCGTCGACGTCGGTCCACGCCGCGGCGTTGACCACGATGTCGTGTCCACCGACGGCAGCGCGCACTGCTGCGGCATCGGTGACATCCAGTTCCACTCTGCGTAGCGCAGTCACCTCGGCGGTCGGGTCCGCGTCGAGCACCGCAACGAGGTCCCGGCCGAGCATCCCAGCCGCGCCGGTGACCAACCACCGTACCTGCCTCGTTCGCCAAGCGATGCTGCCGTGAGGAGTCATGGCAGCATCGCTGCCTTCGCCTTGAGCGGTTCCCACCACGCCCGGTTGGCGCGGTACCAAGCGATGGTGGCGGCCAGCCCCTGTCGGAAGTCGATCTGCGGGCGGTAGCCCAGTTCCTTGGCGATCCTGGTGGTGTCCAGCGAGTACCGCAGGTCGTGGCCCTTGCGATCGGCTACCCGGTCTACCAATTCCCAGTTCGTGCCGGTTGCCTCCAGCAGGAGACCGGTCAACTCGTTGTTGGTCAACTCGGCACCGCCGCCTATGTGGTAGACCTGACCGGCGCGGCCCCTACGAAGCACAAGGCCGATACCCCGGCAGTGGTCCGAAACGTGGAGCCACTCGCGGACGTTGCGGCCGTCGCCGTATAGCGGCACACGCCTGCCGTCCAGCAGGTTGGTGGTGAAGAGCGGAATAAGCTTCTCCGGGAACTGGTACGGCCCGTAGTTGTTTGAGCAGCGAGTGACCACCGTGTCCATGCCGTGGGTCCGGTGGTAGGCCAGCACCATCAGATCGGAGCCGGCCTTGGACGCGGCATATGGTGAGTTGGGGTCCACTGGGGAGTCCTCAGCCCATGAACCACGCGCGATGGAGCCGTACACTTCGTCCGTCGAAACGTGCACAAAACGGTCGATCCTGTGCCTACGAGCCGCTTCAAGCAACACCTGAGTCCCCAGGACATTGGTCACCGCGAACGGCCCTGCGCCGACGATGGAGCGGTCGACATGTGACTCGGCAGCGAAGTGCACCACGGCGTCATGGCCGGGCATGACCTGGTCCACCAGGTCGGCATCGCAGATGTCACCGTGGACGAAGGAGTACCCGGGTTGCATGGCGACGGGGTCGAGGTTCGCGGCCACGCCAGAATAGGTGAGTACATCCAGGACGGTGACCCGCGGGCCGCGCGTCGTGGCGTCGCGGCTCGCAAGCAGGGATCGGACGAATTCGGAGCCGATGAAGCCAGCACCGCCGGTGACAAGTATACGCATGGCTACATTCATTCGGAGGGCAGTGCCCGATTCAAGGTTGCCATCCCCCGTGTGGGTGAGTAAGTCTCAGGGATCGGAATCAGATTGATAGCGAAGCAGTGCGCGGTGGCATTCAACGCATTGAGCTTCACACCTCTGACGGGATGTGCAACCCCGTGAGACCGTATGCTCCAGGTCCGGGGTATTTTTCTTTTGAATGCATCACCGTTGCGCTCACCGGCTCCCTAGACTCTGCCCATGCGCGGGATTCTTCTTGCGGGTGGAACCGGCACCAGACTCTGGCCGCTCACTAGAGCGGTGTCGAAGCAGCTCGTACCGGTGTACGACAAGCCCATGATCTATTATCCGCTGAGCACCCTGATCATGGCGGGCATTCGGGAGATCCTCATCATCACAACCCCCCAGGACCGTTGGCAGTTTGAGCGGCTTCTCGGTGATGGTTCGCAGCTCGGCCTACGATTGCAGTACGCCGTACAGGAGCGCCCCGACGGCATTGCTCAAGCGTTCGTCATAGGAGCGGACTTCATCGGCAACGAACCTGTGGCTCTTGTCCTCGGGGACAACATCTTCCACGGTAGCGGATTGGGAACTCGGCTACGGCAGCATAGCAACCCGAAGGGCGGTCGCATTTTTGCCTACCCGGTGGCCAACCCTGCCGCCTACGGAGTGGTGGAGTTCGCCCCAGACGGTCGAGCGGTATCCATCGAAGAGAAGCCGACCAAGCCAAAATCTCGGTACGGAATCCCCGGGTTGTACTTCTATGACAATCAGGTGGTGGAGATCTCCCGAGCTGTCGAGCCCAGTGAACGCGGCGAGTTGGAGATCACCTCAGTCAACCAGAACTACCTGCGCCGAGGCAGGCTTCAGGTGACCGTGCTCGACCGAGGCACCGCCTGGCTCGACACCGGCACCTTCGCCTCACTGGTACAGGCATCCGAATACGTCAGGGTGATCGAGGAGCGCCAGGGGTTCAAGATCGGCTGTGTGGAGGAAGCCGCCTGGCGCTCAGGCTTCATAGGCGACGAAGAGCTGCGCGAGCTGAGCAAGCCGCTCCTCAAGAGCGGCTACGGCCACTACCTACTCGGTCTCCTTGCAAGGAAGGGGTGACGACGTTGAGGCTCCACCAGTTGGGTATCGAAGGCGCTTGGGAAGTCACGCCGGAGCAGCACAGGGATTCACGTGGGCTGTTTCTGGAGTGGTATCGCTTTGACCGGCTCGCCGAGAAGGTTGGCCATCCGCTGAGACTGGCTCAGGCGAGTATGTCGGTATCCCGTCGTGGTGTGGTACGAGGAATCCACTTCGCCGATGTACCGCCCGGCCAGGCGAAGTACGTGACGTGTGTGCATGGTGCGGTGCTCGATGTGGTGGCTGATCTTCGGGTGGGATCGCCAACGTACGGACGCTGGGAATCGGTCCGGCTGGATGATGCCAATCGCAAGGCCTTGTACATCTCCGAGGGGATGGGGCATGGCGTCTGCGCACTCACTGACCGCGCAACCCTCTCCTACCTGTGCTCGCAGACCTACAACCCGACAGGTGAACGCTCTATTCACCCACTCGACCCAGAACTCGCAGTGCACTGGCCTGGAGGAGAACTGCACTTCTCCCCCCGTGATCAGGCCGCACCTTTGCTGGGCGAAGCCCGCTCCGGCGGTCTGCTACCGGACTACGCCGCCTGCCGTGCCTTCACGAAGTCCCTGTCGACTGGTTCCGCCTGAAATCTGCCTTGGTTGCAGGACGAATTAACAGCCATGCGCTAGAAATAGCGCCATAAGGAAATCCAACGGACCTCCCTCATTCCGGCTCTGTCTGACCCATCTCGGCCTCCCATTGAGCGAGATGCTGTGAGAGCGCTTTCATGATCTCAAAGACCTGGGACGGTGGCACTCTCACTCGAGAGACGAGCTTCACGGGAAAGAGTGTGACTTGCAGGTCAGTGTCGGGGTCCTGCCTATGCGTTGGCGCGCGTCGGATCGCTGCAAAGTCCAGCACAAAAATATCCGGCGTATGCCAAACTGCCACGATATCGGCGTAGGTTCCGGCTTCCGCCTCGACTGGGATTTCGAACTCGACTCGCTGGGACGAGGATTCATGCGATGGTTCGGCCATGGCAGCACCTTAGGGAGTCCGTAGTTCCGTGTCGGTCATTACAGTTGGACTCCAAAAGGTGCTGGGTCGGCCCGCGGAAGTAACCCGAGAGGCGCCAGCCGGGAGGCCCGAGCCATCTGAGGACGACACCGTGCAGCGCGAGTTGGCCGAGGCGGAAACGGCTGATTGGGTCCGACTCGCGCGCATTCGATGGCGTCCGGAGACGCTTGCCAGAAGACAGGCCGTGGCGCGCTGTTCCCCGGATGACCCGGGCAGCGGCGGAAAGGCCAGAACAAGCCCCCGAGCGGGCTGGCTGCCCGGCTCGACTGAACGGTTGCGCACGCGGTCATAGACGATGCCAGGGCCTCGCTCTGCGCGCAGGGCACCGCACAGTCCCGTTGGCTACTGAAGGTCGTTCGTACCTTGGCGCGGTCATGAGGGGAAGAGGTCGAAGCCCAGTGAAGCGGTCGTGATAGCCGGGCTCAGAGTCGCGTCTCCGGCGAACGCAGCGATGTATTGGTTGGTGGTGATCAGCGTCGGGGGGACGATGACGTTGGAGAGAGTTGCTGTGCCGTGGGCGTCCGTGACGGCGGTGCCCAGGGTGATGGGGCCGGTGAGGGGTAAGACGCTGAAGGTGATGAGGCGACCAGGGATGCCCGCGCCGTTTGAGTCGGTGAGGGTGGCGCCGAGCGTGGGGATGTAGAACTGGACGTGGAAGATGTCGAAGAGGACGGAGGCCGGGGTCGCGGTCAACGTGGTCAGGGCGCTGTTGACGGTTTGGCTGAGACTTCCGGAAGAGCCGTTGAAGTTGCTGTCTCCGCCGTAAGCGGCCGTGAGTGCGTGGGAACCTGCGGGGAAGGTCGAGACCGCCAAGGTGGCCACGCCGGTGTTGTCCATGGTGCTGGTGCCGAGAGGCATGCTGCCATCGAGGAAGCTGATCATTCCGGTCGGCGTGCCGCCTCCTGGAGGCGTCGCCGTGACAGTCGCCGTCAGCAGGACGGTCTGGCCGACCTTCGAGGGGTTCGGAGCCGAGGCGATCGTGGTGGTGGTGCCGGCTTTGCTGACGGTCTGCATATCGACCGGTGATGTGGAACTGCTGAAGTTGCTGTCTCCGTTGTAGACGGCGGTCATCGGGTGAGGTCCCGCCGACAGGGCGCCGGTGGTCAAGGTGGCCGTGCCGGTGGGGTTGAGGGTGGCGGTGCCCACGAGGGTCGTGCCGTCGAAGAAGCTGGCGGTCCCTGTCGGGATGCCTGCTGGCGAACTTACGTTGGCGGTAAGGATCTTGACCTGTCCGAACACCGATGGGTCGGGAGCCGTGGCCAGCGTCGTCGCGGTGGCGAAGGGGACGGTCGCGGTGACGGTCACGGTGTTGTCACCATTGTTGGTGACGTACAGAGCCGTGCCGTCGGGCGTGACCGCTGCGTACAAAGGCTGCGTGCCCACGGGGATGGTCAAGGTGACGGCATTAGTCACCGTGGAGATGACGCTGACCGTGCCGTTGCCGTTGTTGACGACATAGGCATGGCGGCCGTCGGGTGAGATCCCTACCCCGACAGGAGATGGGCCCACCGCGATGGTTGCGATGGGAGTGTTGTTGGCAGTGGTGACGACGCTGACCGTGCTGTCGCCGTTGTTGACGACATAGGCGCGCTGACCGTTGGGGGTGAACGCTACCCCCGTGGGTCCCGTGCCTACCGGGATGGTGGTGATCGGGGTGTTGCTCGCGGTGCTGATCACTCTGACGGTGTTGTCCACGTTGTTGGTCACATAGACGTTATTGCCGTCGGGAGTGTTGGCTGCGGCCACCCCCAAGGGGCCTGTGCCCACAGGGATGGTGGTGAGGACGGTGTTGCTCGCGGTAGTGATGACGCTCACCGTGCCATCAGTGTTGTTGGCCACATAGACGTATTGGCCGTTGGGGCTGACGGCAACTCCCAAGGGGCCTGTGCCCACAGGGATGGTGGTGAGGACGGTGTTGCTCGCGGTAGTGATGACGCTCACCGTGTTGTCGCCGGCGTTGGTCACGTAGACACGCGCACCGTCCGGTGTCAACGCCGCCCCGAACGGAGACGACCCCACGGGGATGGTGGTGAGGACGGTGTTGCTCGCGGTAGTGATGACGCTGACGGTGTTGTCGCCCTCGTTCAGCACGTAAGCGCTGGTGCCACTTGGAGTGATCACCACTCCCGTCGGCATACTACCCACCGGCACGATTGGATCTGTCGAGGCTGCGGCGTGGACAGAACCACTTCCATCCCAGCGAAGCCCGAGGAGCTGACGCCAGGTCGACTGAACAGCGTTGGCCATGGTGTGCCCTTAGTGATCTAGGTCCGTCTGAAGCGGATGGGCCCGGCCACGAGCTGTCCTGTCCCCAGCCAGCGTGCCCGTAGCAGAGACGAGGGGGGCACTTGCTAGCCACCAGGGAGCGCCCATCAGTTGTACCGCTGGCCGCTGGCAGCCAGTCGGCGATTACCAGTCCCCGGGACGGGATGGGCTACTCGCCGGGGCTCGATGGGACAAGTAAACCCACCATCAGCGAAATACGAACAGCTTGAAGGGCCGACAATCATCCAAAGGGGCTAATGATAATACTGCCTTACTTGTTTCGCGTCAGGGACTCCGTCCGGAGGGAACAGTTTTCCGTGCCCCTCGAACCGGAGATTTCCCGCGGGACAGTGCCCGACCCTGGTGGTCATTGGGTTGATCAAGCGGTCAGGCTCAGTTCGAGTCGGGCGAGGTAGGTGTTCGGGTGCGGTCAAGGGGGTGTCCGTTCCACCAGGCATCGAGTCGGATGAGGTTGAGGGCAGCGGCGGAGTAGGTTTGTTCGAGGTGGGTTTTGCCAGGCCGCGGTAGCGGGCGTGGTGCAGCCGGAGTGCGGGTAGTGCTCATCGGGGAGCACGCCGCGCCATTGCTGGGATTGGTGAATGTCTTCCCTGCCGCCGCTTGACCACCTCCCGCCAGTTCCTCGCAGTGGTGCGCGTGTGGTTCTGCAGCAGCACGGTGCGCAGAGTCTGCACCGTGGGCAGCTCACGCAGCCAGACGGGCTGGCCCAGCGCATGGATTGCACTGAGCAATGCGAAGCCATAGCGTCCGGGGATCACAGTACGTGTCGACCCGCTGTACCGATCGTCTGGCCGAGGTCGGTGCCTCGGCGTCGGTCGGCTCGGTCGCCGACTCGTACGATCACGCCATGGGTACCTTCAAGGCGGAGTTGATTGAACATCAGGGGCCGTGGCGAGACCTCGACCAGGTCGAGCGGGCGGTCTTCGCCCGGGTGACGTGGTACAACCGGGAACGGTTCCACTCCGCCCTGGACTGCGTTCCGCCTGACGAGTACGAGCAAGACGTACCTGAGAGTCTGGAACGGCCCACGCTGACTGCTTGATCACACGATCGCGGACTCCACCAGACTCGGGGGCGCTCATTTGGCCAGCTGCGCTTGTGTCTCGGCCGTCCAACCAGCCCGGTCCCACTATCTGGTGGGGCCGGTGGAATCCGTTGCGGCCATTCAGGGAGAACCACTGAGTGCGGGACCCGCGTACGCCTGGTGCATGCACCAGGCGCGGCTGGCCATCGGCTGTTCCCCGTATACCCCCGGTCACCCGTTCGGGCTACCCCCTTCTCTTTGGCCACTTCCTATCGTGACAGGCACGTAAGTCCTTTCCTGTCTCCAGAAAGGGGAAAAATCATGGCAGGTTTCAGCGACGGCAGCTTCGAAACACCCGTCCTGCCACCGGGTGTCGTCTTACAGGACTTCACGACCGGCGAGGCCATCGGGCCGTGGACGGTCACCAGCGGGACCGTTGACCTGGTCGGCTCCAGCTACTTTCAGCCGGCCCAGGGGACCCAGTCCTTGGACCTCAACGGGCATAGCCCGGGGGCGGTGTCCCAGACTTTCACCACGACCCCGGGCACCACGTACGTCGTAACGTACGCTCTCGCCGGCAATCCCGTATGCGCCACCCCGACTGTCAGGACCGGCAAAGTCCTCATCGACGGACAGGACTTTCAGGACTTCTCCTTCGACATCACCGGCAAGACCACGACGAACATGGGCTATGTGGCCCGGCAGGTGTCCTTCGTGGCCGTGAACACCTCCACGACGCTGACGTTCGCCAGTACCACGCCCAACACCGAATGCGGACCCGTCATCGACAACGTCACCGTCTGCGGTCAACCGGCCGTCCCCTGTGGCCCCTGAGCAGGGTCGCTGCATGCGAGCTGATCACCAACGCCGCCAATCACGATCGGACCAACCGGCTCTGGCGGACCGTCAGCCAGCTTGGCGCGGGGCTGGCGCTGGGACGTGACCGACGACGGCATCGGTGGCGCCGACCCGGCGCAGGGCCGCGGACTGCACGGGCCGCTACGGCGAAACCACGGAAGTCCGCCCCCGCCAGGCGGGCCGACTCCTCGACCTCTTCCGCGACCTGGTAGCCGGCCCTGCCCTTGCCGAGAACCGCATCCACCGAGGTCAGGCCGCATGTTGGTACTTGTGGAGGAGTTCGCCCAGACGCTCAAGCCTTCGTATGCCGAGATGGTTCATCTTCTCGAGATCGGTGATCGGTTGGGGGAGTGGGTGCATTGGGCGGGCGTTGGCGATGCCTTGATTGGGCCTGTGCTGGTTGTAGAAGTACTCGAACTCGCGCAAGGCATGGAGCAGGTGCCGCTGGTTCCCGATCAGCGTGCGGTCCAGCAGTTCGCGTCGGCAGGTTTGCACCCACCTTTCCATGATTGAGTTCATGCGGGGTACCCGGACCCCGGACAAGGTGACCGTCTCGAAGAAGTCACATGCGAGAAGCGCATCGGCTTGCGAGCGCAGGAAGTCGGCCCAGGTGCTGGATGCCCGCTCGGGCGCTGGCGGGATCCCGGCCTCCTTCAGGATTTCCCAGACCGTGGGCGTTGCCACCTTTACGCCGAGGACGAGGAGTTCGCCGTGCAGGCGCCGGTAGCCCCAGTTCGGGTTCTCTCTCGCCAGGCGCAGTACCGGGGCTCGGATCGAGTGCACGGTGCGGGGCCGGCCTCCGCGTTTGGGTCGGGACTGGGCGGCGTGACGGCGGGCGACCACGTCGCGGTGCCAGCGCAGCACCGTGTCCGGCCGTACCAGCAAGCGCATCCGGCGTAGCGCCTGCGTTGGCAACTGGTGCAGCAGCGCCGCCAAGGAACGCCCGGTCGTCCGCGCTGAACCGTACCCGCTGCCCGCTCAGCTGCCGTTCCAGCACCGTGATCTGATGGCGCAGCGCCAGAATCTCCACGCCCTTTTCCCGCTCGCTCATCGGCAGTAACCGCAGCATCGCGAACGCCTTCGTCACGCCCAGGCAGGCCAGTCGCCGGGTTTCGGTGGGGCGAGGTGCCGCTCGTTTCGATGTTCGTGATGTACGCGTGCAACTGAGCCCTTCCGGCGGCCGCGGGGCGCCGGAAGGGCTCTTTCTCGTTCAGTTGTGGATCACGGTGCGGGTGCCGTGGGGAGAACACCTAGCGCCGCGGCGGCGTGGGAGCGGTCACGGGAGGGATACCGTTACCGGGGTGGTGCTGTCGGTGGTGGTGCCGTTGCCCAACTGGCCGTAGGTGTTGTAGCCCCAGGCCAGCACGGAGCCGGAGTTGGTCACGGCCAGGCCGTGGTAGTTGCCGGCGGAGATGGCCGTGGCGGTGGTGCCGGACGGCAGGGAGACGGTTACCGGGGTGGTGCTGTCGGTGGTGGTGCCGTTGCCCAACTGGCCGTAGTAGTTCCAGCCCCAGGAGAGCACTGACCCTGCGGAGGTCAGGGAGAGGCTGTAGGCGCTCCCGGCGGAGACCGCGGTCGCGGTAGTGCCGCTGGGCAGTGATACCGCGGTGGGGGTGGTGCTGTCCGTGGTGGTTCCGTTCCCCAGCTGGCCGTTGCCGTTGTAGCCCCAGGCTTCCGCCGAGTTGGTGCCGGTCACCGCCAGGCCGTGGTAGTCGCCTCCGGCCATGGACTTGACGGTGGTGCCGGACGGCAGGGACACGGAGACAGGGGTGTGCTGGTCGGTGGTACCGCCGTCTCCCAACTGGCTGATGAAGTCATCGCCCCAGGCCAGCGCCGACCCGCTGGAGGTCACCGCGTAGCTGAAGTCGGCGCCCGCGCCCACGGCCGTGGCGGTGGTGCCGGACGGCAGCGATACTGTCACCGGCGTGGTCCGGTTGGTGATGGTGCCGTCTCCCAACTGGCCGTTGCTGTTGGAGCCCCAGGCCAGCACTGTCCCCGACGAGGTCAACGCCAGGCTGTGGTACGCGCCGCAGGCGATCGCGGGGACGGTGGTGCCGGACGGCAGGGACACGGAGACAGGGGTGGTGCTGTCGGTGGTGGTGCCGTTGCCCAACTGGCCATACGCGTTCCATCCGGTGGCCAGAAGCGACCCGCTGGAGGTCAGCACCAGGCTGAAGGAGTTGCCAGCGCAGACGGCCTTGGCAGTGGTGCCGCTGGGCAGCGACATGGTCACCGGGGTGTGCCGGTCGGTGGTGGTGCCGTCTCCCAACTGGCCGTTGGAGTTCTGCCCGAAGCCCAGCACCGACCCGGTGGAGGTCAGCACCAGACTGTGGTATGCCCCGCCGGCAACGGCGGTGGCGGTAGTGGCCGCCGAGGCCGGAGCCGCCGTGATCACGGTCGTGGTGATCGCCGCCGCGACCGCGGCGAGGACGGCCACCGCGCGCCGTCGGCGCGATCTCCCCACAGTCGGCCGGGGGTTGCGATGGGCCGCCGCCCGCCCGTGTTGTGTGCGATTGAGTCTCCGTAACATGCTCATCCTCCTCAAGCCAGGTTCGGCATTGGGATCGCGGGGGCCTGCTGCCCGGTTGGTCAGCAGGGGGTGGAGCCGGTGGTCGGGTCAAGGCTGAAAAGCCATCCGGAGTCGCCGACACCGAACAGACAGGTGCCGTCGTAGCCATAGCCGTAATCGAAGGTCTTGCCGCTGTTGACCCCCGCGTGCGGGTCGGGGTAGGGGAACCCGGTGCACCGGCTCTGCGCGGTCCAGTCAAAGCACAGGACCTGGCCGGTATAGCCCTGGTCCGAGGTGCCGAATGGGAAGTACGAGCGCAGATGGCCGCCCACCGTGATGGTCAACGGGTTCATGGTCAGGCTGATGGCGTGCCCGGTCGGGTAGATGCTGCGCAGGAACGCAGGCACGCCGGTCGGGCTGCCGCTGAGGTTGAAGCAGTTGATGACGACGTTGGTGGAGGTGTTGAGGTTGCCCACGCTGACGCACACCCCGGCGGCGGTTCCGCTGCTGTTGTAGTCGGCGTAGACGCCGTCGGTGAAGATCGAGTTGGCGTTGCCGACCGGCTGCGGTGTCCAGCCGGTGCACGCGGCGTTGGACGAGGGGTCGAAGCCAGTCAACGACGGCGGATTCGTCGCGCTGATGTAGAGCTTTCCGCTGATCAGGGCCATTGACCCGAAGTAGTCCTGGAGTCCGGCCCCGGCCGCGGCGGAGTTGGGGTTGGGCGGAACGTTCCCGGTGTAGGGCTGCCCGGCGCAGGCGCTGGTCGTCGAGGTGTCGAAGCAGGGCACCTGCCCGGTGGTGGAGACGCCGTAGAGCTTGGTGCCGGACTGTACGAACCCGGTCAGTCCGTTGACGTTGGTGCCGCCGGGGGTGTTGGTCAGTCCTTGCAGGGGGACGTACGCGCAGTCGGCCTGGGTGGCCAGGTTGACGCAGCCCACGCCGACCGAGCCGTCGGGGAACCCCGACAGCGCCGTCCGGGTCACCGCCGGGTAGTACAGGATCCCGCCGCTGACGACGAACAGCGGTTCCCTGGTTGTGGAGATATCGCCGGTGGACCCACTGCCCAGCGGGCCCGCGGCCGTGTTCAACGGCTTGGGCCAGGTCGTCGACCCGCCGGAGGGGGTGGTGCACGGTGTGCTGGTAGCCAGATCCACGCAGGTCACCTTCGGGCTGGCGGTCGGCTGCCAGGAGTGGTGGGCGATCTGCCACACCTGCGGGACGGTGTGCCCGGAGGGGGTGTAAAGGATCGGGATGAACCCGTCGACCCCGGTGTTGATCGGCCCGGGAAGCTCCGTGGCCATCGCCGGAGAGCCGACGGCCAACGGAAGTCCTCAGGCCACTAATGCCAGTAACGCCACCAGCCACGCGCGGGGGCGCGGGCCGGGGAGCCGCTGTGCCGGAGGGGAGGGAGGAAGGGCCGGTCGTGCGCGCATGGCGGCCATCAGTACCGCCACGCGTCGGATCAGCCGGCAGGAAACTTTCGCCATGTCTACCGCCTTCAGCCGCAGTGGTCACTCCACCCCAAGCTAGGCAGCGCGCTCCGGGCGGCAGAGCGCCCGAACGAGTGACGCGGGATCACCCCGACCACACCCGGTGAGCATCACCGGGAACCGTTCGCCACCCGTACCACCGCCTGTCCACAGCGGTACTCGCGCGGTGCCGGTTCTCCCCTGCCCTGTCGGCGTCATGTCCAGCGCCAGGCGACTGGGAAACGATCCCGAAGAGCGCGGAAATGCTCACTGATCACACAGCCATAGCGCCTGACCCGGCCATTCCGGCGGTTCGTGTGTCCTGAACGCAAGAAGGAGTTCCATGTAGGAGGGACTGTCTCACTGCGGTGCGGTCACGTCCGGTGGCGTGATCTCGTGCGGATAGGCCGTGAAGGCCAGCAGATCATGCCGTGCGGCGTCCAAGTGCGTTGCCGCTTTGGAACTTGGCTCCAAGGCGCCGGTGTGAAGGTCAATGGCCTCCAACGCCGCGTCCGGGGTGCCGGCGGCGGCCACCACGCCCAACGACTCTGCGCACAACAGCAGCACTACTCCTTCCCGCAGCAGCGGGTCATCCTCGGCAATCACGATCCGCATGGCAGTTCCACCTCAAGAGTGGTCGGGCCACCGGGCGGGCTGACCACGGTGAGCGTGCCGTCGTGCGCCGAAATCCGCCGGCGGATACCGGCCAAGCCGGACCTGCCTTGCTCATCCGCACCACCACGACCGTCGTCCGTCACGCACAGACGCAACCGGTCCCCACCACCGCGCAGGGTGACCACCACCTGCCCGGCGTCACTGTGCTTGGCAACGTTGGTCAACGCCTCCGCCACCACGAAGTAGGCGGTCGCCTCCACCGAGGCGGCGCACCGCTGAGGGACGTCCACATCGATCCGGCACGGCACCGGACACGAGGCAGCCAGCCCCGCCAGCGCCCCTTGCAGTCCCCGGTCCGCCAGCACCGGCGGGAGGATACTGCGGACCACCGTGCGCAGTTCAGCCAACGCCTGCTCGGCCGCGCTCTGTGCACGCTCCAACAACTCCTCCGCCCCGGATGGATCTCGGGCCACCATCCGGCGGGCCGCCCCGAGCAGAACCGCTACGGTGACCAGGCGGTTCTGCGACCCATCGTGCAACGACCGTTCAATACGGTGCAGTTCGGCGGCATGGGCGTCCAACGCAGCCGCCCGGGTAGCGGTCAGCTCCGCAATCCGCAAGGACAAGTCCGTGTCCGGGTCAGCCGACAACAGACGGCGGGTCCGCTGCGCCTGCAACCGGGCCACCGGGACGAGCCCCACGATGACGGCGATCCACCCCAGGCCCAGCAGGGAGACGGCGACGGCGTCGAACCAGTTGTGCGTGGTTCCCAATCCCACCGACGTACTGGCCCCGCCCGGCGACAGGCGCCACCACAGCGGGTAGGTGGTGTCGCGGACGGCGCAGATCGGGAGGAGGACGCCGACCAGGTCCACGAGCAGCCCCAGCGTGGCATGAACGACCAGCCAGCGCAGCTCCCGGCGGGTGGTGGAGTCCGCTACGGCCGACCGCAGCCGGGTCGGTGCAGGCCCTGGGCAGACCAACTCCGGATCCCACCGGCTCAGCCGGTCGCGTTCGCGTTGAGCGACGCCGTGCAGGGCGCGCAGCACGGACGGCGCCAGGAACCTCCCGACCCCGGCCAGGGACGCCACCGCGACGACGGCTAGCCAGACCAGGACGAACAGCGCCAGCAGCGCGTTACCGAGCCCGCCGGCGAGCTGCTCCAACGCCACCGGGGCATCGCCGACGGCCCGGACGACGAGGCCCCGGATCCCGGTACCTGACTCGCCGTCTTTCCTCCGGTCCGTTTCACCCGCACCGAGCATGCCCACATCGGTCGCTGCGGCCCCGGGCCGTTCATCCTGCTGGGTCGGCATCATTCGCTCCTTGAACCTCAACGAGCCTAATGCCAAGTGCTGTTCGGTCACGACGGCGCTTCCGGAATCAGCCGGTCAGTCGGGCTGGCGGCTGCCCCTGGGCACGGCGAGGCCGAGCAGGTACGGCCGTGGTGCCCAGCCCCGGCACCGTCGGAGACGTTCCCGGTCCGCAATCGGTGCGCTGCCTCGGCTGCCCGCCACGAAGAACGTGGCGGGCAGCGGCTGGCCGGTCAGTGACATGCGGTTCAGGCGAGAGTGCGGTGTGGATGCCGCGGCGCCAGACCGCGCGCAGGCCGAGGGTGTCACTGATCGTCGTGCTGGAGTCGCCCTCCACCAGTAGCCGGTCGGCTCGCAGTCGCACGGCAATGCGGTCACGGTCTGTCAGTCCACCTGTCGGAACAGGCCGCCTCATGAAGGCGCGAGGTTTAGGACTATCGCGGGGTATGCGATCGGTCCGCCTGATTCACGCAAGCGGACGGGCATAGCTCTCCCGCCCATGGCTCTCCCGCCCCTGGCGCTACCGCCCCTGACGCTGCACAAGGGGCGGCGGAGAGGGCACGGCGAGTGAACAGCCATGCGTGGTTTCCACGCCGCCCAAAGGTGCGACAAGTCCGACCGTTACTCATGGCAGTCAGCCGCTGAGGCCGGGCGCACCGAATGATCCGGGGGACACTACGAAATCCCACAGCTCCCCGCAGACGATTCTGCCGAGTCCCCTGCCGGTGTCGGCTCAACTGGTCGGCATGGAAGACTCACGAATTGACGGTGAGTTCCCACGAGCCATCGAGGGTCATGTTGTCGCAGTGGAACTGGTTCCCGAACTGCGCAAAGCCCGCTGCGATGCACGCGTCGTCAGTCGGGTAGTAGCCCACCACACGGTCGGCCGGCGCAGCCTGCGCGGACGCCGCAGCAAGTCCGGACAGCGACGCGACACCCGCAATCACAACTGCTATCTTCGCCAGCTTGTTACGCATTCTCTCTCCCAACGTAGAAAAGACAACCGGGAGCTGAAATAATGTCAGGCTCCGGAGTCGTGCGGATTACCCAGATTCCGGCCGGGCGACCACGCTCTCGCGGTAGCCAAGTTGAGCGACGGAAGGGTATCTCAGTGCCCCTGCGCGCAATCCTCCGAGGTGCGCCATGGAGCCCCTTCACGCAGCAGCAACTCAGTCATGAGCAAGCGCGGGCCGCTCGATCCGAAACTCAGTCAAGCAGTTGGCGGGTCGCGCCCTCAACGCCTCATGCCTTCTTGTTACAGCTTGATGACACGTCACATATGAAACAATTGCATCAAGTTGGCCGGTTGCGGCAGCGCTCCGGTCGCAGGCCCCCTTGTCTGCCTCACCCAGGAGCTGCGGCCTGGGACGTGGCGGTCATCGGCTCGGAGTCGTACGCCAGCCGGCACGACCAGTTGCTGTCCTGGGAGGCGTGCGAGCCGTTGGTCGCCGACTACTGAGAGTAGGCCGGGCTGCCCAACACGGCATCGGCGTTCACCGCGGCACTGAAGCAGCGGCTCACCGCCACGGCCGCGAAGGCGAGCTCTGGGTACCCGGACAACGCGCGCCGGGATCGACGGCTCCCAGTACGGCACCTGGGAGAACAACATGCTGGCGGCGCCGTTCTGGCCCGCGTTATTGCGGACACACACATGGTCGGGATGCGCCGTGATCGGTCAGGAGGCTACGGGCGGTCAGCCGGTCTTCTCTCGTGGTGTCTGCTCTCCCGCCTCGATGGCGAAGGGCAGTCGGTTGCTCGGCGGTGGGACGGGGCAGATGGGGAAGTTGTCGCTGAACGCGCACGGCAGGTTCACCGCCCGATTGAAGTCCAGGCGCACCCGTCCGTCCTCGCCCACATCGGAGATCACCAGCGAGCGGCCCGCGCTATAGGTGGTGACGCCACTCGTGCCGTCAGCGAACACGGTGTTCAGCGTCCCACCGGAGCGCAGCACCTGCAGGCTGTAGGTGTGATGGTCGTGCTGGAAGTGCACGCGCCCGGGGGAGTCGTATGTGTGCTCGCTCAGCCCCGGATCGACGGAGCCGAGTTTGATCAGGCTGGACGACTCGTACGGTTCGTAGTGGCCAGTCAGTACCCAATCGGGGTTCGGCTCGAAGACGGGGACCCCACGAAAGTGCAGTCGCGTCGGCGCGTCCGGGTCGTAGACCACGATCATGTAGGTCTCGCGGTAGGTGATGCCGATCTCCAGCTCACCTGCCGCCACCCGCTGGTCATCGGGAGCGTCGACCATCAAAAGCCGCCTCACGGTGTCGAAGCTCGCGCCGCCGAACGACATCGTCGCCCCTTCCGGGTCGATGACGACCTCGCCGTGGTCCTGGGACCACAGGCCCGGCAGCCCCGGGTAGCGGCGGGGAGTGGCATCCAGCCAGCACAGCGATCGCGCCGACAGCCAGCCGTGCGGTGCGACGAGCCACTGCTCCCAACCAGCCCGCCACGCCTTCCAGTCCCGCGTGAATTGCTCACCAGTGATGTCCCGGCTGTATCCCATCGTGCGGCACTCGCTTTCTCGTTGATCCGGTTCCGACGGACCCAACCGTGCTCTGAGCCGGGCAACACGGGCAAAGGAACTTGCGAGAACCGCAAAAGTGCCACGTGGCGGTGGCTTGTGCGGAGCCGCATCCCGATGCGAGGGCATGCGCGGCCGCCATCGGCTGGTCGGAGAGCGGCTTCACTTCGTGCGGGCGCGGAGATGCATCCGCTCGCCTTGCTGCCCGAAGATGATGAGCAGCTCAAGTGGCCGGCGGCCGGCGTTCGCGATGGCGTGCGGCACCCGGGTGTCGAACTCGGCGGCCTCACCGGCACCCAGGAGGAAATCCTTCTCTCCGAGAGCGAGCCGCAGCTTGCCGGTGAGGACGTAGAGCCACTCGTAACCCTCGTGTACCTGCTGATCGAGCCGCTCGGGGACCTGTGCGGGCACCGGCAGGACCTGTTTGAACGCACTGAGGCCGCCCGGGTCGCGGGAGAGGGGCACCCACACCACGCCGTCACGGTTCACCGGTTGCGGGTGAATGCGCGGATCGCCTGTTGCCGGGGCACCGACCAGTTCGTCGAGCGGCATGCGGTACGCCTGCGCGAGGGGAAGCAGGACCTCCAGTGTCGGGCGCCGCTGGCCCGACTCGATCCGGGACAGCGTGCTGACGGACATGCCCGTCAGCTCCGCGAGCTGTTCCAGCGTGGATCCGCGCTGCTTGCGGATGGCGCGCAGTCGTGGCCCGACCGCGTCGAGGATGGCATTGAGGTTGTCGGTCATGGAGCAAGCTTGCGCTTTCCGCAAAGTTTTTTCCGCCACCTGGCCAGGCCGCTGCACAGTTGGCACATGACCACACCACAACGAGCTGAACCCGCACCCGAATCAGGCGACGTCGGAGACTGTGCCGATGTCGTCGTGGTGGGCGGCGGCCTGGCCGGCCTCGGCGCCGCCTTGACCCTTGGCCGCGCGCGTCGTTCGGTCCTCGTCGTCGACGCGGGCCACCCGCGCAACGCGCCGGCCGCTCACTCGCACGGCTACCTGACCCGCGACGGCACGCCTCCCCTGGAACTGCTCAGGCTCGGGCGGCAGGAGGTGCGCGGCTACGGCGGGCGGATCGTCGAGGGCACCGTCGAGATCATCATGCGGCTCGATGACGGCCGCTTCCGCCTCACCACCCGGGAGGGCACCTGCCACCTGGCGCGGCGGGTGCTCGTGACCACCGGACTGGTGGACCAGTACCCGCACATCCCCGGCCTGCACGAGCGGTGGGGACGCGACGTCGTCCACTGCCCCTACTGCTTCGGCTGGGAGCACCGCGACCGCGCCCTCGCCGTCCTCGGCACCGGACCCGGCGCGGCGACGCAGGCACTGATGTGGCGCCAGTGGAGCGAGGACGTGGTGCTGTTCCAGCACACCGCGCCCGAGCCCACGGAAGAGCAACTGGCTCGGCTCGCGGCCCGCGGCGTCACGGTCGTACCCGGCGAGGTGGAGGCGATCGAGGTCAGCGAGGACCGCGTCGCCGGCGTCCGGCTCGCCTCGGGGGAGGTTCAACCGCGCGAAGTCATCGTCATCGGCCCGCGGTTCGAGTCCCGGCACGAGCTGCTCGACCCCCTTGGCGTGAAGGTGGTCGAGCACCCGCTCGGCATCGGCCGCCAGGTCGAGGCCGACCCAAGCGGCTTCACCGGTGTGCCCGGCGTGTGGGTCGCCGGCAACGTGCTCGACGTGACCGCCGGCGTCATGCAGTCCGCGGCGTCCGGGGTCACGGCGGCCGCCGCGCTCAACGCCGACCTGACCGCGGACGACGCCGAACGCGCCGTCCTGGCCCGGTAAGCGCTGTGACGCAGCGCCCCCGCCCGGCGGAATCGTCGCGGCGGGGGCCGGCCGCCGGCGTCGGTCGCGGGCGACGAAGTCGGTGCTGATGCTGATGGCGAAGTCCCGGCACAAACTGAAGCGTGTAGAGGCCATCGTGGCGGCCTGTGGGCACCGGCTGGTTCACACCGTGGTCATCGGCACCAACTTACCCGTACCCCAGGGGTGCCACTCCATCGTCGTGGCGAACAGATGGGTACCGGCGTGCTGGGCGTCGTCGAACTCCGCGGACCTGACCAGCTTCCAGTCGACGTCGACGGTGCTTCCCTTCGGTACCGGCATGGCCAGGTTCGGCCCCGGTGCGTAGACCCTGGAGTCGACATCGTCAGCGCAGTAGACGTACGCGGTGTGCTCGGTGCCGGTCGCGTTCGGCGGTTTCACGGTGACGGCCAGTTGGGCGTTGGTGCCCTCGAAGAACGTTCGCACCGACCCGGTGAGCAGGCCGTCGGTCTCGGCGGTGTACGAGGCGCTGAGGTTGACGGTGGTGACGGAGGGCTCGGGGGTGAGCCTTGGCCGGGTCGTGTGCGGGCGTGCGCGTCCGAGGAGCGAGGCGGCACCGACCACGGTCAGATCCTTGGTGCGCAGATACGGTAGGGAGACGGTGACGAACGTGTACAGCTGGTAGCTGACGGTCGGGGCCGCTTCGGGTCCGACGTAGGCGTGGAGCATGAAACTGGTGTCCTCGTAGAGCCTCACCTGGTGGTTGCGGTCGCCGCTGACCGATACCTTCTTCTCCTTGCCTTCCGCGGCGTCGAAGTAGTGCAGATCGACCTTGGCACCCTCAACCGGAGTGAATTTCCAGGTGAGTTCGGCCTTATCGCCCGCCGGGATCACCTGCAGCGTCGGACGGAAGTCGGCCAACCGCAGACCGCCCGTCGCCTTGGGGCAGTACAGCTTCGTCTCGCCGACCCTGGTGCCGCCCTGGATGGTCTTCTCGGTGACGACCAACTCGGCCGTGCCCGGCGCCGTGTTGACCGCGATGTTGGAAAGGACGAATTCCAGCGGTGTGTTGCGCGGAACGTCCGCCGCTGCCTCGTCGTTGGGGCTGGCTTCGAAGACCCCGGTCCTGCCCGAGACGGTTTCCAGCGCCCAGCCGCTGGGATGGGTGATTTGGATGTCCGCGGCCTTGTGGGCTGCGGTGAAGGCGGCGGCGCCCCCGCCGACGGCGAGGGCGAACGTCAACGTGTCGCACGTGTGTGTCGTGGAGGTCGTGTTGGTGACGGTGATCCGCAGCTTCCCCCGTGACACCTCGGCTCCCTCGACCGTAACGTCGAGCGGGGACGGCTTGGTGGGTGACTGGTAGTCGAAGAGGGGCGGCTGTGCGGAGCCGCCGCCGGCCGCCGGGATGTCGTTCATCCTTGGTCTGCCTTCCTGAGCGAACGGGAGGTGGCGAGGACGCGGGGGAGGGCCGTGGAAGCTACGCCCAGCGCCAGCCCAGTGCCAGGTAGGTGATCGGGGTCCGCTCCGCACCCCAGTCGGCCTCGACGGTGGCGGCCAGTTCGGCGCTCGTGAGGTCGACCACCCAGACCCGTCCCTTGGCGTCGTCGGCCGCGTCGCGGATATATCCGGCCACGTAGGCGAAGCCGCCGTTGGGGTCGATCACCACGCCGCACGGGTCCATGGCGTCATGCGGCAGTTTGGCCCGGCGCACCGCGTTGGTTTCGGTGTCCACGATCGCGACGGATCCGTCGTCATGTGGCGCGACGGCGCACAGCTGGCGTCCGTCCGACGACACCGCCAGGTCGCGGATGGTCAGATCGGTCAGCGGGATGGGAACGAGTGGCTCGGTCCCCTTGAGCTTCGCCACGGATCCGTCGCCCCGGGCGGCGAAGACCGTCCCGCCGTCGGGTGTGACGGCCACCCTGCGCACGATGGGCTGCGGCGCCTTACCGTCGGGATCGCTGAGCGGCAGGGTGCTGATCGTGGAACCGTTTCCGGTGTTCACCACCACGACCGCCGCGTCGGCGGCATTCCGCTCGACGCCGACGAAGGCCCGGTCGCCCTTGGCGGACAACGCGAGGCCATAGGCAGCGCCGCCGATGTAGTGGGACACGTCCGTCGCCGCGCCGCCCTCGCTGACGTCCACGTCGTGCAGGGTCTTGCCGTGGCTGTCGGTCATACCGGCGTTGGTCACCCACAGGTGGTTTCCGTCACCGGTGACGACCGCGTCCCACAGCGCCTGGTCGACGTCCTTGCCACGGATCACCGAGGTTCCGCTGGCCACCTTGTCCAAGTCCACCACGACCACCTTCCTCTGGTTGGTGAGGAAGGCGTGTTTGCCGTCGGGAGAGACGGACCAACACGCGCGGCCGTAGGCGGTCTTGAGGCCGTCGCCCTGGATGACCGTCCCCTCCGCCTTGACGGTGCGGACGGACGGCCCCGCGTCGGTGCTGAGGTCGAGGTCGGTACGGAACCGCACCGGCAGCCGCGCCTCGTCGCCCGCCGCGTAGAGGTCGGCGAGGGGACGCCGCAGCGGCGCTCCCTTCCACAGGTCGGTGATCGCCCCGCCCGCGGCGGCGGTCAGGGTGCCGTCGTCGGCGGCGGTGCAGGTGTAGTAACGGTCTTCTCGGAAGAGGTAGCCGCTGTCGGCCCCGGGCAGCCAGCAGGCCCCGTCGACACCGGTGAGCACCGTGGTGGACAGGGTGCCCTGCTTCCGTAACGCCCCCGTGTTGAGCTGGAACAGCGCCCACCTGGGGCCGCTGAAGAGGTAGATGCCCTTGGGGGTGTCCATGGCCCCGCTGAGAGACTTGAGGAACTCCTCGCCCAGGTGGTCGAGTTTGAAGGTGTTCCCCGGTTTCGCGTCGTCGGCGCTCTCCACCTTGTCCTTGGCGATGTTGTAGCGGACAAGGTGATCGGGGCGGAGGAAGTAGATCTCGTTCTTGGCGGTGAACGCGCCGACGTAGGGGTGATGCCCGACGGTCGCGGCGAGGCCCGGCCAGAGAGTGCAGACGTGCTGCGGCAGCCCGAACGGACTGTCAAAGGTCCAGGCCTGGCCGTCCTGGGTGTACCGCGCTGCCCACGTGCCCTGGAAGAGGTAGCAGGTGGGCTTGGCGCCGTTCACGGCGGGCAGGGTGAGGGCTGCGGTGAGACCGCTGGTCATCTGATGGTCGTCCTTCTGGTGTGGAGGGAGCAGGACCGGGGTGGGACCCGGCCGCGTGTGCCGGTGGGGTCAGGCTCTTTCGGCGAGGTCACCGATGCCCATGGGGAACCAGGTGAGCTGGGTGGTGTAGCTGCCGGCTTCGGCCCGCACCGACACCTCCACGGTGGCGCCTTTCGGCACCGGAACCAGAACGTTCTCGGGGGACTTGGCCACCCGGGCGCACGCGGTGGTGGTGTGACTGGTGCTGGTGGAGGAGGCCGGCTTGGGGGCGAGCGGAGCGGTGACGATGGCGGTGAAGTCCGCGGGCCTGCCGTCCTCCTCGCACTCCACGCGCCCGGCGATCAGGCCATCGGTCGTCGCGGTGTGGGTGGCAGTGTACGGCGTGGTGGCGGAGGTCGCGGAGTGCAGGGTCTTCGGCTCGCCGAGCAGCTTCACCACACCGTTGCTGGTCAACTCGCCGACGACCAGGTCGGGTTCACGCACCGTCACGGCGAGGGTGCTTCCGTAGTCGGCGTCCTTGGTCTTGACGAGCAGCATGAAGGCCGTGGTCCTGGTCAACCCGGGGGTGGTGTAACTGCCGTTGCCCTCCTTGTCCATGTACTTGTCGTCGTCCGCCTTGATCTCCGTGTTGTCGAAGTAGAGGCGGTAGACGGGCCGTCCGTCCTTGGGGCGGCCCTTCCATCTGATCTTGACGGCGTCGCCGTTCTGGACGCTGGTGGCAGACGCGGTGAAGTCCTTGATGAGATCGGACTCCTCGCTCTTGACGAGGTTGAACACGTCCTTGGTGGATTCGGAGAACGTCCCCGGCGACGTCGCCCAGCGCACGGCGGTGCGCACCGCGGAGGTGCCGGGCCTGGCGTTCGGGCGCAACCCGCTCAGGAGCAGGGTTCGGGTCTCTCCCGCGGCCAGTTCGACTGCTTCCGCTGGACCGCTCGGTACGAGTTCGAACCGGTCCGACGCGACCCGGTCGAGCTGCCACTCCTCCGTCTCCGAGGCCAGGCGCAGCGTACTGGGATCGCTGCTCAGATCCTCAGGCCCCGTGCCGACCGGCAGGGTAAGGGTCACCCGCTCGCAGCGCAGAGGGCGCCCGGTGGGGTTGTTCACCGCCAGGCGCAGTGCGCTCTCCTCAGCGGCGTGGGCGGCGCCGATGTGCACCAGCCCTCCGGTGGAGGTGTCCAGGGTGCACACGGGCGCGTCGGGGGGCGCGGTCTGGGTCATGATGTCTTTCCTCGCGGGTCGGGGGTGAGGGTGAGGAACCCGGTGCGGGCCACCGGGACGCTTTGCGGCGGGTGGACACCGGTGCTGGTGTTCGACAGCGCGAGCTCCGACCAGGAGCCGGTGCCCGTACCCGCCGCACTCCGCTCCGACCAGGACCAGGTGGCTTGCCAGGCGGTAGAGCGGGGCAGCGCGACCGTGGGATCCGACGGCGCGGTGGCACCGGGTACGGCGGTCCCTGGCACCACGCTCGCCAGCAGCGGTCCCGTCCGCAGGCTCGGCGTCAGCGAGGACAGCGGGCCGCGCACATACGGTTCTGGCAGTGCGGCGCTGATCACCGGGAGGATGCCGGTGTGCGCGTGGACGGTCGCCCACGGATCGACCAGCAGCGTCAGCCAGGCGGCGGCGTTGGCGGACGCGGGGGCCGAGCTGTCCGGTGTGTGTGCGGCCAGTACCCGCGGGTCGGCCGCGGCGTCGATCGGCAGCGGGTAGGTCGATTCCGGCCGCGGTGGACGGTACGCGGTGTACATCCGGTGGTACGGGGTCGACTTGGCGGTCGACGCGGCGGGGTCGGCGGTGAAGTAGCCGACCAGACCGTCACCGGCCCGGAAGGGATCACCCAGCCGCACCGGCCAGCGGATCGACCGCAGCGGGTTGCCGTCGTCCGCCAGCGGGCCGCTCAGCAGGCGCGACCAGGTGGGCGCAGGTGCGGGGGGACCAGCCAGCTCGATGCGTACCCGAGCCCGCACGAGCGCCAGGGGGCGTCCGACCAGCAACGACCAGTGCGGCTCGGTGTGTTGGGCCGCGGGGGCGATGGCGTGCAAGGCGCGGTCGATCACGGCGAGCAGATCCCGGAAGGCGGCCGGTCCCCGGGTGAGTGCGGCCGGTGTCGGATCCACCGGTTTCGGCGGCTCTTCGAGCAGTTCCCGCACCAGCCCGCCGAGATGCGGATGGGCCGTGGTGAACGTGTCGGAGTCAGCCAGGACCGTCTGGCGCGTCAGCCAGGGAGAGCCGGGCAGCGGAATCCACTCCACCCGCTCCTTGCCCTGCTCCCCGGCGATGTGCAGCTCGCCCAGGCCTTCGCCCTTCCCGCCGTACACCAGTAGCGTGCCCTCTCGGGCATTGGGCACCAGCCAGCCGCACACGGGGGTGTGATCTGGGTCGACCGGTAGGGCGTCCACGGAGACGGGATGGTCGTCGTCGCGTCCGGAGAGCCACTCAAGGCGGGTGCGGGCCGGTTGGTGGAGACGGGGTGGCAGTTGGACGAACCGGTCACGGTACCCGGCCTCCGACGCGTTGGCGACCAGCGGTTCGTCTGGGTGATCGGGGTCGGGATCGGGCGTCACGCTGGGCGCCCTCAACAGCCGCCGTTCGGCCGGGACGTTTGGGTTGACCAGTCGGCAGGTCTGGCCGAACTGGTCGACCAACGTCAGGTCGGCGAAGATGAGTTGAGCCGATCGAACCGGGTCGAAGTGGCGCAGCTCCTCGTCAACGGCGGGGTTGGGCACCACCGGCTCAGTGGCCAGCAGCGTCCTGCCCGGGCCGTCCAAGGGGTCGAAGTGGTGTGCCGGAACCCGTTGCGCCAGCCAGGCGTTGATGCCGTCCAGGGTCTGTGAGATCTGGTTCCGGTTCTGCTCCGAGTCGGCCTGTCGCCGCAGTGTGTCGGCGTACTCATCGCCGTACCTGTTGATGTACTCCTCGACTCGTCCGCGCAGCGCGAAACCCGGTAGTGGGGAGAGCCTGGCCCGGCCCCTGATGGACTGGTCCTTCAGATTGCCCGTACCGGACCACCGGTGCCGTCGGCCGTCGAACGTCCAGTTGGCCACCGCGGACTCCTCGCTGCCGGTGAGGTACGGCAGCGGATGGCAGCTGACTTGCCACAGCAGGTAGAGCGGCCGCCATGGCTGCCGCCACAGTTCGGTGAACTCCGGCCAGACGCCGTCCTTCCCGGCACGGTCGTGGATCCTGAGGCTCTTCCCCTGGTACGAGATCTGATCGAGTGGTCCGCGGGGCCGTTGCTCGGGGCTACCACTGGGCCACACCAGCCGCGCGGCCTCCTCGAGCACCGCGAACTCCGCCAGGACATCGGCCATGGGCGCCCAGGGCAGTGCCCCGGTCACATCGGCCAGGTGTGCTGGGGCGGGCGGAATCCGGCTCGGTGTGGTGGGGATGCCCTCCTCCAGCGCGACGCCGGCGAGCAGTTGGGCGGGGGTGCGGCAGTCGAGCGGGGTGGTGCGCGGCGGTTCCATCCTTGCGCCGGGCCCGTTGATCAGCACCACCGGGTCGGTTGGCCGCTGGTAGGGGGCGGCCGGTACCCGTTTCAGCTCGCGGTCGGCGGCCAGCGGTCTGCCCGTGGAGAGCTTGTGCTGTTCGCGGTACTCCTCGATGCTCGCCCGCAGTGCGCTCGGCGTGTCGCCGTACGGGATCTTCGCGCGCGCGCCGTCCGCGCCGAAGCAGGCTTCCCACTGGGACTTCACCCGCTTGGCCAGACCGTCCCTGGCGGGGTCGAGCTGCGTGGCGCAGTCGGTCCTGAAGTCGTCGGGCGCCGCCTCGAGCCCGGATGACCACCACAGGCCGTAGAGTCGGCCGCGCAGCGCGGCGAGGTCGCGCATCGCGTCGTCGAACGCCCTTTGGTCCCGGTTGAGCCGGGCCAGCCAGGCACGTTCGGCCATGACCTCCTCGTCAGGTCGCGGCTTGCGGGCCGGTTCCTGTTCGCCGTGTGCCGGTGGGCAATCCACGATTTGCCAGGTGAAGCCGGCAGGCGTCGGCGAGAACCAGGTGCGGTGGGCGGCGGCGTCGAGGATGTCACGGCCGCCGTCGACCAAGGCGTCGTCGAGTTCGTCGAGCACTCCGTACTCGAACGCCTCGAGCAGCAGACGGTCACGTGGTGTGGCGGTCTCCTCCAGCAGCGCGGTGCGCGCGTCGGTCGCTCCGTTGCCCACCGCGACCCGCATGTCGCGCATCGGGAACATCGGCAGGTCGGAGTCGGGCGTGGCGTCCACCTGCCACGCCAGGCCCAGCGTGGTGCCCACGTAGAGCGATCGGTGGACGGCCCGGGTGCCGTCGGCGCACCGCCACCCCAGAGCGTGCAACGCGGCCTCGAAGCGTGACTGTTCCGTGGTGTGGTGGGCCGCCTCACCGCGGAAAGTCAGGAGCTTCTCGATCTGCCGGGCGCAGAGCGGGTCTTCGTCGGCGTCCGAGTACCAGCCGGCCACGAGGTAGCTGATGGTTCCCGCGGTGTCGATCAGGCCGTCCGGCAACTGGTCGTGGAAGGAGAGCACATTGGCGTTGTAGGGCTGGAAGGAGGTGAAGTCCGGCAGGCCGGGACCCGCGGCGGTGAGGAACTGCGGCCGCGGGGCCAGCGGTTCGCTCCAGGAACCGTTCTCAAGGTCGATGCTGGCACCGATCTTGGTCGACTCGCCGTTGTGCAGGTAGGGCGAGGTTCCCTTTCTCGGGTCGAGGAAGTCGCTGCGGATCAGCCATCCGGCCGCCTTGGGCAGCGGCTTCCCGGATTCGGCGGTCGGGCGGAAGTGACGCACCACCAGCCACCGGTTGGGGATGGTGGGAAAGGCGATGTCGGCTTCAGTGCCCTGTCCCGTACTGAGATCCACCCGGCCGCGCACCAGCGCCGGTGGAAGGAGCCAGTGCAGATAGACGCCACGGTCCTGGGGCTGTCCCAGGTCGCTGGCGGCGGAGGGGTCCGGCTCCGGACTCTGCCGTGGTTTGCGCTTGAAGAACTTCGGTACCCAGCGGCGGAACATCGAGGAGACGGTCATCTGGCCGGTGACCGCCAACGCCGCCACCTCCACCGGCACGATCAGCGACTGCGAGGTGTCCGTCATCCCGCTGCCGTTCCCTTCCTCGAAGATGTCGGTCGCTGTGCTCATGACTCCGCACCGTCCTTCAGGGCGGTGCCGAGCACCAACTGACCCGGAGTGTTGAGCAGTTGCAGGCCGAGCACGGCGGGCGGAAGAGGTTGCGAGGATTCCCATTCCGGCGGTGACTCGGCCAGCTTGTCGCGGAGTGCGGTGGCCAGCGCCTCCACGTCCAGCACCTCCCGGCCGCCCGCGCCCTGACGGGCGCGGAGCAGACCACCGATACCGGTCAGCCGCCGGTCCATGGACGAGCCCACCTCGCCCCCGCCTGGCTGGCGGGGATGGCGCAACTGGATGAAGTCGGCACCGTCCAGGCCGAAGTGGAGCACCTGGGGCGGCTGTCGGATCACCACCGTGTCGGGCGGCTGGCTGAAGAAGACCAGCGCCAGATCGGGCGCGAGCGGCCGGGGAGCGCCGAACAGCACGTCCTCGCTCCCGCCGGAGGTGTTCCGCCGGGCGAGGACCAGCAGATCGGGCCAGTCACGGTACAACGTCGACCGCAGCAGCATGCCCGCGGCGGGCAACGCGGTGGTCGCCAGCACCCGTTGGTTGAGCTCCGTGTGCAACTGGATGTCCAAGGTGGTGCTGAGGCCGAGGCTGCTGGCGCCCGCGGTCAGCGCCTTGACCCACTCCGGGTCGACGTGGAAGAAGCGCACGCTTTCCGGAGGCAGCAGGTCCGCGTTGGGCACGAGATGGTCAAACGGCACGGCCGTCAGGAGCTTGTCAGGGTCCAGACCAGCCTTGGCGATCCGCTGGGCGTGCCGGGCCACCGTGTGGCGCACCGCGCGTAGCGCAGGGGAGCCGTCCGCGCCGCCGGCCGAGGAGGACAGCAGCGGCGCCAGTGGATCGGTGCCCTCGGCCGGTGCGGCGCCCACCGCGCCGATCGGGCGCGATCGCGCGGGGTGTTCCCCGGGCGTCTCCGGCCCCTCCGCCAGCAGGTTGGTGGCCCCGGCCAGCCGCTCGAACGCGGACCGGGTGATCGTGCCGACGCCCGCCAACGGATCGGCCGGTACGGCGTCGATCTGGCGCTTCGTCCGGTGGCGCTCCCCGACACCCGTGTCCATGGAGAGCCCTTGCCCCAGCCGCTTGGCGAACTCCTGGGCGGCTCGCATTCCCTGCTGGCGCAGCTCGCCCAGTGACTTCGCCAGGTCGGTGTTGGCCAGCGCAATGGTCTTTCCCAGGGCGAACGCGGAGGCGTAGCTGACGTCGAACACCCCGTGGCCCACGGAGTAGATCAGCGCCGCCGCTTCGGACGCCAGTGCCTTCTCCCCGGCGGGCAGCGCCTGCGGTACCACGGGCGTGAACGGCCCGCGGTACCAGGCGAAGCTGCGCTCGCCCGTGGGCAGTTGGTGGCCGACCGGAACATATCCGTTCCACAGTCGCTTCGCCACGGAGCCGTCGCCCGTCGAGGTGTCGGGCAGGCGCAGCGGGAGCTTCCCCTTGCTGCGGTCGGCCAGGTTCTTCGCCACCGCCAGGAAACTTGGCTTGGCACGTGCGCTGCTGGTGAAGGACCAGGACCACAGTGAGACCATCCGTACCTTCTCCGCCTGGCTCTGGTCCGGCAGCGACAACGGAACCCTGCCGGAGAGCTGGTCCTTGCCGAATCCCTCCAGCGACACCAGGTGGGCGGTGTAACGGGCATCGCCGCGCGGCAGGCGGTTGCTGAGCACCACCGCGTAGTCGCCGCCGCCCGCTCCGGCCACCCGCCGTACGTGGCAGAGGTCGCGCAACTCGGTGAAGCGGGGCATGACGTCGGTGAAGACGCCTACCGGGATGTCGATCGTCCGGCAGGTGGCGGGTCCGGCCGGGTCCTTCTCCGCGGCGAGCTCGGGTACCAGGGTCTTCGCCGGCTGAACGTGGCTGGAGCCAGGGAGCAGTTCGCTCACCGGACGGGTCTGGTCGCCACGGCCCGAGGCCGCGTCGACGGGCAGCTCGTTCTCGTCGAGCAGCAGCAGCGCGAGCCACGGCACGGTGGGCTCCGACGCGTCCAGTATGCGCTCCCATGGCAGCACGGCGCGGGAGAGCACCAGGTGTGGCAGGTCGTTGCCGTACTGACCGGTGGAGCCGGGGACCGGGTAGGTCGCGTACACCAACTCCGAGGTGAGCGCGAACCGCGGCCCGCGGACCTGAAGGGTGCGGGTGTCCGAGAAGGACTTTCCGAAGGAGTGGGCGTCGACGGTGCCGCTGACCGATTGCTCCACCGTGATGGTGTACTCGCCCGCGGGTACGCCGTTCCAGTAGTCGTGCAGGGACAGGGTTCGGTTGGGAATCACAGCATTCCCTTCACATGGCGGACGGCACTCATGACGCCTCGGTGAGCTGCGCCATCGGGTCGGCGCGCAGGTAGGAGTGGAGGTGTTGGGTGTACTCCCGCAACGAGTCGGTGAGGGAGCCCCCCGGGGGCAGCGCCACCCCGCAGGTGTGCAGACCCTCCGCGAAGACCTGGCGATCCGTGGTGGTCAGCTCGGTGGCGAGGGTGGAGCGGGGGTACGGGCGGGTGGGAGCGGGCCCGGCCTGACCGGCGGAGGGAAGCGGGGTCTCGGCGTCCTGCTCGCACTCCCAGCTGATCGCCTTCTCGGTGGCCGCCACCGGGTCGGGAGCCGGTTCAGGCCGCGGCGCGGTGATCCGCGTGCCCGTCACGGCGTCGACCAGCTCCGGCTTCCTCGCGTCGGGCATGGGCGGGGAGTTGTCGGCCGAGGCGAGCGGGGCTCCCCACAGGGCGAGCGGCACCTTGCCCTGCTGCGGGACCACCGTCCAGCGGTAGGGGGCCGCTTCCGGGTCGATGACCTGTCCGTCGTGGCTGACCGTGATCTTGTGCACGGAGCTCGCCCGGTCCGCCCCGACCGGGCGGACGGCGATGGCCTTGCCGTCCTGGGCGTTGGCCGGTGCCCTGCCGTCCGGGGTGGATGGTGTGACGATCCGTACCTTCTCGGCGGGGACCGTGGACCGGGTGAGCGCGGTGAAGCCTTCCCGGGACATCTCGCAGATCTCGTCTCGCTGTTCTTCCGTCCCGTTGGCGGGCCGCGCCGGAAGCCGCCCGGACTCCACCACGACCTGCACCACGGGACCGGGCAGCATACGGGCGACGAAGTCGTCCCAGCCGAGCCGTTTCGGCGCCGCCGGCGGATCCTCACCGAATCGGATGTCGAAGGTCCACCCGAACACCACGTGCACATGGGCGATTCCGCCGGTGGGCGGCCCCCACAGATCCAGGTCGACGCCGATCTCGGCGTTGATGGGAATGAGGATGTCGATGTGCACACCGATGCGCACCGAGAGACCGACCCGGAACTGGAACGGGTCCCACTGGACCAGCGCGTCCAACACCGCGCGGCACCACGCGCTGATCGGCCCCTCGTGGAAGGCCAGCTGGAGTTCGGCGCCCACCATGAACGCGGACGGTGTGAGCGCCGCGTAGCAGGCGCCGCGCAACGACACCGGGCCCCAGTCCCACTCCAGACGCAGCCGGTCCGCCGCGGGGTAGTGGGCGGGTCGGACGAACCGTGGATGGTATCCGCCGACGGTCAGCACGAAGTCCCCGGCGTGCGGACTGCGGCCGAACCAGAGCGCGAAGGCCGCGTCCCCGCTCAACTTGCAGGACGGGTGGACCAGATAGGAACCCGGCTGGATGCGTGCCTTCACCCTCAGCGCGTCCTCGTAGGACGTGTATGAGGCGGCGAGTGTGAGACCGACGTGCGCGTAGCGGGCGGCGCCGGTGGTGCGTAACGGGAAGTCGGCGGACGCGTGGCCGAGGAGGGCGAGGGTGAACTCCCGGTCGCCTTCGAGGCTGAACTCACCCAGGGCCAGCGCGCGACAGTGCACGAACTGGAACGAGTCGAAGCGCAGACCGGCCGCCAGCCACACCCGTCCCGGCGCTTCGCTGAGCCATGGCTTGCCGCCGCCGGTGCCCTTCGTCAACGAGTCCAGCAGGGCCATCGCATCCGTCCCGCCGCCCTTCTCCGCGGGCATGAACGGGAAGACGTCCACCTCGGTGATGTCCGGCGAGCGGACGCTGGTGTTGTAGCCAAAACCGGCGGCGGCGCCGGTGATGCGGAACGGCGGCGGCCCGAGGCCCTGCCCCTCGGCGAAGCCGAGCTGGCCGAAGACGAAGAGCGAGGGCTGCTGACCGACCCGCTGGGCGTACCCCCCGACGGCGCTGACACTGAGCGTCGGCGCCGTGAGCACGGCGGCGCCGACGGCCTTCACCAGGTAGTCGGGGTTCCGCTCGTTGACGAAGGCTCCGGACAGTTCCAGCGGCGGGCGCGCCCAGGCGACACCGAGCCCCTCCAGACAGGGCGTGATGTGCTGGGGGTCAGCCAGCGGGATGCCCAGTCCCAGACCGCGGCCGGACAGGACCAGCCCGCCGATGTCCACCCCGGCGTCCACCAACAGCCAGACGGTTCCTTGGTCGTACCGGACTCCGAGGCGGTCGAGACGCACCGGCCCGAGGGCGAGGTCGACCTGGTGCCAGAGCGTGCCCGCGGTGCCTTCCTCGGCGCGGGCCGGTTCGCCGGAGCCTGACCGCGGCCGCTCCCCGGTCGCTGATGGGCCGAGCCCCGGTCGCTGACCCGTCGCCGTGGTGCCGGGCGCGGCGGGTGGCAGCGCGAGGTTCTTCGGGCCGGCCCCGTCGGGGGCGCCCAGCACCAGGGTTTCGCCGCGGATCACCACCGCCAGCCCGAGGAGCGTCTTGCCGGTCATGCCGTCCGCCGGAAGCCGCAGTGTCGGGTTCGACGAGGCGACGGACGCCAGCATGGCGTTGACGCGTTTGACGTCCGCGTCGGTGGTGAGGGCACGGGAGGCCGCCACCACGCGCACCCCGGCCAGTCGCAGATCCAGGTCCGGCGGGATCTGCGGTCCCAGCGCCGGAAGGTCCGCCAGGCCGGCGTCGAGCCGGACCGTGGCCAGCACCACCCGTGCCGCCTCCATCGTGGTGGGGGTGGTCCGTTTCGGCAGGGTGACGAAGGCGACGTCCCCCTGCTGGGAGGTCGCGGCGACGGCGAGTCCATGGTCGGTGCCGTCGTACCGCACCGTCGCGGAGGTCAGCGCGATGTCGAAGGGGGAGGGGATCGCCGGGGCGTCCGCACCGAACTCCCTGATGATGGTGGAGAGTTTCAGCGCGTCTTTCTGATCGGCGGCCTGCCAGGTGGCCGTGAAGGACTTGTCCTTCCCTTGTTTCGTCAGGTCGATCTCGAAGTAGGAGTCGCCGATCCACAGCAGCCCGGTGAAGGAGTTCTTGGTGATCTCCACGCCCAGTGCCGCCGTACCGCTGGGGAGGTCGAGGGTCGCACCGCAGGCGAAGGTGAACTCTCCCGTGGCGACGTCGAACGTGACGTTGACGGAGTCCAGGGTGAGGTCTGGCAGCGTGGCCGGGACATGGAGATCGAACATCCCGGCCGCCTCCGCGGCCAGTGCGGTCAGTGAGATGTTCGCGCTCTCCAGGGTACCGAGTTGGAATACCCAGCCACGTTTGCCGTGGTATTCGGCCCGGCCGAACAACCTGACTCCGGCGATGGCCAGTTGGCCGACGATCTGGCCGGAGAATCCGGTGGAGTCCTTGGCGATGTCCAGGCTCACCTCGCTGACCACCAGTTCACTGGTGGAGAACTTCAACTTCCAGTCGCCCGCAGAGGCCTGTACCCGATATGTGCCCGTAGCCACGTCACCGAAGACCCGCGCCCAGGTGCAGACCACGGCGGGCATGGGCACGGATCCAGTGGTTTCGGTCTGTTTCACCAGTGCGGTGAGATCGACGACGTCCCCCGATTCACCCTCATCCGCGCCGAGTTCGCACCAGAAGGTTCCTTCCGCAGGGCTGATGCCGGCGGTGAGCGTGGAGCCGCCGATGGCGGCCTCGGCAGTGACGTCGGTCAGCACACACGGCGTGCCGCCCACCGGCGCCGCGAGGTAGGTGAAGGTCAAAGCGAGGGACCTGAAGGAGATCAGGCCGCCCAGAACCTCGTACCTCGTCTCAGGCTGCCACCGCACCGTCACGCTCGCGGAGACCACCTGGCGGTTGTGCGGCGCGATGGTCAACGAGACCCCGTCGAGATGGACCTCGGACAGCTGGGGGAATCCTTGCGGGAGTTGAGAGGTGAGCCGGGAGGAGTCCGTGATGCCGAGCAGTTCCGCGATCTGCGCGACGGTGATCCCCGTAGCCGGTGGCACGGCCGACTCCACGGTGGTGAGTGAGGAGTCCAGGTAGTTCTGCCGGACCACGAAGGGAATGCGCACCGCACCGCTGTTGAGCGTGGTGTTCAACTCGCCCACCAACTGGAGACCACTGGTGGGGACAGGTTTCTCCGTGTGCGGGGAAATGACGGCCAGCGTCGCGGGGTTGAGGGAGTAACCGACCTTGATACCGCCCAACTGGACGCTGTGGCCCACCTGGGATGACAGGACGATGCTGGGGTACTCCGCCGGAAGCGCGACGGGACCGCTGACCTCCCAGGGCGGCGGGCCGAGCAGCCAACTGAGCAGTTCACCGCCGCTCTTGGGCTTGAGCGATGCCCGCAGGCTCATTCCCTGAACCATCCTGGCACGCAGGTCGGCGGAGTACTCGGGGTAGCCGTGCGAGGCGGGAAACCCCGGCGGCAGTGCACTGCGCCCGTCCGAGTCCAGATTGAGTACCGGACTGGAGAACTCAAAGGAGTCCAGTACCGATCCACCCAGCACCGGGAAGCTGGTCGAGGGCTGCCAGTCCGCTCCCAGTTCCGCCAACTCGATATGCGCTTCGGCCTGGGAGCCGACGACGGTGAACGTAATGGAGACGGGCTGTTGGGTGAGTCCGGCGACCTTCTCGCGCAACACACCGCGCACCGTGATCTCCGACGCGGTGTCGGATGTGACCCGCGCACCTTCGACCGTACAGCCATCGGTTCCGAAAGCCCCGGTGAGCAAGGTGGTGATGGCGGGGGACTCCACAACCGCTCCGGACACGGTGAACGGTTGTGATCGCAGTCGCTGGCGGACGATCCCCTTGAGCTCGGCTAAGTCCACGGAAGAAAACTCCTACTCAGGGGCATTCGAACTGTATGACGACCGGGAGATGGTCGCTCAGGAACCGCGCTCCGATGAGCCGGTCGTTGGAGTTCAAGGGCGTGCCGGCGCTGTGAGGCTGTAGAAGTCCAGGCGCATGTTTGGCGTTCTTCGTCCCTCGCTTGAAATAGTGCGCGGCGATTTGGGAGACGTCGACAAGCCGGTCCGCCGCCTCGCCGCCCTGCTGGACGATGTTCTCGTGGACGTACACCACCTCACCGGAGTCGATGTTCCCGACTCCGTGCGCGATGGTGGCCTGGGACATCCGAGTGCCGCCGTAGAAGAAGTTGTCGAACGCGGCTGACGTGTAGGGAGGGGGCGGTGGCGGCTGCTTGGGCCTGTAGTGATGAAGGATGGTTGCCTGGGTGGTGACCGCAGCGCGAAGGCCCAGCGGAAAGCAATGGTGCTCGGGCAGTGGGGCAACCGGTACGGGACCCCTGGTCATGTCCGGCGGTTTCTGCTCCTCCCCGGGTAGCGCCGGCGGCGTGGCCGAGCCGCCCTGTTGCTGGGTTGGGGTGAGCGCGAGGTAGGCACGGTAGTTCTTCGCGGCGAGGTCGTTGGCGCCATTCGACCCGTTGTTGAGGAAGTCGACGTTGTAGTCACCGGTGAAACAGAGTTCTTGGACCCGCACCGGACGATGTTTCGGCGGGCTGTCGGACTCCAGGACATCGATGTGCCGGCTCGCCCCGAGCCCGTTGAACAACTGGGCGATGTGCAGTTCCTTCAACCGCTCGATCTGGGATTGCGCGAGGCCGTTCCTGCCTGACCGTACCGCGGCATGGTGGCAGGCCACGATGGGGATGAGATACTCCGCGCTCCGCGTGTGCACGCAGAACATGGTGAGCACCGGAAGTCGATAACCCAATCCTAGCGCGAACCCGCCATTGCCCTGGGACTGTCCCGGGAAGTTGTGGCGACGACGCTTGTTCGGCCGTTCCCCGGAGTCGTCGCTGTCGGCGTCTTCACCCAGATATGTCTGACAGAGCGGAAACGTTGGCGGAGAGCTGCTGATCGGATAGGCGCTATTCGTCCAGTCCGGCGACGGCCATATCTTGAAGCTGACGTCCGTGAGGTCACGCAGCGGATTCTTTTCGTCGCCCTTGGCGGTGTCTGGGAACACCGGACGAACGGTGTCGAGGTCCCTGATGAAAACGCCGTAGCACTCGGTGCTCGATTTGGGGGAGAGAAAGTACCCCTGCCACCGGTGAGCGACCCGGGGGGCGTTCGGACGCGCGGCCCCTTCGGCGAGGTTGAGCGCTCGGGACAACTGCTCCATGGCATATATCGCCGAATCCGGTACGACTTCCAACACCAGCAGGATGTCCACGTCGGCGGCGACGACCGTGCGCGCCAAGGCTCTGCCCATCCCGTTCACGTCCAACTTGGTCTTGCCCAGCTTTTCGATGTTCCAGTTCATCACGCGTATGTTGGGCATGGGCTCCCCCGGGGACGGATCATTTTCCTTCTGCCGTTGCCAGAATGTTTTGGACCGTGTGGAACACAAACGGAATTGACGGTGCCAGCCGGACACCGCAGGGAAACGCTCCTGAATGTGGTCGGGCCACATGCGTCGACAACCGCCATGGCCCGACCAGGGCTTGATGAAGCTAAACCTCTTCCCCCACCGGCCGCATGAGCGTATCAAGGCGGCAATGGCAGGCCGACGCGATCAGGACACGATCGGCGCGAGTCCCAAAGATTACGACTTGTACACGGGCGGCAGCGCCTTTTCGGCCATGGTGCGCCACGGCGTTCATCCGTCAAGTCGGTGTCAGGAGCGCTCCATTAGGCGCTTTCCCGCTTCCCGGGATCGCTCGGCGGCGATGGCCGGGAGGTTCGCCAAATCGTTTCCGCACAGCGGCACACGGGTGCCCCTGGCGCGATTGCGCGGCAGCCAAGCGTTCCCGCCCGCTGTCGAGCAAGGCCCAACTCCGGGCAGAGTGGCCTAGGTTGGCTCGATCATGGAGCTGATCCTGTGCCGTTCGGAAAACCGTTGCTGCTGGTCAGGCCATGTATCTGTACTGCCCCTCTGCGGCCAGAAAGGATCAACCGCACACCGGCGAGGTTGACTGCGAGCAGGACGACACCCTGTTCGCCGAGGAACAACCAGGCGTGGGATCCACTGGTGGCGGGGTCGAGCGCGCCTTGGATTATGGCGTTCCACGTCGCGTGGTAGGCGACGCTCGGCCAGATGCTGCCGGTACGCAGCCGCAGCCAGGCCATGAGATGGTTCTGCGTCAGGATGGACAGCAGGAACAGCAAGGCGACCACGGCCACCTGACCTCCGCCCTTGGCGAGGTAGACGCCGCCGAAGATCACGGGCATGTGCCACAGGCCCCAGATCAGGCCGCCGACCAGCACCGGCCGGGGAACCTCCGCGTCGATGAGCCGGGTCAGCATGTAGCCGCGCCACCCCAGTTCCTCGCCGAGCACCGGAACGATGTTGACCAGCCCGCCGAGGAGGGGCACCAGGATCACCGACAGAGTGACCTGAGCGGCGGCCGGCATGCCCGCGGGGAAGTGGACGCCGAGTACGTTCGCGGGAGCGACCAGGCGAGCCAGGTGGGTCATCCACCCCACGCTGTAGGCCACCACCGCGACTGCCACGGGGTACAGGGCGCCGAGCGTGGCCATCCGGAGCGTGCCACGGGACCGGAGCTGGAATGAGACATCCGAGAACCCCTCCCTGCGTACCGCACGGGTGATGATCGCGGCAGCTCCTGGCGACCACATCTCCATGAGCAGCCAGGGAAGTTCCTTGCCGGTGGCGATGGCGCCGGCATCGGACAGGGCGGTCAGGACGACCAGGTAGAGGAAGTACGTCTTCAGGCCCGCGCGTGCCTCGTGGCGGCGGTGCTCCCGGCCGAGCGGGCTGTTCCCGACCGCGGCCGTCGTGGTGGACCTGGGCGCCGTGCCGGTTCCTGCTGGACGGGCGATCTTGCGGTGGCGTGGGCTTCGGCCCCTCAACATGACTGTCTCTGCTCTCTCTTCGGTGGCGCGTCGCCGCGGCATGGACTGGGGCATGGGCTCGGGGGAGACCTGGCCGGTGCTCAGGTCCACCAGGCTGCGACTACTTGTGCGACTGCTTGTGGTCGGCGGCGCAGATCTGCCGGCCGAGCATGTCGACCCGGGCCTGCTCGCTGCTGAGATCGGGAGACCCGTCGCCCGTCGACTCCACCACCGCGGTCCGTCGGCCGTCCGCGCTGACACTGGCGATGGCGATATAGCCGGGGATGTCGCCGCCGTGTCCGTAGAAGAACCCGCCGCAGGGCAGCGGCGCCTGGATCAGCCCCAGGCCGTAGCGTGCGTCGGGCATCGTCGGGTCCAGGGTCGGGGCCGGCACCGTCGTCTTCATCTCGGCCAGCTGGGCCGGCGGCAGCAGCCGGCCGCCCAGCAGCGCGGAGTAGAACCGGGACAGGTCGGCGGTAGTGCTGATCATCCCGCCGGCCGAGCCGGCCGCGCTGGGGTCGAGCGCGCTGACATCGATGGCCGGACCGGGGCCGCCGAAGGCGGAGTAGCCCTCCAAGTGCGGGCCGGGGATGCGCGGAGAGTGGACCGGGGCGAAGGTGTCGTGCAGCCCGAGCGGCCGGAGGATGCGGTGGGTCACCTCGTGCTGCCAGGTGTGCCCGGTGACCTTCTGGATGATTATCCCGGCGAGGATGTAGTTGGTGTTGGAGTACTCCCAGGCGGTGCCGGGTGCGAAGTGCGGGGCGTGCCGCATCGCGACGGCCACCAGCTGGTCCGGGGCCCAGGCGGTGTACCGGTCGGCCTGGAAGCGGTCCACGCTGGTGAACTCCGGGAGGTCCCGGGTGTAGTCGAACAGGCCGCTGGTGTGGTTCAGCAGCTGCCGCAAGGTGATCTTGCGGCCGTCGTTGCCGTTGCCGGACACCACGCCGGGCAGCCGGTGGTCGACGGTGTCGTCCAGCGACACCCGGCCCTCTGCGACCAGTTGGAGCATCACGGTGGAGACGAAGGTCTTGGTGATGCTGCCGACCCGGAAGCGGTCGCCGGGCCGGGCGGGCCGCCCGGTGGTGGTGTCGGCCACCCCGGCGGCGGCGAACGTGCGGTGGCCAGGGCGGGCCGACAGGGCGATGGCGCCCACGGTGCCTGTGCGCTGGAGCGCGTCCACCTGTTCCTGCAGTGTGTTCTGCGCGTGCGCCGACCTCTGCGCCGACCCTTGCGCCGGCGCCTGCTTCGGGGTGTACGCCGTCGCGTTGGCGGTGGGCGCCAGCAGTCCGATGCCGGTGACGGCTGCGACGAGGGCAGTGGCTGCGAGGCGGGAGGTTCGAACGGCCGTGTTCATGGATGCGGTCCCTCGGGGAAGTTGGTAGTCACACCACATCTCGGTGTGCTCACCAGCGTAGGAACGGGTCCGCGTCGGCACGATGATGCCAACTGGCCAAGGGGAGGTACAGCCTGCTGTACCTCCCGCCTCTCCAGCGACGTCTGGCGCCACGTCAGGACAGGCGGCGGACGTCGTCCAGGTAGTGGAGGACGGCCGCGACGCGCCGGTCCACCTGGTCGGTCGGGGACAGGTCCAGCTTGGCGAAGATGCTGCGGATGTGCTTGTGGACCGCGCCGTCGGTGACGACGAGCCGTTGGGCGATGGCGCTGTTGCCCAACCCCTCGGCCATCAGGGCGAGTACGTCCTGTTCGCGGGGGCTGAGCCGGTCCAGCCGGGTGTCCTGGCGGGACCGGGTGAAGAGCTGGGCGACGACCTCGGGGTCGATGGCGGTGCCTCCGGCCGCCACCCGCCGAAGCGCGTCCAGGAACTCCTCCACCCGCCCGACCCGTTCCTTGAGCAGATAGCCGAGCCCGCCCACGCCGCCGGTGAGCAACTCCGTGGCGAAGGTCTGCTCGACGTACGCGGACAGCACGAGGACGGCCAGGTCGGGCCGGCGGCGTCGGGCCTCCACGGCCGCGCGGATGCCTTCGTCGGTGTGGGTCGGGGGCATGCGCACATCGAGGATGGCGACGTCGGGTCTGTGTGCGTCGATGGCGTCCAGTGCCTCGTCGGGGGTGCCCGCGGTGGCCACCACGTCGAGGGACTCGGCGCGCAGCAGCAGGGCGAGCCCCTCGCGCAGCAACGCGTCGTCCTCGGCAATCACGATCCGCATGGAAGATCCACCTCAAGGGTTGTCGGGCCGCCGGGCGGGCTGGTCAGGGACAGGTTGCCGTCGTGTGCCGCGATCCGGCGGCGGATGCCGGTGAGGCCGGAGCCGCCGTCCTCGTCCGCGCCGCCCCGGCCGTCGTCCTCGACGCGCAGACGCAGACGGCCGCCGTTGCTGCGCGCCCTGACGGTGGCACGGACGGCGCCGCTGTGCTTGGCGATGTTGGTCAGGGCTTCGGCCACGACGAAGTAGGCGGTCGCCTCGACGGAGGCGGCGCACCGCTCGGGTACGTCCACATCGATCCGGCAGGCCACCGCGCAGTTCGCTGCCAGCCCGGACAGCGCGCCGGCCAGGCCCCGGTCGTCCAGCACCGGCGGCAGGATGCCGCGCGCGACTGTACGCAGCTCGGCCAGCGCCTGCTCGGCGGCGGACTGCGCGCGTTCGAGGAGTTCGCCGGCGCCGTCGGGGTCGCGGGCCACCATGCGGCGGGCGGCTCCGAGCAGGACGGTGACGGAGACGAGCCGGTTCTGGGTGCCGTCGTGCAGGGAGCGCTCGATGCGGCGCAGTTCGGTGGCGTGGGCGTCCAGGGCCGCCGCGCGCGTGGCGGTGAGCTCGGCGACGCGCAGGGACAGGTCCGTTTCCGGGCCGGCCACCAGGAGTCGCCGTCCCGGCCGGGCCTGCAGGCGCGCCATGCCGGGGGTCAGCCCCAGGACGATGGCGATCCAGCCAACGCCCAGCAGGGCCACGGCGATGGCGTCCGCCCAGGAGTGCGCGGTGCCGAACCCCAGGGACGTTGCGGTCGCGTCCATGGGCGCCAGCCTCCAGTACAGCGGGAAGAGGCCGTCGCGGACCGCGAACAGCGGTAGCAGGACGCCGACCAGGCCCATCAGGAGCCCGAGGGTGGCGTGCCGGACCAGCCAGCGCAGCTCCCGTCGCGTGGTGGGGTCGACGAGTGCGAGCCGCAGGTGCGTCGGCGGAGGTTTCGGGGCAACGACCTCGGGACCCCAGCGGGCGAGCCGGTCGCGCTCGCGGCCGGCCAAAGCGTGCAGCGCGCGCAGGAGCGCGGGCGTCATGAGCAGCCCGACCCCGGCGGGACTCGTCGCGGCGGCGACGGCCAGCCAGAGCAGCACGAGCAGGGCGAGCGGGGCCGTACCGAGCCCGGAGGCGAGCTGTCCTATCGCGGCGCCCGCGGCGCGCAGGGCCCGTACGACGGTTTCCTTGAAACCCACCTGCCGGTCACTGGCCGCCGCGTCCTGGTGGACCGCCATCCGCCCTCCCTCCCCCGCGGGTCTTCGCGAACGACCCTATGCCGCATGCCGGTTCACCGTCAGCCGCGGGGCCGAGGAGTACAGCCTGCTGTACCTCCGACAGGGTGGTCTGCCGGATCGGCCGGGAGGGGTGCCGGTCCTTAGCGTCGGGGACGACAGCCCGATCACCGCTCGGCACCAACGGAGGAACCCCATGCCGAAGACCGACCCCTACCGCCTCACCGGCACCGACGGGACGTCGTCGCCCGGCCCCACCCGACGGGACGTTCTCCGTTCGATGCTCTGGGTGCTGGTGGTGATCAGCACGGTCGCCAACATGGCGGCTTCGTACGCCGATGCGCACACCTGGGTACACCTGGCCTGCGGCGCCGTCACCGTGGTCTGCGGCGGGAGCCTCGTCGTGCGCAGCCTGCGAGGCCGTCGGTGACCGCCATCGCCCTCGCGAATGTCACCAAGGCGTACCCGGGGGGCGTACGCGCCCTGGACGACGTGTCGCTGACCGTCGAGCGAGGTACGTTCCTCGCCGTGATGGGCCCGTCGGGCTCCGGCAAGAGCACACTGATGCACTGCGCCGCCGGGCTCGACTCCCCGACGTCGGGGAGCATCCGCATCGACGGCCGGGAGATCGCCGGACTGAACGAGACCCGCCGCACCGAACTGCGCCGGGAACGCATCGGGTTCGTGTTCCAGGCGTACAACCTGATCCCCTCGCTCAGCATCGAGGACAACATCACGCTGCCGCTGCGGCTGGCGGGACGCACCCCGGACCACGACTGGGTGCGGATGCTGGTGGAGCGGGTCGGACTGGCGGACCGGCTGGCCCACCAGCCGGCCGAGCTCTCCGGCGGCCAGCAGCAACGAGCCGCCGTCGTAAGGGCGTTGGCGGCCAGGCCAGCCGTCGTGTTCGCCGACGAGCCGACCGGCGCGCTGGACCTGCGCAGTGCCCACGAGGTCCTGGACCTGCTGCGGGACCTCGTGAACGAGTTGCACCAGACGGTGGTGATGGTCACCCACGACCCGGCCGCCGCGGCCCGGGCGCACCGGGTGCTGGTGATGGCCGACGGCCGGGTGGTCGAGGCCCTCGACAAACCCACCGCTCCCGAACTGGCCCGCCGCCTAGTCGCGTTGGGGGAGGGCTGAGTCATGCTTCGTCTCGCAGTACATATGGTCGGGTACCGGATCAGCGCGCTGATCGCCGTGGCGTGCGCGGTCCTCGGCGGCGCGGCCCTGATCACCGGCACCGGCGTACTGGCCGAGTCCGGTCTGCGCTCCCATCTGCCCGCCGGCCGTCTCGGCGGCGCGGACGTCGTGGTCGCAGCCGACCAGGAGTACCACCCGGCCGGCGACCTGCCGATCGCACTGCCCGAGCGGCGGACGGTCCCGGCCCGACTGGTCGGGGAATTGGCCGGGTTGCCGGACGTCACCGCGGCCGTCGGCGACCTCGGCTTCCCCGCCGCCCTCGTCGACGCCCACGGACGGGTCGTACCCGCCGGGGATCCCCAGGCGGCGGGACACGGCTGGTCCTCGACGCAGTTGCTGGCCGCCGCACGTATCAGGGGGCACGCGCCGTCCGGTTCCGGAGAGATCGCCGTGGCCAGCGCCACCGCTGCCGCGGCCGGGGTGAAGGTGGGCGATCGGGTCCAGGTCGTCGTCAACGCCCGTCCCGCCGCCGGCTATCGCATCTCGGCGGTCGTCGACGCGACGGGCGCCGGTATCCTCTTCGCCGACACGACGGCCGTACGACTGTCGGGTCGCGGGGACCGTGTCGACCTGATCGGCCTGCGTACCGCGCCCGGCGCCGCGGAACGGGTCGCCGCCGAGGTCCGTACGAAGCTGAACGGCACCGGTCTTGGGGCGGTCACCGGCGGGTCCCGCGGGGACCTCGTGTCGCCCGGCGCGGGCGCGTCCCGTTCGCTGCTGATCCTCCTCGCCGGCTCGCTCGCCGGAGTCATCCTGCTGATCACCGGGTTCGTCATGGCGAGCGCGCTGGCCGTGGCGGTCGCCGGGCAGCGCCGCGACCTGGCGCTGATGCGGGCCGTCGGCGCCACCCCGAAGCAGATCCGCCGCCTGGCCGCCGCCCAGTCGACCGTCGTCGCGGCCGTGGCCCTCATACCCGGCGTGGCGCTCGGCTATCTGCTGGCCGGGCAGTTCCTCCGGCTGCTGGCGGACCTCGGGGTCGTTCCGGCCGAACTCCCCCTGACCATCAGCCCGCTGCCCGCCGTCGCGACGGTCCTCCTGACGGCCGTGGCCGTGCAGCTCTCGGCCCGGGGCGCGACCTGGCGCACCTCCCGCATGCCGGCCACCGAGGCGGTCGCCGCATCACGCAGCGAGCCACGCAACCCGTCGAGGATCCGGACGCGCGGCGGCCTGCTGGTCATCGCCGCCGCGACCACGATGTCCGCGGTACCGCTGTTCTCCCGCACCGTCATCGGTGCGACGGCCACGTCCATCGCCGGCATCCTCGCAGCCATCGGCCTCTCCCTGGCCGGCCCGGCCCTCGTGCGCGGCATCGGCGATACGGCGGCTCGTCTGACGCGGTCCGGCGCCTCGGCGCCGACCTGGCTGGCGATGTCCAACGTCCGCGCCTACGCCCTGCGCAACGCGGGGATCGTCAGCGCGCTGGCCATGGCGGTCCTGTTCGTCCTGACCTACACCCTCACCCAGACCACCCTGCTGGCCGCCACCGCTGACGACACCCGCACCGGCACGCTCGCCCAGCAGCGCCTGAGCGCGCCCGGCCTGGGCGGACTGCCCGCCGGCACGCTCGCCGCCGTACGCAGAACGCCCGGCGTACGGGCGGCCGCCCCGGTCAGTACGACCACCGTGGTGTGGCCTTACCAGCAATTCGGTGACACGGAGGCCGAGTCCGGCTCCGCGATGATCCTCACCCCGGACGCGTCGGACGTCCTCGACCTCGACGTGCGGCACGGGAGTCTGGGCCGCCTCACCGGCGACACCATCGCCGTCAGCAGCGATGTAGCCCGGTCGCGGGGAGCGGAACCGGGACAGCGGGTGAGGCTGGTCCTCGGCGACGGCGCACGGGTCGACGCCAAGGTCGTGGCCGTCTACGCCCGCGGCCTCGGCTTCGGCACGATCGTCCTCTCCCATGACCTGGCCGCAGGCCACACCACGACGGGCCTTGACCAGAGCATCCTGATCCGCACCGACGGCACGGACACGGCCGGGCGGGGCCTGACCGCGCTGGCTGCGTCCCGCCCCGGACTGACGCTGGAGAACACCAACGCCGGTTCCGTCGGCGGCCTGAAGCACGCCTCGCCCGAGGTGTGGATCAACCTGGCGACGATCGTCGTCCTGCTCGTCTACCTCCTGCTCAGCATTGCCAACAAACTCGTCGCCGCCACCGCACAGCGCCGCGTCGAGTTGGGGGCCCTCCGCCTGAACGGGACCACACCGCGTCAGATCCGCGCGATGATGCGCCGCGAGGCGGCGGTGACCGCGGCCACCGCGCTGACCACCGCACTGCTGCTGTCCGCGCTGCCCCTCGCCCTCCTGGGCCAGGGCTTCCTCGGCCGCCCCTGGCCCGCGGGCCCCGCCTGGCTCCTGCCCGCCCTCGCCCTCACGGTCACCGCCACGGCCTTCCTCACTATCGAACTCCCCACGCGGCAGGCTCTGCGCACGCCGCCGGCCGACGTCATCCGCACGTTGTGAAACGGCGAACGGACGCCCTCGCCTGTGCCTGGCGGTGGTTTGTCAGACCGGGCAGTAGAGGTCAAGGAGTCTGCCGGTGCCGACGGCGGTGATCAGGGCTTGGAGTTCGGTGGGTGGGGGCTTTGTTGACCATGCCGTCGCTGCGCTTCCTGTTCCGCGACCGAGACAGCAAGTACGCCGAGTCCGACGGCCGATGACGTCCAACTCCGCGTCGAGCCGCTCCCACCGCTGGCAACCGCCGCGCCCCCGCCATCCCGCGCATGGGCAGGCTGCCGAAGCCCACGTAGACCGGTGGTGTGCCGACGCCCAGGAACGCCACCAGGTCGGCCGGGTGTGGGCGTTCGTCCGGGCGACGTCAGGAGCTCGTGAGGATGACGAGTTGCTGGGTCGCTCGGGTCATCGCGACATAGCGGTCGACCGCTCCTTCGATGTCCTTGCCGAACGCCTGTGGGTCGATGAGGACGACCAGGTCGAACTCAAGCCCCTTCGACAGTTCCGGGGTCAGTGACCGGACGCGGGACGTCGCCCGGAACGTGGGATCGCCGATGACGCAGGCGATCCCGTCGGCATGTGCGGCGAGCCAGGTGTCGAGGATCGAGTCCAGGTCCGAAGCGGATCCGTGTACGACGGGGACGTCGCTGCTGCGGATGGAGGTCGGCACGTTGGCGTCGGGGAGCATGGCCCGGATGACCGGCTCGGCTTCCGCCATGACCTCTTCCGGTGTCCGGTAGTTGATGCTCAGCGAGGCCAGGTTGATCCGATCGAGCCCGATCCGCTCGAGCCGTTCCTGCCACGACTCCGTGAACCCGTGCCTCGCCTGGGCGCGGTCCCCGACAATGGTGAAGCTCCGGGACGGGCAGCGGAGCAGCAGCATCTGCCACTCTGCGTCGGTCAGTTCCTGAGCCTCGTCCACGACGATGTGCGCGAACGGGCCGGCGAGCAGGTCCGCGTCGGCGTTGGGCAGGGCGTCCTCGTCGATCAGACTGTCCTGCAGGTCCTGTCCGCGCAGCATCGTCACCGCACCTTCACCGTCGTCGTCGGCCTCGAGCAGGTCGTCGATGACGTGGGACATGCGCTCGCGTTCGGCGGCGACAGCGGCGTTGTGCCGACGCTTTCGTCGTGCCGCCTCCGGGTCGCCGAGCCGCTGCCGTGCTGCGTCCAGGAGCGGCAGGTCGGACACCGTCCAGGCCTGGGCGTCCTCGCGCTGCAGCTTCCGAACGTCTTCGCGGCTGAGCCAGGGAGCGCACATCCGCAGGTAGGCGGGTACCGACCACAGGTCTCCGACGAGGTCAGCCGCTTCGAGCAGCGGCCACGCGCGGTAGAAGGTCGTGAGCAACTCCCTGTTCTGCAGCAGCGACCGCCGGAGCAGGTCATCCGAGGCGTCGCCGTCGTGCTTGTCTATCAGGATCGTGAGTAGCTCCTCCCAGATCTGGTCGCGCGCCTCGTTGTGCGGAGTACCGGGTTCTGCTGCTTCGAACGCCACGGCCCAATCGTCGGCGCTCAGCCAGATGTCGGACCAGTGGGTCGCGACCGTCATCCCCTGGGTGGGCGGCTCCTCGTAGAACCTGACGGCCGTCTCGATCGCCTTCACCAGGTTCGCGGACGACTTCAGGAGGGCCACGTCCGGGTCGGTCTCGATCGCCGCCATGGCTCCCTCGGAGACGAGGTCCCGCAGGGTGCAGGTCTGCACCCCCTCCTCACCGAGGCTGGGGAGGACGTCGGCGACGTAGCCCAGGTAGGGCTGGTGCGGACCGACGAACAGCACGCCGCCCCGGCGGTGACCGAGGCGGGGGTCGCAGTAGAGGAGGTAGGCGGAGCGGTGCAGAGCGACGACGGTCTTGCCCGTACCCGGACCGCCGTCGACGACGAGAGCGCCGCGGGAACCCGCGCGGATGATGGCGTCCTGGTCGGCCTGGATGGTGCCGAGCACGTCTCGCATCCGGGACGACCGGTTGCTGCCCAGACTGGCGATGAAGGCGGACTGGTCGTCGAGCGCGGCGTGCCCGACAAACCCGTCCGCAGTGAACACCTCGTCCCAGTAGTCACTGATCCGGCCGCGGGTCCAGCGATACCTGCGGCGGCTTGCCAGCCCCATCGGGTTGGCGTGGGTGGCTCCGAAGAACGGCTCAGCCGCGGGGGAGCGCCAGTCGATCAGCAGCCGACGACCCGCGCTGTCCGTAAGGCCGAGTCGTCCGACGTACACGGGTTCGGGGTTGTCCGCGCTGACGATGTGTCCGAGACACAGGTCCAAACCGAAGCGACGCAGGGCGCGCAGGCGAGCGGTCAGCCGGTGGATCTCCATGTCCCGGTCCATCGCCTGCCGGCCCAGGCCGCCGGGCGCCTTGCGCAAGTCGTCAAGGCGGTCGGACAGTTCGGCGATCGACTGCTCCAGGCACTCCGCGATGGCCGCGAAGTGCTGCTCGTCGCCGGCGATCAGCGTCGGGTCGGCCTTGGGGGAGAGGTGGTCGGGAAGGTCAAACGTGCTGGTAGTCAGGGGATTCATGTCATCAGCTCCGATCTGAGGTCGCTCGCAACCATTGCGCGCAGCAAGGCGCCTGGACCGGCGTGACGAACCTGGTGGCCAAGGCGAGCGACGCTCCGTCTGACGTGGACCCCGTGGCCGATGTCGGTTCAGGTCGCCAGGGTTCGCAGGTTCTCGTGTTCCGGGTCCTGGCTGGACGATCCCGCGTGGTTCACGCGGACATGGGCGGCCTTTCTCGGCTGATCGCGTCGAGCAGCATCTCCGCGGCCACCGTTGTCCCGTCGGTGCGGATCGTGCCGGCCACGGCGGTTGCTCGTGCGCGGGTCTCGGGGGTCAGGGCCGTCCTGAGCGCGGCGGACAGGGACTCGCTGGTCGGAGTCGGACCGTCGTGCGCCGTGCCGATGCCCAGGTCGGCCACCCGGCCGGCCCAGTACGGCTGGTCCGCCGCCTGGGGCACCACCACCTGAGGCGTGCCCGCCCGGGTGGCCGTCGTCGTGGTGCCCGCGCCGCCGTGGTGCACGACGGCGGCCACCCGGGCGAACAGTGCCTGCTGGTTGACCTCGCCGACGACGAAGCAGTCGTCCCGGTCGTCGATCAGGGCCAGGTCGGCCCAGCCGCGGGCGACGAGTGCGCGGCGGCCCTGCGCGCGGATCGCCTCGATGGCCACCTGGGCGACGTACGTCGATGCGCGCATGGGCATGCTGCCGAAGCCCACGTACACCGGTGGTGTGCCGGCGTCCAGGAACGCCACCAGCTCGTCCGGGAGTGGGCGTTCGTCAGGCAGGATCCACGCGCCGGTGTGCACGATGTCGAGGTCCGCCGTCTCCTGCCACGGGTCCAGGGTCGGGTCCGTCGCCAGCCACGGCTGGTCGCCGATGACGTAGTCGCGGACGTTGTCCACCGGGGGCAGGCCGATCGACGCCCGGTGGGTGTTGAGCGCCTCACCGAACAGCGCGTTGATGCTCTTAGCGTCCAGGTCCCACAGCATCCGGTTGTCGGTCACCTCCGGCGGGAACGGTCGGCCCGGATACGCCAGCGGCGGGTGGTGCGGTGACGGCAGGGTGAGCTGCTGGAAGGTCGTGTACACGTAGCGGATGCCCAGTTTCTCGGCCACCGACCGCGCGCCGGCCGCAGCAGGCATCATGCCGGTCGCCACCAGCGCGTCACATCCCTCGGCCGCCGCGGTGACCGCGTCGAACTGGCTGGCGATCAACTCGGACGCGCGCCGGGGCAGGTCCGACGACGACGGCGGGGGCGCCGCAGTCGTGAGCGCGCGCGCCGACCGGCCGAAGGGCACCATCGGCACGCCGACACCGGCCAGCAGCTCAGCGAACTCCTCGTCCGGCGGTGCGCACACCCGCACCTCCGCGCCGAGTGCCCGCAACCGCACCGCGAGTCCCACCAACGGTTCGACGTCCCCGCGCGACCCATACGTCGACAACAACACACGCACTTCGCGACTCCCATTTCCGCAGATTCTGGCTTCGGCCGGCGATTCTGCGGCACGACCCGGGCCTTGCCGCAAGCCCCCCGGTGCGCTATAAGTTGAGAGTGGCGAGGAGTGGGTAACCTCCTTGCCTTTGCCTTTTGTCGTCTGCTGTGGACGGACAACCTCCTCGCGAAGCGGCGGCGCGCCGCCTACGGCGGTCAGCCGCAGAACGAGAAGTTCTCCACCCTCCTCCAGCTCACCAGCCCTGATGTCGCCGAGGACATCGAACGCACGGAGAGCGTCTCGATCGCGATGCTGACCGTGTGGGAAACGCTCGGGCTGCCGCTTCGGCCTCGTGAGTGTTCCGGGCGGGGAGAACCGCCCGGAACACTCACGACCGCCCAGTGGTCGGAGGTCGAAGTACGTTGATGCAAACGCACTCTGCGAGGTCGACATCCGCCCCGGCAGGAGCGGCCCGGTCGGCCCCGATCAGTCCTCGCCGTCGTCGTCGTGATCCGGCTCGACCGCGTCCGGTAGCGCAAGGGCCGCAGCGCCTCACGCGGAACGGACACGGTGAAGCTGCTGCAGTGCGCTGGTGTACGCCGCCGTACGAGCACCGTGCGCTGCAGAATCACGATGTCACCGGAAGGACAGGGCAGCGCTCCCCTGGGATTGAACCCGACAACATATCCCGCCGTTAACCCCAGCGAACGGGACGGCGCGAAACACATCGCGTCCGGGGGCCGCAACCGTTGCTTTGTCAACGCTTTGCCGAACGTTGCACGAGCCCCCCAAGTCCTCGGCGCGACCTGCCGAGCTGTACTTCGCGGGCAGGACCCGGCAGATGCGCCATGCACCCAACACTCGGAGGACAGCGTGAACTACCCCAGAAGGTTGCGCGCGGCGATAGCCGAGGACGGAACCACGCCACTGATCGGCATCTACGACATGTACTCCGCCTCGATCGCGGCCCAGCACTATGACGGGATGTTCGTCTCCGGCTTCGGCTTCGCCGCATCCCACTACGGGTTACCCGACATCGGCTTCATCGCCTGGCCGGACATCGTCGCGTTCGTACAGCGACTGCGGCTGGCCTTCCCCGGACAGCACCTGCTCGTCGACATCGACGATGGCTACGTGGACCCCGAAACCGCCTGCCACGTCGTGCGGCAACTGGAGGCATGCGGCGCCTCCGGGGTGATCCTCGAAGACCAGAAAAGGCCCCGCCGCTGTGGACACGTGGACGGCAAGCAAGTACTGCCGCTTGAGGAGTACCTCGACAAGCTCGACATGGTCATCGCCGCACGGCGGGACTTACTGGTCGTCGCCCGAACCGACGCCACCGAGGAGAGCGAGATCCTGCGCCGGGCCAAGGCGCTGGCCGCGACCGACGCGGACGTGGTCCTGGTCGACGGAGTGCGCAGCGTCGACCGGATCCATAAGGTGCGCGAGGTCATCGGCGACAAGCCCCTGCTGTTCAACCAGATCGCAGGCGGAAAGTCGCCGCGGCTGTCCTTGCCCGAGCTCGCCGCACTCGGCGTGAACGTCGCGATCTACAGCACACCCTGCCTATTCGCAGCCCACACCGCCATCGACCAGGCGCTGGTCGACCTCAAGCAGGCGGACGGGCGGCTACCGCAGACCGGGGACGGCCATGTCGGCGTCGCGGAGACCCTGGCCCTGCTGGAGAAGAACATCAGCAGGCACCGCGACTACGGCGCGCAGGCGGTAGCCGTCGGCTGACGCACCGGGCGGCGCGGGTCACCGTTGAATGCCCCCGGCCACATGGTTGTGGCCGGGGGTACGCGGCAGGTCCCAATGCGAAGGCCCCGCGCAGACTTGTGCGGGGCTATGGGGTCCAGCGGTACTTGTCGCCTCCTAGCCAGCGCACGTCTTCCGGGTCGTCAAGATCGACGTGTTCGAGACCTGCCTGGTGTGCGAGGCGGAGCACGTCGAACAGGTCGTGAGCGATGCCGACTCGGTCCCTGTGGATCTGCACGACGCGGTATGGCGGGTTCCCGGGTTGGACGGGGAAGACGATGATTGCGCTCATGGCGTCTAGCGTGCGGCAGCCGTGCGTCGGATGCCTGTAGACACTCGTGAGCGCTACATCCAGGGGCCGGCCACGGCGCCGGCCACCCGCCGGGCCCGGGAACCAGCCCCGGGGCCGCGCCCCCGGACCGGCCTGCGATCCGATCCCCCGCCTGATCCCGGTCCGGCTCCGGCGCCTGGCCTATGTCGTCACTGCCCATCGCCGTTCAGACGTCCCCCTGAGTTGCTCGGCTGCCGCTCCCAGAACGTACCGGGGCCCTCGAAGCCCCTGACCAGCGCCCCCATCGAGGTACGAATGTCGACCGTCCCCAACGGCGACCCGTACGTGGCGACTTCCACGACCCGTACTCGGTGGGCAGCCCGTGATCCCGGCGCCCTTGTCCGATCACTCAGTGAAGGGCCCGCGGTCGATCCGCTGCACGTGCCGCTGGGCGGGTTCCCGGCCAAGGCGGTCACCCGCGGTGACCATCTGCTGTCGTTGCCCGGTAACCGGATGCGCACCGCGGTCGACTGGACGCTGGGCACCGTGATGTCCCGGCAGACCACCCGACTCAGCCTGGTCCGCGACCGCGCCGCCCCGCTGGCCACCCGCCCGCGGGAGCACACCCCAACCGAGTCCCGAGCCGCCGAACGCGACCGCACAACAAGCCTAGACTCGTGGGGTGTTCGACTCGTCTGACTTCGATCTGGCGCCGTACGCCGGTTTCGACATGGCAACGTTCGTACGGCGTACTTACTGCAGTTGGCAGGACGCCGGCTGGCGGTCGTTGCTTGTGCAGCACTTCACCCACGCGCGGGAGGCGGAGCATCTTCCGCTGCCCGGGGTGTCCGATCTGCATCTTGTGCTCTGCACGAGCGGGGATGCGGTGATGCGGATACACGCCGGCGGGAGATCGACGCGGCGACGCTGGGTCCCCGGCCGCTTGGAACTCATGGTCCCCGGCCACTCGACCGTTCGCAGTTACCGCGCGACGTCGGCGATGCACAGCATCCAGGTGCACATTCCGCGGGTGACCGTTGAGCGGGCCGCAGCTGAACTGGGCTGTTCGGAACCGGACTTCGAAGCGCTGTCCGCCGGCCTGGGTGCGGGTAACGCGGTTGTTGAACATGTCATGCGCGCGCTGCCCGCTGCCGAGGGCGCGAATGACGTGTATGCGGAATCGGCCGCGGCCTTCCTCGCGACACATCTGCTGACTCAAGGCCGAGACCACCGCGTACCGGGTCCCGAGCGCACGGCTGTCCGCAAAGGCATCGCGGTCATGCGAGACCGCCTGGCCCATCCGCTGACGCTCGCCGACATCGCCGCCGAAGTGCATTTGAGCGTCTACCACTTCATCCGCGTGTTCCGCGAAGCCACCGGCGAGACGCCGCATCGGTTTCTCACCCGCCTGCGGATCGAGCAGGCGCGGCGGTTGCTCGACGGCACCGACCTCACCATCGGGCAGATCGCCGAGCGCTGCGGCTTCTCCAGCGCTGGCAGCCTGTCCTCAGCTTTCCTGGTGCACGTCGGTGTCCGGCCGTCGGTGTACCGCAAGATCTCATCGACGGGTGAACAATCCCGCGCATGTCCCGAGCCGACCGCGCCGTCCTAATGTGGCGGAGTGCCGTACACCTATGCCGTGACCTCACATTCGCAGGCGAACCCCGACGCCGTCTTCGCGGTGCTCGTCCATGCCGCCACCTGGCCGTCGTGGTCGCCGATCGACGCCGTTGAGATCGAGGACGGCGGCGATCCCGAAGGCCGACAGCAGGTCGGCGACACACGAGTCTTTCGTACCGGCCGGGCGGTCTCCCGGGAATGCATCGTCGAGCTGGTCACCGACCGGCGGTTCGGCTACGAGAACGTGAGCGGTCCGTTCCGGTCCTATCGAGGCACCGTCGAACTCGCCGAGGTGCCGCAGGGTGGCACCGACATCACCTGGTCGGCGACCTTCGAGCCGAAGCTGCGTCTCTCGGGGCCGTTCTGGCGGTGGTACCTGACCCGCTTCATGCAGCGGATGGCCGATGGCCTGGCCGGGTACGCCCGCGCGGCGACGGACCGGGACCCGGGCTAGGTACAGCTAATGAGCTCGTGCGTGGTCGGGCGTAGCGCGTCGGCGTCGTGAGCGTTGATCAAGTGCGTGGTGGGGATCGCAGTGCGTGACGTGATCGTCGGGAACCGGCGGATCACGGAGCTGACGGCTGAAGTGATTGCCCAACTGACCGCTGAGATCGCCCCATTCTGAGATCGCCCCATTGTGGAGTGCCCGGCAGCAGGGGAGGCTGGCCTGCCGTCCCCAGCAGCGTGCAGTAGGAGTTGGTGCGATGCAGCCCTCGTGCCAGGCCGGCGCCGCCGTATCGCTGATCAGCACGGCGCTGTATGAGGTGTGTGGGTGCCGCCACCCACTACCGGCACTTCCCGACACGCGGCTCACTGATCGCCGAGGCGCTCTCCGGACAACTCGCCCAACGCGTCGCAGCCCTCACGCGGCCCTCCAGGACGCCCCGACCGAACGCCAGATCACTGCCTAAAGCTGCTCGCGCAGGTGCCCGGGGTAGGGCTCGTACTGCCCTACCGGCAGGTAGGGCCCGATCAACTCCCACTCGCCATCGCTGAGTTCACGTCGCGCCACACGGGTGTTCTACCAGCACACGCACCACTTCGGTGCCGGATCTCCGCATCATTGATCACGACTTCGAACAGGCCCTAGTCCGGCTCCTGGACGGCCTCGATGTCGACGGTGACGTCGATCAGGTCGCTGACCACAACCCCGCCACGGTCCAGTGCGTCATTCCAACTCACGCCGAAGTCATGGCGGTTGAGCCGGGTGCGGGCGACGAAACCGGCCCGGCGGCGGGGGCCGAGGTTCTGGTCGCCCTCCCACCAGGGGGTGTCCCACTGGCCCAGGTACGTGAGGTCGAAGGTGACGGGGCGCGTGGCGCCCCGGATGGTGAGGTCGCCGGTGACCTCGAACTCGTTGGGGCTCACCTGGTTGACGCTGGAGCTGGTGAAGGTCCAGGTGGGATGGTTTTCGACGTCGAAGAAGTCGGCGCTGCGCAGGTGCGCGTCCCGCTCGGGCTGGCCGGTGTAGACCTGGGCGGCATCGATGGTCGCCTCGGCTCTGGCCTGCTCGGGGTGTTCCGGGTCCACCTCCAGCCGGCCGCGGATGTTCTTGAACTGACCGCGCACGTAGGTGACCATCATGTGCCGGGCACTGAACTCGGCGGCGGTGTGGCCGGGTTCGAAGAACCATTTGGTGGTGGCCATCAGGGACTCCTTCAGGGCATGGCAGGCCGGGCGACCTGTGGTCCGGAGACTGGCCCGTGTGATGGCCGAGGCGGAGCCTCGATCAGCTTCAGGCTAAGCCGGTCCACCTCCGATCTCCATGTATGGATATGCGGTGCGGCGAGTGATTCCTCAGCGCTCGGCGCTTCACGCTCGCACCGGGCGGGATCCGAAGAGCCGTCGGGGGGAATCCCTGGTGCTCCCCGGCTGTTGCCGTCTTCATCACAAGCGTTGAAAGGGGAGCGCGATGCCCAAAGCAGTCCGATTCACCGAGTACGGCGGCATTGACGTGCTGAAGGTCGTCGACGTCGAACGTCCCTCGCCCGGTCGCGGACAGCTGCTGGTCAAGGTGGTGGCCGCCGGGATCAACCCGGGGGAGGCCAAGATCCGTGAAGGGCTGCTGCACGACCGGTGGCCCGCCACCTTCCCATCCGGCCAGGGCAGTGACCTCGCCGGGACCGTCGAGGAGGTCGGCGAGGGCGTCGAGGGCTTCGCACCGGGGGACGAGGTGATCGGATTCACCAACCGCCGGGCCAGCCACGCCGAATACGTCCTGGTCGAGGACACCGAGCTGATCCACCGCCCGGCGGGCGTCTCGTGGGAGCAGGGCGGCTCCCTGTTCGTGGCCGGGACGACGGCGTACGCGGCGGTACGGGCGGTCGCGCTCGCACCGGGCGACACCGTGGTGGTCTCCGGGGCCGCCGGCGGCGTCGGGTCACTGGCCGTACAACTCGCGCGGCAGGCCGGAGTCACGGTGATCGGCCTGGCGAGCGAGCCGAACCACCCGTGGCTGACCGACCATGGGGCCATCCCGGTCACGTACGGCGAGGGCGTGGCCGACCGGATCCGTGCGGCATCGGGCGGCCGGGTCGACGCCTTCATCGACACCTTCGGCGACGGGTACATCGAGCTCGCGCTTGATCTCGGAGTGCGGCCCGACCGCATCGACACGATCATCGACTTCGCCGGTGCCCAGAAGCATGGAGTCAAGGCGGAGGGCAACGCGGCAGCCGCCAGCGCCGAGGTGCTCAAGGAACTCGCCGCACTGATCGACCAGCGCGAACTGGAAATCCCCATCGCCAAGGTCCACCCGCTGGACGAAGTGCGTGACGCCTACCGCGAACTGGAGCGGCAACACACCCGGGGCAAGATCGTACTGAAGCCCTGAGCGGACGGACAGATGGCCGGTGCGGCTGTCACCCGCGCCGCACGGCAAGGCGCGAGGCGACCGCGAACAGGGCCGCGGGGAAGAGCCCGAACAGTACGTAGCTCAGGCTCGCCGAAGCCGTCATACCGTGCAGTGGATGGCACGCCTGGCTACTGGCAAGGCAGTCGGCGGTGTTGGCCACCATGGTGATGCCGGGACTGCCCACGAGACCGGCGACCAGACCGGCGAGCATGCCGCGCGGGACGGCCAACGGATGGCGAAGTGCCGCGGCTGTGGCCGCCGCTGCGGCGGGTATCACACAACGCAGGCCCAGATACGCCCACTTCCACCATCCTTGGCTCGCCCAGTCGGGCGCGTCGTGCCGGATGAGCAGGAAGCCAGGAAAGTACAGCGCGAGCACGACGGCCGCGGCCAGCACCCCGATGAGGACCGCTTGCCGGATCCGTAGGGGCGCTGGATCGCACCGCGGCGCGTCCTTCCGACGAGCCGATCCCCACTGCCACGCGTGAGCCGTGAGCGGATGCAGGGCCAGCGCGGTGAGGAACGCACCGGTCAGCGGGAGCGGGAGGAAGAGCAGAACGTTCAGCGCGATGTCGACGAAGAGGGCGATGGGCGGGGACGCCCATGGCCCCAGGCCAACGTAACGTGCGATCAGGGCCTCCTGGGGAATCCAGCGGAACATCAACTGCTGCCACACGTCGAGCACCAGCGCGCTCGCCAACCACGTCACCAGCAGCGTCCACCGGTACCCGGCGGCATACGGCGCAGCGGCGGCCCAGGCCCGCAGGCACATGGCGACCCAGCGCACGTACGCCCACGCCGCCAGAACGGACAGCGCCGCCCACAGGACCAACATCAGCGCCTCTGAGCCGTCCGGCAAGGGGGCGACCGGCAGCAGAACGGTGTGGGCGTCGAGCACGGTGGCTCCGGCCACCAGACCCACCCCGAGCCCTACCCCGATCCGACCGACTCCTTGCGTACCTTCGATCGCCTGCCACGCCGCGAGGACCACGCCTCCGGCGGCGAAGGCCACATACGGTACGGCGCTGCTCATCGTCCCGTACTGGTAACCGGTGAGCCAGGGAACGACGGATGCCACCAAGCCGTCGAGGAGGATCACCGCGACCCCGATCAGGAAGCCACCGCCGAAGCCGACTTCGGGAGCGAGTCGGCTGCCGCTCACCACCCCGATGCGGTCCCGACCCGCGGGGTGTACCCGCCACCGCCACCATCTTCGGGACGGCCAGCCGACGGTGGCGGTACCGAGAGCGAGCACGCCTTCCAGATGCTCGGAGGTGCCCTGCCACTCCAACACCCGTAAGTCGGCGTGGACTTCCCGGCTGCGCAGCACCGCGTTGCGGGCCAGCAGCACGAAGCCCGAGACCACGAGGAGTTCGTAGAGGCTCTGAGCGATCCAGAGCCAGTCCCTGGGCGGACCGGCGTTGGCGAGCGTGTAGAGGGAGAGGGTGACTGCCAGTGCCGTGAAGACCCGCCAGAGGGCAACCGTGAACTGGGTGATGTCGAGGTCGCGGTTGCGTATGTGCGCGAGCTCGTGGAGCACCACCGCGTCGAAGCGCGCCCGGTCCGTGGCATGCAGGGCGAGCAGTCCGCGGTTGAGCTGCACGTAGCGTCTTCGCGCGGTCCCGAAGGCGGCGCCGCTCAGCGTGGGGTCGAGTGGATGGAGCAGAAAGGACGTCCGCACTCCCGATCGTCGGCACAACTCCTCCAGGTGCTCGGCGAGTTCCGGGAGTCGCTCGTCTGGAAGATCAATCAGGCCACGTCGATGGATGCGCCACGTGGGCCCGACCGCGTAGAGCACGACAGCCAGGACGCAGAACAGCGCCGCGCCCAGCACATGCGACCAGACCAGCAGGGGATTGAGTGGTGAGTCCCCACACTGCCCCATCATGCGCGTCGCGTCCTGGTAGCGGCTCCATGTTGTCGGCCAGAGGTACATGCTCTGCGCGTCGCGGTTGCAGACGGTACCGAGCGGACCGGCGACGAACTGCCATGGTTCGCGCCCCAGTAGACGCGCTCCCCATTGGTCTCCCCAATGCAGCGCCGCGGCAAGGACCGTGAAGGACACCAGCAGGAACGGGAACGCGATCCGCAGTGGTGCCGCTCGCCGGACCGGTGCCGCCAGGGGCCGGCTCACTTCTGGTGGCCGTCCGCTCGCACGGCAAGGGCTCCGACCACGGCATCGGCGAGCAATCCGGCCATCTCCTCGGATGTCCCGGAGGCGATCAGTTGGCCATAGGCCACCTTGCGGACCTGGGTGAGCCGCTGTGGGTCCAGGCCCTTCGCCGGGAAGGTGTCCGGTCTGTCCGCGGGGCCGGCCCCCTCGACCTCGGGTCTGCCCTCGCGATGTCGGTGTGCCCGCAGCCGGGCGACCGCGCGGTCGATCCCGGACCGCAGCACTCCGCTTGCCTCGTCCCGTACCGCGTCCCGGGTCGCCTCCCAGAGGAAACCCACCGCGGTGTGCGCCGCCGTCAGCGCCGCCGCGGTCACCACGGGCAGCGCGGCGTCGAGTCCGAACCCCAACATGTCGTTACGAGCGCTGCCCGGCTTCCCGCGCCGGGTGAGCCAAAGCGCGGCTGTTTCGTCGAAGAGCTCCAACTCGCCCGGCCCGAGCAGGTCCTCCGGTATCCGATGGAGCACCTGGCGCGCCAGGTCGGCCACCATGTGATCGCGTTCTGAAACCATCGCGTCCCCCCCGATCCCCAATCGCGGCACCACGACGTGATGACTCAACGTATCGGCGCGGGAGGCGACCCGGCCCCGTTTCGCGGTAAGTGGCAGGGGGCAGTCCGCCAACGCTTGCCAGGCGACCGGCGTCGAAGCGCCACGGGCCCGGCGGCGGGTGCCGTGCGCGGGTGAGGATGGCCGATGAGTCCGCGTCCCGCCGGTGGTGACGGGGCCGAGTCGGGGAGACACACATGCTGAAGGTCTTTGCCGAGCTGTCCACGCCGTGGTGGCCGACGCCTGCCTACGGCGCGGCGTACCGCTACGCGCCGCGCCCCTGGCGTTCGGACGGTCGTCACCGGGCAGCGGATCGCGGGGCGAGCGCTGCCGGTGCGGCACTACGGGAGCGTGGATGTGTTCCTGGAGGCGTCCGGCCGGGCCGTACCAGGTGACGTGCTGGGCATCGACAACAGCGGCCCTCGGACGAGGCCTGTGTCGGTGACCTGGCGGTGCTGGAGGCCGAGGCGGCGGGCATGGCGGGAATGGTGGTGTGGGGGTGGCACCGCGACGCACCGGAACTGGTGGAGATCGGCCTTCCGGTGTTCAGCTACGGGAGCTACCCGCCCGGCCCCGTACGACTGGACGAGCGCGAACCCGAGGCGCTGACCAACGCGCGGTTCGGACCGCATCTGGAGAGCGAGCGGGGTGTCGTCTTGACTGGAGCAGTCAGACAGAGGCGAACCCCTCAACCTCTACGGCTCGGAGTGAGAAACCATCGCTGGAGACCTGGCCCCATGGGGAGTCTCAGGGCGATACGCCGACGTATGGCGGCGAGGTCACGCTGTAGGGGGGATGGCGGCACGATCAGTACCGCGCACGTCGCGTGAGTCAGGCAGTACCGGATGACCCGCGACCGCAGCACCCGCCGCGCAACGCCGCCGCGAGGGGCTCCGACCACGAGCACGTCATCCGCTCGGTCCGCGGCGGCCACCAGTACGGGGCCCGCCGGACCTCGTACTGTCCAAGTCTCCATCGGCACGTCAAGTCGCTTGCCCGACAAGGCCGTCTCTAACGCGGCCAGTAACCGTTCGTCCGCGGCCCTGCGGTACTGTGCGAGCAGGGGTGGACACGGGGCACGCCTGTAGACCGGCTCACCGCCGAGGGGCTCCCACGCCATGACTGTCAGGAGCTGCGCGCCGGTACGGCAGGCCTGGGCGACCGCCCAGTGCAGCGCGCCGAAGCTTCCCAGCGAGCCGCTCATCCCCACGACGAAGCGACCTACACTCGTTTCGTTCGTCACCGTGCCGTTCCCCTTCCCGAAAGCGCCCCTGTTGGGGCCCGACCCCTGGTTCCCGGCGAAGCGGCCTACGGCGTGAATGCGGCAGCGACGCCGGGGAGTTATCCATTCCATCTAAGCGCATCGGCGGAATCCCGTTGCCGTTCGGTCGCTGGCGCGTAGGCTTGGCCGAGAATTGGCCAATTCCCGGCGGTCACCACCGTCATCACCATATGAACGTTGCAGACGCCAAGAACTACGTCCGTGCTGATCACGCAGCGGATTCGTACTCGTGTGGGACACCGCCGAGGTGGCCGCGGCGATGGTCGTTGAGGTGGGTGAGTTGGTCGGGAACTGTGATCGGCATGGGCAGTGGGTGGAGCGGGACAGGCCCGGTGCGACGCTGCCACCGTCGCGGCTCACCCAAGTCGTCCGTGTTACTCCTCGTCAGGTTGGGGATCCGGCACATGCGCGGTCGACCCAGGCGTGGCTGCTTCAGGGGGCCACGCCTCTTCGCGGGCGCTGCGTGCCAACAGCAGCGTTGCTGTCGAACTCTTTGCATCGAGATAGCGCGGCCTGACAATAGGCGTTCAGGCGCACGCTCTTGGTCCTTCCTGTCCTGATCGTGCTCCGGGCCGACCTCGTGGCCGGGATCCTCCCACCGCGCAGCGACGCTGTCCGGTGATCGTTGCGCATTCACGGGGGACACCGGACCTGGCTCACAGCATTGAGGTAGTTCATGACGGAAGTGACAGGCCGTACTGCAACAGGCACGGGGCAGCAACAACTGCGCCGGAACGTTGGCGTGTTCGGGCTGACGATGCTCTCGCTCGGCTCGATCATCGGATCGGGCTGGCTGCTCGGTGCGTACAAGGCCGCCACCCATGCCGGCCCGGCATCCTTGCTGTCCTGGATCCTGGCCACACTGATCCTCGGTGTGCTCGCTCTCATCCACGCCGAATTAGGCACGGCCTACCCGGTCGCCGGCGGCACCGCGCGGTTCCCCGCGTTCGCCTTCGGCCGTCTGGCCGGCTTCGCCGCAGGCTGGTCCGCCTGGCTTCAGGCGGTGACACTGGCACCGATCGAGGTCGAGGCCAGCCTGACCTACCTGGACAACATCGGCTGGGTCAACAATCACCTGCACCTGCTGAACCAGCAGAACTCCACACTGACCGGCAGCGGCTTTGCCTGGGCAACGGTGCTGATGGCGCTGTTCACCGTGGTCAACCTGGTCGGCACCAAATCCATGTCGGAGAGCAACTCGGTCACCGTCATCTGGAAGGCCGCCGTCCCGCTGCTGACGATCGTGGTGCTGGTCGCGCTGTCGTTCCACCCGGGCAACTTCCACGCAGGTGGCGGTTTCCTGGCCAAGGGACCAGAGGGCGTCTTCGCGGCACTTCCGGCCGGTGTGGTCTTCGCCGCCCAAGGCTTCGAGCAGTGCATCCAGTTCGGCGGCGAGGCCCGCAACCCGCAAAAGGACATTTCCCGCGCGATACTGATCGCCATGTTGGTCGGTGCGGTCACCTACATCCTGCTGGAGGTCGCGTTCATCGGCTCCCTCAACCCGGCAACCGTGGCGCACGGTTGGGACAAGCCGATCGACAAGGGCGCGTTCGGCCCGTATGCGACGCTCGCCACGGCGTCCGGCGCGGGCTGGCTCGCCTACGTGCTGTACGCCGACGCGTTCGTCTCACCAGCCGGCACCGCGTTGGTGTACCTGGGGGCCTCATCGCGGCTCACCTACGCGCAGGGCCACGCTCGCGAGTTGCCCAAGACGTTTGCGAGGCTCACCCGTCGAGGCATCCCGGTGTGGGCCGTGGCGCTGGCCTTCGTCATCGGTGAGGTCGCCTTCCTGCCGTTCCCCAGCTGGCAGAGCCTGGTGGGCCTTGTCACCTCCGCCACCGCGATCATGTATGCCTTCGCCCCCGTGGCGCTGACCGCGCTGCGCAAGCGGGATCCGCAGCGGCCCCGCCCTTACCGGCTCAAGGGCGCCGCGGTGATCGCGCCCATTGGTTTTATCGCCGCCAACCTGGTCATCTACTGGGGTGGTTTCGACACCACATGGAAGATCGAGAGCGGCATCGGCGTCGGGTTCGTCATCTTTGCGGTCACCCAGGTGTGCAAGAAGGATCCGCTGCCGATCACCAGGGCCGACTGGAAGGGCTTCGCCTGGATCCCGGTGTGGCTGGCGATGAACGTGCTTCTCGGCTATGTCGGCAACTACGACAGCAACGGGTTCCGGTCCGGCGGTGGCGAACTCGCCGTGCTGCCGAACCTGTTGGACCTACTGGTGGTGGCCGCGGCCAGTCTCGCCGTCTACTTCTGGGCCATCTCCCTCGCGGTGACTACCGAAGAGGTCAACGAACTGGTCGCGCAGGACGAAGTCGGCCTGGCCGCGGTAGTCGGTGCGACCGGCCTGGGCGAGGCACCGGGGCGGACGTCCGCGCTGTGATCTGACCGTCCGGCCTTCGTACCGAGGCGACGCCTGCGATCCTGCCGCAGGCGTCGCCGAACCATTTCCTATCTTGGGTGAGATCGGCGGTGGCGTGGTCGGACCGCGACATACAGCCGCCGCAGGGTGACCGCCCAGTCATTGTGAAAGAAGTCGACGGCGAGTGTGGTGGAAGCTTGGATGCGGAGGAACTGCCGCCATGTCGTGTTGGTGCACAGCTCGGGTGCCGGCGTTTGAGGATCCTGCGGATCGTCGAAGCACCCAGACGGTGGCCGAGCTTGAGGAGTCCACCCCGGATCCGCTGGTAACCCCGGGATGCGTTCTGCAAGGCGAGTCCTTACGACGCACCTGAAGTTCCCCCCTGTTCTTGGACAGCGGGTTTCTACGCTGCGGGGGTGAAGTCTTGTCGGAGCCTGGCTCGGGTTTCGAGCGGGGTGATGTACCCGTATTCGCGGTGCTTGCGCAGGCGTGCGCGG
>NZ_JARHTQ010000109.1 GCF_029223525.1 Streptantibioticus ferralitis | reverse complement strand
CTCATCGAACGCCGCCGCGAACACCACCGACTCCCCATACAACCGACGGCCCATCCCCAACCACTGCGCACCCTGACCCGCAAACAACACCGCCACCCGACGACCCGAACCCCCAGCCCCCTCAACCGCGTTCGCCACCGGCTCCCCAGCAGCCACACCCGCCAGACCCGCCAGCAACTCCCCACGATCGGTACCCACGATCACGGCGCGGTGCTCGAACAGCGACCGGGACCGCAGCAGCGACCACGCCACACCAGCGGCGTCCAGTTCCGCGTCGTGCTCCACTCGCTCCAGCAGCCGCTCGGCTTGCCCGGCCACCGCCGCGGCGGACCGGCCCGACACCACCCACACTGTCGCGGCGTCCAGGGCATCGCCCGGCTCGCCGCCAGCGTTCTCGCCGTCGGGGCGCTCACTGTGGGGGGCGGCTTCCAGGATCAGGTGCGCGTTGGTGCCGGAGACGCCGAAGGATGACACGCCGGCTCGGCGCGGACGCCCGTTCTGCGGCCATGCCACCGCCTCGGTCAGCAGTCGCACCTGGCCCTGG
>NZ_JARHTQ010000108.1 GCF_029223525.1 Streptantibioticus ferralitis | reverse complement strand
ACGGCAGGTCGGCCGGTATGCCAGCGAAGACCTCGGTCATCGCCGCCCGGTCGGCCACGTCGCAGGCGAGCACGCTCACCCGCGCTCCGGTCTGCTCCAGCTCGGCTCGCAGATCGGCCGCACCCGGTGCATTCGGGCCACGGCGGGACAGCAGCACCACGTGCTCGGCGCCCCGGTCCACCAGCCACCGGGCAACGTACGCCCCGAGGCCGCCGGTACCCCCGGTGACCAGCGCGGTGCCGCCCGTACGCCAAGGCTTGCCGGAGCCGCGGCCCGGAGCGTGCACCAGGCGACGGGCCACGACACTCGATGCGCGCACCGCGAGCTGGTCCTCGCCGTGGGCCGTCGACAGCACGCCTGCCAAGCGCGCGGTCGCGGCGGGGTCGAGCTGCTCGGGCAGGTCTATCAGGCCGCCCCACATTGCGGGCAGTTCCAGGGCCGCGACCCGGCCCAGTCCCCAGAGCCCGCCCTGCCATACCCCACTGACCTGCTCGCCCGGCCGGGCGGACACCGCGCCGCGGGTGAGCACCCACAGCGGTGCCGTCAGCC
>NZ_JARHTQ010000107.1 GCF_029223525.1 Streptantibioticus ferralitis | reverse complement strand
CAGCCTGCCGCTCAAGCAGCCGACGCACGACGGCAGCAGCGTCCAGCAAGCCATCAACCCCGATGACCGGGACATTCCCTCCCGTCAACTCGTCTATGTGTGCAGTACGGCTTGCTCCTTGAGCGCGGCATCAACAAGTTCAAGGAATGGCGGGGGCTGGCCACTCGCTACGACAAGACACCCGAGAGCTATGCCCGCCGGGCTCCACCTACGCGGATCCCTCCTCTGGCTACGCAGCCTGCCAGCCCTCCCGTGACCTCAAACTCAGAACACGCCCAGGGCCTTTCGTTTGGATCTCCGAGGCATCGCAGGTTCCGGCACGGCACGCACAACTGCACCGGACCTCACTCCTCCACCCACGGAGATTCCTTTACGGGGCGCTCAAATCGCCGAGATTTCGAGTGGATTCATGTAGTCGCGGAACCGGGTTACGTAGCCGTCTCGCCGCGGGAGTGTCTAATCAACGGCGGATCTGATGATCAAGGAGACGCCAGATGACCGAGACCGCCGTTGGGCCCGAGTCCGTTGAACTGACCGGCGACGAATCGCCGTCGGATGCGACGACGGACGAGCAG
>NZ_JARHTQ010000106.1 GCF_029223525.1 Streptantibioticus ferralitis | reverse complement strand
CCGGCGCACCCGGGCCAAGCGCCGCACCACCACCCTCGCCACCCTGACCACCGGCGAACCACCAGGCTGACCTACCCCAGCCCCCGCGATCACCACCCGAGCACACAGCGCGGCCCCGCCCTGCCCGGAAACAGGCCATAGATCAAGAAAACGCCCCGCCACGGGCCGGACCGAACGCTTACCGGCCGGACAAACAAACGAAAAACGCCGCACCGGCCCGCCGCACACCCACCACAGCAGCCGTACCTCGTCGTGGTCCCTATCGTGCTGGGCCGTGGCCAGCGGCTGTGGAACGGCCTCGAGGGCGTCGAGCCGCCGCCCTCGCGAGCGGCGTCGCCCACCGGTTCCGCAGCCGCCGTTGAGGCCTGCCGCAGGTGGACGGCGCCGCCTACCGGGCCCTCCGCTCAGGCTTCACTCAGGGACAGAAAGGCGAAGTCGGCCGCCTGCTCGTCCCCGGCGTCACCACGGGCGTGTCAGGGACTTTGTGTAAGTCCTTGGCGTTCACCGGACGTTGAGCCGGTCCTCGAAGAAGAGTGAGAACTGGTTCAGCGCCTTCTTCCAGTGTGGCGCGACTTGGTTGAGATCGCGGGCC
>NZ_JARHTQ010000105.1 GCF_029223525.1 Streptantibioticus ferralitis | reverse complement strand
TTGGCAGCGCCTGCCGGACGGCGGTCTCGGTGGCGTGGCCTAACTGCTCGGCGAGGTGGGCCGCCAGCCGGGTTGCGTTCGGGTAGTCGAAGACCAGGGTGGCGGGCAACGCCAGCCCGGTCGCTGTCTGGAGTCGGTTGCGTAGTTCGACCGCGGTCAGTGAGTCGAAGCCGGCCTCGCGGAACGCCTGGGCAGGGTCGACATCGTTCCCGCCGCTGTGGCCGAGGACGATGGCGACGTGCTCGCGGACTAGGGTGAGCAGGTGCTGGCCGCGTTGCTGGGTGGTGAGTCCGGCCAACTGCTGGGCGAGGCCGTCGGGTTGCTGGTGGTTGCCGGCCGTGGCCCGCTGCGGCCGGGCGCCGACCAGTGCCCGGAGTATGACCGGCAAGTCGGGCTGGCCTCGCAACGCGGGGGTGTCGAGCCGGGCCAGGGCCACCAGTGGGATGTCCGCGATGACGGCCTGGTCGAACAGCCGCATGCCCTGGGCCACCGATAGGGGTGGCATTCCCGAGCGTTCCAGTCGGTGGATGTCGGCTTCCGACAGCGTGCCGGTGAGCCCGACTTCGGGGGTCCACGGGCCCCAGGCCATCGACACACCGGG
>NZ_JARHTQ010000104.1 GCF_029223525.1 Streptantibioticus ferralitis | reverse complement strand
CCGTCGCCTGCACGGTGAGATAGGCCACGTCCCACCCGCCGAATACGAAGCTACCTACTACACGGCAACCAAGAAACCCCAGGTCACACCCGCGATCTAGAGTCTCCGACCAACCCGGGGCGCTTCAAGCTTCATCGTGGTTTCCGCCCAACCATGTTTCGCATTTGACGACGTCTGCGGCGGCTTGCAGGATCTCGTCGAGGGGATCTGGTCCTTGTGTCCGGCTCTGGGTGACGGCGGGATTTTCCCAGCATGCTGGATCACCGCAACTTTCAGCCCACCACGCGTGCCCCTTGTCGTGCGGGGCGCTGTTCTCCGCGTAGCTGCTGCCTGAGCCGTTGTCGCTGCTGCCGATGGTCCACCGGCTCATCCGTTCGCCGTTTTCGTAGCCCAGCGTTGACGGGACGTAGGTGGTGGTGTAGCTCGTGCCCGAACCGGTGTCGCTTTCCTGGGTCTGGGTCCAGGCAAAGCCGCCGTTGCGGTCGGAGTCCCAGCCGTAATGGAGTTCCCCCACTGATCTGGACAGCCTGATACTGGGACGGATGAGTCCCGGAGGAAGCAGTCCAGGTAGTGAGTAGCAAGAGCAACATGAGCAAGCGGTACTCGGCGGAGTTCAAGCGTGATGCC
>NZ_JARHTQ010000103.1 GCF_029223525.1 Streptantibioticus ferralitis | reverse complement strand
GGACACCGCGCCGCGGGTGAGCACCCACAGCGGTGCCGTCAGCCCGGACTGGCGCAGCGCCTGGACCAGCCGCAGGGTCGCCGCCACCCCGGCCTCCTCGGCGGTCGGCAGCCACACCACACCGGCGTGATCCGTGCCGGCAAGCCGCTCCGCATTCACGTCGTCCAGCTCGATGACGGTCGCATCCGGGCCCAGGGCGTCGACGACACTGGTGACCCACGGATCGTCGCCGCCGGGCACGACCACCAGCCAGCGACCCGCGGGGGAGTTCTGCGGGAGTCCGTCGACCGGAACCCACTGCTGGCGGTAGCACCAGTCGTCGGCCGTCATCTCGCGGAGGCGGCGCTCGCGCCAGTTGAGCAGTGCCGGGACGACATCCGATACCACCTTGTCGTCGACGCCCAGCGTGCGGGCCAGCGACCCGAGGTCACCCTCGACGGACTCCCAGAACAGCGCGTCGACCAGGTCGCGGCCCGACGTCCGCTCCGGCAACACCCGCGGCCAGTAGCGGCGGCGCTGGAACGCATACGTCGGCAGATCCACCCACCCCGGCTCCCGCCCAGCGAACAACCCGTCCCAGGAGACCGGCACACCCTGCACGAACAGTTCACCGGCGGCGGTGAGCGCGCTCTGTATGCCAT
>NZ_JARHTQ010000102.1 GCF_029223525.1 Streptantibioticus ferralitis | reverse complement strand
CCAGTCCTCCACGGGAATCACCCTTCCCTCCTGACCTTGATCACCAAGGCCAAGAATCAGATGAAAATCCACAAAAGGGTCAGGATTGACACGCTGTCAAAGGGTCAGATTTGGACCGTCGTCGAGAACTCCTGGCGTGCGACTTCTTCGAGGCTGTCACACTCACCGGCGCGCGACTGCACGTGCTGACGGTGATTGAGCAGGCCAGTCGCCGGATTCGGATCCTGGGCACGACCGCCCACCCGAACGCGGCCTGGGTCACCCAGACGGCGCGGAACCTGATCACGGATCTGGAGGACGCCCGTAGCGCTTCAAAACTGCTTCACCGCTGCTGACCTGGGCGTTGTCCCCACGGTCGGGCATGATCAGTCCTCGTGCTCATACGGATGATCTACCTGCTCGCCACGCGGACCTTCGCGTGGCTCGCTCTGCCATGCCGGTCTACCGCGGCCAAGAACGCCGAGATACTCATCCTGCGCCACGAGGTCACAGTGCTACGCAGACAGGTCACGGCGCCGAAGCCCGACTGGCCGGATCGGGCGCTGCTGGCCGCCCTCGCCCGACTCCTGCCCCAGCGACTCCACGGCCACCGGATCGTCTCGCCACATACCCTGCTCGCCTGGCATCGGCGCCTGACCAAGCAGA
>NZ_JARHTQ010000101.1 GCF_029223525.1 Streptantibioticus ferralitis | reverse complement strand
CGGTAGGAGTACCCGCCCCAGGACTCACAGCAGCAACCGTCGCCGTCAGCGTCTTCGCCTCACCGAACACCGAAGGATCAGGCGCCGACACCAGACTCGTGGTCGTACCCGCCTTGATCACCGTCTGGTTGTCGACCGCAGACGTCGAACCGTTGAAGTCACCGTCACCGTTGTAGGTGGCGGTGAGGGCGTGCGGACCGACAGCCAAAGAGCTGATGGTGAACGTGGCGACGCCGCCGGAAAGGGGCGCGGTTCCCAGCAACGTCAGCCCATCGAAGAAGCTGACGGTCCCGGTCGGCGTGCCGATGCCTGGCAGGGTGGCGGTCACCGTGGCGGTGAGAGTCTTCGATTCACCGAAGGCGGAGGGGTCAGGCGTCGACGTCAGACTGGTGGTCGTATCCGCCTTGTTCACCGTCTGGTTGTCGACCGGCGAGGTGGAGCTGTTGAAGTTGCCGTCGCCGTTGTAGGTGGCGGTGAGGGCGTGCGGACCTACGGCGAGGGTACTGGTGGTGATGGTTGCCGTCCCGCCGATGAGGGTGGCGCTGCCGATGGGGGTACCGCCATCGAAGAAGTCCACGGTACCGGTAGGAGTACCCGCCCCAGGACTCACAGCAGCAACCGTCGCCGTCAGCGTCTTCGCCTCACCGAACACCGAAGGATCAGGCGCCGACACCAGACTCGTGGTCGTACCCGCCTTGT
>NZ_JARHTQ010000100.1 GCF_029223525.1 Streptantibioticus ferralitis | reverse complement strand
CAGCCGCCTGCGTATGCCCGATGTTCGACTTCACCGACCCCAGCCACAACGGCCGATCCTCCGACCGCCCCTGACCATACGTCGCCAACACCGCCTGCGCCTCGATCGGATCACCCAACGTCGTACCGGTACCGTGCGCCTCCACCGCATCAACATCGGCGGACGTCAGTCCAGCGACCGCCAGCGCCTGCCGAATCACCCGCTGCTGCGACGGCCCATTCGGCGCCGTCAACCCATTCGACGCACCATCCTGATTCACCGCACTCGACCGCACCACCGCCAGTACGCGATGGCCGTTGCGGCGGGCATCCGAGAGACGTTCCAGCACGATAATGCCGGCGCCCTCGGACCAGCCCGTGCCGTCTGCTGCCTCGGCGAATGCCTTGCAGCGGCCGTCACCGGCCAGGCCGCCTTGGCGGGTGAACTCGACGAACGTGCCGGGGGTGGCCATCACGGTGACGCCGCCGGCCAGCGCGAGGGTGCTTTCGCCGGTGCGTAGGGACTGCCCGGCCCAGTGCATGGCGACCAGTGACGAGGAGCATGCGGTGTCGATGGTGGCGGCGGGGCCTTCGAGGCCAAGGACGTAGGCGATGCGGCCGGACAGGACGCTCTGCGCGCTGCCGGTCATCAGCTGGGCGGGGGGCTCGTCGGTGGCCTGGGCGACGATGTCGCCGTAGCCGGAGTGGTAGCTGCCGATGAACACGC